>JBKBLN010000009.1:0-7456 GCA_046296415.1 Spirosomataceae bacterium | reverse complement strand
GCAGAAAGACTAGAGGCGAAGGTAAAAAAGAATTTTGTAAACGACTGTTAATTAAACGATTATAAACGATTAGAGGGGAATTAAGACTGATTTAAAACGTGGAAAGAGAAAGGGAAGGAAAGACCCAAAAAAAGCCACAGGCAAAACCCGTGGCTTTTCAACCCTTACCCTAATATCACAATTTACGATTCTTTTGTTTCCATCCATACCCAATGGATATTCCAAGCATGATCCACGGTGTTCCATGAAGCAATACATCCAACCAGTCCATGGGTTGCATGCCTATTGCCCCGCCGGCAATCCACTTTAACTTCCCCCACAAATGAGGCTCTGGAAAAAAAGGAGCCAATCCTAGGGTTAAACTAGCGATAAGCCATAATCTCGTATTTCCGATCAATTCTTTCATTTTTGCAGAGGATATCCCCCTAGTACCCACCCTTGGATACCAGAGGATAAATGATAAATTTCTTTAAATCCGGCCTTTTGTAATATCGGCAAAGCCGACTGACTTCTTCCACCTACGGCACAATAAACAAATACAGGCCTAGAACGATCCAGTTGATTTACCTTTTCCTCAAAATCAGGTTGGTAGTAATCCAATTCAATCGCCCCAGCAATTTTTCCTTGGGCTATTTCCTGCGGTGTCCGGATATCCAATAGCAAGACTTCAGCGTGTTTTCCCAATTCCTCCTTAAACTCAAGAGCATCCATCGCCTGCACGTTGGCAGTGTCGGTCGTCGGTTGACATGACCACAAGGCCCAAATCAAAAAACTTTTCACTAAAACTTTCATGCTCCAAAATTACCCACCTTATTGATCAACCTATGTGATATTGGTTACATGCTGTCAAAATTTTTGCTGTGATTGGTGATTTAAAGGAAACAAAGTAATTTTGTCCATCGTTATTACCCAAAATATTACAAAATAATCCATGGTAAGTTCTATGAAAATCATCAGCAGACTGTTTTTTATGAGCCTTTTTATTGGCCTATCCTTTCAATATAGCTGGGCCAATGAGGGCGATAAGATCCTCGGTCTTTGGAAAAACGGCGAAGGAACTGGCATCGTCCAAATTTATAAAAAAGGGGATAAGTACTTTGGTAAGATCGTATGGCTCAAAGTTCCAAACAATCCCGACGGCACCCCAAGAACCGATGTCAACAACCCCAACGAGTCCGACAGAAAAAAACTCATCAAAGGATTGGAAAACCTTCGTGACTTCGACTACGTATCGAAAAACACCTGGGAAAATGGTCGTATCTATGACCCTAAAACTGGTAACGATTATGCCTGCGAAATGAAGTTAGTCAATGACAATACTCTAGAAGTCCGTGGCTACATTGGTGTTTCCCTTTTTGGACGGACCGACGTGTGGAAACGCCAAGTAACAAAATAACCTAAACTACAATGAAAAAACTGTCTTTGGCCTTTTGTTTCTTGGCCTGCTCCTTCGTGAGTTTTGGTCAAGATACTCCCGAACCGGATGAAATTGATTTTGATAATCTAAATGATGCCGATGATTTTAAGGTAAAAACCTACTGTACTCAAAAAGTAAATTACCTTTCACCCACCCAGTTGATCTCGATCGGATATGAATTCCAAGGAGGATTTCCCTTCACCGTAAGTAGGAATGCCCTCTCAAGTAGCATCAACCAATCCAACGTAAACCAGTTTTCTGGGATGCGCTTGGCATTCAACGCTCCAGTCATCTCTAGGTCAAATTTTATTTTGAACCTTGGTCTTACGTATTGGAATACGTCTGTCGGATTTGAACAGCCCTCCAATTCCAGAGTGATGAATGCGCTAGAGCCTGGTCTGCGTAGTACGGGTATCAATGCCACCGTTTTTAAACCTTTGGATAACAAACATTTTTTGATCTTCCAAGGAAGTGCCGATGCCAACGGAACCTACCGAAACCTAGAAGAACTGGAATTGGGTAAATCCACTACCTACTCTGCAACCGCAATTTATGGGTGGAAAAAAGATGACAATACCATGTTCGGAATTGGTGCTACTCGGACCTACCGTGCAGGTCAAGTGCTACACATTCCGGTGATTTATTACAACAAAACGTTTAACCCGAAATGGGGAATCGAATCCATTTTCCCTGCTCGTGTCCACCTTCGCCGAAACTTCGGTACCAACGGATCACTCCAAGTTGGTTACGAAATTGAAGGAAATTCGTTTTATTTAGGAAATAACACCGCTGAAGCCAATAGTGATGCGTTCTTACGAAGAGGCGAGTTGAAACCTCGGGTGATGTTCCAGCGAAAATTAACCGGCTTTATATGGATCATGGCCCAAGCGGGTTTACGATACAACTACCGATTCAATATCCATTCCACACAGAACCCTGTGAAAGGCGAGGCTCCTCTATATGCCACATCACTTGGTAATCCTTTTTATGGAAATATTAGTCTTAACTTAGTGAGTCCTTAATTCTAGGTAGATTGGCTCCTCTAAAAAGCTTTCCAATTCTCAATTGGAAAGCTTTTTAGTTTTTCTGAAATACCATTCGGATCGTTTCGGCTTGACCTCTATGGTATTGACCTTCGTCAAGATACCCCGACCAGTTTTCTTGTGATACCTTTTCCAAAGTCATAAAATCATTTTCCAAATCGACTAAAGTATACAACATTCGAGGATCCTGTGGCCCACCCGATGAATGACCTACCTGCTCGGGTCGGAAGGCTTCGATGATCACAATTCCCCCTTTTTTAACCGACTTTATTACTTTCTGGTGAAAATCCACCCGATGAGTTGGTACTAAGTGGATAAATATCAAGGAGACCACGTCATAGACTTCCTCAAGAGGATTCCATTCCGTGAGATCCTGAAGTTCATATTGGATCACAAGATTTTCTTCTTTTGCCCACGTTAACGCTTTTTGCTTGGCTGCAGGACTGAAGTCAAATGCCTCGACTTCCCAGCCCGTTCGCGCTGAAAAAATCGCATTTCGTCCTTCTCCTTCGGCAGGTAAAAGTATCCGGCCCGGTGGCAATCTCGACAAAACCTCTTGGAAAAATACATTGGGCTCTTGTCCATATACCCATCCGTCTTTCTCATATCGTTTATCCCAGAACTCCTTCATGTCCAAAAACGAGATAATTTTTGAACGAAATCTGGTAAAATATAGCCTATTAACATGCCATAAGGAACCATGATTTGCCAATGGCTTTGCAGGGGACATGTCCCCGTTAAACAACCTATCTCCGACCAATAAAAATATCCCCCCAACCCTCCTGCAACCACAGAAAGGAATGTCCACTTACTTTCCTTTAATTTCTTCATATTGGACTTCCTCAGCATTTAAATTTGATTCCTGTTTTTGCGTTGGTGCCACACATCCCGTCGTACCCATGCCACAGCCTGGCACTAAGAGTGTTTGAATGACCATCAGTAGGCCCAATCCGGCAAACAGGTAATCTTTTGCGTCTATCGAATAATAAACCACTGAAAGGGCTAAAAATAGCCTCAAAAAGCGCATCACGCTCCAGTTCGATAAGATTAGATTCGAGATTGCTTTCATTTTAAGGACGATACGACATAATGCCACCCGACAAATTATACAAAGAACTAAAACCAGCCGAAGCCATCATTTGACAAGCCTGACCACTCCGATTACCTGAACGGCAATAAACCAAATAGGTCTTTTCTTTATTCAGTTGCTCCAACTGAGCCATGAAAGCAGGACTCATGATGTCCAAATTTTTTGCACCCGGAATGGCTCCTTGACGGAACTCAGCCGCCGTCCGAACGTCCAGGATGATCGCATCCGGATGATTGGCCTTAACCTCATTGAACTGCTGACCGCTGATATTTTCGTATCCCTTTTTCGTATTAAAGAAATTAAACATAATCGATACTGATTAATGGTGAATGACTCAACAAAATTGCAAAGATTCACTAAGCGAATACGTGATATATGTTACAATGAGAAAAAAAGATATTCCTGTGCCTAAACGCTTTCCATCCCAAAAATCGACGTTTTATCCCTGAAATTTTGAAGCCCCTACCCGCACTTTTAGTTTTAGCACAGGTTAAAACTGTTGGACGCCGAAAATACTATGAAGAGTAGGCACAAAACCAAAATTTCCTCATGAACAAATCATCTATTTTCCTTTTTTCGCTCTTTGGTGTAGTTTACTCCTAACCAGTTGTGAAGGCCCTGCCGGGGCAGATGGTACCATGGGCCCTGTTGGCCCAGCTGGACCACTAGGCCCTACGGGTGCTGTCGGACCCGCAGGTGCAACCGGACAACCCGGAAATGCCAACGTGATTCAAATCTCATACACCACCAAAACTTGGGGTGCAGCCAAGGGTTTTTCTCAACAATTTATCTTTCCTTCCAATGTCACTACTGCAGTAATGAATAATAGTGCTGTATTAGTCTGAATGACAGACGCCATTCCAAATAATGCATCATCGTATGGTTGGTACGCTATACCTGGTATAGTTCCTTCCACCGGTGTTGAACATGAATTCTATTTTCAAACTACGTTTGGTGGAAACACGGCAGGAATCAATATTTATAGAAGAGTAGCTTCTACATCATCCCCCTCTGCTTCTACTCGTATCGTGATTATCCCCGCCAACGACCTTCGCAATGGCCGCAAAGCTGCCGTAGATTTCTCCGATTACCAAGCCGTGAAGGCGTTTTATAATCTGAAAGACTAGTCTAGTAGGAAAACCCGTTAAAAACCGCACAAATTCACTTTTGTTATCAAGCGTATGGATGAGTAAAGGTGAATTTATACGCTTATTTTTCCATGCAATGATGCGCAACAGCCCTCCTAGAGTATTCATTTTGTTCTTCCTCTTGGCCAATACCCTCTCTGGTTTTAGTCAACCCCTAAATCTACCCCAAACGGAAGTCGATCGACTCAAGCAGAATCTCTTCATTTTCAAAGAGGATACCAATCGCGTAATCAACTTGTAGCAATTATCCCGGTATCACACCATGAAGGAACCAAATCAGGCAGTATTGTATGCTACCGAGGCCATTTCACTGGCCCGAAAACTAAAATACTCCTACGGCGAATTGGTCTCCATGCAAGCACTAAGTTTTGTTTCGACGATTACAGGTGACTGGCAAAATGGAATGCAAATTGCCTTCGAGGGCTTAAAAATAAGTCAAGCCCAACATCCTAAACTAGAAATTGTATTCTACAATCTAATCGCTCTTGTTTACGAAAAGCAACAAGATAGCCATCGACGCCTCGAATGGCTTTTAAAGGCCTATCATCACCCTGAAATCAATTTTCTACCCAATAATGGGAAATGGCTGATCTACCACAACATCGGAGAAGTGTACGAGAACCTAAATGAATTTGATTCGGCCATGAAATATGCTCACATCATCGATATTGAATGTCGAAAAGGCAATATCCCCATCGAAGTTTCCTACGCAAATGCCATCATGGGCCGAGTAGAAAAAAAACGACATAAGTATGATCAGTCACTTCAATATTTTAAAATCGCCATGCGCTTTGCCAACCAGGCAAGAAACTCCTTTCTTGTATCGGAACAATCCGTGGATTTAGCAGGCGTATTTCATGCCATGAACCAATCCGACTCGGCCATCTTTTATGCCATGGAGGCCCTCAAGGGAGGAAAAAAGTTTAAAAATTTAGTTCTTATAGCCAACGCTGCCAAACTTTTAGCGGAGATATATGAGCCAGATGAGCCTATAAAATCGATTTACTACTTAAAACTATTGAATGCAACAAATGATAGCCTCTACACGACCTCACGAATATTCCAAACACAAAACATCGTTACTACGATTCAACAGCAAGAACGAGATTTAAAAGAAGCAAAAAGAAACTATGAGTTTACTTCACGGCAGAACGCGTTGATCGGGTTTCTCCTCTTTTTAGGAATCTTACTTGTGATCCTCATTCGGACCAACCGGCAAAAACAGAAAGGCGTTGCGATGTTGGAGGAAAAAAATAAAGAAATAAGCCTTCAAAAAGACGAAATTGAAAAAGCTATGGAGCAAAAACAAATTTTGCTTTCGGAGCTTCAACATCGGGTGAAAAATAACCTACAATATGTCATTAGCATCCTCGAAATCCAAAAGGAATCCGTGAATCATACTACTATTGATGAATTGATCAAAAGCAATCAAAATAGAATTCATTCCATTGCTCTTCTGCATAAAAAGTTAAACCTAAACGTTCGTGTTCAGGATGTCGATTTAAGACGATATAGCGTCGAACTTGCTGAATTGGTTAAAGACTCGTACGACAACAAATCAAAACAGGTCAATATGTTCATTACGTGTGATATTGCCTCTTTATCCGTAACGAAAGCACTACCCATTGGATTAATCATCGTTGAATTGATATCCAATAGCATGAAGCACGCATTTAAGAATCAAAAACACGGAATTATTAACCTAGAAATCACTCAAGACAGTATTTCTCAAAAGAATTGTCTCCAATACATGGATAATGGGGATGGATTTGATTTTGATCACATCGAAACAAATGGTCTTGGTATCGAAATAATGAAAGGGCTAATCGAACAACTCCATGGGGAATACGAAACAAGCTTTAAAAATGGCTTTGAGCTAAAATTTTTCTTTTAAAAATGAATACAAAAACCATATTAATTGTCGAAGATGACTTTCTCAATAGGCGACTCATCAAAAAGGTACTACAAGAAAATGAGTATCACACCTTAGAGGCAAAGAATGCGGATGAGGCTCTATCTATTTTAAACAAAGAAAGCGTTGACCTCGCCCTATTTGACATCAACCTCGGAGAGGGTGAAATGGATGGAATTAGCCTAGGTCAACACATTCAGAACAAACAAAAAGTACCTTTCATTTATTTAACAGCCTATGAGAGCTCCATAGTGATTAATGAAGCTGTCGCAACATCCCCATACTCCTATCTCACTAAACCCTTTAAAAATAGTGATCTAATAGCTTCTATTGAACTTGCCTTCATCAAATCAAGTAAAGAAACGAAAACGAAGCCATCGATTACTGTTAAAGAAAATGAATTTAAAATAGAATTAGCCTTTGATGAGATTCTCTTTATCGAATCAGACAGGAATTATTTGGCTATTCAAACGTATGGTAAGACCTTCAAATACCGATCGACAATGGATCAAATCCTATAGGAACTTCCTTCTTTTTTTGCACAGATACTTCGTGCATTTATTACCAATAAAAATAAGATACAAAAATACAATTCAAGGTATGTGGTGATTGGAGAGAAAGAAATTCCCATTTCAAAACAGTATTCTTTTAAAATACCCCCTCACATATCCATCGATCGGAAGTAAACAAATCAATGGATTGTTTAAGGAAAAGAAAGTATGTAGGTGCTGACGGTTAGGTCAAAAAAATATGAGATGTCAACTAGCCTACACTCATTTTTCGATTCACATGGATGGGTATTAGGGGTTGGTTTTGAGGGTGTTTTGTTGGCGAGGCGTGGCACCC
>JBKBLN010000008.1:0-10093 GCA_046296415.1 Spirosomataceae bacterium | reverse complement strand
CTCCAATGGAGTGAAGGATTCCGGCAAAGGCAAAGAGCCATTCTTTCGCAATAAACTCAGCACCGCCTCAATTTTGGCCAGTGCACTTCCCAAACTACATTCATTGTTGGCAAAACAAGTAGCTTCGGTATTGGCGGCATCGATAGCGGTGGATAGAGCCGTCTTGTCACTGGTAGATAAACCTGTATTTGAACTTAATTTGGTTTTTAGTGCACTAATTTCAGCAACTTTCTTAAGTATCTTGGCTTTGGAATCGGCTGACTTATCGTGAAGATTAAGCAAATCAACCAATTCATTATACTTGGTACGTAAAGCGTTTGTTAAAGAGAAAATAGTACCCAAATCCACCACACTCCCCCAACTCGCATCCGTCTTACTGCGCACCACCGCGCCATTCTCGCCTCGATTGTAATACTGGTAACACGAGTTGATTTTGATGTTTTCAAACACCACCGACATCGGGATCTTCACCCCCGCGATCAGGTTTTGCTCCACCATCCCCTCGCCCGTCCAGCCCAAGGTTTGGCTACCTTTTTTGAGGGAGGTAACGGTAACCTCGTAGTCTCCGGCGTTGAAGACATCCCCTATGGCTAGGTTGGGAATGTTGGCGTTGGGTTCCGCCGTGGTATCGATCTTAACGGGCGCCGTATTGCAATTCCCGTCTGTAAACACCTGGCACGGCCGGCCGCTGAGTACGGTTTTTGCTGGAGGAATCTAATTCTTACAACAAAAATTTATCCTTCTCGCTAACTCAAACGTATTAATTCCATCTTTTCCAAATGAAATTCATATTTCTCTAATTCTCCCCATTGAAAGGTAAAAATATTCCCTCGATTCCATTTCTCCTTTGTGTAAATAAATGGAACTCGTTCCTTACCCTCTAATATTAGTTGTCGATTATCAATCTTTTCATGAGAAATAGGCATAGGATCTTTTTCACCTAATGAGAAAAAACTATGCTCATCCGTTTGCATATTTCGAATCGCTAAACGGTAGAAATCCTTATTATAGCCAGGTTTAGTTTGAACTCGTGCAGCATAGGTTTTCTTGCTATTTAATAGACCATGCACTTTCACAGGCGAATACCAGTCTGATTTCATCATAAATTCATAGGCCTCCTGCACTGGACTTGAATCGATCCCAAATCGATCACAATAAAATAGTAAAGATTCATACAGTGCGGTGGTAATATAGCCAAGTTTTAAATCATCCGTCTCTAATGAATGGTATTTTGATCGTGAAATATTAAATTTTGAAGAGCCAAAATGATTAAAGCTATCACTTGTTCCTAAACGAATTCGGTCTTCTAAATTGTCATCCATCACATTTGAATACGAATCAGAATCTACAAAACTTACATTTATTACCTTGGTATTAGGCAAATACAACCTTTTCCACATCAATGCCACCATATTACATGCAACGATATCTAATTGACCACCTACAATTTGACTTTCGATCGTGGAAATATCATAACCTCTTTCATCCCGCTTAATCGAATGAGATCCATCCTCCAATTTGTATTGAAATTTAGATGTTCGTAATTCCTGAAGCGGAAATAACTTCACTTTTTTATTTTTTTTCTCCATATTTTTTCTTCATTTCAGTATTAAATTCCTCAGCTCTATCTTTTCTTGTTTTTCTACTTTCAGCTAGATTCAATGGATCATCTTTTTTGAAACAAGGCAAATTATGTTTCGGAGGCAATTCTCCTTTATTGGAAATAACATAAACTGCCGTCAATGACCTTTCCAATAAATGAGCGGTATCCTTATCTAAATTCGTGAATATAACTTTATACCCAAAAGTATTTACGTTGTGTTCTTTATTAAATTTCACCACCTGTTCATGGGGCCTATTATTGCAATCTGCTTGACAAGTCATTCCATATTTTGCCACTTCGATGGGATGGTTAATACCATAATCTCTAAAATTAGGACCCCATATCACATATACATTACATCCTCCGGTTACCCCTCTAGGTAAAGCATGGTCTATATCTGCGATTACACCAGTTGGTAACGTGATCGGAGTAACTCGTACAGCTGGAAGCGTGGGTGATAAAACTCCGCTTCCATAATACTTATTTTGATCGGAAGTAACCAAAAAGGGTAATGCAAGGCAAGAACTCAATGGAAGCGATAGGTTCAAGCCTAATATCCGTGAGCCTTGTGGTATCAATAAATCAAAACTCTCGACTACATTTAATAATGTAGATAGCGAAGATCCCTTCTCTAACACAAATGCTGCCCCAAAACCCAAACAAACCGAATAACCCAGATTGTTGTTATTGACCAGTGAAGATGGCTGATTTTCAAATGAATAGGCTAATCCAGTTTGTTTGTTCTTGTAACATATAAATTCCCAATCTGTCGAGAGTCCTCTTGGCTTTTTATATTGTGCTACATACTGCTCATTATCCAGCGTAAACGCAACTAAAGCAGAGGCGGGAATAGGCAAATTAGTTTTCGTCCCAAAACTCGGAATCGCACGCTTGGGCAAATACACAAGCTGACCCGAGGGTGTTAAATAAGCCACTAGATCACTAGAAGTGACTGGAGCGGACTGGAACTCATTGGATTCCTCGCCTTCCAGTGAAAGCGTTAAGACCTCACAAAAAATACTTTCAAACTTAACCTTATTATTCTCTATTTCACAATCTTTTGTCACCGCACTTACGCGACCATTGGTCGAATTCTGAGAACAACCATTGGCCATACAAGAGAATGAGTCGGATATTTCTCCGAGCTTCAGTTGTACTGCATTCGCCTCTTGAGGCTCAAATCCGTAATCTGAAACTAGGTTTTGTTTAATTTTAAGTAAACTTTCTGCATAGCCTTTTAGCTTTGTAATGGATGGTCCTGTACAATCAAAAACTTGAATGTGGTCATATGCACCTTGATAAATATCTTTTAAGTTAGAGAAAATATCCCCCACACTCACCACACTCCCCCAACTCGCATCCGTCTTACTGCGCACCACCGCGCCGTTCTCGCCCCGGTTGTAGTATTGGTAACACGAATTGATTTTGATGTTTTCAAAAACCACCGACATCGGGATCTTCACCCCGGCGATCAGGTTTTGCTCCACCATCCCCTCGCCCGTCCAGCCCAAGGTTTGGCTGCCTTTTTTGAGGGAGGTAACGGTAACCTCGTAGTCTCCCGCGTTGAAGACATCCCCTACCGCTAAATTGGGAATGTTAGCGTTGGGTTCCGCCGTGGTATCGATCTTAACGGGCGCTGTATTGCAATTCCCGTCTGTAAACACCTGGCACGGCCGGCCGCTGAGTTCGGTTTTTAGTTCGCAGGTTTCGCCCTGGCAGAAGGAAACTCAATTAAAATATACTTTTAAGAAAATCACTTTCGCTGAAAATCACAAATGTTGGTAGTATCTTTTAACCTTTTGTAGGTAAATAAAATACCCAAATAAAGAGGTTTATTCTTTCTTATACAAAAAGATTCAAGAATCAATTCGTCTTCATTGATTTGAATAATTTTATCATATCCTAATGGACTTTTCAATGTCGTAGAATCAACACGCCAATCTCTGGCAACTAATATAACATCATTCATAATTGTATCATCCTCAACTGGCTCGCATGTAAACTTACCCTGTATGCATCTACAATACAAAAATTGATTATCTTTCTTGAAATATACGAACGAATAATAGGGATCTTTCAAAGGGCTTTTAGGATATTTTATTTGTTTATTTTGAAAATCGTCAATTTTATATAAATACCATATTGTATCTTCTAAAGAATTGTAGTATTCATTTTGGCAAAAAACAATATAAATACTGAAATAATCAGTAAATATCTATAATTTTTTAATTTTAATTTCATCTTGATTAAAATAAAGTGCCCTTTTATTATTATTTTTAAAATACTCATTGTATGATGTAAAAACTTTGGTAATCTCTGTACTATTTCTTTCTTGAGTCCAATAATCATTTAAAAAACCAAGTAAGTACTTGAATACACTATCTTGATCAGACTCGTCCATCTCTTTGAAAGTTGAATGTTGAATCTGCCTAAAGCAAACATCAGCATGGACCAAAGGCAACTTTTTATTAAGACCTGACCTGTAGTCATTATAATGTTCAAACTCATGTATCAAAGAATTCTTCAAAGTCGCAATTTTATTATTACTCTTACTGATGGTATTACTAGGCATATTGATTGCGATTCGAATTGTTTTATCTATATCATTAAAAAAAGCTATATCAACTCCTTTTTCGTCAGGTCTTTGATATGACTTACCTACACCAAATGTCACCCCTTTACCCGTTAATTCTAAATTTTCCGCATAATAAATAGCAACATGACGAATAGGAATGATATGATTCGGGTCACCATCATTTTTTGTGTTATCATAATAATCTGTCAATAAATCGTATTTTGCCTTTCCAGATTTTTGGTATTTAATGATGATGCTTTTGCCAGATGTGCTTTCCCCTGAAACATAGCCATTTTTATCAAATACATCTCCATTATAAGGGTTTATCACAGAATTTTTTAATGTATTTTCTGCATTGTCTAGGATTCCTTCTAGGTTACAATCGGAATTTTTGCTCGAGATTCGCGAATTTGAACTGCCCTGAGAAAGTTTCCCCTTTATACAGAATAATCCATTTGATACATCATCAATGATCTTGATATTCTCTAATTTAAATGAATCTGACAAATTACTTGATTCATATTTCTTCCTTAATTCAGCCAGTTCATTCAATTTTTGCTGAATTTTTAATGTGTCCGATGGAAAATTAAGTAGTAAATCTCGAATATCAACTAAATGACGTTGGATCAAATTAATTAAAATATCAGCATCCACCACACTCCCCCAACTCGCATCCACCTTACTGCGCACCACCGCGCCATTCTCGCCTCGGTTGTAATATTGGTAACACGAATTGATCTTGATATTAGAGAACACCACCGACATCGGGATCTTCACCCCGGCGATCAGGTTTTGCTCCACCATCCCCTCGCCCGTCCAGCCCAAGGTTTGGCTTCCTTTTTTGAGGGAGGTAACGGTAACCTCGTAGTCTCCGGCGTTGAAGACATCCCCTACCGCTAGGTTGGGTATGTTGGCGTTGGGTTCGGTGGCGGCAATTAATCTACAAAAGCCTCTCGTGATTTTACAAAAGGATCATACATTTTATCATTTGGATTTTCTTCTGTCCCATTTGGCAGATAGTATTCTGAGAAACTTCCTAATTTCTTAAATTCGAAATATGGTAAATTCCATGGTTTAACTGTATGTCTGTATAAAGAATCATTTAAATTTTCTTTATAAGTAAACCTTATTTCTTCCACAACTTCATCTGGAAAATTTCCATTAAAAAAATTATACTCCTCACTAAATAAAAATCCTCCCATATAAGGTTCGAAAAATCGATTTACTTCCCAATTTTCTTTGTAGAAAATTTGAGTATAATTTTGTGGCAATTTTAATGATTCGATATTATTTTCTTTGTTAAATTTATAAATTAACTCAACCATTTCTTTGTGTGATTTAGGTGGGTTTTGTACAACAAAAATCTCAACATCTTCAGAATATAGAGAATTTGACAAATCTATTTCTTTTGAGATATTTGTATCTAATTTATAAATGTGTGTACCTAAAATTTTGTAAATAATTATAAAACTTATAAACAAAATAATTAAGGCACCTAAATATTTAATAAATTACATAAATTAAACACTATTTTATTTCTCTCCATTTTCCATTATTGGAATCCTTAAATCCAAATGGGAAATAAATAAGTTTTTTTTTATGAAGTATAATATTAGGATAATTAGTCCCTGTTATAGATTGATCTCTGAAATCTACAAAATTAACAGATGCAAGAAAGTTATCCATGTGTGAATCCCCGTCTCTGATATCATCTAACACATACATATTGTACCATTTATAATCAGGCTTGTAAAATCTGTTAAAAATTAGTGACTCTTCGTAATAATAAATTGAATATGCTACGTATTTTTTTAAGTCTTCATTTTTAACAATTAATAGCGAATGGCTATACAACAAATCACACAGTTCAACAGAATCGATTGGCGGATTTTTAACCAAAAAGAAAAGAACACATTTACCTTCTGATTCAAATTTCAAATCAAACTTGTAAATTTCCGTACTTGAATTTTTATAAACCAAATACAATGTAATAAATATGACCAAAATTACAAATTTAATTTTCAATATACCTTTAATAAGTTCCATGTATTGTCCGATTTAAATGTACTAATGTAACAAATGGCCTTTTACAAAACCGAGTGGAGTGTTGCAAGACAAACCAAGACCTAAAGCCAGCCAAAAGTGCAAATTCAGGCTTTATTTTTGGATCAATATCATTGCGATCTAATCCAAAATGGTCAAATACAACCACTTCAATTGTTGCAGTATAAGTTCTTTTTGCTTTATCAATTGCGAAATTTTTGACTGTTGCATCATACCCCCAAGTATCGTTAATCATAATCCCTAAACCCGTAAAAAAATCATTCCACAGCGGACTCGGAATATCATTTCTCAAAAGACTTTCTTTCCCATCAACTATATATTTCAAAACTCCCTTTGAAGAAATAAAATTAGGACTTAAACGAAGTTCATATTCCAGACTTTCTTTAATTCTATCAAAGAACCGACTAGTACTTGCATGATTAGCTGCTGCTGCGTCAAGCTTTGCATTTCGAAACGGGCCTTCCCAGCCTCCTACAAATTTATCAATCATTTCCATAGCTACTCCATGCAAATTACCCATTGACATGGGACTTGCCATTAACTTCCAATTATTTACCAAACTCTGCACTGTGCCGGAATTCAACTGCACCGCAGCTAATGGATTCAAATCAATGATTTGTTGGTCGGTCATATCACATGACATCATATCGTGATGTGGGCCTGTGCCTTCATCATTCATTCCTTTTCTATGCCGTGATTTAGCAATCACATACGGCGAAAATGACGGCTTCGGGAAGTTTTGTAATTCAGAAATTCTGGTCTGCGTCTTGGCTTGGATCGTACTTGTTGGCTCACAAGTACCCGCTGCCACTCGCCCGTTAGGACTAGATGCTACACAACAAGAAAGTAATCCATTTACCAATGTCTCGACCTCTAATACACTTTCTTTTAACTGTGCCTTTTGTGCATCACTGTAATCTAAATTCCCTTGCGCTTGGCTGCTTAGTATTTCCAATTCACCCAGTATTCTTGTTAATTCTGTCTTTTGAGAAGCACTGCACTCAAATATCCCCAAAATATCCACAATAGATGTGAAACGAGAAATAATTTCTTGAGCGTGGTTCTTCCCTAAATCATTCGAGTTAATTCCCATCACACTCCCCCAACTTTCATCCGCCTTACTGCGCACCACCGCACCGTTCTCGCCCCGATTGTAGTATTGGTAACACGAATTGATCTTGATGTTTTCAAACACCACCGACATCGGGATCTTCACCCCGGTGATCAGGTTTTGGTCCACCATCCCCTCGCCCGTCCAGCCCAAGGTTTGGCTGCCTTTTTTGAGGGAGGTAACGGTAACCTCGTAGTCTCCCGCGTTAAAGACATCCCCTATGGCTAGGTTGGGAATGTTGGCGTTGGGTTCCGCCGTGGTATCGATCTTAACGGGCGCCGTATTGCAATTCCCGTCCGTAAACACCTGGCATGGCCGGCCGCTGAGTTCGGTCTTTAGTTCGCAGGTTTCTCCCTGGCCAAACGAAACGGTCACCTTGTACTCGCCCACTTGGTCCGCCTGTATCAGGTGCGGCTTGGGCGAGGTCTGCCGAACTTAAAATAATAGGTTTTGCATTTTTTTGAACTAAATAATGCAGCTCATAAGCAAACATACCTTGTAACTCGCCTTCTATAATATAATCACCCTTAGAAATTGGCTTTGTGGCTAAAATTATTTCATCACCTCTTTGGATAGCTAGTAACCGTAGTAGAACAAAGTACGAGTAATACCTCTTTATTTTATTTTTGGATAGTTTTTAATTGAATCTATATCTATAAATTGAAGTTCCTTGAGTTTTCTATTTAGTACCTTTTTGCTTATGTCAAAACTATCCGTAAAATACTGCTCATAACCATCGAAATTACAACTAAAAAAGTCATTTAATAATTTATCCATAATTTCAATATATATGAAAAAATACTGCTCTGCGTTTAAGGCTGAAAGCAAAGCAAGCTCATTAAGATTACTAGATATTAATAATGATTTTTGATGTTGGTTTCTTACATGCTCACGAATTTCTAATAATTCCTTGGCAAATTTTTCTTCATCATAAAGCCGATTTACGTTTGTATATATTTTACAATTCTCTATATAAATATCATAGTATAATGTATCTTCTGAATGAAACCCATAAATCTCTAAAATGATACAATCTGAAACTAACAAAATAGTGTCATCTATATTAATTTTAAAATTATGCTTTTTAACGAAATTTCTGAAACTTTTATTGTCGATTACTATATACTTTAAATTTCTATACTCCATTACTTTATATATTTGACGGATTCAATTTATTGCTACAAAAAAAACACTTGTCTTAATATCCAAACCAGGATTTTATTAGTACCCATTTTTCAAAACTTAGATTTGAAGGTTTTACATTTCTTTTAGCTAAAAATTCTAATTCATAAGCAAAAGCCCCTTGCAAAACATTATTTTTATTATAATCACTTTTAAAAAGAGGTTTTGTTGCAAAAACAATGTCATCTCCCCTTTGAATTGCTGCTTCTAACCAAGGTTTATTATATTGATTAAAAAAATTTGTTTTTGCATTTGCACGATCTACTGGAATATTTAAAAATTTAAAACAACATTTATTCTTAAAACTTTACAAAAAAATGTGATTATACAAACATCTAATCAAACAATATTTTAATTTGTTTATCAGTTGAATAAAATTCAATTTTATTTATTAAATCTTGTATTAGGTGTACACTTAAAGTTTCTTTATTAAAAGGTGGTTCCCACTGAGTTAATGATTTTATTTCAGCATAAAAAATATTATTACTTGATAATTCACCACTTATTATTAATTTCCTATCATTAATTTCAACAAGGATTCTTCCTTTAGAAAGTACCAAAATATTTTTAATTTTATATTCCATAATTATCGTTTAAAAATTATTGTTTCTACTAAAGTATAAGGGTCAATTGTTATTATCTTAGTTACATTCATATTTTCTTTTAATCGTTGCAGTTCTTTTGTTTCCCAAATATTACCTGGCCTTAGCTCCTTCCCTATGACAGCTCGAACTTCTCCAGTAACCTGTTTTGCATACCATTCAGAAACGGTTTCCCAAACTTGAACAATCTTTGGATTATTAATATCCCACTGAGGCATAATAATCTTATTTTGAGCAATTAATCCCTCAAGAGTCATTCCTCCTCTCTTCTGGGCTATTTCTAATGCAATAGCCTCGCCTCCTATACCATTTGTTCTACCAGACCAAAAGAAAGCGGTATTAGGTTTTGTTTTTAGTAATGATAATATTTTTGTAATGTCTGAAACATCATAAATGTATTTTGATGTAATTAATCTACCCCTAACCTTACTCCAAACATTATCAGCATAGTTTAAAGTCTTATTTTTTAATTCAATAATTGGTACTAAGGCTTTTTTTGTAGCCGCCACTACATTAGTACCAGCTGCCACAAATTTTTGGTACATGTATGCTCCAACTTTTTGAGCAGTTGTGGTATTTAATATCGTTCCTGTAATTTTACCAATAGCAACATTTGCAGCATAGTTTACGGCAAATTGTACCGCAAAATCCTCGGCCGTTGTACAGTCTGGGCAGTCAACCAAGGTCTCAACAAATGTAATTAAAATTTCTACTTGGTTGGCTTCAATGTAGGCGTTAATTGCCTCAACAGCAGCAATTCCCTCGGCGACAAAACCAGACGTTACAGCCGCTATCAATCCCAGCGAACTCAACGTCCCCACAAATCCATACGAAATCGCATCCGCAGCCTTCTCCCCCGTACTTTCTCCGTACGGAATACCTACCCGCGTCCAGAGTTCCCCACAGTTCCCTTGGCCTAGATTGCAGGGCCCTGTCCAGTAACTCTTCTTGGCTGC
>JBKBLN010000007.1:0-14458 GCA_046296415.1 Spirosomataceae bacterium | reverse complement strand
CTCTCCGCACTCAACACTAAAAAGAGATATGAGATATGAGTGATGAGATATGAGTGGTCAATTCAATTTGAAAAACTCATCTCTCATCACTCAGCACTAAAAAGCCCGATGATTCATAACTCATAATTCATCATCACTTCGCCTAGAGGCACTCATTTCTCATCACTAAAAACATCCCATCATTCACCAATACTATTGTCTGGCACCGACGTGAAAATTGGGTGGGGAATTCCTGGGCTACAAACGGGTTGCCCCGCTGGGGCAAGGGTATCGAACGGTTATGGATTTAATTGCTCAGGCTATAATCATGGGCCGTAACGCGAAATGTTATGGGAATTAATTATGAATTATGAATTATGAATTATGAATTATGAATTAAATCTAGAGAAATTGAAAGTCATCGTCCTATCAATTCATCATCACTTCACCATGACGCACTCATCTCTCATCACTCAGCACTAAAAAGCCCCATAATTCATAATTCATAATTAAAATTGGTTCGGTACTTCTACCCCGATGAAGCAACTATTACCACTTCAGCCGTACTGCCGCTAAGAAATTCCGTCCGGCTTGGGGATACAAGAAATTCTCGGTGATGACCCCTCCCGCAATGTAACTGTAGGTATAGCCATTCGACTCGTAGACATGGTTCAGGACGTTGTTTACCAGTAAACTGAATGTGATTTCCTTCGCAATCTTCGATTTGACTGTCCAGTTCATCCGAACATCGTTCACAAAAAACGCATCAATTTGGCGATTCGACGACGATGTATTATCCAAAAACTGTCGTCCGACGTACTTCGGCAACCAAGTAATCTCGATGTTCTTTTTGGGGAAATAACTCATCTGTCCGCCGGCAATCACGTTAGGAGAAAATGAAATATCCGTGTCGTTTAAGGAATTGACTTGCGTAGGTGTTTCGTCATAGCTCACAATGGTTTCCGAGAAATTCCGAATTTTGTTTCGGCTGAAGGTTGCATTTCCACCCAATACCCAGTGATTTCCCACCTGAAGTGTTCCTTGCCACTCTATACCAGCTCGGTAACTTTCCGGAACATTCACCCGGATCGCATTACCCACATCGTTCACCTGGCCAGTCAGGACCAATTGATTCCGATAATACATATAATACAAGGTCACCTCTGAACTCGCCTTTCCTTTTCGGAATTTATACCCCGCCTCAAAGTCGTGCAGCGTCTCAGGTCGCGGGGATTGGCCAAGCCCGTCCACAAAATCCTGCCGACTCGGTTCACGCGATCCTTTGGCATACGACAAAAAAGCAGATGTTTGATCGTTGAGCTGATACGTCAATCCGGCTTTGGGATTAAAGAAATGATATACGACATCGGTATTCAACTGAATATCGTTATCGTCCGAACCATCAATCTGGAACCCAACTCGTCGGTACTGAAGGTCTCCGTATACACTCAATCGGTCTGAAATATCGTATGTCGCTTTGGCATAGGTATTGAAATCCTGCTTTGTGCCTAAATTCTCATACCACCGTTGGCGGATGTTGGAGGTTGAGGCAAAGCGAGCCCAAATCACTTCGCCAAAGTGATCTCCGAGATACTGGTTCCATCCTCCGCCTAGGGTGGCATTCAATGGGCCGGGTTTGGTATAATCAAATGACCAAACGGCTCCATAAAAATCATTATTCAACCATTTGCGACGAATAAGGTCGGATCGGCTGATCGTTTGATTGCCAAGAACCACGGGTGCAATACCATAGCGAGAAAGTCGATCGTTAGCTCGAAACTGTTCGTAGAATCCACGACCGTATGTATAATGCAAAGTGGGGTTAAAGCGCCATGATTCAGACAACTTGAAGGATGAAATCAACTGGTAATGATCTTGCTGGTAATTATCCACTTGGTTGTCATAGGTATAATGGTTGAATCGTCTGCCTTCCGATAACATCCGCTGTAGGTACGCATCTCCTAAACCATTTCGCTCTACATAGTCCCGAATCCCCGCTTGGTCTCCCTTTGCCAAGGCTTCTGGGGTACCCTCCCAAGCTTGTTGCGTGATTTCGTGGCCGGAGAAGACATTCAGCCGAATGAAGTTTTCCTTGAAATAATATCCCCCCGACACATAAAACGACCGGAGGTTTGATGCCGAGCGATTCAAAAAACCATCCGATACAATGCGAGAAAGCCGCGCATCCACCACGAATTTTCCGTCGATCAATCCGGTACTGGCTAGGATATTGTTTTTCATGGTCCCAAACGAACCGACAGAAAAATTGGTCTCGGCAGTTGGGAGCGGTTCATAGCCTAGCGTATTGATGTTGATACTTCCCCCAAAAGCTCCCGCGCCATTGGTAGAGGAGCCCACCCCACGCTGTACTTGCATACTTTGTACCGACGAGGCAAAATCGGGCATATTCACCCAAAATACCCCTTGGGACTCCGAATCGTTGTACGGAATACCATTCAATGTGACGTTCACACGGGTCGCGTCGGTGCCACGAATTCGAATCCCGGTGTAGCCAATTCCAGCCCCTGCGTCCGAGGTAATGACCACCGAAGGGAGTTGGTTCAGCAGAAAAGGAATGTCCTGTCCTAGGTTTTGCTTGCGAATTTCCTCTTTGGTGACGGTCGAAAAAACCATTCCGGATTTCTCAGAGGCACGGGTTGACTTTACAACCACTTCGCTAAGCTGATTGATTTTAGTAGAATCTTGCGCGTTTGCGGATAACGCAAAGCTGAAAAGCAATAGAAATACATGTTTCATAATAACACATGGATATTACGAAGCAGAATAAGGAGCAAAATCTGTCGTGGATTTGACAAAAATTGTGTGATTTGAGAATACAAAGACAGGCCGGCTTCTGCTTTGTGTGTACTCAATCCCTTCGTCGGTACTAACCGCATCAGGTTCTATGGGTATGATCTCAGCCCGTTGTATTAAGGCACCCCTTTTGAGATAACGGGGGCAAAGATAGATCAAAAGAAAAAGACGATGCAAGTTTTCTTTCGTATTCTAAGCAAAAAAAGACAAAACACAGAAGTGCTTTGTCTTTTTTGAAGGATTGAAGTCGAATCAGGTTACTTCGCGTTCTTCACGAACTTGTCCAGATGGGCGTTCATTTCGTGCAACAGGTGGAGCAATGATTCTTTGGCGGTATAGCCATGACTTTCGTAAGGGAACGTCACCAATTTCACCGTAGCACCCATGCCTTTGAGGGCGTTGTAATAGCGCTCAGATTGGATGGGGAATGTCCCGGTGTTGTTATCCGCTTCTCCGTGAGTCATCAACAAGGGTGTCTTCATTTTGTCAGCATTCATGAATGGCGACATTTGGTTGTACACCTTGGGAGCTTGCCAGTAAGTTCTTTGCTCGTTCTGGAAACCAAACGGAGTTAAGGTCCGGTTATAAGCTCCCGATCGGGCAATTCCTGCTTTGAATAAATTACTGTGGGTTAATAAATTCGCTGTCATAAAAGCACCATAGGAGTGTCCACCCACGCCGACACGATTGGCATCCACAACACCCAAACGTACACCTTCGTCAATCGCCGCTTTGGCACTGGCTACTAATTGCTCCACATAGGTATCGTTTGGCTCGGCATCGCCTTCTCCGACGATCGGAATGGAGGCGTTTTCAAGCACCGCATATCCCATCGTAACAAAAGCCGCTCCGCTCCAATAGCTGATCCGATTGAAGGTGTAAGGAGAACCACTCACCTGACTTGCCGCTGCTGCACTTTTAAATTCAGCCGGATACGCCCAAAGGAATGTAGGCAATGGCCCGTCCTCTTTTTTATACCCCACCGGTAATAGCAAGGTAGCTGTTAAGTCGACACCATCGGACCGCTTGTAACGCAATTGTTGTTTTTGAATACCCTTGAATTGAGGATATGGATGAGGGAAATCGGTGATTTGAGTTAATGGATTTTCAGCCGGCTTTTTGCCTTTTTTAGGTGCGGGTTTCAAATTGCGGATGAAATAATTGGGTACCTCCTCGTTGGATTCACGGCTGGTCAGGATCAATCCTTTTGCCGCATCTAGAACCGAAATAGGTCGCTCAAAATAGGGGGCTTCCGAACGCCACAAACGCGTAGCTTGACGGGTAGTGAGGTTGAAACGGTCCACAAATGGGCGGTCTCCTTCTGGAGAAGAGCCTAATCCCGTGTAGATCAGGTCACCATTGGGTTGTAGATCGAGGACGTAACGTCCATAGGCGTTTTTCTTCAGTTCAGGGGAGCCAGGATTTCCGTACCGGTCCTCCGACGACCGATCGAACAACATAGACGGTGAGCCAGGGGCACTGGGATTGATGACTTGGGTGATGGCTTTCCGTGTGGCATACCAACGCTCCGAGGCAAACGCTACTTGATCAGTACCCCAGGTAATTCCACCAAAACGATAGGTCGTTTTAAACAATTCTTTCGGCGTGCCGTTGAAAGGGGCCTCCAAGGTGTACACGATATCCCGAACATCTACTTTCTTTTTCGGGTCACCTCCGTCTTTGGCTTCTACCCAATAGATCGTAGCAGGAGCATCGTTACGCCAGTTATAGCCACGAGGCCCTATAGTAGAGGCATCGGCACCCCATGGTACGTTTTCTTGTAGAGGGGAGTCAAACATCATCCGAACGAGTTGCCCGGTGCGTGAGTAGATTTCGGTTTTCTTAGGAAAACGACTGACAGTCACCAAATACGAGAATGGGCGATGGACTGACTCGATCAAAACAAATTGGCCGTCGGGGGAGGAAGAGGCCTCGACCACCAGACTAGCGGGAGCGATTTTTTGTTCGGATCCATCCAAGCCTATCCGATACACTTCCGCGGTAGCATAATACTCAAATTGCTGTTCGTCTGAGGCATTTTTAAGCAAATCTTGATAGGTTGCAGCTTGGGCTTTGGTTCCGGCATTTTCCTGGATCGTGGGGCCAGTCGGAATCCGTGAAACCTCAGGGGCGGCTCCCCGATTGGTTGGTACAGTTTTAACAAGTAAGGACTGGCTATCAGAGAACCATTCAAAGGCTCCGCCTAGCACGGAATGCAGCGCTCTACTTGTCACCAAACGAGCTTGAGCCGTAGCAACATCAATGACATACAATTCAATTTTCGACTCAGAGGTCAAGGCCAGGGCAATTTTCTGATCATCAGGAGACCATTGCACTTGGCTAATTTTTGGGTTCGCTGGGAGACCTTTCACGGGTACTTCAGGGGAACCTGCTTGAACCCGACGTAGAGCGATGCCATTGATGTAGGTAGCTCGGCTAGGTCCAAAATTCGCTGGATTTAATCGAATACCCGCCAAGCGAAGTTCGGGTTCAGATAATTCGGCGATGGTTGTAGTGGCGGTTTCCCGGGATAAAATTACCATCCATTGGGCTTTGCTATCCACACTGACGGTAGGGGTTGGTGAAGCAGTCACGAGATCAGCCAGCGGTTTTGGGGGGGTGAGGTACTGAGCCGTTGCGCCAAAAGACAGCAAGCAAAGTACCCAAAGTTTTTTCATATTCATAATGGATGCTGTTGAAAAATATAGTTGTTGAACAAGATAGGGAATGTTTGTGGGAGTCTTCATGCTTTGGAGACTTTCTACCGAAATGTTGTGACCAAAAAGGAGGATTATTCACAAAAAAAGCCACGTATTCGTGGCTTTTTGTAGACTTACATCAGGTTGCGCATATAGGTCGTCAGAATCTTTAGACCATTTGCAAAATGCTGGTTGTTGTTGATGACGATATCAGCGTCGTACTTGGAGGGTTTAATGAATTTTTCATAGGTGGGGGCCACATGATTTTCCCACCGATAAAGAACGTCCTCTAGGTCGTATCCGCGCTCACTATTGTCGCGGATGATCCGCCGCTTGATTTTAATATGTTCCTTGGCGTCAATGAATACTTTTAAATCCAAAAGCCGTGAGATATGATACGAATAAAATACAAATATGCCTTCTACCACAATGATGGGTGCTGGGCGAAAGGTCAATATTTTGGGAATGATATTCGGGTTATTGAATGTGTATTCCTTTTGTTGTACTTCCTTGCCCGCTTTGAGGGCTGAAATATGCTCGGCATAGAGTTCAAAATCGATGGCTTCCGGGAGATCATAGTTTTCAACTCCATTGGCATCCTTCGGAACTTGAGCCTTGGGCTTGTAATAGTTATCTTGAGAAATCAAGCAAACCTCCTCGGGTTTGAACTCACTCAATAAACTATGTAAAAAATAGGTCTTACCCGAGGCACTGCCTCCTGTGATGCCAATGACGTATGGTTCCATGTGTTGTGATCAAGTAAACCACAAAGGTACGGTCAATCCCGGTAAATTCCGATTACCTTTTGTCCATTCGCCTTGATATATCCTCGGTACATTCCTTCCGAATTGAAGGGCATGGAAACATTTCCATCTTTATCAACTGCTACCAATCCTCCTTCTCCCCCCATTTTCACTAGCTTTTTCATGACCACTTCGTCACTAGCAGCCGCGAGTGAAAGTCCTTTGTAAGCCATTAAGGCGGAAATATCATGGGCCACCACGGATCGAATGAAATATTCCCCATGACCTGTAGCGGAGATCGCACAAGTTTCATTATTGGCATAGGTTCCGGCTCCAATAATGGGGGCATCACCGACTCGATTCCAACGTTTATTCGTCATTCCTCCGGTAGATGTCCCGGCCGCCAAATTTCCGTATTGATCCAGGGCCACACAGCCTACGGTTCCAAATTTTTTGCCCTCATCAAAAATTAAAGATGAACTTTTACGTGGTTTCGCTGGCTCCTCGGTGTGGTCAAGTTGGGACTTTTCGGCCTTCAATGCGCGTTGTAATCCTTCCCACCGTTTTTCGGTGTAAAAATAGCTAGGATCGACGATCTCCAATCCACGTAATTTGGCAAATTCCTCAGCCCCTTTTCCTGTAAGCATGACGTGCTCCGATTGTTCCATGACCGCTCTTGCGGCGGCGATGGGACTTTTGATCGTCGTTACGCCAGCAATCGCCCCGGCTTTCAGGGTTTTACCTTCCATGATCGAAGCGTCCAATTCATTTTTCCCTTCGTGGGTAAAAACAGCTCCTTTCCCTGCATTAAACAAAGGAGATTCTTCCATTACTTGGATCGTGGCGGTCACGGCATCCAAGCTGGTACCCCCATTTTTTAAAATGGTGTAACCAGTCTGCAAGGCCTGGTCTAATACGGCAGTATAGGCCTTTTCCATCTCAGGTGACATGTTTTTCCGGGTGATTGTTCCAGCACCTCCATGGATTACCAGCGTGATTTTATCGGGTTGAATCTGAGAGAAACCCGTCAAGGAAGAACTTAAAAAGCAAAGACAGACAAGCCACTTTTTCATTTTGTAACGGTAGTTAGGGTAATCGTTTCGGTGGGGTAATTTCGAAAAAAAGGAGTTGCCACAAAAATTTTTTCGCAAGAATGCGACCAACGGGTTAACTTACTGTCCTCTTAAATCGTTCTGAGAGCATGAAGAAGATTAGCATTTTAGGGTGTGGATGGATTGGGCTACCGTTGGCTACACAGTTAGTTCAGCAGGGTTGGACCGTGAAAGGATCGACTACTCGATTGGAAAAACAAGCGATTCTATCCGAAAATGGAATTATTCCCTATCTCATTCAAGCAGATGATCCGATTCCGACCACTGATTTCTTTGATACTCCAGTGTGCTTAATTAACATTCCCCCGCGCAGCAAAACTCGGGGACCTGCACATGCCCGGCAGCAGTTAGATCATATTTTGGCCCATTTGACGCCGGCTACTTGGGTTATTTTCATTTCGTCGACCTCCGTTTATCCGGATACGCAAGCGGAAGTTTTCGAGGCAGATGCCGATACGAACCATCCCCTGGTTTTACTCGAGAACCAACTTCTAGCCAAGATACCTCAGGCATTGATCCTGCGGTGTGGCGGATTGATGGGTGTGGATCGACTGCCAGGTAAGTTTGTTCAGGGAAAAATACTAGATCATGGGGGGAAAGCACCCGTAAATTATGTACATCAGCAAGATGTGATTCGGGCTATTCAAACGGCCTTGGAGACCAAACCTGGGGTAGGAGGAATTTATAATATTGTAAGTCCGGAGCATCCCACTCGGCGGGAAGTGATGGAAATCAGTTGTCGACGCCACCAATGGCCTATGCCTCAGTTCCATGAAGCAGCCGAGGTAGAGCCGTTTAAAATGGTTTCAGGCAAAGCGTTTCAAGAGGCCTATCATTTTGTCTATCAATGGCCAGACCCCAAAACGTATGTTTAATTAATGAGGACAGACCCGAGAATGATACCGCCAATTCACGTAATAGGCTAAGGCCATCACCAAGGCACCGGGTACCACAAAATAGGTTTCCAGATCGTGATCTACTACATATAAGCCTAAGAAATTGAGCGTGGTTGCGACGCCAACTAAGAGTAAAGGGAGAATCATTCGGTGCATTCGGTAATCTTTGATCAATAAAACAAAAGCTAAAACAACGCTGACATTGACCAAAATATGTTCGAATTCATGGCTGATAAACGAACCTAAAAAGGGAAGCAAGGCCATGATAAAGGGCATGGCAAGGCAGTGAATTGTGCAAAGTATAGATAACCAAAGTCCGGCTTTATGCCACGTCTGGGTAGGAAGTACTCTTTTCTGTTCCATGAGTGAATTTACAATAGTGTTGCAAATGTACGCTTTTGATAAACAGCTCCCAAGTCGGGATGGTTCATGACTGAAAAAACTTTTAATAGTATGCTTGCATAATATTTTTAAACCTTCTAGATTTGTTGAGTGGTATGCTTGCATAATATCAAGAAATAGTTTCATTTCGGCAAGCAACCGTGTCGCAAAAGCACTTGTGCATCACAACTAAGAACAACACGAGAATTTGTTATGAACAGAAAGATCAAAAAGGTAGCCATCCTGGGCTCCGGCATTATGGGTTCGCGGATCGCGTGCCATTTCGCAAACATTGGGGTTCAGGTTTTGCTATTGGACATTGTTCCATCCGAACTCACCGCTGAGGAAGAAGCGAAGGGCTTGACGCTGACGCACCCTGCTGTGCGGAACCGGATCGTGCAGACCGCTTTTCAAAATACGCTAAAGGCTAATCCTGCGGCATTGTATTCTTCCAAAATGGCCGAGCGAATCAAGCTGGGTAATTTTGACGATAACCTGGCGGAAATCCAACATTGCGACTGGGTGATGGAGGTCGTGGTGGAGCGATTGGACATTAAGAAATCATTGTATGAAAAGGTTGATGCCCTGCGTAAGCCAGGAACTTTGATTACGTCCAATACTTCTGGAATTCCTATTCACTTGATGTCGGAAGGCCGATCTGAGGATTTTCAACAGCATTTCTGTGGCACACACTTCTTCAATCCACCCCGCTATTTGCGGTTGTTGGAGATTATCCCGGGGCCCAAAACGCAGCCTGAAATCATTGATTTCTTGATGCATTATGGAGACTTATTTTTAGGAAAACAAACCGTACTTTGCAAAGATACTCCGGCCTTTATTGCCAATCGTTTGGGAATTTATGCCATGGTTCAGACCATCCGAGCGGCTGTTGAGGTAGGTTTGACAGTAGAGGAGGTTGATAAGTTGACGGGTCCAATAGTCGGACGCCCGAAATCGGGTACCTTCCGGTTGTCGGATGTTGTTGGGTTGGATACTACCTACCACGTTTGTCAAAACTTAAAATCAACCCTTACTACCGATGAGTCGGTTGCGGCCTTTGAAGTACCCGCAATCATGCAGACTTTGATGGACAACCGTTGGCTAGGGGATAAGACGGGTCAAGGATTCTATAAAAAAACCAAGGATGAAAAAGGAAAAACAGTCATTCTTGGGTTGGACTTAGCCACTTTGGAGTACCGCCCCAGTGGTAAAGTAAAAATTGCTACACTCGATGCCGCCAAAGCGGCGGACTCATTAAAGGATCGGTTTGCCATTTTATTAAAAGGAACTGACAAAGCAGGTGCTTTCTATCGGAAAACCTTCGCCGACGGCTTCCGTTACGCGACATTCCGGATTCCTGAAATTTCAGATGAACTGTACCGCATCGATGACGCTATTTGCTCTGGATTCGGTTGGCAAATGGGGTTATTTGCCACCGCAGATGCCGTAGGTGTCGCTGACTTTGTGAAGATGATGGAAGGTGAAAATCTCCCTCCGGCCCCTTGGGTTTATGACATGTTGGAGGCGGGACATACCCAATTCTACAAAATCGAACAAGGCAAGAAGTATTTCTATGATGTAGCCACTAAAGGGTATCTGCCGATTCCAGGTCAAGAGAGCTTCATCATTCTAGACAATATCCGGAAAACCAATAAAATTTGGGAAAATGCGGGATCTACCATTTATGATTTAGGTGATGGGATCGCAGGTATTGAGTTCCGTTCCAAAATGAATACCGTTGGAGCAGAGGTTTTGGAGGGATTAAACAAAGCCTATGCCATTGCTGAAAAAGATTTCCGAGGCTTGGTGGTTGGAAATGATAGTTCCGAAGCTTTCTCTGCGGGCGCCAACTTGGCCATGTTATTTATGTTCGCTATAGAACAGGAGTATGATGAAATCTCGATTATGATTTCGACGTTCCAGCAAACCATGATGCGGGCTCGATACTCCTCTGTTCCGGTCGTGACGGCTCCTCATACGTTAGCTTTGGGAGGAGGTTGTGAGATCAACTTGCACGCGGACAAAGTAGTCGCTCATGCTGAAACCTATATGGGATTGGTTGAATTAGGAGTTGGATTGATTCCGGCCGGTGGTGGAACCAAAGAAATGGCTTTACGCGCGTCCGATTTGTACCAGTCGGGTGATACGGAATTGAATATTCTGCAAACGGCCTTCATGAATATTGCACAAGCCAAGGTCTCGACGTCGGCCTATGACGCCATGGCAATGAATTATTTGAAGCCAGATCGGGATCAAATCGTGATCAATCGCAGCCGACTGATTGCGGAAGCGAAGCAGGCCGCGATCGAATTAGCGGAGAATGGCTATACTCAACCTACTCAGCGTACAGATATCAAGGTACAAGGAAAAGCGGGTATCGCCACTTTCAAGGCAGGTATTGCCTCCATGAAAATGGCGGGTTACATCACCGAACATGATGCATTGATTGCGAATAAATTAGCCTACGTCATTTGCGGGGGCGATCTTAGTTATCCTCAACTCGTCTCGGAGCAGTATTTGTTGGAATTGGAATTGGAGGCGTTCCTTTCACTTTGTGGAGAACGCAAAACCATGGAGCGGATGCAAGGGCTGTTGAGTGGAGGCAAACCACCACGTAATTAATCATTTTACTCAAACAAAATTAGGAAGTTAACATGAACGCATATATTGTTTCAGGATATCGATCAGCTGTTGGGAAGGCACCCAAGGGGCTTTTTCGTTTCACTCGGCCAGATGATTTGGCCGCTGACGTCATTAAATACGTTGTTGAACATACCCCGGGTTTAGATCCTGCTCGTGTGGACGACGTGATTGTGGGAAATGCCGTACCCGAAGCAGAGCAAGGGATGCAAATGGCACGGTACATCTCACTTTTAGCCTTGGGTAAGGTTGTTCCTGGCGTGACGATCAACCGGTATTGTGGCTCTGGTGTGGAGGCCATCGCCATGGCAGCAGCCAAAATTAATGCGGGTATGGCCGATTGTATCATTGCGGGTGGTACCGAATCCATGTCGTTGGTTCCGACCACGGGTTGGAAAACTGCCTTGAACTACCAAATTTCGGATCAAAATCCCGACTATTACATTGGTATGGGATTAACGGCGGAGCAAGTGGCCCAACAATTTCAAATTTCCAGAGAGGAGCAAGATCAGTTTGCATTTGAGTCTCACCAAAAAGCGCTTAAAGCACAAGCAGAAGGTAAGTTTGATGGAGAGATTGTTCCGATCACCGTTAAAGAAACCTATTTTGATGCAGGAAGTGGTAAGAAAAAGACACGGGAATATGTGGTTAGTAAAGATGAAGGCCCCCGGGCGGATACTTCCTTTGCTGCTTTGCAACGTCTGAAACCTGTATTTGCTGCTGGCGGAAGTGTTACGGCAGGGAACTCCTCACAGACTTCTGACGGTGCTGCCTTTGTGGTGGTGATGTCGGAGAAGATGGTGAAAGAGCTCAATTTGGAGCCAATCGCCCGGATGATGTCTTATGCCGTGGCGGGTTGTGAACCGCGATTGATGGGCATCGGTCCTGTTTTTGCGGTTCCTAAGGCCTTGGCACAGGCGGGTTTATCGCTCGGACAAATCGATCAAATCGAATTAAATGAAGCTTTTGCAGCTCAGGCATTGGCAGTTGTAAAAGAGTTGGGAATAGATCCGGCCAAATTGAATCCAAATGGGGGGGCAATTGCGTTAGGTCATGCGTTGGGTTCAACGGGTGCACGTTTGTCGGTTCAGTTATTCAATGAGATGCGTCGTCGCAATCAAAAATATGGGATGGTGACAGCCTGTGTGGGCGGCGGCCAAGGGGTAGCCGGGATCTATGAGTTTTTGAAGTAAGCTGATCAGAACCCTATATAGGTAAGATCATACTTATTTAACGGATTGTGCGAGAAATATTCTTTATTTCACGCACAATCCTTTTTTTGTAAATCCCGAAGGACGAAATAGCGTATTGGGCTGACTTTCCATCTAATCCCATTGTGTTGCAGTATCTGAAACAAATTCAAACCACCCATTTCCATCCTAATACCCCGTGGTCTGTGTCCTCACAGACCATACTGCTTGTGTCTCCACGGGCCACGAAAATGCTGCTCTCCATGGTCTGTGTCCTCACAGGCCACGAGTGTTTCGTTCAGTCATGACATAGGCGACTGGGGTTTTGGTCTGTGAGGATATTGGGGTTTTGGTCTGTGAGGACACAGACCTAGGACTTAACCCACAACACAAAATTCATTCAAACCAGCCCATCTCTAAATCTATTCCACATCCGTTTTTTTGATCCAACCTTCGATGATCTTCCCCGTCCATTCCCCGTTTTTTTCGGGATAATATTTGATTTTGAGCCAATTGTCCCGCTCCTCAACTACCTCCACAGGGTCGTTTTGGATCAGATACATCTTGGTGGGTTGATGGGGTTGTTTGTTTATGATTATTCTGGTAGGTTTAATACAGGCATAATGAATTCCTAGAAAATCCTCCACTTTCGACTTCTCCACTGGGTTTTTATGAAGTGCCTGGACTACCCGGTTGGGCAAATGGTGAATTTGCAGATAATATTCGTTTTCACGACCATTAAAGTTGAACGTAAAATAATTCGGTTCTCCGTCTTCTGGTGGAGCCATTTCTTCCTCCCCCGCAATACCATTGAATAGGGCTAAACAACTAGGACTTGCTTCTTGAAAATAGTGTATGCTATCGTTAGGGGCACTTGGATTTGGTGTATAGAAATGCATTCGTTGACCTTCACTGGCCAAGTCGGAAAGTCTTTGAATCTTTTTGCCTTTAGGAGCGAAACCGATCAATCTCTCCCTAACGGATATTTCGGCTGGATTATGCCAAAAAAATAATTTTAATCTCATATTTCGTTTGAAAATATCAATTGCTGTAAACGAAGTATCACCACTATTTTTTGGTGGAACAAATAACCACTTTCCTTCAAACTGACTTATTCCTGATATTAGACTTTGACTGAATCCAATATTTTGTACCGTAATCAAAACAATCAATAGTTTAATTATTAAGTACCTCATATGTTTTGTTTGTGTATTTAGTTCTATGATCAATTCCTATTCTTTTTCCATTTACTGCCTCTGTCACGTCACCAATTGTGGTGGAATTTACCCTATCTGCCAATCTGTTCGTATCCCCATTTTTCCAAAACGTTAAGGAAATCAACATGGAAAAGTCCAAATCATTGGCAATCGCATCTAGGTTACGATCGCAAGCTTCGGATCGACACATAAAATCCCTAGTGCCTGGCCCATGGACGGCGTCCCATTTATTTTGTACCATGCTTTGGTAATTCGACTGTCCTGTTATTTGAATAAACCCTCTCCCCCTAAATCTGTAACCATCTCCACTTTCAATTCCACCATTATTCAACTGACATGCATACACCACACTGAAAAAATCTGGATCACGGGGTAATTCATCTACCATGACAGGTTTTACAGACTTACCCAGCCCTTTCATAAATGCCTCGCTCGCATACCCATTGTGATAACTACCCGCAGGAACCACGATATCATCATCACAAAACGGATAGGGACAACCTTCTCTTGCTGGATAAACACCAGTAAACAAGGAACAATACTTTAGAACTTTCTTTCCATTGTGCGTACGGACCGTTCTGGTTTTTTCAGCGGTAAGAATACGTTTAGCGGAATAGGACATTTCATCTAGATTTTTTAGTTGTGTCTCTGCCCCAATCTGCCCTATAAAATGAGCCAATCGCTCCTTGGTAGTTAATCCATATTCCTCTGCATATTTATTAATCAACGCCGCCACTTCATTGCATCTACGCTGGCTGGTGCTGGGGAAAATCGACTTCAATTGCTT
>JBKBLN010000006.1:0-50173 GCA_046296415.1 Spirosomataceae bacterium | reverse complement strand
CATGTGTGTATTTGCTCTGTCGTTTATGACCTACTCTGTGGTCACAGATCTATGACCACTCTTCTCTGAGCACTCATCTCTCTGCACTCATCTCTTTGCACTCATCTCCCTGCACTCATCTCTCTGCACTCATCTCTTTGCACTCATCTCCCTGCACTCATCTCTTTGCACTCATCTCTCAACGCTCTACACTCATCACTCCTCTCACGCCGTCCCTTTCAAAATCTTATTCCAGTACAACCAAGGCAATACATATTTTTTCATGAACCACATCGTTCGGCGCGGCTTTGTCTGGTCAATTGGGAAAGTCATGGTCGGGGTATTCGAATAATCAAATTCTGCCAGCATCAATTTTCCATATTGTGTTGGGATGGGACATGCACTATACCCTGTATACGAAGCCGAAAGGGTTTTTCCATCCAAGACTGCGAGGAGATTTTCGACCACCACGGGCACCTGCTTCCGAATCGCCGCCCCCGTTTTACTACAAGGGGCATTAGTACAATCGCCACATGCAAAAATTTCAGGGAATCGAACATGCTGAAGCGTATGCTTATCGATTTCAACATACCCGTACATGTTTTTTTCATCCGCCAATGAGCTTTCTTTAATAAATTGGGGAGCCGATTGCGGTGGAACGGCATGTAGAAAATCAAATGTCAGCGAGTCTTTTTTGAGATCGCCTATTTCATTTTTAGATTCAAAGAAAACAGTTTGCGAAGGTCCATCGACGGCGAGGGTATTGGTCAAAAAGTGGGTGTGAATACCATAATCTGCGACTACTTTCTTTAAGGTGGCAGCATATTCCGGAACGGCAAAGATTCCTCCAGCCCCGGATAAGTAATGTACCTCAATTTGATCCAAAACTCCTTTCTTTTTCCAATAATCACAGGCCAAATACATGATTTTATGCGGCGCTCCTCCACATTTTATCGGGGAGGATGGATTGGTAAACACCGCTCGGCCGGAGGTCATGTTGCGTATCATTTCCCAGGTGAATGGGGCATGCTCAAATGAATAATTCGAGGTTACTTGATGTTCTCCCAATGTGGCCAACAGCCCGTCAATTTTCCCCCAGTCCAATTGGATACCCGGGGCTACAATCAACGCACGATATCCAAATACCCTTCCCGTCTGCGTGGTCACGGTTTTTTCTACGGGTTGAAAGGTAGCCACCGCCTCCCGAATCCAGTCAACGCCCGCTGGAATGAAATTCTTTTCCGACTTAACTGTATCCTGAATGGCAAACTCGCCTGCACCTACAAGCGTCCAGGCTGGTTGATAGTAATGCTTGTCGGATGGCTCAATAAGTCCAATGCGAAGTGAGGATCGCTTACGTACCAATTGCGCCGCAGCGGATAGTCCTGCGTTGCCCCCTCCGACAATCAGAACATCGTATTTTTTTTCCATGAGTAGTTGAGGTTAATTCGTACTCAAATATGGATTTTTCCTAGATTAAATTGTGTGACAAATGTCACGCGATAGACCTAGACGACTTGCTGCTTGAACTCCAAGGGAGAATAACCGGTCATTTTTCGAAAAAACCGAGAAAAATAAGAGGTGTCTTTAAAATGCAGATGGTAGCTGATCTCCTTGATACTCATCGAAGTATGCGTCAGCAACCGTTGGGCCTCCACCAAAACGCGTTCCTGGATCAGTTGACTGGCCGTTTTGTTCAAATACGTTTTGCAGATGGCATTCAAATAATTGGGGGATAGGTGCATCCGCTGGGCGAAGGATCGTACCTCCCGATCTTGAATAAAATGTTGATTGACCAATTCTTCAAACTGTCGAACTTTGCGGTAGTGGCCTTGTAACTCTCCAATTTGCTCCGATTTGTAGTGCCGTTGGGCATGCTCTAGAATTAAAAATAAGTACGCCTGAAGCATACCCTCCCGTGGCATTTGCTCGGTATGATAGCACAAAAAAGCCCCTTCAAATAAATGGGATAACTCGTCGGTAGGTCGATCAAAAAGTAATTCAGGGCTATGCTGTAGGGTATGAAAAAACGAATACTCATACAACCGCTGAGGGTACATCGCGGTAAAAAATTGAGCTTCAAAAAAAATCGTATATCCTTTTATATCCTCCGACAAGTCCCAATTATGCACCTGTCCTGGTGATAAAAAAAAGAGCTGGTTGGGTCGGATATCGTAGGTTTTAAAATCAATAACATGCTGTCCGCTCCCCTGTTCCACATACACCACCAAGTAAAAGTCATGCGTATGAGGTTGATCGGTGCCTTTCATGGCTTGAATCAAGTCTTCCAGCCGCGACATATACACCAAGTGTCGACCACCAACTACCCGTGGATAGCTGTCAATACAAAGTACGGGAATAGACGAACGAACAGCCATAGTGCTTAGTTGGGTAATTTATCGCGCAGTAAACCGTACGTCCATGTCCCGGCTATAGCACTTAACAATGTAGCGATCACAACCACATAGCCACTACCAATTTGGGCAAATAAAGGGCCCGGACACGCACCGGTGATCGCCCAGCCTAATCCAAAGATTAATCCGCCAATGACCTGTCCTTTCTGAAATTTTTTCGGATGAAACACTACCTCCTCGCCCTGTAGTGTCTTGATATTAAATTTCTTGATCAAAAGAACCGAAATCATGCCCACCACAACGGCACTGCCAATCACACCGTACATGTGGAAGCTCTGGAGGCGAAACATTTCTTGGATCCGGAACCAGGAAATGATTTCAGCCTTCACAAATACAATTCCAAACAAAATTCCAACCACGAGGTATTTGAGATTATCTACCCAAGTTTCTTCTCTTTTCATATCGTTGGGAGCTTCGCATACGAACTCCTCAACTTCCAAATTCGGTGTATTATTTACTATTTGAGACATGATTTTCAATTAAAATAAGGTGAATAAAAAAGGTAGAATCAAATGGGTCATGGCAAATCCACCAACCATAAAGCAGCACGTCGCAATCAAAGACGGCCATTGCAGGGTCGATAAGCCCATAATGGCATGACCCGATGTACATCCACCGGCATACCGTGTGCCGAAGCCGACTAAAAAGCCGCCAAACACGAAAAAGATGAGTCCCTTCAAACTAAATAGAACTTCGGTTGAAAATAGATCCGCCGGCATTAAACCTGAGAAATCTTGGATTCCCAAGGCCGATAAATCCGATTTCGTTGCCTCCGATAAAACAAAATCACTCGGATTGGCCAACATTTGGGTGGCTATCAGGCCACCAAAAAATACACCCAAAACAAAAACCAAATTCCAAATCTCTTTCTTCCAATCGTACTTGAAAAAAGAAATATTGGCCGGAATACAGGCTGCACAGATGTGCCGCAGAGAGGAGGAAATCCCAAAGGACTTATTCCCAATCAATAACAAAGTTGGTACGGTTAATCCAATTAATGGGCCGGCCACATACCAAGGCCACGGTTGACGAACGATTTCTAGTAATTTTTCCATGTGCGAGTCATGTTAATAGTGGTAATTCAAAATAAAATTCAAGTGCGTCATTTCGACTTTATTAAAAACAAAACGAGGGTTTTCATAAGTTTCTCCTACCCGATCTTTTCGAACAATCAGGGTTTGAAGGGTAAGTCCTTTTAAAAAATGATCAAATTGGTAGGTCAATCCTACGTTCGTTTGAACATACGACGGCAATCCATATTTGTTTCGTTCGAAATTTTTCACGTCGGGGGTATGAAAATATCCCGTACTTACTTCAAGCCGTATGTGCTTTTCTGGTTTGAAAAAAAGATTGGTAGTAACCGCTGTCACACCGCCCATTCCCTCATTTCGCTCTCTGGCCATAAACGTATAAAAGGGTTCTCGGCCCCATTCCCTGGGTAACAAATAACGACCAGTACCTCCAATGTGAGTGGCATTGACGTTCATATCCCACCGATCCGACCGGTATCCGACTCGGCCCGAGACAATCCAAGGACGGTCCGCTTCTTCAATATATCGCCCCTCTTGCGCCTCGACACCTCCGTGTCCTATCGGTTGTTGTCGTATCAGTTGGGCTCCCCACAACCACCTCGTTTGCTGATATTCTAGCTTTCCGAGTTGAGTATGGAGAATATTCTCGACAAATGTGTCCCAAATCTGGTACCGCCATGGCCCTTTCTTGGCTTGTAATCCAAGCTGAAAAATTCCCTTTGATTCCAACGAGCCGTGAAAGGAAGCCGGCCTTCCATTGGGAAATACACCACTCGGATAAATTCCAATGCTCTCGCCAATCGTAAACCACTCCACCGTAGACCTTGGAGAAATACGCCAAACGTACGATCCATGCCACGTAACTCCCTTCATTTGCTTATTTTCTAAAACAACCGCTTCAATTAACGTTGGCCGCATCCGACCATCTTGTGGATTAACAAAGGGCATGTTTGGCACCTGTCTTCCTATCGTTAGCTGTGTTTTGAGGGGTAAATGAACCTTCACAAACAATTCCTCCAGCCGATCTAAATCCTCATGATCATTCGGTTCTTGAATATCAAACAGACCTACCTCGTATCGATTTCCTTGCCCCGTAGTTGGATCTACCGCCGCTAAATCAGAGGAAAAAAGATTGAACATGAAGAATCCCGATAAACCAACCTGAAAATGACGAAGGAAAATAGGGGTTTCATAACCAATCCCAGCCCCAACTCCCTGCGCATAAGAATCCACCAATGCGCCCTGATTGACCGTCGAAGAAAAAAAAGAACGAGCATGACCATAAAATCGACCCTTTTCAAAAAAATGACCGAGCGTATTGGTATCCTTTGGCATTTCGTGGTCATGGCCCGAATGAATCCCTTGCCCAAATACCGGATGCAACATCCCCAGTAAAATGATCCAACGAACTGATTTCCACGTCATAACTTCCGATTTTTCCTCAAAATTATGACCTAGGTCATCCCTTTTCCGTGACAAATGTTACAAGTCTCAACGAAATTCATAATCGACTCCATGGACCTGGCTCAATAAAGTCTGTGGACCATCCAATATTTTGGCATCGTGCCGCAACGAGAGGTCGACGGGCGAATTTTCTTTTAAATACCGACGAACACAATCATGCATCGAAATCCCGGCGCCTCGGATATTTTTTACTCCACGCATTCGACACAACATGTCCGCAGGATCCCCCTCACGCTCACAAGCACTTAATGTATACGTCTTTTGTGGGTCCAATGGTTTGTTTGCAATCAAGATTTTTTTCACTCGATTTGGAAAAGGAGCATACGCCTCAAACTCTACTTTCATCCCATTAAATCGGACCATCCAACCTCCAAATCGTTTTGAAGCATCCTCCGCAAAGACATTTTGTAATTCCTTCTCTAGCCAATTCTTGATCTGCTGACCGGTTACCTCTCCTATTTTTATCTCCGACTCCACAGGAATCATATCATATAAATACCCCTCCGTGATCTCCACCATCCCGTTTTTTCCCGCCACTTTGGGGGGACAAAAACGAAATCCATTGGACAAGACAATATCCGATTCAACAAACGATTTGATAGAATCCACAATCAAGGTGTCGATGGTATTTTCCACTACCATATTGCGATACAATGGGGTTTTGGAATAGCCCAGCACCTTTTGTATCTCCGGCCGGTGTGGCTTTTCTAATTCCTCTATCAATCGTTGGATCTCCTTCTTCGCAGGGTATTTTTTGGGATTAACCTCGACTAATTCATACCGATCTCCCACAATCTCCCCCTCTCGAACCTCCAGTTCCAGTTTTCCGATGAATGAACCAAAGGCACCCGGTTCAACGATTTTTGTATACTGAGTTTCGATTGGCTTACGAACCCGCTCATGAGTGTCTGCTCCAAATATGTAATCCACTCCTGCACAAACCGGATCATTCCCCAAGGCAATTTGTTGCGACAAACCCAAATGAGAAAGTAATATCACGAAAGCGCACTTTTCTTGATTTCGTAATACATCCACATAATGGGCTATATTCTCTTTAGGCTCTGTATAGGTTATCCCGTAAGAATAATGTGGCGATTGCCGAATAGGGACCATAGGATCTGTATACCCAATAAATCCAATTTTGATCCCCATTTTTTGTATGATATGGTAGGGTTGAAAGATAAATTCACCTTTTTTCCCTTCCCCCAAATCATGAAACATGTTGGTGCATACTTTAGGAGCCATCAATGACCCCATCAAATTCTGCATACTCTTTTTTTGATAGACCACTTCCCAGTTTCCTGGCAAATATACATCGTATGGTAAGGCATTTAAGATTGGAACCAAGGCCTCCCCAGAAGTCCGCAAAGAAAGTAAACTACCCTGAAACATATCCCCCGTATCGACGACCACCGTATTTTGAGGATTTTCCTTCCTTAATTCATCCAAAGCAGTTGCTAAATGGGCATATCCCCCTGTCTTTCGAAAGGTCAATTGATTATCCTCCCAGAATAATTCATCATGCGCATGGAGTTGGCAATGTACATCCGTTGTTTGCAATAGGGTAATTTTTCCTGTTTTCCCTGACCCTTTAGGTCGGATTTCCTCGGGTTCAGGATTTTCAAATCCCGTCATGGGAATAGCCGCTCCAGCCAATAAACTGGTCTTCAAAAATTGTCTTCGATTATTCATAGGGTTTTCAAGAGATTAAAATCCAGATTTAATATAGGACCACCCTTGTTCTTGTTTTAAAATGATTTCTGCCAAGCCCACCGGTACAAACTGAGCCGCCTCAAGGATGTGTGATTTCTCGAGTTTTTTTCGTTTCATGGTATTTTCACATACCGCAAATACAACTCCTCGGTCTGCCAATGCTTGAATGGCCGCGGCATGTTTGGATACACTTTTTTGCATAAATGCAATTCCATTGTTGTGCACCACAACTTCGATACTGGCCTTTGGCCAGTAGTTCAATACATTATTCAGTTGGACCGTCAAGGCGGTATAAGCCGCCGTATCCCCAGTTGATAAATGAAATACAACCGGATGCTCTAACTTCGTCTTTTTCTTTTGAGCAAATCCAGAGATCGGCACCATCGAAAAAGCCAGAAGGACAAATAAGAATCGTTTCATTAGGTAGGTGATTAAATGGTTTATTTTGATTTGGAGTGCTCTTTTTTCCATTTTTGGATAGGACCAAATGGTCCAAACTTGTGTTGATCCTCTGAAAATGGATCTGCATAGGGGCCAAAGGGGTGATCAAACGGTTTTTCAGAAATTTTGGGCCAATCCTGTTGTATATCCTTTTTAGGCCGAGGCATGGAGTTTACGAAGGCAGCCAAATCCCAAGCTTCCTCATCCGTTAATTGTGGGGTCTCATACGTGGCGCCCAAAGGCATATTGTATTTAACATACCCCGCAAAATTGGATAATCGGTACAACCCTGCGCCATCATTGTAGCTGTGCTCTCCCCACAACGGAGGGTATGTATATTCTTTACCATTTTTTAGCCCTCCACCGTCTTCCTGATGGCAACTTTGACATTTTGCCTGATAAATCGTTTTTCCTTTGATGGGATCCGCCGCACGATCCAAAACCGCTAATTTGAAAATACCACTACCTTTTGGTACCGTTCCTTTTTTAACATCCGACCCCAACCAACGCATGTACGCCAATATTGCTTGCATTTCCCTACTCGTCGTATCTAATGCTCGACCATTCAAGCTCCGCTCAAAACAATCATTCACTCGTTTGGCTTGACTCTCCACCATCCCTGAACGTGCCCTAAATTTGGGATAGGTAGAGGCTACAGCGAAATAATTGTTACCCCAAGGTTGTTGACCCGCTTGAACATGGCAATTTTGGCAATTCATGCCGTTAGAAAGGTGAGCGACGGTTCCGTTCGGTCCTAAATAGGCGGCTGTATGCGAAATCAACTCTTTACCATATTGAATTTCCTCCCTTTGATCTTTTGAAAGGCGGTCCAACCGCCAATCGGAGGGTGCAGTCCACACTTGTACAAACAGCGGGTTTGGCCTAGAAACCGAATCTTCCTTGACTTCCCCAGTCGTGATTTCACCCTCAGAAATCCAAGCCGGAATACCCCATTGTAACACATATAAGGTGGAAAAAAAAAGAACGATGATTCCCAAAATCAAAAATTTTAGTAGCTGCATCCAACGCAAAAGTTGCTTGGTCTCGCGATCCATCGAATTCATAAGAGGTTATTTGTCTTGCATGAGTTTAACAAAACAAAGGTAGGAAAGCACAAATCGCAAGAAGGTAACTTTTGTCACAAACCTAGAAATAGTTAGACAAAAGCTATTTTATCAGCTAGTGATGGAATGAATATGTAACTTGAAGGATCTATCATTTACCTTTTCCTAATGCGGGGCCCATTGCCTAACTTTTCGTATTGGCCACATGTTCCGTGGTCTGTGTCCGTGGTCTGTGTCTTCACAGACCACAACCCCCACAGTTTCTGCCCTCTCAGACCACACAAACCGATTGTTTCTCACACAATTCTCGTAAGAAACCTATTCCACATCCGTTTTTTTGATCCAACCTTCGATGATCTTGCGAGATGTTGCTCCATTTCCATAATATCGAATACGCAACCATTGTTCCTTTTCCTCAACCACTTCTACTTCATCTCCTTTGATCAAGTACATTTTGGTAAGTTGATTGGGGGTTGAAAAAATACGTGATTTCTCAGTCTTAATGACCACCTCTTTATGTTCAATAAAATCTAAATATTTTTTCCAATGTTCCTTGTTTTGCTTTAATGATAATAAAACATAATCAGGCACTTTTTCTACTCGTTTATACACATCAGGTTCCGGACCAAAGTTGAATTCTATCCCATTGCCATCATCTGTAAAACCCCAATCACATTTTCTTGTGGGTCTATATAAATTACCTAAACTATCATACCCAATTTTATCATCTTCACTTAAGTCATGAATTAAATCATCATAAAAAAAGATAAATTTGCCATTCGGCTTTAGTTCAGTTATATGTTTGGGTTGATTTTCTCCCCCATAATAAGAAGTATCCCAAAATCCGTAGTAGGAGAAGGGGGTGCCATAGGTATCAGCAATTTTTGAGTTCTTCCAATAAAATATTTCTAATGATTTGTTGCTTCTAAAAAAACTATACGTTTTAAATGTTGTATCATTACTGCCACTTATTGGAATGAACTCCCAAATACCATCATACTTTGAATAACTCTTTTGAGAAAAAATATCAAATGATGAAAAGATTAGAATTAATTGTATCCAAACATATTTTATTTTCATTTTTCTAAAATATTAAATCCTTTTTTTGTTAAACTAATTCTCGTTTCTATTCCATTGGGTCCTCCATTTACTTTTCTAGAAACATTTCTAATACTGCTATCAGTTACCGTATTCGCCAAATCATTAGCTTTTGCAGCTTTCCAAAACGCCAATGAGGATTTCATGGCAAAATCTAAATCCGTAACCAATAATTCACGGTTGGCTTCACAAACGTCTGAATCACAAAGGAAGTCCTTTTGGTCGTTGGGAAATGAGGCGCTCCATTTTTTTTGAAGGTCTGTGTATTTGTCTCTCCCCGTCAGGTGCATAAAGGCCCGACCCCTAAAACGGCTGCCATCTCCCGTTGTGGTTGGGCCGTTATCCATTCGGCAAGAATATGTGTAATCAAATAGTAATTTGGAGTTAACGTATTTGTCTTTTACAACTAAATTGGATGTAATTACCGTTAGTGGTGGAACACAGCCCATTGGCTTTTCACCATTACACCTACTGAGGTCGGCCTCATATCCTTCAAATAGATCACAGTATTTCGTCTTGCCAAAAATCTCTTTTATTCTAGCTTTACTTCTGTATTTGTAAAGCTCTTTTAGGTCTAATAAATTACTCTCTGCCCCAATTTGCCCTATAAAATGAGCCAATCGCTCTTTGGTAGTTAATCCATATTCCTCCGCGTACTTATTAATCAACGCCGCCACTTCATTGCATCTACGTTGGCTGGTGCTGGGGAAAATCGACTTCAATTGCTTACCCGTGATGTATTTCCCCTCCGTACTGGACCCCGCGCCTGGAACAGATGTGGTTTTTGAATGGAAACCCAAATACTGATCCAATTTATCCCAATCTCCGCTCAATACCTTGATTTCCAGTATATATTCCCCATGGTCTGTGTCCTCACAGACCATACTACTTGTGTCCTCACAGACCATACTTCTTGTGTCCTCACAGGCCACGAGTGTTTCGTTCAGTCATGGCGTGGCCGACTGGGGTTTCGGTCTGTGAGGACACAGACCGAGGACTTAACCCACAACACAAAATTCATTCAAACCAGCCTATCTCTAAAACTATTCCACATCCGTTTTTTTGATCCAACCTTCGATGGTTTTCCTTGGTCCATAGAAGCGAATATGCAACCATAAACTTTCCTCAGCAATGATCTCCACGGTGTCATCTTTTATTAGGTACATTTTGGTTGTTTTTTTGAAATTATCGAAAATAGGACTTTTTGATAGTACAATCTTGCGAAATCGATCGGGAGCGATTTTTTTGAAAAATTCTAGTACATAAACAGGAGGATTCAGGATTCGATTATAATACACAATTTTTGAAGGGGCAGTCCCATCCCAAACATAGAATTGGTTCTTCTCCTCTGGATCAATATGATACAAAGATAAACTTAGCGGTGTGTCTGTTATAAGTATCTCTTTCTGATTTATTACATCATCAGACTGATACTCCATTAAATATATTTCTTCTATCCCAGTTTCTGGGTCTGGCACTATTGCTTTGTCAAAATCAACCGAATCCAACGGAATTGATTTCTTGTATTCTCTCCTTCCATCAGCCAATTCTTCATAAGTTAACACTCTTGGTATACAAAAGTAGATAAAGGGCTTGGAGATATTTTGAAAATTAGTTTCATTGATCCAAAAAATGGAATTTTTGTATATTATCCAATAATCTGAATCACAGCATTGCATTTTCCAAACCCCATTTAAGTACTGGTTAAGCGACTGCGAATATAAATTTGGACCTAGTAGGAGAAAGTAAAAGATTGTTGATAGTAGTTTCATTTTTTTAGGCTTTCAATTGTTTTTTCAAAGAGTTCTTTCCTATTCTGATTTCCAAGAGCAGCAGAATTTATCAATCTTGTAAGCTTTTTAAATTCTTCCAATGAACTATTTTCCTCTATTTTATCAGCTGTTTTATTCAAACCCCTTGTTTGCCAGAACCACATGCCAGAAATTGCATCAATGGTTTTATCTAGACCAATCAAATCAGGTTTTGCTACAACATCCTGAAATTCATCTGGAGTGGTCAATTTCATCCATTCATTGAACTCAACGTATTGTTTTTTCCATGTTAATTGAATCCAACCGTGCCCTCTGTATTTGTAACCATCCATACTTTCTTCGTCTCCATTATCGCCTTCACATTGATATACATAACTGAAAAAGTTTCTTTCAGCGATAGATTTAGGGTTTGAACTTCCACAAATATATCGGGAGGGAACATCCGCGATTGATTTCCAAGGTAATTTTTTCTTTCCTTTTTTGGTAGAAATGTACCCCAGGCAACCCAACTTAAAGTTGGGCTCCGACCAACTTTTTTTATTAATCCAACCCGACCAACTTGAATTATTCGAAGTATAACAGCCACTTTCAGCACCTTTATTGGCACGAAATCCTGAAGTTTCATAACCTGTTTGCGCAATAAAATGCGCCAACCTCAAAGGTGTATTGATTTCAAACTTGTCGGCATATTTATTAATCAACGCCGCCACTTCATTGCATCTACGCTGGCTGGTGCTGGGGAAAATCGACTTCAATTGCTTACCCGTGATGTATTTTCCTTCCGTACTGGACCCCGCGCCTGGAACAGATGTGGTTTTTGAATGGAAACCCAAATACTGATCCAATTTATCCCAATCTCCGCTCAATACCTTGATTTCCAGTATATTTTTTTCGTTCCCATCCAATACCTGGATCGTCTGCGTGGCTCGGTCTTTTTTGAAACGCTTGAAATCCAAGTCGGCCACGCCCTCCACAAACATCGGCGTTAGCCGTATGCCATAACACTGCCCATCTACTTTTACATACCGACTCTGCCAAGAATTCAGCCCAAAACTGGGTTTGTTGAACTGGGTATAGACCTTATCAGACGTTTGATTCACCGCCCGTATCTTGGCCAGTCGATCGCCGAGTTCCTCACAGTGGTTACTCGCCTCCATCATTTGCCGAATCCAGTTGCAATCACAGGTCGTCACCGCTCGTATCTGCTCCAATTGCACCATCTCGGCCTCAATAGCCGCCGCATAACCCGCACAATCGGCGACGGGGAAGGTTTTGTGGTGATTTCCGCCACCCCCGCCGCTTACTTCACAGGGCTTGCCCGTCTGAAAGAACGTCCACGCTTCTTTGGATTTTTCCTGGGCTGCATTCAGGGCTGATTTTAGACTATCGGGCACCGCTTTGTTTTCCAACATGGCCTTTCCCGCTTGCTGACTATACGCCTGAAAAGCCTTGGCTTTGCCGGCATCGGCATTTCCACCCTGGTAGCCCTTGGCCCAAGCTCTGATTTTGTCCACACCCTCCCGAAAATCATTGATCTTCTCCGCAATCGCCCTGGCGTAGGTTTTGCCAACTTCGGCCACAAGCTGACTGGCGACAGCAATGGCCTTCAAATTCTTCTTCAACTTCTCATCCAATACCAACAACGGCACGTCGCTGGACGTCTCGGCATACCCATCCACCACACAGCCGCCCTCGGCGACTTTGAGGTTCACCAATTTCACCCCCACCTTGGCCATGCCCATCATAGGTACTTTGACCGTACCGATGCCGTTGCCTTGGCCGTCGATCTCGACAATCTGTAGCTTCAGGGTGTTCATCATCACCTCATCGCCGGGTTTGACGGAGATGATTTCACCTGAGTAAATCGGAATCTCCTCGGCTGTTCCGCAGGAAAAGTTGCTCACCACGCCAATACACTGGGGTTTGAGGGGCTTGACAATCGCCTCCAACTGCTCTACCGTCGTGGCCTCGCTCAGGACGTGCAAGACGGTGGAAGCCCCCCCGTGGTCTGTGTCCCCGTGGTCTGTGTCCTCACAGACCACACATCTTGTGTCCTCACAGCCCACACATTCCCCGTCTCTAGGCACAATCAAAAACTCAAACGGCTCATCCAAAATACGAGTCAAATCCTCTCGGGCGGTCTCGATGGGATCGGGAATATTGGGCTCGGGTTCTGGTTCTACACTATATACAAGGTCAGGATCCGACATCCAGCTTTCTTCTTCCTCCTCCTCAGGAATGACGTACGGCTGCCAGCTCGTCCAAGCACTCATCCGCCCAATTCCACAGACACTCTGCACCCGAAAGGTATAATCGCCCGGATTTTGTTGGCGGAGCACCCACCGGGGGACGTCGGTAGAGAAAGTTTGTACCTCATTTTCTTTTTTACGCACCTGAATTTCATACCGCTCCACCTCCGGCACAGGATCCCACACCAGCTCTACGGCACTGGGCGGTTGGACATACACGGTGGGTTTGGGGGCCAAACAGGGCGGACCAAGGACCCGAAAGGCACATGCTTCACTCCAGCCATCGAGTTCGAAGTGCGTTTCGCCCTGCCAGTCGGTAGCCTGCACCCGCCACGCATAGCGCTTGCCGGGGGTGAGGGGCACTTCGCCGGGGCCATAGAAATAGCTGGTTTGTCCGGTTTCAATCACCCGAAAAGGCGGCGCACCGGATAGGGAGACAAACTGCGGGTCGTCGTCCTCATCCAATTCATACAAAAACAACCGATACCACGCCCGATTCAAGGGCAAAAACGAGCGGCTACGCCAAGAGAATAGGAGTCCGGGGGCGGGAGATTGATCTCCGAGCGGACTTTGAAGCTGTGGCGGCAGATGCGAGGACCAATTCCAGAAGGCCCGTTCGACATTGGATACTTGTCGGTCCCGAAACAGCTCCACCGCGACCACTTCCCATTCGTAGCGGCCGGGCGGTAGGGGATTTTGGGGGTCGTAGAGACCCTCGATGTTCCAGTTGAGCGGGGAGAAATGTTCGACCAGATCAAGACCCGAAAGGGTGGTCGGAATGCCGGGAGACAGGATAATAGGCCGCGATTGGATGAAGTCAGGGGAGTTACCCATGACGAGTCCAGGGCCTAAAAGTCGGACCCGAAGGGAGACTTGTAAACTAGGTTGGGAAAGATCGCGCAGGGTGAGTTGGATGCGCAGTCGGGAGGGACTTTGGGTATAGTCGGCCAGCATCCCGGAATAGGGTGGCGACAAGAGTACACGGCAGTCGACGGGAAATTGTTGGGCAAACCCTGCCCGAAAAAGGAGCAGAGACAGTCCTAAAAGAATAAAGTGTTTCATGGCTTCCGCTTTCTACGAATAGGCAGAAAGACTAGAGGCGAAGGTAAAAAAGAATTTTGTAAACGACTGTTAATTAAACGATTATAAACGATTAGAGGGTTTTGAATTATGAATTATGAATTATCGTTTTATTTATTAAAATTTCTTCCATTTTCCTAGCCTCATCAGGCTAGGTTATGTATAATGGACCATGGGTGCGATTTGACTTAGAAGTTGAAATTTCAATAGGAAACAGGCTTCCCTATGATCGGGTATCCACGGTACTTAATCCTAAAGCACGGCTCATATAGACTGGGGAATTGATACAAACGCTCTCTAAACTGACCCGACGGGAAAAAATCATGGGAGAGTATACGCCTCTACAACAAACAGGTTGCGATAGTGGTGAAACCAAATTCTACCAATAAATCGCCTCATTTTCATCTGTCATCCATGCACAAACAATGAGCTTAGGAAGGTTCAGAGAATGGAATTACTGGGGGCAAAAAAAAACGGGTGATGCTCGTTTAACATCACCCGCTAAAGGATTTATAGTAATCTTAGTTATCTGATAACGTGTAAGTTACCGTTACTGTGGTATTGTTGGCTCGTAGATTAGCATAGTTGGCATCTTCCGCGACAAAGGAGTAAACCAAGTTATGTCCTTTCGCAGCACCTGTCTCAGTGTAGGCACTTCCGATACCTTCGATCACGGGTTGGTCAGCGGTAGTCAAGGTTACAATCGACGTTGGCGTTCCTAATGTTCCAAACCCTGTGGAAGAGGCTTTTGCTAGAACTTTCATTGTTACACCAGGTATCAACGCAGAAACTTTTACATTCACTTTTCTAGATGTGACACCCGAGTTTGGTAGGATGGATGAATAGTTTAACCAAAGATCTGAGTTATCTACAGGTGCGCTAAGTTTTTGTCCAGCTTCCAATGGAGTAGGTTGTACAAAGGAAGCGGTGAAGTTTCTAGTGCCACCTGTTTCTAAATCCAATAACGCGACGTTGGGTATGCTTACTGTGATTTGGTGGTTATCGGTATTGTTGTCTTGGGCAGCGGCTGCTAAAGATGTTCCTAAAGCGATAGAAGTGGACAGAACAAATGCGCGGAGGATGTTGGAGGTTGTCATTTTTTTAATTTGATAAATATTGAAAATTTTTAATTTCTGATTTTCGAATTGCTTCGTTGATTAATTAATTTTCAATACTTATACCACCCGAAATGAGTGACACTCTTTTTTCAATGAACAACAACTGGCTCTTTTGAATCTCTCTCGTATACTCGAATAAGTAAATAAATTATCAAAAAAGTTATAAAAAATGTTTAAATTTTTTGGAAGTCGGATTGGTTATTTCTGGAAAAATTCCAAAAAATGGAATTAGTCTAAAAAAATAGGAGTTTTCCATTGTCATTTGAGATGTGACATGAAAAACTCCTTGGGGGGAATGATTGATACGATATCCTTACATCACCAACGGTAACGTTCTTTGGCGTTCCCCCGTTAGTTTAAACAATGCATTTCCTAAAGCTGGAGCAATAGGAGGCAAGCCAGGTTCTCCGACCCCCCCTGGTTTTTCACCATTCTCGATGATATGAATAGTCATTTTAGGTGTTTCGGAATGTCGGAGGATCGCGTAATCGTGGAAATTGCTTTGTTGGCATTGATGATCCTCAAAGGTGATTCCTCCTTTCATGGCTGCTTGCAGTCCCATGATGATATTTCCTTCGGTTTGGGCCTTCACGTTGTCCGGATTCACATACATCCCGCAATCAATCACCGAGACGACGTCCGTAACCTTGATTCCATCCGCTGTTTTGGCGACAGTCACACAGGCGGCCGAAATCGAATCAAACGAACGGAACATCGCGATCCCTTTGGCGGTACCCGGAGCTACCTCTTTGTATTTGGCAATTTCGGCTAATTCGGTAAGAACCTTTTGGTACCGCGGAGCCGCTTTAAGAAGTCCGAGTCGGAAATCCAGCGGATCTTTTCCTTGTGCGTGCGCTATCTCATCTAAGAAACATTCCTGTCCCCATCCAAAATTGGAAGCATATACGGAGCGCCACCACACGATGGGTATGCTGGTTTCTACCCGAGAATAGCTCACTTTGTGTGTGCTGAAACCGTATTGGTGGTTATGCTGACTTAATTCTTCACCCAACCAGGGATCCGCCTGCGTTGAGGGTAATCCCTTGAAAACTTGTCCCAAGATGGATTCTCCGATGGCTTGGTGATGAAATGCTATCGATCGGTTGCCTGTCCAGGCGGCCTGCATTTTACTTAACATGCCGGGGCGATACGGCCCAAGGGTGATATCGTCCTCTTTCGTCCAAAGCACCTTTACAGGCTTTTTCAATTGCTTCGAAAGGTGGCAGGCTTCATTCAAAAAGTCCATGTAGGCTTTTCGGCCAAAAGATCCTCCCAGCAAGGTAACATTGATTTTTACCTTTTCTTCGGGAATACCCAAATATTGAGCTACTTGGGTTAAAGCGCCATCCGGCCCTTGGATCGGCGCCCACACTTCCACGCTACCGTCTTCTTTTACATGGACGGTGGCGTTTTCCGATTCAATGGGGGCATGAGCCAAGAAGGGAGTTTCGTATACAGCTTCAAGTTTATTGGTGGCCTGCTGAAAAACAGCATCGAAGTCACCTTTTTCTTCAAATCGGATGCCCGACTTATTGGCCGCTTTCCGAGCGTCTGCAAAGTATTCGGCGGTGTTTTGACGAAGGTATTTGTCGGTCGCCGACTTCCAGGTTACCTCCAATGCCTTAGCCCCTTTGAGGGCGGCCCATTGGTTGCTCGCAATAACAGCCACGGCCTCAGTGGTGGTATGTGGCATGGCGCGTTCGGTTTTTACCACATCCAAAACACCGGGTATTTTCCGCGTAGCTGCGTCTTGAATGGTCCCGATGGTATCGTGAATTCGGGGTGGATGCACGACTTTGGCATAGACCATACCGGGTATCTGAACATCGATTCCGTACACGGCTTTACCCGTTACCCGATCTGGGACATCCAGTCGGGGATGGAATTTACCTAGTAATTTAAAATCTTTCGGATCTTTTAGGGTTGGATTTTGAGGAACTTCAAATGTAGAAGCCAGTTCCGACAGTTCACCATACGAATAACTCTTATTGGAGGGACGATGGTAAATCCTTCCCTCTTTGGCATAAAATTCTGAAATCGCGGCGCCATGTTTCTGAGCCGCGGCCTTTATGAGCATTTCGCGTGCGGCGGCACCCGCTTGCCGGAGGGGTAGCCAAAGACCCCGTACCGAGCTACTTCCTCCCGACTGTTGAGAACCATATTTCTCTCGCCCGTCAGATTGAACAATTTTAACCTGATCCAACCGTACCTCCAGTTCTTCGGCTAGCAAAGAGGGAACAGCCTGGGTGGAGCCTTGGCCCATGTCGGGTCGTGTGTTGACCAACGTAATATTGCCGAGAGTATCGATCAAAATAAACGGATTAATCTCCAAAGTAAGTGCCGAACTCGCCACTTTATGTAAGGTTTGACCGTTGGCGACTGCATCCAAACCGAAGGCGATGCCAAGTCCAGTCAGGCCGAGGGTTTTTAAAAATTCTCTGCGTTGGGTTGCCATGTTATCAGTGGGTTTTAGGATGGAGAAGACGTTTTGGCTAGTGTTTCAGCAGCACGCTGGACCGCCGCCTGAATGCGAGCATAGGTGCCGCATCGACAAAGGTGTCCGTCCAGTGCTGTCCGGATATCGTCCTCGGTGGGCTTCGGATTTTCTTTCAGTAATGCCACCGCCGACATAATCTGTCCTGACTGGCAGTACCCACATTGAGGTACTTGTTCTTCAATCCAAGCTTGTTGCACCGCATGAAGGGTAGGTGTGCTGATGCCCTCTATGGTGGTGATTTTTGCTTTTTTAGGTAACGAACCCAGGGGCATTTGGCATGACCGGATGGGTTGGCCGTTGAGGTGAACGGTGCAGGCGCCGCACTGGGCCATTCCGCAACCAAACTTGGTGCCCTTTAAATTGGCAAGGTCACGTAAAGCCCAAACCAAGGGCATATCCGCCTCCGCTTGGAGGGTGACCGGACGATTATTAATAGTCAGTTGATACGTTGGCATAGGATTCAGGAGTTGAATGCTGTAGAACCACTAAGATAGAGAAAATTTCTTTGGGATTGAATGGACTTTTCTTCTGCCCAGAGGAGTCCTACGTTAAAATCGGCCAAGAGGGATTTTTGTAGGATCTTGAACGAGTTGACCATAACAATAGACAAACCTACCCAGCCAAATTAATTAGCATATCGATTATTCTAGATTGCAAATTGATTTTGCTCTGAACTACACCTAATCCGTTCCAAAGCAAACGATATCATGATCCTAAGGATGACTTTATCATGAACCTTGTACTGGATGCAAAGGCAGATTATCCTAACGACAGGAGATCAGGATTTACTCGTTCTTAATCCTTTGGGTAAACTTGAAATCTGCGCAGCACGTGATTTCCTGCAAAAAGTTTAGATATTCAATATTCTCACAACACGACAAATTCCACCCGACGATTTTTCTTTTTGTTTTCCTCTGTCGTATTCGGCGCAATAGGTTCGATGGGGCCTTTTTACAGTTTCGAAGGCGAAATCGTTGGAATCAACTGTTTGAAAAAATTATTTGCTCATGCAAATCAACACCCCAATCACCAAGCTCAAGGCCCCATAGAACGGAAAGATGGAATAGGATCCTGTAGCCTCTAAAACCAAACCAATACCATGAACCCCTTTGCCGGAGGGTTGTATGGTGAACAGGTGCTTGGTCTTGAGCTTATCCTCTTGCCAAAGCTTGATTAGTTCCCTAAACTGTTGTTTGAAATGCCATTCCAGCGACAAATAATACGCATCCAAAAAGCAAAACAGCACAACAGGGATGAGAGCCAGACCTGTCAACGTGTGCTCTGCCTTTACTTGATCTAGGGCTAAAACCCCCGTAACCAACGTCACGCAGTAGTTTTTACACGATGAGCTATTCCCGGCCATCCGGTTGATCAAGCCCTGAAGAATGTCCAGGTGTTTGTGAAAGTGTTCGGTCATTTGATTTTAATGTTAGTTTTTTTGCAAGTAGGTTCCATTCCTTTTGCCTTTCTGAACGATTGGAAGAAATGTATTCTCCTTTTTTGGGTGCATTGAATTGACCTAAATATTCATTTAAAATTTTGTTCTTTCCACGGATAGGTAAATTCATCCAATCACAATCTTCCAATATGATAGGAATAATTTCCTTTCCTTTCTCAATCGCTAAAGGTAACTCCAAGTGTGTTACGTAATGGGTATTGAGTAAATGTGGGGAAATGAGACACACTAATTTATCGCTATCAAGTAGCTCTTTTTTTATGGCCTCATCCCATTTATCGCCCATCCTCAATTCTTTATCATAAAAGAAATCCAATTCGCCTCGTTCTCGGTAGGGTTGAAGGTGTAAAATGAACTCTTCTAATAAGTCGGCATTTGCCTTTGAATATGCGATAAATACTTTGTTAGGCAATTTGTAACCCTCGTTGATGAAATACTGAAAATCTCGCATCGGATAGAAGGTTTCATTGTAATAGACAGATTGTAATCGTTCTGAATAGGTATTTTTATTATTTTGGTTCAAACAATCAATGGGAATGTAATCACCCAGCTTTGACTTGAGCCAAATTTCTTTGGTAATATTTTTGTCAGTAAAATGTTTGTTTATGTATTGATAAATTTTCGCAAAAATCGATTCCGCAACAAATCCCGACTGATTGCGCCGAATGACCAAAACCGGACACTCAAGAGCTGAGTTTTCTATTTTGTACTTCGAATACTCCGCATCCATCGGATAAATCAATTCCAATAGCAAAAAGGCTTTTTGATTGGACTTCTCTTTCTTATTGTCTTCGTAAAGTAAGATCTTATTTTTCCACAGCAAGTAGGTCTTATTTTCAGGATCTTGCACCAAGCTATCCTTGAATTCCTTGATCAAAACGTGGATCAGATTGGTGTGAAAGAAATCAGGAAGAAAAATTTTAACATCGGGTTCATCAAAGCTCGCTAATAAAAGTTGTTCAACTTGTAATTTTGGTGCAGATAAATAACTTGGGGCGATCCATGTATCGGTTTTGCCTTGTACTGGAAAAATGATGTGTTCTTTTTCTAGAAAGGTAATGATTTTATCAATATGACCTTTAGCTGCTTTGGTACGAAGTCTTTTTGTAGCCTCCTCTCTATTAAAATAACCATGTTGCCCATTTCTCGAAATTAATTCTTTGGAGAGAATCTGGTGAATCCATTGGGAGAATTGGGTGAGGTCACGGATGAAAAAGGACTTTTCAGCGTTTAATTTGGTTGAGATATTTTCAGAATCCGGAGAATCCTCTTGGAATTGAAAAAAATACCCTAAGTGGTTGGCATGTAATTCTTTTAAATAGTCGATGGAATTACTCAGATCTTCAGACGAGCTCATTGTATGAACTTGATTAATTGTCAAAAGAATATTCGATTCCCCCTCAATTTTCTTATGTAATTTTAAAGCAGGAATTAAAATCTTCTCCTCCCGTGCATGAGTTTTGATTTTATCAAATACCCATTTTTTGAGTTCTGGGGCATCTTCATGAAAATTATACTCTTTGAACTCGTCAACATTCAGTCCGTTCAATTTTTTCAAAGTAAACCTGTCTAGCTCCCAAGATGTAGTGCAACCCTTTTTGATATTTTGGACAAGGTTGACTTTGGGATTACTAGATTTCTGGGTTGTTTCATCAGAGCTAGACCCTCCATAACTCGATACACTTTTTAACCAATAGGTAATGGGAAACAATACCTCGTCCCGACCTTCCACTGTTTTCTGCCCATATTCGTATGCAGAATTCAATTCTGTATCCTCATCTGGACCATAAATCAATATATGCCACGTATGTGCTTGATAAAAAGGCAAATGGGTTGCATGGTAATAATCTTGGCCACCAAAATCAAATACCTGAATTTGGTAATCGACACTGGCTAAATTTAAGGTTTCGGTTTCAATAATAGCCCCATGGGTGCTTGTTTCTTTGTTATTTTCGTCAATTCCTTCCTGAGTAGCAGCTTCTATTTCTTTACCGGCCTTGGAAAATAAAATCCGTCGAAGAGTTGATTTCCCACTGGTGGTATTTCCTAGAAGAAGAATCTTAAGTCTTTTTTGAGATTGAGATCCTGATTGGCTTAAGGTTTTGAGATAGTTATTTAACTCCTTACGTAGATCAAGCCCAACATGTTGTTTAAGAATTTCAGTTATTCGATTAATATCGGAAGTGTATTCTGATGGTAACTCAATGGATTCTAGTTTCGGAAGGGATGTTACTTTCGTCCAATCAATCTCCGAAATTTTACTCTTAGGCGCAATGAGGTATTTGATTTGGCTCATGTGTGCCAAATTCAGTTGTTTGAATTTTGTCTCAAAGGCAATGAAATAGGCTAGGTTCTTGAGCTCTGTCTTTGTTTCAAATGTCTCTACCGGACTTTTGGAGATATCCAGCTTTTCTAGCTCATTTAATTCAGCTCCTAGTTTCACCTCGGTTAGTTTTGGACATAAACTGGCGTGAATTTCCTTTAGATTGGGGGCTTTGTCTACATGTAGCGTGGTAAGTTCCGGGCTCTGGCTGACGTTGAGGTAGGTGAGTTTGGGGAAGTTTTTTAGCTCTAGAATGTCAACATTGTTATACATGTACAATGCCTCTAGTTTTTCTGAAAAAAGAGAGTAGTTTGCTTTCCATACTTCAATAAATTCTTCATGAGTTTTTGGATCTAATGCAGCAATATTTAGGCCAACAATATCTCCATACTCATTTTGATAATAATGTAATTTGGAAATAATTTTTGGCTTATTTTCAGAGTGAAAATTTAAAACTGTTTGTTTATGTTTAATCTTTATTTCTTGAATACTAGCCACTCTCTTTGCATTTATTTTCTCCAGCCACTGATCAATTTTCATAAATAATTTTTGATTTAGAGAGACATAATCTAAAGCCTGTAAACTCATTTTTTACGTTAGGTTCAATCGCTCCACGGCGTTGAGTGTGAATGGAACTTTCAAAATCACGAAAGCTTCCACCTTTAGTGGTTTTTAACTTCAGTGAATTTCGATCAATATTTTTGAATGGTTTGAAAGAGGGTTCTCCCATCGAAATAAATTCCATATCCAAGCATAGTTCCGAAACGTTTCCACATAAATCATAAATGCCGAGATTATTAGGTGTTTTTAACCCTACTGGCATAGTTGAATTGGAGTTAGAATTGCACCAGCCAAAATCATTTATCTCTTTTCCTCCAGAATATTCAAAATGAATACTAGAATTTGATTTTATGGCCGCGTAAAGCCACTGATACTCGAAAGGAAGAGCAAATTCCCATTCTGTTTGGGGTAAGGAATCGAGAAGTAATTTGTTAATTCTAGTCAGAAACCCATCATCATGAACTAATTCTCGCCATGAGATTGTTTCCACGGGTCTACTTTCACCCCGGTATTGAGATGGGTTAAAATTCATCACCCTTTCAAATAGTTTTTGGGTCACCGGATAAGCGCCTATGTAAAAGTCCTCAGGGTTATCGAAAGATGAGGGCCGATTGGTGTTATCTAGTCGATAGACAGTTCCTTTTTCAATCCTCACCATCTCTGTAAACGGGATACCCAATAGGCGATTTGGGTGAGCGGGGTCATGATTGAATTTGAAGTATTCGGGCATGGGTTGATCTATTTTCGTAGTACAATATACGAAAAAAGAAAATAAGGGTAAAGGGTTCACCTTCCACCGTTTGACTCACTATCGAATTAGGCAAATTAAGCTTAGTTTTCGAAACAGTGATTGATGATTTCCAAATTAAGGCTTTTCGGCATCATAAAGAGACTTTACTTCAGCATCGGTGATTCCTCGGTTGTAAATCCTCACCTCGTCCAACGCTCCGCCAAATGGATACCAATATGTTCCGAGTGCCTGCATTGTTCCTAAATATAGATCTTTGCTGTTTATGCCGCTGAAGTTAAAACTTGCAACAGATGCTGCATTCTTCAAAACACCATCCATAAATATTTTTACGTTACCATCGCCAGCAGTGACCACCAAATGTATCCATCTGTTAAGATTATTTTCAGCAGTACCGTCAGGACTTGCCGTAATATTGAAATTGTTTGCACCACTACTTGGGTTGTTGGTGAAATTAATGGATTGTCTATTGTTTGCCACATCATTACTTACACCTATATAAAACCCCGACCTATCGCCCTCTTTTGCAACGAAAATTTGATATCCATTTGCATTTTGTCGTCTGAATCCATCCATTCCTGCATAGGTCGGCAACCTATACCAAAGCGAAATGGAAAAACCCGTTGTGAATTGTAAACTGGAAGAATTAGAAGCAGATTGATACCCCACACTTGTATTACCACCATAACCCGCGGCTTTTAATGCTTGATTTTTCCTGTCTGCTACCGACGATGTAGTACCCGTGGTTATTAAATGATTATTATTACCACTATCATCGTTACTATTTCCATCAAAACCATAATAGGCCACCAAGCCATTTGTTGGAATAACTGCTTGCGGACACCCTTCAATGCTAGCCGAAAAAACCTCATTTGGCCCTGCCTCAAATCCTGGCGAAAGGGTAATGGAACCTCCCGCCTTAAATGTTGTGGCTGTCGCCACGTTTCCAGCACTAGAGATTGTTTGGGCAGCCTGATAAACTCCGGTACCCACATTCTCTCTACCTTGAGTAAGTGTCGGAGGACATGGGTTGGTAGGAGGGATGGTTACGGTGACAGTAGCATTTCCGGATACTGTTCCCGCTCCACAAGTATTGGAGATGGAAGTGAGTGAATAGGTGGTGGTTGTAGCTGGATTTACTGGGATGATGCTGGGTGTTTGATTTAAGGTCAAAGAGGCATTATTGAATACAAGTTGCGCGGGCAGTGTTCCTTGTATAGCTACTTGCAAATTGGCAGTGCCACCCTGCTGAATAGTTTGACTGCCACTTAAAACTGCAGAAACGGGTATTCCATTTGGAATTAAGGAGATAGAAATCACATTCGAGCTACTACTTTGTTGGCCATTTGACTCACAAATGGCACTAAATGAACTTAGTGACGTGATTGTTTTAGTAATTGAAGCGCCGGTTTCCCCACTTGACCACCGAATGGTCGCGGCACAATTTGTAGCTGTTAACACGACGGATTGTCCTGAACATACTTGGGTCCCGCTAGCACTTATAACAGGGGCTGAGAGTAATGTTCTAACCTGAAAGCTTTGGCTAACTGGACAGCCTCCTCCATTCGGTGTTACGGTGACCGTGTAGGTTCCTGCTGCTAAATTTTGAAGGTTTTGTGCCGTGGAGCCATTTGACCAGCTAAATACCACATGAGGTGAGCTTACAGTTAGGTTAATAGAGCCCATAGATTGTCCCACAGGCGTATCTGTCACGGTTCCGGTGACTGTCAGTTGAGAAGGAGAGGATTTTTTGTAAATTCTAAGTCCTTGGGACGTTAAAATAGCCAGCTTACCTGTACTTTCATCATAGGCCATATCTCGAATGGTTGATCCGACCGATACTTTTTCTGTTTTTGTTAAATCCCCTAAAGAAATAACCTCAATATGCTGCGCCAGCGGGATAAACAAACTGGTCGCCACGGTTTCTGGCGTAGACGTGACAGGCACGTTATTGGGTGTTTCGGACAATGGAATAGTTCGAATAAAGCTAATCGGGCTCAGCGTATATTCTTCCACAAAACCTCTTAATTGATCATCTAACCCAACAATAAATATTCGATTTAAGGTACCATGAACACCCGTAACCTTGGTAATAGTCTGACAATTCAGAACAGAGGTTTCTTGTCCGCTTGCATTGAAAAACTTTACCCACCGATCCTGCGTTGAGCTCAAGCTAAAGACTTGACTTCGGGTATGATTTCGAAGACTGTAGGCATGATACGAAATTTGGGGTTGTGTCTCCGACCCCAGAATTTGTCCATTATAATCCATTCGCCAAAGTTTGGCATCCGAATCGATTCCCAAAGTTACATTACTACCGTGAGCTAAAGATCGAAAAGAGGTGGGTCCGGATTGACTTGGTGTTTGAAGACGATTAAAATAGTCAATAGAATAACTCCCAGACATACCATAGAGGTAATGCTCATGACCACTCAGCGGCTTTTCAATTAAGCTAAAGGCTATTTTATCGCTTGTGGAAGGTTGGGCATTATTGAAAATGGATAACCGATTGATTTCATGATTGGGATGAATGGGAATGAAATTAGATATCGGGATTTGTCTGAACTGGTCATCAGAAAAGGAGTACTCTTGAATGTTTCGTTGACTGGAAACAAGCATATATTTTGATTGAATACGGCCAAAATTCCCTGGTTCTAAATTGACACCGACAGGTAGGGCAACTGCTTTATCAAAGGCCCAACTGGCCACCTCGGAGGATCCCACCACGTACGTTTCCACCTTTTGACATCCAAGGGCGTCGGTAACGGTTATTGTATACGTACCTTGGGCGAGTTGGCTTAATGAAGGGGTGGTAGGTCCATGTGACCAAGAAAAGGTGTAAGGGGAAGTTCCACCAGAAATTTGAAGTTGAATAGAGCCATTGGCCTCCCCGCAGGTAGTGGCTACGATGGTTGGACTGACGGTGAGTGCGCATTCGGTTGAGGTAGTACCTACAATTCCTGTATTTTGACCTAAACAACCTTGGCTATCCGTTACTTGCACGCTGTAGGTGCCAGCCGGTAGGTTGGAAAGAGAAGAACTTGTCGCTCCTGTGTTCCAAACAAAGGTGTATGGGGAAGTCCCCCCCTCGACCAACGCACTGACGGAGCCGGTAGCAGCGTTTGCCGCAGAGGGTGTGGTCAGGATGGAAATGAGCAAAGGAGTACAATTAACTTGTCGACTTAATAATACTGTAGCGAAGTTATTCTGTTCATCACTTTCATTGGGGATAACATTGCTGGCATCTACCCAGGCGATCAAATAAAACTGAGCGGGTAATGAATTGGGTAAAGTGACGGATGTCGAGAAGGATTGAGTTAGTTGATTGAAGTTTGCGACCGTGGTTTGTTGGGATAAAAGTACATCTCCTTGATCCCATTGCGCATCTGCGGAAATATAATACTGTATCAAGAAATCAGGTTGGGCAGTGGCTTTCCATTGGTTAACCACGCCTTGAACCTGCACAGATTGGTTCGGTTGCACCCCTGTAGTGGGGGTAACGTTTACTTGGCTAAGAAATACGTCATTTACCCCGCTGCTGGTAGTGGAAATTACTTTGGATTTGCGATTGCCGAGCTCATCGTAGGTGTAGAGGATGGAGTATTGGATAGTATCGCCGTTGTAAACGTTGACCCTACTTAGTTGATTGAGGTCATCGTACTCATAGGTGCGCTTCTGTGCATGGGCACATGTCCCCATCACCATTAATATCAAAATACTTAAAATTCTTTTCATATCGTTTATCAATATACTGTTACTTCCTGTTGATTACATCTCTCTATTCAATTAGATAGTCTCTTTGAGGGTATGGCTATGTAGTACTTTTACCGAATCTTTACTCACCGCTTGCTTTTTTACCTGACTAAACCCTGCTTGCCAACCGAAAAATACAAGGGCTATTGTTAGCGTTTTTTTCATAGGTTTTTGTTGTTTATGTGCTTTCGGCTTATTAGTGGCAGACTATACCAATAAGGGCGAAAACGTCCTGTGGGGCACGGGCCACAGCAAAAGAAAAAATTCTATTTCTTCTTTGTATCGCATTCATTCCAAATTTTTTTATCAAAATTTTCAGTTTCAGAAGATACCTTTCCCCAAACAACTCTGTGTGGTTTTGTTTTAAATTGTCTACCTATGGTTGTGGCGAATTCCTCGCCTAATGTTCTGCTTGCTGCATTAAAGTCATAACAATCAAAAATTCCAATAACCTGTCCTTCTTCATTTTCATATATTTTGTAACTACCAACGAATGAAAAATAGTCTCCAAAATTTTTTGCTTGACGTACATATCCAACAGTTTCATCATCAAATGTAGTAGGCTTTCTAGTTGAACTAAAATATGACGTAGCTAATATTGCTTTTACCTCTTTCTGAGATAGATAATAATCTTTTCCATTTAGTTTTCTTGCATTTTCTAGATAGTACAATGTATAGTATGGTACTGAGAATAGAGAAGTAAATCCTAGTGAAAAAGCTCTTAAACCTTCAGGATCCACATTTCCCACAGGATTATTCCCCGCATACGGATACAAATTCGCATGCCAAATGGGGTCTTCTGAGTTAAAGCGGCCTGTGGTGGGGTCGTAGTATCGGGCCCGCATATAGGTAAGATCGGGGCTTTCGTGCATAATGCCGTAGGCGCCTACGTACCGAAAGGGGTTGGAGTCGGCTTCTTGGCTGTTGGTCAGGTTGCCAAACTCGTCGTATTGGTATTTGTGGGTAATGGTTTGGCTGACGTTTGTCATAGCAATGGTACTGCCTCTAAAATCGCCGTGGTAATAGTGTAGGGTACCGTCGGCTTTTACCCGTGCCACCAAACCCAAGCCGTGTAGGTAGTAGTTCTGCACGGTATTGCTGCTATTGGTTTCGGCCAATACCGTAGCCAAACCGTTCATATCCAACACGTAGCGGGTTTCGGTGCCGTTGCGGGTTACGCTTCGGCGGTTGCCAAAGGCATCGTAAAGGGCGGTCATCGTGAGGCCGCTGCCCGTATAGCTGGTCAGGTTGTCTTCCAAATCGTAACCGTAGGTACTGCTGCCTTTGGCGGTAATGTTGCCGTCGTCGTCATGAGTAAAACTGGTACTACCTAAGTTGTTTATTTTGTTGTTGGTAAAAGTACTGCTCGTGGTGCCTGCGGTCGGTACAGGCAAGGTGGCAAAGGGCTGCGTTTCGTTTTCTTCGGTATGGTTGCCGAGGTTGTCCAATACAAAATTGGCGTCATAAATGGTGCTGCCCGTGCCGTTGTTGGTTCTAGCACTAATGCCCGTGGGGCGGCCTGCGTTGTCGTAGCTGTATTGGGTTTTTACGCCATTGCCATACACCACATTGTCGAGGCGGCTGCCCACGTAGTTGTAGGTGGCGACGAGGGTGCTGTTCCACGTCAGGGTTTTTAGGCGATTTAAGTTGTCATAGGTTTTGTACAACTTATTTCCATTAGGGTAGTCTATTCGGGTTTCGTTGCCATTATCATCATAGCCGTAGCCTACGGTATTGTTCCATGCGTCTCTATACCCCGTGAGGCGGTTGAGAGCATCGTAGCTAAAATTGCTCAGTTGGTGCGATGCCTGAGTACCACCTTTGATGCTACTCATGCGGTTGAGTGGGTCGTAGCCTATTTCGGTAATGTAGCCATTGCCGTAAAGGCGGTTATTGGCATCGTAGGTGTAGCTAAACCGTTTGGTATTGTTGTTGACATAGCCTGCTTTTCTAAACTCAACGAGGCGGTTTTGGGCATTGTCATACACGTAGGTTTTGGTTTTGCCGCCAAAGGTTTCGCTGATCAAACGATCAAATCCATCGTATCCAAGCGTAGTTACCTCGTTTTTAGCATTGGTGATGGTGGTGAGGTTGTCGTTGTCGTCATAGCCATAGTTCGTTTGGCGGCTGAGAGGGTCAGTTTCTCGAGTCAGATTGTCATTATCATCAAAAACATAAGATGTGGTTTTACCCCGTGCATTGGTGTTGGAGGTCATACGGCTGGCAAAATCATACACCGCCGAGGAACTAATATTCAAAACAGGAATCTGAATCGAGTTCATATTCCCCCGGGTATCGTAGCCAAAGTTGGTTACAATATTTTCGTTGTTGGTCGAGCTACTCATCAGTCCGTTGGGTAAGTAGCCGAAACTCTGGGTCAGGTTACTGCCATCTCCTATTGGGCGAACGATGCTGTTTAAAAACTTTCCGTCTGAAGACCAATTATATATAGTTGTTATTCCTTTGGCATCGGTGTGTGTACGGCGGTTGTGGTAGATATCGTAGGTAAAACTCTCGCTTTTTCCATCGGGGCGGCTGATTCTCAACACATTGCCATTGCTATCGTACGAAGGAGTATAAGTTTGCGGACTCGAACCATTCAGTGCTGAATAGGTTACCTCTCTCGGCATGGAGGGGTGATTGGCGTTAGCAGGACTAAGCACTTTTATCACTTTATTTTGGAACTCCGTCGTAATACCGTTTTTATCGTATTTGGCAGAGCTTTGAGCATTGGGACAAGAGCAGTCCTGTGTCCAGTTATTGGTTACGCTACCATCGGAGTTAAAAGTACCATAGCCACTTGGTCCCATATCTGTTTTGGCTGTGACATTATTATTAGCATCACGGGTTTGTGTCCATCGCAAACGGCTATTAGGATCATACACGTTTTCAATTTTATTACCACGAGGAAATGTAATTTGTTTAAGCAAATATCTTTCGGTACCCGTACCATAAGTGTATGTAGTAGTTTTACCCGTGCTTTGGCCCTTGGCATCTTTGAAGGAAGTCAGGTTTCTCCCCGTGTAGGTGAAAGTGAGATTTCGGGTATTGCTGTTAGCTCCGGGAAAATTAATATTGGTAATGCGATTTTGTGAGTCGTAGGTAAAATTAATTCTACGTCCTGATGGGGTCTGTACATAGTCAATTACTTGCCTTACGGGACTGAACTGAACCATCGAGCCGGTTTTGTAAACGATTGAAAGGGTATTATTGTAGCGATCTCGGATGCTCGTTAAACGAAATAATCCTGCTTCAGTGCCTTGTTGATTGAAGGTATAAATATGCTGACTTTTAGTCTTAATCGTGTATTGACTACTGCTTACCCGAGTAAGAGTATTGTAGTTGGTGCCAATAGTAATGGGCGTAGGCGAATTAATGTTAGTGTTGTCATAAACATCCATTGTCCCATCCCCCCAAACCAAAACTAAAAGCGGTTTTGCAGCAACATTTCCCTCAGAGTCATTTAGTTGAGTTGTAGTAAACATGTAAACATTGTATGGATGGGTCCAGCCTTCACCTAGTGGACTTACCACTTTTAATTCGTCTGGGAGTAAAGTCAGAAACGATTGATAATTATGAGCAAAATTCAAAGAGAAACCAATGTCGTTAATACCAAAATCAGTGGAGGAATGATGAGAGAAATTCCCTTGTGTGAGCCCTTTATATATACTTAGATTTCCAATGGATTGGTTGACAGGTTGGTAGTAGTTTGAGGCAGAAGTAAGATAAGAAGCCTCAGGCAGCGTAAGGTTTTGACGCATCCGTGCCAAAATCAGAAATGCTTCTTCACGAGTGGCATCTTCCGTTGGTCGAAAGGAAATTTGCCCGCTAATAATACCTAATTGGAATGCCTTTCGGATATAGTTTTGGGTAGCTAAAGGAAGTGTCGAGATATCGTTATAAGGAACGGAGACATTGGTGGCGGTACTCTCGTCAATATTCCAAGTTTCTAAAAATACCTTTAATAAATCGGCTCGTGTAATAAACCCAGTGGGTTCAAATGTAAAGCGTGGTACAAAGCTTCCAGAATTTATCGGATCGGGTTTTTCTCTATCAAAAGGAACAGCGGTATCACTTCCTTGTAAATAACTTAGTAATTTGGCATATCTATGATAGGAGGTGGAGGAACCTTGAAAAAGGTCTGTAAAAGTGGTGGGATAATAATCGGCGGGAAAGGATCCACCTCCGTTTTTGACCGTATTGATTTGACTATCAGCTAAAATCGATAAGAGGGTAACTTTGGCTAAATCTTGTCTTAGAATTTTTGCCGTAGGTGAAGTTGTAATGTTATTATCAATAATTCCCTTTCCGCAAAGATACTGAGCCGCACAAAAGCCTTCTTGTCCGGTTTGGGTATATACAGCAACTGTTTGTCCGGTAATGCATGTCGAACAGGTTGTATTTCCCCCAACTGTAAATACCTCACTCAACCCAACCGCAGGGGAGTTACCTCCAGAAACGGTGGGATAAATTTTTAATCGATACGTGCCTGGCTGTGGAAAAGTATTCGTGACAGTAAATGTATAGGGACTCGCGTTGGCAATATTTGAGCCATTGGGCATTACTTGTAAAGTTGTACCTGAAGAATTCGTCAATTCGACGGTCATCGGACCGCATAAATTTTGGGAGACATAATTCATAGTGATGGTTTGGCCCGCATTGAATGTGCTATTTGCTGCGGGTGAACTAACGGAGATCGTTGGCCGAGGGATCGTAAATCCATTTCCTGTAGAGGCCTGATTTGCAGTACCTGTGGGGTAAATTTTCAAGTAATAGGTTTGGGTAAAATCAAAGTTCTCAAAGTCTACGGTATTGCCATTTAACATCCGTTTCCCAACGACCCAATCATAACTACCTGTGTTGGGTAGATTGGTTCCAATGACGCCAATGATCCCTGTATTGGTATTCCCCAGCTCAATGGTAACATTTCCGATATTGGGTTGGCTAGTCCATTGAATGGTTTTGGTACAATGCCAAGTGGCTCCAGTCAGTTGGGTAAGGCTCAAAGGTCCGTTTGTTGTAGGTGTAGCCAAGGTGGAAGACCATGATGTCCATACTCCATTGGCACACTTAGCTTGAATTTGGTAACGATATTGAGTGGACGGACTAAGCCCTGTTACATTGATGGAATTGGTAGTAGTTAACCCGGTAAAGGAAAGCGGGGCAGAATACGTCGTGTTGTTGATTGTAGCAACATTAATCCGATATTCCGTTGCTCCACTAATAGCGGGCCATGTAGCGGTGAAGCCAGCGCTAGCAATATTTGATACTGTCCCTGTATTGGCGGCTGGAAGGGTCAGGTTACAAGAAGGTGTAGAAACAGAGAAGTTTCCAGAGGTCCCACTGATGGCATCGTAGCCTGAACAATACACCTTCAATCGGTTGGTCGAACTGCCAACAGCCGACGAGATGGCGTTTCCGTTCTGATCATTGGGTATCGTCCATGATAAGGATGTTTGAGGATGGAAAGTTTTGAGTACATTCCAAGGGGTACTACCCCCATTGGTTGAAAGTTCAACCGTAAATTGTGTACAGACGGCATTATTGACCGTCCAGGTGATATTTTGAGTTTGTCCGGTTGTAAGTGCTTGGGGAGTGGTAACGGTTATGGAGGGCACTGCCAGCGAAAAGGTGGTTGATTGAGTGGAAATAGACGTATTGTTTTGGCAATATACCTTTACTCTCAAGTTGGGATTATTCAACATATTCGGAATGGGGTTGTCGTTAACGTCTTTTCCCACAGTCCAATTCATTGAGGTTCCTGAAATACCTCGTCCAATTAATATCCATGAGCTACCCGCATTAGTAGATACCTCCAAATTATAAGGGCCACAACCGTTATTGGTGATCGACCAAGATAAACTTCGAGTCTGCCCGAATCCCCAGGAGTCAGTTGGTGGATTGGTCAATGTGATGGTAGGTGGTGGTGGTGCGGCTGTCGTGATATTAGAGACCTCAACCCATGGTCCATAAAGTCCATTACTACATTGGGCTCGAACTCTAAAACGGTACGAAGTACTTGAAAATAGATTAGAAAGAGTTCTTGATGTGGTAGTTTGAGTATAGTTTAGTGCGTTTGTGTAATTTATATCTGAATTTGTAGTATAGCTCATTTGGTAATTTGTAGCACCTAAGACAGCATTCCAGTTGGCAGTAAAACTTGAGGCAGTTATTGAGGAAGCGAAGCCGCTCGATGTTTGAATATTGCAACTAGGTGGGGTTGCAGTAACTGAAAATACTCTTGAATAACTCCTAACACCGGTGGAGTTGATAAAAACCATGGTGAAATAACGGGTACCTGAAGTGAATAAAGAGCCAAGGTCAGCTGATAACGTGAGGGTGGAGGCATTCCCATTCAAGTTTTGAGCGATATTGGTACCACACACAACATCACTTATTGATGAAGAATTACTCATTTTTAGGTAGACCTGACCCACCAATGCGGTTGTACCGGTGCATCTATTGATGGAGACGCTTAACGTTGTACTGCCTGATCCACCCATAGATGGGGAGCTCGAAAGCTTTATATTAGAACCAAAATACTCTAATCCACAAGGTGTTCCCGTACCGGTAGTCCCTGATCCACAACTAGTATTGACATTTGAAATACTGTAACTTGAGGTTTGGGCCAATAAAGAGATCGGGATTGCCAGTAGAAAAAATAGGATAAAGGTAGAATACTTCATTTTTTCTTTATTTTAAATTTAATTTCAATACCCCGCCTCAACGCCGCCGCGCCACCGGAATCTCCCGACCGCAGTGAAGCACCAGTCGGCGTTGAGGTAAAGATTGGATGTCTTGGATATAATTTTTGTTGACGATGTACCGGCGGTGAAAACGGTAAAAGGGCTCGCCTAAAAGTCGTTCGTACCTTTTTAAAGTGTACGAATGCCACTGGCTCGTGCCATCCGCAAAGTGAATTCGAGTGTAGTTGATAAAGGCCTCAAAATAAACGACCTCTTGTAGGTTGGAAGGTAGAGGATTCTGCATGATCTATCCCACGTTGTTGCACCTACTATATTACAGAAAAGTATATTTTAAACGACAGAAAAGGGTTTCTACAAAAATTCCTCCCGATTATTTAAATATTCGGTCAAATTGTAGATAAAATGGACTTTAATTTTCGGATGTTCCTCCTTGCCACTGGTAACTCGGTACCATCCACCAAACTGACAATTCGTTCCAATTGAAAAAATTGCTCAATCGCCTGTATATTAATAAAATAACTCTGGTGAATGCGAAGAAATGGAAAAGGATCTTGTTCTAATTGGAACTCATACGCCCCCAAATGCTTAGGGGTCTCCCAACTGCCGTTTTGAGTATGAAATACAGTCTTCTGTCCAAGCGAAGCCACATAAAGGACCTGAGATTTCAGCAAAACTATGCTCGACTTGTCCGTTAGTCGCAGCACTAACTTCCCAGCCTCGGATAATTCATCCTCTTTTGGAAAATTGGATTCCTCTAATTCATTCAACACAAGGGTTATTGCCTCCTGAAATGAATCGGGATGAATGGGTTTGAAAAGATAATGCCGCGCCTCAAAGTTCATCCCTCGAATCAAATAGTCAGAATGTTGATGCTTAGAAAATAAAATCAATTTGAACTTGGGAATACCCCGCTCATTCAATGTCTTGAGGATATCAAAACCCGATCCATCCCGCAACTCAATATCCATTAATACAATATCACATGGCGTTTCAACCAACTTCCGAATTGATTCTTGAATCCTAAATGCTTCCACCACTACCACTAATCTAGGAAAATACGTAGCAAATAAATCCTTTATGTGTTCCCTCGTAAAGGCGTTATCCTCAATAATGGCTACTTTATACATGGGCTAATTTGACTTGACTTATTTTGAGTTTGCTATTGTAAAATGTAAATGAATTCTAGTACCTGTCGGTTCGACATCCTCCGTCCGGATTCGGATGATTCGCCCCATCCGATGTAAAATCTGAATGCGCTCTTCAATGAGCTGGGTGCTAACCGACAAGCTATCTTTTGACTTCCGAGTCGTGGCCGCTGCACGCCCTTGGCCATTATCCTCCACCACGCAATGTACGCCTTCCGAATCCATGAGAAATTGAATTCGCAGATGTCCTGGAGTTTCTAATGGCAATAGCCCATGGTTGATCGCATTTTCAACAAAGGGTTGAATCATCAATGGGGGAATCAATGGGAGGTCAAGCGGAACCTCAGGGCTGATCTGAATTTCATAGCTAAACGGCTCATCCATTGGGGCCAAGAGGAGCCTTAAATAATCTTCCAGAATTTTGACTTTTTCTCGCACCGTGAAGCAATCTTTCTCTTTTCCAACACCTACCGTTACATACGACCGTAAAATATGGGATAAGCCATAAATCTGCTGGCTCGCCTCCATAGGTTTACCTTTTCGAATCAATCGTCCTATGCTTTCTAACGTATTGTATATAAAATGAGGCGTAAGCAATTCCTGTAATGACCCCAATTGAAGATGTAGGAATTTCTGCTGCGCCTCCATCCACGCTGTTCGTATTTGCAAATGCCGAATGTACCCAATTCCGCCGATCACGCTTAATGCAATTAAAATCAGGGTTAGATATTTTGCGAAATTTGGACTTTCCCAAACTGGAGCTTGAATGATCACAACCTGTTTGGCTACCAGCGGTTCGTCTCCTTCCCATCCCAACGTTTGAGATCGAACCTCCACCGTATGCCGTCCATTCGTTAAGGTAGGTAAATAAATTTGAGTTTGCTCCGTCCAATCTGACCACGGTTCATCGTCCACTCGATAACTAAATTGAGCGCGTAACGGCCGATAATAGCCTGTTGCACCCACTTCCATCAATAGATGATTCTCCTCAAACGTTTGGTCTAGCCCACCTCGAATATGCGGCAATCGGCGTTTACCCAAACGTAAAATATAGGGTTGAGTCGGAGTAATTTCCTTGTGAACGTGCTTTAGGTCTAAAAAACTTAGGATACTTCCACTCGGAACCCAAAGTCGCCGGCGGCTGTCGAGGTATAAACCTGCTTGCGCCACTTCTTGTCCTAAAAATCCGGTATGATGATTGAAAACCAACATTTGAACCCGCTTTTCTTGGTACCATTGAGCTAAATCCATTTTTAATAGGGCATCATTGGTGCCAATCCAAAGGGTATTTTTGTCCGAGCTAAGGATGGAGTTTACAGGTGATTCCAATTGAGCATGTGTCACGGCTTTAAATTCCATGTTTGCTTCATCCAACCAATACAGGCCATCTCCCGAAGCCCCCCAGATCGTTCCGTAAGAATCTTCTAGCAGTTGAACAAGTCCAATGCGTGGGAACGAAGCGGTGCCAGGTTTTAAATGAGTAAACTTGAGTTTCTGAATGGCCTGAAACGAATCAAATCGAAGCATCCCCCCTTTTCCTCCAAACCAATACCGTCCCTTCGAGTCCTTAAAAATCACCATGTAGTAGCGAATATTTGGGATTTCTATCCCAGACCGGAGATTAAAGATGAGTTCTTTGGTGGTTTTATGGGTGGCATAAATTCCCTCATGTGTTCCTTGCCAAACCAAATCCTGCTCAGGTTCATCCGCAATAACAAAGCTCCCGATTGAATTTATAAACTCAAACTCCTTATTTGTTCCATTGAAATGAAGTAATCCATGGGATTCCGGAAACCAAGCGTCCCCACCTCTTTCTCGAAATCCTCCATAATAAAACTGCAAAAGATGTGGGCTATTCACTTCTGGATGTTTCGATTGGATCGGTGGTAAGGGAATATTTTTTTCTAAGATGGGTGACTTTCCAGGTGTCCAATGAAGTAAACCTCCCTGGAAATTCCCGAACCAGGCCTCATCTTTTTCTTTGCCTTCCACCACGGTCCAAACGTACGGGGCCTGGGACTCGTCGAAATTCCGAAAACCATTGTCAAATATATGGCGTAGGCCTTTTTCTGTGGCCACAAAATAGCCATTGCCTTCCTGACTTGCCACCACGTCATGCAGCTGCTGATGATTGAGCACAATTTCAGTCCCGGTAGTCTGGTTGGCAGGAATAAAATAAATTCGATTTGCAAATTCTAACGGTATGGAAGAAGCAATGGGGTAATTCAGCTTGAACTTTTCTCCTTTTCCTCGCGCATATTCTTTGAGTTTACCCGCGCCTTGAACCTCATAATAAACCGTCTCAGATGTCTGATTTTTGGTTTGGATGAATGATTTACCGCAAGGAGTTTTTAGATAAAAACGAAATTGTTCATTTATACTGAATCCATCAGGCAAGGAGTGCCATTTGCCTTGATGCCAATACACAATCGGCCGTTCCTTCGTGTCTAATCTTCGAATGCACCCATACCACGTATCGTTTTCAGCATCAAACCATTTGGGAGTAAAGTATCCTGTGGTAGGTAGAGGAGGAAGTCGAATTTGCCGGGGTTTCTTGCCCTTTTCCAGACAAAATAAGGTCTTTTGATTTAAATTGGCTGAATTTTGAGCTACGACAATGACTTGATCGTGTCGATTGGTATAAATTGGATCATATCGCTCAACCTGCCAGTTGGCAGGAAGGGAATAGGGTTCCAGGTGCTGGCCATCAAACCTAAACACCTGTTGATCATTCGCAAACCAGATGGCTTGGTCTCGGGTCTCGGCAAAGCCACCGAGTCGAAAGGGATTGATATCCGGGAATTCCTTGGAAGATAACGTATGAAACTGACTTCCGTCAAAATAGGCCAAACCAGTTTTAGTCGTTAACCAAAGTAGTTTTCGGCTATCCTGAAATAGCCGCATGACCTGCATCCCAGGTAAGCCATCTTGGTTGGTAAAAGTGGAAAATGGATAGTTTTGCCCATGTAGTACTGTACTAAACCACAATACGAACAGTCCAATCCCACCAATTTTCGTTATGATTCGCATGATGTTTAGGTAATTCATTAAAATTAACCCAAACAGTATGGAATAAAAAAGAGATTTTTAAAAATTTATCGAACGGTTAATAGAAATAAAAATTCGGTTGATTTTGGAAAAATTCGGCATTTTAAGATGGGGAAGTGGCCAACCCATATTCTCCAACGTACCCCGATCTTTTTTTACCACAAATTTAGCCCTAGGAAGAAATGACCCTCGAATACACCCAAGATGAAAAACCCAGACTTTACCCGAAAATGCCTAGAAACGAGCATGATCCTTTTTGATACCAACCTGTTGATTGATTTAAATGAGAACACATGGATTGTAGCTTTAGAATTGAGCGAACAGGGTACTTTTTCGCATAAAATGTCGTGCTTACTACGCTCATAGCAGTATTGCCCCAATAATCGGGCGGCTCCTGCGGAAACACACCCAAAGAGATGATTTGACGACAAACGGCTCCATCGGAGCCCGCCGTTTGTAGCAAATGAGCGATGGACCTAAGACCGGATAGGCTCCGTAGGTGCGATCCGTTGTTATGCCGTGCGTTGGCGATTTTCGCTTCGTAGAGGCGTAGCATTGCTACGTCTCTACCAAACGTAGCTATATGATCACCCACCCCAAATCACACTCGTCATCGTCAAAGATCCTCCCACCGGAACGTCATTGAAAAATTGAGGTATGTCAGATTCGTTCCGGACCCCCATCGTATAGAGCAAGGGAAGAAAATGCTCCGGCGACGGAATCGCGCGCTGGATCGCCGCCCCTTCCTTCGAATAACCAATCAATCGATCCACTTGATCCTGCAGAATGAAGTACTTGAATTGGTCATTCGCCTCCAACGCCCACTCAAACCCAAACGGCTGATCCAGTTTATTCCAAGCTATCTGACGTAAATTATGTACCATATTGCCACTGCCCACCACCAAAATACCCCGGTGCCGTAGCTCCTTTAGTTGTTGGGCCAACGCATAATGATACGCCGGGGGCTGGGTATAGTCCAAGGACAATTGCACCACCGGCACGTCCGCCTTCGGAAATAAATGGGTCAACACACTCCAGGCCCCATGATCCAATCCCCAGCGGTGGTCAGCCAATATCTCCGTCATATCCACCAACTGCTGTGTCGCCTGAGCCAATTCTGGACTTCCCGGCGCGGGATACTGAACGGCATGTAAAGCAGGTGGAAATCCACCAAAGTCATGGATCGTCCTCGGGGCTTGCATGGCCGTCACCTGAGTTCCTCGCGTTTCCCAATGAGCCGAAATACATAAAATCGCCGCCGGCCGTGGCAATGATTTGCCCACTCGCCTAAATTCCGCCACAAACGGATTCTCCTCTATGGCGTTCATCGGGCTCCCATGTCCCAAAAACAAAACAGGCATGGGTTTCTCTTGGTACGGAAACGAAAACCAACTCGCAGGTAACATCATGACATTTTGGATATTCTACATTCTAAACAAGGGTTGTCCCAGAACCATTCCCTATCCTTAGCATTCTGGTAACATCCACGTAACCCATAGGTTGCAGGGAAAGCCGTTCTTCGTAAAAAACTACTTTTCCGATGGCTCACCCCCCTCGCCCGGTTTCTCATTCGCCCGCTTGGGCCATGATTGCCGCCTTTGGTATCTATTTCTGTACCTATGCCTTTCGCAAGCCGTTTTCTACGGGAATGTATGAGTCGGTCACCCCCGTTTTCGGTATCTCCTATAAAACCGTGCTGCTCCTCACCCAGGTTGTCGGGTATATGGTATCTAAATTCATCGGGGTCCGAGTTATTTCCAGCCTTCGTCCCGCCTACCGATGGATATGGCTCCTAGGCCTGGTTAGCTTCGCTGAAATGGGTTTGATTTTATTTGGTTGGCTACCCCCATCCTGGGCCTGGACGACCCTCTTCCTGGCAGGTCTACCACTTGGTATGATCTGGGGTCTGGTTTTTAGCTACCTAGAGGGCCGCCGATTAACAGAATTTCTAGCACTCGGCCTCAGCATCAACATGGTCATGACCTCCGGAATCTTAAAGTCCCTTTACCAGTCCATTCGCCTCCATTTCCCAGTCTCAGAATTCTGGATGCCTGCCCTCATGGGCGGTTTATTCTTCCTTCCTTTCCTTTTTTTTCTATGGATGCTTCATCTCCTTCCAACCCCTTCCACCAGTGACCTGACGGCCCGTAAAGCGCGAACACCCATGTCGATCCGACATAAACAAGTAGCTTGGAGTCGATATGGGGTTGGTCTATTTCTCATCATCCTATTGTACGCCCTGTTAACCACCCTGCGCGATTTCCGGGATTCGTTCATGATCGAAATTTGGACCGAACTCTCTCCCCAAATTCCACCCTCTTTTTATGCCCAACAAGAAATTCAAATAGCCGCCTGGGTATTCATTCTCCTGGCTTCCATCGCCTGGATTCGGTCCAATCAACAAGCTTTTGGCTGGATTCATTTTCTGATGCTCCTGTCTTTTGGTGGGATGGGTTGGGTAACGTATGCCTTCACACGGGGTTGGATTCCGACGGACCTCTGGATGTGTGGTGTGGGCATCGGCTTGTTTTTGCCCTACCTCATTATACAAATCGCTTTCTTTGAACGGCTCATTGCACTCTTCGATATTCGAGGAAATGTGGGATACTTTGTGTACCTCTGCGACTCCATTGGCTATTTTGGAAGTGTCGCCCTACTATTCTTCAAAGAACTATGGGCTCCCGACCTTAGCTGGGCGACACTCTTTCTTCAATATACCCACGCACTGGCCGTCATAGGAGGCTGCTTAACGCTGGGCCAGGCTTTCTTTTTCTATCAACTACTTTGGAAGAAAAAAACCATTTTATCCGCGACCACCCAATAGGTCGGCTATACTTTTTTCGGCATATCCCGCACTGGACGACATCCCCTTTCCGCCAATACCCGTCCGGATATGAATGTTGTCCGAAACATTGTACTCAAATAAGTCATCAGGATGTTGTGCATAAAATCCCGCCCACCGTTTTTCGATCGTCCGGACTGGAAACTGAACAATTCGCGCGGCCTCTTGTAAAATAAGCTCGTTGATGGTCTCCCGGCTGACTTGATCCAAAGCCTGTGCCTGTGCCACAGGACTATACTCATGCGAGTCACCGATGAGGATGGATCCATCTTGTGCCTGCTTAAATAAAATATGAATACCCCAATCAAGTAAGTCTCGGTACGAATCCGAAACCTTGAATTGCTGAAAAGATGGACATTCTTCAAACGATTCATACCGCCGGATTGTTAACCCCGTCAACATATTACCTTTCATCTGCAAGTCCGGCATTGGCAAGGTCTGCATCATTTGCAATTTGCTGACGATCAGCCCACTTTGAGCATATAAATCAGCAAACAATACATTGAAAACATATCCGCTGCAAATGATAACCTTCGCTGCGCGCCAAATTTGATGATTGGCCGACTTGACCTGAACCCCGATACTGGATTCCTGACAGTCCACAATAGCCTGGCCAAAAAATACATCCACCTTGAGTTGCTCCTTTAAATAGTGTAAAAATCGGTGAATGAAAATCGTAGGCTCTACCGACATATCCCGTGGGTAAAATAACCCACCCACCGCATAGGCTGGCTGTAAAAAGGGATATCGATCTTGCACACCCCGCGGTGTTAGCAGAATATTGTCATAATTTTTTTCCAAATGACGATCACTCAACTCTTGAGCGACTTGCCACTCAGCCTCATCGGAAGCCAGGTAAATGCTACCCTGTTGGCGAAGTGTAAAGTCGCCCTTTTGTTGAAGTTCCTGGTAAATCTCCAACGTGCGAAGGCCATATTCAAACCATGGACTCTTTAACCCTGAAGGTACCACTTGCCCAAAATTTTGAACTGTACTACCCGATGATTGGGTATCCTTTTCGAATAACGCAACTCGCTTTCCTTTCTTCGCAGCATGGTAGGCATGGAAAGCACCCAAAATACCACCACCCACCACTAGAACATCATAGGTTGGACGACTCATGCCAGGCTGAAGTTTGAGCGTGAAGAACCGGATGAATGAATTCAATAAATTCCCCTAAATGACCCAACAAATGATCGTGCGGATAGGGGGAAAGCTGCTCCGTGGTATGAGTACCGTTTATAACGGCCAAGTTATATCCACACCCCGCACGATAACCCGCTTTTAAATCGGCCGGCGTATCCCCAATGTGAACCACCTCCTTGGGGTCATCCACACCCACGATAGCCATGGCCCGAAAAATCAGGTCTGGCGCAGGACGTCCTTGGGCAACTTCATCCGACGCAACGATCGCTTGGATACTTCCTTCAGGTACCCAAGCCGACATTTTATTCCAAATGATATCGACTACATCCCGGTAAAATCCGGTGGTTAAAACTGCTGGGATACCCGATTCTTTCAAGAATGTCAAGGTCTCCACACATCCTTCCGTTGGAATCACGGACGAGTGTCGGTAGTGTTCCTCCAAAATGGAACGAAAAGTGAGGTACGAAAAAGCAATGGTATCTTCCAAGTCAGGATGATGATCCCCCATCCGCTCAGTCCATAATAAACGAAAAACCTCGACTTTGGCATAGCCCTGCAAGGCTAAAATTCGGTCAGCTGAAACCTGAAGTCCAGTCTGAGCACAAGCCTTGGCAAAGCATGTTTCCACTTCGCGTACATCACGAAGCGTGGTGCCAGCCATATCCAAGACCACTAATGAAATATTGGGCATACTGCTAATTTTTGGTCCACAAATGAACAGCTTAGATATTAAGCAAGTATCAAGTCCATGTGATGAAATTACTAATTCATTTTGAAAATAAAATACCTCCACTTTGCTTCTAAGTGTCAGATTATTAGCAATGTAATCGATTTTGTGGGCGGTCCGAATCCGATAAACTTCCTAATGTTTTCATGATATAGGCATAATCTATAGGTTGAATTAGGTCTGTTGATTTGCAGGAAAATGAATGGGGAAATAACCCATTCAATAAAAAACTACCTGTTCAATTTTCGTATGAAACAAATCTACTGCAATCACATCATCAAAAAATTCCTTTTAGGGGTTTTCATGGGGATCTTTCTTCCTTCCTTGGTATGGGGACAAGTCACCCAAATTCGAGGGACGGTTAAAGAATCCAACGGATCCGCAATTCCTGGAGTAAGTATTTTAATCAAAGGAACTTCCACGGGCACCCTCTCCGGTGCTGATGGCTCTTTTCAAATGAGTGTACCCAATCCGCAAACGTCTCTTGTTTTCTCGTCCATTGGGTACGAAACCGTAGAGCGTGTGCCGGGAAATAGAACATTTTTAGAAATCATCTTGAATCCCGACACCAAAGCATTGCAAGAAGTCGTCGTGACGGCCTTGGGGATTAAAAAAGAAACCAGGCGCATTGGCGTAGCTATTCAATCTGTTGATGGTGCCTCGGTGGTGAAAGCCCGCGAACCCAACGCCTTAAATGCGTTAGCCGGAAAAGTGGCAGGTTTAACAGTGGGAATTCAACAAGAACTCCTTCGCCGCCCAGCCATTTCACTTCGCGGAAATTCAGACGTACTATTTGTGGTGGACGGCGTACCTGTCAATTCCGATACTTGGAATATTAGCCCTGACGACATCGAAAATTATTCTGTCTTAAAAGGTGCCTCCGCCTCCGCATTGTATGGATTTAGAGGTAAAAATGGAGCCATTTTAATTACGACCAAACGAGGTTCAAAAGACAACCGGGGTTTCCAAATCGACTTCAACTCTTCCACTCAATTTGACCGCGGATTTTATGCCATTCCCAAAGTACAAGATGAATATGGCCCGGGAGATCACGGAAAATACGCGTTTGTGGATGGTAAAGGTGGAGGACTAAACGATGGGGATTACGACGGTGGATGGGGCCCTCGCTTTGAAGGCCAGCTCATTCCCCAATACGACTCGCCGATCGATCCCGCCACAGGCCGTAGAATTCCAACTCCGTGGGTCGCTCGTGGAAAAGATAACCTGACTCGTTTCCTTGAAACTGGCGTTCTGGCTACCAATAACTTAGCGATTTCCTCCAGTGGTGAAAAATACAACCTCCGTTTTTCAGGTTCGCATACCTACCAAAATGGAATTGTACCCAATACCCACCTGAACATCTCAAATTTTAGTCTTACCTCCGACTACAAATTCTCCAATCGCTTGAAGTTCACCTCTGGCCTTCAATATAACCGCCAATATACTCCGAACTTCCCCGATGTAAACTACGGTCCAAACTCTCTCATCTATAATATGGTGCTTTGGGCTGGGGCCGACTGGAACGTGGACGATATGCGCAACTACTGGCAGCCCGGAAAAGAAGGGGTCCAACAAATCTATGCCGAGTACCAACGGTACAACAATCCGTATTTTATGAGCTACGAATGGTTGAGAGGACACTACAAAACAGATGTTATCGGACAAGCCGCTCTTACCTATCAACTCACCGACTACCTAGATGTGATGCTTCGTACCCAAGTGACTACCTGGGATTTGTTCCGGAACGAGAAAATGCCCTATAGCGCAGGATCCTATGGTCGGGATGAACGTAGAGGAGACTACATCGAAGATCGCCGCAATTTATTCGAAAATAATACCGATGTCTTGATCCGTTTCGATAAAGATATTGTCACAGGCCTTAATGCGAAGATTTGGGCGGGAGGAAACATTCGCTCGTTCTCATACAATTCCTCGTTCGGAAAAACCGATTACCTAAACGTACCAGGCTTGTATAACTTCGCCAATTCAGCCAATCCAGTAAAGCTTTACAACTTTCAGTCCGACATGCGTGTGAATTCTGCCTACTATTCTGCCGATTTTTCACTCAAAAATTGGTTAACGCTCTCTACCACCGGCCGTGTCGACCAGTTATCTACCTTGCCTGCTGGAAATAATACTTTCTTCTATCCATCAGTCGCAGCATCGACGGTGATTTCCGATTTAATCCCTCTTCCAGCTGCCATCACCTTTGCTAAAATCAGAGGTTCTTTCGCAAATGTAAAAGACGGCCTAACACAATCGACCATCGGTTCTACTCCCGGATTCAGCTACCCAATCGGCTATGGCGATCAATACATCTCCCCTTACGATGGACCGTCCTATCAAAACGCTGCGGTTTATAGCACTCCCTTTGGCTATAATAATCAGCCCGCTGCCTATTTTACCAATACCTTAAATAATCCCGCTCTTCAACCCAGCTCTACATCGCAAAGCGAAGTGGGTATGGATCTGAAGTTCCTGAAGAACCGAATTAGTTTTGACGTTACCTATTTTGTGTCCAACGAAGGCCCGCGGATCTTTAATTTACCCGTTTCAACGGCCACTGGTTACTCCAATGCATTGGTCAATGGAATCAAAACCCAAAAGAAAGGGTGGGAAGCTTCCGTTAGCGGATTCCCAGTTAAAAACGCGAATGGTTTAACCTGGGAGATTTTGGCCAATTACTCTACCTATACCGAAAAACTGACCGAGATTTATCCCGGTGTCGAAAGCCTAAATAACTTCTTTAAAGTAGGGGATCGATTGGATAAATTTTATGGCCGAGCATTTGTTCGTACCCCTTCTGGTGACATCGTGAACGATGCGTCCGGTCGACCGATCTATGCACCCATCTCCCAATTCCTAGGATACCTGAATCCGGACTTCGTTTTCGGTATCAATAATAAATTGGACTACAAAAACGTGAGCTTGAGCTTTCAGTTCGATGGCCGTATTGGAGGGGTGATCTCAAACTACATTCAACAACAAACTTTCCGTGGAGGCCGTCATATTGCAACCACCCAAGACGCTATGGGCGAAGCACGGTACCAAGATTACCTCGGCGTACGCTCTTGGGTAGGCGAAGGCGTTCAGATCACCAATGGTGGCGTATTGAAGTTTGATGCCGACGGAAAAGTTACCAACTGGGATGAACTGTCGTTTGCACCCAATACCACCAAGCAATTCCTTCAAGACTGGGTTAGCCGGTATTACAATTCCAACGAAGGTAACCTAATGAGCCGTTCGTTTGGTATGTTGAGAGAAGTCGTAGTGGGTTATCGATTACCTAAAGCTTGGTTGGGCAGGACATTCCAGCAAGCCAGCATTTCGTTGGTCGGTCGAAATCTCCTCTATTTTGCCGCCAGTAAAGATATCGACTTAAATCAATACGTCACGGGAAGTAACTCCACCATGCAGACTCCCTCTACACGCCGCTATGGTGTCAACATCAACTTAACTTTTTGATCAACCTCAGTCTGATTAATCATTATGAAATATTGGAATCACATTAAAACAAGCAAATTCATCGGACTTTGCTTTGCCACCTTCTTCGTTCTTTCAAGTTGCGAAAAAAGCTTCGACGAATTAGAAAAAGATCCTAATCGGCCCGTTAGCGTCCCCGCTTCATTGGTCCTGCAAGGGATCGAAATGGATATGTATAATTCCATTGGTCGACCTTTCTCGGCCGAGATGCGGTGGAATCAATATTATCTTTCCAATTACAACTACTACGCCACCAACGAATACACCTGGACTTCCATGCCTGACCAATACATTACATTGAAAAATGTAATAAAAATGGAAGAAGAAGCTCGTCGTGCCGGTGGAGGCGAGGTGAATCCTTACAGCGCACTAGGTAAATTCTTTCGTGCCTACTTTTATGATCAAATGACCAAACGGGTCGGAGACCTACCTTTATCCAATGCACTCAAAGGTATTGATAACACAGCCCCTACCTATGATTCACAAAAACAGGTGTACCTGCAAATCCTGAAATGGTTGGATGAATCCAATACTGAACTAGCCCAGTTGATCGCCCAAGGGAATGGTACTTTGACAGGTGACTTCTATTTTAATGGTAATTTACGCAATTGGCAAAAAACCGTAAACGCCTTTCAATTACGAGTTTTGATTTCATTAAGTAAAAAAGAAAATGACACCGATTTAAACATCAAAGGCCGTTTCAAAGCCATTTTGTCTAATCCAACCCAATACCCCTTAATGGAGGGTCTGTCCGATAATCTGCAATTCGTTTCCAATGTTTTCAATAAATACCCATCCAACCCAGATAACTTTGGTTTTGATGCCACACGCCAAAATATGTCGGCCGCGTATATCACACCCTTGGTAGAGCGTAACGACCCCCGGGTGATGGTTACTTGTGAGCCTGCGGGTTCGCAGTTGAAAGCAGGCAAACTTCCTTCCGACTATTCTGCCTATGTCGGTGCAAGCGCCGGAGAAGATTTGTCGGATATGTCGTTTAAAGCAGGTATCAACAATGGACCTGGCTTTGCTCCCGGAAGTTATTCATTTCAAAACCGAAATCGATTTTATACCAACTACATTGGCCAAAACACCTTCTTAGTGGGATATCCCGAAATGTGTTTTAACATCGCCGAGGGGCTTCACCGTTTGTGGGACTCCAGCCAAAGTGCCGAAACGTGGTACCACCGAGGCATCAAAGCTTCTTTCGACTTCTATGGGATTAAAGAGGGAGATAATACCATGACCTACTCCCAAACCGGAGGTCGAAATGCCACTGACTTCCGTACGTTTACCATTCCTTTCCGTCTTGACTCCTATCTGAACCAAGCCAATGTGCGGTATGAAACCGGTACGGCTGGTTTGAGCAAGATCATCACCCAAAAATACATCGCCTTTTTTATGAACTCAGGCATGGAAGCCTATTTTAACTGGCGTCGTACAGGCTTCCCAATCTTTTACACCGGGGTAGGCACCGGTAACTCTGGTAGAATTGCTGTTCGTTGGCAATATCCGTTGTCAGAGCGGACAACCAATGAGCAAAACTACCGCGCCGCTATTCAACGCCAATTCAATGGTCGCGATGATATCAATGATGTCCTGTGGATTCTTCAATAATGTGATCGGTTACTTGACCCTGGGTAGTTTACCTGGGGTCATTTTAATGTATACCTCCCACTTCCCAATTATGTAAGCTTTGCCCAACCAAACAACAAAGCACTCATATATATATATATAATGAAAGTCAATATAAATCATACCTTAGAGGAGATCAACCGCCTTTTTCAAAAGGAGGGAGAACAACCCTACTTTGGGGAAGAGGTTACCCAATACCAACATGCCGGACAAGCGGCACTCCTCGCCATAGAAAAAGGGTTAAAACCTTCAGTTCAGATCGCGGCTTTTCTACACGATATTGGCCACCTCATGCCCATCACCAATCCAGCAGATAAAATGGATGTATATGGGCACCAATTCCATGAAAAAGTAGCTGGAGATTGGATGCGAGAAAATGGATTTGGCGAGGAGGTCGCTAGGCTCGTCGAAAGCCATGTCTTGGCCAAGCGGTATTTGTGTAGTAAGAATACCGACTATTTTCATGGCTTATCGGATGCCAGCAAAGCGACATTCTGGCTTCAAGGTGGGCCCATGCTGCCAAATGAAATCGAATTGTTTGAAGAACTCCCTTTTTTTCAAGAAATCATTCAACTTCGAATTTTGGACGATGAAGCCAAAGACCCTGAAGTTCTCGTTCCCCCCATTTCTTATTTCCTTTCCCTATGTCAAAGCTACCTACATTCATTATCTATCTAGTTTTAGGTTTACTTTCGCCTCAAATCTCCCAAGCGCAAGAGGAACCCAACCTTTTTCTAATCACCACCGACGGCCTGAGGTGGCAAGAGCTTTTCCAGGGAGTCGACTCCACATTAGTTTATTCAAAAGATTTTACCCGACGACCCAACGAGATGTGGGAACGCTTCGGTGCGACAACCCCACAAGATAGACGTGAAAAACTATTTCCCTTTCTTTGGACTATTTTCGCTGGGCAGGGCCAGCTACTCGGAAATCGAAAGATGGGTTCAGAAGTCCAACTTAGGAATATGCATGGGTTTTCCTATCCAGGATATAATGAGATGCTCACCGGAAATCCAGATCCAGATATCAATTCCAATGATAAATTCTATAACCCCCACACGACTTTTTTAGAGAAAATAAATCGAGACCCAGCCTTTCAAGGAAAAGTGGCTGCATTTGGAACATGGGATGTTTTTCCTTTCATAATAAATAGCCCACGAAGTGGAGTACCCGTCAATGCAGGTCAAATGACAGCGGTACATCCCAATGATAAAGAAGCCTTGCTGAATGACATCCAACGTATATTACCTAGCCAAGGAAGTAGTCGACGCGATTTTTTAACTTACTTTTTTGCCAAGGAGTACATAAAAAAGAATAAACCAAAGGTGGTGCTCATTTCATTTGATGAAACAGACGAATTTGCTCATCAGGGAAATTACGATGCCTATATTGAGGCAGCCCACACCTTCGATGCGTTCGTGCAAGATTTATGGAATTACTGTCAACAAGATTCCATGTATGTTGGGAATACCTATTTTCTCCTGACAACAGACCACGGGAGGGGAGATCAAGTCAAAAGTCAATGGACTAGCCATGGTCGTATCATCCGAGATTGCTTTGAACTTTGGATGGGAGCACTAGGACCAGGAATCTTACCTTTGGGTGAAGTCAAAAACACAGAACGAGTTTTTCTATATCAAATGGCTCCTTCCGCTCTACACTTATTAGGCCAAAAGCCAGAGGGTAGCGTAGTGCCAACATGGAAAAAATAACCTAAAGTACCGAATTCTTCCACGCAACTCCCGACAAGACTTGCTCCATCTCTTTACTATATAAGGAGGTATTCAATACGTGCAGGTGTTGGTGATGGTGGAGGTCGGTACCTAAAAGTTGAATCATCCCCGACTTAATTAATTCTTTGGCGACACGTTGCGTAGCTTTTCCATAATGTCCGGCTAACGAGGTTAAGTTTACCTGCATCCAGCCCCCGCGATCCAAAAATGCCTGATACGCGCGTAGATTTCCATGAAAATAAGCATATCGCTCGGGATGTGCCAAAACGGGCTGATATCCCTTGGTCTGTAAAAGGAAAAAAATAGACTCCCACATGGGCGCTTGCGAAACAAATGACATTTCGACTAAGACGCATTTAGGCTGACCAAAGGATAATATCGTATCCTGCTCGATCAACTCTTCCATGGACTCGTCCATGAAATATTCAGCCGCTGCCTCTAGAGTAATAGGAAGCCCCAGTTGTTCGGCAGCACGTTTTGTTTCGTTCAAAGCTGATAGAATGGTCTGGGGAGTATTAGGATAAAACCCAGGCATTATATGAGGCGTGGCTATCAGCCGTTGATACCCCATCTGCTGTAGACCTCGAATTAAGTCCAGTGATGTCGAAAGATCCGGCGCTCCATCATCTATGCCAGGTAAAAAGTGTGCGTGCATATCGGTGGACACATAGTGGGTCCAAGGTTTTTTAGCCGAAGATGAAAAGAAAGACCACATATTGATAAGGTTGTACCGTTTTAAAATGGGCGGAATGTTGGGATTGTTGGCAGAATTTACTCAAAGTTTCCTGAAGAATTCACCGGTTAACTAAATAGAATGGATAGAATAACAAAGATACAAAGGAAACACTGGGGAAAAAGGAAGAAGTTTTTATTGCACTATTTGGTTAACTTATTGTGTTGATGGTAGAATTTTTTTTGGGGTTTTATTGATACTGAGGTGTTTATG
>JBKBLN010000005.1:0-102765 GCA_046296415.1 Spirosomataceae bacterium | reverse complement strand
GTATTCCTCCATCGACCCAATACCCATTTTTTCAAAAATGAATACCTCCAACGGGTCGCACCGACGGCGCTTGTCCGGTATCGGGTGAATCTTGTTCATTGGCTACAAACGGGGGGCTCCGAGGGAGCCGTTCGTTAGCGAATCAAATTCCCTTGGGGCTTTACTCGCCTCAATAGATTACCTTGTTTTTTACAAATTGAATCGTGAATTGGCTCTAAATGGCTCCTTCGGAGCCGTTCGTCGACAAGTCACTCTCCTCGGAGCTTTTCCTCGTTTCGATCGATTACCTTTGTTTTTGCAAATTGAATCGCTGATGGGCTCTAAATGGCCCCTGGGAGGACGATCGTTCGTACCACCTACCCATAAAAAAACAGGAAGGTCATGTTACCATCACCTTCCTGTTCGTTGGATTTTGTTTGGAGGAATTAATTCCTAGATAAAATTTCAATTTCAAATTTCAACGGGGTGTACGGTGGGATTCGACCGGATCCGTTTTTACCATAACCGATTTCAGACGGAAATAAAATCGTACCCTTCTCTCCTACTTTCAATAGGCGAACTCCTTCCTCAAAGCCCTTGATCGAAGTACCACCACCCAGTAACATAGTGAAGTCGCCACTATCAAACGAAGTATTGTCGAGATACAAACCTTTATACTTAACCACAACTCGATCTCCCGTCCGTAAACTATCTCCAGCGGCCACGGTACCCGTTTTCACCAAGTGTAAATTCGTTGAGGTAACCCGGGATACGGTTAATTTATTAACCGCAATGTGCTCCTGAATTTGTTCAACTTCGGTTCGATATTTACGTGCTTCAATATCGGCCCGCATAACAGCCCATTGTGGAACACCCGCCGGTGGCCGATTCGCGAAAGCCAAAGAAGATGGAATCAAAAAGATACCTTTTTCACCCTCTTTTAATTGAAACATGGCATCCAAGAAGCCGGTAAAGGCGGCACCATTGAAAAATCCGATTCGAGCAGGTTTAACGAGTGCCGTATCCAACACCGTTCCATCCAACAGAGAAAGCTTATAAAAAAGTTCTGCTTGCTCTCCCTCTTTCAGCGTCCGGCCGCTGGGATTGGCTTGGGTAATTTGATACGATACACCTAAAGCTGTTTTGCTCAGAGTCAAGTTATTACGCTGTGCATACGCCGTAATTTCGGCGGCATTTCGGTCATCCGCTGCTTCGTATTCATTTTCCAATGAATTCATGTTACAGCTTGTCAAAAATCCAAGGGCAATACATGCCAAACTCAACCATCCTACTCGTTTCATCAATTTACTTTTTAGTTACAATATCCATTACTTCCATATCGAAGACAATCGGGGTGTAAGGTGGAATGACGTTTCCGGCACCTTGGGCACCATACGCCAATTCAGAAGGGATCAAAACCGTCACTTTCTGACCTTTAGTCATTTTCGACAACATAACCTCCCAACCGGGGATCACCATTTGTTGTCCCAAAGGAACGGTGATGGGATCGCGTCCTTCAGAAGAGTCAAAAACTTTTCCATCCATGAACTTCCCTGTGTATTTTACTACTACGCTTTCTCCGGTCTTCGGCGTTGCCCCAGCTCCCGCTTTTTGTGTAACAAAATAAAGTCCTTCGGCTGTTTTTTCGGCCTTCGGCATATTTTTAGCTACATAATCCGCCATGATTTTACCTTCGTCAGCTTTCTTTTTGTTCATCTCAGTCTCCATTTCCTTCTCCGTTTGGATTTTCTTCATTTTCACAATGAACTTTAAATCACTGCCTTTGGGCATATCTGGAGGGAGTGGTTGCTGCACCTGTGCATATAGAGAGTCCGCCGAGACCAAAACGGTTGTACTGTCTCCTTCACCAATGTGAAAAAGTGCTCGCTCAAATGACCCCTTGAAACCCATTTTCTGCATTTTCAACGTTACCGGCGCACCCTCCAAGTAAGTACTTTTCATCACGGTATCCTTGGGGGATTTAATCACCAAATCAAACGTCACCAAGTCACCTTCTTTAGGTAAACGACCGGACTCTCCTTTTTCATGTACTTGTAGACGGTCGCCGTCTTCTGTGGTTGTTACTTTAAACTGATTACAGGCAACCAACGCACTCGCGACGAAAGCTACCACACCTACGATCTTACTATTCATGTTGTCTAGTGTTAAAAAAATATAGAATTGAATGATTTGATGAATACACAATTAATCAACCGATTGACCCAATCTCGGCTGCGAAGTCAATTGCTCCTGATAAATAGGCAATAGATTTAAGAATTTTTGAATGGTTTCTTCCAAGGAAAGTTCAGACCGCCCGCCGGCTGCGTTGTGATGCCCCCCACCCTCGAAATGATCCCTAGCGAAGGCACTGACAGAAAACCCATCCACCGACCGAAAGGACATTTTTATAAGATCCTCTTTTTCCACAAAGATAACCGACATCACGGCACCATCAATAGACAATCCATAGTTGACCAACCCTTCGGTATCGCCTTGTTGAGAACCAAAACGATGTAACTCGTCTAGTGTAAAACTAATGTAGGCCACTCGATATTCTGGCAAATACACCAGCTTTTCAGCCAAGGCATATCCCGTTAATCGAAGCCGACTTACCCTTTGGGTGTCGAATAAACGTCGGTAGGTTAAGGCCGGAGAAACTCCTAGAGATAAAAAATAAGCAGCCGCTTCGTGCACAGCGGGAAGTGTAGAAGGAAAACGGAAAGAACCTGTGTCCGTTAACAAGCCGACATACAGACATTGTGCCGCTACTAAATTAATGGCAGGTAGCCAGTCAAGCGCTTTGACTAAATCAAATATTAACTGACAAGTAGCTGCCGCTTTTTGATCCCAATAAACAAAATCAGCCCGTAAACTAGGTTCCTCGTGATGGTCCACTAAAAGAATTTTGCCTGAAAAAGCCGAAACATGTGGTTCCAGCCCTTTGACTCGAGACGGAGCCGAAAGGTCGAGAATAAAAAGCCAATCCGCTGTTTCCAAAAAGGAAATCGCTTCATTCGCTCGGTCACTTTCAAATGAAATGGTTTGCTCTGCTTGGGGCATCCAACCTAAAAAATCGGGATAGGCTGTCGGGGTAATGACCAACGTGGTATGGCCTAATGCCTCCAATATGGCCTGAAAACCCAATGAAGACCCCATCGCGTCGCCGTCTGGCTGTTGATGAGTCATGAGGGCAACCCGCTGCGGCGTCGTAAAGTGTGTCAAAAAGGCCGCCCGCTGCACGGGATCCTGGGTGAAAAAAGATTGCATTAAACTGTCCTACGTAAACAACAAAACTACAAAATTTAGGTGGCTTAATGTGAATTATCCTATAATTATTCCGCGTAGATCACATAAAATCTGTAATTTTGCGGCTCGAAAAAAGAACTAAAAACCAAAAAGACATGGCAATAACAAACCGCACATTCACAATGATCAAGCCCCATGCTGTGGCCGCAAACCACATCGGAGGTATTATTGAAATGATTGAAGCTGCTGGTTTTCGGATCGTAGCAATGAAAAAAACACGTTTAACGCCTGAGCAAGCAGGTCAATTTTATGCTGTTCACAAGGAACGTCCTTTCTATGGCGAACTTTGCGACATGATGTCGGCTGGAGCCATCATTCCCATGATCTTAGAGAAAGACAATGCCGTGGCAGACTTCCGTGCTTTGATTGGTTCCACCGACCCTTCTGAAGCAGCGGAAGGTACCATCCGGAAGAAATTTGCCCTCTCCAAAGGAGAAAATGCCATCCATGGTTCCGATTCAGATGAAAATGCCGCGATTGAGTCGTCGTTTTTCTTTGCCGCAACTGAACAATTCTAAATCGTCCTTCAATCAAGGCCCTTCGCCTGAAAGTCTTAGGGCTTTCAGGCGATTTTTTTGTCTGCCATCCGGTTTTTCCACTAACTTTACATCTTCCTGAACATCCTTTCCATGGCATTAGAAAATCCATCCCGCTACACCGTAACTGCCGCCCTTATCTATGCGAACGGCCCGATTCATATCGGCCATCTCGCCGGTTGTTATCTTCCCGCTGACGTCTATGTTCGATACCTTCGAGCCAAAGAGAAGGACGTTGTATTTGTCAGCGGTACCGACGAACACGGTGTACCCATCACTATAAAAGCAAAAAAAGAAGGAATTACCCCCCAAGAAGTGGTTGATAAATACTATGCCCAAATCAAGCAGTCGTTTGCCGATTTTGGGATTTCCTTCGACATCTATTCCCGTACCACCCAACCCATTCACCACCAAACTTCCCAAGAGTTCTTCGCCACCATGCAAGAAAAAGGGTATTTTGACGAAGTGGTGACCGAACAATACTTTGACCCTAAAGCCGAGCAGTTCTTGGCCGATCGCTACATCATGGGAGAATGCCCCCACTGCCATAATCCCAATGCCTATGGTGATCAATGTGAAAAATGTGGGAGCTCCTTATCTCCTACCGATTTGATCAATCCGCGTTCGACCATATCCGGAGAGAAGCCGATCATGAAGGAAACCAAAAACTGGTATCTTCCCCTAGATCGTATGCAGCCTGAAATTGAGGCTTTTGTTCAGAGCCATCCCGAATGGAAAACCAATGTGTTTGGTCAATGCCAGTCGTGGCTTAAACAAGGCCTTCAACCCCGAGCCATGACCCGCGACCTGGATTGGGGCGTAAAAGTCCCACTACCAGATACCGATGGAAAAGTATTGTACGTTTGGTTCGATGCACCTATTGGCTACATTTCCATGACCAAAGAATGGGCCGAACAGCACGGGAAGGACTGGACCCCATACTGGAAAAGCCAAGATACCAAATTGGTTCATTTCATAGGAAAAGATAACATCGTCTTTCATTGCATTATCTTCCCCGCTATGCTCATGGCCGAGGGTAGTTTTATACTGCCCGACAATGTGCCCGCCAACGAATTCATGAACCTTGAAAATGATAAAATTTCCACCTCCCGAAACTGGGCTGTGTGGTTGCATGAATACTTGGAAGAATTTCCTGGAAAACAGGATGTGCTGCGGTACGCCCTTTTAGCCAATGCCCCCGAAACAAAAGATAATGACTTTACATGGAAGGATTTTCAAACAAAAAACAATTCAGAACTCGTCGGGATCCTAGGAAATTTCATTAATCGAACCCTCGTACTAACCCATAAGTACGAAATGGGAATCGTTCCTGCTCCAGGTCCTTTTGATGCATACGATGAGGCCGTAATGAAGCAATTGGCTGACCTACCTTGCCAAACAGCCGATGCCTTAAAAAACTACAAGTTCCGGGAGGCACTGGCTTCCATGATGGAATTAGCACGAGTAGGAAATAAATACCTAGCCGACACCGAACCGTGGAAGGTCATCAAAACCGATCCAGACCGCGTCAAAACCATTTTGTATGTGTCCTTGCAGCTTGTTGGTGCTTTATCCATTGTGGCAGAACCCTTTTTGCCGTTTACAGCCGAAAAAATTAGAAAAATGGTTGGTCTTCCCAAGCTCCCTTGGAAAGAGGCTAGTAAAGGCAATTTAGTTGCCGTTGGGCAGTCGATCGCCGAGGCAGAACTCCTTTTCGAAAAAATTGAAGACGCCGTTGTCGAAGCTCAAGTTGAAAAATTAAATCAAACCAAACGCATGAACGAACTCGAAACAAAGTCCGTCCCCGCTTTAAAACCCGAAATTCAATTCGATGACTTTTCGAAATTAGACATTCGAATTGGCACCATCCTAGAAGCTGAACCTATGCCGAAAAGCAAAAAATTGCTCAAATTCCTTATCGATGACGGACTAGAAAAACGCACCATCTTAAGCGGTATCGCCGAGCATTTTAATGCAGCAGATTTAGTTGGAAAACAAGTCACATTTATCGCCAATTTAGCCCCTCGAAAAATGATGGGGGTCGAGTCCAATGGCATGATCCTGATGGCTGAACATGTCGACGGATCTTTGGCCCTTCTCCAGCCCCATAAAACCGTTTGGAGTGGAGCAACCGTATCGTAATAACTTCCCAAAAGATTTACAAGGGTTCATAGAACACCATAATCAAACAAAAAAGACGAGTTGGTAACTCGTCTTTTTTGTTTAGTTATTTTACCGTTTTAAGCAGATCCGCTGGCCAATTCCAATAATTGCCGAACATTCGGAATGATCCGAACATTGGAGGGCGTATCTAAACCTTGACCAACAACCTGATGACCCGTCAGATAAATCTCGATACCCGGAAAACTAGCACCCATCCGATTGATGTACTCTTGAACGTCCTCTTGGCCGGGAACCGAGGTAATGGCCGTGAAAATATGGTCTGGCTTGTGTAATTCGCACACAAATTGAAGCTCTGAAAATGGCAAACTTTGGCCTAAATAGATCACTTTATTATTCCGAGCTCTTAAAATGTAATTAGCAAATAGCAAACCCATCTCATGCATTTCACCCTCAGGCAAATACAAGACATATTTTTTCGAGTTAGCTGTTGGCTTGACAACCTGCCCATCAATCGCAACAATCATCTTCTGGCGAATCAGATTTGTAATAAAATGCTCTTGAGCCGGACCAATCGATCCTGTCAACCATAAAGTACCAATACGGCTAAGGAAAGGATAGATGATGTTAATCATCGTATTTTCAAAACCAAATTGTAATATATTGGTCGACATAATGCGCTCAAACCGATCCTCATCAATATCGATCATGGCAATCGTCAAGGCATGAATTTGATCTGGATAGTTGAGCTGTTTGTCTGAAATGGAGATTACCTCCTTCGAGAGCTCATCCAAACTCAGTTTGGCGATCTCCGAAATCTTGTATCCATGATCTTTCAGTAACGAAATGTTTAAGACCAATTTAAGGTCTTGATCATCGTAGGTCCGAATGTTCGTGTCGGTCCTTTTCGGATTGATGATGTTGTACCGTTGTTCCCAGATCCGAAGGGTATGCGCTTTGATGCCCGACAAATGCTCCAGATCCTTAATCGAGTAATTACTCATATCATTCTCACGTTTAAAAGCTCCGGGAGTCGGAACATTTAATCCACACACACGCTCAATTAGTGGCTATTGGTGTACATATGTAACTTTTTCTTTTCCTTATTGTTCAATAATTCTTTAAAAATTATTGTCACTTCTTGGATCAATATAAAAAAAGAAATCTCAAGCCTTGACCTGAGATTTCTTTACAAGTATGAATTCAACTTTTAGGCATACGTATTTAGCATGACGGGCATAACCAACATCAAGATATTTTCTTGCTCTTCTGGTTCCGTTGGCCAAATTAGTCCTGCACGATTCGGCTGAGACAGTTCCATCGTTACCGTTGAACAGGTTAAGTTCCCAAGCATTTCAATGAGGAGTTTGGCATTGAAACCAATCTCCAGATCATCCCCTTTGTATTCACATGTCAGCTTTTCGGATGCTTCATTGGAATAATCGAGATCTTCTGCTGAAATAACCAATTCCTTTTCTGAGATTTTCAATCGAATTTGATGGGTTGTTTTATTCGAGTAAATCGAAATCCGCTTCAATGTACTCAAGAATGTCGCCCGATCAATCACCATCGAATTGGGATTGTTTTGGGGAATTACATTTTCATAGTCCGGGAATCGTTCATCGATGAGGCGACAAACCATCTTGATGGTTCCGAAACTGAAAAACGCATTGGACGAACTGAATTCAATTTTCACGGGCTCGTCGTCTGCTGGAAGGGAGGATTTTAAAAGGTTTAAGGCTTTCCGAGGCATGATCAACGAAGTGGCGTCTTTTGAGGTGACATCCGATCTCCGGTAGCGAATCAACCGGTGCCCATCCGTAGCCACAAACGTCGTGTGTTCGGAAGACAGTTGAACATACACACCCGTCATTGCGGGACGGTGATCATCGGTACCTGCGGCAAAAAGGGTATTCGAGATAGCCGTGGCTAGGACATCCGCTGGAATCTCAATGGAATGACTCTTGTTCACAGTCTGTACTCGAGGAAAATCCAAAGGATTTTCACCAGAAAGTTTAAAACGACCATTGGAGGTGGATAACTCAATTCCAAATGTATCTTCATTCACCTGAAACTGAACGGGTTGATCAGGTAAACTCCGTAACGTATCCAGTAAAAGTTTCGCTGGAACGGCGATCGAACCCGAGTCAGTGGAAGAAACCTCCATCTCTGTCGTCATGACCGTTTGCATGTCTGACCCCGTGGCTACCAATACACCGTCTTGAACTTGAAATAAAAAATTCTCCAAAATAGGCACCACTGGATTGTTTCCAATGACCCCATGAATCGTCGAAAGTGCTTTTAATAGCTGTGAAGATGAGACGGTAAACTTCATATGGAATGTCAAAATTTGATATAGCAAGTTGAAAAAAAGTCAACAAAGATAACAAAAATTCAGGTAATCTACGTCGTACTAAGTACGCCATATTTTTTACGTAGTCGCCAGGTCCAAACCCCTCCCAAAAGACCCAAAAACACGACGGGTCCGCCCAGCAGGATGACTTGCCAAAAAGTACGATCCTCCTGAATTTTCTTTTTGTCCAAAGGCCGAATTTTGATTTCTTTATTTCTCGCCGTGATCACCCCATTTTCATCAACTAGGTAGTCAACTGCATTCAGAACAAAGTCTTTATTTCCATAGGTTTGATTGGTCAGCCGGTCCCAACCCAACGGCATTGGATTACCTGTTTTGGGGTCCAATTCATTTACAATGGCATCCCCATCCGCGCAAATCACCACCTTCGTGGGTCCGTTTACCTTTGAATACAAGGAAGCTCTAGGGTCCGAAGGTAAAAGTCGTGATTGATACATCGAACCAGGAACCCCTTCAATTAAATAGGCGAGTGTCAATACTCCCGCTGTGTAGTCATCTAAGTCCGGGGTATCTCGTGACTCCTCAAACGATACCAAAGCAGGTGCTTGTAGTGTTTTCGTGTAAGGAGTGGTTTGCAACAGAGGTGTCTTCATCAATCCGTGAGCATCCTTTACTTCAGTCAATGAAGAAGCAAATTTAGTGGCGACTCGATCCAAGTTTCGTGTGATCACACTGGGGCCAAATTGATTAACCAATGGGAAAAATCGAAAAGGTACAGGTTGAATCGTTGGTCGATTCCCCACCGCTCCCACCACCATCGGAATAGGCTGAGCACTTCCGGCATCTTTCACTAAGTCGGTATTGAGTCGAATTCCCCAATGAAAAAACAAATCCTCCAAGCCTGTTTCTACAGGCCTAGCAAACGTTCCCTGGAGGCCAATCGAATCCACCTGCTGGCCATCCACAAAAAAGAGGGCCCGACCTCCACTCGCTACGTAATGGTCAATCTTCCATTTTGTGGAATCGTCCAAGCGTCGTTCTGGTTTCGGCACAATCAGTGCATCTAAACCATCAAACGTCACCGACGCCTTGGCATCCAAAATGTACACATCGTAATATGATTGCAATGTGGTGATCATGCCAGCAAAATAGTCCGGAGATTTGGCCGTAAATTCACTCAACAATCCAATTTTCTTTTTCTCTTGGCTCTGCACCTGCCGAATGGCTGAGGAAAAAGCAAATTCAATGTTCTCATACGACTGATTTAATCGTTCTTGTGCCGAAAGTGTTTGATTCCCTTTGAGTAACAAAACAATCATCTCCCGATTATTTTGCCATACGGTGGCATACGGAAAAATCAATGTCTCAATCCGATTGCCTCCTTTGGTATCGAAGATTTGAGTGGGTTGCATGCCTTTAGCAATCAACTCCTCCATTTGTTTTTTACGTTCCTCTGGATCTGAAATTGCTTGAATATCCACAAAGTCATACGATATTCGGCGGCCCGCCAAGGCCTTGTATTCTTCCAATTGTTCCGCAATCGCTTTTTCCAAGCGCTTGAACCCACCAGGCAGTTGTTCACCCGTCAAATATACCCGAATCACCACATCCTCTTCCAATTTTTGAAGAAGTGACTGCGTGGCATCTGAAAGAGAATACCGTTTCTCCTCGGTTAAGTCCAACCGAAAATACCAAAATGTACTAGCAATTTGTAGGGCGATTAACCCCAGGATCCAAAGACCTCTAATTGTCCATTTTTTCATGCCCATCCTTTCAACTTAAAATCTCCGAAAATTACAAGATTAATCACTAGCATCGGGGCTCATGCCCATAAATTATCGGTGAGTTTACGTACCTTTGCCCCTTCAAACGAAAATTTCGCTGTCATGTTACAACGCATACAATCTTTGCTACTACTCCTTTCGGGTATTGGCATGTTTGTTTTTTTAGGAACCAATTCGTGGGAAAAATCAGGAGCGGATGGTAGCCGGGTTATTGTTAATCCGTACCATGTTGTAGAACTAAAAGGCACTTTGGCCGTTCAAGATCAACCGATCTATTACATCGCCGTATTAGCCGTTTTATCAGCAGGCGTTTCTCTTTTCTCCATTTTTCAGTACAAAAATCGGGTTCGCCAAATGCTTTTGGTCGCTTTAAATTCCCTGTTTATGGGGCTAGCGATTGGTTTAACAATCTACCAAATCAAATATGTGGCCATGCCCCTCGGTGAATCTGGGGATGGGACCTTCGGCATTGGGGTTTGGGCAGGTTTTTTTGCCCTTCTAGCCAATTGGGTAGCGAATCGTGCTATTCGTCGGGACGAGAAGCTGGTCAAAGACGCGGATCGGATGCGATAAGGCGTCGATATTCTTTTGGATTCACCCCCATAACCCGCTTAAAGGTTTTATTAAAGTGCGATAGGTTGTTAAATCCAACTTCAAATGCCACTTGAGAAATGCTCGTCGCTCCTTGAAGTCGCTTACAAGCTTGATTTACCCGGTATTCGTTCACAAAATCTGTGCACGTCTGCCGGGTTTTTCGTTTGAAATACCGGCAAAAAGAGGGAACCGTTAAGTTGGCTACCTCCGCTAAGGCGTCAATATTTAAGGGCTCGGCAAAATGGTCCGCCACATATTGGTAAATTGCCTGCATCCGAAACTCATCTTGATGGCTAGCTAAATCACGCGAAGCCCCCAGTAAATCATAGGCCTCAGCATGGGCCATTTGATGCAAGATTCGGAATAATCCCATGAGGCGGTCGAATGGCGAAGCCGTAAGCAAAAGCCCCAGCTGTTCCCCAATTAGGGTACGCAAACCACCTTTGAACGAAATGCCTTGGTGTGACTTTTCGAATAATCGCTGGATGGATTTCATTTCGGGCGCTTGCCACAAGGTCTTACCCAAAAAATCCTCCCGCAATTGCACGATGATCTCCTCATGCTCGCCAACTACACCATATCCCAATCCCGTATGGGGAATATTGGGCCCCAAGAAAAACAGATGCCCCTCCTCATAACGCCCTTGAAAATCCCCAACCCGCATTTGTCCACTGCCCTTCTTTATGTAGATTATCTCATATTCCGGGTGCTGGTGCCAAAAAAACTTATCGTTTTCCGACTTCCAATGGATCATCCGGAACGAACTCCCTTGATCCGGCGCGATGTTTTCAAATGTGATTTTCATCCTCAATTACCCCACTAATCCTTACATATTACTTCAATAGGTAAATATAGCATGTATTTTGGATAATTTGTGCCTAGCAGATGATCCTTAATTTGATCAACTTTGTATCAACAAAAAGCAAGCCTTTTTAGACGAAACTACAATACTACCTATGAAAAAGCGCAAACAGGTTGGCCCTGCTTGCGCTTTTTGACTTTGTAGGATAGCCCATTTATTTTCAATACATTTTTCTAAAGTACTTGTCCCTTGAGACAAGCCTAGTATTGGGTGGTATTTTTAGTAAAATTACCCAAATACCAATCCTAATTCAGTTATCAGCAACGGGTTTAAAGGTATCCAGAAAATGATAATCCTCGACCCAATGCATTAATCAGTAGGTCGAATATACGCCAGCCACTTGGCAATCGCTTGGCCTCGGTGGCTCAGTGGATTCTTTTCTTCCAAACTCATTTGGGCGAATGTCCGATCAAAGCCTTCTGGAACAAATAGGGGATCATAGCCAAATCCTTGGTCTCCGACTTTCTCGGTTAAAATTCGTCCCCGGACAATTCCCTCAAATTGAACCGGCCCTTGAGCATCCCACCAGGTGATGATCGTTCGGAATTGAGCTCCACGATTTTCGATCCCTTCCATATTTTTTAACAGGAGATCCATGTTCTTAGCATGATGGCCATGTTCTCCAGCATATCGTGCCGAAAAAACACCCGGCTCTCCGTTCAATGCATCTACCTCTAAGCCCGAATCATCTGCCAATACAGGCATTTGGGTCATTTCCCAAACGGCTCGTGCTTTCAGTAGGGAATTTCCATCCAAGGTGTTTTCTGTCTCCGGTATCTCATCTGTAATACCCAAACTGGCCAATGTCTCGATTTCAAATTGATCTCCGAGCAAGGCTTGCAGTTCCTCGGCTTTATGAGCGTTATGGGTGGCAAGACATATTTTTCTATTCATAGGTAAGGTAGATTAAGAAACCAGTCGTTCCGCATTTTCAGCAATACGCAATTGTTCAATAAAATCACCAATTTGGCCATCCATAACGGCCGGCAAATTGTACACGGTGTATCCAATGCGGTGATCGGTGACACGGCTTTGAGGATAATTATAGGTTCTAATTTTATCCGAACGATCCCCGGAGCCCACCAAACTCTTTCGATGGGCAGCTATTTCAGCATTATGTTTGGCTAACTCCATCTCATATATTCGAGATCGCAAGACTGAAAGGGCTTTTTCTCGGTTCTTGATCTGAGATCGCTCATCTTGGCACGATACTACGATTCCTGTGGGAATATGGACCATTCGAACAGCCGAATAGGTGGTATTCACCGACTGCCCCCCCGCACCGGAGGAGTTGAAGGTATCCACACGAATATCATTCATGTTGATCTGGACGTCCACCTCATCGGCCTCAGGTAAAACAGCGACCGAGGCCGCCGATGTATGCACACGTCCTTGAGACTCCGTTGCAGGCACCCGTTGAACCCGGTGTACACCCGATTCAAATTTCATTTTTCCATACACATCCTCTCCCTCTACCTGTAAAATGATCTCTTTGAATCCGCCAGCTGTACCTTCATTGACATCCACGATGGATACCTTCCATCCCTGTGTTTCGATGAATTTCTGATACATTCGAAATAAATCCCCGGCAAAAATAGAGGCCTCATCTCCACCTGCTCCGGCACGGATTTCCAAAATGATATTTTTAGAATCATTGGGGTCTTTTGGGATGAGGAGTTCTTTTAAATGGGCTTCCAGCTCCTCCCGTTGAGGAGCAAGTTCATCGAGGGTTATTTTGGCAAGTTCTCTAAAATCCTCATCTTTTTCTTGCTCTAAAATTTGTTTTGCCTCCTCCAATTGGGCAAGTACGTGCCGGTAGGTTTTATAGGCATTAACAATTTTTTCTAAATCCTTATATTCTTTGCTGATGCGCTTAAACTGCACCATATCGGATACCACCTCCGGTTGCGTAATCTGCTGAGAGACCTCTTCAAATCGCTCCCGAATAGCCTCCAATTGCTCTATCATCATCATACTCTGGGAGAATGGGTTTACAATCTTTTACAAAATTAATCCTAATTTTATAAAATCTTGGGGAATTGAACGGATTCATTCCGTGTTCCTAAATCTAATGCTCCTTTTATGCTATTTGATAACCACGGTCGCCCCATTCAATACGTTCGGCTTGCAGTGACGGATCGCTGCAACCTACGCTGTTTTTATTGTATGCCGGCTGAGGGGATTCAGTTTCTGAAAAAAAAGGAAATTCTTTCCTATGAGGAAATCCTTCGGCTTCTGCGTGTGATGGCCAGTTTAGGTATTTCCAAGGTTCGACTCACCGGAGGTGAACCTTTCATTCGAAAGGACTTTATGTCACTTGTAGAACAGATTTCAGTCCTAGAGGGCATACAACACATTCATCTCACCACCAATGGCACCCTGACAGCCCCATTCATTCCACAGCTGAAATCACTGGGGATTCGTTCGGTCAATCTAAGTCTTGATTCATTGGACCGACACGCTTTTTATACCATGACACGCCGCGATGAACTCCCTCTCGTCCTGGAGACCTTTCATCAGTTGATTGAGGCCGAAATTCCCACGAAAATCAATGCAGTCGTCATGGCTGGGAAAAACGAAGATCAAATCATTCCGCTAGCTCAATTGGCACAACAATTCCCTGTTTCGGTACGATTCATCGAAGAGATGCCCTTTAATGGACAAGGAGGAAATGATTCCTTTCTATCCCATACACGAATTTTGGCCAAGCTCAAGGAGGCCTTTCCAGATCTAACGTCTCTACCCATGGAGCCTTTCGGTACGGCAAATCGGTATCAAGTACCTGGTTTTCAGGGAGAATTAGGCATAATTGCGGCCTTTAGCCGTACCTTTTGTGGTACCTGCAATCGGATCCGAGTCACGGCCACAGGTCAATTAAAAACCTGTTTGTATGACGAAGGTGTTGGATCCATCCGGGACGTCATGCGAAGTCAGCCAGACGATGATGCACTTCGAAACTTTCTCTTGTTTCACCTAAATCATCGTCCAAAAGATGGTTTTGAAGCCGAACAAAATAGAACATCTCTAGTTACAGAATCCATGACCACTATTGGAGGTTAATTTACCCTATGATATCTGTCGAGCAAGCCACCCACATCATTCAATCGATTTCATTTCCTTGGCCAACCAAGTCCATTCCCCTTCCCGACGCTCTGGGCGAGATTCTAGCGGAAGATATTCTGGCAGACCGAGATTTGCCCCCGTATGACCGCGTGACTATGGATGGCATAGCCATCGATTTTGATCGATTCGACCCTGCCCGACCCTTTCGTCGGCAAACCATCGTACGAGCAGGTGAATACCCCGCCTCCCTTCAGAATCCAGAAGATGTTATAGAAGTGATGACAGGTGCGATGTTGCCTCCAGGTTGTAATACCGTCATTCGGTATGAGGACATCATTCAAGAAGAAGAAACATGGAAAATAGTACCCGGCATTACCATTAAAAAAGGACAAAATATTCACACCAAAGGGCAAGACAGCCGACCATCTGACGTACTTGTACCAAAAGGAACGCGCCTACATCCCACCGCCATAGGCATTGGGGCCTCTGTGGGGAATGACCAAGTCCTTGTTTACCAAAAGCCCTCTGTATTGATTGTTTCCTCTGGAGAAGAAATTGTTCCTATTCACCAAACACCTGAAGCCTTTCAGATCCGGTCGTCCAATAGCTATGCGCTCAGTGCTATGCTTCAACCTTGGGTTGGAAAAATCACCTTATTGCATGTGCCTGATGATCCCATTCAAATGGAACAGATGCTGAGTCTGCATTGGACCCATGACATCATTTTGCTAACAGGTGGGGTCTCCGCCGGAAAGTATGATTTTGTTCCCGGGATCTTGGTCAAGCTAGGTGTGCAAAAACATCTTCAAAGAGTAGCTCAAAAACCTGGAAAACCGATCTGGTTTGGTACCACCGAAAAAAATCAAGCTGTTTTTGCCTTACCCGGAAATCCAGCCTCCTCCATTTTATGTACAGTTCGGTATGTTTTACCCTGGATTCAGCAACAATTTGGCATGGCTCCAACCCAAGAAGAGGCTATTTTATCTGAATCATTTCACCATCAATTACCCCTTACCTATTTTCTGCAAGTTACCTTGTTTGTGAAAGATGGCAAGACGTGGGCAATTCCTACGCCAGGTAATGGGTCGGGTGATCTAGTCAATCTAGCTCGAGTTGATGGATTCTTAGAAATTCCACCGGGTGAATGTACTTTTGAAGCAGGTACCGTTTTCCCCCTTTGGCGATCGAAATAAAAAACTACTATGGCAGCATTTTCACACGTTGACAACCAAGGACAAGCCTCCATGGTCAATACAACCCCCAAAACGCCTACCCACCGAATCGCCCTGGCCCAAAGTATCGTTCACCTAGGGACAGAGGTATTTCAAGCATTGAGTGAGCAACAATTTACCACGGGCAAAGGATCCATCTTTCAAACAGCCATCATTGCTGGAATCATGGCCGCCAAAAAAACAGGAGAACTAATACCACTTTGCCACCCCATCGGGCTGGATCATTGCCACATTACTATTCAAACCAACGACAAAGATGAGGTCATCATCCAATGCCAAGCAGAGGTAACAGCCAAAACCGGGATTGAAATGGAGGCATTGGTAGGGGCAAGTTTGGCCGCCCTTACCATCTATGATATGTGCAAAGCGCTCTCTCACCATATTTGTATTCGTGAAACTCGACTCCTCTCCAAAACAGGAGGGAAAAACGACTTTACCTATGCTGTTGATTGAATGGGACCATTTGGTGCTCGCACGAGGAAAAAAAACACTTAGTCACCCTTTTTCGGGAGAAATAAAAAGCGGTGAAAAATGGTGGGTTTCCGGCTGGAGTGGATCAGGGAAAAGTACATTCCTTGATGTTTTAGCGGGAAGGTTATTTCCTCATCAAGGAAAAATTCGTGTACATGTCCCAGGCCAAGTTCAACTAGTCGAACGAGATTATCGATTCGATCGATGGGTAAGGCAATCTTTTTTGTATTATCAGCAACGCTACCAAAGCCAAGATGCCGAGCGAGCACCCAAGTTATGGGAGGTTTTACAAGGCCAAGTAAAACCCCTGGATACAGTAGACGATCGATCCATTGATCTCCCTTCTATGCGGTTTGATCCTCAAACTTTTCAAGCCGGATGTGACCTTTTTCAATTAAATCATCTCCTTCATCATCCTATCGTGAGCCTTTCCAATGGAGAAACCCGACGAGCTTTACTGGCATTAAGTTGGATGAGGCATCCCAAGGTATTGTTATTGGATCAACCATTTGTCGGTTTGGATGTGCCCACTCGCCAACTTCTTAAAGAGACGTTATCCACATTAAGTCAAGCCGTTGTGTTGATATGTGATGCATCCGACCGACCGACAAACTTCGATCAAGAATGGCGTTTTGATGCCGGAAAGGTATTTAAAAATCCAACAACTCCGCTGGAAGAACCTCCGAAACGGACCTTGCCCGATCTATCTCGCTGGCCACGGCATCAGGAAAGCTACTCTACTATTTTTCAACTGACCAACGTAAAGGTTCAGTATGGAGAAAAATCCATACTTCAAGACATACATTGGACCGTTAAACCCGGCGAAACTTGGGCACTCCTAGGAGCCAACGGATCTGGAAAAAGTACGTTACTCTCCCTTTTGGCCGCCGATCACCCCCAGGCTTATCAAAATGATATCACCTTATTTGATCGAAAACGAGGTACCGGAGAAAGTATTTGGGATATAAAAAAACGAATCGGACTCGTTTCCCCAGAAATTCATCTTTTTGTGGATAAGTCCAGTCCGGTGTGGAAAATAATTGGATCTGGATTTTTCGACGCTACGGGTCTTTTCCGTTCCTTATCTGGTGAACAGAAAGATAGAATTCAACAGGTCGCTACTTGGGTGAGTCTGGAAAATAAACTGTCCGATCGTCTCCAAGATTTGTCTCAAAGTGAACAACGATTGGCCTTATTGGCCCGTGCGCTCGTAAAAAACCCGGAAGTATTGATTTTGGATGAGCCATGCCAAGGTCTAGATCATTCCCAAATGACATTTTTTCGCGATTTGGTATCCGACATCACGTTGAAATTAAACAAAACGCTCATTTACGTGTCTCACTATGCAGAGGAAATCCCAGCTTGTGTTCAACATGAGTTGGTACTAGGACATGGAAAAATAGAATACAAAGGTTTCCGGCGAATTTAAATACACGCGTCATGTAAAATTTCGATGGGATGATACGACTCCCGCTGGATCCCATCCCAAATTTGGTGACGACAACTCGTGCCCGTGGCCGCGATCAAGGTGGATAGCGGCTGTGTCCGTATGGTAGGAAATAAAACCAATTCACTTATTTGCTGACTGATCTCAAAATGCTCCTTTTCATATCCAAACGATCCCGCCATCCCACAACAGCCTGAAGGGATCAACTGAACGCGATAGTTTTTTACAAAGGAAAGTGCTTTTTTAGCCTCTAGGGGGCCCGAAATCGCTTTTTGATGACAATGTACATGCAGTTTAACCAAACGTTCCTCCAATGTAAATTGGGTCTTTTCAATATTTCCCCGAGTAGCCTCCCGATTAAACCATTCCTCAAACAAAAATGTATGCTCGGCCATGTGTCGAGCCTTTGCCTGGTATGGCGCCGACACTAACTTTGGATATTCATCTCGAAAAGTTAATATCGCTGAGGGTTCAATTCCAATTAAAGGCGTCTCCTCTGAAATAAAGGGAGCCAGTACCTCCACATTCTTTTCTGCCTTTTGTTTAGCCTGCCGAACCAGTCCTTTGGACAGATACGTCCGACCACTTTCGACATGATTCAGAATGTCGACCCGATACCCAAGTTTCTCGATCAATTGAATAGTTTTAATCCCAAGCGATACATCCTGAAAATTCGTAAACTCATCTAAAAATAAATAGACCAAGGGCTTGGCTTCTGTATTTTTTGTCTGTGCCCCCCTTTTTTTCCACCAACCAAGTACAGTCGTTTTTCCTAAGCGTGGCATGGAGCGATCCGGATGAAAACCAATCAAGGAATGAATAATACGGCGTATCCACGGGGTCTCAAACAGGTAATTAAACAAGATGGCAAACGGTTGGCTCCAGTTCATCAATAGAGGGAAATATCCCACTAATCGACTCCGAAGCGGAATTCCTTCACGATCATACACATGTTGTAGGAAATCCGCCTTCATTTGGGTGATATCCACAGACGAAGGACATTCGGTCTGACAGGCTTTGCAAGACAAACACAAATCAAGTGTTTGTTTCACTTCTTCCTTTCTTTCCCCTGTGGGTCGTGTAAAATAAGAACGCAGGGCATTCGCACGGGCTCGTGTGCTGTGTTGCTCTTCCCGGGTGGCCATGAAACTCGGGCACATGGTTCCTCCGGTTAGCTCTGTTTTTCGACAATCCCCTGATCCTGAACATTTTTCAGCCAATCTCAGAATATTTTCTTGTTCGCCATAGCCAAAGGTTGTGGAAGGCAATGGAAGCGTCGGTTGCTCATCCACCCGCAAGAATGCATCCATTGGAGGGGTATCCACAATTTTTCCAGGATTAAAGAGACCGTCTGGATCAAAAATATGTTTTACCTGCCGAAACAACGCCAACATTTCATGTCCCATCACGACAGGGATGAACTCCCCTCGTAACCGCCCATCTCCATGTTCACCAGACAAAGACCCACGGTATTTTTTGATCAACTCAGACGTCTCAGCCAAAATTTCCCGGAATAACGTCCGTCCTTTTTCGTCTTTTAAATTTAGTAGGGGTTCGACATGTAACTCACCTGCCCCTGCATGAGCATACACCGAAAAGGTAACCCCATGGCGAGTCAAGATATCCGTCAAGTCGTCCATGTAATCTGGTAAATCCTCGACGGCTACCGCACAATCTTCAATTAAATTCACAGGTTGAATATCCCCAGGAATATTACGGATCAGTCCTAATCCTGCTTTTCTCAGCTCCCATGCCTGCTTCGTTTCTTCGCCTTGAAGGATCGGAAAAGCGAAACCCTTCCCAGCATTCCGGCAAGATTCTATAAATCCTCGGCAAGACGTTTGTATGCTTTCTTCGTCTGCACCGAAAAACTCAACCATCAAAATAGCTTTGGGCTCCCCGACTAAAAACTGACTATTGGTGCGTTGGGTTGGGTGCTGTTTCGCATATTCTAAAATTACATCATCCACCAACTCCGATGCCTCGCAGCCATGTGCCAAGGCCAATAAATTAAGCTCTAACGACTCCCGAAGTGAATGACAATGCACCGCCACTACTGCGACAAATGGGGGAGGTAACGGCCGAAGACGTAGTTTTGCCTTCGTAATAAAAACCAGTGTTCCTTCAGAACCGGCAATCAATGGTACGATAGACGATTGGCGGTTATCCAATAATGCATCCAAGGCATATCCTGTATTTCGCCGAGTCACCGTGCTTTTAGGTGACCTCTCCGCAATCAACTCCGCATTTTCGTTTACCAATTGGAATACGTCCCGAACCCACCCCACCGAGCTTCCGTGAATTCCTTCTTCGTCTATCCAAACCAACTCCCCAGTCGATAACACGGCCTCTACCCCCAAAAGCTGATCACGGGTAGTTCCCCAGCGCAAGGAATGTAATCCACATGAATTATTACCGATCATTCCCCCAATCATTGCGCGGCTTGCGGTGGATGTCTCCGGACCAAAAAACAACCCGGTGGGTTTCAGCTGATGATTTAAATCGTCCCGAATAACCCCAGGTTCCACCATGACCCAACCATCTTCGGTATTTATTTCCAAAATTTGATTGAAATTCCGCGAAACATCCACAACAATTCCCGACCCAACCACTTGGCCTGCCAACGAAGTGCCCGCTGCTCGGGGAATCAAAGATTGCTTATGTTCTCTTGCCCAACGGACTAAGGTTCGTACGTCGTCCACATGAGCTGGAATGGCCACAGCCCTTGGATATTCAGAATAAACAGATGCGTCCGTCGCATAGGCACTACGCACAGACCGATGTTCCGTCGTATCTTTCCAATACAGCTTACCTGAAAGTTGAACCTCTAACTCGTCAAACATGATTTAAGCACTCGGAATAAAAACCTTACGGTAGTTTTGTTTTCGAATTAAAGCGATCAATATAGATAATATACCACCCATAATCGCAGAAACCAAAATCATAATGGCTCGTTTGGGTTCCGATTTTCTTACGGGTGCTGTGGGAGGCTCCAAAATCTTAAATACAGGTGTTTCCTGTTGGACTTTAATTTTGGCCTCCTCGTATTTCTTTAGGAGTTCATTGTAAAAGTTAGCAGAAATTCGATAGTCTGACTCAATCCTCTCTCGCTGTATATCCGCGGACTGAAGGCGAATGGTTGGCGCTTGAAATTGATCGGCGTACTGTGCCTTTTGGCTTTGCTTCGTGTAATACTTGCCCCGAGCCGCAGCAACTCGCTCTCCTAAAAAATCCAAATCAAGTTTGGCTTTTTCTGTACGATAAGTAGTAACGTATTGCGTCACGTAATCCATTGCAAACTTAGTGACTTGTGCCGCAACTACGGGATCTGGAAGTTTACTTGATATCGTGATCACACCACTCTTTTTATCAATTCCAGCCGTGATTCGTTCTTTCAATCCCTTTATACGTTCCTGAATAAGTCCATTTGTAACCACCACACCAGAGGGTTTTGCCTTGAACTCAATTAAACTTTCCGATGGAGGCTCTTGACCTCGTTCCAGGTATTCTTTCACAAAGACATCAAACTTCATTGACTTACCGTCACGAGTTTCAAAAGTTTGTTGGAATAATTCCATGAAAAAAGGCGTACTTTTTAGAATGTCAGGATATAGGTCAGGGCGGATTGCATCTGCACTCCCAGATCTCCCTAAATCTACCCCTGCTAAAGAGGCAAGTCCTGCAAATTGACTTAATCCTCCGACTTTGGATTCAAATTCTGGAAGAATTCTCCCTTCCGAAACAAACTGTTCCTGTCGAGTAAAGGCATAATATCCCCCCAATCCAATAACTGAACACGTAATCAATAAGACGATCCATTTTTCTGACCAAATAACACGCCATAATCCGATGATCGAAAAGGTAATGACATCTTGTTTTTGAGATTGAGTTTCCATCAAGGTTGATTCAGCGTTCGAATTAAAGTGGATAAAACTAAGGTTAAAGAAACCAAACTGGACGTTAAAGATATGATATCGGCTTTCCCCAGAGAATTTTTCTTTTGGTGTGTCGGGATAACAATAGTTGTCCCCTGTTTAATTTCTGGAAAATCTTTAAAACCAAGGAAGTTCTTCGTTCGAGCTGTAAATCCATTGGCATATTTAACATAGGACTTCTTCACCCGTGCGCTATCTGTATATCCACCAGCCATTGAAATATAATCTGAAAATCGGTAAGAAGGCTGATAGGCCACTGTTGTTGGATTTAAAACCTGTCCACCAATAGTAACTGTACTAATATTCTTTGGAAACTGCAGAATATCTCCGCCTTCAAGAATTAAATTATCGGAACTGGAAGGATTTTTCAAAATTTCATTAAATCGGACGGCCACAACCTTTCCATCTCGTGTCAACGTGGCCGCATCTAAGAATGCCGACTCGCGAAGTCCTCCCGCTCGATTTAAGACATCAGCAATGCGATCCTCTCGACTGGAAAGGGCATAATCTCCTGGATAAAATACCTCCCCTTGGACCTTTACTACTTGTTGGGCTTGATAATTTGGTAAATCCCGAACAAATACAACATCAAAAGGCATAAGCACAGTTTCCATAGCCGAAACTGATAAGTTAGTATCCGCCACCAAATCAATAACCAAGGTACTAATTGGTTGTTTTTCATCTCCTGATAACCTTCGAGCAATTTCGATTTTTTTTGACGAAGCCCCTTCTCGATATCCTCCAGCTAATAAGATCAAGTCGCTCACCGTCAATTGATCTGAATACTCGAACTCACCCGGATTGACTACCGCTCCCCTAATCTCCACGGAACGAACCTCTCGTAATTCGGTAATTGATTTAATAATCACAATATCTTCCCTCTGTAATGCAAAATCAGCCTCCACTCCGGATAAAATAGTCGCCAGATTTAGGCTGATCAACTCTGGATCTCCGTTGGACTTGAGCCGTCGCACTAAAATTCGTTTACTAAATGCATCTTCTCGTATACCCCCAGCCAATTCAACCAATTTTCTCAAGGTATTGGACTGCTCATTCAATGCAAAAAAGCCCGGTCTAAAAACAGCTCCTGAAATCTCAATTCTATTTTCGAAGCGATTTAAAATGGCATCCACCTTTACTTTATCCCCATCTTGTAAACTTTTACTTGAAAAATGCTCATTTGAGAGGGTTAGTATTGATTTCTCTTTCGATGTAAATCGCTCGATACTGACAGAAGCCCTATAAGCACGATCTGTGAAACCTCCAGCATATTGTAAAGCATCAGAGAATGTTTCATCACTCTTCATTTCAAATAGGGCCGGCTTCCTTACTTCTCCTTTAATTTGAACCAATGTGGTGGCAATGGGTACACGAATGACATCTTGATCAAATAATCGGACATTATCAGTCATGATCCCGGTCTGTAGAAATTCATATAAATCCATCGTTCGTATTACCTTGTTCTGACGAACTAATTGTATTGTTCTCATGGACCCTTGCTGATTAGGCCCCCCAGCTAGATACAATGCATTAAATACGGTGGATAACGACGAAACCGTGTAAGTACCTGGTCTTTCAACCTCCCCTATCAACGTAACTTTAATACTCCTAACATTTCCTAAGGTTACATCCAAACTTAAAGTCCCATTGCGAAGGCCTCCAAATAATACCCTGAGTCGATCCTCCAACTTCTGCTTGGCCTGTTCAACCGTTAAACCATTAACATATATGGGAGCTAAACTTTCGATTCGAACCGTACCCTCTTGAGAAACAGTCAAGTCATAATGTTGATAGGCATATCCCGAAATATCTACTTTAAGCTGATCATCCTGCCCCAGTAGATAATCCTTTGGTGTTGGAATTCTTAAATTAGCCTCAAAAGATAAAGCTGGATTATTAAATATGGATCGACCAAATAGACTCAAGGGCTCATTCACCGTCTCTTTCTCTGGCTTTTTTTCGGTATCCTGTAGGACAACTCGATCCGATAACTCTCCTAATTGCTCCCTTTTCGTCGTCACAGGCTTTTGGCCCACCTTGGTCGTATTTCCAGATTGGATTCGATTTAACCGTTCCCGAATAGTCGCAATGTCCTGTGCCGTATATCCTTTGGATAACGCAATTTTTTCTACATCACTTTCGGATAACCCTCTTTTTTCAGCTTCTTGTAACAGGGCAATAAGCTGTTGATCAGTCACTTTAGACACATCCGATGATTGCGAAAATACAGGTGTTTGACTTATGAAAAATAGAATTATACAGATCTTTTGGGCTATCCTAACTGAGTTGCGCATGAGTTGTTTTCCGATTGAACAACAAATTTAAATATATTTTTTGCCTGCTTTTCGATTGACCTACAATTTTAATTGATAGCAAAGGATCTCAAATACGTTACATCAAGTCCAAAATTGGGTGGAACTAAAGTGCCCAATTCCACACTTCCCCTAAGCCGCAAACTGGCTCCACTATAACCTACCTTTCGCTGAATCGATTGAACTAGGCCAATCGTATTACCTTTTCGTGGAATTCCATACAGTCCCAAACTTCGAATTTGATAAAACTGTGTTGTTGCCGGATTTTGACCAATAGAATAGGCGGCTTGTAAATTGATGGCTGAGACTCGGTTACTCCAAATGGCAATAGGAAAATCGACGTTACTAATAAATGCCTCCGACAAGTCCCTTTTTACCATTAAAAAAGGATTGCCAATCGTCCTACCGCGGTATGTCCAACCATCTACATATATTCCGTTGTTGAAGTAATTATCTTTACCCCTAAGTTGAGGAGCATTGAAGGCATTATCTGTAGCTCCTCCTTGATTCAGTGTATACAAAAACTCAACTGTAAAATGTTGCAAAAACTGTGGTTTTTCCGCCCGATAAGAGAATCCATACAACCCATCCTGAATATTGGTTAAATAAAACAACGATCCATCTTCAAAATAACTCTGTTTGTAAAGTAAAATACGTCCGCTACGGACATTCATTTGAACTCCAATATCCAACCCACCTAAATGATTTCCAGCCCGATTCAATGCTTCGTTCGCTGGTACACCCGGTTGATTTAACCCATCCTGTTCACGATTTAAACTCAAACCCGCCGCAACATTCACAAAATCTCGCCATCCCGAGGAAAAACGAGTAATCAGGGCACCTGTCAATGGATCAGTAAATGGCTCCACTGGCCTTCCCCCCCATTGCACTTGGTGGTTGACTCCCGCATAAAAGGCTATATTCCATTGTGGTTTTCCCACCCGGAGGTAGGCCGACTTTTGATGCAACCAAGAACCTTCCACCGCTCCATTGTCAAACCAACCATGTGCAAAAAAGCCTTTTACCGCAAACAAAGAACTGCCAAATACCGGAGTATACTCCTGTAATCCAAACTCTATTCGTGGTATCGGCAAAGCATTTCCCGACCAGGTAAATGATCCACTACTTTGTGTTGTATCAACAATACCTTGGACTTCGCGCCATCGTCCTACTCGTAAACCCCAGGATTTAGCTCGCAGGCCCACATAGGCCGCACTGACTCGGACACTAGTCTCTAAGCCCAAATTGAGTGCGGTAGAAAGACCATACTGTATTCGTACATTGGGTCTTGACGCATGTATAACTTGAAGTGTATCACGAAGCCTAAAACGTTGATATACAGTCGGCCCCTCGGCTGGAACTTCTCCCCATTGGTTCCTTTGTAAACCAAAAGGAACCTTTCCTCCGATCCCACCAATCGCTCCCGTTTCTGATTCAATTACCCATTTCTGAGCTTGAACCGGCACCAAACTGATAATCAAAAGCAAACAAAGGAGAGCGCTGGAAAAAAATTTCATGGGAATTTGAGCAATGTTTGAACCGCCATTTGGCTAATTCCTAAAACAAATATAGGAATTGTTTTGTATTTTAGGGTTCCTATACCATCGATCATGATCCGATTACAAAAAGCCCATTTACCCGTTTGTTTTATCCTTGTCATGGGATTATCCGCATGTCAAACAGGTAAGTCACCTCAAAAATCTCGAATAGCCCATCAAGTTACGCAATATGAGGAGGATCTATCTTCCATTCGTCCCAAATACAAAAATCCTTTTTCCTATGCAGGATATGAAGAGGAGGAAGAAGAGGAGGTTGTTTTATTGCCCTCAAAAGCGACACCATTAGAAGTGACCAATCCTTTAGAAAAGGCTTTGGGCGCTATGATTCAGACCAATAAATCGACAACCGAAGTCACAGGTTACCGGATCCAAGCATTTGTGGGCAATGAAAAAACAGAATATGAGGCCGCCAGAACCTACCTCATTCAACTTTTTCCACAACTTGAGCTCTATCCTAGTTATTCACAACCCACCTACCGAATCAAAGTAGGTGATTTTTCAACCCGTTTGGACGCAGAACGCTATGCTTCCCAGCTAAAAAATCGTTTTCCAAACGCCAAAGTCCTTCCCGATCGCGTCGATCTCAAAAAAAGTTTTCAAATAAAATAAAAAGGTCCTGGGGATTCCAGGACCTTTTTATTTGTTCGATTCACTTTACAGTGCAATCGCCCAGCAATAATTTCGAGACATGCCTTTGTACACTCCACAAACCAAAACTCCATCCTCTTGATTGGCTCTCGCCTCACTCAAAGCGGCTTCTACATCCTTCTGTGAGTTGACCCGCACATCCCCCACTCGGGTGATAATCAAGCCTTCTTCAATATCGGTCTGTTTAGCAACATCTCCGTTCGGATTAATCTTCTTCACACGCACACCATTTCGCAATCCCATGCGTTCTCGTGTGGCCGCATCGAGACTTTCAAGCTCTATGCCCAATCGTCCAAAAGAAGAGGATGCTGTGGCGTCTTTTTTCAAAAGATCCTTACCTCCATCTCGATTTCTCAATTCAACCGACACCTCTCTTGGTTTTCCATCTCGATTCAATAATATGGCCACCTTTTCTCCTGGTCGCTTACGACCAATCAGTTCACGGAATTTTGGCTCGCTCCGAACGTCTATGCCATCAATTTTCTCAATAATATCTCCTTTCCGGATACCGGCCGCATACGCAGCCCCACTTTCTGGCGCCTCCTCTACATAAATTCCGGTTGAACTCTTGATCCCAATTTCTTCCGCTACTTTCGTATTCAACTCCCGAGGAACAATTCCCAAATACCCTCTTTGAACATTACCGAACTTAATTAAGTCGGTAGTCACTTTCTTCACAATTGATGACGGAATCGCAAATGAATAACCAGCATAGGCCCCATTGGGTGAGGCAATCGCGGTGTTGATTCCAATCAGTTCACCTCGAAGATTGACCAACGCACCCCCACTGTTTCCTGGATTAACCGCTGCATCTGTCTGAATAAACGACTCTATGGGCGAATCCACTCCCGAAAAACTATTTCCTCGGACAGCCCGATCCCGCAATATGTTGATGTTCCGACCAATAGCGGAAACAATTCCGGCCGTCACGGTAGATTCAAGGTTAAAAGGATTTCCAACCGCTAAAACCCACTCACCAACCCGGACTTGATCCGAATTCCCCAACACCAACGGAGGCATTTTCTTACCCTCGATCTTGATCACCGCCAAGTCCGTTGATGGATCATTTCCAATCAATTTTCCAACATACGATTGCTTGTCGTACGTCACTACCTCCAACTCATCACCCCCTTCTACGACGTGGTTGTTGGTTACAATATAGCCGTCTTCCGTGATGATCACACCAGACCCCGAAGACTCTTGAGCTTGTGAACCACCACCCCCAAACATATCTTCATCAAAACCAAAGAATTGATCAAATATGGAGGGTGTTCTGCGACGAACTCGGGTTGATTTTACTTTGATATGGACCACCGACGGGGAAGTCATTTCAGCAGCCAGCGTAAAATCTGAAGGTGTCCCCTGGGGCGTACCTGCAAAATTAGCCAACCGCGACATGTTATTGGAGGATGAAGCCTCCTGAAGGACGACATCCCGGCCCTCCCCCACCAAAAAGTGGTATCCAACCAACGTGGCCACACTCGCCGTTACGGCTATAAGGGCCGATTTCCACTGTGCTTGCATAGTAAATGATTAAGTTGAACGCTACGAACTTACAAAACAAACGCCCAAATCCTTTTGTTTATTCCCAGTAAATCAAAACTTAACAAAATTTAACAGGAATTAAAGAACCGTAACCTTTTGTACCACCTCTTCTTGTTTCGGTATCTCAATTGTCAATATCCCAGCCTCATATTTTGCTTGAATCTGATTCCGGTTGGCTCCTTTAGGTAAATAAAATGCCCTTTTAAAACGAGAGAAATCGAATTCCTGACGAACAAATGCCTCTTCCTCTAGCTCTTTTTCAACCGAAATCAACAAAGTTTGATCTTTCACCTCAATGCCAAAATCTGACTTGGCTAATCCCGGGGCCGCAACCTCAACCCAAAAAGAGGCCTCTGTCTCCTTCACATTAACCCATGGTTGGGTATGAATAGAACCACGATACCCCTCCGTTCCTTTCCAATTTACTTCTTTACGTACGATCATCTTTCAATTTGATTTTTGATTAAATAGTCTACAAAAGAAAATCCACCGTGTAATATTATGACAAACTGTCCGAATATTACACGGTGGACGCTATTGGCCCTGCCAAACTGTCTTATTTTTGAGTTCGATCCAGCACAAATTGGCCGATTCGTGCCCCAGCCTTCTGACCTTCCTCACAGCCTGAACGGTAGTGAATTCCTCCATAAACCCGGCTAATGGAGCACTCAAGAGCTGCCTCACGGAACGACGAAAATGTTCGAACGCCATGTCCATACTTGTGCTCGGTGGAATCTGTGAAAGCAACTTGATCCCCAAATATCCCCGTCAAGACCTCAGCCGAAGCGGCCGAAATAGTACTATGCCCCGACGTATACTCTGGGAAGGGTGGTGTTTGTAAAAATGGCTGCCAAGCTGGATCCAGATCAGCATTGATCACGGTTTCCGGTCGAATTTTCTCCGATCGATATTTTTCCTCCCAGCTAGCAATAAAACCTTCATGCAATGCGGCAGAAACCAACAAATAGGCTTTCGCCGTGGTAGGAAGATCGGCCTTTTTTTGCTCAGCAACCGTTCGGGTTATGGCCAACCAATGCCCACCAGGTGTCATTTTCTTATTCGCAAAACTTACATGGCCTTGAACGTTCATCACAAACGCGTTATCATCCCAAAACCAAGCTATATTTTTTTGTTCCTCCGTCAGGTTTTTCCCAATAGAATAAACCTCCATTACCTCTTTCCAAAAAGGACTTTGTTTACTGGTTGAATACGGTATAACCGGAGCGGGAGGGAATTGATTGGCCGAATCCATCAAAAATGGACGAATGGTTGGCCAATATGGCTCCATGGCATCTCCATACATTGGTGGAGTGGGTACCCACTTCCCTGCTTCATTTTTTACTGTATAGCGAAGTCCCCGCGTCTCTGGATACCGATCTCCCTTAGCATAGGCCAAAACATGTTTGGCTACTTCTTTGCCATATTGTTTAGATCTTTCCATTACATCCGACGGAATACCCGCCTTATCAAAAAATTCAGCCATCTTTTGATCGAATTCCTCATATTTCTCCATCGTGAAGGTCTGAGCTTTGGCCACTTCAACCATAGCCGTCATACTGGCCAACGGAAAGCAGTATTCTTCCCCTTGGGTAGGTTGAGGAAAGGGTTTCAGGTCGCGATAAATGCCTGCCATTGTTTTCAATTCCGCATATTGAGGTACCAGTGCCTCATACCCAGCGAGCGTAACGTACCCATAAATTCGGGAAGCCACTGGGGGAGTAAATATGTCGTGGATGATCACATCGGTCACCTGTGTCATAGTTTGATGGTACCAGGAGGCTACATTCACTTCTTTTCCGTATTCCTCGGCACTTTTTTGCTGACATTGAGTAAGGACGATGGTTAAAAACAGTAATACACAAGTTCGTTTCCGCATCATTTGATTGGTTCGATTAAGGTCAACAAATATAAAAAAGCCACGAGGTAAAAAAAGATGACCCTGGCCATATTCTATAAATCTAAAATGGATTCCTTCAGGCCTTCTCCCGGTTGATCACGTAAAACTGAGATAAAGTCTTTAATCTGGTAGATCGACTTGTCTAATTTATTACTCAAAACAATGATCACAAAATCATACTTTGGATCAAAAAAGAATATAGTATTGTATCCCTTCCACCAGCCAGTATGGTAAATAAATTCGGTTTGTTGTTGTTCGTTTACCCATAAACGAAAGCCATAGCCGTAATTGCGTATACCGGGGAATTCAAAACTTCGTGGGGTAAATGCCTCTTGCAACCGTTCTTTACTCAATACTTTACCATCTCGAAGGGCTCGATACCAAGAAAATAAGTCGCGTGGGGTAGAGAAAACCCCCTTGTCACCTACGACTCGATCATACAAATGAAATGGTACTTTTCTTCTTCCTTCATAGCCAAAGGTCCGCTGGCCAATCAGGGTGGAGTCTCCACTTCCCTCCACATAGCTGTGATGCATTTCAAGGGGTTTGAAAATACGCTCTTTTACGTATTGATGAAACGGCTTTCCTGAGACCTTCTCGATCACGGCGGCTACCAAAGCAAAATTGGTATTGTTATAGGCAAAGTAATGGTCTGGCAGGTTATGAATTTTGGGGGGAGGATTCGATTCCGAAAACCACCGAATGATATCCTGGTTGGTAGGATACAACTTTTCTTTTCGAACCAACTCATCAAAGGTATACTCATAATACGGAAGACCCGACCGGTGCGAGAGCAAACTTCGTAACGTAACCCCAGCGTATGGAAATGTAGGAAAAAAGTCTTGTATTGACTGCTCCAACGACACTTTTCCTTCATCGACCAGCTGCAATAAAGCGACCGACGTGAACGTCTTCGAGATTGAAGCCAATTGAAAAGGAGTTGCCGCAGATACCGTCACGTTATCTTCCACACGAGCCAAACCAACATAATGCTCCGCCAGAATGATATCACGTTGAGCAATGAGGATTGCGCCATTGAAGTTTCTGCGCTGCGATATAAGTGATTGTAATTTTTTTTCTTTTTCCTTCGCACGAATCTCCTTTCTGACCTTGGCCACATTTCTCTTGATCGCCTCATGATCGACGGATGGCGTTTTATCTTGCTTTGAGTCCGAAGAACCACAAGAAACCCCTACAAAAGCTACCAATAGAAACCCTATAAATTGATTTTTCACTGCAATACTCGATGCAAAAAAGATATGACCACAACAGAATATACCACACTACCCAACGTCTTCAAAATGGTCAACACCAAATAGTCTACATGGCCTACCTCGATGAAAAACAATAGCAAATGATGGATCGTCACCAGAATGATCAAATACCGAATAAACCGTTCTGTACCCATTCCCTCCCAGCTCAACTGGATGTCGGCGTCGCCGCCTCGATTGGAAAAAATACCTCGTACCACAAATCCCCGCAGATACCCCATGGCTGTCGAGGCCGCCGCATGTACACCCGCTGTGTTGTAGAAGAGGTCCACCATCAAACCGATGAGAAAACTCAATAAAATCACCCAGAAATCGGATGTCTCATGGGGCAAAAACAAGATAAACCCTATGTAGACAAAGCAAAATGCCAAATCCGCAATGACTAACACCCGGAAAAAGACAATTTGCAGGAAAAAGTAAATAAGCAAAAATGCGAATTGACGAAAAACTTGTGTACTGTTCATGGACGAGGGGCGGGGGTTGTGGTCGCTGATGCAGCCTGTTCTAATCGATCCTGTTCCTCCTTCAATCGGTTATCGACGACATATACATACCTCAGATTTCGAAAATCAGTCGATAAAGCAACCACGATTTTGTAAAATGCTTCATCCGGTACTGAGCTGATTCGAATAATTTTCCCAACCGGGATACCGGCAGGAAATATGGCATTTTGTTCTGATGTCACTACGCTATCTCCCTTTGAAATCGGCTTGAATCGATCAATCGTGGCCAATTGAATCAATCGTGGATCTTGCCCATCCCATTTGGCAATGCCCAATGCATTATTAGTCGGATCTTTTTTGAGGGTCTCATTGAGCACCTCCGCCGACAACGTATAACTGGAATGTAAAATGGAATAAACCCGAGAGAAATGATCTGAACAGGACATAATTTGCCCCACCACTCCGGTTGGTGAAATAACACCCATACCCACTTTCATGCCATCTTTGGTACCTTTATCGATGGTAATGTAGTTGTCCGTCAAATCCACCGAACTGTTGATAACTTTGGCTGTCGTGAAAGAAAAACGCTGGGCAAACAAACTATCTGGACGGTAAATGGTGTTTTTACTAGCCCCAACTAATTCTTGGTATTGAGCATTTTGCCTACGCAATAGGGCGTTTTCAGCTTGAAGTGCATCGTTCTGATCAAATAAGGACCAATAATGTCGCCAACTGTTTGACCAAGCCAAGGTTTGAGCCACGTACCGATTGGTCGTATCAAATGCCAAAACACCCCAATATCCATTGTTTTTCTGAATCAAATAAAAACACGCCAACTCCAGGAGGATAAAAAGCAGGAAGTTTCGTGCCTGTAAGATGAGTCGAAGTAACTGTGACATGGGTCGATTCCGTGTAGATTCTTGGGCGTTATGCTAAATTATTGAACCAGTACCCCTTGATACTTTGCGATATTCTTAAGCACTTCGCCCGTACCACGAACCACCGCCTTTAACGGATCATCCGCAACATGAACCGGCAGTTTCGTTTTTACGGATAAACGCTTATCTAGACCATGCAATAACGCGCCTCCTCCTGTCAAATAAATACCGTTTTCATAAATATCTGCCGACAATTCAGGAGGTGACATCTCCAATGCCCGCATGATGGCTTCCTCTATTTTGGATATGGATTTATCCAACGCGTAGGCAATCTCGGAGAAAGTTACTTTAATTTCTTTCGGAATACCTGTCATTAAATCACGTCCCCGAATTTCAATATCAGCCGGTGGATTTTCCAAGTCGGGCAATGCAGCACCCACTTGAATCTTTATAAATTCGGCAGATCGCTCGCCAATCAGAAGATTATGCTCACGACGCATGTAATCCACAATATCCCGCGTAAATAAATCACCCGCTGTCCGGACAGATGCCTCACACACAATTCCTGACAAGGCAATCACAGCAATCTCGGTAGTTCCTCCACCAATATCAACAATCATGGAGCCGTTGGGTTGTTGAATATCAATACCAATCCCTATAGCGGCGGCTATGGGCTCATGAACCATGTATACTTCCTTAGCTCCTGCATGCTCACATGAATCTTTTACCGCCCTTTTTTCCACCTCTGTAATGCCAGACGGAATACAAACCACCATACGGTGGGAAGGAGAAAATAAAAAATTACGGCCGGTGTTGATCATCTTGATCATTCCCCGAATCATGAGCTCAGCCGCCGTAAAGTCGGCAATTACACCATCCTTCAAGGGACGAACCGTTTTAATATTTTCGTTGGTTTTTTCATGCATTTGCATGGCTTTATGACCAATCGCCAGTACTTTCCCAGATACCCGATCTAGGGCAATAATGGATGGTTCATCAACAACAATTTGATCTTTGTAAATGATCAGCGTATTGGCTGTACCAAGATCGATGGCAATATCACTAGTTAAAAAATTGAAGAATCCAGCCATTGGAGCCTGTGATTGGTTAAACGGTTCTACATTAAAGCGTACAAAGTTAAAACTATTCTAAACAAAAAGGGAGTTAAACCCACATATCTGTGCAGAAATTTACCATTTTATCCTATTTTTTTCGAATTAACTGGTGATGAGTCGAAATCCCTCCCCATGTAAATTCTGTATTTGGAGCGCGGGGTCTAAACGGAGGTGCTTTCTCAACTTTGTGACGTAAACATCCATGCTGCGAGCATTAAAATAACTATCATCTCCCCAGATTTTCTTTAAGGCAACCGACCGATTCAATGTTTGGTTTTCATGCAGACAAAGTAGACGAAGTAGTTCGGACTCTTTGGTGGTTAACTTCATGATTTCCTCACCAAATACTAAAACATGGCGTGTAGGATCAAACTGATAGGTATTTCCGATCCTAAAGACTTCCGGAAGGCTCGCAAATCCAGAACGTCGTAAAATAGCCCGAACTCGAAGTAATAACTCCTCCATATGAAACGGCTTGGTCAAATAATCATCCGCTCCCGCTTCCAGCCCCTTAATTGCATCTTCTGGCATAGACTTAGCCGTTAAAAACAGAAAAGGAAACGTGGGATTCATCCGGCGGATATCCAGGGCTACAGAAAAACCATCTTTTTTGGGCATCATGACATCCAATATGGCCACCTGAACCTCATGATTCAAAAAGACATCCCATGCCGCTTGTCCATCTTGTGCCCACGACACCTTAAATCCTTTGGCCATCAAATATTCTTGCAATAGTTGACCCAATGCTGGATCATCTTCCGCCAATAAAATATGGGTCATTTTTCCCTCCATTTCAATTTACTTTTTGAAAATACAAATAAACTGAAGTACCCTGGCCTACCTCACTTTTTATTTCACAACGCCCTCCATGAGCCTCCATCATTTTTTTTACATAAAACAATCCCAAGCCAAAACCCTTGACATTGTGTACGTCTCCGGTGGGTACACGGTAAAACTGATCAAAAACGCGAGCTAGTTGATCTTTGGGTATACCAATTCCATCATCCTCCACACGTATACGTAGCTCATTTTCTAACTCATCCACCGATAATCCTATGGTAGGGATACCCTTCGTATACTTACAGGCATTATCCATCAAATTGGTGAGCATGTTTCGAACGTGAATCGGATCTGCCCAAATTTTAACGTGTTCCACTCCTCCGCCCAAGTGTAGTTTTCCGCCCAGATTGGCAAGGCGCAAGGAAAATCCAGCTTTAATTTCCTCAAAAATTCCAATTAATTCCACTTCCTCAAGCTGAATGCCCACTTTCCCCCCTTCCAAGGTGGCCATTTGGAGTACTTTTTCAACTTGATCTCGCAATCGATGGTTCTCGTTTTGAATGATGCCAAGATACCTTTGCTGAACGTCCGCTGACCACGTCATCGTCCGGTCACTCAGCGCCTGAACCGCTAGTGATATCGTGGTGATCGGTGTCTTAAATTCATGTGTCATGTTGCTGATGAATTCACTTTTCTCAACCGATAATCGCCTTTGTTTCCATAATGTATCCGCTGCCACATAAAATACTACACCAAAAGCACCGAACAAAAGCAATGAACTGGCGATCAAGGACCGAAGCTTTCGCCACAAATGCTGGTCTTTGTCAGGAAAATGGGCATATAACTGCGCGTCCTCTGAAAACAAAGGGACTTGATATGCCTGATCCCATCGAGTTGAATCTTGGCTCAATGGAAAAGAGGCAAACACCACCGATTGCTTTTCCCGAACCCCAACTTCAAAATGTAGGTTGATTCCTCGATTGCGCAAGGCATTTGCCAATAAGGTATCAATCATCGATCTATTGACTCGCTCTGCCGTTGATCGCTTCTCATCCACCAAGTCGGTAAGTACCTCCCGGACAATTTCGGCCTTTTTCTTGACTTCTTTTCTTTTTTGAGGTTTTAATGAATCTTGCTTCGGGATTTCCAAAACCAATTGCTGTTGTAGCAACGACTCCATGTCCAAAATAGCATCCTCCCGAATCCGCATTCCCGGTAACTGAACCCCCAAACTTTGCCAAAATGCTTGCTCCACCTCGGCCATCTGCCTAAGTAAGGCCTGCTCAGTAGCTACCCAAGTGGGAATTACCTCATCTCGTGTAACCCACTGCGCCTCCGGAACCGCATAAATTGATTGAGGAGACCTCACTTCTTTTTCTTGTCGCTTTTTCCTCAGACTTTTTTGTGCCAATGCGCGGCGCGCCTCGGCCATCTCCCGTTGCTTGGCTAAATAACGGACCTCCTCCTTCTCCACTCGCTCCACAGCCTCCAACATCGCCTCCTTGATCTGCCGATCTAATATTTCCCCCTGCATTCGCCACGCTTGCCACATCCAATACCCTTGAAATGCCGCCAAAACGACCAAGGCAAAAATCATACCCCCAACCAATCGACTTACACGCATATATTTCTCCCGTTTACCTCTCCAAGTTACATATACCTTTCTTTCGACTCCCAGACCTTAACATTTTTTAACGACGATAAACACAAAAAAAGCCCTTCGAAATTCGAAGGGCTTGTGGGAGCAAAGGGATTCGAACCCCTGACCCTCTGCTTGTAAGGCAGATGCTCTGAACCAGCTGAGCTATGCTCCCATTGATTTGTCGTCGTTTGGGATTGCAAAGGTGCATGAAGTTTTTTTAGTTTCCAAATTTTCCACCAAAAAAAATTCCTTTTTTTTGATCTTGCCAAAATGGAAACTGAGTCCTTGATTCCCAAAGTACTTCGCGATTCAACAAAACAATCTGCATTTCTTCTTCTGTACCTGCTTGCGCAAGGGGGACACCGAGGCCATCATAAGCACAGGACCCACCTACGTAGGACCACCCAGATCCATCTTTGCCGGTACGATTCACACCTACCACAAAAGCCTGGTTCTCAATCGCCCTCGCTTTCAACAAAGTCGACCAAGCATCCTTTCTTGGTTCTGGCCACGAGGCCACATACAGGTACAGGTCGATTAATTCTTCTTGATTTTGCTGTGAAAGGTATCCAAAACGAAGATCATAGCAAATAAGAGGGCAGATTGTAAAATCTCGAAACGAAATAATCGTTCGCTCCTTTCCGGCCTGATACACGGCATCCTCCCCGGCCAATGAGAAAAGGTGAGTTTTATCGTACCAAACCGTTTTTCCATCCGGCTCAACCCACAACAATCGATTCCAAAATTGTCCTCCATCTCGAATGATACAACTCCCAGCCAGTGCTGCCTGGAGCCGTTTGGCCATGAGTTTCATCCAACGGTGCGTAGGCCCCTCCATGATTTCGGCATTCGGGCCTGGATTCATGGTAAAACCTGTTGTGAACATTTCAGGCAATACCACGATGTCTACCTTTCCTTCCCAGCCGCTCAATTGCTCCTCCAATTGAGCTCGATTTGCTGCTGGATTCTCCCAAATTGGAGCGTATTGAACAAGACCGACCCGTAACTGTGACATGCATCGATCTGATTACTTTGGAAACTTCATACGGTAGTCGGCATCCACAATGCCCTTGGTAATATTCGTCAGTCTCTTTTTTAACATTTGCTTCTTCAGCGGGGCTAAATGGTCTGTGAATAGTACGCCTTGGATGTGATCATATTCGTGCTGGATGATCCGGGCAGCCATCCCTTCAAATGTCTCGGTGTATTCATTCCATTGAGTATCTTGATACCGAATGGTAACTTTTTCGGGGCGATAAACGTCTGCTCGAACACCTGGTATACTCAAACACCCTTCCTCAAATGGCCACTTTTCTCCTGTTTCCTCCAGGATGTAGGCATTGATGAATACTTTCTTAAAATTCTTAACCGAGGTATCGGGTGCTTCCTCCTCTTCATCGTACATGGGTGTACCGTCCACGACAAAAATCCGAAGGTCCAATCCTATTTGAGGCCCAGCCAAACCAACCCCAGAAGCTGCATACATGGTCTCAAACATGTCGGCTGCTAGTTTGTCAATATCAATGCTTCCGGGTTTAATATCACGCGCCACTTTTCTTAAAACGGGATCTCCGTAAGCAACCACAGGATAAATCATGCCACTATTTTTTTACGTAATTGAAAAGAAATAATCAAAGAATACCATCAGGGTACTTTGACGACACAAAAGTACGTAATTTCGTACCCCAAACACATTTCACAATGAAAAAAGAGGATTTAATACCCCCCTTGGATGGAGTACAGGTATTCGCTGAACCCTTAGAAGGAGATTCCCAATGGATGGTCTATGTAAAAAATCTGCGGAATGAGGCGCTTGACCTTGTACTCATTTCTTCTACTAGTTATGACGACACCGGGGACGTGCAAACCATTACCCTTCGACATCAAATTGGCGAGCTACTGCCCGGAGAAATAAAACCTATCGAGCGTCTTGATCCAGCTTTATTTCACCTGAAAAATGAATATTGGTTCAGTGGGTGGTCTGGAACTGTGTTACTAGATTACGCTTTTTTCTTTGCTCCAAATCAATTGAGTAACGCAAGTTCAGCTATTTATGCGCAATAAAAAAGACGGAATTCAAGGTTGAATTCCGTCTTAAGATATTGAAACTGAATTTATCCGATCATTAGCGATTCGCGACGACGCATTTTTCCAGCCGGAATTCCAAACATCATTTTAAACCGACGACAAAAGTACGCGGTATCTTTATAACCTACCTCTGCCCCGATCGCCCGAATGCTTTTCTTGGTTGTGCGCAATAAAGTAACTGCCGCCTCCATACGTTGGTACTCGATGTAATCTTGAGGATTGATTCCCGTGAGCATCTTGAAATACTGCCCAACATAATCTTCCGATACATTGGCCACATTCGCCAATTGCTTATTCGAAAGATCTCCATCGATGTTGTTTTTAATATAGGTAAAGATGTCGATCAAACGTGGGTCTTTGAAGTAAGTACTGTTGGTAGCCAGCTGCTCGACAAACATGCGGTTTTCCAAAATATACCGAACAATCTCAATGACAACTTCCTCCGTTTTGTTTCGAATCACCCTCCCTCGGCCAACGCGATCCGTAAAGTCCTCTGCTAGAATCTCATGGATCAACTGGGCTAATTTGCTATTTTTTCGGATAAAAAATGGGGGTATATCCAAGGAGGTGAAGAAGTTCACCGAGTCAAATACTTTTGCCTCAAAAGAAATGAGTCCAAAGGAGTTTTTTATCTTTCCGATTTCATCCGGTACCCGCATGGCATCAAAATAATTCTCTCGGCGGGTCATGAACTCCTCATAGGATATGGGCTTGGGCTCCCCAACACCATAGGTGATCGTAGCTGCCTTTCCTCCGGGAATAAACAACATATCACCCGGTTCAATGCGTTCCTCACTTCCTGCGATGTTCACATCTCCATCATATAATACCATCAAGGTATTCTCTACATCGTAGACATTTTTGATTGTGATGGGTTGCAAAATTCGGATATGCCGTGCTTTTGCAAACTTAACACCCAAGGATTCAATAATTTTATTATAATCTTCCATATGCAGTGGGGTATTTTATCAAGGGTTAATCACAGGTTGAGCTAGTTCGTATTTTCTGTACAGCCTGATGTTGGATCAATATCACTTTTTTGATATTATTTGTACAAAACTAATAATTATTCTAAAAAATTCAAATTTCCTACATTTTATCTCATGCTCAATAAATACCACATCTGAGCATAGATTTGCCCCATTTTCTTAAAAAAATCTAACTCTAATTTAACTTCGTTCCTGGATTGTCTAGTATTTCGCTTGTAAGAAAAAAAGAACTTTTTATTCAATACCCGTCCCAGCCGACTCTATACAACAAAAAGGCTAGACAGTAGAACACTGTCTAGCCAGCCAAATGAAAAAAAATTCATTTTTATTTTAGGATTTCGCGTGCGATAACCAATCGCTGAATCTCAGAAGTACCCTCATAGATCTGCGTAATTTTGGCGTCACGCATCATTCGCTCTACATGGTATTCTCGAACATAACCATAACCTCCATGAATCTGAACGGCTTCGGTAGTGGCCCACATAGCTACCTCTGAGGCATAGAGTTTAGCCATTGCCGCCGCCTCAACATAGGCTTGGCCTTGATCTTTTTTAACCGCAGCTTCATACACCAAAAGGCGAGCAGCCTGAATGCGTGTTCGCATGTCGGCTAATTTGAATTGAATGGCCTGGTGGTCTGCGATCACTTTTCCAAAAGCTTTTCGTTCTTTGGCATATGCCACAGACAATTCATAAGCCCCTGCGGCAATACCCAATGCCTGTGCCGCTATACCAATCCGGCCTCCATTCAGTGTACTCATGGCGAACTTGAATCCAAATCCGTTTTCTCCTATTCGTTGACTAACCGGGACTTTAACATCCTGAAACATCAATGAATGCGTATCTGATGCCCGAATACCCATTTTGTCCTCTTTCTTTCCTACTGAAAAACCCGGTGCACCTTTTTCAACCACCAAACAATTGATTCCTTTATGCTTCAAACTCGCGTCAGTTTGTGCCATTACAAGGTAAATATCAGCCGAATTCCCGTTGGTTATCCAATTTTTTATCCCATTCACCACATATCCCCCCTCGAATTCCTCTGCAGTCGTCTTTTGCGACGTGGCATCAGATCCCGCCTCGGGCTCCGACAAACAAAAGGCTCCCAATTTCTCTCCTGTAGCCAGTGGACGCAAAAACGTCTCTTTTTGCTCCTCACTGCCATACTGGTTTAGTCCATAACAAACCAATGAGTTATTCACCGACATAATCACACCAGCGGAGGCATCTACTTTGGAAATTTCTTCCATCGCCAATACGTAACTTAGCGTATCCATCCCACCTCCCCCATAGGCAGGATCCACCATCATGCCCATAAATCCTAACTCGCCCATTTTTTTTACTTGTGCCGCCGGAAATTGCGCTTGAATGTCGCGGTCAATCACACCAGGAAGTAGCTCGGTCCTGGCAAAATCCCGTGCAGCCTGCTGTACGGCCACATGTTCTTCTGATAGGGTAAAATTCATTTTTTAATGTTGATAAAAGTGACTAAAGAGTTGAATTAGATCCCAAATTAGTCATTTTCAGCATAGTATGCAAGCATACAGTTTCCCCAACGGTGTTACCATCCCTTCTCCAACTCCATAGTTTCCAAACAAAAAGGGACGTTATTGATTCAACGTCCCTTTTTTTATCTTTTTTCAATCAAACACCTTTTGAAACAAACGGGAGTTTAACCACTTCCGCTCGCATTAATTTTTCACGGACCTTGACCCAAACTTCCTGCCCAACCTGAGCATGGGCCAAGGCTACATACGCCAATGCAATTCCTTTCTGCAAAACAGGTGACATAGTCCCAGAAGTAACCTCTCCAATCACTGTTCCGTCGGCCGCACAGACGGGATAATGACTTCTTGGAATCGCTTTATCTACCATGAGAATGGCCACTAATTTTCGTTCTAGGCCCAACCTTTTTTGTTCTTGAAGTGCCTCCGAATTCACAAATGATTTGGTAAATTTCGTAACCCAGCCCAACCCTGCTTCTAGAGGAGATGTTTCGTCTGTTATATCATTCCCATACAGACAGTAGCCCATCTCAAGCCTTAATGTGTCCCGAGCACCTAATCCAATCGGTTGAATTCCATGAGGAGCTCCGGCCGCCAATATGGCATTCCAAACAGCCTCCGCCTCGCTAGATGGAACATAAAGTTCAAAACCACCTGCTCCCGTATAACCCGTTGCCGAAATCAAAACATTGGAAATGCCCGCCAATGTCCCTTGTTGGCACGTGTAATATGCCATGTCTCCTAAAGGGATATCCGTTAATCCTTGCAGAGTTGCCTCAGCTAAAGGTCCTTGGACAGCGAATAAACACGTGTTTTCCGACAAATTAGTCATGTCCACGCCTTCGGTGTTGTAGGATGCTATCCAGTTCCAATCTTTCTCTATATTGGAAGCATTAACAACCAAGTAATACGTTTCCGGAGCCAAACAATAGATCAATAAATCATCCACCACGCCACCTTGTACATTGGGTAGATAACTGTATTGTACCTTCCCAGGTGACAAAGTGGAGGCATCATTTGCAGATACCCGCTGGATTAAATCCAAGGCTTTAGGTCCTTTGATCAAAAATTCACCCATGTGCGATACATCAAAAATACCTACTTTTTGACGAACACAAAGGTGCTCCTCAAGGTCTGAAGAATACCGAACTGGCATTAAATAACCGGCAAATGGCACCATTTTGGCACCCAATGCTTCATGAACAGATTGTAAGGGAATGGTCTTTAGGGTCATGTTGATTTTTTTTACAGAACAAAGGTACTCTGCCTTATTTAAAAGATTTAAACCAACTCCAAATTTTCATTAAAATTACCCCAAATACAGCTTCTCGGAATATTTTTGTAGACATCTTTGACTCCCCTTTGGTCCGATCTGTGAAGATAATCGGTACCTCCTCGTACGAAAAACCGTACAAATAGGCGTTGAACTTCATTTCGATTTGAAAGGCGTACCCCACAAAAGTGATTTGATTCAAAGGAATCCTCTCCAATACTTTTTTTGAATAACAAATAAATCCTCCGGTGGGATCCATGATGGGCATTCCTGTTATAAATCGAACATATACTCCCGCAAAATACGACATCAAGACTCGACCAATCGGCCAATTCACTACGTTTACCCCCCGAATGTAACGGGAACCAATCGCCACATCATGCCCGCCCTGTGCACATGATTGATACAACCGAACGAGATCATCCGGATTATGGGAAAAATCAGCGTCCATTTCGTAAATGTAGGCATATGACCTGGCCAATGCCCACTGAAATCCATGAATATACGCCGTGCCTAATCCAAGTTTTCCTTTTCTTTCCTCCAGAAACAATCGATTAGGAAACTCAAGTATCAATTCTTTTACCCGCTTTCCTGTACCATCCGGAGAGCCATCGTCCACAATCAATACATCGAAAGGAACTTCCAGTGAAAATACGCGGCGAATGATGGCTTCAATATTCTCAATTTCATTGTATGTTGGAATAATAACGAGGTTTTGACTCATGGCTTTTTCGTTTTTAATCGATACACACTATCTTTTGTAGCTTCTAGATCTTTCGAGACATCTTCATAAATTCTCAAAAAAACAGCGGGATTCTCACCATAAAATTGGTAAGATTTCGCATAGGTAACGCTGTCAATTCCGTATTTCTTAAAGATTTTTTTTTCCAAATACTGAAAGGCAACCTTCGCAGAATCTTGATTTTGAAAACTCATTCGCGCCACTTGTGCCTCCAGCAGGTGAAACTCTTTCAATAAGGGTTTCATTTCCTCTGGGCTCAAAACACCTTGTGGTGGTTCTGGCTCACCTAAACAACTTGTCAGCAAACAGGCTCCCATGAAAAATCCCCCAAATCGGGCGAAGAAATAACGTGTTTCTAGCATATTCCTAGTATTTTGCAAACAAAGCAGTACAAAGGTACGTATTCTCAGGAGATCAATTGGTGAATAATGCATGCAAAGTCTAATCGCCCGACTCAATAAATATGAAATTCGCATTCGCAAAGCCGTTAACTCCCAAATGCGGGGAAATTTCCGTTCCGTATTTAAAGGTTCTGGCCTTGAGTTCAGCGACTTACGAACCTACCAGTACGGTGATGATATCCGAACCATCGACTGGAACACCACCGCCAAAGGAGAAGGCGCTTACGTCAAAATTTACCGGGAAGAAAAAGAGCAAAATGTTTTCTTTCTCATCGATGTAAGTGCCTCCCAAGAAGTAGGAAATGGCCAAAAACGAAAGGTAGACACAGCCAAAGAAATAGCCGGTGTTTTGGCTCTCTCTGCCATTAAAGAAGCCAGTCACGTCGGATTATATTGCTTCTCCGACCAAAAAGAGCTATACCTTAAACCCTCACACGGGATGAAACACGGATATGAATTCATCCTCAAACTCTTTAAACACAAACCAATAAGTCCTAAAACAGATCTAAATGCCGCCCTCCGTTTTGCGTTAAATGTTTTGAAAAGAAAAAGCGTCGTTATACTAATTTCCGACTTTTTAGATACCGAATACGAATACAATTTAAAAGCCCTTGCTCAAAAACATGATCTCGTGGTAGTACACCTGTATGATCAACGGGAGGTTCGACTTCCTAGTTTAGGCACCATCCCCGTCATGGACCGGGAGTCCGGACAAATTGTTTGGGTTAATACCTCTTCCATTTTTGTTAAAAGGGATATTCGAGATGCTATTCAACACAATCAAGAACAACTCGAAAAAATTTGCAAACAAAACAATGCAAATTATATCTCCATTGATTCGCAAGAAGATTATGTTCCTCAATTAATTCAACTTTTTAGAATTCGAAATTGATGCGATCACTCTACCTAATTGGACTTTTCCTTTCTTTTTCTGTTTCCGCTCAAAAGCCTGTAGGCTTGTTCTTACAAGATACCCTCCGGATAGGTCAACCCATACAATATTCGCTGAGTTTCCGTCACCCTGTACAAACGGATGTATTCTTTCCTGATGAAACCTTTGATTTTCAACCTTTTAAAATCGTAAAAAGAGAAATTTTTGATACCCAAACCAATAAAATGGGTAGTTTAGACAGTGTCGTTTATACTTTCATTTCATTGGATGTAAATCCTGTTCAATACCTTCAATTACCTTTGTTTATACGCCCTCCTGGTTTGGATTGTACCGCGGTATATCCAAAGCGTGATTCCATTATCCTAAAACAACTTCTCCCCAACGGAAAACCCTTTCGGATCCCCTTCAAAGCAGAAAGTAGACAAGTGCAAATTCGATTGGGTTTCGACTACCCTGCCTTGTTTCGAATTCTTGGAATATTGGCCGTTGTTTTTTCGATACTTTTTGGCCTTTTCGGCCAGCAAATTCGAAGTCTTTACCACTTATTTCTATTCAGCCGAAAACATAAAGAATTTGTTGCCCAATTTCGAAAACTAGCCAAAAACCATGACGATATCCAACAAGTAAGTTCTGTACTCATCATCTGGAAAAATCATTTAGAGTGGCTACTCAAAGTCCCCGTGTCTACCTATACCACCCGCGAGATTTACCAAATTTTACCGAATGATCGTTTGTTGGATGCGTTGTCGGAGCTGGATTCAACGATCTACGGTGGAAACAGATCCAATCAGCTTCCTTTTGCCCTGACCATCCTTTTGACTATTTCTCAAGAAGTGTATCAAGAGAAATACCAAAGCTACCGGAACAAACTTCGAAACAAGCCAGAATAAATTGGGTATCTTTGCCCAAAATTTTGTTTGTAATCATGGATAATCCTGTTCTGATACTCGGCGCTGGTACACTTGGTAAAACCGTAGCCGATATTTTTAATGCCAATCAAGTTTTAATTTATGGATTTCTAGATGACGATAAATCCAAAATTGGCCAAGAGATCATGGATATAATGGTATTGGGCGAAACTGACGACGATGGGTTTCTTAAGCTAATTGGCCAAAAAACAGAAGCATTTGTTGCCGTTGATCACGTAAGCGATCGTAAATCACTGGTAAAAATGCTGTTGGAAAGACGAAAAGTAATGCCTGTCAATGCCATTCACCCAAGAGCCGTCGTGTCCAATGATGCCTCCATAGGCCATGGCAACCTTATCGCTTCGGGAGTTATAGTAAACCCAAAAGTTACCATCGGTCATCACACCATTCTTTTATCTGGCGCCATCATTGAGCCTGATGTGACGATTCAAGACTATGTCCACATAGGAGCTGGAGCTTGTATAAATTCGGGGGTAACCCTGGAGGAAGGCGCCTTTATTGGGCCTGGGGCTGTCATTGTCAGTGGTATCACCATCGGAAAAAACGCCCGAGTAGGCGCAGGTTCCGTTGTTATTTCTGACGTAAGTTCTAAGGAAACAGTTTTTGGTAATCCCGCAACGAGTGTTAAAAACAAATAAAAAGAGGGCTTGAGGCCCTCTTTTTATTTATTATTACTTATGCTATCGAGTAGCTTACTCTTTTACTACCGCTTCGGCAAGTACCAATACTTTGTTTTTAGCTACCTCCAAAACGCCCCCATCAACGAGAATAGATTCCTTTTTTCCTCCCATCTCGTAGTGCAAAGGACCTTTTGCCAAGGTACTTACCAAAGGTGCGTGATCTTTCAATAATTGAAACTGACCTTGCATACCAGGTAATGTCACAGAGTCTACATCTCCGCTAAATACCTTTTTGTCGGGTGTTATGATTTCTAGGTACATGAAAATGGGAAATCAACGATGGGTTAGGACCTCCTGAAAGGTCCTAACATAAATTATTTACTAGCTTCAGCGATCAAACGCTCTCCTTTTTGGGCGGCATCTTCGATTGTTCCAACCAAGTTAAAGGCGGCTTCTGGTAGGTGGTCATATTCACCGTCCATGATGGCGTTGAAGCCTTTGATTGTATCGTTGATATCAACCAAAACTCCTTTGAGGCCTGTAAACTGCTCGGCTACGAAGAACGGTTGTGAAAGGAAACGCTGCACACGACGAGCGCGTGAAACGACCAATTTATCCTCTTCAGAAAGCTCTTCCATACCCAAGATGGCGATGATATCCTGAAGTTCTTTGTAACGCTGTAAGATATTTTTAACTCGCTGTGCACAAGCATAGTGAGCTTTTCCAAGGACCTCCTCTGTCAAAATACGAGACGATGAATCCAACGGGTCAACCGCAGGATAAATACCCAACTCCGCAATTTTCCGGCTAAGTACGGTTGTGGCATCCAAGTGAGCAAACGTCGTGGCAGGAGCCGGGTCAGTCAAGTCATCCGCAGGTACATAAACCGCTTGTACTGAGGTAATTGACCCACGTTTTGTGGAGGCAATCCGCTCTTGCATAAGACCCATTTCTGTAGCCAATGTAGGCTGATAACCTACAGCCGATGGCATCCGTCCTAACAAGGCCGATACCTCTGAACCTGCTTGTGTAAAACGGAAGATGTTATCAATAAAGAATAAGATATCACGACCTTTACCTTCGCCATCTCCATCACGGAAGTGTTCTGCAACAGTTAAGCCCGAAAGTGCTACCCGTGCACGAGCCCCAGGAGGCTCATTCATTTGGCCGAAAATGAAGGTTGCTTGTGATTCTTTCAAGGCCTCACGATCTACTTTTGATAGATCCCAACCGCCTTCTTCCATCGAGTGCTTAAATTCTTCACCGTATTTCACGATACCTGATTCAATCATCTCACGCAATAGGTCGTTTCCTTCCCGCGTCCGCTCACCAACACCCGCAAATACAGACAAGCCTGAGTATGCCTTGGCGATGTTGTTGATCAACTCTTGAATCAATACGGTCTTACCTACACCTGCACCACCAAATAAACCAATTTTACCCCCTTTTACATAAGGAGCTAAAAGATCGATTACTTTGATCCCTGTGAAAAGGACTTCTGTCGAAGTAGCAAGGTCTTCAAATTTAGGTGCTGAACGGTGGATTGACATGCCTGGAGTGTCTACGTTTCCAAGTCCGTCAATAGCCTCTCCAACTACATTGAATAGACGTCCCTTAATCGCTTCACCTGTTGGCATGGAGATGGGAGCGCCCAAATGAACCGCTTCCATTCCTCGCTGTAAACCGTCCGTACTATCCATCGCAATGGTACGCACGCGGTCCTCACCCAAGTGTTGTTGACATTCCAGAATTACCTTTTGACCGTTTAATTTAGTCACCGATAAGGCATCTAAAATTTCCGGTAGAGAAGCAGACTCTCCCTCGAAGCTAACGTCCACTACGGGTCCGATGATCTGCGAGATTTTACCAATATTTGCCATTAGATATGAAGTGAATTAGAAAATACGCGTAGTTTTTGGGTTGCAAAATTAAAACACATTCACGAGAAACCAAATCTACAAGACAAAATTTTGGACTTTTTTTAGAAGATTTACTTTAATTGAATCTTTTTATTGGAAAATTAAGGGAAGAATCTACATTTTAGGGTATTCTAGACCGAATTTTCCCCTCCAATCCGGGATTTTCACCTGGTTCCATATAGACTTCTCATTTCCAAGTATTTACCTTATTTCTTCTCATATATCAGCTGCCCTCGGTCATTATATTCCCTCAACAAGGTCGGTTCCGTTTGGTCTGGTTCATATTGCCATTCTTTTTTTCTACGGTTACCCGTAGGAAAATACTCCACCCACTTTCCGATCCGGACCCCATCCTCCATCATTCCCTCCAACGCCACGGTACCTGATTCGTGGAATGCGTAATACATTCCCGTTTCTTGCCCGTAGTGTACCGGGATGACTTCCCTAAGTCGCAAATGTGTGCTGTCAAAATAGGTCTTTTTGGACTCAGCCAAAAAACCTCGCTCCCAATACGTTTTATCCAACAATATATTTTTTGTGTCGTGCTCGAGCCATCGTCCATCCCGAGCTCCCAAATAATAGAATCCCTCCTTGACCAAAACTTCGCCGACATATTCCTTGTAGGGGCCATGCAATAGAGCATAGCGTTCACGATCTCGACCTAATGCTTGCACGACTTTTCCTGTACGAGTATCTACCCAGAAAATTTCTCGTACAAAAGGAAGAGGCCTGGAGGTCCCTTTCAATGTATAGTATTCCATATACACCATTCTGGCTCCCGTTCCTCGCTTGTATACATTCTTTTGTACAGAATAATCACCATACTTTTTGCCATCAAATACATCTTTGGCAGAAAGTATGGCTTCCTTTCCTTTTTTTATTTTGGCCTTCCCCTGCTTTTTTAATCCCGGAATGGTCTCCGAAATATACTTTTTAGCATCTTCAACTCCTGAAATAGGAGCTGCACCTGGCAACTTGACCGACGCTTTTGGCAAAGTTACATCCACAGGAAGCACTCGCTCGATTCGCTCCTCTAGCGTACCTTGTCGTCTCTCTGCCCGAATTTCCTCCCGTGTCTTTGGCTTAGGAATCGATGATTGTGCCTGTCCTAGAAAACCACTTGCTAAGTTTAAAAGCAGTAGTCCTATAATTTGCTTTATTTTCAAGATATCCTATTGTATTTTAGCGCAGTATATGAATTCAAACGATCCAAATTACTAAAAAATTGGAAAAATCAGGTAAAATCTACATCGCAGGCCATCGAGGCATGGTAGGATCCGCTATTCATCGTCGACTCTTGGCGGACGGCTTCACAAATTTTATTCTAAAAAGCTCTCAAGAGCTTGACTTACGTAACCAACAGGCCGTTTCCCACTTTTTTGCCACAGAAAAACCAGATTATGTTTTTCTTGCTGCCGCTAAAGTGGGGGGAATTCATGCTAATAACACTTTTCGTGCCGATTTTATCTACGAAAACTTACAAATTCAAAACAATATTATTCACCAATCGTATGTACATGGTGTAAAAAAATTGCTATTTCTAGGTTCATCCTGCATCTACCCCAAGCTTGCGCCACAACCCCTAAAAGAAGACTATCTCCTAACGGGTCTACTCGAGCCAACGAATGAGCCATATGCCATCGCAAAAATTGCGGGTATTAAAATGTGTGAAGCCTATCGGGATCAATATGGATGTGATTTCATTTCAGTTATGCCCACCAACCTCTATGGGCCGAATGATAATTATGATCTACAAAACTCCCATGTTCTTCCCGCTCTTATTCGGAAGTTTCACGAAGCCAAATTAAATCAAGCAGAAACGGTTGAGGTGTGGGGCTCAGGATCTCCAAAAAGAGAATTTTTACATGCGGATGACCTCGCTGATGCCTGCTACCATGTTATGAAAACGTATTCAGACGGTGGTTTAGTCAACATCGGTACCGGTGAAGATGTAACCATTAAAGAGCTAGCCGAAACCATTCAAAAGGTGGTTGGATTTCAAGGTATGATCCGATGGAATACTTCAAAACCGGATGGTACCCCGCGTAAACTAATGGATGTGAGTAAATTACATAACCTAGGTTGGAAACACAGCATCACCTTGGAGGATGGAATTACTCGAGTTTACCAAGACTACATTCAAAATAAAAATATTCGAAAACAATAGCCTACGACACATATGAATCAATTTGTCCAGAGCTTAGAGCTTTTTTTCATCAAATGGATCTGGTCTGGCAAGTATAAAGCAGGTAAATTGATATTCTCAACTATTTTTTTAGGCCTCCTTTTGAATATTTTTTTCTTTCCCGGAGGTTTAAAAAATATTGACATTCTATTTAAAAACTGGCCTACTTCCACACACGTCAATACGATTCAAATTATCGAACTCCAACATGAAGACCTAACAAAACACTTGCTAGAACTCAATATTCCTCAAGAGGATCACCGATTTAAAATGACTTATCGGCTTTTTTTGCCTTTGCTTTCCCGGTTGATTGGTATTCAGTATTTTTTTTGGAAGGTGTTTTTTATTCAATTAGCTCTTTTGCCATTATTCGTTCTATTTCTATATCAATGGTTGTCCTTCTATTTTAAAAATCCATTTACTCTTTTCCTTTTTCTCATTCCCCTCTCCTCAACCTACTACCTCAGTGCTTTTTGGCAGGACATATTTCTGTATGGCGATTCAATCGCTTTTTTTCTGTTACTCCTCTGCCTCCGATTCAATCACCCCGCCTTGCTTTTTTCCTGCGCATTTTTAGCCTCTTGGATTGATGAAAGGGCATTTGTTAGCCTTTTTGGTATTTTGTCTTGGTGGGGAATGTTTCAATTTTCAAAAGATGATTGGACTTGGAAAAAAATGGTGAATGCCCCATTTTTCGCCATTTTACTTGCGATTTTGGGATATACCACCACCCGAATTCTTCTTCAAATCAATTTTTTTCCACCGAGTTTTTTTCCGCTACATTCTTTAATCGAAGAATTCATTTCTACCTTATATGAAAATGTAAAATGCCTAGGCTTTTCTCTTTGGAGAGGATACAAGGGCACATTAGGTTTCGTTAGCCTGTTTATTCTTCTCAACCTTCAGGACAAGCAGTATCTCAGGACTTTCGGATTCGTCAGTTTATTTATTCTAAGTAGTCTCTTTGCCATGGGCGCTTACGATCTAAGTCGTGGCCTATCCTATTTTTTTCCTTTTATTCTTTTTTCCCTGATCGAAATTCGAAGGTATTGGTCAGAACAAGACATGCGATTGATGCTATTCTTCTTGCTACTTTTCACCTTGACATGTTCCAATCTCTCCTTTTTTAGGCTTCCTGGTAGTTATCCACTATATTAAAAAAGAGGGCGACTGAAAACAGTCGCCCTCTTTTCATGAAGAAACAATTCTTAGTATTTCAAAGGAACCGATACTTTAACCTTATCCCACATGAGTGATAAGTTGCTATCATCTAGATTGAAGGTCATTTTCTCCACCTCAGTCGCATTGGTGGTAGATTTCACCTTCACCTCCGCCACATTTTTGCCCTTAATTTCATTGTATTTGTATGCCCCCCATTGACCTAATTCGCTATTGAGAATAAAGGTCCATTCACTTTCTCCTGGAATTGTGAAAAGTGAATACGTTCCCGCTTTTACTTTCTTTCCACCAAACGTAACCTCTTTTTTAAATTCTATTGTGGTAGCTTCATTGGCTCCTGTACGCCAAACTTGGCCATAGGGTACCAACTTACCAAAAATTTCACGGCCTTTTTTGGATGGTTGGCCATAGGTTAACTTGGCATTGGACGTTTCTACCGTCATTTTGGGACTTGCTGGTGCTTTATCTTGCGCCATACCCACAAAACTCAAACAAAATGCCGTTGCGAATGCAATAATCTTTTTCATTGAATACGTATTGATTTAATTTTTGCTAAAACGTTTTTAAAAGTGTTTCCGTCTATCCAAATGAAGTTAAACAACTGAACTTATCGTTTCTTTCGTAAAAATTGTCGACCTAATGGCTTTTTTCAGCTTGCATTGAGGCTAACTTTTTAGCCATTTCGGTTGGATTGGTTGGATTGGGATTTTTTACATCCGACTCGATCAGGCCATCTCGCAATCGTATAATCCGATGGGCATAGTTGGCGATGTCCTCTTCATGGGTGACCATGATTATGGTATTTCCTTGCGCATGAATATCTTCAAAAAGCGCCATGATTTCATAGGATGTCTTTGTATCTAAGTTCCCTGTTGGCTCATCGGCAAGTAAGATACTTGGATGATTCACTAGCGCTCGGGCCACGGCCACCCGTTGCCGCTGTCCCCCCGATAGCTCATTGGGTTTATGCATAGAGCGCTCTCCCAATCCAACACTTTGCAAGACTTCCTGGGCTCGTTTGGTCCGCTCTGATTTCGAATACCCTGCATATATTAGAGGTAAGGCAACGTTTTCCAAGGAACTTTGACGAGGCAAAAGATTGAATGTTTGAAAAACAAAGCCAATTTCTTTATTGCGGACATCGGCCAATTCACCCTCCGACATAGAACTTACATCCTTTTCATTTAAAATGTAGGTTCCTTGGGTAGGTGAATCTAAACAACCAATGATATTCATGAGCGTTGACTTTCCAGAACCCGAAGGCCCCATGAATGCCACGTATTCCCCTTTATGAATCGTGATGGAGATGGACTTCAAGGCATCTACCACCTCTGTTCCCATCACATACCGCTTCGAAATATCCTTTGTCTCTATAATCTTTTTCATATCAACTTTTTATCCTCAACAAACTTAAATAATGTTGCTGGCTCTTTACGTTGTTTTTCCACCAATTCCTTTTTTTTACCGATAGGGGGTTGTTCTAGTGGACAAAAGGTTAGTGCGGGTAGCCAAAACCTATTTCTCCTGTTTTTTTATTGCTTTTTCTTTATTTCCTCTAATCCATCTTTTGCATAAGAACTTAATCCAAGTTCATTTGCCAATTCGACATATTTTTCCCACCATGCAATCGGCTCATCATAAAAATCCAAGGCTCGAACTAAATACCGATACGCTTTGTCTTTTCCTTGTTTTTTTATCATTTGGTTCACTTGATCCAAGATGATGCGTTCATTAAATGGATACTGGTTCCATGTCTCTTCCGGCGACAAGCTTCTCCCGCGCCATTCCTCCCATTGCTCCTTTTGTTTTCTTTTCCACGCCTCAATCGTTTTTATTTTACCTTGCTGGCTTTGAGATAATCTTGGAAAAACATTTTTTTGGAAGGGTCCCCAAGCACCTTGCTCCACCAACCAAGTCCCATATTGAAATAAAAATAAGTTGGGTATCGAGTCTGTTGCCGAAATGATTTGACGTTGCATGACATCTATCCCCTCTCGTCGATATCCAAGATTATATAAATGAACTGCTTTGGCATAGACCAGTTCTTTCTGAAATAACTCCCAACCGGGTGCTCCCCTTTCCCAGGAGGTTGGATCCCAAAATTTTTCTTTTGCTGTGGTCACCTGATTAAAAACCCAAGCAAATCGATCCACTCCCCTAGGAAGTGTAGTGTCTGGCTCAAATACCCAGGACTGGTCATGCACCTTGGCCAGTGCCATCCAATTGGCCTTTTCTCCGATAGTCAATGGACTTTGAGGTGGTTGTACCGAAGGAAGTTTTCCTTGGTCGATCCATGAAATGAGGTAATTTGACTTTTCCACGGATTGTTCAGGTGCCCATTCATAGGCCATACTTCTGTAATAATTTGCACTATCCTGTAAGTTTGCTCGGTCAAATAAATAGGCCAATTGCGTCATGACCCGAGCGTCTGGCTTTTTTTGAATGGCCTTTTGAAGCCCAAAAACTCCTTCAAAAAATAAATTTTCCGACTCTAAGCTTTGTGCCAAAGCAATCACAGCCGATGGCTCCGCATTTTTTTGGGTTATCCGTTGGAAATACGTAGCAGCCAAAGTAGGATCTTGGTGTTTTCGAGCCAACATACCCAATGAATAATTTCCTTTCCATCCATAGGGATCATAGACCAAGCCTTCCCGATACAATGTCTCGGCCACCGTTTCCTCTCCAACCTGGTGATGATAGTCGGCCTGTTGATACAAACTACCCGCGATAGCTTGATCAACCGTGTACCCATTTTTAAATGATAGTGTGACAAAGCAGGCCACTATCCCCCCTAGCTGAGTTAATAACCAAGGGAATCGTCGTGGCTGGTGCCAAATGGGTGTTATATTGATACCCGCTTGTATGGGTTGAAAAAAGTTGACGAGTAAATGAAGAAGATATGCCAGCCCCATCCAAAAGAAGGAAATTGTGATCCATTCGCTTAGCACCTCTTTCCAAGCATCCAACCAAGCCAGTTCACTCCATGAGTAAATGAGTACAACACTTAAAAAACCAGCTATCCACATAATTCGTGAAAAATGATGGGGTGCATTTTGGCCACCTTTTTGATTCCAAAACCACCAACCTGAAAAACAACTGATGGCCCACAAGTGAATAGGAGCTAACCATGGAGTGGAATCTTCAATCCATTTTACTTCATGAGCATACATCCAAAGTAAATTAATGGCATAAATAGTGAAAATCAGGACCAAGGTTTTCCAGTTTGACTTTCCCTTTTCTGAATTTTGAAAAATCAATGAATACATTCCTGCCAACAAGGTTGGACCTGACCACGCAATAAACCAAAGCGCCATGCCAAACAACCACAAACTTCCATAACCCCACATCGTGGCTAATGGCTCTTTTGACTTGCCCAAGTACAGGGATACACTAAAAAGTAAAAATGCCATGATGGCAAGACCGAGCTGTCGGCCTACCGAAATCCATCCATGGACCAATCCGTGTGAGAATAACCCGATGATGAAGACCAAGCCGAAATAAACGTATGGATTTGTTGTATTCCAAACTACCTCCCAACGAAAACAAAAAAAACTGAGGGCTAAAAATACCATCCATAAACCGAAGTAGGACTTTCCTTTGGATAAAAATGCATAGGCAAATCCAAACCATAATATCCACAGACTTATACCCGCTACTTGCCAAATCCAAGTGGGTACCGTGACGGCTGTTGGAAGCCAAATTTGCTGAACATAATAGACTGGCTCCTCCCATTGCGGTTGAAAACCCAACGTGCCAGGTAATACGCGTGAAACCCCTGTTTCCTTTAAAATGGATAGGCTTTGCCAAATCTTAGTATATTCGGATCCCCACAAGCTAGACACTAGCATCACACCGAAGCCCATGACAATCAGGGCATAAGGTAAAAATTGGCGTATTGAGTTAATAGAAAAATGCGTTTTTTTCACGTGAAACATAGTTGGGGAATTCGATCAACAAGACAAATTTAAAGGTACTTTTCATCCCAACCGAAGGGAAAACTTTATATTTGTAAAAAATACGTCATCCTTTATGACTCTTCACAAAGAAGGTACTGCTACGCTCCTCATTGGAGCCATTACATTACTTGCTATCAACGCCGCCATTCGTTTTTTCTTGCCCGATTTGGATTGGCTACACACGCTTATTTTATTGGCAAGTGGAATCATCTACTTGATTATCCTTCAGTTTTTTCGAAAACCGACCAGGATATCTCCATTGAATAACCAACATATCTTAGCTCCAGCTGATGGAAAAGTGGTGGTTATTGAAGAAGTAGTGGAAACTGAATATTTTCATGGGCCTAGAAAACAAGTGTCCATATTCATGTCTCCATTTAATGTACACATTAATTTCAATCCCCTTTCGGGTATCGTATCCTACTTTAAATATCACCCAGGGAAATACCTAGTAGCCTGGCATCCTAAAGCGAGTACCGAAAATGAACGAACCACGGTTGTCGTAAAACATTCCAGTGGTCAGGAAGTTTTATTTAGGCAAATCGCCGGCGCTCTGGCGAAACGAATCTGTTGGTACGTAAAGGAAGGCCAACCTGTTCAACAAGGTGAGGAATTTGGATTCATTAAGTTCGGCTCCCGGGTCGATATCTACCTTCCCTTGGATGCCGACATACTGGTCAACTTGAATGACCGCCCAGTTGGAGGTGAGACCGTTATTGCTCGTTTGAAAAACACCTAAAATTCATCTAATTTACTACAGTTTATATGAAAAAAGCAGAAATGATCACAGACAAAGGAACCATGGTGATCGAATTTTTTGAACAAGATGCTCCTATTACCGTCGATAACTTCATTAAATTAGCCTCCTCCGGTTTTTATGATGGCGTCACATTCCACCGAGTTATACCCGATTTTGTTATTCAAGGTGGCGATCCCACTGGTACTGGCGCTGGTGGACCCGGTTATTCTATTCCATGCGAATTAACTGGAAATAACCAGTACCATGATCGGGGTGTGCTCTCGATGGCTCACCGAGGGAGAAATACCGGTGGGTCTCAATTCTTTATTTGCCACAGCCGAAACAATACCGCTCACCTCGATCGTAACCATACTTGCTTTGGGAAAGTAGTCGAGGGCCTGGAAGTCATCGACTTAATCAAGCAAGGTGATAAAATTCAAAAAATTACCCTACTAGAAACTGCTTAATTGGGTTTATCCACTAGGTTTAACATAAATTGTTTGGAAGGGAATACTTTCAAACAATTTTTTGTTTCATCTCTAGAATAAACTGTCAACGAACTCACTTAGCCAATCAACCGGTAGTCCTCACTTATGAAAAAACTCATCGTTTTACTCTTGCTGTGCCTTCCTGCATGGGCCCAGATTGAAACCCCTACCACCTGGGAGAAACCAAGTATATCGACTCAAAAAATTACGGTTGGTGAAATCGTGGAGGTGTCATTCAAAGCAAACATTAAAAAAGATTGGTACCTCTATTCGGCTAACTTTGATCCCGAAATTGGTCCGATAGTTACTACTTTTCAATTCAATCAACACCCTAGCTATCAATTAGTTGGCAAAATTAAACCTATTGGTCAAAAAGTAAAAAACGATGAGGTTTGGCAGGCTGAAATACCCTACTTTACCGAGCGTGCCACCTTCGTTCAAAAAATTAGAATTCTTCAACCTGATGTCAAATTAACCGGTTCCATCGAATTTCAATCGTGTACCGATGTGGACGGAAGATGCATTAACGGAAAAGAAAAGTTTGAATGGGTCGCCACTGCCAGCCCGTCAACACAGCTTACTTTAGAAGAAACGTCACCTCTTGATTCCACCCCATCTAATTCAGGGGATTCTATCACGTTATCCACCCAAAAATCCGATGTGGTTGTGGATAACTTTACAAATAATCCGCCCAATCAAAAGACTCCTGTGGAAAACTCCTTGTGGGAGTTCTTGCTCATCGCATTCACCGCCGGATTTGCCTCGATCTTTATGCCGTGTATCTACCCTATCATGCCCATGACGGTTAGTTACTTTACCAAACAAGAAAAAGGCCGAGCCAAAGCTATATTTTATGGTGCCTCCATTATGGCTATCTTTAGTATCATGGGACTCGTTACCATGGCCTTTGGTGCGCCATTCCTGAATTTCATCAGCACCCACTGGATACCGAACTTAATCTTCTTTATTCTTTTTATTCTATTTGGATTTTCTCTTTTGGGTGCGTTCGAAATCGTTTTGCCCCACGAAACCGTCAATAAAATTGATCAAATGTCAGAGAAAGGTGGTCTCATTGGCATCTTTTTCATGGCGCTGACACTCGTCGTCGTTTCATTCTCGTGTACTGTACCTTTCGTGGGTTCTTTACTGATCTACTCCGCTCAAGGTGAAGTCATGCGGCCGTTGTATGGTATGCTGGCTTTTGGACTACCATTTGCTTTGGTGTTTGGTGGTTTAGCCATGTTTCCTCAATACTTAAAAAAACTTCCTAAATCGGGTGGTTGGTTGAATGAATTAAAAGCGGTTTTTGGGCTGCTGGAATTTGCTTTGGCCCTTAAGTTTTTAAGCAACATTGACCTAGCCTACCATTTAAACCTAATCCACCGAAACATCTTTATCCTCATCTGGGTAGTCATCGGGACGCTTATTACCCTTTACATTCTGGGCTGGATTCGTACATCCAAAGACTCCCCCGTCCAAAAATTCACCTTCACCAGGTTATTTTTTGCCTCTATTTTTGGATTCATAACCCTTTGGATGATTCCAGGGGTAGCCAATAAACCTATTCATGCGCTCGCAGGAATTCTTCCTCCGATGCCCATTCAGGAATCCTCATCCGTTCAAGCCCCCGCTGAAAACATGAGAGCTTTGCCTCATGAACTTTGGGGGTTCTATAATTTCGAAGATGCACAAACCTACGCCGCAAAAGTTAATAAACCCATTTTGATCGACTTCACCGGTTATGCCTGTGCCAATTGCCGAAAAATGGAAGAAAATGTATGGCCCGATCCAAAAATTCTTGATATCCTTCAAAATGAGTTGGTCATTGCCTCCTTATATGTGGACGATAAAAAAGAACTTCCTAAAGAAAAACAGTTTTTCTCCACATATTCTAATGAACAAATAACGACGGTAGGGGCCAAAAATATGGAGTTTGAAATCACTCGTTTCAACAATAATGCTCAGCCCTATTATGTCATCGTCCAACCCGACGGATCCATCATCCAAAATCCATTAGGATATGCCTCCAAAGAAGTCTTTTTGGCTTGGATGCAAGAAGGCATCACAAAATTCAAACAAAATTAAACGAATGAAGCCCTCAAGATTGAGGGCTTCATTCATTTTCGGAGGCGATTAACAACTTCCGTCATATGTACTACCGTGTCGTCAATCTCACTCTCCGTGGTATATCGAGACAAACTGAACCGCACCGTGGCTTCCGCATCTGCATCTGTTAATCCAATTGCCTTCAATACGTGAGAGGGAATCACCTCCGCCGATGTACAAGCCGAACCATTTGAAACCGCAACTTTAGTAATCCGCTGAAAAAGACGCTCACCGTCTATACCAGGAAACGTGATGCTGCTAATGTGGGGCAATCTAAAATTCATATTTCCATTGACCCATCCAACATTTATTTCATTTAATAACCTCTCCTCTAATTTATTACGAAGACCTTCGATCTCTTTCACCCTAGAATCTAGTTCCAGAGCAGCAGCTAACCCAGCAATCAACGGAACTGCCAGTGTTCCCGCTCGCCTACCACGCTCTTGGCGGTGACTTTTTCCCCATGGAAAAAATGGTAAACCTTGCCTTACCAATAAAAATCCAACCCCTTTAGGACCATGAAATTTATGGGCTGAACCAACCAAAAAGTCAACTCCCATCTCATGGAAATTTACAGGATACTTTCCAACTGCCTGGGTGGCATCAGTAGCTATCCAACACGTTGGGTATTGGTCACGGATGATTTTTACCCAATCCCCGACCGGATGGCACGTCCCTATTTCATTGTTTCCTGCCATAAGTAAAAACAAATCAGGCTTGGTAGGAAGTGTGAGATCAAAAGATAAATTCCCCTGTTGATCTACAGGTAGAAAGGTAACTTTTTTACCCAATCGTGACACCCATTTAGCCAAATCCAACACCACACTGTGTTCTGTTGCTGGAAGTACCAAATGATGTCCGCCATGCTCCAACCAACCCAGGAATATCAATTGAATGGATTCTGAGGCTCCAGAAGTAAATACAACCTCTTGCGTATGGGCCCCCAATTGAGTTTCCACCGTTTGTCTCGCTTGACTTACAATCTCCTCGGCCGCCCAGCCATAAGGATGAAACCGACTAGCGGCATTTCCGTATATTTCACTCCACATGGGAGCCATTGCGCGCTCAACCTCGGGTGCTACACATGTGGTTGCTGCATTATCCAAATAAATGATGTTCATGCTGGAATGGGATGATTTCCATTTCAAATAATTGGCTTAAATGACCTTTCATTCTAGCCGAAACTTCCTCTAAATCCAATTGTTTACCAACCTCCAAGGATAAGGAGGTGACCGCCTTATCATCGATACCGCACGGAACGATGTGATCAAAATAACTCAGATCTGTATTTACATTAAAAGCAAAACCATGCATTGTGATCCATCGACTTGCCTTCACCCCCATCGCACATATTTTCCTAGGTCGCACCTGTTCCTCAAAATCTATCCAAACACCCGTTAACCCGTCAATCCTGCCAGCCAAAACCCCATAGTCTGCACAAGTTTTGATCACGGCCTCCTCCAAATACCGCATATACCGATGTATGTCGGTAAAAAAGTGATCCAAATCCAATATAGGGTAGCCAACCAATTGTCCTGGTCCATGAAATGTAATGTCACCTCCGCGATTTATTTTAAAAAATTGAACTCCATGCCGTTCTAAGTCTTCTTCCGTCCATAGTAAATGAGTCATTTTTCCACTCTTGCCCAAGGTATAAACCGGTGGATGTTGACAAAAGAGCAGAAAATTGGGGGTCAATCTATTTTCACCATTTTTTTGGTTCGACACTTTGATCTGAACAATCGAGTCAAATAGCTTTTCTTGAATATCCCATACCGATTGATAGGCTCGTAAGCCTAAATCCAAAAACTGAACCTGTTTATTTCTTTCCATATACATCCTATTCAGGTAACTTTTACGAATTATTTTAAATTCTTTGACGATATCTACTTTATAACTAATTTTCCCAAAAAACGCCATGAACAAAAAAGAAAAGGGCTCCCATGGGGAATCCATCGCCCAAACCTACCTACTTGAAAATGGGTATGAAATCGTAGATACCAATGTCCAACTCGGTCAATTGGAAATAGATATCATAGCCAAATTAAACAACTTGCTCGTGTTTGTTGAAGTTCGGCTTCGACATGACAATCGCTATGGTTTTCCAGAAGAGGGCTTGTCCAAAACAAAAATAAGAGCGATTCAGCGTGCAGCCGAATTTTACATTCAAAAAATAGGATGGCAAGAGGACATTAGAATCGATTTGATTGCAATTCTGGAAAAACCCGAATTGTCTCTCGAACATTTTCAAGATATTTGTTAATCCAATTTCATTTGCATGAAAATACTTCATTATTTCCCTCTTCTTTTCGGATTTCTCTATTCTTGCCAGTTCTCTGAAACGTCAGAATCAGATAATCAAAAAGAAGATCCAAGACATACCCTTGTATTCATCGATAAGTCAGCAAGCCTTTCAAACGATGAAAATTACCAAATACAAAAATACCAAGACCAAGTTAGGCTGTTAGTTCAAGAAGGTATTCAACGAGAGGGCGATCGAATCGATGTTTACTTTCTACATGAAAATACCCTAAAAGGAAAAAGTCTTCAACTAATAGCTAAAACTAAGTTAGATGATACCCAAAACTTGAATCCAACCGACAAAGAATCGGCTGAACTTGATTTTTCGCTTCGATTAGGAAAAGAAAAACTTGATTTTGAAAAGAAAATCATGGCTCTCATCCAAGAGAAAAATACGTCGTATTCCAATCAAATGACCGATATTTCATCTTCTCTGACCATCTTGAACTCTCTCCCCACACATTCACATGCCATAACCGCCTATTACTTTAGTGATATGCTCGAAAGTACGCGAATGGGCCGTGATTTTCACAAACAAAAACCAGCCAACTCAACAGAAGCAAAGACCTGGGCGACAGATGACGCCGAAAAATGGAAAAATATATCCTTGCATCAAGTTTCTATAGTCATGGTTCTCCCTTTTAATCCCTTGGCCTCAAGCCAACAGAATGATCCATTTGTTACATTATACTGGAAAACCCTTTTCGAGAATTTAGGTTCACTGTCAGTAGAAGAATTGTAATTAACTCAGACATCTTTAACTTTGACTTCCATTTATAATACTCAGACCTATGCTGTACTACCTCTTCAACTACCTCGATCAAGTTTTAGATATTCCTGGAACCGGGGCGTTTAAGTATATCTCGACTCGGTCGCTAGCTGCTACCATTCTTTCTCTCTTGATCGCAGCCATTTGGGGCAGAAAAATCATTGATCTTCTTCGTACACTTCAAATTGGGGAAAGTATTCGAGATTTGGGTCTAACTGGCCAAATGGAGAAAAAAGGAACTCCAACCATGGGTGGATTTATCATTTTGGCCTCCCTTCTCATTCCCGTGATTTTGTTCTCTCGTCTCGACAACGTCTATATTCTTCTGTTAATTACTACCACATTATGGACTTGTCTGATAGGTTTTGCGGATGATTACATCAAAGTATTTAAAAAGGACAAAGAAGGCCTTAAAGGTCGATTCAAAGTGATTGGGCAGGTTGGCTTAGGCTTGATTGTAGGCCTAACCCTATATTTTAACGAGAACGTCAGTGTTCGAATTTTTCAAAAAGTGGCGGGCCAACCCAGTCAATACATAGACAAACAAACTTTAACAACGACCCTCCCCTTTTTAAAGAATAACGAACTAGACTACAGTACGCTTTCCTCTTTCCTACCAGATTCCCTGGCCTGGATTCCCTATGTCTTTATTTGTATTTTTATTATCACTGCCGTTTCCAACGGGGCCAATATTACCGATGGAATCGATGGCTTGGCAGCGGGTACCTCGGCAATAATTGGACTCACATTAGCAATATTCGCTTATCTGTCTGGAAATAAGGTCTTCGCGGAGTATCTGAATATCATGTTAATTCCGAATTCAGGTGAAATCGTTGTTTTTTGCGCCGCTTTTGTAGGTGCTTGTATTGGTTTTCTCTGGTACAATGCCTACCCGGCCCAAGTATTTATGGGGGATACCGGAAGTTTGATGTTAGGCAGCATCATTGCCACCTTATCTTTAACGCTGCGAAAAGAATTACTAATTCCGGTAATGTGTGGGATTTTCCTCGTCGAAAACTTAAGTGTGATTCTTCAAGTTTCCTATTTCAAATACCAAAAGAAAAAACATGGACTCGAATTCGCCCAAAAAAACCGATTATTCCTGATGTCCCCACTTCACCATCACTACCAGAAAAAGGGCTATCATGAATCGAAAATTGTGACCCGTTTTTGGATCGTTGGCATTGTTCTGGCCGTTTTAAGTATAGTTACCTTGAAACTTCAATAAAAAAACGCACGACTTAAGGACTAGGTCGTGCGTTTTCCTTTTTTACCACAGTTTCAAATCGACTGACATTGGAAATAGCAAAAAATCCTAATGCTTTCGCTGGAGAATCCGCATTTAAATTGACTAAATTGGTAGGTATATTGCTCGAAGGTACAGCAAAAAGTCCCCCATTTCCTGACTCTTGACGAACCAAGGAAAGAAAGAACCAAGCCTCGTTGGGAATGGCTTGTAAATCCACCCGAATCCGATCCCCCTCTACATACAAACCCCGATTGATCGACTGTCGAATCGGTAGGATAAACAATAATCCATCTGATTGAGAACCTGGGGAAAAACCAGCATCATACGCTAAATTTATTTGATTTGGTGCATTTTCGTAGCGCCCATTTTTGGCAAATCGAATCCAATAGGTATCGCCTCTACCCACTGGATCTCGAGCAAAAAATTGAGCCAGATACCCTGACCGAACAGAAGAATCGTTTACAGCAAAAGGTAATTCCGTAAAGGTATACGTTAAAGAGTCTATTTTCGGAACTCGCCGCAGGCTTGTTACAGCTGCATACTCCTCATTTTGATAGCGAACATATAAGGCGTATTGCCTCCCAACACGATCAAATGATCCTCCTTTTTTGGGATCATACACATATCGTCCATTGCCTTGGTTTGTAAACGTGTAACGCGTGCTGTCATCCGCAAAGACAAAAACTTCGGCTCCTTGAGCAGGAACTAATCCAGCGCGACTAAAATAGGGTTGCGATAAAGATAATTGAACCACTTGCAGCGTATCTTGATTGGTCAGCATGGCATCTACCACGAGTTGTGATGGCCCTGGTTCGCCTAAATCAAAATCGATCACATCCTCACAACTCCACAACAAAATAGGTAATACGAACCAAATTAACTTTTTCATACTTAGAACTTGAAATTATATGTCACGGCAGGTAAAATTGATCCAAATACCGCCAATCGTACCGCTTGTGTTTGAGCTGGATTGGTCGGATTTTGTTGCACATAAACGGAGAATGGGTTTCGACGATTGTACACATTATATACTGAAAATACCCATTCACTACTCCCACGTCCAAACAAGGCCGTTTTGTTTTTCTTGGTGGCCGAAATATCCAACCGATGCGAGGCTGGAATTCGGTAGTTATTTCGTGCATCTACTACATTGTGTGGCAATGCATACCCCTGAAAAATAAATTGATTGGTTGGAAACGTAGCGGGTGTTCCGGAGGTGTAGGTAAAATTGGTCGAAAAATTCCACCGTGCATTGGGTTCAAAAATTCCAACAACCGATAAATTGTGTAATCGGTCAATTCGACTAGGAAACCACTGGTCATTGTTCAATCCCGCAACCTTCCGTTCTGTTCTGGCCAATGTATAACTCAACCAACCATTTACCTTTCCTCTCGATTTCTTGAGATAAAATTCACTTCCATACGCTCTTCCTGTTCCTCGTAGTAAGTCTGCCTCCACAAGTGGATTTAATAACAAATCGGCATTGCGCACATAGTCAATTTGATTTGCCATGTGTTTGTAGTAGGTTTCAATTGAAAACTCCCACTGATTATCAAATACATTGAGAAAATATCCTAACGCGATTTGATTCGCTATCTGAGGCTTGATGGTGTTGGTACTTGGGGTCCAAACGTCTAATGGAGAAGAGGCCGCGGTATTGGAAAGTAAATGCACATATTGAGCCATCCGGTTGTAACTAAATTTGACAGAAGCGTTGGACCTCAAAGAATAATTAAAGGAGAATCGAGGTTCCCAATTTCCATAACTTTCCATTACTTCTCCTCGTCCAAATTCCTGTTGATCGAGTATGGTACCACGATCAGCAGGTTGTTCTCGATTCGGTTGTACTGTATATCGCGTTCCTGGTCCTAAATAGTGGTACATCGAATATCGAATGCCGTATTGAAGTGAAAATCGCGGAGAAACTTGATATTCGTGATTTGCATAAAGTCCGCTTTCCAAGGCATATTTATTGGGCAAACCAATGGACCGACTTTCCCCGCCCGAAACCGCCGTTGCCTCACCAGGACTAAAATCATAATAAATGGACTGTCCTCCCCATGTGACAGTGTGCCCTGCGGCTGGATAAAAGGTGAAATCAGGCTTTATACTGTAATTGATGATATTTGATTTCCAGCGAAAAGAATCCTGATTGTCGGTACCTGATAAATCAGAATCCAAAGAATAATCATAATTCGAATAGAATACTGTCGTATTTAAAAATAGCTTATTTGAAAAAAGAGAATTCCAACGCAATGTCGTGGTGGCATTTCCCCAATTAAATCCAAAACCTGAACCAAATACATCACGACCAAAATATCCCGAAGCATAGATATTATTCTTATCATTAATTTTATAATTTGCCTTGGCCGTTAAATCATAAAAGTAAAATTGAGAATTTCGTAAATCATTGTTTAAAAAGGGCTTGGCCAAAACATCAATATAGGACCGCCTTCCGGCTACAATAAACGAACCACGGTCTTTAACTAAAGGGGCCTCAATTGAGAAGCGAGAAAAGATTGTTCCAATTCCACCATTGACTTCCCATTTTTTCGCATTGCCCTCTTTCATCCGAACATCAAGAATCGAAGATATTCGTCCTCCATAAGCCGCAGGAATGCCCCCTTTAATCAACTTGACATCCTTCACTGCATCCGGATTAAAAACGGAAAAGAAGCCAAATAAATGAGAAGAATTGTATACCGGAGCCTCATCAAGTAAAACCAGATTTTGATCTATCCCCCCTCCTCGTACATTAAATCCAGAAGCACCCTCACCTACTGTGCTGACACCCGGCAGAAACTGGATGCTTCGAATGACATCTACCTCACCCAAAAGTGCCGGCATTTTTCGTATGGTTGACATCGGTACCTTTGCCACCGACATCTCTAAACTCTTTACTTGACTATCCGCTGCCTCTGTCCTGACAACAACCTCCTCCAATACATTAGCCTCCGGCTCCAATTCCCAATTTATAGTTCGATCCTGCTGAATTTTCAGCGTTTTGGTTTGGGTACCATAACCCACGTATCGAACTATACATTCGTACTCACCCGGTGGCAGGGTAAGGGAATAGTATCCATAGGGGTTGGTTTGTACACCCATGGATGTTCCTTTTAGCTGTAGAGTCGCCCCAATCAAACCCTCTCCGTCTGATTTATCTCGGATATACCCCTGTATAGTCACCTTATTTTGTGACCATACTTCTTGCTTTAAAAAGAAAATAATTCCTAAAAAAAGGATAATTTTTATATTTTTTTGTAACATTACTTTTGACTTTGGCCTAGTTACTTCATTCTGTTAACAACGTAAAAACAAACGTTTGCGTTACCCTACATTGGTATAAATATGGATAAACGGTAAATTCCAAGGATCATTAGTAGATCTCCTTATTTTATCTATTTTAAAATTTATTAATAATATAAATATATTTTTTATTTTTATTTAAAATATTGCACCTTTGCTCTGTAATTAACTTGTCTAGACAAAAATGGAAAAACACATCATTCGAGAACCCATTGCGTACGAGAAAATTCCAACCCGAATTTACCGTGACCCGAAAGAAGCTTCTAAATCTGTTGCCGTGGAGATAGCTGCTTTGATTCGTGAAAAGGCCAAAGCAAATTTACCTTGTGTATTGGGACTTGCTACCGGGTCCTCTCCCAAAACCGTCTATGCCGAGTTAATCCGAATGCATAGAGAAGAAGGTCTTAGCTTTAAAAATGTAATTGCCTTCAACTTAGATGAGTATTATCCAATGGATCCACATGCTGTGCAGTCTTATTGGAGATTCATGCGCGAGCAATTATTTGATCATGTGGATATCCCGGAGGATCATTATTTCATACCGGATGGAACGCTTCCTGAATCGAGAATAGCTGATTTTTGTCGGGAATACGAGCATAAAATTGATCAACTTGGTGGATTGGACTTTCAACTTCTCGGAATTGGGGGAAATGGACATATTGGTTTTAATGAACCAGGGTCTTTGATCAACTCAAAAACTCGTCTTATGATGCTGGATCATTCCACCCGCGTAGCAGCAACGATGGATTTTGGGGGTGAATTAACCAAAGTACCCAAAAAGGCCATTACCATGGGCGTATCAAAAATTCTTCAAGCCAAACGAGTAGTTTTGCTTGCTTGGGGAGAACGAAAGGCAGAGAAAATTGCAGATGCGGTGGAAGGTTCGGTTTCAGAGCAAAATCCTGCTTCGTATTTGCAAACTCACCCCAATGCACTTTTCGTCGTCGATGAAGCTGCCGCCTCCGATTTGCAACGGATTAAAACACCTTGGTTGGTGGAGGATGTCGAATGGTCAGCCTATATGGTGAAAAAAGCCGTCACCCATTTATCTCTATCCCTCAGTAAACCGGTCTTGAAACTGACGAACAAAGACTACAATGACAATGGTCTTAGTGATCTTCTTGCTCGCCATGGTCAAGCCTATGAAATCAACATTGAAGTATTCAATCAACTTCAATATACCATTACGGGTTGGCCAGGAGGAAAACCCAAGGCCGATGATACTCATCGTCCCGAGCGTGCCTTGCCTGAAAAGAAAAGATGTCTCATCTTTTCACCCCATCCAGATGATGATATCATTTCAATGGGAGGAACCTTCCAGCGTTTGGTAGACCAAGGTCATGAAGTGCATGTTGCCTATCAAACGTCTGGAAATATCGCTGTAGCAGATGAAGAAGCCTTACGATTTATTGATTTTGTAGTCGATTACAACCATCATTTTGGTTTGGAAACCAAAGATTCCATCCAAATCTTCCAAAAAGCCAAAGACTTCCTACAAAACAAACGTGACTCCGAGATTGACATCGATGAAGTTCGTCATGTCAAAGGGCTTATCCGTAAAGGTGAAGCTAAATCTACTTGCCGATATGTGGGTATTCCAATCGAAAATGCCCATTTTCTTTCCATGCCGTTTTACGAAACAGGAACAATTCAAAAAAAATCGTTAAGCGAAGAAGATATTGCCCTCACAGCGGACCTGATTGAAAAAATTAAGCCGCACCAAATTTATGCGGCTGGTGATCTCGCTGATCCACATGGAACCCATAAAGTTTGTCTAGATGCTGTTTTGGCGGCCGTAGAGCGCTTAAAACATAAAAACTTCATGAAAGACTGCTGGGTGTGGTTATATCGCGGTGCATGGGCTGAATGGGCCATCCACGAAATTGAAATGGCAGTTCCTATGAGTCCAGACCAAGTCATGCAAAAAAGAATGGGTATTTTTAAACACCAATCCCAAAAAGATGGAGTCGTCTTCCAGGGCTCTGATGCCCGAGAGTTCTGGCAACGTGCCGAAGAACGAAATCAAGCCACAGCCGATCTATACAATCAACTAGGTTTGGCTGAATATCAAGCGATGGAGGCTTTTGTTCGATGGAGATTTTAATTCACAAACAATTTCGTCTGTCTATTTTTGACTTTCGTCAAATTTTTCTACGGTCTGTTAAACAAACAGACCGTTTTTTTGTATTATATAAATGAAAAATTTAATTTTAGAACGACATTTAATACCACTGTAACCACTATGAACATGCCAAAAATGAATATCTTCATGCTGATCCAATGGATCTTATTTCTTCCATTGACTTTACCCCTCGCTATTTTTGCAGGTGCTTGGGAGGGCATTAAGCGGTCTTTTGCCCAAGCCATGAACGATATTCTAGAAAAGGAAATGGAGGCCTAATACAGAAAATCCAGATTATCTAATTTAATTTCCTCCTTATCCAACGCTAAGAATTCTTCCCAAAAAGCATTTTCAGGGACAGGTCCCTTACAAACCATTGGTTCCTTTTTTACCGGATGTACAAAATAGACACGTCGGGCGTGTAGATTTATGCTTCCATCTCGATTGGGTTCCGGATATCCATATTTTATATCCCCACGAATCGGGCATCCCATGGCGGCTAATTGTACACGAATTTGATGTGGTCGACCGGTTATGGGTTCAACCTCAATTAAATGGTATCGATTAATCGTACCCAAATAGCGGTAATTCAATTCCGCTTTCTGACTTCCCGGTACCTCCACAGGGTGAGCAGTAACCAGGTTTTTATCATGGTCCTTTGTCAACCAATGGGTAAGCTTACCAGCATTTTTTTCAGGTTTCCTGCGCGTTATTGCCCAATAAGTTTTTTGAATGTCCCTTTTTCTAAAAAGCTCATTCATCCGCTCCAACGCCTTGGAGGTTCGAGCCATGATGACCAATCCCGAAACAGGTCGATCCAATCGATGGACAGTCCCTAAAAAGACCTCTCCTGGTTTTTGATATTTTTCTTTGATGTATTGCTTGACATAATCCCCTAACGTCAAATCTCCTGTTTTATCTTCATGCACTAAAACTCCAGACGATTTATTGACGATGATCAGGTGATTATCTTCATATACTACGTGAAACGGTTTCTTTTTCATAATAAATTTTGTACAAATTGTCTTGTTTCTTGATCGGTCTGGATGTAATCCTCTAGACTTGGATTTTGTATGAAGGGTAAGGCACTCATACTTTTTTCAAGAATATCGGACATTCCCAAAAAGGATACTTGATCCTTTAAAAATGCATCAACAACCACTTCATTGGCTGCATTTAAAATACAAGCCATATTTCCCCCTTTTCTTAACGCATCATAAGCAAAAGCTAAATTTCGGAAGGTCTCTAAATCGGGCTCTTCAAAAGTAAGCGTAGGGTATTGTGCGAAAGAAAAACGAGGAGCATTTAACGGGATTCGGTTCGGATAAGCCAATGCATATTGAATGGGCAGTTTCATGTCAGGCAAACCCATTTGGGCTTTGATGGATCCATCTTCAAATTGAACCATCGAGTGAATAATACTTTGTGGATGCACGATGACTTCAATTTCCTCGGGAGTTAAGTCGAACAACCACTTAGCTTCGATAACCTCCAAACCTTTATTCATCATGGAAGCGGAGTCAATGGTAATTTTGGCTCCCATTGCCCAATTGGGATGCTTTAATGCTTGATTCTTTGTGACATGAATTAATTCCTCCCGTTTCTTCCCTCGAAATGGTCCACCGGAGGCTGTTAATATAATCTTTTCAATTTTTTGCTCAAATTCTCCAGCTAAGCATTGAAATATAGCCGAATGTTCGGAATCTACAGGTAAAATATCCACTCGATTTTCCCTGGCAGCCCGACTTACCAAATCGCCCGCCACAACTAGAGTTTCTTTATTGGCCAAAGCAATGTGTTTTCCGGAAGCGATCGCCGCCAAGGTGGGTAACAATCCCGCATAACCCACCAATGCAGTTAATACGATATGAATCGAATCCATCGTAACTACCTCCGCCAAAGCATGGTCTCCAGCATATACTTTGATCGGCTCTGTGGATAATGATTCCTTGACATGATCATAAAGTTTTTCATCTCCAATGACAACCATATTGGGCTGAAATTTTCGAGCTTGCTGAATTAATAAATCCGCATTACGCTGAGCTGTAAGCACTTCCACGACAAATTTATCGGGATGTGCAGATATAACTTCCAATGCCTGAGTTCCAATTGAACCCGTAGAACCTAAAATTGCAATGTGACGGGGCATAGTATGAAAATAAATAAACTTATCCACACTTCATTTTGTGGATAAGTTTGAATAGTTGATGATCTGAATCAAATATTAAGCAGACGGATAAATGATCTTTAGAAGAGAGGCGAGTTTATCTTTCAAATCTTTTCGATCCACGATAAAATCTAGAAAACCATGTTCTAGGACAAATTCAGCTGTTTGGAAGCCTTTAGGCAAATCTTTTCCAATGGTTTCTTTAATGACTCTAGGTCCTGCAAATCCAATCAAAGAACCGGGCTCTGCAATATTAAAATCTCCCAACATCGCATAAGAAGCCGTAACACCACCCGTGGTTGGATCAGTTAATAAGGAGATATAAGGAATTTTTGCCTCTGAAAGCAAGGCCAGCTTTGCGGATGTTTTGGCCATTTGCATCAATGAAAATCCGGCCTCCATCATACGAGCACCACCCGATTTCGAAATCATGAGAAAGGGTGTCTTTGTTTTCAAGGCGTGATCAATTCCTCTTGCTATTTTTTCACCCACGACAGATCCCATCGAACCACCGATGAATCCAAAATCCATACAGGAAATTGTAATGGCCACACCATTCATCTTTCCATGGGCCGTTCTGACGGCATCTTTCAATCCCGACTTGGCCTCTGTTGCTCGTAGCCGGTCTGGATACGCTTTGGTATCCACAAAATGAAGTGGGTCAGCCGATTTCATATCGGCATCTAACTCGAAATAGGCACCCTCATCAAATAATAATTGGAAGTAAGCCTCAGAACCTATTTTCTCGTGATAATTACAATGAATACAGGTAAATGCATTATGCTTGTGTTCACGGGTATGCATGATATTTTTGCAATTACTGCATTGATACCATAAACCATCTGGAACTTCCCGCTTCAGTTCGGTAGGTGTTTGAATTCCTTTGTCAGTACGTTTAAACCAAGACATTCGTCGACCGTAGGTTGTTTAGATGACAAAGATAAGAAAACCCACCTATAGTTTTACAATACTCCTTTAGTATCCCCCCGTAGTTCCCTAAAATTCTTCCTAGCTTGTGCAGCAAATACACTTCCCGGATACTCCTTCAAAATTCGTTCATATATTTCCATCGCTTTATCAGGTTGCTTTAGATATTTCGTGTAAATCGAGGCCATCTTCATCCACGCATCATCAACTAAAATATCAAACGAATAACGAGAAACTAAAATCTGTAGGGCTTCTACAGCCCGTTCATATTTGCCTATACGCTCCAGTAAATCGGCTTTTAAAAACAAAATATCATCTTGCAAGGCGTGCTCTGGGTCAACTGATTGAAGTGAATCTAGTTGCTGAATAGCTTCTGGTAGGCGTTGTTGATAAATCAATAATTCGATGTGCGCATATCCTTCTAACATAGAAGTTGAAGAATCCAACCCCGTGTTTTCAAGAATCAACATACCTAATTTCATTGCATCATTCGATATTTCTCTGGAAGTTGCTTTTTTTAAAATCTGTAGTAATTCTTGAGCCAGGTCAAATTGGCCAGAAAAATATTGAAGTTGTGCATTTTTAAGTTTAGCCATTTCACCTAATACATCCTCCTTTTGACTTTGTTCTACCTGCATATACAACAATGTCGACTCCCAGGGTTCACCTTTTAACAAATAGATATCCCCCAAATCCAATTTGCATTGGTCTCTAAACTTTGGATTTCCCGGTGATAATCCAATCGCTTGTTGGAGTAAATCAATCGCCTCTTGGCGTTGATTCAAATAAAAGGCACGCAACAAAGCTAAATTACGTCGTACATCGCGCGTGGATGGATTTTCACCATACCGTGCCAATAAGTCCTCATACTCCTGTACCAAACTCCTAATCTCAGTTTCAGAAACGGGGTATTGTGTTTTAATATGCTCTTCTTTGGACTGAATTTTCCACAATTGAGCAATGGGATATAAATTACTTTGTGGATATTCCTTCAGAATGTAGTCAAAAATGGATACGGCTTGAGAAAAGTCCTTGTTTTGATATGCTACCATGCCAAGGTCAAATACATTCCTACCTCCCAATTGAAGTCGTTTATCCAAGGCTCTTGCTTGGACGAAGGCTCGTCTAAACTCTTTTTGTTGAATAAAAAACCAAATTAAAGTTTCGGTGTAAAAGACTTCCTGAGGTTGCGCTTGTATCCTTTCGTACAAGATTCGCTCGGCTAATTCAATTTCAGTAGTTTCTTTGAATTGATCAATGATCTGCTGCCGAACATAATCAACTTGCCCATTTGCTATTCCCCAATCCAATAGGGTGTGAAGCATAGCTGATTTATCTCCAGCAAATAAATAGGCCCTAGCCAATTGGATAGAAAACTTATTGGGTATCTTTTGGGCTATTTCGGCTTCTTTCAAAAGTTTGATCATGACATCAAATCGACCTTGTGAATAAAATTTATTCTGTAACTCGTACACCAAGTGGTCTTTTAGATAGGCTATTTCAAAATACGCCTTTTGAACGGCATTGGCATCTTCTACTTTGCCCTGATCAAGTAGGCACTGCTCAAGATCAGCTTGATACGCTACACGCCCCGGAAAGTGCCTTATTTGCTCTTTTATAAAGCGTTCAAGTTCCTTTTTCTTTTTTAATCGATTCAAAAGTTGAGTGTATTCCACATACACAACTGCAGCTTGATTTTTATCGCGCACGATCTTTTGGTACTCGTTTTCTGCTTTTTCAAATTCTTGCTGACTGGCGTACGCTCTGGCTAAATCAATGTCTTGACCAAGCGCCTGGAGAGACAGCAAAAACAATCCACTTATCCCAACCCAATTTAACATATCTATTTTTTTAAATTTTTGTTTTTATTACTTATTAGTCCCGTGGAAATGTGTACTACTTTAGATTGTGGATGGCTTTATTTTTTAATAAACACCGTATGTCGATTACTACAACGAATATACTGAAGGTTTTGCACATCTATTTTTTTGATTATCTGATTTTTATGAGTTGTTCACATCTATTGAATTTTTGTCATTCACATTTTTTGATTTTTCATCCACCCTTCTTTTCCACGGGGATAAAAAAAGGATGAGTTGTGTGTAACTCATCCTTTTCTCCACTTATTCACCGAGTGTTCATTCTGTTCACATTTAACAGAGGGTTATCCCCTTGTTGTCCACGTAGTAATGTTTACTTTTTTATTTCTTTTTCCACAGGATTGGAAAAGATCTGATTGATTTCAAAATTGGGTTTGAGTCGAATTACATTGGGAAACACATACCATTTCTCGGCTGGTTCGTCTTTGAGGTAATTTCCGTTATCCCAGGTTCCGTTTTGATTTGAATCATATAATATTCGAAAGGAATAATCTCCCGGTATGAGTTGGGTTAGTTTTACTTCTTTGGTTATTGGACGAATGTTTTCGGTAGACTCCCCTACCCTTTTGTACGCTATTCTACAATAATCACATGAATTCGTTAATTGAATCGTGATTGTGCCTGTTTCATCTTTACTCAGGAGATCAAATATCATTTTTCGACTCGATGTTGTATCTCCTTGGTAGGTTCTAAAAGCTCCTGATTCTATTTGCACCGTCAATTTTCCTGGTTGATTGATTTTGGGTACCGCCATTTGGTAGCGTGTATTCCCCTGATCTAGCCAAGTCCCCGTCCATGGAATTACTTGTGTGGAGTCTTGAAATACCTTAATTCTTTCCTTTTTTACCTGGGTTATTGGATTCTGAAATTGAAGTTCTAGGAAACTAAACTCTGTTAATGAACTACCATTATCTGGTTTTACCGTAAAATTTGCTGTCTGGATAGCTCTCTTCGTTGGATTGCCCTCCTGTAAGTAAATTTTCTCCTTAAAGGTGGTTTGATTTCCAACGGAATCTACTGTTGATATTTTTATGAAAGCCGTATCCAATTTTTGATTGTCTTTCGGAATAAAAAGTAATTCGGTCGGTTTTTCCACAATCCACATGGTTTGGGTTGTATCCTGCCATTCAAACGAGTATTCCACAACCGATTTGTCAAAGGTTAAGCTGTGGTTTTGAATTCGAGCTAGTTTTCGTTTTATTTTATTTTCTTTCTTGTCGGCTTGGTAAATAGATAAAAGAAATTCGGGATAGTTTACCTTTGCCCGGACAGTATCTGGTTGAATTCCTAGCCACTCAGATGGAGGCTCTGGTAGTAAATTGTTGTTTTTATCTTGAAAAGCCAGCAGCTTGTACGGTGCATTTTTAAGATTTTCGAATAGGAATTGTCCTGTGGTATCCGTTTTTATGAAATAATCGGGTTTTCGTTGGTAATACTGTAAAGTATCTGTCTTTTTAAGTTCGTATAATCCAACCAGTACCTCAGCGGCAGGTTTACTTGTTTGTAAGTTAACTACCTTTCCCTTCAGTCCTAGTGAATCGATGACCGGTCCGGTAGAAAAAACTAGTTTTAAGTTTTTTGCCGGATTCCTTTCATTCAAGTCTTTAATTCCATTTCTAAAGTTAAACGTGTAAGTCGTATTCTCTTGAAGAGGCTGGTTGAATTTCAAGGTTACCTCTTTTAAGGACGATTTTACTTCATATCCTCCTTGTATTTCTGGTGATACGATTAAATCCTGACGTAATCCTGTCACATCAATTCCCTCATTAAAAAGAAGAGTAAGTTGTTGGGATTTTACATTTTTAGATTGATTAATGGGGATCGACGAAACCAGTTCTGGTGGAGTTTCGTCTTTTTTACCTCCGGTTGGTGGAACAAATTGTGCACACCCAATAACGATTAAACTTGTTATCGGGATGATTAAGTGGGTGTATTTTTTCATTTTCATAAAAAAAGCCTCTTTCGAGGCTATCTTCCTAAGTGTACCATTAAAACTGAAACGTCGGCTGGAGATACGCCACTTATCCTGGAGGCTTGTCCTAGCGTCGTCGGTTTTATTTTTTTCAATTTGTGTCGAGCCTCTATTGAAAGCGAAGTTAATACATCGTAATCAAATTCAGGATTAATGGTTAAATTTTCTAATTTCTTCATTTTTTCCACTAATTGTAATTCTTTTTCAATGTATCGTTCATACTTCACGCGAATTGATGCTTGTTCTTGAACTTCTTCTGTGAAGTTATTCCATTCTACCAAGTTGGTTTCTCGTAACTGGTCGATATCTATTTCGGGTCTTTTCAATAATTGTCCTAAAACAGCGCGTTCTCTAATGGGTGTAGAATTCCAGTTTTCTAGGTAAGGATTTATATCATTTGGATCTACTTTAGTTTGCCATAGCGTTTGGAATAAGGCATCAGAATCTTTTATTTTCTGCTGGACCTTAGTCCATCGTTCTTCGGTAGCCAGACCGAGTTCATATCCCTTTTGGGTTAATCGGATATCGGCATTATCTTGTCTAAGCAATGTTCTGAATTCGGCTCTTGAGGTAAACATACGATATGGTTCCTCGGTACCCTTGTTGATGAGATCGTCGATGAGTACTCCGATGTAAGCCTCATCACGACTTAAGACAAACTCATTTTTTTCTTGAACACGATTGTGTGCATTTATTCCAGCCATTAATCCTTGGCATGCTGCTTCCTCATATCCTGTGGTTCCGTTAATCTGACCTGCGAAGTACAAATTAGCAATTAAATGAGTTTCTAATGTGTTTTTTAATTGTGTAGGTGGAAAGAAATCATATTCAATGGCATAGCCTGGTCTAAATATTTTGACTTTCTCGAAACCGGGCACTTTAGATAGTGCTTTAAATTGAATATCTTCTGGTAAGGACGTCGAAAATCCATTGACATACATTTCGACTGTATTCCAGCCCTCGGGTTCAACGAAGATTTGGTGTGCATCCTTATCAGCAAACCGGTTTATTTTATCTTCTACCGAAGGACAATAGCGGGGACCTAATCCCTGAATACGCCCTGTAAACATCGGAGAACGATCAAAACCTTCTCGAAGAATATCGTGAACTTGGGTGGAAGTATAGGTAATCCAGCAACTTAATTGTTTGGATAGTCTGGGAGTATCCAAATATGAAAATTTCTCAGGTTTTTCGTCCCCTTTTTGTTCTGTAAATGCTTCAAATTGTAGGGACCGAGCATCCACTCGGGGTGGTGTACCCGTTTTCATTCGGCCGGCTTCAAAACCTAAATCGATTAACTGTTCGGTGATGCCTCTAGCGGCGGATTCTCCTGTTCTTCCTCCACCAAAACTTTTGTCACCAATGTGGATTAATCCATTTAGAAAGGTGCCATTGGTTAGAACAACGGTTTTCCCCTTGATTTCCAATCCCAGAGAAGTTTTAACTCCAAAAACTCTTTGATCTTTTATCAATAGAGAAGTCACCATTTCTTGCCAAAAATCAATATTGGCGTTTTGTTCGAGAGTCCATCTCCATAAGGCAGCAAACTCATGACGGTCACTTTGACATCTCGGAGACCACATTGCCGGACCTTTTGATCGATTCAGCATTCTAAATTGAACCATGGTTTTGTCTGATATGATTCCAGACATACCACCCAAAGCATCAATCTCACGAACTATTTGACCTTTTGCCACACCACCCATGGCTGGATTACAAGACATTTGAGCAATAGTTTGCATGTTCATTGTAATCAATAATACTTTAGAACCCATTTGAGCAGCAGCATGGGCGGCTTCGCACCCAGCATGTCCTGCCCCTACAACAATTACATCGTATTCAGGAAACATATTTTTTTATCTAGTTGTGTTTCACGTGAAACAGTATTTGCCGTAAAACAAGATAAGTTTCACGTGAAACAGGTATAATTTAATTTAATCTCTTAAAATATTGATTGCTTTGATTTTTATAAAATGGTGTAAATTGAGGAGGTGTTGTACGTAGGTATTCCAGTTGATTCTGTTGGGTACTTTTGAATTTAAGTAAATCGGGAGGCGAAGTTCGGGTCCAGTTCGAGCTGGTTTGGCCTTTTCTAGTAGGATCCATTTCTTGTTCTTTGAGTGCTTTATCCACTTCCAGCAAACGCGTTTGAACAGCTTTTTGCCGATTTTTCAATTGAGGGGTTATGCGTTTATTAACAAGTTCATTTTCACTCTCCTCCATTTCCTTTTGTAATTCTTGGATTTCATTTCCTACTTTTTTACCTCCTTCTGTGCCATTCAACTTATCTTGAGCTTCTTGAAGTTGTCTACGTAAACGGGCCTGTTCTTGTGCTAAACGAGCGAGTTCCTCAGAAAGTTTCTTACCACTTAATTGATCCAGTTGGTCAATGCGCTGATTGATTTCTTTTTGTTTTTCACCCATTCCCGGAATGGGCATTTGATTTTTGTTTTTTCCTTTTCCTTTTCCCGGCATTTGATTCGCCATCATTTGTTGCATTTGGGCGAAGGTATCACTGAGTAAAAGAGCCAGATTATTGATACTGGTCATGGCAAATTGTTGTTTTCCTGAAGCTGGGCCATATTGTTTGTCTCGCAGAAGTTTTAACGACTCATCCATGTAATTTTTCATTTGAGTCACCTCTTTGGTTACAAAGGATTGAATTTGTAATACCCGGTTGGCCAAAGCATATAGACTATCTTCCACGACCTGCGCATCTTGGCTTAACTTTAATTGCTCTTGGGCAGTTTCATTGAGGCGAGGATCTGCCTTCCCCATGGAACGCAGGTTTTTCATCAGTTTTTCTTGTTGAAAAGAAAGTGTCAGGAGATTGTCCAATAACGCCCGAAGTGCCTCCATGTCTTCATTCATTTGAATCATTTCCCCTTGTTGCATTTGGCTGTTCATTTTTTGTGCTAGCGATTTCATTTGGCGAGCAGCCTTTTGCATTCGTTTAGATGCTTCCTGACTTTTCTGCTGATCTAATTCTTTTGCAGCTTCCTGTAGTTCTTTTTGAATTTCCTTTTGAAGATCTGGAGATAAATCAGGTTCACGCTTGATTTCTTTCCCTAGTTTCTCAATGTCTTTCATGTCTTTTCGCAATTCCTCAAACGCTTTTTCCACATTCTCTTGTTGCTTTTGTGCACTTTCCGAATCTAGAGATTTTTTTTCAAGATCTTTCCCGAGCTTTTCCTCCTGCTCTGAAAGCTTCTGGAGATTATTTTCTAACCGTTCTATTTGTTGTTCAAACTGCAAATTCTTGAACATGCGCAAAGTCCTTTCGATATCTCGCGTGGAGTTACGCTCGTTCTTTTGAATTTTTTCCATTTGTTCTTGAAGAGTCTTTTCATCTGATTGCTCTAGTAGTTTTTTTAATTCTTCAAAAAGCTGCGAATCTTGATTTTTCAACAATTCTTCCAACAATGCTTGAAGTTGTTTCATTTTTTCCTGCATTTTGGGAGATGTTTGATCAAATTGCTTTTGCTTTTGTTGCAGCTCAAGCAATTGCTGTTTCAACTCCTCTAAAGACTGCATTAATTCTTCTCTTTTCTTGATTAATTGTTGCAGTGACTTTTTATCTTGCAGATCAAATTCATTCTTTTTTAATTTTTCCTCCAGGGCTTTTAGTTGCGTTTGAAGATCTTTAGCATCTGACTGACTTCGTTCAAATTGCTTTTCTGCCCGATCAATACTTTGATCAATCGATTTTTGTACCTCTTTGGTACTAATCGAGGTAAATCGTTGGATACCTGTTCGGGTTGCTTTGGGGCCACGTACGCCATCATTATCCCATACTTGGACATAGTACTCCAATTGATCTCCTTCGTTCAATTTAAAGCCTTTTAATGAGATCCTGTGGTAATAGTTTTGAGAGATACTACCTAGCGTGAACGGAATAGGTTGCGATTGAAAAGAACCTGATTCCCCGTTGGATGAAATAACCCGACTAAACAGACTTACTTTGGATATTCCATAGTCATCTGAAAGTTGACCGCCAAGAACGATGTATTCGAATAAAGTTGTGTCTACAACTTGTTCCATGGATATCCGAGGATATTCATCAGGAATGACCTGAATCTGGTACTCCTCTCCTACAGGCTCTTGATAATCACCTTGTTTTAAGAAAACACGGTAATCAAAGGAGTTACGGGCAAGTTGAGTCCATTCAAACGTAGAACCGAGTATGGGTTTTGGGATCTGAATTCCAGATTTTCCGAGTACTTGAAAGGTTAAACCGTCGGCAGATTGCGTCTCAAAGACCCACTTAATTCGTGTTCCATCTGGAACAGATAGATTTCCTTGATTCTCAATTTTTTCATTGGTTTTATTCAGATAACTTGGATAATCCAATTCAACAATCAATTTGGAGAGATTAGGTCTAGTTCGAAGTGAAATTTGGTAGGTATTGGAAAAGTATCCGCCTGCAAAAAATCGAAAAGAGATGGGTTCTTGTAGTCGAGAAAATGTATACTCGTATTCATTTGAATCTTCATTTTTGGATACCATTTTCAATCGGCGGTCGCCAACTTCAAGATAAACTTCGTCGGGAAATGCCTCTCCAACTAATTTTACTTTGAGGGTGAAATCTTCTTGTTCAAATGCCTCTAATTTTGAGTTTTCTATTCTAAACTGAAACGGTGCGGGGTCTGCAAAGTCTTTAGAAAAGTAAATAATACGCTCAGTACTACGCGTAAATACCTCAGGTTTGAAAAACGCAATGCCGATACAAATCAAAAAAGGCAATAGTAAATAAGAAAAAAAAGGTTTATTCTCATCGGAATTAACCGCTTTGGGAAATTCAAAAAGCCGCAATTCCGCGGCTTTTTGAGCTATACTGGCTTGAAGTAAAGTATTGGTTTGATCTGAAAGTTTCGCTAGTTGAATGGTATTCAAAAGCTTATCTTGAATATCAGGAAAAAATTGACCGATAAATCGCGCAGCATCCTCATCGGTCATGGTTTCGCCGTAACCGACCGTTTGTAATATGGGTCTCCATAAAAATCGACTAAACACATATATCAACAAAGAAAGAAACGAACCAAGTAGGCCAGCGCGAAAGAATGTGGATAACCTAGCAAAAAATTCCACAAAATTGATGGCTAGATAGGCGGTTAGCAAAAGTGCTCCACTTATCAATAAGCCTCGGATCAATTGGTGTCGATAATATTTCTTTTTAAAAAGTTGAATTTGTACGTGTAAATCTTGAACGATCGGAGTATTCATAGCAAATCAGACAATTCAATGGATAATGGGCAATGATCAGACATTAAAACCTCGGGATACAAATTAGCCGAAGAGAGAGAGGGTACTAGGGACGGACTAACAAAAAAATAATCGATGCGCCACCCTAAGTTTTTTGCCTTCGCTCCTGCTCGATAGGTCCACCAGGTGTATTGGTGTGGAGTATTCGGATGAAAATGACGAAAAGCATCCACAAACCCTAACTCAAGAAATGAGCTTACCCAAGCACGCTCTTCCGGTAAAAAACCTGAAGACTTTGCATTAGAAACGGGGTTGTGAATATCGATCGCTTGGTGGCAAATATTCACATCTCCACAGATGATGAGTGATTGGACTTCCGTTAATTTATTTTGGATGAAAACGTAAAAATCCTCAAGAAATTTCATTTTGAAAGCTTGCCTATCCTCACTGGACGACCCAGACGGAAAATAACAGGACATCAGCGTAAACGTTTCAAATTGCGCCTCCAAAACACGCCCCTCTTGGTCATATTCCGCCTTTCCCATTCCTTTTTTTACATACAAAGGTTTGATCTTTGACAAAAGAGCTACGCCTGAATACCCTTTTTTCTCAGCCGGAAACCAAGAACAATAATACCCAAAAGCCGTAAATAATGATTCAACCTGTTGGGTGTCATCTAATTTAATTTCTTGAAGGCATACGATATCAGGTTCATGCACCTCAAGCCAAGATAGTAGGCCCTTCTTCAAGTTGGCACGAATGCCATTCACATTGTACGATACAATTTTCATAGGATTTTTAAAGATGAACTCCAACTTCCTCCCGGAAATATCGGCAAACAAAATATTTTAAAAGTTCTTCCTGTTGAAGCAGATCAAAACTGGGTAATTTTTGTTTCAAAACCCAATGGGGCCACCCTTGATCATCAAAACCCTGTAACTCATAATATCCCCCAAGGCTTAATACTTTGCAGATGGCGATGTGCATTAAATCTTGCTTTTCTTCTTTTGAAAATGGTCGAACCCCTTGTCCAAACTCCTGGACACCTATTAAAAATAATACCCCTTTTAAATCCTGTGGTTTTTTACCAACCGTCGATTGCAAAAATTTCATAAGCCTTTTCCAATCTTCTTGTATTTCAATATCTTGCATAAAAAATAGTCATGATAACAAAGTTACTAAGTAATTTCCATGCACATGGAAAAACAGCCCTATTGGATCTATTTTATCCCCCTATTTGTGTTACATGCCAGGAAAAACTTCAAGTGAATGAAGATACCATTTGTTTATCATGCTTGTTGGATTTACCATTTACAGAGTCACATCTATCCCCTCTACTGGCTTTAGATGAAAAGTTTTTGGGAAGATTACCGGTTCATTCAATTTACACGTGGGTCCGATTTGCTAAAAAAACGAAAATTCAATCCTTACTGCATGCTTTAAAATATCACCAAAAGCCAGATTTAGCTCGTGTGGTTGGAATGCATTATGGATCCTTATTAAGACATCAGATCGATTTACAGACCTACGATGCGCTGATCCCCATTCCGATGCATCCACGAAAAAAAGCATTGCGAGGGTACAACCAAGCAGAGGAGTTTGCTTGGGGACTTGGCCAATCAACCGGGATACCCGTAAGGACCGATGTTATCCAAAAAAGAAAATTTACCCAAAGTCAAACCAATTTTACTAAGCAAAATAGATTTCAGAATCTGCAAGGTAGTTTCGCAATACTATATCCAGAATATGTTAAAGGGAAAAAAATTGCGTTAGTAGATGATGTTTTAACCACAGGAGCTACTCTAGAAGAAGCCGGCAATATTCTAGTCCAGTCAGGAGTTTCAGAATTGTCTATAATAACAATAGCCACGGCATTTTAATACCGTGGCTATTGCAATCAAACTAGATTATTGGAAATTACATGCTCTTACCTTTTGGACCGATAGCAATCATAGCACAACGGAATCCAATCGTAGCCGTAGAGGAATCTTGAGGTAAAAAACGACGCGTGCCAGGCGATAACCAGTAGGCAACATCATTCCAAGAACCACCTTTGTAAACACGTAGTGTATTGTCAATCAAAGAATTATAATTCTTACGATCATAATTGGATGCTTCATCCATGTAATCATTGCGACGAATAGGGTTCAAATCATTGAAATCTTGATATGAATTCGGACGATACAAATCATATACCCATTCATTCACATTTCCGGCCATGTTATATAAGCCGTAATCGTTGGGAGAATAGGAATAAATTTCTGTTGTAATGATCGCGCCGTCGTTGGATCGACCAGCAATACCGGCATAATCGCCACGCCCTCTTTTGAAGTTTGCTCGCATTTCTCCTCTCTCTTTTCCTTTGCTGTTTCGCATGGAAGAACCATCCCAAGGATAAATACGCTGTGAAACTTGATTTTCATCTACAAACTGAGTACCAATCATGGCTTTTGCCGCATATTCCCATTCTGCTTCGGTTGGAAGACGGTAAGCAGGAAGAACGATACCACTTTCAATAGCTGTTCGACGACCATCCATGGTTTTCGGAGCAGCTTCGGCTGTGGCTTCCGCCTGACGACCTCTACGAGGCGCTTTTTGCTGTGGCGTATTTCGAGCTAAAATGTCGGAATTTACAGCCTCAGTTCTCCATTTACAGTAATCGTTAGCCTGCAACCAAGATACTCCAACCACAGGATAAAGACGGAAGCCAGGGTACCGTAAATACTGATCAATGTATTGGTCATTGAACGACATTCGGTTGGCCCATACCGTGGTATCTGGTAAAGCAGATTCATAAAATTCATACGATGAATCTTTTTGGACAGCATAGAGATATTCAAGCCAATGAACGTTGGCAATTTCAGTCTCATCCATGTAAAAAGACGCAACAGTAACCGTTCTCTCTAGGTTATCACGAGTAAACGTAACATCTTCCTCCACAGTACCCATGGTAAATCGACCACCTTCAATGAATACCATGTTCGGACCCGCGGGTTGTCCTTTAAAAGAAGATACTTTAAAACCTTCTTTGTCCTTCGAGGCGTAGGAAATACCGGTGGCTGAGCTGGCTTTTCCAGGATTCAAACTGTTCGGTTTTGTATTTCCGGTACAGCCCGTCAACACCGTGGTAGCCATCCAGACGACTGAGGCACCTACAAGTAGTCTCTTCATTTATTCGAGCGTTTAAAAAACTAAAAATATTTGTGCAAAATAAAACGAATTGGACAAGTTTTAAAACTATATCCGTCTTTTCATTACTTTCCTAAAATCCTTTGGAACAATTGATCCGCCGCTGTGATGGAAGTTATACCCTCTGCAACGAAAATTAACTTATCTTTTGCCTGCTTAAGCTGACAAACCTTAGGATTTGCTTTCACATAGTCAAGAATCTGGCCAAATTTCTCCGAAGCAAAAAATCGGTCTTGCTGTTGGGAAACGAAATAGCCTTTTAGGTTATTATTTTTTAGGGTTACTTTTTCAAATCCAAGTAATTCAGCTTTCCACCGCAATTCAACTATTTTAAATAACCGAATGACCTCCGGGGGTATTTTTCCGAACCGGTCTTCCATATTTGACTTAAACCGATCGAGTTCTTCTTGGTTTTCAATTCGATCGATCTCATTGTACAGGGCGAGTCGTTCGGTGATATGGCTGATGTAGGTATCAGGGATTAAAATCTGTAAATCAGTTTCAATCTGGCAGTCTTTTACCACTAACTCGGTATTCTCAAGTTCTGTGGCAAATAGATCTTTAAAGTCGGTTTCTTTTAATTCTTGAACGGCCTCATCCAGTACTTTGTGGTACATTTCAAAGCCCAGGTCATTGACAAACCCACTTTGCTCGGCACCCAACAAATTTCCAGCTCCCCGGATGTCCAAATCACGCATCGCAACCTTAAATCCATCGCCAAGATCCGAAAATTCCTCTAGAGTCTGCAGCCTTTTTCTGGCCTCTCGAGTAAGAGCCGACATCGGGGGTGTCAGTAAAAAACAAAATGCTTTTTTATTGGACCGCCCTACCCTTCCCCTCATTTGATGCAGGTCCGACATCCCAAACATGTGGGCTTGATTGATAATAATGGTATTCGCATTGGGAATATCGAGACCCGATTCAATGATATTCGTCGAAATCAAAATATCCAACTCGCCCTCCATAAACCGCATCATGATTTTTTCTAGCTTGGGTCCTTCCATTTGGCCATGGGCAACTCCTATTCGAGCATCCGGGACCAACCTGAGTATTATATTAGCTATGGATTCAATATCATTGACTCGATTATGGACAAAATAAACTTGTCCACCCCGACGAAGCTCATATCGGATCGCATCACGAATGACCTCTTCGGTAAAAACCTTAACTTCGGTCGTAACCGGTTGTCGGTTGGGTGGTGGGGTAGCAATCACAGATAAATCCCGCGCTCCCATTAAAGAAAAATGCAAAGTTCGCGGAATTGGAGTGGCCGTTAAGGTAAGAACATCCACATTCAATTTCATTTCTTTGATGCGATCTTTGGATTTCACACCAAACTTTTGTTCCTCATCTATGATCAAAAGTCCTAAATCACGAAAATGAACGTCTTTATTTAAAATACGATGAGTGCCAATAAGAATATCAACTTTTCCTTCTTTTACAGCTTGAAGCGTTTTGTTGATTTCTTGGGTAGTTTTGAAACGATTGATGTAATCAACCGTCACCGGGAAGTCACTTAACCGTTCAACAAAGGTTTTATAATGTTGCATGGCTAGGATGGTCGTTGGCACCAACACACCGACTTGCTTGCTATCTGCCACTGCCTTAAAAGCCGCTCGGATGGCAACTTCGGTTTTACCAAATCCAACATCCCCACACACCAATCGATCCATGGGATATCCCTTTTCCATATCCGCTTTGACATCAGCCGTGGCTTTGGCTTGGTCCGGTGTATCTTCATAAAAAAACGAGGACTCCAATTCTATTTGAAGATAACTGTCCGGTTGAAAAGCAAACCCGGGAGCAGCCCGTCTCTTGGCATATAATTCAATCAGCTCCTTGGCAATATCTTTAACTTGCCGTTTAACACGCGATTTTTTATTCTCCCAATCACCTGTACCTAGTTTACTCATGGTAGGAGGTGTGCCGTCCTTCCCTGTAAACTTCGCAATTTTATGTAATGAATGAATATTTACGTAGAGAATATCATTGTCCCGATAAATCAACCGAATTGCTTCTTGTTTTTTCCCATTGACATCTAAGGTTTCCATTCCAGCAAATCGGCCTACTCCATGGTCGATGTGCGTGACATAGTCGCCCGGCTGCATGGATTGAATTTCTTTTAGGGTAAGTGCCTTCGACTTCGTGAAATGCTCCTTTAATTTATATCGATGAAACCGATCAAATATTTGGTGATCAGTGTAGACAACGAGTTGTGTTTGGGGATCAATAAATCCTTGTCTTAAGGATATTGGCAAAGACTGATAACGAAGTAAAGGATCTAATTCTTGAAATATTCGTTGAAGTCGAATGTGTTGTTTGTTGTTATCCGCACAAATTAAGGTAGTAAACCCTTCTCCTTGTTTTTTTAGGAGATCTTGTAAAACCAAATCAAACTTTTTATTGAAAGAGGGCTGTGCCTTGGTGGAATAGGAAATCCGGTGCGCCTTTTGAAAATGAAATCGATGCCCAAATTCGATGACCTGATACTGGGTTACGTGTTCTTCAAATAGATCGGGTGTTTCGGCAATTTCTTCTGGAGGAAGAATGATGGTAATATCGGTGGATTGAATCGTTTCGTCATATTGCTTTTTCCACCGATCAAATCCGGAATGAACACTTTCTAGGGTTGAAGAAAAGTTTTGGATCCAAATTTGGCTGTTTTCGGGCAAAAAGGAGAAAAACGAAGCTCGTTGTTCTCGCGTCAGTTTCTGGGTAATATCGGGGACAATCGAGGCTTGGGAAATAACTTGAATGGAAAGCTGTGTTTCGGGATTAAACTGCCGGATGGTTTCGATATCGTCGCCAAAAAATTCAAAACGGTACGGAAACTCTTGCGCGTAAGAAAATACATCCAAAATTCCTCCCCGTACAGAAAATTGACCTGGTTCATAGACAAAATCAGTTTTTTCGAATCCAGAGGAAATAAGCCATTCAGAAAAAAAAGACAAATCACCTTTGGATCCAACGGCCAGAGTTAGCGTATTGGCTAGCAAGGTTTGCCGACTAATGACTCGTTCTTGAAGGGCCTCTGGGTATGTTACCAGAATACCTGCCCAGGTTTTTTGCGTTAATTGACTTAAAACTTCGGCTCTCTGCACGACATTGGCATTCTCAACTTGCTGATATTCATAAGGCCTTTTGGCAGAGCTAGGATAAAAATGAACTTGATCTGGCGGTAATAGTTGGTTCAGATCATGCATAAAGTAAGCGGCGTCCTCTTTATCTGGTAAAATGACCAAAGTAGGCTTGGGGGCTTTAAAAAACAACGATGCCAATAAAACAGAATCCGCACCGGCTGTCAAACCATCAATTTGAACGATGGGCTGAGAGTGAAGTTGAGCCGCTACCGTTTGTACAAAGGCATCGGATGCATAGAGCTTGATCAGATCTTGACTATCCACAGAAAAAGGTTAGAATCCACAAAATTATAAAAAACAAGCCCCTTTGATAGAGCTTACTAGTGAAAACGGAAAATTAATGAACCTAGTTTAATCTTTTTTCTTAAAAATCCGTTTATGCTTTAGATAAATCAATACCGACGATGCAACAGAAAATCGTAATTTTCGGGGTATTATTGGCTTGGGCATTTTTAGCTTGTGGTCAATCAACCAAAAAATCAGAGAAAAAAACTAAGAAAATGGAAGTAAATGTAGCAGGAAAAGAGGTTGCCACGCTCGGAGCCGGGTGCTTCTGGTGTGTGGAGGCCGTATTTCAAAATTTGCAAGGAGTAGATACTGTAATTTCAGGATATACTGGTGGCTCCAAGCCCAACCCTACTTACAAAGAGGTTTGTACGGGGTTAACGGGTCATGCAGAGGTATGTCAGATCACGTATGATCCTACGATTATTTCCTACGAAGAAATCCTCCAAGTATTTTGGAAAACACACGATCCCACCACACTGAATCGCCAAGGAAATGATGTAGGAACGCAATATAGATCCTCTATTTTTTATCATTCGGAAGCACAAAAACAGGTAGCTGAAAAATACATTGCGCAGTTGGATGCTTCAGGCACCTTTAAAAATAAAATTGTAACAACCATTGAGCCACTAGGTGAGTTTTATGTGGCAGAGGATTACCATCAAAATTATTTTAATGAAAATGGAGAACAACCCTATTGTCAGTTTGTGGTTCGTCCAAAAGTAGAAAAATTCAAAAAAGAGTTTGCTGATCGGTTAAAGAATAAATAAAAAAAAGAGCCCCTCGGGGCTCTTTTTATAACATATCATCCGTGATTCTCCTTGGTTTTTCACCTGCCGCAAAAAGTGGGTACTGATCGAATATGGACCGAACAACACCCCGATAATAATTTATTCCCTTGGTACTTTGAGGCCGATTAAAGACTCCAGCCGCATAGCCCCTCCAAATGAGACGGCTAGTTTCTGCGTCTAATAAAGAAACCAAGATCATTCCACCATTAAAGTGCAGGTTTTGAACTTTGTAAACTTCATTTGTTTCATAGCGATTCACCCAGCGGTCCATGGAGGGTTGAAAGTAGCCTTTATACCCAACTCGCTCTTTGATGATGCTGTAACTTACCAATAGGTCTGGTTTTTCATCGCTCACCTTATAACCCCGCGCTTTCATTTGCCGCCGAATCGCATCATGAATTTCAGAGCAAATGTCAGAGGTGTCGATTTCACAATTTAAAAAATTGTAAGATCGATAAACCGTAAAATCTGTGTCGTAGCTGTAGTCATTGTCTACTAGCAAACGACTCGCCGAACAACCCGATAGAAAAATCCCAATCGGTACAGCCAAAAGGAGAAGAAATTTTTTCATGTGTCAAAGGGTTTTGGGTATATACGTTAAATATCGCTATTTAGCTGATAATCTGAAAACTAGACACAAAAAAAATTGTTTAAATTCCACCTAAATAATATATAAGAGCTCGTCGCATGGCGGTGGCATTGCCAGGGATATCAAATAAACACGCTCCCAAACCTTCTATCAAAGAAAAGCGGACTTCCTTTCCTTTGTTTTTCTTATCCTGAGTAGTCAATTGAATGATGGTGGGAATATCGTCTATCGAAAAATGGATTTTTCCATAGACAGAAAAAATGAACTCCTCTATTTCCATTAACGATTTTTCATCCAACAGTTTCTTTTCATACGCCATAAAGGCTTCCGTTATCATACCAACCGCGATGGCTTCGCCGTGGAGTAATGGTTTTTTACTTTGATTGAGAAAAAAGGTCTCTATGGCATGTCCTAGCGTATGACCGAAATTTAATATTTTTCGAATACCTTTTTCCGTAGGATCTTGCAATACGATGTGTTCTTTTATATTAACAGAGTGCTGAATCCAATAAGACCAGTCCAAATCCGGAAAGTCCAACTTTCTGAGCACTTGCCAAGCATTCGGATCTTGAATCAAACAATGTTTTATGATTTCAGCAAAACCCGACCGAAGCTCTCTTTCTGGTAAAGTTTTCAAGAAAACAGGGTCAATAAAAACTCGTTTTGGTAATTGAAAGGAACCTAAGTGATTTTTAAACCCATGAAAATCGATTCCCAGCTTTCCCCCAACACTCGCATCTACTTGCGACAACAATGTGGTGGGTACCTGGATAAAATCAATTCCTCTTTTGTAGGTAGCCGCACAAAATCCACCCATATCGCCGATCACACCACCTCCAATATTGATTACTAAGCTGTGCCGATCCATTTCATATTCTGTCATAGCGGACCAAATATGCTGGCAAGTCTCCAAGGTCTTGTGTATTTCACCCGCCGGGACTGTCACCGACTTATGCTTTGGCAAGTGAGGGGTAATCAAAGGATAAACCCACCTCTTGGTGTGTTGATCCACGATAACCATAATCTTGCTGTAAGAATGGTCAGCAAAAAAAGTAGATAAACTTTCGGAAATAGACGCGATATGTACAGACATCTTGCAAAAATTAAAAGAGTAATATCCAAAAAATACCACCAACCAAAAACAAATAGAGTGGAGCCGAAAAAACAAGAATTGCTAAAAATACCGACTGGAAAAAAACAGTTCCACGGGTGAGTTTTCGAGCGACAACCTGTATCAACAGAAGTAAAGGCATGAAAAAATACCAAAGAACAGAAGAAAAAAAGGATGAACTTGTCGGTACCATGAGTGATCGGTACAGCTCTTGTAGGGTGTCAAACGATTTTAGGTTAAATGATTTAATAAATGACCCTTCCGATGATTCATCCCATTGATGAGATGCTTTATGCCAATATTCTCCCAATTGTATCGAAACAAGAAGAGGTACCCGATGGAATGATCCATATTTTAACGCAATGGGAACGACTTGTAAAGGGATATCTTCATCCCACGCCGACTTGGCCAACCGGGCTGCTCCTTTTTTCATCGGAAGAATCTTCGTTTGGTGTAAACAAATACCCTCACCGAAAATCAAAACCACCTCCCCCTTTCGGAATAATTCCAAACATCGTTGAAATGTCTGGTCGTTTTCACCCAGATATTCTTTTCCCTCTGATAAACGATAGATGGGAATCATAAATAATTTACTTAAAATCTTCTTAGCTAAAAGCTTTCTAAAGGCGTCCCCTCGGGCTAAGGACCAAATCGGCCGGTCCAAATAACAAGCCAGCAAAATGGCATCCAAAAAAGAATTGGGATGATTCGCTATCAATAAAACAGGCCCAGAGGCCGGCAAATTTTTTTTTCCTTGAATGACTGCTCGACCGACAAAAATTTTCAGGATCGCTCGAACCCACTGTCGTAAAATAGGATAGACCACAATTTGAATGGAATAGTTTGGAATCACACTAAAATTACTAGGCAATCCCTCAGTATTTTTGAATTATTGAAATAAAATGAAAAATAACAAAAAAATAATGGAATAGTTATATAGTTTTGACACGAAATAAGGCACCGAACCCATGCAAAAAATAGGTTTATTTTTTCTGTTGCTTTGGGGATTTTCATGCACTCGCCCCCCAATGTATTTAATTTCAGATTCTGGAACGGTTCCTGACCGAGACATGATTACGTTTGAAGTGGTGCATGACCCCCCCTACCCCGTTGGGTCTGGTGAAACCCGGTTTATGCAGGAAATAGAGGTGCAAATGAGTCGAAAGGGCTATTGGAGATCGGGAGTGAATCCTGATTTTCTGCTTTTCATAAAATTCTATGCTGATCGCATGGTACTACCTACGGTAGTCGTAACAGAAAAAGAACAGCGTACTCTCGATCGACGTAGGCTTCCCAAAGGAACATTGATGGTTCAGTGGGTCCATCGAGAAACCCAGCAGACGATTTGGCGGGGAATGATTACCGGAGTTCCCAAAAAAATGGAAGAGAGACAATGGCAGCACCTCATTCAAAAAATAGGGCACGAATTTCCCTCTTCCAAAACCACTTCTTGGATAGTTAAAACGAATTAAGGGGGCTTTTCCAAAGTAAAGAGGAATCGCCAAAGCTCAAAAAGCGATACTGGTTTTCTAATGCATGCTGGTAAACCGATCGCCATTCGGGACCAATGAGTGCGGCAATTAACAAAATGAGGGTTGACCCTGGTTGATGGAAATTCGTCACCAAGCCGTCACAAACTCTAAAAGGATAACCCGGAAAAATAAAGATTTCGGTTTCCCCCACCAGTGTTTTCCATTGATTTTTCTTCATGACATCGATTACTGCTTGAACAGCCTCCGATAAACTTGGAAGAGCGCTTGGATAATCCTGAAATGCAACGAGTTTTTCTACCAAGAAAGGAGGAGGCGCCATTTCTCCATTTTGTTTAGAAAAATAGAGCTGAACACCATACCAATACAAACTTTCAAGTGACCGCATCGACGTAGTACCGACAGGCACAATTCTACCTTGATGTTGCACAAGTTTTTCCAGAAAGGATAACTCAAAAACCATTTGCTCGTTGTGCATGGTATGATCCAGTGCATTAGCAGCTTTAACAGGTTGAAACGTTCCTGCCCCCACATGTAAGGTGACGAAACCAAAATCAATGCCTTTTTCAGTCAACGAGTCTAACACATTGGGTGTAAAATGAAGTCCGGCTGTTGGTGCCGCGACAGCCCCATCGTTTTGAGCATATAAAGTCTGGTAATGATCAGCATCGGCAGCTTCTACAGGCCTTTGAAGATATGGGGGAAGTGGAATTTGTCCAGCCTCCCGGATTACCTCGGCAAAAGAAACGGGTTGATTCCATTCCAAACGAACTTGCTGCGAATCATCATTGGGTCGATACGCTTTTAGCAGGATACCTGAAGGTAGGGTGAGTTCCAGAAATTCTTCTTTCCATTTTTTTCGATTCCCAATCATACAGTCCCAACTGCAGGTACCCGTGGATTCCATTACCTCCGAAATCACGGGAGAAGGTAACATAGGTTGTAATAAAAATACTTCAATGACAGCACCGGATGCCCGTTGGAAAATAAGTCGGGCTGGGATTACTTTAGTGTCATTAAATACCAATAGGGTATCCTCTGGCAAAAACTGAGGTAAATCATAGAAACTTTTTTCCGCTTGAATGCCTTGATCGTAGACCAATAATTTGGAATGATCCCGAGGTGAAACCGGATATTGGGCAATTCGCTCAGGAGGCAAAGGGTACTGGAAGTCGTCTAATGAAATAACAGGTAGGCTCCGCATAAATTAATCAGCGACTTTGGGCGATGTGTAAAGAAGTAAAAGAGGTAAGGAAAACAAAGCACTTAATAGCAAAACACCGCCAATCAAAAGAATCCAGTTCATGTTGATGGTTAACAATTGATCGGTATCTGCATTGATATTTCGCAATCCCAACAAAATAAAAATAAAAAACGAATGAATAACCGAAAGCAAAGCATCAATCCAGTTGAGTAACAAGGTTGTGAGAGCAACACGTTGTTGTGCCCATTCACTAGTAGGAACTAACTTCCCAAAATCTAATTTGACAAGTTGATTTTTGAATAAACCAAACAAAAGGTTGAGGCCTACCACTACGCCAGCGTTGAGGTAAAAGAAATTTTCTTTCGAAAGAAAACCATTCGGTTTCCCGGCATCATCAAAACGAACCGCCACAAACTCAGGAAAATCTGTATAGGTAAAGATGATCATTCCCATCAAAAGGGCTAACGAGATCTTACGCCAAAAGCCAAAAAATATTCCAATCATAATTAAAGGTTATTGTAAACCAATCCAAGGTCAAAAACTTTGAAATGATTAAATGAACTGCAAATTTAGGGTACAAAGAAAAAGGAATCCTATTTTTTCCATTTTTGTTCCTTAGAAAACCTTTCTGCATAGATAAGGTTTTGATTTAAAGAATTCGTACGGATCAAAAATGAAAATTTACACAAAGACGGGAGATAAGGGAAGTACAAGTTTAGTGGGAGGAACTCGCGTTAGCAAATCCCATGAAAAAATAGAAGCCTATGGTACGGTTGATGAACTAAATGCCTGGATTGGAGTACTTCGGGATAACAGCTCCTTGGACGCATCTGTGTCGTGGCAGTTTATACAAGATCGACTTTTTACCATTGGCTCCCTTTTAGCTTCTGAACCAGAACAAACCAAAAAACAAGTGCCGGATCTTCGGGAGAGTGACATCGCTTTGCTAGAAACCTGGATGGATGCTATGCAACTCCCTCCCCTAAGGGCTTTTGTTTTACCAGGAGGCCACCTACCCTCTTCTTTTGCTCATGTCGCCCGGACGGTTTGCAGACGAGCGGAACGGATGGTTATTCGTCTGGAGCAATCCGAGGAAATTCATCCGCTGATTATCCCGTATTTAAATCGACTATCGGATTATCTATTCATGATCTCCAGACAATGGATTGTCCAAGAGGGAATAGAAGAAATTACATGGAAGCCTCGATTGGATTGATCAACTGGCCAAACATATAAGGTCGATGAAAGGCAGGTTGCTCACCGGAAAGTGTAGGAAAGAGACACAAAAAATGGGCGTTATCCACATGACAACTCCAATTCTTGTCCTGTGGAGGCATCTTGGCAACAATTCTGTAAAAATTAAATCGAAATTCATTTGCCGGATGGCCTGGTATGAGTGTCAATGGAAAGACTAGTGTTCCCCCCCATTGATTTTCTTTCTGCCAAGTTTCCAACGTTATACAATGGTCTTGACGTGTTAAGAACTGGGTTTGTAAAGGTCTACCTTCAAGGCCCAAACCTGGATTTTGAATGACGCCCGCCCAAAGTGCCCCATTGGGATTGGCTTCTAATTCCAGGTAAGATTCTGAAGGTTCCGACCCTCCAGAAATGAACACTTCAAATACTTCCTGCTCATACAACGGGTCATTGTCGTTCTGGTACTTATTAAATCCAAGGTAAGGGTTATCTTTACAACAGAATACGATCGTTACAAGATCTTGCTGGATGGTTAGGGATACGTCGGTTGGAATGGAAACCACGGCACCGTCTTGTGCGGCATGACAAACCGCATCTATCCATTCTTGATGAAAAAAGATCATTCTGTTATGAGGTCTTGTTGAATAAATTTAAAAAAACAGGTGAATTTAACGATTCATTTGGTAAAACACGAAAAAAGGTTTCGTATACCCCTATGAAGGTACTCATTACAGGAATAACCGGCTTAATTGGAAGCACCCTAGCCCGAGTCCTAGAGAATAAAGGATGGGAAGTGTATGGCTTGGTTCGAAAGCCCGTTTCTTTATCCCACGGAACAGGCATTGTGGGTGATGTCCTGGACATTTTATCTCTTGAAAAAGCCATGATCGGCATGGATTATGTGGTTCATGCCGCAGCCGTTGTTTCGTTCGCTCCTAAAGAGAGAGAACAAATGTATAAGGTAAATGTGGAGGGAACAGCTAATGTAGTAAATGCAGCACTTGATTCCCCAACGCTGAAGAAATTAATCTTTGTTAGCTCGATCGCTGCTATTGGGAGGCCTTTTCCTATTGCCGATCACACCGAGTTAACGGAAGATCAAAAATGGGAAGACTCCCCACATAATTCACATTATGCCATTTCCAAATTTCAAGCCGAATGTGAAGTTTGGAGAGGTCAAGCAGAGGGACTTCCTGTCTTTATTCTTAATCCAACGATTGTACTAGGTGAAGGAGATTGGCATAGAAGTAGTACGCAACTATTTAAATACGTGTATGAGGAGAGGCCTTATGTGACCCAAGGATTTTTAAATTTTGTGGATGTATTGGATGTTTGTCAGGTAATTTTATTAGGCTTGGAGTCGGATGTTTCAGGAGAAAGATTCATTGTGAACGGAGGACAAATTTCGTATCAGCATTTTTTTGAGAAAATGGCAAATCTTTTCCAAAAAAATCCGCCCAAAAGAGTCATCAGTCATACTTGGCTTTCGGTTCTATGGCGATTGGAAGCACTTCGCTCTTGGGTCTTAGGTAGCTCGCCACTGATTACTCGCGAAACCGCCTTGTCAGCCAGCTTGAATATTCGGTATTCATCTAAAAAACTACAAAATACATTTGATTTTTCTTATTTGACGCTCGATCAATCGCTTCAACGAATAACCGGGTATTTTATAGCCCAACAGAAACTTTGAATTTTGTTGCATTCCTTGTACTTTTAAAAATTACAGAATATTAATTTCCTCAAAAAAAGGTATGATGAATTTCAACGCCGATGATCGAGATGGTTCCCATCGTATGGCTGATTTGGAAGCCTCTGTTAAAAAATATGAGGAAATTCTATTGGCCGACCCCACCCCCTACGTGGAAGAAGACACATTGGAGGAGGTGGCTGAATACTATTTTCTTACAGGTCAACTTGACTCTTCCACCGATGCTTGTGAAATGGGACTGAACCTATATCCCAATTCCCTTGCCCTACTTATTTTAAGAATACAATTGCATATTGCGGCAAATGAATTAGAAAAAGCAAATGACCTCTTGGATAAAGCATCGCTTTATCATCCCAATGATCCAGAACTTTTGGCCCTTACAGGCGTTTTACTCAATTTTCAAGGAGAGTATGTTCAGGCGATTGAACTCTTCCAACAAATCATTTCGGAGGTTCAAGACCCCTCATTTATTTATTTCCATCTCGGCGACTCCTATCAACAATTAGAGGAGTGGCTATTGGCAGTCGAGTGTTATAAAAAAGCCTTGGACGAAGGGTTAAATAATTTGGCCATTTTCGGTGAAATTTCGTTTTCATTAAAAATGAGTGGTATCCCGCAAGCCGGTCTCCGTTTTTTCCAAGAAATGGTAGATAATGATCCTTTTTCGGCCAATGCCTGGTTCTATTTGGGGATCAACTTTGGTTCAGAAAAACGATTGGAAGAGGCGTTTCAAGCCTATGAATATGCTTTGGCATTGGATGAAAACAACAAGGCGATTTTGGAGCAAATTGGGCACCTGTGCATGGACCTTGGATTATATGATAAAGCTAGTGAACATTATTTACTAGCTCATCAACAAGATGAATTAGACCCCGACATTCTCACTCATTTGGCCGCTTCATTTGAATACCAATCCAACTGGCCTCAAGCCAGAAAATATTATCAAAAGGCCGTGGATATTGCTTCTGACTGGGATGAAGCTTGGTACGGCTTGGGCATGGTCGCGTTCAAACAAAAACAATGGAATGTCGCTCATCACTTCGCAAAAAAAGCAATAGAGCTGAATGATTATGAAGTTAAGTACTTCGAGTTGCTGGGTGATTCATGTTTACAGCTCGGCTATTTATTCGAAAGCACAGAGGCCTATCGAGCAGCCATTGAACTCGAATGCAGTAACTCTGAGTTGTGGATAAGATTGGCCGAAATATGGGCGCTTGAAAATGAGTTCGAAAGTGCTGTCGATGTTTTGAAAGAGGCACTAGAAGAACTACCAACCGATGAAAATATTCATTATCGCCTAGCCGTTTACCTCTTAAAAGGAGGGCGTCCCAAAGAAGCTTTTACCTACTTAGAGTCTGGATTAGCCCTTAATCATTCAGCACATGAACAAATATATGGTTTTTTCCCTGACCTGGAGACTCAAAAACTCCTATTCCAGGTCGTTCAAAAACTGGCGTAATTCCATACTTTGGTGCCTCTTTTTTGTTGGATCCTACCCGACGATTGCTCAAAAAAAAGAGGAGGCATCACCTCAAGAAAAAAAAGTTCAAGCGGAACGACTATTTTTGGAGGGTCTTCAAGCGTACTGGATTGATAATCCCACAGAGGCCATTAAGTCATGGGAGGAGTCGTTGCGTCAATACCCCAACCAGGCAAGTGTACATTTATATATAGGGAAAGCCCTGATCTCACAATCCAAATGGAAAGAGGCAGAAGTCGCTTTGAATAAAGCCAAACAATTGACCCCCACCAATAAATATATTTTAGAGGAAATGGGCCCCGTCTTGATCCAACTTGGAAAAATTAAGGAGGCCATCGATGTGTATTATCAACTGATCGAGCAAAATCCTTCCCAACCTGTATACTATTTCCAGTTAGTGAACCTTTGGAAACAAGAAAATAGAGATCAAGATGTATTAAGGGTAATCAACCAACTCGAGCAATTGATTGGCATCACCGAGGAAACCACTCGGCAAAAACAACTAATCTACTTAAAACAAAATCAAGTAGATAAAATTCTGCAAGCAAGTGACCAGCTCATTGCCTCGGAACCCAAGGAAATAGAGTATGTTCTTCAAAAAGTTCAAATGCAATTAGCCGCCAATCGATTAGACGAGGCGGCATCAACTTTGAAAAAAGTAATTCAAGACCACCCTAGTTCGGGAAAAGCGTATGCCATGTTGTTGTCTATTCTTGTCATGCAAGAAGATGTAACCGGACTAACTAACTGGATTAAACAAGTTCTCCCCAATAAAAATATCTCTTTAGAGGAAGTAACACCTCTCATAAAACAAGCGTTGGCGTCTCAAAAAATTCAAAATCTGGAAGTACTTTATGAAGACCTAAAAAGGAGAATCCATGTGGGCACTTCACCTGCCAAAGAATGGAACCTAGCGGGTTATTGGGCTTTAGCACTAAGTCAATGGAAAGAGGGACAAACATTCTTTAGCCAAGCAGCCAAATTAGATCCTAATGATGTTTCCACATGGCAAGGACTTTTAGAAGCTGACCGTCAAGACCAAGCTTTTGATGCATTGATCGAACATGCGGATCAAGCCACAACCTACTTTCCGGCTGAGCCATCCCTATGGTATCAACTGGGTTTAGGTTTTTATTCAAACAAACAAAACAAGGAGGCTCTTGATGCCTTAAAAGAAGGTTTGCGGATCCCCACTTCCAATAACCGAATGAAAGCCTACACGTTTGCCTTATTGGGAGATGTACACAATGCATTAAAACAATTTGCTGCCTCAGACCTCGCCTATGAAGAAGCGCTCAAGTTAGATCCTACTTTGGCCCAAGCACTCAATAATTTTAGTTATTTCTCCGCTTTGAGAAAAGAAAATCTAGACAAGGCTGAAGAATATTCTAAAAAATTGATTCAACTATATCCCCAGGTTCCTGGATATTTGGATACGTATGCCTGGGTTTTAGTTCAGAAAGGGAAATGGAAAGAGGCCTTGGGATGGCTTGAGAAAGCAACCTCTTTTCCAGCGGGAGTTTCGTCCACGGTTTGGGAACATTTAGGTGATGTGTATTTTCATGAGGGCCAAACAGAAAAGGCGAAAACCGCTTGGCAAAAAGCAAGGGAACTGGGTGGAAACGCCATTTTATTAAATCAAAAATTGGCTCAATAAAACTACATTTGGGAGAAAAAAAACCAAGCCGTAGTTTTGTTGGGGTAACGAAGTATCGAACTAAATGAATAAATACACACTGGGAGTATTGGGTTTCATGGCACTGTTGGCCAGTGCATGTCAAAAACCTAAATCCAAATCAATCACAGGGAACTCCCCTATTTCTTCACAGGATTCCACCTTGATGGTTGTGGAGGAAAAATGGACGGCTGAACCGACTAACCCCAAAAAACAAGAAGTCGATTGGATAAAAGTTCAACCTCTCGAATTCGAATCCCTAAAAATTCGTTCAAAAGTTGAATTTTCTAGTCCAACAACGTCACAAGACTTTCCAGTTAATTTCCAAATTCGAAAAGATAGCTTAATCTGGGTTTCTGTTTCTGTGGGCTTGGAGGTCGGTCGTGGCATCATTAGTCGTGACTCGATTATCTTGGTAGACAGGTTGAATAAACATGTGTACCGGTTGGATTTCCAAACACTCTCTAATCAATTTGGCTTTCCCCTCTCCTTCCATTTAATTCAATCCATGATTTTAGGAGAATCCGTTTTCCCACAACGCGAGCAAGATCTCGTTGTTCGGCAAGCAGATGTCGTGCAACTCTCACAAGAAGAAGGACCTCTTTGGATCGAATCCTGGTTCGACTTGATCCGAAATAAGCTGACACAAGTACAAGGAAAGCATAAAGAAACATCTCAAACGATCGAAATCCGGTATCCAACTTTTCAGGAAACAATCAAAGGGTTTTTCCCAACCCAAGTTTTAGTAAAGGTAGAGGATCCGGAAAAAAAGACGAATCAAACTCGTATTTTCATTGAGCACCAAAAAGTTGAATTCGTTTCTCGTGATTTGAGATTTCCATTCAATGTTCCGAAAAATTATACGGAGAAACCATTAAAGTTGTAATGAACTCCTATCGATTTATCTTTCTAATTCTTTTAATCACCCTGCTCGGCGGAAACGATGTTTTGGCACAAACTTCGCGTGCTCGCCTCGAACAAGAAAAAAAACGAAACTTAAATCGAATTGCTCAAACTAAAAAAGTATTAGCCCAAACTCAACGGAAAAAAACCATTTCCCTTCGAGAGTTAAAAACATTATCGCGTCAAATAGAGGATCAAGAACAACAAATACAACTTTTGGAGAAAGATCTCGCGCTCTTAGAAAAGGAATTGAGAGCGGTGGCTATCGAAACACATCAACTGGATCAGCGATTGAAGGCTTTGCGAGAGGAGTATGGACAAATGCTTTATTCGGCAAGTAAAACCAGTACCAAACTGAATCAATTGCTGTTTTTATTCTCATCCGCTTCTTTCCAAGAGATCATGTCACGGTACCAATATTTACAACAATATACCGATAACCGAAAAGATCAATTAGCTCAAATTAGAAAAGTTACCCTTGAGCTTAATACGAGGCGACTTGAATTGTCTGAAAAGAAAAAAAGTCAAACCGCCCTCTTGTCTCAGAAACGAACACAGAATGTGCAGTTGGTTGTGATGAAGTCGGAAAAAGACACACTAGTCAATGAATTGGCTAAACAAGAGGTGGCATTACGACAAGAAATCGAGGCGTCCAACGCAGCCGTCCGAAATTTAGATAAACTCATTTCTTCCTTAGTTGCCAAAGAAATGGCCAAGAAGGAAGAAAAAAAATCAGCATCTCCCCCACCGCAAAAATCAAGTTCCAAGAAAAAAGAGCCACTCGAGACCAAATCCACCCGGGTGGTGGTGGGCCGATTCAACCAAGCTAAAAAACGATTACCATGGCCGGTAAAAACAGGGTTTGTTTCAGATCGTTTTGGTGTGAAAAATCATCCCGTTTTAAAAGGTGTTCAGATTGATAACAACGGCATCGACATTCAAACGGTACCGGGTGCTTCTGTATATAGTGTATTTGCAGGTAAAGTACTCGATATTTCTGAAATACCAGGGATGGGACAAGTCGTAGCCGTTCAACATGGCGAATATTTTACGATTTATGCCAACCTTGACCAAGTTCAAACCAAGGTTGGTGAGTCCATCGGTGCCGGAGATGTATTAGGAACTGCAGGCCTCCGAGAGGGGGTTGCAGAAATCAACTTTCAAATATGGCATCAATTTGAGCGGTTAAATCCAGAAATTTGGTTAACACGAAAATAACTTAATCCACACATCGGAATGTCAGTTCACGGAGAAATTAAACGGGTGACAACCCATACGTTACAAGCGTTGAAGAAAAAAAAGGAGAAAATCGCCTGCCTAACAGCTTACGACTTTTCTATGGCTCGAATCATTGATCAAGCGGGAGTCGAGGTAATTTTGGTAGGTGACTCCGCGTCTAATGTGATGGCAGGCCATGAGACAACCCTCCCAATCACCTTGGACCAGATGATTTACCACGCTCAAAGTGTGATTCGAGGAGTGGCTCGTTCTTTGGTCGTGGTAGATCTACCCTTTGGTTCCTATCAAGGAAATTCTGAAGAAGCCTTGCGTTCTGCCATACGGATCATGAAAGAATCAGGGGCTCATGCCATTAAGGTAGAAGGAGGCGAAGAGATTAAAGAATCGGTTCAGCGAATCCTCAGTGCCGGTATTCCTGTTATGGGCCATTTAGGATTGACACCTCAGTCGATTTATAAATTTGGCACCTATAGTGTTCGAGCCAAGGAAGAAGAAGAGGCTGCTCAGTTATTGGGTAACGCTCAATTACTTCAGGAATTGGGTTGCTTTGCTATTGTCTTGGAGAAAATCCCAGCCCATTTAGCCCTACAGGTTACCGAGTCTCTTGAAATTCCTACAATCGGAATTGGGGCGGGTTCGGGATGTGACGGACAAATTTTGGTAGTTCACGATATGTTGGGGATTAATCAAAACTTTTCACCCCGATTTCTAAGACGGTATGCGAATCTGTACGATGAGATGTCAAAGGCTTTTCATCAATACATAACGGATGTGAAACAAGTAAGTTTCCCCAACGAAAAAGAATCCTATTAAACGGCCCATTGGGTCGTTTTTTATTTTGTAACTTGCCTCCATAGACCATGAAAACATGTTACAAAACGCACCCATCTTGGGGCCATTACTGGCTTTTTGCCTTGGCCTTACCTGTACCTATTCGCTATCGTCAGAGGTGGCACTACTCCTAGGAATGGGTTTGGCCGTCTTTTTGGTTGGATCCAAGTTTTCGTTTCATCGATTGACAGCCCTTTTGCTTTTTTGGCTTTGTGGATTGGCCAGTCGCCCCAAGCCAATACCCAAACAAATGGAGGCCCCCTATTATTTAATTCAGTTTGATCATTTTCCGGAGGAAACGCCCAAAACCTGGCGAGTCAAGGCGCAACTAAAAGGAAGCTTGGATTCTTCCAATCGATGGTCACCTCGAAAAGGCCATCTCCTTATATATATAGATAAACAATCGACCGTCCAACTTGTCCCTGGGTTTACCTATATAGTAAAAGGAAAATTACAACCCATTCCTCTACCCGATCGGGAGACGGATTTTGATTTTCATACGTACATGAAACGGCAGGGAATCGCCTATCAAATATGGGTGTCCCGAAGTAATCTAGTCTTGGCATCTAAAGCGAGTTCCTTTTCATTAAAGCGATGGTTGTTGTTCCAAGCCCGAGCGGTGGGTGGATTTTACAAACGCTATATTTTTCCTAAGGAAGCTGCTGATGTGACCGAAGCCATGATTACCGGTCGCCGAGACCACCTCAGTGATGAAGTTAAGGATCATTATACGGCGGCTGGGGCCGTTCATATATTAGCAGTATCAGGCATGCACATTACATTGGTGTATGGCTTGTTGACCTTATTGTTTCGAGGACAAATCTGGATTTGGCCTAAAGCATGGGTAAAACCCAAGTTAATTATATCGATCATCACCTTGACACTTTACGCTGGCTTCACTGGATTGACAGCCTCCGTCATGCGCGCCACTGTCATGTTTTATTTGGTGTTGGTAGGTCAATGGTTTCAACGGCATAGTAGTGGCGAGAACCTATTGTATGCAACCGCATTGCTTTTATTGGTAATCGAACCCAATTGGTTGTTTGACGTAGGGTTTCAACTTTCCTTTGTAGCAGTTTGGGGAATTTTAACTTTTTATCCGACCATCTTGCGGTGGTGGCTTCCAGAGAATAAAGCAATCTATTGGATATGGGAGTTAACTGCATTGGGATTATCGGCCCAACTCGTCACGTTTCCTTTGACATTATATTATTTTCATCAGTTTCCTACGTATTTCTACATAACCAATTTGGTAACTGCTTTTTTGGCCGCAGCCTTGGTTCCGTTGGGATTAGGACTTTGGGCATGCGCGGGATTTGAAACGTTGGCATCGGGAATCGGAATTTTGACAGGGTGGTGTGCCTGGGGATTAAATCGGTTAAATGGAGAAATAGCCCATTTACCGTTTTCGGTGGTTACTGGATTTTATATGACAAGGATTGAAGTCTTTCTTTGGTATGGAGTATTTATGTTCTGGCTGTGGGGAAGTCGATGGATTGCTAAAAAATGGATTGTCTGGATGACCTGTCTTTTTTTGTATGGATCGATGTTTTGGCATTTGAATCGAGATATACAACAGGAAATGAAAAGCACCTGGGTATTTTGGGAAATAAAACATCAGCGATTGGTGATGAAAACGCAAGGTAAGAATGCGTTGGTCATCTCGGACTACCGCATTGAAGAGAGAACAAAGCAATATATTTTTAAAAACTACATGGCAAAACACGGTATTCGGAGAATATACTACCTTCATCATAAAAAATAGTATTGCACTATTTGGTTAACTTATTGTGTTGATGGTAGAATTTTTTTTGGGGTTTTATTGATACTGAGGTGTTTATGTGGTTTGGGTAAAAATATTTTGGTTATGGTATTTGGAAATTGTGGGGTGGTGTAGTAGTTTTGCAATCCCAAACGACGGGACGGCGGGAGTCGGGGTTGTTCGGGGGATGCAGTTCTTTAAATTTTTTTTGTGTTTTATTTGGAGATTGAATTTTTTTTGTTGACCTTTGCATTCCGATTTCGGGAGGAGGTGTTAAGCTGAGGGGGTTGAAAAAAAAATTAAAAAAAGTTTTGGTTTTTAAAAATAAAGCTTTTAACTTTGCACTCCGAATCGACTTGAAAAAAAGAGTTGAGACACGAAAGAGAGATGAGGATCACCGGGAAGTAAGGTGATTTTGATTACGAGCCGGAAGGTTGCCATGAGTGGCTGGATGGATGAAGTTCATTAACTTGTTGGGAGTATAAGCGAGACAAACGTCAGGACCTTAACATAGCATTACTATGGAGAGTTT
>JBKBLN010000004.1:130484-188342 GCA_046296415.1 Spirosomataceae bacterium | reverse complement strand
GGAAAATGGCACAAACCCTAGCCAAAAAAGGCCTGAAGGGCCGTAATCATGGGCTACTTCCTGAAAGAATCCACTAACTAAACGACATCAATTCATAATTAAATTCTCCTTGACCCCACTCATATCTCATATCTCATCTCTAAATACATTCATAATTCATTAAATCTTACCGAGTTAATTCCAACACCTGATTGGCTCCTTGTTTCCGAAGTGTGAGTCTAGAGGGTGGATTTCCTGTTCCGACCTCATAGGCCCAAGCACCTTCTAATTCTTGTTGGGCGGCTTTTTGCATGGCACTAAACTCGACTTGAGTTAGCCCAGAAGAGGTTTGGGGAAAAGGAGGTCGAACGCCTAAAATCATCAGTTCACCCGGATTAGTTAATTGGTAGCTCACCATCATTTTTTCTCCGTTCGTCAAGGTTAAATCACCTGTACATCCTGTATTGGCATTTTGTACCTTCTTGCGTGTCATTTGGCATCCAGTGAGGTCTAATTGCTGAATAAGCCCAGAAGAAGAGCCTGTCCAGACGTGTTGCACAGCCGCATACTCAGCCAAAATCTCGGGCGGCTCACAACTCCAAAAACTGACACTTACGAGACACAACCAAATCATTTTTTTCATGGGGAATTTGTATTTAAAGTAAAAGGAATTTCGAGGAGAGTACTGGTTTTTGACCCAAAAACGCCCAAGCCACCGGTTATATTGCTCGGTAAAAATAAGGGACCCTCAAAGCGCCTTAGTTCGGGCGACCGGTTGATCAATTTTTTACTTATTTCGTTATAGTCAAACCACACAGCATCCATGGATTCGACCTGAACGGATAGTGTAGCCGATTTTTCGCGAGCAGAAAATGAAAAATATCCAACCGGTGAAAAAACTTCCTGTGTGCGAACGCGCCCTTTTTCTTGGATAGTCGTCCCAAACAATTCATCCCCCCAATAAAAAAAGGGGAAAGAAGGTTGGCCAAAATCCACTTGGGCCGAGAGCTGATAGTTTGCCTGACCCTTCGACGAAAAAGGCCATGCCAATTGTACCTCAACTTGCTGATTAGCAACTGATTTGGAAGCCAAACGCACAGAAACTGCCTCAGGTACCCTTGTTTCTGCCCTTAATTCGTCTAAGCCGATGCGTATCCAGAGCTCGTACTGTTCACCTGGCTGAATAAAACCTTGATTGACGGCTTCGTATTCTTTAGTTACCTGATTTAGCTTTAACTCTCGAGTAGCCTGTGCCGACCGAATTTCAACCCTAGCATCTGATACAAATTTTCCTGAATCAATTGGAATGGCTTCGTTGTACCCAAATACCCTGCTAATAAAAACAGCTAATTTTTCATTCTCCGGATCCAAAACGCCAATCACCGCGTATTGAGGCATAGGATCTGGTGGGGGAACCTGAATGCACCCGGTAAGTCCAAGTAGTAAAAGCAACCAATAGCGCATTAAAACGAAAAGTTATAGGTGATTGATGGTAAAATGGGAAGTAGTGCCTGCCTCCGAAGCTGCATAGTCGATATCCGTTGGGCGTTTTCTGTTTGTCGTACTGGAAGATACGCAAAGGGATTTTTCCGGTTCGTAGCATTGTAAACCGAAAATTCCCACGTGGCTTTCGGCCGTTTCAATGTGGCACCAAGATCTAGCCGAAAATACCCTTCTGTACGAAATTGATTAGGTCCACTATATGATTCTAATACGTTAAAGAAACGATCTTGCCTAAAAAAGAAGGCATCGGGAAGGGTCAGCATTTGTCCGGATCGATACATAACGTTTAGGGATAAATCCCAACGTTTATTAAGTTGGTATAGCGTCGAAATTTCAACAGTATGCCGGCGGTCTTGATTGGCATAAAAGGGTCGTCCTCCATTCAGCTCGTCAAATTGAGCAATGGCCCAACCCAACGTGTAGCCACCAAAAGCCGTCCATTTTCCGGATTGTTTTTGTACCGAGATCTCATAACCGTACTGCCACGATTTCCCTTGGGTCAAACTTTCACGCCAATCGAAAGTGGCTAATCCGCCTTCAGTAATGCCCAAGAAACTAACTCCACTCCGGTTGAACGTATTTCCCCGAATCCAACGATAGTAACTTTCTACTTGAATTGTCCACGACATCGGAGTGGGTAAACGCCAAGAAATATTTAGCATGTCGGCCTGCGATGGGACAAGACCTGCCCCTGAGGGCACCCAAACATCGGTGGGTAAGCCAGAACCTGTTTGCGAGATCAAATGAAGAAACTGATTCATGCGGGAATACCCGCCGTGTACCTCTCCCCAAGGTTGATTTTTTATTCCAACCAAAATACGGGGTTCTGGATACACCTTTGATCCAAATTGACTTAGACGTACACCCGTTTGGTAAAAAAAATTTCCTTTCTCACCTGTCAAGTGGACATATCCAGCCGATTCCACAGGTCGAAGCGTATCCGAGTTGGATTCAATACGCTCTGTTCCAGGTAATGAAGAGGTGTACAAAAAGGTTTGCGGTGCAATCCTATGCTGAGTGACTTGTGCACCATATTCCAAGGTAAGTTGGGGAGAAATGAACCACTCCCAATCCGCTTTAATAGAGACATCCCGGATGGTGGAGGTCAAATTGGAATTTTCAAAACGGGGAGGAACCAAATAATCTTGGCGCAGGCTTTCTCCGAATTGAAGCTGATAATTGGTCCAGAGAAGACTTACATGCTGAAATCTTTTTTGAGAGGCAATCCGATTCCATCGAAGCATAGCCGTTTGATTGCCCCACGCGAGGTTAGTCTCTTGCAGCAAAAAATTCTCTCGGCGAGGAATTCGATTTCGCTGATAAAATACATCCCGCCCAAAATAATAACTGGCATATAGGGATTGTTTGGGGGATAACTCTATATTGGTTTTTAAATTCAAATCACCGAAATAATACCCTGTTTTTTCGCGTGCCGACTGCAACGGGACCAAAAGTGCATCCAAGTAAGTTCGCCGTGCGGAAAGCACCAATGAGGCTTTTTCTTTTTTCAACGGCCCTTCAAGGTGAAATCGGGAGGAAAGCAAACCGATGGATCCTTTACCTTGCCAAGTGTATTTATTCCCCTCTTTCAATTTTACGTCCACCACACTGGAAAGCCGCCCACCGTACCGAGCCGGGAAAAAAGATTTATATAAATCGACTTGCTGAATGGGATCGGGGTGGAACGTCGAAAAAAAGCCAAATAAATGATTGGCGTTATAGACCACTCCATCATCGAGGAGCAAGAGATTTTGGTCCAAGTCTCCCCCACGGACACTGAGGCCCGAACTACCCTCATTCACTTCCTGCACACCGGGCAGTAATTGCAATGCCTTTAGTGGGTCTTTTTCGCCCATCAGCAGCGTCATACGATTAATTTGCGCCGAGGTAAGACTAATCTTCGGGTTTTGGAAAGAAAAAATTGATTCCTTATTGGATTTAACTGTCGCTTCTTCCAAATCCATAACAGCTGGAACGAGAAATATCGTTGACGTACGGATCAAGTGAACGGAGTCCACAACAAAGACATAGGGTACGTAGCCCACCGCAGTAAATCGAAGAGTATCGCCCATTTGTCCGGGCAACGAGAAAAAGCCGTACCGATTGGTAATTGTACTGGATTTTCCCCGCACGGAAACTCCCACAAGATGCTCTTTGGTGGCCTGATCCATGACGGTCCCATGTATTTGTGCAGCGAGGGGCTGCACAAGGCAAAAGAACAGTATAAATAGTAGTGGGCTAAGGTTGAGATTCATGGGAAATCGAAGTGTCTAAAAACATTTATTTAGTTCATGGCATGCAGCCGCCCTTGTAGAGACGTAGCCATGCTACGTTTCTACAAGCATCAAACCGCATAAAACCTATAGTACACATACATCCCTCCCATCACCAGCAGCATGAGGATTTTCATGGGCATTTCTCCTTTCTTCGGAACATAATATCCCTTTTGGATTTCATACGTCCGTAAGGCAATAGGAAGGATAGTTAGTGGCAATAGAATCCATAGGGTATACACCTTAAAGAAAAACAAAAAGACTATTAGAGCTAAACAGCCCATGCTGATAGTGTGCAAAATAGTTTTTTTGATGTACATAAGATTTAGACTTAACTGACTAATAACAAACCACATAACCAAGGTACAAATAACACCCCAAGAAATACAGCAAAAATGAAAACGGCACAAATCCGAAATGAAAAAGATGCTCTTTTAGCTTTACTTTATTCAGCACCGAAAACAAACCCAAGAAAAAAAGCGTTTCAGCCAACATAAACCACCAGCCGGGATAACCCGTCATCTCTCGCAAAAGAAAAACGGGGAACGAACTAAAAAAATAGGAATCCCATTCGACAAAGCTGAAAAGTACACTCAATATAACATGTAAAATACCCGTAACAAGATAAACCCCTACCACAAAGCGGAGCCATATAAAATAGCCCCGCTTCAAGAATACATAGGATACTCCTAATACAAAGATTAATTTAAAAACAAACCATAAAACATATTGACTTGTGTATTCGTATGAATAGCCTATGCCAATTTTACAGAACCTGGCAATCCAAACCGGATATCCTACCAAGCGTCCCTTCGACACGATCAAGGCCGCGTGAGCGATTACCTCATTGACAAGGAAATACAGTAGGAAACTGAAAAAAAAACTAACTAGGTGTAAAGGCTTTATTGATGTCATTGGGTTTATTGACGGAGTTCAAAAAAGAATAGACATCCCCATATTCACTTAAATGGTACATATATAGTCAATAATTTCGGAGTGATCTAATCTTTTCTAAGAATATATATGGCTAAATATTCATGGCGATTAGAATGACAATGACCCAAATTAGTACCCCCAAAAAAAAATTCTTTGAGCTTGACCATTGTTTTGCTTTAAACACCAAGTAAAACTTGAACATCAAAAAAATACAAAGCGAAATCAATAAAGGATAAAAGACCTGATCTTTGGTAAATCCGAAAATTCCATCAAAGATTATTGACCAAAAAAAGATATTGAAAAATATCATAATTAAGTAGTCAAAGAATTTAAATTTGGAATATGCCATAAAATTAGTTTGTACTTATTGTATATATCATTTACTAAAATATTTGTTTTAATGACAATTGGTCAGACCTTGAATTTTTTCTTTACTATTATACTTGAACCAATTCACTTGATTAACAGACTTCAATAGATCAATATCTAGTGATTTCTTTCGTTCTAAACTATGTTCTCAACAAGTAATTATCTGAAAACCAAATACTAAAGTAACATAAATAGCATGAGTGAAATATATAATTAAAAATATCTATCATTAAAATTTATTACTAATTCCATTTCTCTCTAATATCCTTAACAAACGGATGAATTACTACCCTAAATACGAATATATAGAAGCAAACAATTGCTAAAAAATAATTTGAAAACAACCTATAAATTGCAAAACAGAAGTTGCAGAATTATTATTATTCACATTAAAACCCTTATTTGACACTTTTCCATAGTATTCTAATGGAGTAAATAAGAGGGCTTTTTTTCGATTCACCTAGGAAGTGTATCATAATACTTTACAATGGCTGTCAATTCATCATCATTCGAAATGGTTTTCATTCCACTCGTTTTCATGAAATCCAATATCATTTTTTCATGGGACCCTAGGAGTTTTAGCCACTTTAGGTTAAATGGCTTAATTCTCCTGACCTGCTGTTCATCTTTTAGAAAATAGAATTCCTCTGGGGTAAATCGAGAGGGATTGGATACACTACCAAAGACCATTTCGGTGTCCAACTTGGTTTTGTTCAATTTCAATAACTGAATTTTACCCTCATAAAGTACCTGAACAAAATCGGTCCGCTGCAATGCCTCCACGGGTTCATATCCACAACGAAATATTTTCCCGTCCAATACAAATTCTTGGATATGCTTCGCGTCTAGTACTTTCAAAGCACCTTTCTCATCAATATATTCTAAACATTGCTTGTAAGCATCAAAGCGTGCTGTATTGAATGTTAGTATTTTTTGACTTTGCCAATATTTTAACTGACATTCAGCGTATCGGTCAGACAAATAAGGTGTCCCCTCTATTCTTTCATACCGAGAGGAAACCATGGCCGTGCCATCGGATTTACTAACCATCTGATTTTGACAGAAAGGATAGAGCGGAAGAAGTAAAAAAATGATAAATATTCTCATTTTTAATGTAAATTATATGCCTTGTAGGTAAAATAATTAAGCAAAAATAGAACTATAAAATAGGAAAATAGTTTAATATTATTTTGATATTCCTGAGTATGCTTATCCAAAATAAAAAATACTATCGCTGGCAGTGGAGTTATTAACATAATCATCAAAAATGCCTTAAAAGAAATATTATTACCTACAATATACAAATTGGTTCCCGTTGAAATAGTAGGCAAATACAAAGCGATAATTTTTTGATATGTTTTCATATTAACTGAGTACAGGGATTCCTTAAAATCCCTATTTTATATTGTTTAACATTTAAACCGACTATAACAACTATCTTTACTTTGTTGATACTTTAATTCGGCACTTTCAATTTTACTAGAATATTGCAAATATACTCCATATAAGCACGAACCTCCGGTGATACCAAATACAGCCCCTCCAGCGGGTATTGAGAAAGGGCCAAGATAAATTGTTTGACCAGCTGCAAGCCCTCCTGCTCCAATAGCCCCCATTAAACATAGTGCAGCTTTTTCATGGTATTCTCCTCGTGCCAGATTTATATCAATTTCTTTTTGACGAGTTGCATCATTTAAACATTTATTCTTTTCATTAAAACAGTTTCCACCACCAGAATCTGGAATATGGGATTCTTTACCTTCTCCTGTCCCGCCTGTGCAGTTATCGCAATTATTGAAAAAACAGTGAATACATAACCCCTCCCGTGCTTTTACTAAAGTTCTACTTTCGGAAAGTGCACCTTTCATAACACCCTCAAATTCAGCTAAATCAGAACTTGAATCAATCCCGTATTTTTTAAATAGTCTAGCCTTAGAATTATAAAGTTCACTTTGAATAGTCAAATAATCTCCTTTATCTTTGAAACCTAATTCTTTTATCAGCCTTTCTTGTGAAATCGGATCTGACTGTGCTGCTAAAAATTCAATGGTATTTCGATGTTTCTTTACATCCTCAAAACTTCTATACTCAGACATTCTAATATCAAACCGAAGTCTCATCTTTGTTAAAGAACTAACTAATCGGTTAAAATCTTCATCTTTCTGTAAATTTTGGACCGTTACCTCGGGATTAACAGAAGTATCCGTCTTACATGAAAATATATTAAAAATTAATAAAATCGATAAAATAAATTTGTTAAAACTAGATAATTTCATAATTTTAATTGTTAATTTCTTTGATAGTTAACATTCGATGATCCCAGTTAACAGTCTTCCAAAACTCGGCTGGGGTCATCTATTTTTTTAATATTTGATTCTTTCATTTTCCTTGTCTAAAGGTTTCTAACTTTTATTTTCTCATCTCATTTTCAATTTAAAGTTTAACATACCTCCTAGCACACTTTTCCAAGGCAGTGCTTCCTTTTTCTCTAGTAGGTAGAGTCCTTTTGTTTGGTGAGTCGATCTCAACTCTTTTTCGGTTAACCAAAACAAAGGTAGAAGCAATCTGCTGGCTTGTCAATACCACTAAAGGGGTATATTAGTGGTAAAAAAGTAGTAGAAAAGTGGTATTTAACTATATTTCCTGGCCCAAACTAAAAATTTCCGTATCGCCACTTGCCCCTTTATCCCCAGCTTTCGGGCAATATTCCGTTTATGTACTTTCAGGGTATCCAACGAAATGAACAATCGATCCGCCACTTCCTGATTGGCCATCCCCTGGGCACAACAACCAATCACCTCTCGCTCCGTTGGGGTGAAATTTACCAAGAGAAAATCTCTACCTACCACTTCCGAAAGGGCAGCGTCTGCATACAATTGATCCCAAGTAAATTGATCTGTCATAGAGGCTACAAATTTTGCTCAAATAAAATATTCTCTACTGAATAAACCAAATGGGTGTCGTAAATAGGGTGTTTTTCACGTATAGAAAAAATTTCAAGGGCACCAATCATCAAAAATGTAGATCAATTTTTCGTGGTAAGAAAACCAAATTTGGATAGGCGAAATCGAATTTTCCTTTCATTTTAATCCCGAATTTTCTCAGGCTAAACTAAGCTATATTAAATAAGCGGGGATGACTAGTTTCCTAATCATCCCCGCTTATTTACAGGATACGCTTGATTTCATTGGTCTTCATGGTTCATCCAACGAATCAGTAGTCGTTCTCGACTTGGAAAGCCCAACCATGTCGACTCAGCGTGTTAAGAGTTTGAATCCAATTTCTCGCCCCAATCCCTGAAACATCGCTAAATTGATCCAAAACCAAGCGAATTGCTCCAGTGTTTCGAAGGCTTCGTTTCCTCCAATGGAATAGCAATTGCCGAAACCTGCATCGAATGCCAGCAGACGAGCCATGCTTTTTCCTCGCTCGCTATCCCCTGCCATAAACATATCTAAAGCTTGATCCCCATACCTCGGATCTTTCATGTTATTGTATCCCGTGATATTAAAACATTTGACCACATCACGGGTAGCGGTATGATCCAATATCGCCTGAGCCGTGGTGGAATAACCCAGCGGTCCTCTCCCTTTCACGATATTCATGGCATCCAAAATGACCTTTCCCTCGGTATCCCCTAAACTTTGGGCTACCTCGACAGCGGCTACCGCGGGTGTCGAAATCAAGATCACCTCGGCCTGTCTCACGGCCTCCTCTACAGGAAACACCCTAGTGCTTGGGTTCAACAGGAGTTCCCTTCCCTTAAACTGATCAACATTCCGAACCCCTAAAAAGATTTCGTGACCCTGGTTTGCCCAATGCGTCGCGAGGGCTCCCCCAACATTTCCAGTTCCTACTATGGCAATTTTCATTGTTCAGATCTATTTAATGTGAAGACTTCTCAGGCCATACATACATGGCCGGTACAATAATAAAAAACAAAAACGCTAGGTAAACAGAAGCCAAACCGCTCAAGGCACCTAGTAAATAGAGGATTTGTCCAACCTTATTTTTCGTTAAAATTGAGCGCACGCGACGTCCATCAACCTCCGCATGAAGTAGCCCTTTCGCCAAAACCGCCCGCCGCAACCTACTAAAAGCCGCCGCCGCTGCAAAGAAAATCAGGCCATACAACAAAGTAGCCTGCCAGTACGAAGGATGGGTTCCTACAAAATGCGTTGCAAACGGAATTAAACTCATCCAAAACAACCAATGCAATCCCAACCATAGAATAGATGGTGTTAGGGAATGCATCTGATGAAAAAGTTGATGATGATGAAACCAAAAGACACAAATCGTAAAAAAACTAACCGCATACGTTAGAAAGGATGGAATCAATTGAATCAGTTGATCGGCGATCGTCTCGGGGGTAATTGGGTCCTGAAATTTTAGATCAAAGACCATAATCGTCAAAATGATCGCAATGACACCATCACTTAAGGCCTCAAATCGTTGGGTTGTCATGGTTCGCTTAGTATAGGTACCCATCGTACGGTGATTCTGTTTTAGGTAATGACGATTCCCCCAACATGTCCAACAAGTCGCGTTCAATGGTCCCACAAATGGCGGTCATCGGGACATCGGTGATTCGATTTTCAAATGGATCCTCATTCACTTCCCCCACTTTACCTAAAATAGAAAAAACAAATGATATGAGCACTGAAATAGGAAAAGATAAAACCCATCCTGCTGTCTTGGCTAGATCAGGGACCAACGACCAGGGAAGAAGTGCGATGAACGTCCAAAGAAAAATCCGGGTGAAATAGTCATACTGCCGCAAAAGTGGGGTCCGTTTGATTCGCTCACACCCTCCTTGGTAATTAGCCAACGCAAGGAGCTGGCCTTCCAATTGGAAACTATCAAAACCCGCCAATATTCCCTTTCTCATGGCCTCGTAAATGGCCTTTCCTTGGTGTAGTTGTATTAAATTGACTTGATTTCCGGCGGTCAACATGCGCTCGTACTCCTCCGCCGTCATAAATGGCTGTAGTTCCTCCCAAGTATCTTGGCCTCGAAGCTGAATACGCAATGCATGGGCCCAAGCGATGATCCGATACACCATGACCCGCTTGAAAGTCGTTGCCTGCTCAACATCATACCCAGGAAGATGTGCATGACTATCGGTGAAGGTAATGACCAAGCGAGCCAAGACTCGACTTGAATTCACAATTCCCCCCCACAACGTTCGGGCCTCCCACCATCGGCCATACGCACTGTTGTTCCGAAAGGCAATGAAAATCGCCAAGGCACTACCCACAATCGCCACGACGGAAAATGGAACGGTCCAGGTCACATACCGCCGATCAACCAACCAAATCATCAAAGTGGTCCAAAAAATTGACCACAGTAATTCCCGATGAACATACCGAATGACTTTGAATGGATTAAATTGTCTTTTTATGATCATATCTAAAATTCATATCGGAGGAATCCTCCCCAGTTTTGAAAAATAATCCCATCAGATCCACTCACCCGACTTCGATCAAACCCGAAACCTGCCTGAACCGCCGTGTACTTTAGTCCCAGTCGGCCACGTTGTGTCGATTGCGTCGGTTGACCTATACGTGTGGCAGCAAATGAGTGAATCCATTCGACCTGTGAAAAAACCTTGATTTGCCCCTTCAGGACGGGTGTCCAACGTATCAAAAGAAAGTAATCCAATCTTGGATCCCTTTTCGTTTCCAAAACCATCCACGAAAAACCGAGGATATTTTCTCTTGCTACGACCTTTTGAAGTCCCACTTTAGGAAACAAACCCGTGCTGACCCATTGCACTACGCCTACAGGGGCAAACCCTTTCCATCGAGTGGGCCACGACCATTTCCACAGGTAGCCGAGCAAGGCTTAAAGGAGCGATCAACCAATACCAGACAAAGAGGAGACTCTTCATGATTTTCCATGACCTACGCTTCCAATGATTCTACCACCAAGCGTGCGGCAGCAGCGCCAGAATTTTGCTGCTGACCTGTGATCAAATTCCCATCTTGAATGGCATACGAGGCAAAAGGAGGTGCTACTTTGAAATGTGTTTGTGCCAGTTTTCTCGCCTCAGTTTCGATCCGATACGGTTGAATTTTTAAACCTACCGCTTGATCAGCAAAGTCCTCTTCGGCATCGGCAAATCCTGTCCAGGTTTTTCCGGTCACTAATAGTTGTCCATCGGAAGTTCGTGCTTCCAGGAGTAACGTAGTGGAATGACAAACGGCGGCGGAGGGCTTTCCGGCCTCATAAAATTGAACAAAAAGCCGGTGAAGTGCTTCGTTTTCTCGAAACGTGTACATCGGAGCTTGGCCCCCCACCAGAAAAATAGCTGAATAGTCCGATGGGTCAACCTCCGTAAGTTTTCGGGTATTTTGAAGCAGGTCATGAAAGGATGGCTGCTGTAGAAAACCCAAAGAGATAACATCGTGGGCTGAATACCCACTGGCATCCATTGGATTCGAATAACCATCCATTTCGATTTTTCCGCCTTCCGTCGAGACCAGGTCTACCTCGTAGCCTGCCTCTTGGAATACCCACAAAGGGTGCGTCAACTCGGCGGCCCAAAATCCGATTGGCCAACCTGTTTGGGTTGAAACAGTAGGTGAGCTAGCCACCATTAAAATTTTTCCCTTCGTGGGAGCTCCATGAAAATGAACGTACTGTTGGATTTCCTTAACCTGTGCCATATCAAATGATTTTTTGGTTTCACTTGACAAATGTGCTGACAACACGTACCTTACGCAATATACTTTCATTTAAGTATGATACACACTTTTAGGAAAGTATATTTATAATCAATACATTATACAGAATGCCAGAATTTTTATACCAAAACAAGCTTTACTACAACCCAGTCGAATTTGCCATGGACCGCATTGGGGGAACCTGGAAAATGCCCATCTTATGGCGTTTAAAGGACCGTGTTATGCGGTATGGCGAATTAAAAAAGGCCATTCCGAGAATTACGCATAAAATGTTAACCAGTCAACTTCGAGAATTGGAAGAGGAGGGGTTTGTAAACCGGACCGTATATGCGGTGGTACCACCCAAAGTAGAGTACTCGATTACACCACGGGGTCAGCGTGCGATCGGACTCATTGAAGAGATCCGGAAATATGGTCTGAGTTTGATGGATGAGTTTGGTATTGATCACCCATAAAAAAAGCAACCAAGATGAATTTCTTGGTTGCTTGGTGGGGTAGCGATTGTTTCGTTTTTGGATTTACAACCGAATCCCGGCTGCCCAAGTAGTACCTTGCACCGGGCTATCAGCCTGAAAGGTGGTGGTCATGTCATATTTCACAAACAACCGCAAATTCCGTCGACCTGCCTCCGCCATCAAACCATAATTGAATGGGTTGAGGTTGTAGTCGTCATGAAAACGCTCGGTGCTTCGGCGATTGGAAGTTTCCTGCACTTTTTGGTACGAGGCAATTCGTAGTCCACCATACGCACCGACTCCGAAACGAAAGCCGGATTCTTTAAATCCAAACTGCAAGATGACGGGTAGCTCCAACCGGGCGACAGTCAATTTGGATTTCTCTACGGGAAAGCCAATCGGTTGAAATTGTCCACCTTCCACCATCCGAACATCATCTTCAAATCGGTAATTATTCCAAGACACTTGCAATCCACTGCCGATAGCCACATCTACTTGGCGGCCGGTGAGGAGGGCATCGTTCCGACGAAAATCCAAGGCAACGTACCGAGAACCCCATGGATTTAGATCCGGAATACGACGGGCATCCTGAAATTGATTAATCCCCAAATTCACCCCAAAGTCTTTTTTGGTAAACATGTTTTTGGGTTTAGCACTCGTGGCTTTGGGCTCTTCGTGATGCTCCTCCGTTTCTTGAGCCTGGGCTGCGGTGAAGACGGAAAGGAAAGACAAGGTGATTACTAGCTTTTTCATACAATTGTGTTTTTTATAGCTTTTTCAAATTTCCCTTTTGGGGGTTGTTGACAGGTAGATGTACCATCCATCAAAAAGGTTGCGTCTTCTCAACAAAAATTATTTATTTTCGTGTTTAAACACCTCTACCAACCCTCATGTCTTGGCGTCAAGTTGCACCGTGGCAGGTATTTACACTCATATTGATGATGACCTCCGGCCTTGTTTTGGAATGGCCGGCGTGGCGATATATGATCAAAGCAATGCATTTATTGGCGGGCCTAGGTTTCTTTTTATGGCTACATGCTCTATATCGGTGGCGGCAAAAGATACATGGTTTGGAGGAAGAGATATCGATGTCCTTACTATTTTTGATAGTAATCGCCTTGGATGTCGCTCGGGTCATGGAACTAACCATTCGGCCCAATACACTCTACGTCGGTTTACCTACGGGTACCATCACCTCCTGGCTGTATTTAATTTTTTACGCAGGCTTGTCCTATGCATTGGCTTGGCGGTGGGATCGACAAAAAAACATCCGTCGTTGGATCTTCTTTTTACTTCCGTGGGTGGGTGTATGGTATTTACATGGAGAATATCAAAAAAGCATGCTGAAAAGTCAATAAAAAAGGCTATACCTGTCAGGAATAGCCTTTTTTGTCAATGTAGGTAACCGTTTAGAAACACAAGCTTGCCGCACCGAGCAAACCTGCGTCGTTACCCAATGTAGCTTTTTTGATAGTCAACGATTTGATGTAATAGGGTGTTAACCAGTAATTCAATTGCTTCTCAACGGCTGGCAGGATGTAATCGTAGGAAGCCGAAAGTCCACCACCAATCAAAATGGTTGTGATGTCGAGGATTCGGATCATCGAGACCAATCCATCTCCCAACATGGTTCCTACTTCGTGGAAAATTTGCAGTGCCAACTCATCGCCTTCTGCCGCGGCAGCTACCAAGCCGGTGGTGGAAATACTCCCATCCCCAGGCAATGATGTAACTCCAGTATAAGCCGAGCGCATGGCATTGGCGAGATCCAATAATTCATTTTTACCAATATTTCGTTCCAATACTTTGCCGTTGCGAGAAGGCATGTGGCCAGGTTCCATGGCATTTCCGCCACCGCCTTTGAAAACTTTTTTATCGATAATGGCGGCACCACCAACTCCTGTTCCGAGTGTTACGAAAATATAGTCTTCGGGCACATCACCTTCTCCAAAATAATATTCTCCTAAAGCTGCTGCATTGGCGTCATTTTCCAGAAAAAAGGTATGGTTAGGAAAACGTTTGGAAAGCTCAGGGATGATATGAATGCCATCGATTTCAGGAATGGCGGTAATTTCTAATAGGGTTTGCCGATCGCGGGTAATTAATCCAGGGACTCCGATACCAATGCGATTGACTTCTTTGTGTTCGGCCAATTGGACTCCGATGGCATCTCCCAAACGCTCCACGAAATGCCCGGAAGTCCGCCAACTAGCTGTGTCATGGCTGTAAAAATGTGAGATATGTCCGGTCTCGGCTTCTACCAAGCCCATTTTAACATTGGTCCCTCCGACGTCAATTCCTAGGTAAAAAGATCCCATTGAGTATTTTGATTAAAAATGATTGAATAAGGGTAGTCAGGCAAAAATAAGGAAAATTAACTTTTTGCCACGGAATTGATTTCAGAAATCAAATCCAAAACCTCTTTTCGGCCCGTTCCCGTGTCCGATGAAGTGATAAAGAACTCCGGTAATATGGCCCACTTTTCGGCCATCGCCATTCGGAAAGAATCAATATTTCGCTGACCTTCCAACTTTTTTACTTTATCGGCCTTAGTAAAGATCAATTTGAACGGGATGCCTTCTTCTCCCAATTGATCCACAAAAGCGAGGTCAATTTTCTGGGGAGGGATTCGGATATCAATCAATACAAAAACATACAAAAGATTGGGCCGATTGCGGAGATAGTCCCACGTCATTTTCTCCCACTTGGCCTTTTCAGATAAGGGCACTTTCGCAAAACCATACCCGGGTAAGTCCACCAAATACCACTCATTATTGATTACAAAATGATTGATCAGTTGGGTTTTTCCTGGGGTAGAGGACGTCTTGGCTAATTTTTTATCTCCTGCCAACATATTGATCAAAGACGACTTCCCAACATTTGAACGGCCGATGAAGGCATATTCCGGTTTGGTTGGAGGTGGACAGTTCGCGGCATCGGAGGCACTTTTCAAAAAAACGGCTTCTTTTATTTTCATGGGATTAGGCTGAGGTTAAACAGGTGGGACAAACGCCTTGGACCAAGATGTTGACTTCTTCTTGTTGATATCCTGTTGGCAACGAAAAACTGGGTATATGGACCGCATCCAAGCAGGTGGTTAGGCCACAATCTCGGCATTTGAAATGTACATGTTCGTGCTGGTGATGATCTGTCGAACACGTGTCGTGTTTGCAAAGTGCATAACGCGTGCCGCCTTCATCATCCAGTACTTTGTGAATAAGCCCCTTCTCTAAAAAAGTTTTCAACGTTCGGTAAATCGTGACCCGATCAAAACGCTCGCCGAGATCCTGCTCCAAATCACTGTGCGACAAGGCATTGGTATGCTCGTGGAACATCAATAGGATATCCTCTCGGCAACTGGTGTGCCGAAGTTGAAACGTCTTAAGGGTTTGTCGGACCGTCGTTCTCATGCATTTTCCACCGATGGGGCCGTTGTTGATTCTAATTGTAATTTAACTAAATGTTTATAAATCCCATCCGGATTCTCTAATAACGTAGCATGTGACCCCGACTCGGCAATTTCACCATCTTTTAATACAAAAATAGTGTCCACGTTTCGGATCGTGGCCAACCGGTGGGCGATGATCACCGTGGTGCGGTTTTCCATCAAAGTATCCAACGCGGATTGTACCAAGTGCTCTGATTCCGCATCCAAGGCTGATGTGGCTTCATCCAATATCAAAATGGCAGGATCCCGAAGAATGGCCCTCGCAATCGCAATGCGTTGGCGCTGCCCTCCTGAGAGCTTCACACCCCGCTCGCCCACAATCGTTTGCAGCTGCTCAGGAAATTGGCTAATGAACTCCCAAGCATTTGCTTTTTTAGCCGCCTCAATAATTTCAGATTCTGTAGCCCCTGGTTTTCCGTATTGAATGTTTTCAAAAATCGTTCCTCCAAAAAGCATAACCTCTTGCGGCACCAAGGCCATGTTATTCCGAATATCCGAGATATGATAGGCCGAACTTGGCTTCTCGTCCAGGAAGATGGTGCCTTCCTGGATCGGATACATTTGCATCAATAGCTGCATCAAGGTTGACTTCCCTGCCCCCGACTGGCCCACCAAGGCCACCTTTTCTCCGGGTTTGATTTCAAAGGACAATGGTTTTAATACTTGAATATCGGGACGGGATGGATAAGAGAATGCTACTTGGTCGTATCGAATATGCCCTGTTAATCGAACGGTTGAATCCGGGCGTGCAATATCCACTTCCGTTTTCTCATCGAGAATTTCGACCAATCGCTCCGAAGCCCCCACCGAACGTTGCAATTGAGCATACAAATCACCCAAACCTCCCATCGATCCACCGATGAAGGTAGTATAAAATAAAAAGGTCAGTAGGTCCGAAAGTTGCATTTCACCCGCAGCCACCAAGCCTCCACCGTACCAAACGACGGCGATGATCCCGCCCGTCATGCCGACAATGAAGAACGAGATAAAGGATCCACGCAAGGTAGCGGCTTTCAAAGCTACATCAACTACTTCCTGAAGGGCCGTTCGGTAGCGTCTTGCTTCGAGCTTTTCGTTGGTAAACGACTTCACGACCTGAATCGACTGCAAGGTTTCTTCCACAATCACATTGGCTTCCGCTAATTTGTCTTGCGACTTCCGAGCGTATTTTCGGATATGCTTTCCAAAAAACAAAGCGGATAAAACCAAAACAGGGAATGTAGCCAACATGAAAAGAGTGAGTTTCCAAGAAAGGTAGAGAATCACGCTGATTCCAACCACCAACGTAACGATTTGCCGGAAAAACTCGGCCAAGGTTATGGATAAAATATCGTACAAGGCCGCGACATCGCTGGTAATCCGGCTTGTCAATTCGCCTACTCTCCGTTGCTCAAAGAAACCTATCGGCAACGAGATGAACTGTTCATACACCGATCTCCGAATATCGGCCGAGGTGCGTTCACTCACTTGGGCAAAAAAGTACACCCGAAAGAAGGAGAATATCCCTTGGGCCAATAAAACCAAACCAAAAAACAAGGTGACTTGATTTAGGGAGTAGGCTGATTTTTGTTCAATTACCCGGGTCATCTCCCCAATGAGCATTGGGAAACTCAAGGTAGTAGCACTTGAAAAGACCAAGAAAACCATCCCAATGGCAAACGTTCCCTTGTACGGTCCGATGAATCGAAATAGTCGAAGGGCTTTACGTAACCCTTCTTTACTGATTTTTGTTTTTTCCTTAGGTTCTTCCGCCCCTAACATACTGCGTTTCTTTGCCATATACTTTGTTTAATCCTCCATTTGACCTCGGTAGGCGGATTTTTGAAGAATTTGATTTGCATCCGGATTATTCATCAGTTCTACGAACGAAACCTTTGGGTTTTCGGTTCGATACGCTTGGACGATGCGCCATCCGACCCACTGCCCAATCCGACCCGGACAAGCAGGCCCAATCTCAGATACCACCGGCCTTTCGCCAATGTACTTTTCCTTTGTTCTTGGATTTTTCTCAAATAACAATTGATTATCCACAAAATGTGCCCAAACCAAATCTTGTGCATACCACGTTTGCTCATACGTTGTGTCGGCATAATCAATAATGCGTTGAGCCGGTACGTCAGGCAGCATCGTTTGAGTAAATTCAAATGTTTTTCCAAAATATACGATATCCGCCAACAAAGAGCCGTCCGCTGGGTTCGATTTTGCATACGAATCGGATAATAAACGAATCAAAGTTGGTACCAAGGATTCCTTCTCGTATCGCCGTAGGATATACTCAGGCTGCTGAGGCCGAAACTTCGCAGTAGGTCCCACGAAGGCTTCCAGCGCGATGACGATCAGTGAATCGGAGACATATACATCGTTTTGCAGACCCGAAAAAAGTGTAACCACACGAGGTGGTTTGAAGTCTGGGTAATAGGATTTAATTCGCCCGAAGGCTTGCTCCAATTGGGTTTCGATGTCGTTCATGTCCCCGAAAAATGCCTGCGTTTGTTGGTGAAGCGCTCGGGTGTCGGGGTGTTGGGTCAACTGAGTGAGGTACGAAACAAAGGCTGGGTCATCCGGATAAGCCCGAAAGAAGGCCCGGGTGATGTCTTCATGTTTTTTAAGGAAAGCATGAACTTGCACAGAATCCTCAAGACCCATCAAGTCCTGCTCCAAGCGCTCCAAACGAATATCCACCGCCGGGACTTCGGGGTCCGACTGGCATTGCCAAAAACCAAAGGAGGTGGTTATAATCCCAAGTCCTAAAAATACTTTTTTCATGGTCAAATCCTCAATCATCTTGTTTATAACGGAGTCCGATTTCTTTACGGACACGGTCCAATGTCTCATTCAACGTCAAGCTATCGGCATGACGCATGTCGGGATGCTCGATCCATCCGTTGCGAATGCCTTCGTGTACGGCCTCCATTTCATAACAATAACCAAACGCTTCTCCCCTCGGAAACGTCAGGGTTTCTTGCACCTCATGTTGGAGAGAAAACCGAGTGATTTCTTGGCAATCATGAAAACGGGTGGGTAGTTGAATGTACCCCTCTGATCCGTACAAATACCCTTCCGATCGGGTGTTGGTCAGAAAAGTTGCATTGTACGACCCAGTCACCCCATTTTGATATCGAACTACCATCTCGGTGGCCGCATCGACGCCCGTGGGATGAAACTCGGCGATGGCTTGAATTTGATCCATCGGGGCTCCGGCCAACCATTGTCCTAAAAACAGGGGATAAATCCCAATATCCAAGAGGGATCCACCTCCTAACTCTTTGTTGAAGGCACGGCGGTCGAGACGGGTAGGCGCTTGGTATCCAAAATCGGCCCGGATGTGGCGAAGATCACCGATCAGCCCGGCCTGAATCCATTCTTGAGCTTTCCGAAGAGAAGGCATAAATCGGCTCCACATGGCTTCCATAAAAAAGGCTTGATGATCCTGGGAGGCCTGGATCATGGCCTTCACTTCCCGGGCATTCATCCCAGCGGGCTTCTCACATAAAACAGCGACGCCTTGCCGAAGGAAAAAGTGAGCCAGGGGAAAATGCTGCGGATGCGGCGTGGCAATGTACACCACGTCCAGCTTTTGGGCTTGAAGGATCTCCTCATAGCGACCAAAGGCCTCAAGTGCTCCCCATTCTTGGGCAAATTCCTGTGCTCGCGCCAAGTCGGAAGAGGCAACCGCCGTCAGTTGAGCTCCGGAAACAAACCGAAGGTCATGTGCAAATTTTCGGGCAATTTTACCCAGCCCCACAATTCCCCAATGAATTACCTCTGACATACCTAAAGATCGATCAACATTGACAACAAAGATAGTTAAAAACGCTTTGGCATACGGCAAATTGGTGGAATCTACAACATGAAACTTTAAGAAAATAGCCTCCGCAAACCACACCAGCACATGTCCCAAGAACTCGGCTAATACAAGGATACCCAACATTTTTACATGGAAAGTACCCCGTCAAGGCGTGGATTAACATGGTTTTCTATTTCATTTTTTCGTTTTGAACCGCTCTAAATCTCCCCTCTCTTTCCTTCACCGGAACAAACTAAAACCATCGTAAAAACGAACTACGAGTGATCCGGTGTCATCCCTGTTGAGGAATACCCCCCATCGTGGTAGATATTCTGCATGGTGAGGTAACGCGTATAATCGGAAAATAAGGTAATCACAAATCGGGCGCAATCCTCGGCGGGAGCGTTGCCCAAGGGAGAAAGTCGATCGGCGTAGCCCATCATGTCGGTCACATCACCGATACCAGCCCCGGCGGTCGTTTGGGTGGGCGACTGCGAGACGGTATTCACCCGTACCTTCAAAGATTTCCCCAATCGATACCCATACCCCCGGGCAATGGACTCCAACAAGGCTTTGGCATCTGCCATATCCCCATAAAACGGAAAGGTTCGTTGGGCAGCGATGTAAGACAGTGCAACCACCGAGCCATACGCTGCCAGGAACGACTCTTCCTCTGCCACTTGGAGCATTTTATGAAACGATACAGCTGAAATATCCAAGGTCTTTTGGTAATCGGCGTAGTTCAATGCCCCATACGTCCTTTTTTTTCGAAGGTTGGGTGACATACCGATGGCATGCAGAAGAAAGTCCGCTGGCCCTCCGATCAATTCATGTGTTTCGCGGTACAAAGCCCGAATTTCCTCCACCTGGGTGGCATCTGCGGCCAGCAAAGGCATGCCATGTGCCTGAGCCAATTCTGCCACCGTACCGAGGCGAATGGCCGCCGGGGTATTGGTCAAAACAACCGTCGCCCCTTCCGCTTGTGCCAGCTTGGCGACATGCCATGCTAAGGAATGTTCATTCAGAACTCCCGTGATCAGTCCTTTTTTTCCAGATAAGATGCCCATGGTGTAAAATAAAAAAAGCGTACCGAAAATCGATACGCTTGGAGGGAGGCTAATGGGGTTCGAACCCACGACCCCCAGAACCACAATCTGGTGCTCTAACCTGCTGAGCTATAACCTCCGTTTTATATTGGTCTGCAAAATTATAAGGTTGCGGGTATTTTTGCAAATGAAAAATCATAAATTTGAAAAAAACCTAGGCACATGAAAATTCTACATACGGCCGACTGGCACTTAGGTAAGCGTTTGGATCAGGCATCTCGCCTTCCCGAACAAGCTGAAGTCTTACAAGAAATTTGTCAAATTGCAGACCAAGAGGAAGTGGATGTCGTCGTGGTGGCAGGTGATTTGTTTGATACGTTCAATCCGTCATCGGAAGCGATGGAATTGCTGTATTCGAGCCTTCACCAACTCGCCAACCACGGAAAACGGCTGGTGCTGGCCATTGCGGGTAATCATGATTCCCCAGAACGGATCGACGCGCCGGATGCCCTCGCCCGGGTTTCCGGTATTGTATTTGTTGGCCGGCCGGGTGAAACCATTCGCCCCTTGGAATTACCTACCGGACTCAAAATAACCCATACTGCCCCTGGATTTTTAGAGGCTTGGCTGCCTTCCCATCCCTTTCCATTACGTGTTGCTCATACGCCCTATGCCAACGAAGCTCGTATCCGACAAGCGATTCACCTGAACGACTCCAGTGAAGATGCGCTACGCGATTACCTTCAACAACACTGGCAGGAAATCGCCGATACTTATCTTGATTCCAAAGGATTTAACCTGCTCGTCACCCATTTATTTTTTCAAAAGGAGGGTGAACCCACCGAAGATGAACCCGCCGATGAAAAACCCATTTTACATGTGGGTGGAGCCCAAGCCATCTATTCCCGAAATATCCCGACGGCCTATCATTACGTCGCCCTAGGCCACTTGCATCGGCCGCACTCCGTGGATACACACCCTTGTGACATACGGTATGCCGGGAGCCCCTTGAGTTATAGCTTTGCGGAGGCTAACCAACAAAAGTCGGTAGAACTCCTAACCGTTGCACCCGGAGGTGTGCTGGAGCGTCGATCCATTCCTCTCAAAAAAGGTAAACCCCTGCTTCGGCACCGATTCCAGACGCTGGAGGAAGGAATTGCCTGGCTTCAAGATCATACCAACGCGTGGGTCGAACTCACGTGGGTCACGGATACTTTTTTGGAATCCTCCGATAAGGAACAGCTTTACGCTGCGCATGAAGGCATCATTCAGGTGATTCCTGAAATCAAACGAACTGAAAATGTTGCCCAAGCGATCCCCACACTCGATCTTAGTCAAGATATGGCGACTTTATTTGATCAGTATTTTACCTCAAAACACCAAACACCCCCCAACGAGTCGATTCGCCAATTATTCAAAGAAATCTTGAGCCAATAACCCTATGATACCTGTTCGATTAAAAATTCAAGGCTTATACTCCTACCAAGGTCCTCAGGAAATCGATTTCGGCCCTCTACTCGATGCCGGGTTGTTTGGTATTTTTGGCGGGGTGGGCAGTGGAAAATCCACGATTTTAGAAGCCATGACCTTTGCCTTGTATGGTCAGACGGACCGACTGAATCAACGCGGTGACGATCGTCTGTACAATATGATGAATTTACAATCCTCCGACTTTCTGGTGGATTTCGAATGCATCGCGGGGCCTCAAAACCAAAGGTATCGGTTTGTCGTTCGGGCCCAACGAAACAAAAAACGATATGAGGACGTCCCCAAAGCGGAGCGAAATGTGTATTGCTGGCTTGAAAATGAATGGCGCCCACTTCAGGAACAGCCCCTAGGAGAAAGCATTATCGGACTTAGTTATGACAACTTCCGACGGACCATCATCATCCCCCAGGGTCGTTTTCAAGATTTCATTGAACTCAAAGGTCAAGACCGAACTGAGATGATGAAAGAGATCTTCCAGCTCGAGAAATTCGATCTGGCAGGTCCCACGGCTAAGCTACAAAAAGAAAATAACCAGAAAATTCTGGTATTGACAGGGCAATTGGTTGGAATGGAGGAGATTCAGCCCGAATTGCTGGCCTCCCTTCACCAAGAGGAAAAACTTTTGAAAGATCATCTGGAGACTTTATCGACCGAATACCAACAACTTCAGCTGGTTCAAGAAACTTTGAATCAAGTAGCCAACTGGAAAGCGATGGAAGTTCAGTTACAAAACAGAAAAAAGCAACTAGATGACCAAGCAAACGACATGCACAAGTTAAAATCTAAAATTTTAACCTATGAGCATGTTCAATCCCACTACCAAGCCGACGTGATCCGATGGCAGAATAGCCAGAGGCAACGGCAGCACTTTACGAGCCAATGGAATGAGTCCATCGGACAGTTGAATCAAATAGAAAGTCAATACAAAAGCATTCAAGACCAGCAAGAGGCTTGGAAAGAAAGACTCAAGCAACTGGAAAAGCAGCGAGAAGAGTTAATTCTTTGGCAAACCGAGGAAAAATTATGGGTACTTCAAGACCAATGGAATGTCTTCAAACGTCGACGAGAAGAATTAGAACATCAGCTTGAGGTTTTCAAAAAACAAGAACACACGATCCAGGCCCAACGCCATCAAGTGATGCAACAGGTGGAGGAATTATCTCGGCAACTACATCCCAATTTCTTCGATATTTCGACTCGAGTTCGGCAATGGCATCAGACCAAACAGGTCCATTTGGGCCAAAAGGAGGAATTGAAAAAGGAAGCTGAGCGAATCAAATTCCAAGTCGACCAGGCCTCCCTACGCGTACAAGAGGCCCGAGAAAAGTGGTTGGCCTTTGGATCAGAGGTAGAGGCATTGTATGTACAGGAGCGCCAAAAATTGGAAGACGCATTAACCCAATGGCATGTGCATCAATCCTGGAGCCATTTGGTTACGCACTTGCATGAGGGCTCCCCCTGCCCTGTGTGTGGAGCGCTAGATCACCCCAATCCGGCTCAGTTGGTGAGTACACAACCCAAGTCACCTGAAGAATTACTAAAAAAACGGGAAGCCCTTGAGGAACGATATCAACTATATAAAAAAGCAGAAAAGGAAGTTGAAATAGCGCAATCCGCTTTAACGCCGTTGGAATCTCAGAAGGCAGAGGTCATACAAAAATGGGAAAACAACAAAGTGCTGGGAACCAATCTACTTCAGTCTTTCCCTTTCCCTGAGTCTACTTGGCAAGATGAAACTGTTTTTTTACAATGGGAGCAAGAACAGAAAAGTTGGCGAGCTCAACTCGATGCTTGTCAACTCCAAATACGTGCGCTGGATACTGACCTACAAAATCGACAACTTGAAAAAACGGTTCGAGAACAACATCTCTTGGAAGCACAACGCCAAGAGCATGGACAATCTGTTTTATGGAATGCACAACGCCAGGTCTTGACCCGTGAGCCACTTGCCAACTCCCTCTTGGAGGCCCAGCAAATGCAAGTCAAAACCCAAGCGATGATTCTGCAAGAAGAGCAAGCCTACCAAACGTTTGAGCACACATTGAAAGATACCTGGGAAAGACTTCAGGCGGCCTCACAGCGAGCCAACCAGTGGAAAGAATTGGTGGATCGAGAATGCCAAGTAGAGAATGAATTGGCCTCAACTTTGGAAACTCGTACACAGCAAGATTCCCTCCTAGGTTCTATCGAGAATCTCCTGTCATGGCTTCAAATCTTTACCCCGGAAACTCTCGCCATGGCTCGGTCACAGCGAGATACCTACCAACAGGAAACCATGAAATGGGAGGAGGCTTATCAACTTTGGATGGAACAAGGAAAAGCCTTTGCCGGCCTAACCTATGACCCAAGCCAACACCTTCTCGCCCAACAAGCTCTTGCAGATCTTCAACTTAAGTTGGACGAAACCAAAAATAAATTAGGGGGAGTGCAGCACCGACGTACGGATGTCGAGCGACTACTCTCCGAGAAAGCGCATCTTATCGAGCAGAAAACGAGTCTTGAACATCGAAAATCAGAATTAGATACCCTCGAGCGATTGTTTAGAGGTCAAGGTTTCGTTAATTTCGTTTCCCGTATCTTTCTTGAACAACTTTGTGCCGTTGCCAATCTTCGATTTGAGCGCATGACTCGTGGTCAACTGCAACTTAAAATCGGTCCAGAAAATACGTTTTGGGTAATCGATCGTTTGAATGGGGGAAGAGAACGCTTGCTGAAGACCTTATCTGGAGGTCAAAAATTTCAGGCCTCCTTGGCATTGGCGCTGGCTCTTGCGGATGGGATTCAACAGCGTCTGAAACTTGAACAGCACTTCTTTTTTATCGACGAGGGCTTCGGTTCCCTTGATAAAGATTCGCTCCAAGTCGTATTTGAAACCTTGACCTCCTTGCGCCAAGAGAAAAGACGAGTGGGTGTCATTTCACATGTCGAGGATTTACAGCAGGAAATCCAAACCTACCTACAGATTAAACGGTTAGATACAGGTAGTCAAATTATTAAAAGTTGGGAAACATGAAACAAATCATCAGTTTGACTTGGCTTTTTCTTCTCTCCCACCTCGCTATGGGGCAGTGGAAACTGTCAGGACAATGGATTAAGTCAGAAATTACTTTAACCGACGGTAGCCCAGTGTACAAACCAGAACTCGTCGAAAGTTGGATTCAATATGATTTTCTGCCAGGTGATACCCTTTTATCCACCATCAACGGTAAATCTCGTATATTTTCTTTCCGACTAGAAGACTCCGTTCTTGTCGTAGACGATTTGTACTTTAAAGTGAAGGAATATCAAGACATTCGTTTGGTTTTAGCTCAAATCCCAAGTAGCCCAAGTGATGTACCCGTTCAACTTATTTTTACCCCGCGACACTTGGCCTCTGTGGGGTTTGTACCTAGATCATACGTTGCTCAAAATGGGGATATCGTGTACGAATCCGACGATCGGTATTTGGTTCCATCTTTTTTAGACGGGCAACGAACGATCTCTTCTTTTGTTTACGAGAAAATGGAATTTCCGGAATGGCGTAAAGGGTTATTTCTAGCCCGTGCCGTCATTACCAAGACCGGCGAGGTCGTTGGTGTCCGTGTGGAAGAAAGCTCCAACCCTAAATTCAATGCGGCTTTGATCGATGCAATCCGGGCAAGCCGGGGAAAATGGCGCCCAGCCCTTTGGGAAGGAAAACCCGTGAATACAGAAATCATCATCCGGCTCGATCTCAATTGGTCCAGAGAATCCAATCAGCCTGATCCTCGAGAAAAACTAGCCGAGGCAGAGGCCTGGTATGACGAGGGCTTGTTTTATCTAAATATTCAACAATATAAACAGGCGATTACCGCGTTTTCAGAGGCCATCAAATTGGATTACAAACATATCAATGCCTACTATGGTCGAATAAACGTATATATTGCACTCAAGAACACAGAAAAAGTTTGTGAAGATTTGAAACAATTGACCTTCCTAGGACAAAAGAAAGCGAAGGAAATTTACGAAAGGCAATGCCCACAACCCTAAATGTAACCGTTGATGTCGTCATTCCGGCATTCAATGAAGCTTTGTCCATCGACCGCGTCTTGGCAGATATTCCAAGAGCATGGGTTCGTGATATCATTGTAGTCAATAACAATTCCTCAGACTCTACCTCAGAGGTTGCCCGTCGTTCGGGTGCTACCGTTCTCGACGAACCTCGGCAAGGGTATGGTTTCGCATGCCTAAAAGGTCTTGACCACCTACGTCAGAATCCGCCCGACGTGGTCGTCTTTCTCGATGCAGATTACTCGGATTACCCCGAGCAACTCCCTCTTCTCGTGGCGCCCATTTTATCCGGTGAATTTGATCTAGTGATTGGCTCACGGGCCACAGGACAGCGAGAACCGGGATCCATGACCCCCCAGCAACTTTTTGGAAACGCCTTGGCCACTTGGCTTATTCGGTGGCTGCATGGATTTCGGTATACCGACCTAGGCCCGTTCCGAGCCATTACTTGGAAGGCTTTGGAAACCTTGCAGATGCAAGATCAAACCTATGGTTGGACTGTGGAAATGCAACTCAAAGCCCTTAAAAAATCACTTCGAATCACCGAAGTTCCCGTAAATTACCGATGCCGAATTGGGCATTCCAAAGTATCTGGTACGGTGAAAGGGACCGTTCTTGCGGGATATAAAATTCTGAAATGGGTATTCCTGTATCGATAGGTTTTACCAATGGGCATGATTTTTGCCCTAATTACCTAAACATCACCTCATGATCGTTCGTTTCCTCTCGATTCTGCTAGCAATTTGGCTAGGGTCGGCTTCCGTATGGGGGCAGCGACTCTACCGGGCAGATCGAGCTGTGCAACGAAAAGCCTATGTAGATGCTGTTCAATGGTACGAGGAGGCGTTTCAACGAAACCCAGACTTGAGGAAGTCCTGGAAGCATGCCTACCAGTTGGCGCAATCCTATGCCGCCTTGCATGATTATGAACAGTCTTACCGAGTTTGTAAATTTATTTTATCCCAACCAGAATCCGAAAATGCCGTCCCCTGGCACCAGCAAACTTGGCAACTTTCCTGCCAAATGTTAGCCTCTTTAGGACGGTATGCTGAAGCCGAGCAAAATTTGGAAGCATGGATGGCCCAATACGGTCGTACCCCCGAAGTAGAAGCGCTCATAGCATTCTATAAAAGTGCCCCTCAAAACAAACCCAGCGACTATGAGGTGAGCTACCTAAGTCTCAATACCCATCAAGCCGAATTTAGCCCTAGTTTTTTTCGTAACGGATTGGTTTTTGTCTCCAACCGTGCCGAATCTTCCTGGATTACCCGAATCTTTGATCGGACCAAAGCGCAGTTCATGGATTTGTATCGGACCAACCAACTTCCAGCAGAAAGTGGCCGAATCGGACAAACACCCAGTACCTCCGCCGCAGTTTCTTCTTCTGGAACCATCAAATCAGCCAATGTAAAATCAAAATCAACCCTTTGGGGAATTACCCCCGATTCGCCAATCTATTCTTTCCGACAATACCGAGAATATTCTTCCCAACCGGTGATCAAAATCAACCAGTCGATTCAAACCAAACTCCACGAAGGCCCGGCCACTTTTTACCACTCACAACCCAAAGTAATTTTTACTGGTAATGAACGAAGATCTGGCCGAATCTCGTTGTACACCTCAAAAATTCAGGGGGATAAATGGGTTGATACGCAATCGTGGCCATTTCGAGATGCCTCCTATGGCCATCCAGCCCTTCGAAAAGATGAACAAATCCTGTATTACACCTCCGACCGCGCTGGCGGGGCCGGTGGAACAGACCTCTACATGAGTCGATGGAAAAACAACCAATGGTCCGAACCCATCAATTTGGGTGCGTTTGTAAACACGCCGGGGGATGAAATGTTTCCTTTCGTCGATAGCCAAGGAATTCTCTATTTTGCCTCAAACATGCATCCCGGTTTGGGTGGATTGGATATTTTTGCGGTTCAAACCAATGATGTCGGTTTCCCGCTTCACCCTCCCGTTCATTTAGGCAATGGTATCAACTCCCCTGCCGATGACTTTGGCATCGCCATACAGGATAATGGAACTTTTGGTTATTTTTCCTCCAACCGAAAACGAGGGGGTGACGATGACGACATTTATTCTTTTCGCCGTGACGAGCCTTTAATCCTACAAGAAACCAGAACTTTACAGGTCATTGACTCCGTTTCGCATCGAGAAATTTCGTCAGTGGATTGGACCTTAGCCCAAGGAGGAGCCTCTGGACAAACAGATAGCACCGGGCTTATTCAAATTACCCGTCTCGGAATTGAAAAGCCCTTCATTACGTGGAAAAAAGAAGGTTTTTTTGAAAAAACCATCCCATGGCCTGAAAAAGTAGAATCAGAGGTCCTTTTAGTCAAAAAACCCGAACCAGCCCCTGTTCTCATTTCACCTTCTCCCGAAGTGAAGGTAAAAGACGAACTGATTGTTGCCACCAAACCCAAGGAAGTGGTGCTAACACCTAAGAAATTGAGCAAAAAAACAGGAAATCGAGTTCAGAACCAACCGTTTAATTTTAATCCAAAAGATATCTCAGATGCTTTTTTACTGAAGAGCATTCCGATGAGTCAACCCGAGGAACTTCAGGCCGGGTTAAATGAAGTAAGCCGGGTCTTAAAAGAAAACTCCGATCTTTTCGTCGAAATTCTGGCTCATTCGGATAGTCGGGGTAAATCCAAGACCTTGTTGGAGAAAACCCAAGCCTTGGCAAATCAGACGGCTATTTTATTGATTCAAAATGATATTTCGAGCCGACGCATTCGAGCCATCGGAAAAGGAGGGGGCACACCCCTGAATGAATGTGCCCCCGGTGTACTTTGTACAGAAGAAGAATACGAACGAAATCGACGGATTGAATTCTGGATTTACCGTCTTATTCCTTAACAAGTCCAGCTAAATCCAACAAAAAGGCATATTCCATGGCCGTTTCACGAAGCGAAGCAAATCGCCCCGAAGCCCCCCCGTGGCCAGCACTCATATCGCAATGAAAAAGCAAGATATTTTGGTCTGTCTTGAGCTCACGTAATTTAGCCACCCATTTGGCCGGTTCCCAGTACTGGACTTGGGAATCATGTAGACCCGCCGTGACTAAAACATGGGGGTAGTCCTTGGCCTTTACTTGATCATAAGGAGAGTACGACAGCATGTATTCGTATGCCTCTTTATTTTTCGGATTACCCCATTCCTCCCACTCTCCGGTGGTTAATGGAATGGTTTCATCTAGCATGGTGGTCACGACATCAACAAAAGGAACTTGGGCCACCACACCCTGATACAAATGGGGCGCCTCGTTCATGACCGCACCCATTAAGAGTCCACCGGCACTTCCTCCCATAGCAAAGAGCTTGTTTGGATGAGCGTATTTTTGAGATACCAAAGCCTTGGAACAATCAATGAAATCGTTGAAGGTATTCTTCTTTTTCATCATTTTTCCATCATCATACCATGCACGTCCCATTTCTTGGCCTCCTCGAATATGGCAAATAGCATACACAAAGCCACGATCTAACAAGCTTAGCAAGGTGGAGGTGAACGACACATCCATGCTGTAACCATAAGAACCATAAGCATATTGGAGCAATGGCGCAGAACCATCACGCGGGGTATCCTTACGATAGACGATCGAAACGGGGATTTTGACTCCATCCCGAGCTGTCACCCAAAGTCGTTCCGTTTGGTAATTTGATTTGTCGAACCCGCCCAAAACTGGTTGCTCGCGCTTGAGGACCTTGGTTTTGGTGTTCATGTCATAATCAAAGGTTGAACTAGGGGTGGTGAGTGACGTGTAGGTAAACCGGAGAGTTGAGGTTTCAAACTCCGGATTGGTCCCGATATAGGCTTCATAGACAGGTTCACCAAAATCGACGAGGTGGTCTGCTTGGGTTTTTCGATTCCGAACCCGCAATTGCGTTAGTCCATTTTTCCGCTCGGTTACCACCAAATGATCTTGAAAAACCTCTAGACCTTCCAATAAAACATCGGGACGGTGGGCTAAAAGGGTCTTCCATGCCGCTACTTGGGTGGGAAATTGATCTGGGGCCTGTAAAATTTGGTAATTTCGAGCGCCTTTAGCATTACTCATCACCAAAAAGTCCTTTCCATCGTGTACCACATAGTATTCATGATCCTTTTCGCGGGGTAAAAAGACTTGAAACGGAGCCATAGGTTGCGCGGCATTCAGCATGCGGTATTCTGTCGATACACCATTGTGAACGGAGACCACAGCAATGTATTTCTTCGATTTCATGCGGTACAATCCAAGAGCAAACTGGGCATCTTTCTCCTCATAAACCAAGATATCTTTTGAAACATCGGTACCCAATGTATGTCGATATACCTGATACCCCAAAAGGGTTTGCTCATCACGTCGAATGTAGAAAAAGGTCTGGTTATCGGTGGCAAAAGCATAACTTCCAGCCTCTGTATTGGGGATGGATTCCGGGTATAATTCCCCCGTCACTAGGTTTTTGAATCGAACAGTATAGTTTCTCCGACTGACGGTATCGACACCGTACGCGAGGATTTGGTCGTTGTCCGACAATTCCCAACCTCCTATTTGGAAATAGTCATACCCCTTAGCCAGCTCATTTCCATCCAACAGGACCTCCTCGGTTGCCTCTAAATTTCCCTTCTTACGACAATACAAAGGGTATTCGCCCCCCGGAACAAATCGAGTGTAATACCAATAGGCCCCGTCTCGGTAAGGCAATGAAGCATCATCTTCCTTGATTCGACCCTTCATTTCCTCAAAAAGTGTATTCTGAAGCGACTCCAAAGGCTTCATGACGGCTTTTCGGTACGCATTTTCCGCTTCTAAATGTTGGATCACCTCCGAATTCTCCCGTTGATTCATCCAATAATACGGATCTTGCCGCTGATGACCATGTTGAGTGAGGGTGTGGGGTACTTTCGTTGCAACAGGAGGTTTTTGACCCCCCGGATTCATACGTTGTGCCATGGTAGAAATGGTAATCAAACTGATGCAGATACTAGAAAAAAGGATTCGTTGCATACCAGGTTTGAATTAGAGTGAAAAATTATTTTGTGTACTATCTGTGTTTCGCTTGAGGAACTTTCATTTCAATCCACCTTTTTTAAATCACTGGGAATGAAATTTAAGCCTAAAAATCAATCAGGTGCCTCGAGTAAACGTTTCAAAATGATGCATTTATTCCGATTCAATGAGGACAAGCCACCCCCCAACCATTTGGCAAAAAACAAATTGCCCTCGTTGTTTAAAAATCCATGAACCTACCTAAACAACCTTAATTCATAATTCAATGTCGTTTAGTTAGGGAATTTTACCTAGCTGCTTTAATCCAGCACCAACCGGTGCTTAATCAATAACCTAGCCTGCGAAGGCTAGGGAAATGGCACAAACCCTAGCAAAAAATGGCCTGAAGGGCCGTAATCATGGGCTACTTCATGGAAGAGTCCACTACCTAAACAACCTTAATTCATAATTCATAACAAGGTAAAACTCGCCAAATAAGGCTCAATAAATGGTTGGTAATACCGATATTTACTTGATTCCGCCGCGAACGTCACGATATACACTTGGTTGTTCTTTACGTAGTAATATTGGCGCCAGGTTTGAGCGAAGTTATCCTTGGTTCCGCGATAGGTGATTCGGTACGCATTGGCACGGAGTTTTTTCTTGTCCAACACCTCAAATCCTTTCACAACTTTTGGTAAATAACCCAAGGAATACGCCGCGTATTGATCTACCGTGTAGCCGGGTGAAAGTTTGGATACAGTAAAGTTGATGTTTTCACGGAAGGAATCCATAAAACCCAGGGTATCGCCTGGCGAAAAAACAGAACAATACGTATCGGTACAGGGCTGACTGATTTCCCATTTGGCTGGATACTTCATCTTAAAACCCTTTTTTACCAACCACAATTCAGGCTCCACCTGAATTGTGTCCGACTGAGCCCAACTAGGTAGGGATACCATGGAAACAAACACGAAAGCGAGAATACGTATCATATGGCAGGATGTCTTGTAAACGGTTTGGTTCGGTCGAATAAATACCGATAACTAATATAGGTTTTATATTTCTTGGCGCCTAATAAATTAACGATTCCAAGCATTTTGGGGTTAAAGTCACCGATCCAGTTTAGCTCGAGCTCGGTGTATTGGTAATTGGGTACCCAACATACTTTGGAAAACGACAACGCGATGGCCGACTCCACGCCGCGGCCTTGAAATTCGGGAATGACACCAAAAATAACCCCTCGAGCTTTTCGATTGGTTTTACGGAGTTTATGGTATAAGAAAATAAGTTTCCCCTTCCAATCCATTTTTCCACCCACGTATTTAAAAATCTGGTTCAAGTCTGGAATCATGATGAAAAATGCAACCGGCTCTCCCTCAAAAAAGCCAAACCACATGAGTTCGGGTTCCATGATGGGCTTGAACATTTTCATGATCGCTTTGGCGCGATTTTCCGACATTTCCCCTGTAGCCAAATTTTTGGCCCAAGCCTTATTGTAAATCACCCGAAAAGCATGGGCGTATTTATCCAAATTCTTTTTATCGACATGCTCAAAATGATATCCCGGGGCTTGGTAGATCCTTTCGGCTCGTTCAAATAAAGCGGGCCGAACGTGTTTTTTTGCCTCCTCCTCGGGAATCGGCAGCCAATAGGTGTATTGTTGAAAGTAATCTTGAAATCCGTATGCTTCAAAAAAGCTCCGATAATAGGATTGATGGTACGGCATACCCCAGGATGGCGGGAGGTCAAAGGGATCCACCAACAAACCCCACCAATTATCCCGTTCGCCAAAATTGATCGGTCCGTCCATGGCTTCCATTCCTCTAGCCACCAACCAATTTTTTGCCCAATCAAACACAGCAAACGCCACCTCTTGATCTTCGATACACTCAAAGAAACCCATGCCCCCAGTGGGTTGGTCGTTACTTCGATTGACAGTGCGGGGATTTATAAAAACAGCACATCGGGCAATGACCTCTTTTTGATCATTGAATACCAAAATTCGGGTGGCCTCTGCCCCTTCCGAAAAGAGGTTATTCTTTTCTGGATCAAACAGCTTGTCGATATCAGCGTGTATGGGTTCGATCCAGTAGGGATTCCCGTGATACAACTGGCGAGCAAAGAGATGAAACTTTGAAATTAACTTTTTATCTTGACCTATTTCGATGATTTGCATGAGATGAGGATTCATTTCCAGGTGCAAATATAGCGGTCTGCTCGGAAATTAACCGATCCATAACTGCTTGTGCCAATTGACCGCTTTAAAAAACATAATTTAAAGGATCCTAAACTTTATTTTTCTCCGTGTCGTTTTCATGGGAATGACCTAATTTTGCCAAAATTATTTAATGTCTATGCAGCCCCTCAAGCTATACAATACCTTATCCCGTCAGAAAGAATTGTTTGAACCGCTCGTTCCCGGCCATGTGGGACTGTACGTATGTGGACCGACCGTCTACAATAACGTTCATTTGGGAAATGTTCGGACATTCTTAACCTTTGACGTTCTTTTTCGGTATTTGCTGCACCAAGGCTACAAAGTTCGATATGTTCGAAATATCACCGATGTGGGTCACCTAGTCGGCGATGGAGACGAGGGAGAAGACAAGATTGGCCGCATGGCTCAATTGGAGAAGCTAGAACCCATGGAAATTGTGCACCGCTACACCCATGACTTTCATCAAGTGCTCCAGCAGTTTAATTTCCTTCCACCTAGTATTGAACCAACAGCCACCGGACACATCCTTGAGCAAATTGAGGCCGTTCAATCGTTAATCGACAAAGGCTTGGCCTATGAATCCAATGGCTCCGTCTATTTCGACATCCAAGCTTACAATGAACTCGGCCATGCCTATGGTAAATTATCAGGGCGTATTTTGGAGGATCTACTGAATGAGACGCGAGAACTGGATGGTCAAGCTGAAAAACGCAATCCCCTCGATTTTGCGCTCTGGAAAAAAGCAGCCCCTGAACATATTATGCAATGGAACAGTCCGTGGGGCAAAGGCTTCCCCGGTTGGCATTTGGAATGTACCTGCATGAGTACCAAATATTTAGGTCCGCAATTCGACATTCACGGGGGTGGAATGGACCTTAAATTTCCCCATCATGAATGTGAGATTGCCCAAGGTAAAGCCCTGACCAATCAAGACCCGGTTCGGTATTGGATGCATTCCAATATGTTAACGGTAAACGGTCAGAAAATGTCAAAATCGTTAGGAAATAGCTTTTTGCCGGGTGAATTGTTTACCGGAAATCACCCATTATTGGAGCAGGCGTACAGCCCCATGACGGTCCGGTTTTTCATGCTTCAATCGCAATATAGAAGTACCCTCGATTTTTCTAATGAGGCACTCAAGGCATCTCAAAAAGCCTTTCGCCGACTCATCAATGGCTTGCGAATTTCAAAAACTCTGGTCTATGAATCCGCCGATATTCCCCAGGATGAAAAGAAAGTTTTGGACATCCAAAAGGCTATCCAAAACTTCTATGACGCACTGAACGATGATTTGAACACCGCTGTTGCCGTAGCCCAACTGTTTACTTTATTGAAGTACGTCAACATGATTTACATGAATCAGCTAGCCTCTGCCGCCTTAGGAGAAGAAACATTCCAACATCTCCTACAATCATTCCAAATCTTTATTGAAGAGATCTTAGGCTTGAAAGAAGAAAAAAACGAAAGCGATGAAGCTGTCTTACAAGGGATGCTAACCCTGTATCGCGAATATAAAGCTGCCCAGCAATACGACAAAATTGATCAAATTCGGACCTTTTTTAAATCCAATGGAATGGTAGTGAAAGATCTAAAACACCGGATAGATTGGGCTTGGGAAGAATAGTTTAGAGTTACTAAAAAAGGAGTCAGTTTGTACCTGCCTCCTTTTTTAGTGTCCCTGTCGACCGTTTGCCTTGAGCAATATTTTGATCCTTTCCTCTGGTAATTCCGTGAGTTTTTGGAGCTGTGACATCGTCAGTCCCATGTCAAACCCATTCAGCAAAGAAATCAATATTCCCTTTTCTCGACCAGATTCAACACCTTTTTCAATCCCTTTTTCTACTCCCAACTCAATCAATTGATCATACACTGTTTTCATATTTGGATGATTTTGATTTGAAACTTCATCGACAATTTGGATGAGCTCCTCCCTTTCAATTTCAACAAAAGATACCAAATAATGGAAAATACTCCGAATGCCCGCTTTATCAAAATAAGGAGCCAAACTTTCCACAATTTTTCGTACGTGCTTACCCAACTCCTCCGGATTTCCGAAATTTTGCTGGATCAACCTAGCCGACTGAATCATCCCATGCTGAATCCCCATCAGATCCTCCTTTGATAGTTTTCCCAAATCAAAAAATAAAACTTCATTTTGAGGAATAAAAGGCTCAAAAGCCTCCGGAAACGCACTAAAATAAGTGGAAATATTTTTCAATTTTCCAATGGGTTGTGCCATGATAATACAAAATGGGTATAATTAACTCCCATGGTTTTCCATTTTTTACCTGTTCCAAATATCCATTGGCCACATAATGGAATGGTTGAAAGACAGCCTTCGGATCCCGGTATGACGTATGTTCCAATAACAAACTGATGTGCACGGACCCCGTTCTTGTGCCAACTCGCCAAACCAGGTCGGAAAAATGCGTGCGTAATTGACTCGAAACATATGTGGTGGGCTGTGGGGTTAAGGTATGTACATGAAGTTCTTTAAGAATCGGACTTGGCAGTATTTCACTCAAAAACTCCTGCGCTATTTCCGGGTCCGACAACCACTCTTTCATGAAGGTATCGTGAATCATCTTTTTTTTCATGGCTTTATTTTCAGTTTTCCAAAAATAAAAAATCCACCCCGCTATCGAGGTGGATTCATCCTATATGACCAATTAAGATTACTTCCAAATTCGAAGGGGACCCTGATTGACTGCCACTAGGTACACCGTTTCCCCCTTGCGTTGGATCGGGTACAGTCCACGAATTTGCCCTTTTTCAAGCTGTAGATCTTTTCTACGAAATACCCCATCTTTTCCTCGGACCATCAAACTTCCCTGGTCTGCGTCATACTGACCCATCTGAATATTGCAATCGAAAAAATTACCTCCAACCAACCATGTATTTTGGCCTAATCTGGCTATCGCTTGGTAAGAACTCATTTGCCAAGCATCCCCCAACGGCTCCCATTCAAATTTTCCCTCTGTCGATTGCCTTAACCAGCCTGATCGCATCTCCTTGGCCTCATACTGTAGCGCAGTTTCTACTTTATCTCGACCAAAAATATCCCTGAAATCGGCCTCAGAAAAGTCTTTGGCAAATGTATAAGCCTTTTTCACATAAGGAAGCTGTTTTTCTACCTCTCGCTTATCGGCAAACAACACCTCTTTCCCCTGCAAATAATACGTCAAAACTTGCTCTACTCGTCCATTTCCATCATAATCTGCCACATACATTCGGACAGGCTCTGTTGGACTTGCCTTCAGTCTGGAGTTTTCTCCTAAATTTCCCACAAATAAATCCAAATCCCCATCTCCATCTATGTCCATTGGTCGGACGATATTCCACCAGCCCGTTGTGCCTAAAAGATCCGTTTTCTTCGTGGCTTTTCCTGAAGTAATCTCAATTTCCACAATTCCACCCCATTCCAAGGCTACCACTAAGCTTGACCTCCCCGGTTTCCAGGTTACCCACTGGGCATCCTTAACCATGCCTATCCGATCCAAAATAGCATCCTCTCTGGCTTTAAATCGCCCAGTTCCATCATTAATCAATAAATAAGACCTGGGTATAATCCCGTAAGCAAATGCTTCTCCCCGTGCACCTAAGAATAAGTCGATGGCACCATCTCCATTCGCATCCAAAGGAACAACCACCGACGCCGTGGCATAGACCCCAGAAAAGGCATCTTCCTTGCGCTCAAATTGTCCATCCGACTTTTGTACATAGACCCGCGGCGCTAACTGAGCTGTCTTTCCAAAAAACTCATTTCCACCACTCGCTACCACTAAATCCAATTTCCCGTCTCGATTCACATCGACCCACTTGGCATCTGTATCTTCAAACGTACTATCCTGCCAGAGTTTTGGTGCTGGAAATTCTTTAAATCGGCCATCGGGGGTTTGAGAAAACAACCTTGACTTTTCCCATTTCGACGATCCCACAAAAAAGTCTTCACGTCCATCACCTGTGAAATCGGCGACCGCCACAACAGGTCCTGCCGTTGATAGCATATTCGGCATTAAGGCCTCTCGATCAAACTCGTTGAAGGCATTCTCTCGGTGAAGAAATGATAAGCCAACTTCCGCGGTAATGTCACGAATCGGACTTTCGCTTACTTCCTTCGGATACTTAAATGAGGGTAAACCCGTTCGGTAACTTACCTTAAATTGAAGCTGTTTTGGAGACCGAAGGGTCTCAAAAGTTCCATCTGGCCAAATTATTTGAACCGAATCCACTACCTCGCGACCGACACCCACGATCAACGGCCCTATTGAGGAAGATTGGAACCCACGAACCGGAAATTGCTCTGCGGAACGTACCTTTTCTTGTTGATAGACCAATACTTTCGCCCCAATGGCTTGCCGATTCCCCTCAGCACCTATCAAGTCAAATACCAAGGAATTCCCTCGTTTCTCCGCCACATTTTCATATAAAAAGGCCGGAGCATTGATGTTATTGGTCACGAGATCCAGATCTCCATCTCCATCCAAATCTGCATATACCGCCCCATTGGAATACGACACTTCCTGATCGGCGATGCGTTGAGTAACTTCCTCAAAACGAAGACCTTGGGTTCGTCTAAAAAGTTTGTTTGGGATCTTAACTTCCGGTAGTAAATCAACCAACGAAACATCATTTTCATCAAATTTCCCTTGGTCTATCTTGGTCTGAATTTCCTCGTTGGATACGAAATTGATGTAGTCAATGTCATTCATTCGTTTGTTGATTCCATTCGAAATAAACAAATCCCGCTGTCCATCCTGATCTACATCAAAAAACAAAGATGACCAAGACCAATCGGTGGCATGGATACCCGCCAATAATCCCACCTCGGCGAAATGGCCATTTCCCCGATTCAATTGCAAATTATTTCGGGCAAACTGCACATTATACCCTTGTTGTAACTTGTACTTAAAATTATAATAGGCATCCTCTCCCTCCGAACGCTTCAGAATGGCTGGATCATAGGGCAACATATCCAAGGAAATGATTTCAGGCCGGGCATCGTCCGTTAAATCCGCTAAGTCAACCCCCATTGAAAACCGACTGGTGTGTTGCATTCGAGTTTCTATTTCATCCCGAAATATCCCTTTCCCTTGATTGATATACAGGTAATCATTTTCATGAAAATCATTCCCCACGTAAAGGTCTGGAAGTCCATCAAAGTTAACATCCCCCGCAACCACTCCTAGGCCATAGCCTAGTGCGTTGCTGTGAATGCCTGATTCCTTCGTCCGATCCACATACTTTCCATTCACATTTTCTAAGTATCGATCGCCCGCCAACGGATGGTATTGCCCTAAAAATACTTCCCGCTTACCAAAAGTCCCATTCTCATGCACCGAGTGATTGAGCTGAAATAAATCCAAATCCCCATCTAAATCGGCATCAAAAAACAAAGCCTGCGTACCAAAGCCAACTAGATCGAGTCCATATTCCTTGGAACGCTCCCGGTATTTGGGTACGCCCCCGTCAATTGACTCACAAACAAACAGAAGATTATGTCCTTTAAACTTTAGGAAATCTCCCACCTGGCTGATGTATATATCCAGTTTCCCATCTTGATTGACATCCACCAGCGATACGCCATTTGACCACCCTTGATCTGAGAAAAACCCACTCTCTTTGGTCACATCCCGGAACTTCCAATTGCCTTCATTCAAATACACCTTATTTTCTCCTAAGTTGGAGGTAAACACCAAATCTGGGCGACCATCTCCATTGAGGTCTCCTGCGCCAACCCCTCCCCCGTTGTAAAAATACATGTAGGTGAATATGTTCAATTCCGGCGTTGGAGAAATGGTATTTTCAAAATCAACCCCTGTTTCCTCAGCAGAAACGACACGAAATAGAGGCTTTTCTTTTGCTTGCTGACATTGAACAAACAAAAGTGCACTGACTATACTACATAAATACCTCAATCGAATCATTTTTTCCTCTTTAGGGCAACCGGAGTAGCCTCGTTACGAATCGCTAATAATACCTCAGTTTTTCCCACTTGAATGGTTTCCAGATGCCGCACCTCACCGCGAATCATAACACCTGACTCCCGGGGTGTCAATGCACGCCACACTCGACTCTCTCCTTGTACCAGCAATGTTCCGCAGTCACCATCCAATCGACCAAATTGGGGAATAAAATGGTGGAAATTACCTCCAAGAAGTAAATCACGTCGTCCATCCTGATTCAGATCAACCACCTGAATGGCACTGATGCACGAAAACTGAGCTCGAGCAGGTAAGCGTTCCACCGTCCAGCCTTTTTTTCCTGTATGCCACGCAATGATGGAGGATCGGAACGTGACCGTCCGGTGCTCCCCTTTACTCAGGATCGATTCTTCGAATAAATCGGTGACCGATCGTTTGGCATACTCCTCATGTTTTAAATTTTCTTTCTTCAGTTGAGGAAATTGCTCCATAAATTCACGCTTTAAAAAGACCGGTACAGTTTGCTGGTTCACCGTTTTGGTCAGAATTTTATCGGTTAAACCATTCTGATCAAAATCCCCTACATACAAACCCAACGGTCGATCGGCAGAAGCTGGCATAGAAAAATTTTCACCCACATTGCCAAGGATCAACTCGGAGGCACCATCTCCATCCAAATCGGCCACTTGGACAGCTCCCCAAAAGCCTGTCAACTCTGCCATAGCATGATCCTCAACTTTTTCCCACCGGTTTGCCTTCCATTGAAATATGGTGGGTGCCATCCAATCTCCAACCACCACCAACTCCATTTTTCTGTCCAAATCCATGTCGACCAAGGCGGCATCTCGTACCATACCTACCGTGGAAAGGCCAGGAGCAAGCTGATCTGTCACAAGGGTAAAATGTCCTTTTCCATCGTTTTGCATTAAATAGCTCGTTGGAATGACACCGTATTCTTGGGGATAGCTTCGACTACCCACGAATAGATCTATGTCTCCATCTTGATCTGCATCAAATGGCAACACCACCGACGTGTTCATCCCATTCAGGGGCAATTGATTCCCCCGGGGTGTCAATCCTCCTTTTCCATCATTCTCAAATAGTCGGTCCATATACAACCGATCTCCCTTGGGGTGGGCATTTCCTCCAGAACCCACGTATAAATCCAGGTCGCCATCTCCGTCCATATCAAAAAATGCAGCTGCCGTATCTTCAAAGTCGGCATAGCGTGCCAAAACATCCCCACTCACAGGCGTAAACCCTGAGGCAGTCTGCACCAGTAATCGACCGGCTTGTCCTGCTCCTCCCCCTAAAAAAAGATCCTCCAATCCATCTCCATTCACATCACCTTTCGCCACTGCAGGCCCCTCGCGTGATAGCATTTGAGGAATGTTCTTCTCCTGGTAATAATCTTCGACAGGATCTTCTTGATGCCCGGCCCATGTCCAGTCCTCTTGGTCAAAAAGTGGACGGATGGCCGTCGATGTAGGCACATACCGTGGTAAATTGGCTTGCTTGGTGAATACATAGGTGGAATCTCCTTGGATATTTCGCCACTTCTGTACGCCTCGATCGGGCCAAATCACTTGAATGGAGTCAATTTTCTGTGATTTTCCCAATCCAAAGGTCATAGAATATTCCGTACTAGACTGAAATCCACGGGATGGATGCAGCTGCTTCGTTAATTTTTCAGAACCTAAAAACAACGTGACATGGGCCCCAATCGCCTTAGCATTGGGGTGGTCTTGTTGCAAGGAAATTCGAACAAAATGCCGATCTGGATATTGCTCGCGGGTATGATTTTGGTACACATGACAAGGTTGATTGACATTGTTCACCACAATGTCTAGGTCTCCATCCAAATCTAAGTCGGCGTATGCAGCTCCATTGGAAAACGTCTCTTCTCCCAGTCCCCAAGACTCCGCTACTTCTTGGAACCTCAGATCACCCAAATTGTGGAACATTTGATTGGGTATCGGGCGGGAGGGCATGTGCTTCAAAATATTATCAAACTTCTCTTTCTGTCCAGACAATACCATCTTTTGATTGACATCATTGGCAAAAAAATCGATAAAGTCTTGATCGATCACATCATGAAAAATTCCATTGCATACAAAAATATCCGTCTGTGCATCATTATCTGCATCAAACATCAAGGCCCCCCAACTCCAATCCGAGGCCGCTACATCACTATAATACGCGACTTCTGTAAACGTGCCGTCTTGGTTGTTGAGTTGCAAGGAGTTTTGCATGTATTGATGATAAAATCCTTTATTTACCTTCAATTTGTGCACATAATGGTTATCAAAAGAAGTCGTTGTTTTGAGCCGTTGTTCATTCCGGGCCAACATGTCGGTCACAAAAATTTCAGGGGCCCCGTCGTTGTTCACATCGGCCATATCGGCGCCCATGGACGACAACGAGGTATGCGTCATCCGATTTTCCAGTTCTTCTCGGAAAGTCCCGTCTTTTTGATTGATGTACAGGTAATCACGTTCAAAAAAGTCATTGGAAATATAAATATCCGGGTATTGATCGTCGTTGACGTCTCCGACTGTTACCCCCAAACCAAATCCAATAAGACTTCCGTAGATACCGGCTTGCTCCGAAACATCCACAAATTTACCGTTGTCGTTTCGAAGTAGTTTATCCCCACCCCCCTTCAAGAAGTCTTTCACCGGCCAATTCTCAGCGCGCAGGTCTCGGTTATTATCGTAGTTTAAGGTATTGACCGGAATAAACGAGTTGTTCAGCGAATACATGTCGAGGTCGCCGTCAAGGTCATAATCAAAAAATGCCGCATGAGTGGAATACCCAGGGTCGTTCAGACCATATTCTGCAGCTTTTTCGGTAAAGGTTAGGTCTCCATTGTTGATGAATAATTCATTTTCTTGGCCCATTCCCTCCTTGTATCCTGCATTACAAACGTAAATATCCAAAAGGCCATCGGTATTGATATCCACCATCACGACGCCCGTGCTCCATTTATTGGCCACTGCGACACCCGCTTTTTCCGTGATATCTTCGAATTGAAGATTCCCTTTATTTAGGTATAATTTATTGGGCCCCATATTGGCAGTCAAGTACACATCGGGGAGTCCATCCCCGTTGATATCGCCAATACCGACACCCCCTCCGTTGTAAAAATTGCGGTAAGTGAATATATTAAAATCAGCCGTGTTCACGACTTTGTTTTCAAACTCAATTCCAGTGTCTGTGGCTGCCAATTTGGAGAATAAGGTCTCTTTTTTTTGGCACCCGGTTAATCCTAGCCAGATCAAACTTGCATAGGCAAAGAACATAGGTTTATTCATAGTACACGGAAGATGGGTCAATGCCTTGCCATTGACAGGGTGGATTTTTATAACGTAATATCAGCTTGGCAGGTATCCAGCGATCAGGCTCTTGCTGATGCTGGTAGAGGCCAACCAGTCCTTCAATCTGCATTTCAAGGCGTTCTGCTGTCCAGGTTTTTATTTTGATTTGACCGTCGGTCATTAAATACCCCTCCCCTTTTTGGGCTTGAGCATCAATTAATTTGCCAATCATGACACTGGCAGATACCTGATTCTCATGAAATACAGACCGATCAATTGGTTTTTGGCGATACCATTCATCTCCTGAGAAGGAGATGACCACATTACTTTGAAATTGATCAAATAGACTGACTCGAAATTGAGCCGGAAAGGCCGTGATATCGCCTTTAAATCGACTAACCTCGGGATAAAACGGTTTTCCATCCAAGTAGACCGATAGTCCCGCTTCACCAGGCTGAATTTTTTCCCAAGCGATGCCATCCTCTTTCTGGCATCCGAAAAAACCAAGCGAAAGAATGCTAAAACAAAACAGTAAACGTATCATAGGTTGTGTAGTAAAGCAAAAATGCTCGAACGAATCGAGCATTTTTGCAAATATCAGGAAAACAAAGGATAAATTAATATCCTGGGTTTTGCTTCAAGTTTGGATTGGATACAATCGCCTGAGATGGGATTGGATACAATACGGTGTGAGGCTGGTTGTTTTGTGCACCAGTTCCGTTCAAGAACTTGCCAAAACGAATCTCAACTGTACGTTTTCCACCTTCCCAGTACAATTCACGACCGATTTCATCAAACAACGATTGCTCGTTCAAAGATGCCAACGGAGCGATTCCACGCGTTGTACGCAAGGTATTGGCCGTAGCCAACGCACCTGCTGCATTCCCGGTACGAAGTTGTGCTTCCGCTTTCATCAATACCGCTTCAGCATAGCGCATCAAAATGTACTTACCTGCTGTAGCTGGGTGATACTTGATAACCCGGATACCTTTATCGGTAGCTGCACCCGCCAATGGCACGTCACGTGTAAAGGCCAAAGGACGACGAGAGCGAGAATCGACGATGTTTTGACCCCGATCGTTGATCTGCTGACCAATTAGGAAACCATATCCAATTCCTGAGAAATTCTGACCGTTACCTTTGGCCGGAACACCAATCCGTGGATCCGATTTGTCAAATTTGTCATAGAAATCAGCCAATGTGGTAAAACCATTCCATCCCGAAGGGTTCTGATCGTAGTGCAACGTCATGAACCAACGGTTTTGAGGTGTACCCTCGTTCGAAACCATGATGATCTCGTTTTGCGCCGTAGTCATAAAGTTCCGGAAGAAATCAGACTCAGGCTTGTAACCTGCCGCCGTGATTGCATCTACATACGCGATTACCTTGTCCATGTCAGCACGATCGTGCGTGTAAGGACCTGCTGGGTTTGAGCCCTTGAAAACAGCTTTGTTCAAGAACAACTTCGCTAACAAGAAATTAGCCGCTGCTTTGTTGGCCGTAATATTCAATGGGTTTGGACCTGCATTAGGAAGTTGAGGAAGAGCCTCTTCCAAATCTTTCACGATGAAGTCAAACGCCTCTGAACGGGTTAAGATCCGAGGGAATTCATCCACACCCTGAGTTACTTCCCGAACAGGTACTTGTCCGTAGTAATCCATCACGTGGTACATGTTCAAGGCGCGCAAGAACTTAGCTTGAGCTGCTTGAGCAGGAGTAGGATTGGATGCCAAGATCTCAGTGGTTTTGAAAACCCGCTGGTTCAATTGGTTCCAAGTATCCCGAACTGCTGGGTGACCCGAATCCCATGTGTGGGCATCCAAGGTACGCCAGATTCCGTTATCACCCCAGTCAACACCACGGGTGGGGGGAATCATCTCGGCAGTTACGTGCTGACCTAACGCATAGATGTTGTTTTGATCTGTGTAAGCACCTAAGTCGATGTAAGCAGATGCCAACAATTCGGTTGGGTTACCGGGTGTGAAGCCAGCTTGTGAATTTTCCCGTACGATCGAGTCTCTCTCGTCGGTTACTAGATCCGTACAAGCTGTAAACGCTACTAAGCTTAGGCCAAATCCTAGGGTTTTATAAAAATGGTTTCTTTTCATTGTGTCTTGAACTTGATTAATGAATGAGATTAGAATGATACATTCGCTCCGAATGTCCAAGTTCTAGCTCTTGGATACGCGGTGTAGTCGATTCCGAACGACGGAATACCATTCAACGATTTGTTCGTGCTTACCTCAGGATCTTGACCACTGTATTTTGTGAAAGTCAAAACGTTTTGACCTGTCACAAACAAACGCATGTTTGAGATGGTCTTGCTCTTAAGTGGCACACGATACCCCAACGAGAGGTTCTGCAAGCGCACAAAGTCTCCTTTTTCAAGGAATCGAGTTGATACATCAGGGGCGTTCAACGCACCTTCTCCATTTCCAATTACATCCCGAGTTACGTTCCGACCGTTAGCAAATGAACCCGCAGTAAAGAAGGCATTGGCTGTGTTGGAATAGATGTAATTACCGAATACACCATTGAAGAATAAGCTCATATCAAACGCTTTGTAACGGAAATTGTTTGTCAAACCACCGGTCCAAGTAGGAAGTGGCCCTTTTCCGTTCAAGAATGATTGGAAGTCACCATTAGGATAAATGGAGTTACCTGCCTCATCAAATCCACCGAATTCACGCAAGAAGAAGGCAAACAAAGGCTGTCCTGCTGCAAGACGCTGAGCAAAAGCACCTGTCAAACCTTGTCCGTTGATTTCACCGGTGTCATACACACCCTCCAAGTTTTTAACAAAGTTTTTGTTGTTCGCAATGTTGAACAATACTTCCCAAGAGAAGTCTTTTTTGTCCACCACAGCCGCGTTGATCGAGAACTCAACCCCACGGTTTTGGATGTTGGTGTTCAAGTTTCTCCAAACGAATGGAGTTGGAGCCGGCTGAGCTGATACCACTTGGAACAACAAATCACGTGTACGTCTGTCGTACCAGTCAATGCTACCACTTACGCGGTTTTTCAAAATCGCAAAGTCTAATGCGAAGTTGATCGTCGAAGTTGTTTCCCATTTCAAGTTCGGGTTGTTGAAAGCAACTGCGTTCAAACCACCACCTTCAATGTTATCCGCACCTAAGTTGATTCCCCAACCTGAGTAACGGTCACGACGATCGTACAAGTTACGTGGAATCGCTTGGTTACCTGTCAAACCGTAGCTGGCACGGAAGGCAAGGTCAGAGAAGATATTCTTAGGAATGAAATTCTCTTCGATCAACTTGTACTTGAACGCACCTGAAGGGAAGTAACCATATTTGTTGTTACCCCCGAAGCGAGTAGAACCATCCACACGCAAGGTACCGGTGAACAAGTATTTTCCGAAACCTAAGTTCACACGTGAGAAATACGATTGCAACTCATCTTTCGCATTGAACGAGTTGTTGATCACGTTGCTACCCAATTTATTAGCCGTTGCTGAAGCAATGTTGTTCAACATCAAATCCAAATCACTGGTACGGAAGTTCGCCGCGGCAATGCTCTTTCCTGCTGTTTCGAAGCTTTGGTACGAATACCCCAACAAAGCGTTCAAACTTACATTACCAAATGTTTTGTCATAAGTAAAGTAGTTTTCCCACAATTGGTTGTTTACCTCGATATCATTAATGTACGCACGACCTACGCCTGGTACACCCTCGATCACTAGATCACGAGAATACGCCGACTTACGAGTTGACATCGATTTGTCGAAACCTAAAACCGTTTTGAAAGTCAAACCATCCAAAATACGATACTCCGCATTGAAGTTACCCAACATACGCAAGGTATTGGTGTTGTCACGTGACAAGGCCAAAAACGCCAATGGGTTAGGCTCGGTGATACCTGGCTGATTGAAGGTACCATCTGCTTTCCGAATTGGAAGAGTCGGGTTCGACTTCAAAGTAGAACCTAACAAATCACCTGTAAAACCAATGTTTTCAGAGATTGGAACGTTCGAATCTTTGTTCTCAGCTAAATTGATGGTCGATGACAAAGTCAAACGATCGTTGATGAATTTCTTCGATCCAGCAAAACCAACGCTCAAACGCTTGATGTCAGAATTGGTAACAATACCTTGCTGATTCAAATAACCCAAAGAGAAACGGTAGTTACCCGATGCATCGCCACCACCATACGCTAAGTTATGCTGGTTGGTATATCCCGTACGGAATACTTCATCTTGCCAATCTACCTTCGCTCCCAAATTGTTTCCACCATTAGCGATGTACTCTTCTGGAGATAAAAGATCATATTTCTTTGTGATGTTCGATACACCTAATGAATATCCGTAATCCAAAGAACCTTTTCCTTTACCACGCTTAGTTGTGATCAACACAACACCGTTCGCTCCACGAGAACCGTAGATAGCCGTTGCAGAAGCATCTTTCAAAATGTCAATGCTCGCAATGTCGTCTGGGTTCAAGAAGTTCAATGGGTTTTTAGGTGCTTGACGACCCACACCAGAGGCAGAAGCTCCAGATGACGTTTCTTCACCACTCAATGGAACTCCATCAATAACAAATAATGGGTTGTTTGAACCGTTTACAGACGATGTACCCCGGATCCGAACGTTGATTTGTCCACCTGGCTCACCGTTCGCTTGAGTAATTTGAACCCCAGCTACACGACCTTGCATCAATTGCTCTGGCGATGTGATTACCCCTTTTTGGAAATCCTTCGTTCCGATTGCGTTTACAGCACCTGTGGCATCTTTTTTCTTCACAGTACCGTATCCTACAACCACAACCTCATCCAAAACTTGGCTATCTTCTGCCATAGTGACATTCACCGTCGAGCGACCATTCACAGCCACCTCTTGGGTTGTCATCCCTACAAACGAAAAAACCAAGGTAGCCTTCGATGGCACCCCTGCTAACTGGAATTTTCCGTCAAGGTCTGTTTGAGTTCCTTTTTGTGCTCCCTTTACTTGCACCGTAACACCCGGAATACCATCACCGTCACTGCCAACTACTTTACCGGAAACGGTAACGTCTTGCGCCAATGCCGATAATGAAACAAGCGAGAGCATCATCCATGCCGTTACAACACGGTGCATGCCTTTTGCGCCAGAGAAAAGCCTTCCCAAGCTCATCTGGTAGATCTGATTCATCATAGGTAATTAATTAATTGTTTAGAAAGATACCCTACTCCCCGTCAAATAACACTTAAGAAATAAATGTTTGAATTTTACGAGGATTCAGCCGTCAAAAATACAAAAATTGAAATGTAAAGTCCAAAAAAAAACGACTAGAATCTAGATACTTTTTTAAATACATTTGGATTAAATACGATGAATTGTCGGAATCTGCCCATCAAACCTGTTTCTTTCCGAAAAACTTTCGGTCTTTATCCCCATCTCTCACGGTCTTTTTTCTCAGATTCTGTATCTTTGAGGGAATCCGCTCCATTCTATGAAACATCCTTTACTTGCTTCGTTTTCAGGTCAGTTCCTGACCGACCCCACCACCCGAACACTCTACGCCACCGATGCCTCCGCGTATCGCGAAATGCCGATAGCGGTCGCATTTCCTGAGTCCAATGCCGACATCGAAGCCTTGATCGCTCTCGCCAAAGCCGAAAAAACCACCCTCATTCCCCGAACTGCCGGTACGTCCCTCGCCGGACAGGTGGTCGGAAACGGCATTATCGTCGATGTTTCAAAGACGTACACCCAAATTCTCGAAATCAATGCCCAAGAACGGTGGGTCCGTCTTCAACCGGGCGTCATCCGAGATGAACTCAATCTCGCCCTCAAGCCCTACGGACTCTACTTCGGCCCCGAAACCTCCACCGCCAACCGCGCGATGATCGGTGGGATGGTCGGAAATAATTCCTGTGGGTCCAATTCCATCGTCTATGGCTCCACCCGCGACCACCTGCTCGAGGTATCCGGATACCTATCCGATGGAAGTTTCGTGACTTTCCACGACCTGACCGCCTCCGAATTTCAATCGAAATGCTCCGGAGATCCCAATGCCCTCGAAACCAAGATCTACCAACATATCCAGCGTATTCTGAACGATCCTGAAAACCAATCGGAAATCCGTGCCCAATTCCCTAAAAGATCCATTCGTCGTCGAAATACCGGATATGCCATCGATGAACTTCTCGAAACCGCCGTATTTACCCCGTCTGAATCGGCTCCCTTTAATTTCTGTCGTTTGATCGCAGGCTCCGAAGGAACCCTCATGTTCATCACCGAAATCAAGTTGCATGTCGATCCAGTCCCTCCCGCTTTTCAAGGTGTACTAGCCGTGCATTGCCAAACCGTCGATGAGTCCCTCCGCGCCAACTTGGTCGCATTACCTTATCAGCCCTCCGCCGTGGAGCTCATGGACCACTACATATTAGAATGTACCAAAGCCAACAAAGAACAAAGCCAAAATCGTTTTTTTGTTCAGGGTGATCCCGGTGCCATTCTCTGTGTCGAAATTTCCCGTGACTCCCTCGAGGAAATCCAAGTAGTTGCCCAACAACTAGAGGCCGACCTTCGCGCCGCCAATCTGGGTTATCACTTTCCGCTGGTAACAGGGGACGACATTAAAAAAGTATGGACCCTTCGCAAAGCGGGCCTCGGCTTATTATCCAACCTTCCCGGTGACGAAAAAGCAGTCGCCGTGATCGAGGATACCGCGGTGGACGTCCAGGATCTGCCCGAGTTTATTCGTGAATTCAATCAGATTCTTGCTCAATATGGGATGTACTCCGTACATTATGCCCATGCCGGAACCGGCGAGCTGCATCTTCGGCCTATTATTAATCTAAAAACAGAGGAAGGACACCGCCAATTCAGAACCATCGCAGAGGAAATATCCACACTCGTCAAAAAATACCAAGGCTCCCTCTCAGGTGAACATGGCGATGGCCGCCTGCGTGGTGAGTTCATCCAACAGCAAATTGGGCCGAAAAACTACGCGCTCATCCAAGAACTCAAACGCACCTGGGACCCCCACAACCTTTTCAACGCCAATAAGATTGTGGATACGCCGCCCATGGACCAGTTCCTACGGTACGAAGCCGGGCAAACAACTCCCGAGTTTCCTACTATGTTCCGTTTCACCGACCAGAACATCCTACAACATGCCGAACAATGCAATGGCTCCGGTGACTGCCGCAAAACCCATCTGTCCGGGGGTACTATGTGCCCTAGTTTCATGGCTACTCGGAATGAAAAAGATACCACCCGAGCTCGGGCTAATATCCTGCGAGAAACCTTAACCCGATCCACCGAGATCAATCGATTTGATAGCGAGGCTATCAAAGACGTGATGGATTTATGCCTAGCCTGCAAAGGATGTAAGTCGGAATGCCCCTCCAATGTCGATGTGGCCAAACTGAAAATGGAATTTCTGCACCAGTACCAACAAGTTCATGGGGTTCCGTTGCGCTCTCGCTTGGTGGGGAACTTTAGTCGGCTCTCCGAACTTGCCTCCTACTTTCCATGGGCTTACAATGCGGTGATGGGCACACCCTGGCTTCGTAAAATTGCCAATCGTCTCGTTGGTTTCCACCCGGAACGCTCCATGCCCTTACTGCATCGAACCACCTTTCAAGCCTGGTTGAAACAACAAAAACCCATCGAAAATCCCATTGGACAAGTCTATTTGTTCTGCGATGAGTTTACCAATTACAACGATGTCCACATCGGTCAGCAAGCTTTTCGACTTTTGCAAGGCCTTGGCTATCAGGTCCTAATACCTACTCATGTCCCTTCGGGCCGTGCTTACCTTTCCAAAGGAATGCTGACAGAAGCGAAAAAACTTGCCGAGGCCAACGTCCGTTCTCTGGCTGCTATAACCACCGACGATATTCCTTTGATTGGGCTTGAACCGTCCGCTATTCTGACGTTTCGGGATGAATACCCCGAACTGGTTGATGCTTCCCTTGCCCAAGCCGCTAAAGAATTAGCCCAACGCACTTGGCTGATTGACGAATGGCTCGTTCAACAAATGGATCAAGGCAAAATAAAGAAAAGTCAATTTACCGAAACCCCTCAACGCATACGTCTGCATGGACATTGCCAACAAAAAGCGGTTGGCTCGTTGGTTGCCACGAAAAAAATGTTGTCTTTCCCCAAAAATTACGAAACCCAACTCATTCCCTCAGGCTGCTGTGGAATGGCTGGGTCGTTTGGATATGAGGCCGAACATTATGACCTCTCAATGAAAATAGGTGAATTGGTTCTCTTTCCCACCATTCGGAAGGAAGCAGACGATGTGATCATTGCCGCACCCGGCACAAGTTGCCGCCATCAAATTCATGATGGGACCGCACGGGAAGCAAAACATCCCGTCGAAATTCTTTGGGAAGCCCTGATCTAACCGTCAGGGCTTTCGGCCAAGTATCTTTTCAATTCGATATTTGGTATCGGCATAGATCTGCATCAAGCCATTCGGAATAACCCAGTCTTGCAAGACTTGCTTGGTATGTTGAGACGCATTGGGGCGCGATAGGTACAAGGACTTGAGGGCATACCAAGGCTGCCGCCAAGTGCCGATGTACTGCCGGGCCCCCGCCAATTGTAAATAATAGGTGGCGTAGGTTTTTCGAAGTCGGCTATGAAACCGGAATCCTAGCTCCTGGTCAATCCCACGGTACATGCCCAATCGATTCCACAAGAAAGCGGCGTCGTTTTTGTGATCTGTGAAACTCAATCCACCCGCATTTTTTCGGTAAACCGACATTACATCGGGTAGGTACTTCATGGGACCTAGCTTTGCCAACAAAATCAGCCGGGGGATATCTCCACTTTTTGAGTCATAAAACCACTGGGGCATGGCTCCAAGCCGATGGTGTCGGAAAATGAGCGATGAGGTCGCGATAAACCAAATCTCCTCTTCACCAACCAAATCATCCACGGTAATGACATCTTTTTGATCGATCGGATTGACGTTTGTGTCTGGAAAAGCCCCGTCATCAAAACGGATGATGGCATTGTGAAAACAGGCGATGAAATCAGGATGTGCATCCAGGAAGTCAATCTGTTTCTGAAGCTTCAATGGGTCAATCCAATAATCATCTCCATCCACGGTAGCAATGTACTCACCCTGTGCGACCTCGAAGGTAGCCAAGGCATTCATTTTCCCATATCCACCCAAATTTTGTGGATGAAATAGGGGTTTAATTATTTCGGGGTATTTTTCTTGATAGGCCCGGATGATTTCACGAGAACCATCTGTTGAGCAATCATCGCCCACAATCACCTCAAATGGAAACGTGGTTTGCTGGGAAACGATGCTCTCCAACGTATTGGCAATAAACTTCTCGTGGTTGTACACATGTACAGTAACGCTTACTTTCATCCTCTGAGAATAAAAAATGGGGCTAGGCCCCATTTCATTTATGATAGGGCAAAGACCTGTTCTAGTTGTGCCGGCTGAGGGAAATTGGGTGTCACCAAATCCTCTTCCGGTTTGTAAATGTATGGCATAGGATAGCCCCGTTCTTGGAAGGTGGCCTCGGCCATGTTATTGTAACGTAATTGGATCGACCACCGGATGTTTCGGGTGATGTTCTCTCCCGATCGATGCACCAAAAACGCCGAGAATACCAGTAAATCCCCAACTTCAAACGAGGTTTGAATAAAATCCTCCTCATTTAAATTCTCTTGAATGGTGCCTAAGTACCCATTGGTATCGGCTTTCATCAACCCCAATTTATGACTCTGGGGAATGATTTGCAAAGACCCTAAGTCGGCATCGCAATCAACGAGCGGAAACCAAAATACCGCACTATCCAAGGAACCTTGACCCGTCCGCCAATCCTGGTGGGCACCTAGCTTCCAGTGACTTCCACCTTTCGACAAGTACCGACTATTGAACTGCATGGCAGGACGAACGCCAATAGATGGAATATCGTGTCCTAAACGCTTCAATAATTGTTCGATCTTTTCATCGGTACCCAAACGATGCAACGAAATCAGGTGCTGTACTTGCTTACCTGTATTCACAAACGATGTAAAATCTTTTTCAAAAAAGGCAAACATGGCCTCTTCAAAGGCATCCCGATCATGTATATCCACCGTTAGGCCCAAAACGCGGTGAATTTGCACCGCAAAAATCTGACGTGCCTCGGTGTAAATTTGGTTTAATACCTCCCGATCAAAAAATCCTTTCAAAATGACATAGCCATCCCGATGAAATTGTTCTTTTAGTGTTGACATCTGATTCTGATTGTTTTCTGAGTTCTACCAAACGTGTTTCTGTTGCCATGCAACGATGGAATCGTTCATAACCTAAATCCACCCCTCAACTTATTTCTTCACCAGTTCTGCTAAACCGATTCCCGTCGTACCAAATTTATTTCCGTTGTAAATCAAGTAGGTCTTGTCTTTCACCGTAAATCGATGCGCATAGTTGATCATTTCGTAATCCATATCGTCTGGATGATCGGATTTTCCTATGCCCACCAAATCGTCTTTGCGTTCCCAAGTCAATCCATCTTTTGACTCCGCATACCCGAGTCGATAGGAGCGATTCCGATCAGTTCGGTAGTCCCAAGCGTTTCGGTAGGAGTAAATCATTTTATACAATCCGTCTTCTATGTACACCGAAGGCCTTCCGACGGCGTGATTGAAGTCGTCAAGTTCGATCGCCACGTGCCCGGTGGGTGTCCAGTGAATCCCGTCTTTTGACTCCGCGTGGCGGCAGTCATAGAAGGGCTCGGGATATCCATGAATGTATTCACACCGACGCCCCGAGATATACCACATGCGATACGTTCCGTTGTCGTACATCACCGAAGGCTGAGCCGCCCAAATCGGATTATGCAAAGAGCGATCCATGATCGAACCCCGGTACATCTTTTTGAAGGTAAGACCTCCATCATGGCTTACGGCCAGTCCGATCGACAGCCGGTAGGACTCCCGTGTCAAACTCCAACCTGTATAATACAACCAAATATCCCCATTGGGTTGAGGTACAAACCAAGAGGGCATCGCCCCTGTTTCGTCATATTCTCCAGGCCCCCCCAAATCTATTACGGCTTGGTCATGAACATACCGAACATCCTGAATATTGTCGTAGGATACCTCCAAAAAAGAGGGCCGCGATCGGCCGTTGGCGTCACGGGTCGAAAAATAAATGCGAAGGGCTTCTTCCGTGGGAAATGCAAACGGTACCTGTGCATGCGACTGGCTGTGGGCAAATTCCCCCGTTGGCCGAAAGAGTACACCTTTTTTAATCCATTCCATGGTATAAATCGTTCAATTAATGCGTTAAGATGGGGAAAAGAGTTCGGTTTGCTCGATGGGGAAAGGAATTTGGGGACGAACATACCCCGGCCATTTTCCATACCACGCTGTTCCTTCTCGGTAATCCTCAATATCAAAAATCAACGCTTCCTCAAAGTTAAAAATGGGGGAGGCGGTATCTTTCACCACCATAAAAGAAAGTGCATACGACCCATCGTTCAAGAAATGTCCCGGAATCTCGCAACTGGCCTTGATGACCCCCGCCTCGCACCGAATGGAGGGTGTACCGATATTGAAAATCACCTCACCCGTGAGGGAATTGACATGTAAACTGAAGTTCAGGTTGGTGGCATCCATGAAATTCCAACATTCCATTTCCACTCGAAAGGGCGTCCGGACATCCAAATGCTTTTGGCCCTCCGGTAAATGTGGAATCACTTCGATGCGTTTCAACCGGACACGGTCGTTTCCTGGGGCCTCTTCCGTCCGTTCATAGGAGGTACACAGGGCTGTTTTCTGGACATGGGACAAGTACGTGGCAATTACCTCGTTGGTTTCGCCCATTTGTATCAGTTGTCCTTTTTTCATGAACATGCCCTTATTACACAAGCTGGCGACAGCCGTAAGGTTGTGGGATACGAAAAGAATCGTCCGCCCGGAGGAAGAGGCATCTTTCATTTTCCCCAAACATTTGCGTTGAAAATCGGCATCCCCAACGGCCAATACCTCGTCAACAATCAAAATTTCAGGCTCTAAATGCGATGAAATCGCAAAACCCAGACGCACGTACATTCCGGAGGAATAGCGTTTGACGGGGGTATCCAAGAATTTTTCCACACCCGCAAAGTCCACGATGGCATCAAAATGCTTCTGAATTTCAGCCTTTGTCATGCCCAAGATGGCCCCGTTCAGGTAGATGTTTTCTCGGCCTGTCAGTTCAGGATGAAAGCCAGTTCCGACCTCCAACAACGAGGCCATCCGGCCTTGAATGGAGATTCTGCCGTGAGTAGGCTCGGTGATTCGGCTGAGCACTTTGAGGAGGGTCGACTTACCCGCTCCATTGGAGCCAATTACCCCCACTCGATCGCCGGCCTCGATTTCGAAGGAAACGTCTTTTAATGCCCAAAACTCTTCTTGTGTTCCAAGCTCCAAGGCATTTTCCCGCTGGGTCATGCGTTTCCACGTCTCGGCCAATGCCTCTTTAACAGAGCCAGCCTTGGCTCTCCCTTTTTGATGATCAATAATATATCGTTTGCTAATGCCCTCTGCCCGAATGATACTACTCATTTTCCCTCACTGCTTAAATATAGTCCACAAATGAATTTTCCTGACGACGGAAAAAGTACACGGCCAGGAGGTTGATCACCACAATGAAAACTGTGGGATACACTAAATACTCAAAAGAAAAGGTCGAATAGCCTGGGATCAGACTCCATCGGAATCCTTCCAACAAGCCCGCCATGGGATTCAATACCATGTACCCGTCAAACCATGAAAAATCGGCCAAAGAAGAAACCGAATAAGCTACCGGACAAATGAAGAATCCGTATTGTACGATCAATGGCGCAATTTGCTGAAAATCGCGATACCGAACATTCAACGAAGCGAAAATCAGGCCCAAACCAAAGGCTAGAAAGAAGGTCAAGAGAAGTAGCACCGGAACCATAAACAAGGTCCAGGTTGCCCAGAGGCCTTGATACCACAAAAATGGGACTAACACAGAGAAGGCCACAAGGAAATCGACCAGTGGTACAGCACCTGCTGAAAGCGGCATGAGCAATCGAGGGAAATACACCTTCCCGACCAAATTCGCATTTCCGGTAATACTCTGACTGACTTGCTGAAAGGCCGTCGCAAAGAAGTTCCAGAAGATCACACCCGAGAAAATGATCACCTGAAATGGTACACCGGATGTATCTTGAATTTTGGCCACCTTATGGAATGCAAACACAAAAACCGCGACCGTCATGATCGGCCGAACGATGGCCCAAGCCACCCCAAATACGGTTTGTTTATAGCGTACGGTAATATCCCGCTTGGCTAGAATCCATCCTAGTTCTTTAAATCGGAGTAAGTCGGCCCAATAGTATTTTTCCGAACGGCCAGACTCGATAATTGTCTCGTGCATGTGGTTTGCCTTGTCAACCTCCTCCAGTAGAGGTTTTATCTGATTGATTCAAACAACAAAGTAACGCAACTTTCCCCATTTCCCATCGAATTAACCCCCATAATTTGGGATCTATCCCCATTTCATGGTCCTAGGTCTTTTTCGGTTGGTCGGCGTATCTCAAAATTCTTCCAGGGATTTTCTTTAATTATTTTCTGCAAACGTCCTTTTTCGTACACATATACATCCCGATTCTTTCCCCAAGTCACCACATAATGCCCAGGTTTGCGCAGCTCCAAAGGCATTAAGGTACCATAATATTCGGCGTAAATCTCCCGAACGCCCACGGGCTCTTCAAAGAATAGCCGAGAAACCGTCCAATAAATGGGTTGGAGAATTGTCTGTTCCACCGTCTGCCCATGTTGTTCCGACTTCATGGCATAGCCTTTGCCTTGCGGCTCGGTCGTCGTAAAAAAAGTGCCTTTATTGGTCTCGGCGTCGACGCGTGATCGGATCAGCCGGTGATTGGTCCCAAAGTGGGAATCTACCACATAGCCAACCCGCAAGGTAAACAAAGCCAACGGGACCCGCACCCGACTCTCCAGCCGGATCACCCCACCCACACGAGAACTCCGAAGCTGCCCAAGGTTCAAGCCGCCCATGCGAATTTCAAACTGCTGCTCTTGTGCCCACACGTTCGAGGCAAACAACCAAAAAATTACCCACCATCTTTTCATGCTTCCATATACGAAATGTGGAGGGGTTTTGATTATCCGATAATTTTTTCAGCGGCATGCAACCTTTTTTAGGTCGACCTCATCTTTGAGGCATACACAATGAAAAAACAATGAAAAAGCTATTACTTGGTTTATTTTTTGGAATCGTTTCCTTGTTTGCTGTGGCTCAAAAGCCCTATGTTTCCAAAACATTTCGTGGCGGCCAGTACAATTCCCTGGAGATCACGTCAGCTGGGGGTAAAATAACCGTCAAAGGCACCTCAAACCCTGAAATTACGGTGGATGTCTTTGTCTCCGGAAATAACTACACCCAGCCGTTGTCGACCAGTGAAATCAATCGCCGCATGGAAAACTACACGTTGGAAATTCGGCAGCTTGGTTCGGAGATCATTTGCGCGGCCAAACGGGTAAAAGATCTACAAAATTGGAAAGAGGGATTGAACTTCGTGTTCGAAGTCAAGACTCCGTATCGTGTGAATACACGCTTGAAAACCAGCGCGGGAGCCATTTTTGTGCAGGACTTGGAGGGGAAAACCGACATTCAGTCGAGTGGTGGAAGCTTGACCCTTCGGGGGATCAAAGGCCAAACCCGTGGCATTACATCGGGTGGCGCTATCTATGCGGAGGGTCTTCGAGATCAAATCGACCTCTCAACCTCTGGTGGATCCATTCAAGCGACCCATATTTCAGGACAAACTAAATTACAAACATCAGGAGGTAGTATCAATTTGAGCGACATCCAAGGTGACCTCGTGGCTGTCACGGCAGGTGGCTCCATTCGGGCTAAAGAAACCAATGGCCAGATCGACCTCAAAACATCCGGCGGTGCCATCATCCTGGATGATATCCAAGGGGCCGTAAAAGCCCAAACCAGTGCCGGCAGCATCACTGCAGACTTGGTTAAGATCAACGGCCCGGTCCACCTCGCCACAAGCGCCGGAGGCGTGACCGTCACATTACCCAAACAAACAGGCATGGACCTCGACGTCTCCGGAATGAAGATCCAAGCCAACCTCGAAGGCGACTTTGAAGGTAAAAAAGCCAATAACCACCTCATCGGCAAAGTCCGCGGCGGCGGACAACCCGTTAAAATTAGCACCGCAGCAGGAAGTGTGAGGTTGTTATGAGTTATGAATGATGGGGCTTTTTAGTGCTGAGTGATGAGAGATGAGAGATGAGTTTTTTAGTGATGAGTGCAGAGAGATGAGAGATGAGTTTTTAAAACCCCTACAAACACTCATATCTCATATCTCTTTTTAGTGATGAGTGCAGAGAGATGAGAGATGAGTTTTTAAAACTCCTAACAAACACTTATATCTCATCACTCATATCTCATATCTCTTTTTAG
>JBKBLN010000004.1:99984-130228 GCA_046296415.1 Spirosomataceae bacterium | reverse complement strand
TCTCTTTTTAGTGTTGAGTGCGGAGAGATGAGAGATGAGTTGTTAAGACTCCAACAAACACTCATATCTCATATCTCTTTTTAGTGTTGAGCGCTGAGAGATGAGAGATGAGTTTTTAAAACTCCTAACAAACACTTATATCTCATCACTCATATCTCATATCTCTTTTTAGTGTTGAGTGCGGAGAGATGAGAGATGAGTTTTTTAGTGATGAGTGCAGAGAGATGAGAGATGAGTTTTTAAAACTCCCAACAAACACTCATATCTCATCACTCATATCTCATATCTCTTTTTAGTGTTGAGTGCGGAGAGATGAGAGATGAGTTTTTAAAACCCCTACAAACACTCATATCTCATCACTCATATCTCATATCTCTTTTTAGTGTTGAGTGCAGAGAGATGAGAGATGAGTTGTTAAAACTCCCTACAAACACTCATATCTCATATCTCTTTTTAGTGTTGAGTGCGGAGAGATGAGAGATGAGTTGTTAAGACTCCAACAAACACTCATATCTCATATCTCATCACTCATATCTTAGCATCCATTTCTAATTCAAATAGAAACGTTTAGAATCGATTATTTTAGAGAATTAATACATTCTTTAATATAACTTAAGGCCATTAACTTACAGCTGTGAAACCAGGGCCTTTGAGAGACAGATCATTTTTATTTGCCTTAAATTCCGTAAAAATCTATAAGAACATAATAGCCAATCACAAAGAATATGTCTTGGCCCGACAATTTTTAAGATCATCCACATCAGTAGGGGCTAATATTCGTGAGGCACAAAATGCTCAAAGTAGAGCTGACTTTATTCACAAGCTATCTATAGCTCAAAAAGAGTGTGACGAGTCACTTTATTGGCTTGATCTACTACATCAAAGTCACTTTCTTCCAGACTCTGATTACAAAACTCTCACCAATGAGGCCAATAATATACTCAAAATGATTAAATCCTCTATTCTTACTGCAAAAGGCAATAGAGGTGGTTGAGTTTTTTAGTGTTGAGTGCAGAGAGATGAGAGATGAGAGATGAGTTTTTAAAACTCCCAACAAACACTCATATCTCATCACTCATATCTCATATCTCTTTTTAGTGTTGAGTGCGGAGAGATGAGAGATGAGTTTTTAAAACTCCCTACAAACACTCATATCTCATCACTCATATCTCTTTTTAGTGATGAGTGCAGAGATATGAGTTTTTAAAACCCCTACAAACACTCATATCTCATCACTCATATCTCTTTTTAGTGTTGAGTGCAGAGAGATGAGAGATGAGTTTTTTAGTGCTGAGTGCAGAGAGATGAGAGATGAGTTTTTTAGTGATGAGTGCGGAGAGATGAGAGATGAGTTGTTAAGACTCCAACAAACACTCATATCTCATATCTCATCACTCATATCTCATATCTCATATCTCTTTTTAGTGTTGAGCGCAGAGAGATGAGAGATGAGTTTTTAAAACTCCCAACAAACACTCATATCTCATCTCTCATAATTCATAATTCAATAAGCATTCTCCTCCCCTTTCAACATATTGTACGCGGTCATGAGGATGATGCGGATGTCGAGCCAGAAGCTCCAGTTTTCGATGTACCAAATATCAAATTCTACCCGCTTTTGCATTTGCTCGACGGTACGGGTTTCGCCGCGGTAGCCATTCACCTGAGCCCAGCCCGTAACCCCGGGCCGAATCCAGTGCCGGACCATGTAGCTGCTCACCTGATCTTTCGTTCGTAGATTGTGCTCATGGGCATGTGGACGGGGCCCCACCACCGACATATCCCCCAACAAAACATTAATAAACTGCGGTAACTCATCCAACGAGGTCTTTCGTAGAAATGCCCCTAATTTGGTGATGCGGCTGTCGCCCGCACGAGCCTGATTGAACTCCCCGTTGTCGGTCACGTCCCGACTCTCCACTTTCATCGACCGAAACTTGTAACATAAAAATTTCTCTCCATTTTTCCCCCAGCGATCCTGACGGAAAAATACAGGCCCCGGGGAATCCAACTTGATCAATAAAGCGATGATCGGAAATAACCAGGAAAACAAAACAATAAACAGAACCAACGAAAAGACCACATCAAAAACGCGTTTCACCCACCGCCAAAATCCCTCCTGGAGTGGCTCCGAGCGCAGGGTGATCAGGGGATAGTTGCCGAAGACCTGAAAATGGAATCGGCTCTGGTAATAATCCAAATAATTAGGCACTACCCTCGCGCGGATCGCTCGGTGGTCCGAAAATCGAAAAATCTCCATTAAGGCATCTTTATCCAATCGATCCGAGGTGATGATCACTTCATCACACGGCACATCTTGCTGCCCCATGAACGAATCCAAATTCCCTAAATAAGGTACCTCCGGAAACGAAACGGACTCCTTCGCCACAATCCCAACTACTCGCAATCCATACTGTGGATTGTCTAAAATACGCTCCAATAAATTTTGCGTGATCTCATTGAAACCAATGAATACCACCCGCCGGAAGTTCCCCCCTCGCTCCCGATACACCAACAACATCTTCTTGGTAACATACGCTTTGATCAACACCAAAACCAAAACCAGCCCAATGTAGGCCACGGTGAATCGACGGGCAAAATTGTGCGAATTCAGAAAAAAGTAGATCTGACCGATCAAAACCAACTGAACCGCCACATTTTCCAAAATCAATAATAGCTCCCCAATGTAGCGCTCCGTCCGGAAGTCATCATACAAATGGGTCATTCGACTTGAAAAATACCAGCCCGCCATCAGGACCCCCGCAATCAAGATATCAACCCGATGCAAGGCCCGGGTGCTGATCGCCGAAGCCATCAAAAAACAAAGAAAAAGCAACCCCAAATCGGTAACTAACTTGAAGTAACTTAACTTATTCATCGTCCTATTTTTAAAATGCTAAATAACCAAATAATACAATTATAAACCCTACAATTCCTCTTCGTTCCCTTGAAGTCATCAATGGAAAATTGAAATAATACTATTTATTTTATGGAATTTTTATAATTCTTTAAACTTTTGAATCCGTTTAATAAATACTTAAAAATTGTCTTTTATAAATAAATTTTTTTTTGCAACTTTGATTAGTTCAATTTGTCAGCGCATCTAAACTGCACCTCCCATGAAAAATGTTCGATCTCCTAAACTACTCACTGAGCGCGAAAAGAATTACCGTCAGGTACTTTTGAGTCGTGCTGTCGCATTGCTTGGTTTGTTGGCTCTTGCCATCTGGGTTTACCTCTAACTCACCTGCTTCGTTCCCACACATTTGATCCTCCTCGATCACCTCGGGGAGGATTTTTTTATTCACACAAGGCCTCGCCCAACAACGTGATGCCGTAATACGACGCCAATATTTTATAATTTGTCTGCCGATACGGCCAGGTAACTCCCCCGTCGGTGCTCAATCGAAAATCGTAGGTTTCCCCTGTCTTCACTCGGTACGACCGAATCCGACGAACACTCCGCGAGAATATTCCCAACTCCCGCCACTGATTTCGGCCCGGCGCACTAAACTGTACCCGCATCTGGGCAGGTAGGTCGCTCTCCTGAAAACTCGTGCCAGCCGGACACTCCACCGACAAAAAGATATTCACCGAGGGTGGAAACGGTATCGCCAACCGAACATCTAGATTCAGTTCCTTCGCCTCACAAGGATCCACCGCCTCCGACACAAACAATGGGGTCTGGCGATCACCCCCGTGGTAGTCGGTAGAACCAAACAAATACAGCCGAACTGGTCCCGTATCCCGAGGGAAGAAATTTGCCGTAATCACCGTGCCGGTGTTCATGGAGGCATGAAACGCCCGCACCACTCGGCCATCAGACACCCGCCGAAACTCAGCGTAGTGTTGTATATCCAAATCCGTTAATAAACTCTGAATTCGAAAACGGGCTGCGGTATTGCATACTTGGTTATACCAAGCCACAGCCACTAATTCGGGGCGAAGCGTCTGCACTCGAAGCTGCAGCCCACCTCCCGCAGCGGCCTCCACTTCCTTTTGACCTTGAGCCGTCCAGCGGCCATTGCCCGCCCAGTAGGTGTACCACGGCACGTTATCCCCGGCCTTCAACGCCTGTCCTGTGGTTGGATTGGTCTGAGCAGCCAAGGGCAACACAACCTCGATCGGCCGAGACCACCCAACTACTTCCTGCTCGTCTTGGACCACCTGCACTTGATAAAACCCACCCAACTGCTGCAGCTGAAAGGCATCGGTGGCAAAGGTTCCATCCGGGAAATACACCCTCGAAAGGGTACCACCGGGATAGAATCCACGTGCGCTGGGCTGAAATTGCTGAGTCCTGATTTCCACCGGGCCTCCACTCCCTCCTCCCGTTCGGGTCCAGGTAAGATCGGCCGGGATTCGCCACGTGGACGTTCCAAGCATAACCGTCTGCCCGGGCTGGACCTGAGCTTGACCACCCCGAACGCCCGCTTCTTCGCGTTGTGCTGGTGCCAAGCGTACCGTAAATCCTCGATTTGCTCGGCTTGTGGCCTGAAAAAAGTACGTATGCGGGACAAAGCCCTCTTGAGAAAATGTAGTCGTAAACACCACAGGCGCCTGAGCATTGGGCTGTACACTGCGCTCTAAGGCCACCAAATACCGTCCGTCGTCGGTCGGACGAAAAACAGCATCGTTTAAGTGATTAACTATCCATTCTTTACCAGCTCCTCCGATGGTAAGCCTGGGTGCCCCTAAGGGTTGATTGGCATAGTCTCGAACCGTGAACGTATACAGGCCCTCGGTGATAGGCTCCTTGAAGGTCAACTTGAAACCCTCCATCGGATTTCCACACCCCCAAAGACTACCACAAACGACGACCAATACCCACCTGAAGGGACGGGAAAAAGCGATACGGTTGTAAATTGTTTTCAATGACTCGTATGTCGTCCGACAAGTTGGTAGTTTCCAAAAATCCTGTATACCGTACCTCCAATCGGGGTTTTCCATGGTACGCTACCCCTAGGGAAGTTTGCCAAAACCAGGATTTCCCAAGTGGTATATCCCACGAGACTCCCGTGTAAGGTCGCCAAGCCGAAAAACCCAGCCGCGCCTGTACTTCTCCAAAATCTTCCGCAGATATAGAAGCCCCCCCAACCGGAACACCGGTGTCGGTCCAGACGTACAGGTCCCGCCGAGCTTGCATGGCATACCCAAGTCCTCCTACTACCCGAAAACGAGGTCGTTGCGGCCACACGACCCAACTACCCCGCACATACAACTGCCCTAATCGCCACTTGGGAGCAACAGCCAATGTTTGGCTGTCTGTCACGGCGACTGTGTGCGTCCGCTGATACCGAAATCCCTGGTACCCCGCTTGCACCGTCCACCGCTTTTGCTCATACCTCACACCCACCCCCAAGCCTTCGGTTCCGGCGGTTAGCAGTAAGGATTGTCCAGCACATTGGAATGTGCAAAGAAAAAGGAGGATGTAAGTTGAATTATGAATTATGAATTATGAATTATGAATTATGGTCGTTTAGTTAAGGAATTTTACCTAGCTGCTTTAATCCAGCACCAACAGTGCTTAATCAATAACCTAGCCTTCACAGGTTAGGAAAATGGCACAAACCCTAGCAAAAAAATGCCTGAAGGGCCGTAATCATGGGCTACTTCGTGGAAGAATCCACTAACTAAACGAGATTGAATTATGAATTAACATCGTTACGTGGTATGACCCTTGAATAACTAGGGCAACTAAGCCAAAAATGGCTTGATACTATTTTCCCAATGGAAACACACCGAGAAGAGATGATTTGGCGACAAACGGCTCCATCGGAGCCCTCCGTTTGTAGCAAATGAGCAATGGACCCAAGACCGGACAAGCTCCGTAGGTGCGACCTGGTAATACCCGCCAAATGTGCGATTTTACACGGTAGAGACGTAGCCGTTCGGTTGTATTTGTAGAGACGTAGCATTGCTACGTCTCTACAAATACAACCGAACGGAATCGATTAGCATTCATTCATCTCTCATTTCCTACCTGCCCTCCTATCAGTCAGGGCATGCCCTGACCCTACAAACCCACCACTCTTCGTTCATACATCCTCAACCTTTCGTCTAACCGGAAGCCGAGGCGGTAGCGTTCGGCGATTTGGAAGCCTCGGGTGTAGTTATATTCCCAGCGGAACTCCTCGGACATCCGAAGGCGGGGTGCGGTGGCGCCGCGGCCTTGGAGTACTGGAGCTTTTCGCAGAAACGCTGGGAAAAGAGGAACTGCCAAATGAAACCCAACCGTAGCTCCATTTCGTGTGTATGCTCCCCAAAACCCAACGTCTACGTGCGTGAATTGCCGAATCATTTCGGCACGCACTCCGCGATCCCCAAATAAAAACTGCCCTCCAATCACCTGTAAGGTGACATCCGGCCTCGGTAGCCGATAACTAGCATACCCCAAGGCCATCAGTTGGTCCAACGGACCGTGGTACTGCCCATCCTGGAAGAAAAAATACGTTCCCGACTGCGATACCTCTGCCCCCCAGTTGAAACGCCGAGTAGGCGACCAGTTCCGGTATTGTACATTCACGCCGTACTGGTCTGTATAGAAATACCCCGCCGACGCCAGCACAAAATGGCGGCTGCCGACACGAGTTAAATAGTTCAAAAAACTAGGCCCGAACCGAATCTCATTGGGCTGCCCATCCAACGAATTTTGGAGCGGCAAGACCACACTGCCCTGAAACTGCAATCCCTTAGCCAAGACCACATGGGTTTGCAATAAAAGCGTGGTTTTCGATTCGATAGGCTGATTAAAGTTTCCGAATTGCGCCGTAAAAGTAGGCAATAGCGAAAAATCCCACCGGTGAGTCCGGCCCGTACGGGCGTTGTCCGACCAGTCGGTGGGTTGATCCACCGCCGCAACGTCCCAGCCGTTGTCGGTGCGGGTAAAGCGAGCCAACGGCACCCCCCAAATGCGAGGAATGTACGTTCTGCCCACCACAGGTTGTGGAATCCCCCGTTGGGGATCTCGGTACAACCGCTGCTCATAGGCGACGGTATTTCCCGAACTGTCAACGTGTTCCCATTGGGCGAGGGATGGCCATGCGCCAACCCAGGCCAGTAGGAAGATGATGCTTTTTTTCATTTCGACTTCACTAAGGGGGTTTGATAAGACACCGAGGCCATCCATGCCCCGGCCGACAAGCGCCCCCCCTGAAGAGTCAATCGCTTGGCCACAGTGGCGTACGCCCCTACATGAAATTGCTGCCCCGTCCACTCCGCCATCAATCCGGCATGGTGACGGTACGAGACTTTTAGACCGCCAAATCCTCCTACCAAATAGTCGTCACGGTCTTTTCGACCTAACCGAACCTTGGTGAGGAAGTTGTAGTTGTTCAAATTGCTTTCGTCCCGATAAAAATACACAGGTACGCCATAGCCTAATGTGCCCTGAATCTGCCAGTCGCTCATGACCTCCCAGTGTTTGGTGGCCACCAGCGCGGTGGAAGAAGTGGGTGCAAACTTGCTGATGGGAAAGGTAGCCGCCAACGCAACCGATGGCCGCCAATCCTTTTCTTTGACCATCAAATACGTAAAGTCCAACTGACGATCGCCTAATCCTTGCGGACGAACCGGAAGGTTTCCGGTAGGACGATCGTGAATGAATTGAAAGTGAACCGACAATCGCGGCAATACGGTCAAGGACCCCGCAATAATCTGATTGTTGTAACCTGGCCTGCCTCCGAATCTCTGTTTTTCAGGAATGTAAGCCCCCATTAATGAGAAGGTTCCATCCTCTAGTACCTCGGCCGTGGGAATCATGAGCAAGCCTTTTTTCCCCGAAACAGTGACTTGCCCAAACCCTACCGCCGTGACAATAAAGAAAAAGACAAAAGGCAGCCAGAAGCCGCCCCTTGTCGTACCAAACATCATATTGCTCAAAAAAGTCATAAAAATCTTAGTTACCTGAACCTTGGTTGTGGCAGACTGCAACCGCTTTTCTATATTCCTCTGTTGCATTGGCTCTTGTCGTGCCAAATGCAGAAGCGATATTTGCTAAGTCTACTGTACGAACTCTAGTAGCTTCAGCCAACTCCAACGTACGAACCCGTGCACAACGGGCTTTCTCAGCAGTATCCAAGGCAAAGCTGGCTTGTAGGTTTCCAACGAACACCGCATACGCAAACACGGTAAACAAATCCGCTTGAGCCGCGGTAATGGTTCCGGCAGCTCTCAAGCTATTCACGCTAGTGAGGGTGGCATTCAATACCGCCAATCCTTCGGTATTGCGGGTTGTGGTAGCCTGGGTTACAGAGGCCGTACAAGCGGCAGAAGAGGCTGTAATTGCTGTCTCACGTGTTGTAAATGCCGTATTCACTACAGCTTCTTGTTGTGAGCGAGAGGCATCCAAACGCGCTAAAACAACATCTAGTGCAGCTTGAGCAGCTGCAAAACATGCATCATTGGCCGTCGCAGCTGTTGCAAATGCGACGGGAGCATCAAAGATGGTTTCTGAATCAATGACGTCACCGGTCGGCAAGGAACTACTCACCGGGGAGCCGTTGACAGTCGGGCGAGTTAAGGTTGGCAAGTACGCCGCCATAGCCGGGTTGCTTACCAACGCTTGCATTTGAGCTTGCAGACCTGCAGGTAAGGTTCCTGTAGCCGCAAAGCTCGTGGCGATGGCCGGCGTAAAGGCAGATGTTACCGCGGTAGGACTGGTGGTACCCAATGCCGTTTGCACGTTGGCGGAAGCCTGCTGCGCCGCCGGGCTAGTGACAGCACCGGTTGTCAAGGCCGTGATGGAGGCAGTAGCCGCAGCCGATGGCGCAACCACACCCACAGTAGAGGAAACGGCCTGGGGTTGGGTTTGGGTTACGGTAGGAGGCTGGATGTTGTTCAACGCCGCTACATCGGGCTCGATTACCTCCGGTTCTTTGGGTTTACAGGCTTGGAACGCGACCGACAAGCCCAGGGCCAACAGCCACAAAGCTGAGGCATTACGTAGATTTTTCATACACACTGGTTGTTTGGAAAAAATGAATAAAAAAATTGGGGAAAATACGACATTAAAGGGTCTTGTCTTGGTGGCGGACATACGCCAACCCAGGAGCCTGACCCAGCATGGTCCCTAGCACCGCCCACAGCATGTCCTGGACATCGCAATGGCGGGAGGGAATAAACACCTGTACTAACTCCACCACCACCGCCAACCCTAAATAGGCCAGGGCAGAGCGGGCGAAGTCGACAATACCGGCCTTCCGAACGACCTGCGTGAGGCCATTCAAAAAACCCAAGGCCACAAACGGCACCGCAGTGCGGGCCCGAACAAACTCATCGGCCCAAATCCCAAGAAACGACGGGATCCAGGGGATCTCCTCCATCATCGGGCTAGGCCGCCAACTAAGGTAGCCAACCACCAAGATTAGGAGGACTTTAAATAAATCAAGAACAAATTTCAGTGATCGGTTCACGACAGTATCAGGCCAATACGCCTTGGGAATGATTGACGGTGGTGGAAACATCGACGTCATGCAGCCACCGTTGCAAAATAGCGTCTTTGTCGAGATGTTGCTCAGCAAATCTCCGGGCGTTTTGCTGGTAAACAGAAAGATCCTCGACTTGGGCCTTTTGAATTCCGTGAACCAAGGCTGCGATCGATTCCGGTTCGATCAGAATACCCATATTCCCTTCTTTTATTAATTGATGCAACGAAGTACCCGATTCAGCCGTCACCAGAGCACACCCACCTGCTGCTAAGATTCCGGTGAGCTTAGATGGCAAAACGAGGTCGGAGGCGGCCCGTTTCTGCAAGACCAAATGCACATCCGCCGTGGCCAGCGAAGCCGATAGTTTCTCGATCGGCTGCAAAGGAAAAAACCGAATGTTGGTTAGGCCGGAGGCTTGAACCAACGTTTGAAAAGTAGCCTTGTATCCCCCTTCTCCAACCACCATAAACTGAACCTGAGGTAACGTTTTGGCGACCGGAATGAGTTGATCCAGCCCTTGTTTTTCTGCGATGGTGCCGGAATATTGAACGATAAAGTCATGTACCGAATACCCCAGCTCTGTGCGCAGATTGACAGAAGAGGGATACACTTTATCGGTATCCACCCAGTTGGGGAAGGATATGACCTTGGCGGGATCGATGCCTTTAGATAAAATCTTGGCCTTCATCCCTTCACTAATCGTCGATACCCAGGTGGCTTTATTGAACAAAAACCGTTCACAGGAAAATAAGAACTTGAGCAAACGGGGCTGCTGGATCATTCCCATGTCTTGCACGATATCCACTTGTAAATCTTGAATATGGTACACCCACCGGGTACCCGTCAGAGCTTGGAAGAGATACCCCATGAAGCCTAATTGAAACGGAGGCGACACCACCAACACGACATCGGGCTTTTTCTTAAACAACAGCGGGATCCAATACACCAAGGAGCTGAGCACAAAACTAACCTCAAGTACTATACGTGAAGCGGCGGTTACTTGCTTGGGAACATAGGCTGGGGCTCGATGGACTGTTACACCCTCGATGGTCTCGCTGAACCATCCTTTTCCTCGATACGCATCCTGCACGCGCCAAGCCGGATAATACGGGTGGGTGGTGATCACTTCCACCTCATGCCCCATCCTCGCCCAGCCAGAGCAGGCCTCACTGGTGTACTTCCCAGAACCCGTGAGCTCCGGAAAATAATTGATACCGTACACTAAAATTTTCATGATTTATTTTGAAGGAGGATTTCTTTGGATTTCAGCACTATAAAGTATTCATAAATGGACTGAAGTATCGACACAACCAAACCTGGATAACCATCTAAAATTCCCTTTTTGACTACATACAAATAGATGAATTTTATAAATGGCCGAAAAGGAACTTTATAAAATAGCCCCTTTTGATGATATCTGCGTTCCGGTAATGTTTTTGAAAACAAAGCTTTTCGTACTGAAAAATCAAATTGCCCACTTTGTTCATCGTACCATCGCTGGGCCTCCATGGAAGAATACACATTGTGTTTCTGTATCCAATGCGCAATCCCCTTTGAAAAGGGAAAATGATCAAAATGACCCGGCAGAGTTTTTACCTCACCTTCTACCTCAAGTACTTCATTGATCGCTCGATGAAACTGACCCTTACCTTTTCGGATCAAACGCAAATAATGGCTGGTCATTTGAGAATGCTTTAGCCATTGACCAAACAAATAATCCTTTCGACGAATTAAAAATCCATCGACAGAAACGTCTACTTTCGAAATTTCAGTCAACCACAATTCAAACATCCCCTCAGGCACACGTTCATCGGCATCCAATAATAGAATCCAATCGTACTTAAAAGGCAAATGATTTAAACCAAAATTTTTCTGTGAAGAGTAATCGTCAAAAACACGTTGATAAAAATGAGTACCAAACTCTTTGGCTATAGCCTCCGTTTTATCCGTACTAAATGAATCCAAAATGTAAATATCATCACACCATTTCAAGGAGTCTAAGCATCCCATTAAATCATTTTCCTCATTTTTTGTGGGAATTAATACAGAAATCATTTACAAAAAAAGTTTCGTATTCTGGATTAAATGATCCTCATTAAACATCGACATCAATATCAAATCATTGGGATACTTTTCATTAAGGTAAGCTAATTTATTTTCCACATTACCTATGATGAAATCATTAGAGGACACACCAAAGTGTATACAACTACTATCAGTTACAAAGTCTCTTTTTTCAATATCAAAATTCATTTGGACGATATCAAAGTATTTTAAATACTCCCTGTGTGAAATAAAACTCTCTTTATCAATTGCAATACCATTCAAACGGATTTTTCCATTTCTTTTTGCAATATCTAACCCTAACAATATTTCATCTATTCCAGTCAAAGTTTCCAAAGGATCATGAACCATGAAAACGTCTAAATAATCCGTTTTGAAAGCCTCTAGTGATTTATCAAGAGATTTGAATAGAAAATTTCTATCAATATGTACTCTTTTATTTAAATCAACTGCAATTTTATTTGGGCTATGATTTTTTTGAGTGTGTGTTACACGTTTTAAAGCTCTTACTAAGGGCTTTAGTGGTTTTAAATATTTTACCTTCCAATCTGGAACTATTCCAAACTTTGATGCGAGAGTTACTCGATGTCTTTCACCTTTTAAAAAAGAACCAACTAATCTCTCAGCATCTCCAAAACCATATGATCTAGCAACATCAAAGTGGGTAATCCCATGATCTAATGCTAACCTTAAAGCTTTAAGAGAAGTATTTTTATCAACAGAACCCAGAATCTTTGAACACCCTAATCCCAGAACTGATGTTTCAATTTCACTTTCACCAAGAATTACTCTTCTCACTTTTTATAACTTAAATATTTTGCCAATTTAACAGCAATTGCACCAATCATAAATGTAGGGTTTGCTTGACTAGATGTTGGAAAGGTAGAACTACTACAAACAAATAAATTTGTCGTATCAAATACTTTAAGGTTAAAATCCACTACACCCAATTTCTTTGTCATGGCCATTCTTGTAGTTCCATTTTGGTGAATCCCATCTTTAGACATTGCTTTAATTTCCTTATGTAAATCTTGTTCTGGGAACCAATAAATCAACTCACCTACCCCACATTTCCTTAGGTATGCATCTAACTCATGATGTGACTTTACAATTGAATCAATATCTTTCTCAGAAAGCTCATAGTGAATGACTAGTTTCTCATTCTCCAATTCCATTTTATTCTCTTCTCTTGGCTCTTGCTCCGCATGAAAATGCAGCGCATAGATATTCGACTTATTAAAAAGGAAAATCCCCGGAAGTTTCCTTTCCATTAAATATCTTTTATAAAAAATAGTAAATGGTATTGTTAAAGAAAAAGGAAGATCCTTGAGTACATTCCAAAGGTGTTTTCCTACCTTGTAGATCTTCCCTTTTGTAACAGAATAGCGCATGGCAGGTGGGCCCAACTTATTCTTTAACCAAGGCGTTATCATTGCCAAATACATAAATGACATAGCTCCACTCTTGTGAGAAGGATCAAAATATAGGGGATTATCCAGCCAAAAAGCAGTATTTAATAAATTTTTATTTAATAAAAAATCCGTTGAAAACTGAAATCTTCGTCTTACATACACTTCACCATCTTTTTCAAAGCCATAAACGGTTTCTTTCGGATTACCATAAAATTTGATGGAGGCGATCTTACCTGAAAGGTGACTTTGATAAAACTTCCCTAATGATTTGGGGGAATTATCATTAAAGATCGTTTGATTCTTCAACAACAATCGAGTGGTTTCTTGGGCACCGCAAGCCAAAACAAAACTCTCCGATTCAATTTTTATTCGTTTATTAGTATCGTTTTGTGATTTCAAAATCACAAACTCTATTTCATTAACATTATTTTTAAACAACGTATCTGCATAAAAACCCTCAAGCAACGTAATATTTAAATTTTCTAAAATTTCGTTTTTATAGCGCGTATTAAAACGAGTCGGCATACTCCAACGCTCAATTGGAGTGTCCATTAACTCCCCATTGATGAAGTTGGGAACAATTCTTTTATTTCTCAATGCATTAATTTGATTCGTATCAAATTTACCAGCTCCTGCTTCAAAATAGAAAGATGCCCTATCAAAATACTGTTGAATATCTTGAAAGTAATTTAAGTCCCAAGTACAATTTTCTCGAAGAAAGTCACGGTCTAAAAAATCAATTTCATCATAAGAAACACACCGACCACCCCAAGTTAACGAAGTGCCACCAAAACCTTTATTGGTCAATTCATACGGACTGTAGTGATTGACGGTATTATTTATTTGAATACTCTCATCTAGTGAGTTGGTGAGCGTATTTGGTTCTAAATCCACCAAAATCACCTGCTTATTCGGATTTAGATGTGCATATTCTAATGCCAAAATGATACCACCAGGACCCGCACCGATTACTGCTAAATCAGATTTTAAAGTCTTCACACATTTTCTAAATTATCTCTTACGTACAATATGTCGATTAAGTTTAATTCTCAAGCCCATCAACAAAATTTTTTCTGAATTTAACAAAAGAGGCTGGAGAGCCAACATAAACAGACCATCTTTCAAGATTTCTACTTGTAACAGAACCAGCACCCAAAACACTACCTTCTTGACATAAAACACCTGGTAAAACAATTGATCTGGCACAAATCCAAACATATGGTTCTGTAGTTATTCCCTTACTCAAATAAGTAAATGCTGATGAATTATAATCATGTGTAGCCCCACACAAATATGAGTCTTGAGATAAAATAGTATGGTGGCCCAGTTTAATGATTGATGGGTTGTATATTTCAACACCTGGACCAATGGTTACAACATCCTCTGTTATAAGATTCCAAGGTGCCCAAATTCGACAAGAAGGATAAATAAAGTTCTCTTTCCCTAATTTGGCGCCAAATAACCTAAGAATAGTGCAACGGTAGCGATGGAAGGGTGTAGGAGATAGTCTACAAAAAACTATCCAGCAAATATTCCAGAACAAACGCTTTACTTTACTCTTGAACGAAAAAACAGATATTAAATAACTATCTTTTCCCTTTTTAATAATTTGATTCACTGTTATCAATTTCAGGATTTCAAGACTTTATGGAATTAATCAATCTTTCCATGTGTGTATCTATTCTAAAATATGTATTGAAGCAAGTCTTTCCATTATGGCTCATTTCTTGCTTTTGATCAGCACTCATTTCTAAATAATCATTAAGTGCTGATTTAATCAAATTATGGTTTTTAATCGAGAAAACAATACCACATTGTGATCCGGCTACTTCCTTCCAAATATTCACATGGTCACTTATCAACACAGGCTTTCCACAGGCCAAAGCCTCTACCACCGCGATACCAAAATTCTCTTGGTGGCTTGGTAAAACAAATGCCTCACAGCTATACAAAGCACCCCATTTTTTATCACCTGAAAGCATCCCAACAAAAGAAATATACTCTTTAAATTCAGGCAGTACCAATCCCTTCACTTTCTGTCCATATGTACTTTCAAGTCCTGGTCCGGCAATAACCAAATCCGGGATAGTTCCTGTTGTGTTTTCTTTTCGTAGCTTTTGATAAGCTGCAATCAAAATATCCACGCCTTTTTTTTCATGAATGCGACTCAAAAAAAGAAAATAAGGGCGTGGATGTTGAAAGGCTATGCTTATCTCTTCTGTACAAGGTGGGGGAGGTAGGATACCATAACCAACATTGATTTCTCGTCTAGGTCGATACCCCCAAAAAGTGGTACGGGCTAATTCTAACTCTAGCTGACAAGTAAACAAAATACCATCAGCCTTATTTACTACATGCCGTTCAATTAATGACCAATAAATTTCGTTACGAAAAGCTTTCCATCTTCTACTAGGAGACAGCTGAAACCATGGATCTAACATACCATGAGGCATAACAAACACTTTTGGGGCTGGCAAACCTTTTCTTTTTAATTTTTCTATCGCACGAATGGTTGCAAATGAGTGATACAACCAAAGTCCATGAATAATAACAGTATCAAAATCAGATAAATAATTATTTAAGAAAAGATTAAGTTTTTTAGTATAACCTACTTGAGTTAATGTTGGTCCTAGCGGTATAATTTTAAAAGAATCATTTACTAAAAAATTACTATCAGGATTATCGAAACTAACAACAGTCGTATGAATTCCAAATTTCATGAGATCTTTTGTTATATTTCGAATACCTTGCGGAGGCCCTCCCGTTACAGGATTCATACTTCCTATAATTCTTAAAAGTTTTAAATTTGCCACTATTAATTAAATCAATTAATATTTAAACCTTCGAATTACCTTATGAAACAAAAGATCAGGAAATGAATTTATTAAATGCAAATAAACGAAGTAAACAATTGCATTAAATACTCCAAAATGCTTAACCCTAAAATAAAGGTTAATGAAAGGAGGTGAACCTAAAGGTGAATATAAAAACTTAAAACGACTAAAAATATTTAAATTATCTTTTCTAATTCTAGAGGAAATATTCTTTGAACCCAAACCAACAGGTACTCGTGTAGAGACAACACTAATTCCACTTTTTAAAGCTCTAAGACCATAATCTACATCCCCTAAATCATGATGAAAAATAGGATCGATTACACCAATTTTAGAAACGACCTCTTTAGAAACTAAAACAACATTTCCATTCATAAATTTTATATCGATCGGTAAATTTGAAGTTTGAACTAAATCCTTATTTTTTGTGAACCCACCATAAATAATATTAGAATTAAAATCTTCAATTAATCCAGAAACAACAGCATTACCGTTTTTAAAATTTAAACACCAAAATAATTCATCAAAAAAACAATCATACAAAACAACATCATCATTAAGCCAAAGGTAAAAATCATAATCATAATCTTTTAAGGCACTTAACCATGCTAAACGCATTCCTCTACTCCAAAAAAGATTACCATTACCATTAATTATTTTCACATTACTAAAATTCGAAGCTACTAATTCCTTAGTACCATCGGTAGAATTATCATCAACCAAATAAATACTACAATCTTTCAAAAATTTATTAAGAGTATGAATACACTTAAAAGTTAAATCTTTACGATTAAAAGAAGTAATTAAAACAGCAACAGTCATCTATATCAAATCTTTTTAAGGAACTTTGCTGGATTACCAGCCCATATTTCATCACTGGGAATGCTTCTGGTAACTACTGATCCACTACCAACAATCGATCGATCACCAATTGAAACACCCTTTAACACAATACAACGGGTACCTAACAAAACACTATCTCCAATTTCGATAACTTCTTTTTTCGCGTTTAACCTATCCATAGATCCAACATTTCGAAAATTATGATTCAATGAATGTGCATCAGAATCCATTAGAATACAATCCGCGCCTATTTTAACGTTATTACCAATTTTAATACCTTTAAAGGCCCAAATACAAGTGCTGCTTATTCCAACATTATCACCAATTTGTAGATAAGCACCACTTTCAACTTTTATTGAACTTCGTATATTTCTACCAAGAGGATTATAGCCACCAGAACTTGACAAGGTAAAGTTTAAACCAATTGATACTTGACTAAATTTTGAAATTTGAATATAAACTTTATTACAAATTCGAGAACCTGAGTTCATATTTACATTGTAAAGTCGTATAAAAAGACGATAATAAATTATCCAAAAAACCCGAATTACCTTCATAAAATTATTTAATCTTATCTCCGACAAATTCAATATCAGACTTTAACAATTTAGCAGGAATACCGCCAAGCAAAGAAAACTCACCCATATTAATTGTGTAGTCTTTATTACATAGTGTATGTGAAGCTATAATTGTAAAATTAGGTAATTTAGTACCCTTATTAATGGTTACATTATTGCCTAACCAACAACCCATACCTATAAAAATAGGTTTACTTCTATCAAATTTTGTGTTATTGATTCTATTCCTCAAACTATGGGTATCCGTATCAATAATTTGACAGCTCCAAGAAGTAATAACTTTCTCTTGAATAGTAATATCATTTTCGCAAAATAAAATTGAGTTTGCACCAAGAACAAAACCGTTTTTTATATTTAAACTTGCACCTTTTTCAACCCTAATTAATGAATTAACTCCAAAACTAAAATAGTCACCATATAAATTTAAATTACCAGCCAAATCAATTACTGTAACTTGATTTGAAAACATATCCGATCCTTGAAAGCCTAATTTTATAGCTCCAAACTTTAAACTTGAAGAATATAAATTAATAGACCCAGAGGACCTAATTATTCTTAATTTACCCTTTACAACAAAAGGAAACTTTATAGCTTGATTAAAAGGTAAAAACTTAAAATTAAAATAAATAGATGAAATTAAACTTCGAAAAAAAAAGAAATTTAGAAATTTCATTTGAATAAAAACTTAACATTAAAAATGATCTGAGTTAAACTTTTTATTTGTAAATTATTTAAATACCTAAATGGTTTACTTAAACAAAATCCTATAAAAATAAAGAAAGAAAAAGTTGTCATATTAGTAGACACAGCATCTTCGATAAATACATATGTTACCTTAAATAACATAAATAAACCTAATGAAAAAATTAAACTATTATTGGAATCAAAAATTGCAAGATAAGATGAAAATATAATAACAAGCCAAAAACTAAAACCGGCAATTAAACCACCCCATTGAATATAATTTAACATACCTGACTCAGTAGATAATCGGCCTTTAGAATAAATTTTATTAAATGCAGCCCACTCTACTTCAACTAATTTAGTTTTTGTTTTACCATTACCTCCTAAACCTAAAAGCCACTTATCCTGTCTATTTAATTCAAGAAAAACGTCCTCATATACACTTGTGCGAGAATCAACCACAACATCGCGTTCAAACTTACCATATTGGATAAAAAGAGAACTATTTTCTCCAATTTTAAAGATATTAAATACTCCGGAAACACCTAATACTAAAAATATTATAGGCAATAAAATTAAAGGTATAAATAGAAAATTAAGTAATTTTTTAATTATATGCACTTTAAAAAATAAAACCATTAATACTATGACAAAACATGTCATTGCATTTAAAACAAAAGACCTACGCGTTACATTATAAAATATACCTAAGGAAACAACTAAAAGGATAAATAAAATCCATTTTTTTTCAATAAATGGAATCATAAAAACAAAAACAAAAATAAAAGAGATATTATGTTGAAATGACATAAATGGATCTGAAGGCTCATAAAAATAAGTAATAAAACTTAACGGTAGTGCTAACAATAATAAATATCTGAAAAGATAAGGCAAATACTTAAATTGGGCCCAAAAAATAAACAACGGAATTGCTAAAGTTTTAAAAAATAAGCCGGGGATATTAGTAAAATCAGTATTTGAGTTTATGTTAAAGAAACTAGAAACTAATATATATACATTCGTTATTCCAAAAAAAAGTAGTACATTCTTTCCATCAATCTCCTTAAAACCAAATTGAAAAAAAATATAAAAATTTATCAACAAAAGAGGAATAAAACACACTACCGTAATTAGAACAATTTTTCCAGGAAAAAAAATTGTATAAAGTGTTGGTATAAGTATTAAAAAAATACCCAATAAAAAAATAAATGATTTCTGAACCACTATATAATCAATTAATTAAATTCTCAATTACTTTTGAATATCTTCTTGCATATTCTTTCCAAGATAAATGCTCCTCTAAATTTGAGGCATAATTACGATAATTTTTTTGAAGACTTGCCATATTCAAGGCATTAACAATGCAGTTGTAGAGTTCGGCTTCGGAAAAATCTTCAAACTCAACAATAAAATATTCATTATCAACATATTTTCTTAAATCTCTACCACCAGTAAATTTTGAACATACAATCGGCAAACCGCAAGCAACTGCTTGAACTTGAACTAACGCTAGGCCCTCTTCCCTAGAAGGCAAAACAAATACCCTTCCCATTGAATAAAAATCAATCAACTTTGATTGATCTACTGCATCTATGTGATGAAATAAAGGATCATTCTTGGGAAATTCTAAATCAACTATGCTTCCAACATGAATGAGACTAAAATTATTTTTCCGACATACATTCACCAGAATATCACAACCTTTCCTGTATGACCACTGACCAACAATTATTAAATCATAATTATTTTGGCTGTTTAATTTTGTAGGTTTAAAACTTTTCAAATTAACACCAAAATTATTAACAAAAATTTTATCCCCACTAATTCCATTATCAACAAAGCTCTCCTTAACAATTTGTGATGGTACAACGATTAAATCAGCAAAATTATATCCTTTCGAATCTCTACTTATTATATAATCGGGCATAAATTGTCGGCCATTTAAATTTGGATTTCCACTTAAAGCCTTTACTTGCTCAACTACATGTCGAGTACCTCTTTCGAGAAAAACTTTTGCACCATATTTATTTTTGGCAACTTTCATGGATTTTAGATGCATTGGACTTTGTCCAATAAATACATCACAGGGTCGCATAAAATATGCAGTAAAATAATCAAAAACAACTTGAAATATATAAATAGAGAAAAAAGACCTCTTAGCCAAATACATGCATATTAAAAATGGAATTGAAATTATAAAATAAGATGCATTCAATCGACCTTTCAAGCCAAATTTTTTTGCTCTAAAAGTTGGAAGATAAGAATAAAATCTAACATCATAGCCTAATAAGTCAAGCTCTCTAGCAGTTTCTAACAACCAGTTCCTTCCACCATACGATGCTATATTAATCTTTATATTTTTATTGCTCATTGAGATCAAAAGCTAATTTTAAGTGTATTGGTCTATTAATTAAATATTTTGAAGTATGGCCTTAGATGTTTTTTTTACAAAAACTATTAAAAAAATATCAATTGTCATAATTGATACAGCAATGCCCTCTATTCCAAAAATAAAACCAAAAATAAATGCTAATATCAACCCTGATAATGAAGCTAAAATACTTCTAATTGCAAATTCTTCAAAATTATTTGTCGATACTAAAACAACACTACTTGTATACCACCAAGAGGTTAATGGAATTGAAACTAAAAACCAAATTAATAAATCTCTATTCACATTTAAACTATCCCCTAGCCACAATTTATAAATTTGAGGACCAAATAAGTATAATATTAGTACCATAAGAAAAGATAAATATATAGATGTTTTAACGGCCTTATCATGCAACTTAATAGCATCTAATTTTCTCCTTGCTCCAATTAAAAAAGTTAATTCTGGCCAAATTGCTTGATTGATCAATTCCAAAGCTTGATTTGACGATCTTACTAATGTTCTAATTGTAGTAAATAATGTTACCGAAACTGGGCCTAATAAATAATTCACTAAAATTATATAGCCTTGGCTTTGTAAAGCATTACCCAGTGGAAATGCTTGGAAAGTAATTCCTTTCTTTACGATATGAATTAAGTACACTACATTTATATTTTCCGTACTTAATTTAACTTTACTGCAAATTTTTCTAGAATCAAAAAAAACGGCTAATGTATAAATTATTACACCAATTAAACCTGATATAGCTATACCTATAACTCCTTTATCTAATTGAACAGCAATCCACAAAAATAAGAAATCAATCCAAGGTCTTAAATTACCAATCCATATAGCTCTATGATTAATATTCTCAATTCTATATTTAATATTTTCTACTTGTGGCAAAAATCCAATTAAGACTGAAAGACATAACGCGATTAGTATATAACGTATATCCATTATATCAATCGAATTTGTTTTTAAAATTGAAATCCAATCTAAAGTATATACTATTAAAATACAACCTGAAGAGAGTATTGTGATGATTAGAATAATTCCTAACATGGTTGAAGAATAAATCTCGTTTATTCTTCTGAAATCATTTTTACCAGAAGCTATTGCCACATCATTCCCTGCAACAGTTCCGAAACCTAAATTAGAAATGGTAAGCCAAGAGGGTATAGAAGATAAAAGCATCCAAATGCCATACTTTTCTACTCCTAAGTAGCTTATCAATAATGGTACTTGGATTAATCGAATGCCGACTTGACCAAACTTTCCAAATAAACCAGCTATTAAGTTTCGAAATACATTTATTTTTACTTCCACTTTACTTTAACCTACTAAATATTGAATGACATTTCTTACTTTTTGTCTAGTATTTTTTATAGCAATTGAAAAAAAGCTCTCACTAGGATTTGTAATTATACCCTTTTCCCAATTTTCATATAAATCAAAACTACTTACCTTAACTGATATAGATTTTAAAGTATTTCTTTCTTCAATTTTTAGCTCGACTTTATTCCTCAATAAATAGAAAAGTAAATTTTTTAAGTGCTTTTTTATTTGTCTTTCAACAGTTCTCTTATTAACTCCCATTGGAACTGCTTCCCAAATTGTGTCAGATATAAAAAGTAATATATCTTTTACATGCAGATACATTCGTTGTCTACTTATTTCTACCCTTTCAACAATATTATATTGAGCTATAACTTTTTTTATGTTATAAAAGTCTCCGTGCATTGCAATTTGAAACTGAAATATCCAATCTTGGTATAAATAGTAATCAGTATTAAATCCACCAATTTTTATAAAAGTTTCTCTCTTAAAACAGTATGCCGCAAAACTTGCTCTTGGAGATTCTAAAAATAAACGTAAAGCTTTAAGTCCTTTTGTTTGTTTACCCATTGATAAAACAAATCGATTACTCACCTCATTTAGGATTTTGTTATCAACCCTCCATCCACCTAATATAAAAACCGTTTCAGGAGTACAATTTTGTGACGCTGAATGTACCTCTTTAATATAGTTTGGCAATAATAAATCGTCACCAGAGCACATGCCAACCCATTCGCCAGAGCATTGGCTAACACAAAAGTTCCAGTTTTGAGCCATTCCTAGGTGAGATTCTGGTCTAACAATCCTAATTTTATCTCCAAACTTTTCAAGAATTTCTTTTGTTCCATCAGTCGAATGATTCTCAGACACAACTATTTCATACGGTGCTACCTCTTGTTTAAGTAAGGATTCAATCGTCTTTTCAATGGTGCTAGCCTGATTATAAACTGGTACTGCAATGGATATTCTATTCATCATTTCTTTGAAATAAAGTGATTGAGTTGTTCCACTACATATTCATAGTGTTCTTTCTGTAAACCTGGCCAAACACCCAACCAAAATGAGTCATTCATCACCCTATCTGTATTCGTAAGATCACCGACAATACGCTTTTCAATGTGCTTGTAAGCAGGTTGCTTTGTTAAATTACCCGCAAAAAGGAGTCGAGTACCTATTTTTTTCTCTTCTAGATACCTAACAATTTCGTTTCGGTTTAAGCCAGAGCCTTCCCGGACCATTAATAAGAAACCAAACCAACTTGGATCACTCTCTGGAGTGGGTTCAGGTAAGATAAAATAGTCTTCGAGTGGCTTTAGTAGCTGATACAACGTTGCATAATTTTCTCTTCGTCTTTGGACAAAAAGATCTGCTTTCTGTAGCTGGCTAAGCCCTATCGCTGCCTGCATATCGGTCACTTTTAGGTTAAAGCCAATATGTGAATAAATATACTTGTGGTCGTACCCTTGAGGTAGATCTCCCAATTGCCAATCAAATCGTTTATTACACGTATTGTCCATACCGGTTGCGCAATAACAATCTCGACCCCAATCACGAAAACTCTCGGCTAACATTTTTAGCTTTCTGTTATTCACTAATACAGCCCCTCCTTCACCCATGGTTATATGGTGGGCTGGATAAAAGGAGACGGTGGCTAAGTCTCCGAAGGTACCTGTTTTTTGACCTTTATAGGTAGCACCAAGCGAATCGCAATCGTCTTCTATCACCCATAAATTGTGCCTCTTAGCTATATCCATCACAACACTCAAATTGAATGGATTCCCGAGCGTATGTGCCATCATGATAGCTTTGGTCTTGGGTGAAATAGCAGCTTCAATTCGCTCACTCATTACATTATACGTCGGTATTTCTATATCAACAAATACGGGAATAGCTCCATACTGAATCAGTGGGTTTACCGTAGTTGGAAAACCAGCTGCCACAGTTATTACCTCATCCCCTGGTTTGATCTGTCTTTCCTTTAATTTTGGAGATGTTAGGGCATAAAAGGCTACTAAATTTGCTGACGAGCCTGAGTTGACGAGTAGAGAAGTGGGACTGCCGAAATAGGCCGCAAAATCTTTCTCAAACTGTTTTCCAAACCGTCCGGTAGTCAGCCAACCATCCAACATGGCATCCACACCCAAGAGAATATCTTGAGCATCGAGCACTTTACCCGTAACAGGGATGTAGTTTTGTCCGGGGACAATTGTCTGGGTTGTATTCTGGGTAGCTATTTCTGCTAACTTATCTGACAGAGAATTGTCAATGTTTTTATACTGCATATTCATTAATTATTTTCTCTAAATCTGTATAAATAGAAGTCGTTCTATATTGCCCAATTTGTTCAATAAGTTTTTTGTCACAAAGCCCCAAAAAGCTCATTTTGCTATCTAATCTTTCAATATTTTCAAAATACAATCTACTAGTTGAATTAAAGTAATACTCTTGAATTATTTTGACTAGATCTTTTACTTTTATTATATCTCCTCCTAAATTGTAAATTCCTTTTTCTAAATGTCCTTTGAGAATAAAATTTTGAATTAAATTTACCAAATCATGAATGTATAGATATTGTCTTGTTTGCTCTCCACTTGTTAGATTTATATTATTATTTGATTTTAATGAGCTAATTAAATAAGGAATTAACCTATTATTTGACTCTCCATGTCCAAAAATAGTGGGAAGAATTAAATGAAAAATGTCTAAATTAGTTTCAAAAGTAGATAAGAAATTAGTTAAGTTTCGCTTTGAAATACAATATATATTTGGAACTTGAGTTCTCATTGATATTATATCCTCTTCACTTACTAACTCATGTCTATCGCTTTGACCAATTTCAAAATAACTACCAAATGTTATTATCTTCCCTCTAAATTTATTTTTATTTAAGTAATCAATCAATCTTACAGGATATAAGTAATTGACGGTCAATAAATTTTCGACATTATCTGTTGTACCACTCTGTACTCCCATTGCGGCACAAAATATTAACACATCATGGCTCAAAAAGTCATTAAAATGACCACTTTCAGAATTTAAAATATCAAGTCTTTTAAAGTTTATAAGTTCAGAATTGTTTGAATTAGCTCTACCATATATAGTTAAAGTAGAATAGTCTAAACCTTCAACCAAAATTTTTGAAAGAAACCCTCCTGACCCAATTACTCCAATATTCATAAGTACCGTTCAATTTGGATATAGGTTTCTCTCTTAAAATCAAAAGATGAATACCAATTAAGTGTAAAAGAGAGTGCCAGTTCACTATTTAGCTTTGGTACCCATCCAATTTCACGAACTGTCTTACTGATATCTAGCTTCAAAAGTCCCGCTTCATGCGGCGCATTAGCATCCTTTTCGATGATGTATGAACCTTTTCCCCAAAGATTTATTACTTTTTTAACAATTTCCTCTACCGTCAAGGTGTCTTGTTGCCAAGGTCCAAAGTTGTATGCTTGGCTAAATTTTACTGGATTTTCTTCTAGTCGCATACCCAGCATTAAATACCCAGAGACTGGCTCCAAAACATGCTGCCAAGGTCGTACGGCAAAAGGGTTTCTGATGAGGATAGTTTGGTTTTTTTCAACATATCGAATTATATCGGGTAACAAGCGATGTTCAGACCAATCTCCCCCTCCAATCACGTTCCCTGCTCTTGCTACAGCAATTCCTTTTTTATGAGTTTGGAATTTACTTGCATGAAAAAAGCTATTCCGATAAGAACTCACGACAAGCTCCGCTGCTGCCTTACTGGCACTGTAAGGGTCGTGTCCCCCTAAGCGGTCATTTTCTCGGTACGGATAATCCCACTCTTTGTTTTCATATACTTTATCCGTTGTAATGATCACAACTTGGCAATTCCTTTCCAGTTTCCTTACGGCTTCAAGTAAATGTGCAGTACCCATCACATTGGTTTCATATGTCTCAATGGGATTTTGGTATGATTCCCGAACTAAAGGCTGCGCAGCTAAATGGAAGATGAAGTCAGGCTGAAAATCTATGATTTCCTCTTCCAATCTCTGTTTATCACGAATATCCGCAATAACTGACTCCCCTAGGGTATCTCCGTCAATGACTGTGTAGATATCTCGTTGAGTGTATGGTGCGAGTGAATATCCTTTAGTAATTGCTCCCAACCGATGTAGCCATGCCCACATCCAAGCTCCCTTAAATCCTGTATGTCCGGTAAGAAATACCCGCTTACCTTGATATACTTCCTTTAACGTTAGTTCCATACTTTCCACGGTGCTTTACCTGAATTCCATTCGGACTCTAATTCTTGTTTATCTCGTAAAGTATCCATGGGCTTCCAATAACCTGTATGTTTAAACGCTACCATTTGACCATCTGCAGCCAATTTTTCCATTGGATCCTTTTCAAAAATTGTATCATCTCCTTTGATATAATTAAACACCTCCGGTTGACACACCAAAAACCCACCATTAATCCAAGCTCCATCACCCTTCGGCTTTTCCATGAAAGAGGTCACATTAGTTTCATTTTCTATGTTCAAGGCCCCAAAGCGACCCGATGGTTGAACAGCCGTTACAGTACAGAGTTTACCACTATTTTGATGAAATTCTACAAGCTCTTTCACATTAATATTTCCAACGCCATCCCCATAAGTAAGTAAAAAAGGACTGTCGCCAATGTGTTTTTGAATTCGTTTAACTCGGCCACCTGTCATTGAATTTAGACCGGTATCGACTAATGTTATTTTCCAAGGCTCAGCTTGAGTATCATGAGTAACAATCTGATTATAACACAGGTCAATGGTTACGTCGGACTTATGCAAAAAATAATTTGCAAAGTATTCCTTGATAACATAGCCTTTGTACCCTAAACAGATTACAAATTCATTAAAGCCATGTGCTGAATACGTTTTCATGATATGCCATAATATTGGCATTCCACCGATTTCGACCATAGGCTTTGGCTTTAAGGTAGTCTCTTCACTAAGCCTCGTTCCAAGTCCACCTGCCAATAATACTACTTTCATAAATATAGGAGTGTTTTGTTATTTGCGCTTAGTCAAAATCTCGGCTAAGGGAGATTTATTTTCATTTTTTTTCTCTCCATAATACCCCTGTCCGTACCCATAGCCGCCGTAGCCATACCCATACCCGTAGCCATAATCGGGTGAGTTTTTGTAGTTGACGGCATTGAAGATAACCTGCAAGGACTTGAACGTCTCTTTCTCTTTCAGATCCTTGATGTTCTGCAAGTACGCCCGGGGGGTCCGCTCGTGCCGCACCAAGTAAAAGGTGGCGTCGGCATACTGGGCCATCAGGACGGCGTCGGTCACCAAGCCCAGGGGAGGGGTATCGAGCAAGATGTAGTCGTACTTCTTTTTCAGATCCCGGATCAAATCCCCCAAGCGCCCATTGGCGATCAGTTCGGCAGGATTGGGCGGAATCGGCCCCGCCGGGATGAGGGACACGTCGGGCAAGGCGGTAGTCTGCACAATTTCACCCGCCGAGGCCTTGCCGATCAAGTAGGTGGACAACCCTTTGGTATTGCTGACGTTCAAATACTCATGTACTTTGGGTTTCCGGAGGTCTAGGCCCAGGATCACCACTTTCTTTTCCAATAACCCCAACGAGGCGGCTACGTTGGTGGTCACAAAACTTTTTCCTTCGCCCCCGGTGGAGGATGTGAAAAGCAACACGCGGCCCTCGGTGCCGGTATCTTGGGTAAACAGGTACTGCAAATTGGACCGGATCATCCGGATTTGCTCGCTCAGGAACGACCGCGACTTGGCCTCGATGATCTCGCCGTCGGTGCTTTCTTTGCGGGCAATCTCCCCAAATACCCGGAGACCGGTTTTGTCCTCAATTTCTTTTTTGGACTGCACGGTGTGCGTCAGGGCATCGCGAGCGGTAATTAAGCCAATAGGAAAAAGCAGACCAACTAAAAATGCCCCTAGCCATACATTCCGACGGCTAGGTTTAACCGGTTGAGCCGTGGAAAACGGCTGATCCACCACTCGGCTGTCGGTCACGGTACTGGCATAGGCCAAGGCCGTTTCTTCCCGTTTTTGAAGCAAGAGCAAATAGAGATTCTCTTTGATGCCTGCCTGGCGTTTGATCTCCACATACTCTCGCTCCTTCCGGGGTATCGTCGAAATAGCCCCCTCCAAGCGGTTGTTGAGGCCTTGCAAGGAGCGCTTGGTGATGGTCAAGCTGTTCTTCTGGTTGTTCACGTTGTCCCGGATCGCCTGCCGGATATTGGCCACCTGCTTGTTGATGGTCTCGAGGAAAGGGTTACCCGGCTGGGTGGTGCGGGCGGTTTTTTCGTATTGCATCTCCAGCTCGCTCAACTGGCCCAGGTATTGAGTCAGGACGGGGTCACTGACCATCAAGGAGGCAGGGGCCACCGAGACCGAGTTGGCACTTTGTAAGTACCGCTCCACGCCGTCGAGGACCTTGAGTTGGATGTCGACCTCATTGAGCTTGCTGTCATTTTCTTTGGCTTTTTCCAAAAACAAACTGGCTTCGGCACTTAGGTCGGTGATTCCGCGCGAGGTCCTGTACGACTCCACGTCTTTTTCCACACTACCCAACTCGTTGGTCACGAGCCGCAGGCGGTCTTCGATGAAGTTGAGGGTATTGGTGGCTTCCTGGTTTTTGTCCGACAGCGTCGTGAAGGTATATTCTTCCAAGATTTTGGCTAAAATCGCTTCCCCTTTTTCGGGCAAGGCCTGCTCCAACGACAACGTCAGGACCGAGGATTTTTGATTGACCAACTCCACACCCAAGCCGTTGATCAGTCCGGTGATCACCCCATTTTTGTTTTGGAAGCGTACTTCGGTCAAGACATCCTGCTTGTCGGGATGGTTGCTTTTCAAGACCCGAATCTTGCCGTAGGGGGAGTTCACGGCGGTGCTGTACACAAATTTCCCGAGGACATCCTGGCTGGCATCGAGGAGCTCAAAGTGCTGGGCATCGACGGGCTGGATGTAGAGGGGTTCCTCGTAGGCCAAGGGTTTGAGCTTTTCGGGGATCACCTTCACGGGCGTGGCATAGTACACCTCGCTGTCTTTTACCTTACCGGCTTGGCGGTATTCGACGGTCAGGTTGAGGGCATCCACCACCTTGGTCATGATGCCCCGCGATTTCAGCACTTCAATTTCATTTTCAACGACTTTGGACACGCCGCCGAGATTGAGTTCTTTTAGGATCTCGTTGCCGGAGGTCATGCCTCGTTTTTCATCCTTGATCAACAGGGTAGCCGACACCTTGTAGATGGGCGTGGCATACCGTAAATAAAAGAAGGCCCCGATGAGGCAAACCGCCAGGCTGATCAAGAACCACCAGCCGTGGCGAATGTATTTGTATAAAGTAGCGCGTAGGTCAAATGCAGGTTCGTCGTCTTGCCAAAATTGTATGTCTTGGGGTGTCATGTTACTTCAAAATATTGGTTATGAGCGCAATGATGGATACGGCACTAGTGGCCAAAGAAATGTATAGGGGGGCCAACTGGACCTTCTGGTCTGTGAAGGTTGCTTTGGCTTGAATCGGTTCGATGTAGATCAAGTCACCGTCTTTGAGGTAGTACGATGGGTGGGTAAAAATCTCCCGGGAGCGGATGTCGAGCCGGATAACCTCGCGTTTGCCGTAGTAGTCACGGATGAGCATGATGTTCTGGCGATTTCCGAAGACGGTCAGGTCACCGGCCATGGCGAGGGCTTCGGGGAGGGTAGTTTTGTCGTCGAGGAGGTTATACACCCCTGGGCGAGCCACTTCCCCCAAGACTGAGAAGCGGTGGTTGAGAAACCGCACAGACACGGAAGGCTCTTTCAGGATTTTGTCCACTTCGGTACGAATGACCTTGGCGGCCGCCTCGAGTTTTAGCCCTCCCACGGCGACTTGACCGATGAGCGGCACCTCAACTTTTCCTTGGGGATCCACCAAAAAACCAAGCGGCTGTCCCATTCCGACCGCACCACCTTGCTGTCCTGGGAACATGGTCATGGGCAGGCGGTTGATGTTGTTGTAGTTTAGGATTTCATTGGATTCCTGGTTGAGGGATCCAATGGCAATGGCCAGGATATCACCGGGCCGGATCACCGAAATGTCGGGAACATGGTTGGGCAGTGTACTGTAAGCCGTTGAGTCGGCGCTGTTAAAATAGGTGATCACGGGGGTTTTCACACAACCCGAAACCAAGAACGCCACAAGTCCAATCGTGGCAATCTTCTGAGCAATGTAACGCATTTTTATAGAGATGTTTGGTAATGCTTTTTTGAGTGATGAGTTTTTTAGTGATGAGTTTTTGAGTGATGAGTGCGGAGAGATGAGTTTTTTAGTGATGAGTGCAGAGAGATGAGAGATGAGTTTTTAAAATTGAATTGATTACTCATATCTCATCACTCATATCTCATATCTCTTTTTAGTGTTGAGTGCAGAGAGATGAGAGATGAGTTTTTAAAACTCCTAACAAACACTCATATCTCATCACTCATATCTATTTTTAGTGTTGAGTGCAGAGTGATGAGAGATGAGTTGTTAAAACTCCAACAAACACTCATATCTCATCACTCATATCTCATATCTTTTTTAGTGATGAGTGCAGAGAGATGAGAGATGAGTTGTTAAGACTCCAACAAACACTCATATCTCATATCTCATCACTCATATCTCTTTTTAGTGTTGAGTGCGGAGAGATGAGAGATGAGTTTTTAAAACTCCTAACA
>JBKBLN010000004.1:4067-99808 GCA_046296415.1 Spirosomataceae bacterium | reverse complement strand
ACTCATATCTCATATCTCATCACTCATATCTCTTTTTAGTGTTGAGTGCGGAGAGATGAGAGATGAGTTTTTAAAACTCCTAACAAACACTCATATCTCATCACTCATATCTCATATCTCTTTTTAGTGTTGAGTGCAGAGAGATGAGAGATGAGTTGTTAAAATTGAATTGATCACTCATATCTCATATCTCATATCTCAACACTAATCTCTCATCACTTCTAAACCAATTTCCCCACCTTATTCGCACTTGCATCGACGGTGATCTGGACGCCGAGGCTGGGGAGGTAGACTCGGATCTTTTGGCCGTCTTGGTGGATGACTTCGCCTTCTTGTCCGGAGAAGGCTCCGGATTGGAAGACGAGGCGATCGTGGGGTTGGTAGTAGGCGACATCGAGCGCTTGGTGATCAAAATCGTTGAGCAAGTCTTTGATGGCCTGAATTTCGTGGGGCAGGACTTCGGCGGGTTGGCCGAGCCAGTACAAGTACCGAACGATGCCCTCCACCCCGAACACGTTCTGTCGGTCTTTGGGGTGCAAACGGACGAATACATACGAACGGAACAAGGGCTCGATAACGATCTTCTTGCGGTCTGACCACTGACGTTCTATTTTCCGCACCGGACAGTAAACATCAATCCCACGTTTCTCCAGCTCATCAGCTACTTTTTTCTCCGATCTCGACTTGGTGTATAGAACAAACCAGGGCATGGTTGTTAATTAGGTAAATTGTATATTAGAATAGAGTTTTTTAGTGTTGAGTGCTGAGAGATGAGTTTTTTAGTGATGAGTGCTGAGAGATGAGAGATGAGTTTTTAAAATTGAATTGATCACTCATATCTCATCACTCATATCTCATATCTCTTTTTAGTGTTGAGTGCGGAGAGATGAGAGATGAGTTGTTAAAACTCCTAACAAACACTCATATCTCATATCTCTTTTTAGTGTTGAGTGCTGAGAGATGAGAGATGAGTTGTCAAGACTCCTACAAACACTCATATCTCATCACTCATATCTCATATCTCTTTTTAGTGTTGAGTGCGGAGAGATGAGAGATGAGTTTTTAAAATTGAATTGATCACTCATATCTCATATCTCATCACTCATATCTATTTTTAGTGTTGAGTGCAGAGAGATGAGAGATGAGTTTTTAAAACTCCTACAAACACTCATATCTCATCACTCATATCTCTTTTTAGTGTTGAGTGCGGAGAGATGAGAGATGAGTTTTTAAAACTCCTAACAAACACTCATATCTCATATCTCATCACTCATATCTCATATCTTTTTTAGTGTTGAGTGCAGAGTGATGAGAGATGAGTTGTTAAAACTCCTACAAACACTCATATCTCATCACTCATATCTCTTTTTAGTGTTGAGTGCTGAGAGATGAGAGATGAGTTGTCAAGACTCCTACAAACACTCATATCTCATCACTCATATCTCATCACTCTTTAAGGCTTCGCCCTTTCAGTCCCATGGGTGGAACCTATATGGATAAGAAACGTATGGAATTTTTACAAGGAGAGGGGGGGCTGAGGTGTTTGAGGCCTCAGGGTGCGGGTATGAGGAAATGCAACGATTTGATTTACTCGTACACGGGCACGAACGTGTCTTGGTTTTTCTGGAATAGGGCGACGTCGGCCCAAACCATTTCATGTACCAAGGCTTTGAGGTCGTACTTCGGAGTCCAATCCAGTTTAGTTTGGGCTTTGGTAGGATCTCCGATCAGCAGTTCCACTTCGGTCGGGCGGAAATAGCGCGGATCGATTTCGACGACGACTTGACCGGCCGGAAGCTGGAAGTCGGGGTTAGAACAAGACACCACGATACCTTTTTCGTCTACGCCTTCGCCTTCAAAGGCGAGGGTGATGCCGAGTTCGGCGAAGGCCATCTGGATGAACGTCCGGATGGTGGTGGTGATACCGGTGGCGATCACGTAGTCTTCGGGTTGCTCTTGCTGCAGGATTTTCCACATGGCTTCCACGTAATCTTTAGCATGGCCCCAGTCGCGTTGGGCGTCGAGGTTCCCCATGTAGAGTTTGTCGGTTAGGCCTAAGGCAATTTGAGCGAGCCCACGGGTGATTTTCCGGGTCACGAAGGTTTCACCTCGCAAAGGTGATTCATGATTGAAAAGGATCCCGTTGCAGGCATACATGTTGTACGCCTCGCGGTAGTTCACCGTGATCCAGAAGCCATACATTTTAGCCACGGCGTAGGGTGAACGGGGATAAAAGGGAGTCGTTTCTTTTTGAGGTACTTCTTGAACAAGACCGTATAATTCGGAGGTAGAGGCTTGGTAAATCCGTGTTTTGTGGGTGAGCCCAAGCAAGCGAACGGCTTCTAGGATCCGGAGCGTACCGATTCCATCTACATTGGCGACGTATTCGGGTTCATCAAAGGATACTTTGACGTGCGACATAGCACCTAAATTGTAAATTTCGTCGGGTTGGACTTCTTGGATGATCCGGATGATGTTGGTTGAGTCACTCAAATCACCATAGTGCAACTTAAAACGTACGTGGGCATCGTGTAAATCCTGGTAAAGGTGGTCGATCCGCTGGGTATTAAAAAGGGAAGACCGGCGCTTGATTCCATGTACTTCATAGCCCTTGTTTAACAGTAGTTCAGCGAGATAGGCACCATCTTGACCCGTGATACCTGTGATGAGAGCAACTTTCATAAGCGTTTAAAAATGAGGAGTATATAGAGGAATAGCAATTGTAAATACAGTGCAATATGCGGAAAAGGATTGAATGCTACAAGAAAATTTTTATTCGTTTATTAAACGGTTTGATATTCTGAAAAATCACCAAGATTTTCTATTAAATATGCAAAAAAAGGGCATGAAGTAACAATTTTTTAACATGAACATCTTTTTTTACCCGAACAAGTCATCCTATTTTTTATTAAAATTATACAATTTTAACCCTGTCCGATAAAGTGTATATAAATTTATTTTAACAAATATATCCACGAAATTTGACAACCTAAACGTGAACTTCACGAACAAGGCTTTTGATATCACAAAGGTGACGTATTGTACCATCAAGGAGATACATTTCGAAAAAAAGGTAGGACAAAAATCCGTTTAATGCAGACTACTTGGGATATGAATCATGTATAATGTGCATATAGTACGGATTCAGATATAGAAACCGACGAAATAAGAGGAAAGAGGTGGCGCTAATTGGAAGCTAAATTTACAGTCGGCCATCTACTTGATCGACTGGCCACAAGGATTTTACGTCATAAATTACTTGGCCGGGTACTGAAGGCCACCGGAGAGTTCGGAAACACGAATGAGCTACTGCCAGAATGACGGCGGCATAGGCTGAAAACGTGGGGAGTGGGTCGTTGGGAAGAAGCGAGACCCCATAGGTTTGGGCTACGTCGTGAGGGGAAGCGATAGGATCATAGACATCGACCTCCAATTGAAAGGCCCGAAGCTCGTGGTACATATCCATGACACGGGTATTTCGGACATCCGGAAAGTCCTCTTTGAAGGTGAGGCCGAGGATTAACACCCGAGAACCTACGAGGGTGGTCCCTTTTTTCAGCATGAACTTGACCACCTCGGTAGCGACATACGTACCCATCGAATCGTTGATTCGTCGACCCGCCAAGATCATTTCAGGCACATACCCCACCTCAATGGCTTTTTGAGCGAGGTAATACGGATCGACCCCGATGCAATGCCCCCCTACCAAGCCAGGTTGAAAGGGCATGAAATTCCATTTGGTTTGGGCGGCCTTCAGCACGGCCTGCGTATCGAGGTTGAGGCGATGGAAAATCTTGGCCAGTTCATTGACAAAGGCAATGTTGATATCACGTTGGGTGTTTTCAATGACCTTCGCGGCTTCTGCTACCTGAATGGACGGAGCTTGGTAGGTACCCGCTGGAATGATGGACTGGTAGAGGCGATCAATGTAGTCGGCAATGGCTGGCGTGGAGCCGGAGGTCACTTTCACTACTTGCTCAAGCGAATTGTATGGATCTCCGGGATTAATTCGCTCGGGCGAGTAACCACCAAAGAAATCGCGATTCCAGACCAACCCCGAGCCTTTTTCGAGCAGGGGTACCATTTTTTCCTCGGTAGCCCCCGGATAAACCGTGGACTCATAGATGACGATATCCCCTTTTTTCAGCACCTGGCTGATCCGCGCGGTAGCTTGCAGGAGATTGGAAAAGTCGGGCTGATGATGTCGATCGATGGGCGTAGGAACCGTGACGATGTACACTTGGCAGGAGGCGAGGTCGACTGGCTCGGCGGTTGGATAAAAACCTACCCCAACCGAATCCAGCGCTGCCATGCTGGGTTGGAGGATTCGCGAGAGGATGTCAGGTTCGAGACATTGGGTAGTATCTTGACCGGCCCGGAGATCGGCAATTCGGGAGATTTTAAGGTCATACCCGACAACCGCATAGCGCTTGGCAAAAGCGGCCGCCAGCGGGAGGCCGACGTAGCCGAGGCCTAAAATGGCTAACTTGGGGGGAGTCGTTTCCATAACATGTCCGTTTGAACCATTGGTTACCTACGACCAACAGAAGGACAAAGGTAACACATCGGGCGGGTAAGTAGCACGACCTAGCTAATTTGGCCTCGGGCGCAACGTGGGGGAGGCAACTAGATGGTTTTATCGGGTCGCACGAGTTGGTAACGCATCAACCGGCGGTCTTCGGGTGATTTGGTTCGCACCACGATGTCGTGGCCCCAGGTTTCTTGGGCGAATTCATTGAGGGATTTGATCAATCGGGAGCGGCGGACCCGGCGGTAATCCACGTTTTCGATGGCATCGAGCTGAAGCAGAGAATCGAAGGCCTCCACTTCAAGCACGGAGGCCGGATGCGCCAGGAGCATACTAAGAGCCAATTGCACCTCATCGGTTTCGAGTTCAATCAAGGCCGAATCTTGGACTTTGGTGGTGTTTTTTCGCCTAGCGGGCAACCACCACCAAAGGAGTACCAAGAAAATCAGGGCAATGATGGAATAAAAAACCACGCGCTGGGTGTAGGTTAGGGATGAAAACCACCCATGGTGTTTGACGAGTTCAAGTTGGCCAATGGTTTTGAATGGAGCGGGTATGGGTCCTGAAAAGTCGAGGGCGGTTTCCTGGCCCCGGGCGTCCCATACTATAAGACGATTCCCTATACCCATGGCGATGGCGAATTCATCAAATTTTTCGTAGGCTACTTTTCCAAAATGCAGGGTAAGGTTTTGTTTGTCGAGGACAAGGAGACCGAGCTCGGCTTCGTAGTCAAAATGCTGGATCCCGACTTTGGGTAGGTCAAAGACACGGCCATCGAGCCAGTCAAAATGCTTGGGTTGAGCGGTAACACTGGAATGCAGGGGATACCACGTGCGTTCGGTAAAGGAATAGTAGTATCCGTGGGGTTCATAGTCAAAAAGTCCGGACGACTGGTGGATATGTTGGCCCATGAGAGTCAGGAAGCGATTGCCATCGAGGTAGGCACCCGCTCCGGCGTAGAACGGAGGCATGTGTTTACCTTGGAGGTTTTCCCATCCACCGGCTTGGGGGTCAAAGACCATGATTTCGCTATGGGTACGCCAAAAGCCATAGCGACCGTAGGAGTGCAGGATCCCTTGACGGACAAAGAATTGGGCTTGGCAGTTGAATCCGGCGGAGTATCCTTTGTATAGATCGACCCACTCGGATTGGCGCCATTCGAGGACGGAGAGACGGCATGGAAAAACCGCCCAAATTTTATTGTTTACCCAAAACACTTGGATGGGATCTCGATGACTTGAAACCAGCGGATGCTTTTGAAGACGGGTAACCATGTCGGCGGTGAGATGTGGCGACACAACCTGCCAAGGAAAGTCTTTTAGCGAGATTTCAGGGTGAATGTAGCACCATTGAGGTGATTGTGAAAAGGAGTTCGAGTAAACAAAAAGCCAGAAAAAAATCCAGCGTAGGGAGGTCATAGCTACAGGTAAATTAAAGGCGATGTAAGGATAGGAGGTGGATCGATTAGGAGGAATCCATTGGGCATACAAATAGCCTCATGACTTTTGCTAAGTCGGCAAGATGCATCAACCACCCCTGACTTTTTCCTAAGCCCGAAAGATAGGTCAAAATACATCCATATTGCAAGTAATCTGTCATTTTTTGATTAAGTGGTGGTATTTGTTTTTCGTTCATTAAATTCCCCATCCAGGGTCTGTGTCCATCCATGGTCTGTGTCCTCACAGACCATACCCTATCCAGGGTCTGTGTCCCCACAGACCATACCCTATCCCACCGACAAACCTACTCATCAGCGGATGACATGAAAATATGGAGGGGCGTTCCAACCCTTTTAAATGGACAAGTGTCTATATTCGTAAACACAGCATACATCATGAAAAAGCTACTAGGATGTCTGGCCGTATGGGGGCTATTAAGTTGCCACACCGCCGAAAAATCAATTGAACCCATGAACACGGCCTCTCAAGCCAAAGTAGGTCGTGCTTTTGCCGGGACTTGGCGCCAGGTGGAAGTTCGAAACGGAAAAAACGTAGAGACCGGAATCACCCTGGAGATTGCGGCGGAAAAAGATGAAAACGGACTACACCCGGTCACAGGCCGAGGGCCGGTCAATTTGTACATGTCACAGGCTGTCATTGACGAAGCCAAAGGGACGATTCGGATGCAGGTCATAGGCTCGACCAAGATGGCAGGGCCGCCTGAAGACATGCAAAAGGAGTTCCAGTACTTCGAACGCCTGGCGAATATCCGGGGATACAGCGTATCCAATGATCTTTCGACTTTAATTTTTACTTTAAATGCCCCACAAATGGGTGAACTTCGGTACACCCGTGTTTCACGTTAACTCTAAAATTACGACAATGAAAAAGCCGCTCGCCATTTTTGCCTTATCAGTAGGCCTTGGACTTTTAACCACTCAATGTGCCAAGCAGAATGTAGACCCTGCCGTAGGGGAAGACATTTCGATTCCTGCTTCGTTTGCCACTACGACATCAAACTTTGCGTTTGATTTTTGGGGACAACTGAACAAAAACACCAAGCCAGAAGAAAACGTGTTTGTATCGCCACTCAGCTTACACATGGCTTTGGGCATGTTGCTGAACGGAGCCGATGGAAAGACAAAAACGGAGATTCAGCAAGTACTTGGATTTAATGGGCAGGAATTGGACCAAATCAATTTGATTTACCAAGAGCTCATCAAGAATCTCCCGATGGTCGATTCCAAAGTGACCAACAAAATGGCGAATTCGGTTTGGCAACGGAGGGGATTTACGGTCCGTCCTGAATTTTTACAGGTCTTGAACACGCGTTTTAATGCTCAAATTTTTGAGGAGGATTTCAGCAATCCTGCCACGGTGAATAAGATCAATCAATGGGCAAGCGACCAGACCAACAAGAAAATCACCAAGGTGTTGGAACAGATCACCGACGAGCAAGTGATGTTCTTGATGAACGCCTTGTATTTTAAGGGCGATTGGAAATTCCCTTTTGATAAAGATCGCACGTTCAAAACTACCTTCGCGGGCCTTACCAAGCAGGGCAATATATCGTTAATGAATGCCCGTCATACCGTTCCTTATTACCAAGGACAGACTTTCCAAGCCGTTGAGCTCCCCTATGGCCGAGGACAATATGCCATGACACTTATTTTACCGAACGAAGGCGTTTCAATGTCTAATTTTTTGAATAGCTTTACAGCGGACACCTGGAATACGATCCGGCAAAGTAGCCGAGAACAAAAAGTGGAGGTAGGATTACCGAAATTTACCATGGAGTATTCGGTACGGTTAAATGAAGTTTTGAAAGCCATGGGTATGCCCACTGTCTTCACTAACCAGGCCGACTTATCCAAAATTGCACCACCAGCCGGCGCGTTGCGTGTCGGATTTGTCAAGCAAGATACCTACCTCGGTGTAGACGAAGTGGGTACCGAGGCGGCGGCGGTCACGACGATTGGTATTGAACTGACCTCGGCACCTAGCTATCCAACGGTTTTCTGCGATCGTCCGTTTATTTTGGTGATTCACGAAAAATCATCGAATACCATTCAATTCATGGGTAAAATCGTCAATCTATAATCGAATATGAAAGCTGTTGTGTGGGTAGGAACTTGGTTGTTGGGTGTGGCACTGCTCGGATGTGCCAAAGAAAGTGCAGATCCTGCTTTGCAGGAGGTAAGTGGAAATTGGCGCCTGGTCAAGATTGTCAACGGATTCTCCCAAACAACCCAAGAGGGTGCTCAACTTGGGAGAGAAGAAAAGTTGGTGATTAATGCCACCACCCGAAATTTTCTAAAAACAACCAACGGAACCGTCAGTGCCAATTCGGAGGTCGTGATCAGTTCACGAAATGGCCGCCCTACTTTGTTGCTGTTGGACCGCAATACCTACCACTATTATGCGATCATTCCCGGTGCGAAAAAGACCATGATTTTATATGAGGAAGCACCCATAGGCGCCGAACTCATGGATGGATCCAACTATTATTTTGAACAAGAATAAAGCCATTCACATTTTTTGAAAAATAATTCAATAATTTTTCAATCGTGAAACTTTTGATGCCCTTGGATCGTTTTACCATCATACGACAACCAAAAGGCCGTTTTCATAGCGAAAGCGGCCTTTTTTATTTTCTCCTTTTTCATCCAATTGGTATCTTTACACATGCCCAAAAAAAGTACCTGGGAGACTGTTGCAGATCTCGCCGTTGTTGGAACCTATCTCTATTCTCGCATGAACCAAGACTTTCTTTCCTCGTATTACCATGAATTCAAGGAGCCTACCTTGACGCACCGTCGATTCAAGCATCGGGACATTGTTCCATTGATCCAAAAGTTACCGTTTCCGAACCAACTGATCGGAGAATCCACAGAAGGGCGTAGCATTCACCAAGTGACCATTGGGAATGGTCCGAAGAAAATTTTGTTGTGGTCACAGATGCATGGAGACGAGCCAACTGCCACCATGGCCTTATTTGACCTGTTTCGGTTTTTCGCCTCCTCCAACCCTATTTTTGCCGAATTACGAACTCTTTTGACGACCGAATTGACCCTCTACTTTGTCCCGATGCTCAATCCGGATGGGGCCGAGCGATACATCCGTCGGACTGCCCTGGAAATTGACATGAATCGAGACGCCTTAGCATTGCAGTGTCCGGAGAGTCGGCTACTTAAAAAGCTTCAGCAAGAGCTTCAACCGTTGTTTGCGTTTAATTTACATGACCAGGGCACTCGATACAGCGCTGGGGCATCTGGCAAACAGGCCACACTTTCGTTTTTAGCCACTGCCTACAATCCGGCCCGCGAGTGGAACGAGGTACGAACTCGCTCACGCCAGGTGATCAGTGGCATGAATACCTATTTACAAAAACTCATCCCAGGCCATATTGGTCGCTATTCCGACGAGTTTGAACCTAGAGCTTTTGGAGATAACATACAAAAATGGGGATCGAGTCTGATTTTAATCGAGTCGGGCGGATACAAAGACGACCGAGAGAAACAGTTCATTCGGCAGTTAAATTTTCTAACCCTTCTGGAGGGGTTGCGACTGATCGCCAAAGATGAATATTCGGATTATACCTTGGCCGATTACGAGTCGATCCCCCAAAATGGACGAGCCCTATTTGACTTCATCTTGCGGGATATTCAATTTACGTACCGGGGAAAAACACTAAAGAAAGACATTGCGATCAATATCAACGAAACATTTAAGTCCACTCCACCGTATTATGGTTTGTATGGCTCTGTGGAAGAAGTAGGTGACTTATCGACTTTTTTCGGAATAAAGGAATTGGCTTCGCAGAATTTATCGTTTCGGTCGTTGAATGAATATCCTCAATGGGCCAAAAAAGTAAAATCCATACCCAAAGGAAGTCAGTTACTGGGTAAACAAGCCAATTTTGCCTTGGTACAAGGAAATACCCTGAAATATGTGGTCATCAATGGACAAATGGAAAGCGTGTAGTCTATTTTTTTTATTGGGATTATCCACCGTCTGGTCGGTACAAGGACAGCAAAATAAGCCTTTGTATGGCCAGGTGGTCGATCAAGACAGTCGGCGTCCACTGGCATCGATCACGGTTGTAAATAAGCGAACCAAGCAACGAACCACCACCAATGATACGGGTGATTTTTTCATTTGGGTTAGTCCCGGCGACTCCGTTTTGTTTAGCTCCATTGGCTATGCCTCGGGAGGAATTTGGTATGATGGTGTGACCAAAAAACCGGTGATCCCATTAAAACGGACGGCGATTCAACTAGATGAAGTGGTGATCCGAGAAAAAAAGGCTGAAAACTTACGAAAGGAGATCGATGCATTTTTAGCGAATCCCTACGGCTCCAAGGAAATTCGACAGGAAATCATGCGAAACATGATCAGCACACAAACAACCCAGCCGGGGATTGGAATCTCCATCGATGCGATTTACGATTTGTTTAGTAAAGAAGGAAAAAGCAAACGGAAGTTAGCCGACTTACAAATGGCAGATGCTCGAAAATATTACGCGCATTTGCGGTACAATCCGTCGCTGGTTAGCCATATCACCGGCTTAAAAGGCCCCCAACTGGAGGCATTCATGCGGTATTGTTTTCTATCCGAGGAGTTTATTTTGCGCGCAACCGATTATGAGCTAACCTATGAGATTAACCAATGCTTGCGCGATTTTAAGAAATAACCAGGTGATTAAAAGAAAAAACCGAAACGAAGACTGAGGGGAGAATTTCGTCCACCCAGCCCTTGAGGACTCACAAACCCTTTGATTGGATAACCCAAATTGTACATCAAAGCCAAAAAGCTACCTGATTGGCCACCTTGCCCTTGGTAAAACCCGATGCCTACAACTGGCGCTCCTTCCCATTTGAGACGTGACGGCTCGTTGGGTAACACAAGCGGATCATAGGAATAGAATTGATCGGTACGAGCTCGCATCCACTCGTATTCGGCATGAACAAAAATGGAACGCCAAACCGCTTGGCGGACGAACAAGCGGGGGCCCACAGAAATATCAGCAGGGATGCCTCCACCCCCTTGGTAGATGAACGTACCACCCAGACCAGCTACGGTACCTCGCGAGGTGACCTCATACCCAACCATAGGTGATACGTCTACATAAAAGGAGCCAAAAAAGCCCAACCAAAGATTTCCACCGTAGTGAAGGCGTTCGCGCCAAGCTGGTTTTTCTTGCGGAGACGTAGGAATGGTTGATTTCTCGATCAACGGTTTTTCTTCCAACGGAATTTCTTGAGCTACCAACTGAGCAGTGGGTAGGAAAGAACACGCAAGAAAGAGCCAATACTTAGGCAAACGCAGGTGTTTCATGTAATGTAAAGTTCGGTAATTCGATTTGGGCTAAAATTTGTTCCTCGACGAGGTCAGCCCAAGTTTGTAAATAAACGACTACGTCCTCCCGAACATTGCGACGGAGGTGACGTTTCTCTTTTGGCAGCCGTTCCAGGACAGCGGGATCTGAGACATACTCCAGCGCTTTGAGATCCTGTAATGAAAATCCAAAAGACAGCAATTCAAAGATGACCAAATCCATGGGCATTTGGCTGGTCTCACAATAATCATTCAATTGCTCGTTCCAATCGCCACAGCCCCGCATGGCATAGGCATGGATTTGAGCTTTGCTGAGCTGCGTTACCTCTTGGGCGAGGTTTCCGCAGTTGCAACTACCCATGTGACCCCACATGTACGTAGATCCTTGAGACAATTTTTCGGCGGTCCGACGCAACACTTCGACAATTTTGACATCTGCTTTGGCCATAACGAAAGGATTTGATGCTAGGAATGATACAAAAAAAGGAATAATTACCTAATTTTAAAACAGGTGACCTTGGAATATAGGTTTCATCCCAACTTTTTGTTTACTAAAATGTTTTTCAAAAAAATGAAAACTCCATGATCCAAAGCCAAGCCTGCTGCGTACATTTTCATGACAACGCTTACAAAAGCAATAAGCTCAATGCCGTGGTAGGTAAGTTAAACCTCTAAACAAAAAAGATTTTGGCAACAATTTCTCTCAAATACACAGAAGACGAGTTGGTTGCTTCGTTGAAACGAAACGAAAAAAAGGCATTTGAATACCTGTATGATCAGTATTCATCGGCATTATATGGTGTGATTTTCAAGGTAGTTCGAAATGAAGATCAGGCAGCCGACATCATGCAAGAAGTTTTCGTGAAGATTTGGCGAAAAATCAACGACTATGATCCGGCCCGAGGTCGGTTGTTTACCTGGATGATGAACATAGCTCGGAATTCATCCATTGACCAATTGAGGAAAGATAAGTATGCACTCGATGACCTGGATGACCACACGCAGGAAGTCGATCGGTTGACCCAACATCAACCCAATGTGAATACCATCGATCTACGAGAGGTTATGCAAAGGCTCAAGCCTGAGCGACAAATTTTATTGGATTTAGTGTATCTGCAAGGGTACACACAAGAAGAGGCGGCTGCTAAGCTGGACTTGCCGTTAGGGACCGTCAAATCCAGAATTAGAAGTGCTTTGCATGACTTAAAAAATTATTTCGCAATATGAACGTTCAAGAATATATAAAGTCAGGAATCCTGGAAGAATATGTACTGGGCGTGGTGTCTGACCAAGAACGCCGCGAGGTACAATGTCTTTCCAAGATTTACCCGGAGATCGAAGCCGAACTCCAGGCGCTTGAGGTTTCGCTAACAGGGTATGCCACCTTGTTTGAAAAGAAACCCCCTGTGGAGCTGAAAGATAAAATATTTGCTCAGCTTACGTTTGCTGAGGAATCCATCCAAGAACCGGAATCGGAGGTTGAAACAAATCCTGTGACTTTTTCAGCACCGGTTCGTCCTATGTGGGCAACGTTTTCTGCTGCTGCTTCCGTAGTTCTGTTGATGGGAATCGTTTGGTTATTTTTCCAAAACCGTGATTTGTCGGAGACCAACCAGAATCTAGCCCAAGAAAGGATGCTCTTGGAGGCCACTTACACGAAAAATGCCTCTTTGCTAGCTTACTTTCAGAACCCAGCCAACCGAGTGATTCGCTTGCAGGGGGTTGAAAAGTCACCCGAAAGTGAAGTGGTTGTATTTTGGAATCGTAACAGCAACGAAGTTGCCTTGTATGTAGACAATCTTCCGAAGCCTGCCCCAGGAAAGCAATATCAACTTTGGACCATCGTAGATGGCAAACCAGTGGATATGGGCGTGTTGGATCAGGCGTATGGAGATAAGATATTGCCTATGAAAGGAGCCGCAGGAAATGTGGCAGCCTTCGCAATCACCCTTGAAAAAGAAGGAGGAAGCCCTGTGCCTACATTGGAAGCAATGTACGTCATGGGCAACGTTTAGAGGTAAAGTGAATAGACACCATGGTTTTTGACTTTGGTGTCTTTTTTTCTTTTTCATGCAAACATTTGTCAGGTTCATTACGGACCTAAAAACCCAGTTATCTTGCCAGGTTACTGGGTTTTGTCGTATTTAATCTATGGATTAATCAATTTCTTTTCAATCTTTACATTTTCTAAACCTATGCCCATGCGCTATATTGTATCGATTGACCAAGGAACCACCAGCACACGCTGCATTGTATTCAACAAACAAGGAGAAATTATCTCGGTTGGACAAAAAGAACACGCTCAAATTTTCCCAAAAGCAGGTTGGGTAGAACATAACCCCGAGGAGATCTGGAAAAATACGCAAGAAGTCATTGCTCACGCACGAATTGAAGGAAACATCGGATTAAAGGATATTGTGGCCTGCGGAATCACCAATCAACGAGAGACCACCGTGCTCTGGAATCGGAGGACTGGTAAACCGTATTACAATGCGTTGGTTTGGCAAGATACCCGCGTTGGAAAAGTAGTGGAGGAGCTCGAGCTATCGCATGGAAGTGCTTGGTTTCGAGAGAAAACCGGCTTACCCTTGGCTACCTATTTTAGTGGGTTGAAAATCCAATGGATTTTAAATCAGGTCGACGGGATTCGAGACGATGCCGAGCGAGGGGATGTTTGCTTTGGCAATATGGACAGTTATTTGGCTTGGCATTTAACAGGAGGCACAAAGGGCGGCCTGCACATCACCGATGTCACCAATGCCTCCAGAACTCAGTTAATGAATCTAGAAACGCTCACTTGGGATCCCGAAATTCTGGAAGTCTTGAACATTCCAGCCTCGATCCTTCCGTCGATTGTACCTAGTAGCCAAGTGTATGGGGAGATCTCGGCTGAAGTCCTAGAGGGAATTCCGCTGGCAGGTATCCTTGGCGACCAACAGGCTGCGCTTTTTGGACAGACCTGCTTTCAGCCTGGAGAAGCAAAAAATACCTATGGAACGGGTTGCTTTCTTTTAATGAATACGGGCGAAAAACGAGTGCCTTCGACGCACGGACTTCTCACTACCGTAGCGTTTCAATTGGCAGGTCAGCCACCTCAGTTTGCCTTAGAAGGCTCTGTGGCAATGGCCGGTGCGTTGGTCCAATGGTTGCGAGACAATTTAGGGTTGATTCAACAATCCTCCGAAATTCAAGAACTCGCAGCTTCCGTAGAAGATAACGGCGGAGCCTATTTTGTACCCGCTTTTTCAGGATTATATGCACCCTATTGGGATAGTACTGCCCGGGGTGTCGTTGCTGGTTTGACACGTTATGTAACCAAAGGCCATATCGCAAGAGCCGTATTGGAGGCCACCGCTTACCAAACTCGAGACGTCTTGGAAGCCATGGAAAAAGACGCACAAATCGATATCAAATCGCTTCGCGTTGACGGGGGCATGACCGTGAATGAACTCCTCATGCAATTCCAATCAGATCTGTTAGATGCCGAGGTGATTCGACCTAAAATGATAGAAACCACCGCTCTGGGTGCCGCCTATGCTGCCGGTTTGGCGGTGGGATATTGGAAAAACCAAGAAGATTTACTCTCGAACTGGGGTGTCGACCGAAAATGGAATCCCCACATGAATGAAGACGTGCGAAATTCATTCTACAAAGGTTGGAAAAAAGCCATTGAACGTTCCAAGGCTTGGGAGGAATAAAACGAATGGTTTGAAGGTAAGGGGAGAGAGTTATGAATTATGAGTCAATGTCGTTTAATTAAGGAGTTTTACCTAGCTGCTTTAATCCAGCACCAACGGTGCTTAATCAATAACCTAGCCTGCGAAGGCTAGGAAAATGGCAAAAACCCTAGCAAAAAAAGGCCTGAAGGGCCGTAATCATGGGCTACTTCCTGAAAGAATCCACTAACTAAACGACATTGAATTATGAGTTGATATTGCCTGAAATAGATTGACCGGTTTTAGGATTAAATTTTAAACCGTTACATGATAGAAAGATGGCAAATCGTCAGCAATTTAAGATGAGCATAGCTCAGCGAAGAGTTCGCACCGACGGTGAATCTTTTAAAATTGAAAGAGTCCGGGAAATTGAGTCCGGTCAGCTTAGAATTTGCGAACTTGTTCAAGAATATGAGCTTTCTCTAGCCTCTGTTCACCGTTGGATTAAACAATTTGGTCCTATGAAGAACTCTAAACCGACAATGGTTGCGGTAGAGACTGAGAGTGACACCAAAAAACTCCTTGAACTTCAAAAGCGGGGAGGACTGAACTGTACCTTGCAAAAGTTGTAGGAAGCAGTAGGTACTTGTAAACAAAGCTTACATGGATACATGAATCGATGGATGAAGCGTGCCACTAAGCAAAAGGAGGTCATTGGCAAGATCCACCAGTTTCAGGGAGATCATCCCGACATGGGGCTTCGAGAGCTATATTTTCTGATCCAACCTCAACACATAGGACGGGACGCCTTTGAACTACCCGGCAAGAAGGAAGGTCTGGGGGTGAAGAGGTTGGAACTCGACCGAACCGTACTACTCTATAACTCAGCTAAACCGCATTCATCATTAGAAAGAATGCCCCCCCAAGTTTTTGAAAAAATACTTAACTTCTCAACTCCCCTTGCCTATGGACTTAAATAGGCAATCCAAATAATATGGAAAATTCCCAAAGAGCAGGGAATCAACTTCAATATTGAAATGAGTGATAATTAACACCAAACGGTCAATAGTTTTTAGGCATTATCAACTCATAACTCATAACTCATAACTCATAACTCATAATTCATAATTCTGAATACGTATCCCCAGAACCTTTTTTTGAGATTTTCAAAAATTACAACAAAAGTCCCGCGATGGTAGCAGACATATAGGAAGCCAAAGTCCCTCCAATCAGTGCTTTGAATCCAATTCTAGCTAAATCACTTCGACGTGATGGGGCTAACTCTGAAATCCCACCTACCTGAATAGCAATGGATGAGAAGTTGGCAAAACCACACAAGGCAAAGCTCGTAATGGCCAGTGTTTTGGGATCCAAGGTATCCTTCATTTTCACCAGGTCGAGGTAGGCGACAAACTCATTGACTACCATTTTGGTCCCCATCAAGGAACCCGCCACCTCTATATCCTGTGAAGGAACTCCCATCACCAAAGCAAAATATTTAAAGACTTTACCTAATAGAAAATTTAAGCTCAAGTCAATTTGTCCCCAACCATAATAACCAACCCGCCATAAAAGGGCATCTATTAAATAAATTAAACCGATGAATCCAATGAGCATCGCCATTACGTTCAAGGAGATTTTCAATCCCTCCGATGCACCTGAGGCAATGGCATCCAATAAATTAGCATGACTTTTGGCGGAAGTTAACTGCACCTCGCCCATCGTCTCGGATGGTTGTGTTTCAGGCCAAATAATTTTTGAAATGACCAATGCCCCGGGAGCAGCCATTAAACTGGCGGCCAACAAATAGGGGGCAGGAACACCCAATGAAATGTACACTGCCATGACACCTCCAGCAATGCAGGCGAAACTTCCGGTCATGGAGGCCATCAATTCACTCATGGTCATATTTTTTACATAAGGTTTGATCATAATTTGAGCTTCCACTTGGCCAACAAATGCCGAAGCCACATTGGAAAGGGCCTCCGCCCCACTGATGCCCATTAATTTTTTCATCCCTTTGGCCAAAATCGCCACCAAGCGCTGCATCACCCCTAGGTGATAAAAGATATTAACCAAGACAGCCACAAACAATATCTTGGCCGTCACATCAAAGAAAAACACAAAAGTATTGCCCTCACCAAATGCCTGTCCCATCAACGATCGGTTGTAAAGGGGCCCGAAAACGAATTCCGCTCCTTTTTCAGCCTTGGCCAACACCTTATTAATTCCCAATCCCAAAGACTGAAACAAAGATTGTCCAACCGACGTCTTGAGAATAAAAACAGCCAAACCAAATTGCAGGGCCAAGCCAACCCCCACGGTACGGTAATTAATTGCTTTTCGATTATTGGATAACAAAAAAGCAATTCCTAATATGACAAATATGCCGATAATCCCGGTGAATCGTTCCATGAAGTGGTTATTTACAAAATAAAGCCGTGAAATAACTAAATTTTCCCCAAAATTTCAGAAACAATCGCTTTTTTTGTCTCACCTAAAGCTCAATACCTTTGCGCTCGCTGACTTTGTCTATTCTACTATTCTTTTTGAATAGTACCCTTTACGCACAACTCATGTACCGAACACGCTACACCCATGCATTGGTGGTAGAGTCGTATGGTATTTCCCCGAATGTTTCCTTAAACTACGAATTGGCATTTTTACGATTACAAAGTAGTTTCCTTACTGCGCGTGTAGGGGCTGGTTATGTATTTCAAAGCCAAGAATCGAACAACTCGTCGGGTATTTCCGTCCCCATAGCCCTCACTATGAACAAAACAGCCAATAATTTTCGTAAGAAAATGATGAACCGCGTGTCAAACAAATGTCAAGCCGCTCCCGCCAAGGTAGCAACAGAGACCTTCTTTGAGTTTGGCGCCGGTTACTCCTTTGTTCATTACCCCCAAAGTGCGGATCGAAATTACCTCTGGGGAATTGTGGGGGTCCGCCAGCAGGTGGTCATTGATATTCCACCTAAATCCAGGATTTTGTTTTTGAAACTTCATCTGACGCCTCAATACTACCAAGGGGATATTGATTTTATCAGCTTACGACTCGGGGGCGGAGGAGGTATTCGAGCCGGCATCAGCCTCGGGGCCTCGCTTTAAAGAGAATAGTTCGTTGATCGAGACCGACGGTATCTCATGAACATGATAAAATGCCTCATGAATATTGAAGGCTGGTTCATTATCGACATATCGGATGTACTCCCCATTTTCCTGCAATACATAACTATTGACATTGTCCCGTAAGTTATAAGCCAAAATTTGAAGCATTTGGGCAATAACTTCGGGATCAATCAATTCAAACATCGATTCGATTCGCTTGTCAAAAGATCGTACCATCAGATCCGCACTTCCTCCATACACCACGGGTTGATTTACATTCCGGAAACACAAAATTCGGGCATGTTCTAGGTACGCCCCCACAATGGATATAACTCGAATGTTTTCACTCAAGCCTTTTCTTCCCGGACGCAAACAACAAATTCCGCGGACAATCAATTGAATGGGTACTCCCGCCTGAGACGCCTTGTATAACTCCTCAATGATCTCTCGGTCTTCCAAGGAATTGATCTTAAAACAGATTCCCGAAGGCAAACCTTCTTGTGCGTGCTGCGCCTCTCGTTGAATCATTTCAATCAACCGTCGGCGCATATCACGAGGTGAAGTGATTAAATGCTGATAATGAGCGGGTTGAGAGTGCCCAGTTATAACATTGAAAAATTCTGAAATATCACGTGTATAATCCGGATTCGTCGTCAAAAGCCCAATGTCGGTGTACAATCGCGAGGTATCCTCGTTGTAATTTCCACTGGCCATGTGCGCATATTGAACCACCCGATTTCCTTCTTTCCGGACAATCAACATCAGCTTGGTATGCGTTTTAAACCACCCAATGCCATAGATGACAAAGCACCCCGCTTTTTGAAGTCGTTCGGCCTCTCGAATATTATTTTCTTCATCAAAACGAGCCTTGATTTCAAACAAGGCCGACACATGTTTCCCATTCTCTGCTGCCTTTAACAGAGCCGCTGTCACCCTTGAATTTTTCGCCAGACGATAGATCGTCAGTTTGATCGACAGAACGTTGGGGTCTTCCGCCGCTTTTTCAAGAAGTTGAAGAACGGGTTCAAAATTATTGTAAGGATGGTGCAATAGAATATCCCGCTCCTCAATGGCTTCAAAAATATGATTCATTTGATCCCGAGTAAGTCCGATAGGTAAAATGGACTTCTGGGTTGCTGGCTGTCTAAACTCGGGAAGATTGACGATTTGCCACAAACAAGTGTAATCGATCAAGGGATTATTTCCGAAAATATTGTATTCGTCAATCTCCCAGCGAGACCGTAATAGATCCATCACCCAAGGTGAAAAATTATCTTCAATTTCCATTCGGACCACTCGGCCTATGCGTCGACTTTTGATTTTTTGTTTGATCTCATCCACAAAATCCGACTCCATATCATCGCTTTCTTCCAAGGTAAAATCACCGTTTCGGACAATTCGAAACAGATCCACCGAGATAATTTCGATGTTTCGATATAATTTATGAATCTGATGTCGGACAATCTGCTCAATCGGTAATAAAGCGCAGGAATCACCGCGACGAAGTGTAAAAAATCGAGGTAAATTGGGTGGAATTTGAACAAACGATAGTTTCCGAGTATCTAAATTTGTCGGATGCAAGGGGTGAGTTGCATGGCTATCCGACACCACCGCAAAGATCAAGCTTTTCGCTAATAAAATTGGAAATGCATGTGTCTGATCATACAACATGGGGGTCAGCATGGGGTAGATGGTGAAATCAAAATAATTCATCACCTCCTCCATTTCTTCCTCCGTGAGCTCCGACATCGAAATCAATTCCAATCCATTGGCAGGAAACAAAGGCAATAACTCATTCTTGAACAATTCATTTCGGTCGTCACGAAATTTCCGGATCTGCGACAAGAGGACTTTTCGGAACGTATGCTCCTTAAGTCCTGAATAATCAACCCGCTGCTTACCATAATCCAAGTAGTTGTATAAGCTACCCACTCGAATCGTAAAAAACTCATCCAAGTTAGAGGCCGTAATGGCCATGAATTTTAGTCGCTCGGGTAGTGATAACTCTTCTTTTTTAGCTTGATCCAACACCCGATCATTGAATTTTAACCAGGATAAGTCACGGCTGATCAAATTCGATTGAATAATGGTCTGATTATATTGTGTTCGAAATCCTTCAAAGGTTTCGACTATTTTTTTCTTTGTGGTTGATAAGAATGATGGCATATATCAAGTACTATTACACTAGTTTCAACGCTTAATTTACAGGGTTTAGGCGAATACCATGCATTAATTTTTTAATTGTACAGTCGAGTTGACTATTTTCTCCTTTGAATTACCCACTGCAATGGATCATCTATTTGTTTGGGTATCCATACATCCGGCAAGATTCCGGTTGGATCAATCGGGTCGTGGGGTATGCGTGTTGACTTGGTGGTGGGTATTGAAAAATACCAATTTCCTGAAGAAGAATAGGCAAATCGTAGATTCCCATAATCCACCGCACCTCCACTGGGTGAAGCACTCCATAAGGTTACTTTTTGGCTCTGTCTGGATCTCCATAAAAACTGCTCGGCTGCACTTATGCACGTTTTATCATACAATATGGAGACCTGTTGCGGATTTTGAAAAACCTGTTCCTGGCTGAGAGTATCGCTTCGTTGGCTGGCCGATAAAATAAATGCATTCAGTTGGCCCTCTGATCGCGCCAGGATCCCTTGAATTTCCATCTTGGCATTTGAGGGCAAGTCCGGATACATTAACAAGGATCTAAGATACGCTTTGTTCCCCTCGGTCGCCCAAAACTCTTGTTGATAAAGTATCCAGGGTTGTGTAAACAAATAGGGCCAAAAAGCCTGAAAAACCCCATCTCCACCTCCACCATTTCCTCGGATATCCACTACCCACCTAGGAATGATTCGCAAAACCTCTTGATTTCGTAGAAAGAGGGAGTCAATCACCTTCTGATATCCAATATCGGCACTGGGTATCCTAAATACGGCCAACGTATCAGCATAGAGTACGAGGCCTGGCGTGGTATTTTGTGGATCTTCCGCAGGCTCTCGGAAGGAAGGATGCTGTGCCGTTCTTCCCCCAAAAATGTGTTCATTATCAAAATAGTCAAACCATGATTCGATCAATTGATCACAGCTTTTCCAGGTTGTCAGGCGTTTGGATTTTTTCCGAAAACCATACGCTCGATCAGAAAATTCGGGATGGCTTTTGCGGAAATCGGACATGCCCGCATAATTCTCGATAAACTGATCTTGTATCGAGGTAAATTCTTTCTGGCAATCACATTTTTGGGAGTAGGCAGTTCCAGAAAAACCTAGAATCAGGCCGATAAAAATAAACCAATTTCGCATATCTCGGGATTGAATGTACCCAATTTAGCGAAATTGGTTGAAAAAACGGGGTCTAAATTGGCCGTTTCGGACTATTCTATTGATTTATTCTGAGATAGGCGCTCCATCCAGGTCGTTAAAAGTTGAATTCCCCAACCTGTAGCTGATTTCATCTTGGCATACGGCGTATCGCCAAAGGCCACACCGGCAATATCCAAATGAGCCCAGCGGCTATGTTGATCCGTAAACACCTCTAGAAACTTGGCTGCTGTGATGGCACCTGCTAATGGTGCAGCCGAAAGGTTTTTAATGTCGGCAATATCCGATTTCATCATGTCGCCATATTCTTCCCACATCGGCATACGCCATAGACGTTCACCAACTTGGTGGCCAATGGAAAGTAATTCGTTTGCCAATCCATCATCGGTCGTAAATAATGCGGCTGCATGATACCCCAAAGCTTGAATGCAATTTCCAGTTAGAGTAGCAAGATCAACAAGGTAATCGGGTTGGTATCGGCGGTTCAAATAAGCTAATCCGTCGGCTAAAATCAAACGGCCTTCGGCATCGGTATGGATGACCTCGATCGTTTTCCCAGCATACGATCGAATCACATCGCCTGGCTTCATGGCTTCGCCATCGACTCCGTTTTCGGTCAAAGGAAGGGCTGCTACGACATGAACTGGAAGTTTCCACCGGGCCACCAGCTCTACAGCACCCCAAACGGCGGCGGCACCGGCCATGTCCGACTTCATGTAATGCATATTATCTCCCGGCTTTAGTCCGATTCCCCCGGTATCAAACGTGACACCTTTGCCTACCAAACCAATGGTAGGCCCGTGTCCTTTTTCTCCATACTCGAGTACAACAAAATGAGCAGGATGTAACGTACTCCCTTTGGACACCGCTAATAATGCCTGCAGACCAACGGTTTCACAACCTGCCCGATCAAAGACTTCGGCTTTATACCCAAATTTAAGGGCGCTCAATCGGATGTGCTCAGCTAAATGAACAGGCGTCTTGAAGTTGGGTGGGGCATCGACTACATGCAAAACGCGAGTGAGTGTTTCACCCCACGCAATTCCCCGCGAAATATCCTCTTCGGTCCCCCTAGCCAACCGAATGGTGGGGACTTCAGCCGCCAAAAACCCGCTAACGGCGCTTTGAGATTGATGTTGGCCTACTTGATACTGAGCTGCCACACAACCGGCGACCAGTTCGGAGACAGGTTCTGATTCTCCAAGATAAATTCCGATATCTGCTGACAATTTGGGACTAAACCGGTGAAAAAATAACCTAACCGAACCCAAGATAGTGGCCTTAGAGCCTAGGCCTACTAAATACACTTTTCGGGTTGGCCCATAAAGGACTACCGTTTCGTCTTGTTTGGCCTCAAAGTCATGTACCAACGATTGGTCTACCAAACCAAGGTGTGCACAAATTTGCACCAAGGTGTCGGCGAGCCAGGCATTGGGTCGTAAAAAATAAACATGGGAAACCTCTAGAGGTTCTTCTGTGCGGATAAATTGGATTTTGTTCATAATTTTGTCCAAGGCAAGGTTACTCCTAACCCAGGTTGATTCGTAAATTTGACTTGACCTTGATCGAGTTGAACTCCTTGAGCGGGGTCATTGGAAATCAACAACGCGCCGTCCATATCAACATAGTCTAACAAAGGTAACAAGTGGGCGATGGCAGAAATTCCCACGCTACTCTCCGTCATACAACCACACATGACGTTTAATCCAAGTTTTCGGGCTTGTGAAATCATGCGTCGAGCAGGGGTAAGTCCACCGCATTTGGCTAATTTAATGTTGACTCCGTCAAAAACCTCGGCGCATCGGGTCACATCAGCTTCCACTTGGCAGCTTTCATCTGCGATCAAAGGAAGTACGCTACGGCCCCTTAGGGCTTTCATTCCATCCCAATCAGATGCAGCCAAGGGTTGTTCGATGAATTCAACTCCCAAGGCTTTCAATTGAGGAGCATACGCGAGGGTTTGATCAACCGTCCAGGCGCCATTGGCATCCACCCGAAATGGGGCTTGGGTGACCTCGCGGAGCGCCCGCACAATGGCGACATCCTCGGTGGTTCCTAACTTAATTTTGTACAGAGGAAAATCAATCGATTTGATTTTTTCCTGCATAACTGATACTTCATCGATGCCAATGGTGTAGTTCGATACCGGTAGATTCTCCAAGGATAATCCCCAAATTTGATACAAAGGCTGATGTAAGCGTTTACCGTACCAATCATGCGCTGCCATGTCCAAGGCACATTGGGCAAATCGATTGGTAGACAAATAAGGATCCAGCGCATGCCAGAGCTCCTCGGGGGTATCCCAATCCAACTCCTCCAAAATCGGTGCAAGGGAAGCTAAACGGTGAGACATGTCTGCCGGCGTTATCCCATAATATGGCACCGGAGTTGCCTCGCCAACCCCATAGATACCCTGACGAGACAAGCGAACAAAAAAAGTATCGGTGTGGGTTCTGGCACCATGTGCGATGCGAAAAATCGATTGGTTCTCCAATCGATACGTGGCGGTCTCTAGCTTCATCCAGGCAAATTCCAACGTTTAACAGCTCGGTACATTGGATAACTAACCACCAAGAATACCAAGGCATATTGACTACTCTTTAAGTCGTTTAAGACCGCTCCGAATAAGAAAAGCACCGAGATGATCAATAAAGCCCACGGAACGACCGGATACCCCCAAACACGGTAGGGACGGGGGAGGTCAGGCTCGGTTTGGCGAAGGCGAATCAACGAAGCAAATCCTGCGGCATAGCTCATGACAAAGAAGAAGGTAGCGATGTCCGATAAAATTCCACAGGTGTCTTTCCCACTTAAAATCAGTAAGATCGAACCGATCGTGGTTAATGGCATCGCAACAGAAGGAGTTCCTCCCGCATTCACACGTTCTGCTTGTTTCCAAAATAGCCCATCTCGGCTCATCGAAAAAATAACCCGGGGGGCAAACATGACTTGGGCATTGACAATACCAAAAATCGATAACATTAAAAATAGAGTCACCCATCGTGATACTTGTGGCCCAAAAATAAGCTGAATGGCATCTGAGGCCGCTAGTTTTGACTGCGCCAAAGTATCCAACGGAATTAAATATAATATGGCAGCATTGACTAATAAATAAATGGCTACGATCAACAACAACCCACCGATCATAGATTTAGGTAAATTCTTGGCTGGATCTGTATTTTCCTCGGCAAAATAAGCTGCCGTATGCCATCCATCAAATGTGTAAAATATGGCTTGCAAGGCTGTGATGACACCAATAAACAAAGCTGGACGTTGTACCGCCACCGTTGTTTGCGCCAATGCCTCAGCTCGAACATCCCCACCATACAAAAAACACATGGCGACAAACAAAAGAAGTCCTACTGCTTTCAAAAAGGATAGTATTTCTTGAGATCTCCCCCCTGACTTTGTTCCAACCCAATGGAATCCAGTCAACATAACCAATACCCCGATCGCTACCCATTGTATCCAGGGCTCTACCGATGGTACCAGCAAGGCCAAATATTCACTCATGGTGTAGGCACCAAACCCAAGCGCAGCCACAGTGCCCAGCCAACTCGTAATGCCCGTCAGAAATCCCATATAATCTCCAAACGCCCGGCGAGCATAAACATACCAAGCCCCGGCTTTAGGTAGTGCTATACCCAACTCAAGTGCACATAAAACGCCAAAAAAAGCATATATACTGACAGCCACCCATAACAGCATGATCCAGAATGGATCGCCTAGTTGAGCGGCGATCGGACCCGGTTTCCGCAGAATGCCAGTTCCAATGGTCCCACCAATGGTGACAGCAATACCAAAACTGACGCCTAGTAATTTTAATAATTGATTATTCTCCTGTTGCTTCATAGGGGATCACGGAACATGTTGTATTCAACAAAAATAGAAAAGCCCCGCCGGATTCCTACCCCTCGCACATAAAAAAGAGGCTGACCTTTCGGGCAGCCTCTTCTCGATTCATCATAGGTTATAGGGAGGAAGTCTCCCTTTGCAAAAGTATGCAATAATTAATTAATTTTTGCCACTTTTTTTTGCATATTTTTGCAATACATTGCAACACCAATTCAAGTATGCAGAAGCACGAACGCCAGCGAATCATTTTAGAGCATCTTCAGACCGATAAGCGGATTAATTTCATGGAATTAAGCCAAGTGCTCAAGGTGTCGTATGATAGTATACGGCGGGATGTCATTGAGCTTGAGGACAAAGGATTACTAAAGAAGGTTCACGGAGGGGCCGTGGCCAATTCCTATCTTTCCCGACTTTCGGGAGAGCCCCACCGAAACCAAGAGTTTCAGGTGATGTACCGGAAAATCCTACCTGTGATAGAATCTAGCCGCGTTATTTTACTGGATGGAGGAACAACCAACTTTTACATTGCAGAGCAACTTCCTAAAAATTTAGCTATAACGATTGTCACCAACAACCTACCCTTGGCCATGGTGTTGAATGATCATCCCAAGGTCGAGGTAATTTTATTGGGAGGAACGTATTTCAAACGGTATCAAATATCGATGGGCTGGGAGGCCATCCGGCAGCTAGACCAATTGACTGTTGACACCTACATCATGGGAGTGAACGGTGTGAGTCTTTCTCAGGGATTGACCATTCGCCATTATGAGGAGTCACTTCTTAAACAAAGGATGATGGCCGCCTCCAAACAGACATATTGTTGTGCCATCGACGAAAAAATAGGCCAGTCGGAAGCCTTTCAAATTTGCAAGGCAGAGGCGATTCAAGGACTTGTTACCAACCTCAAGCCAACCCATGAGCGTTTAGCAGGTTGGCGTGAGGCTGGCCTTCAATTGATATAAATTATTCGTAAACCGGCGTGTACGTGTCTCGATTCTTGCGGAATAACGCGACGTCAGCCCAAACCATTTCTTTAACCAGCGCTGGGAGATCATACTGGGGTTTCCAGTCCAGCTTGGTTTGAGCTTTGGTCGGATCACCGATCAACAACTCCACTTCGGTAGGTCTAAAATACCGTGGATCGACCTCAACGACTACTTTTCCGGCGGGTAGTTGAAAATCGGGGTTTTCACAAGATACCACTATGCCTTTTTCATCAACACCTTCTCCCTCAAACCGCAGGGTTATACCCAATTCCGCAAAAGCCATATCGATGAACTTCCGAATGGTGGTGGTTACACCGGTAGCAATGACATAATCTTCTGGTTGGTCTTGCTGTAAAATACGCCACATCGCCTCCACATAGTCTTTGGCATGACCCCAATCTCGTTGTGCATCCAAATTCCCCATGAACAGCTGGTCACTCAATCCGAGGGCAATCTGAGCCAAACCACGGGTAATCTTCCGGGTCACAAAGGTTTCGCCGCGAAGGGGTGACTCGTGATTGAACAAGATACCGTTGCAGGCATACATGCCATAGGCCTCACGGTAATTCACCGTAATCCAATACCCATAGAGCTTAGCCACCGCATAAGGGGACCGTGGATAAAAAGGGGTGGTTTCCTTTTGAGGTACCTCCTGTACCAACCCATATAATTCTGAAGTGGAGGCTTGGTAAATCCGAGTCTTGTCTGTTAAACCCAACAACCGAACGGCCTCCAAGATACGAAGCGTCCCGATCCCGTCCACATTGGCCACATACTCGGGTTCATCAAAGGATACCTTCACGTGCGACATGGCCCCTAGGTTGTAAATTTCGTCCGGTTGCACTTCTTGAATGATTCGAATGATATTGGTTGAATCACTCAAATCTCCATAATGCAATTTGAACCGAACGTGTGCATCGTGTAGGTCTTGATACAAATGATCGATCCGGTCGGTGTTGAACAAAGAGGAACGCCGTTTGATGCCGTGGACCTCATACCCTTTGCTCAGTAATAATTCGGCGAGATAGGCGCCGTCTTGACCGGTTACTCCGGTAATCAAGGCTACTTTCATAGATACAATGATAAAATGACAAAACAAAGATAGAGACAAATCTCAAGTTTAAGATCAACCTCAAAACCAAATTCTTAGCTCCATCGGCATTTCTTCCCAAGGTTTGAAACCGGAACGAATTTATTTTAGTTACTTTCACGTCATGACCTAATCCTCATTATGCGTTTCATCCAAGATTTACTTTCCTTTTTTCATGAAGCCCAACAAGATCAGATCCGAACGGCCCTGGTTACCGTTGTGGCAGTGGAGGGCTCCTCCTATCGTCGGATTGGTGCTCGTATGCTAGTTCGAGAAGATGGTTTATTCTGGGGGGGGATCTCAGGAGGGTGTTTGGAGGGGGACGCCTTGAAAAAGGCGCGATGGGCCATCACCAAAGATCAACCTAGTCTTGCCATCTATGACACTTCCCGAGAAGATGACCACCAAATAGGAGTTGGATTGGGTTGCCAAGGCGTGATTCATATTTTGTTTCAACCGCTTGACCCACACGACCCAGAGCACCCTTTGTTGGTTTTGGCGTCCTGTCTGGACAATCCCCGCGTCGTTCAACCCATTGCCACGATTACTCAGTCCACCGCTTCCTCTTGGCCACTGGGCAAAACGTGTCGATGGGAAAATCTTGACGATTACCTACAAAACGCCTTGCCCATCCATATCCCAGATCCAAAATCCAGAGTGTACCATATTGAGCACCCGGAAGGTTCAGTTTCTGTCTGCCTCGAATTTATCCATCCGAGTATTCGGATTTACATGGCAGGTTTTCAGGCCGATACACGTCCACTCGGGATGTTGGCCCATCACGTCGGCTTTGAAACTTGGCTTTGGACCAAACCACAAAAAGTGGAGGCTCCCTCCCATTGGATGGTAGTTCCAGACCACCAAGTGCCTGAATGGGACGACTTTTCGGCTGTCGTCTTGATGTCTCACGATTTCAAAACGGATAAAGAAAACTTAAAAAGAATTCTTGCGCATCAACCCCCACCCTACATCGGATTACTGGGGCCACGAGTACGTGCCGAGCGTTTGTGGTCAGAATTAAAGGAAGAAGGCCTGATACTGTCGGAAGAAAATCTAAATCGGCAATTTGCCCCTGCAGGTCTCGATATTGGGGCTACCACTCCGGAAGAGATTGCCTTGTCGATTTTGGCGGAAATCCGGGCTGTATTTTCCAAACGAGCCGGACAATTCTTGCGACTTCGAACCACCCCTATTCACGAGCGAATTATTCCTTCACCTTAGGAACGGTAAAAAAATGTCCGTCGCGAGATGGCGCATTGGCCAAACCTACCTCAGGATTCAAACTCGGCTGTGCAATATCCTCCCGAAAAACGTTGACCCGCGGACTTAAATGGACCAAGGGCTCTACCCCAGTCGTGTCGATCTCATTGAGTTGCTCCATCCAACCCAAAATTTTGGTTAAGGTCTCCTCCATTTGCACCGATTCCTCTGGAGTCAAACGCAATCGAGATAAATGAGCCATTTTTTCAATGGTGGCGGGATCGAGTTTCATATTGATTTAACGAATCTTGAATGAGATGATACACCTGTTCTTTTAGCTCCGACAAATTCTCGCGTGTCAACCCTATGGTAGATACCGGTTCATGAACTAGAATCTTGGGTTTCCCGTAAAAGAGAAAATTTTCAGGCATGATCTCATGCAAATTTAGAAAAGAAATGGGGACTATCGGCACTTGTTGGTCAATGGCTACCAAAAAAGCTCCGTCCTTCAACGGGGTTTTCATTTGCGGGATCTGATCTGAAACAATGCCCCCCTCCGGCATGATAAACACCGACCGGCCCGACGCAACGGCTTGCATGGCTCTTCGCAACGAGGTAGAACGGCTATTCTTTTCACTTCGATCCACCTGAATGTGGAGTTTCCGAAACATATATCCTAAAAGAGGGATTTTCTTTACGGAACTCTTCCCCACATACGCAAAATAATGGGGTACCACTCCCATGCCAACAGCCACATCATAATAGGAAAAATGATTGGCCACAAAAACATACGTTCCTTTCGGATCCAGCGGTTGTTTCCATTGAATGGATAATTTCTGGCCGATTAAGGGAAAATATACCCAGGCCCAAAGCTGAGTTAAGCGATGGGCCATAGGTTTCCAAGAGGGAACTTGCAGACAAATCCAGATAAAGGGATGAAGGATTAGGTAAATGGCTATGATTAAAAAAGCTGCATACCCAAAATACAGATAATCCCACCCACTTTTTTTCCGCGTCATAGTCCAGCAGTTGGATTTAAAGGATATCCCGTAGATTAGTCGGCTGTTGCTTCTTTCGCATCTGGATGTTCAACATTTCAACTAGAAACGAGAAGGCCATCGCAAAATATACATACCCTTTGGGCACATGCACATGGAAAGCTTCGGCCACCAATAACGTTCCAATCATCACCAAAAACGACAGGGCAAGCATTTTGACAGTCGGGTGAGCTTCGACAAAATCCCCGACGTTCTTGGCAAATAACAGCATACCGATGGTCGATAAAATAATTGACGCTGCCATTACCGGAATGATGTTGGTCATACCAACGGCCGTGATGATGGAGTCAACAGAAAATACAATATTGATAATGGAAATATCTAAAATAGCCTTTGACAACGAGTTGGAGGCCTTACTTGCATTTTTTTCCTCTTCTGTTTTTCCTTCAATTTTATGGTGAATTTCGGTAGTCGCTTTAACTAACAAGAATAGACCTCCACTTAAAAGGATCAAGTCTTTCCCAGAAAAGCCGACATCAAAACTCAAACCAAAGTCTTGTAGGTTGAATAGGTCTTTTTCCAATCCTAGTATCCATCCCAAGACAAATAAAAGTCCTACACGAAGCAGCATAGCCAGTACAAGACCAATATTTCGGGCTTTCTTTTGCTCCAAGGTAGGGAGCTTCCCTGCAATGATGGAAATAAAAATGATGTTGTCAATACCCAACACTAGCTCGAGTAAAGTCAAAGTGATCACACTGGTCAGAGCCGCGGTGGTCAATAGTTCTTCCATAAAATAAATTTTCCTTTTTTGTGCGAATATACCTTTTTTTCAATCAATTGAATGCAAGTTGGGAAGAAGAGATGCGGTGGCGGATCAACGGTTAAAAAATCCATTCAACTCCTCTTGAGAGAAATGGCGATCCGCCAAAATCATTCGGTACCGAAACGTGACCGACTTCCCGGCTCCTAAAGTGAAGTTAAGCTGCTCTTTTCCTTGAGTAAATATGGACTGACCAAGTGGGTTGATCGAAAAAAGTCCATATCCGCGCGTGTGCCAATACGCTGGATAGCCTGGATTTTCAGGATGGTCTAGGATGGTAATGGACACGGGTTTTCCATCGACTCTACCTTCTAAGGTTACCCAGGGGGATCTTTTTCCCCAGGTGTCCTCACCTAAAATTCCGGCCTGATTTCGGTAACGTCCCGTTGGCTCTCCTTGTGCGGCCGCCACTTCGGTTACTTTACCCGAAGCATCCGAATACGAAGCAGCCCCCCTCGCTGGGTGTTCCAATTCCCGGCGAACCCGAATGGCATACAAACCATCCTTTATATCCCGAAACAATACCGTGTTAGACGATGCTGTTAAGGTGGTGGTTCGATCGATTAAAGTGTACGTCGAAGTTCCTTGGAAGGTAAGAACGGTCTCCTCCTCCAATACTCGCTGACCTTGGCTATCCACCCATTCCGCTTTCCATGGCAGTGTCCCCTTCGGACCATTTTTCCAAGGACCTACCTGAGTGGTTCGAATCGTCCCAAATGCCCGCTTATCCCCCGCTTTTTCTACCTCAATGGAATTATTCCAATAATCATGATCGTTGACAGACTCGTAATTAAACCAAATTCCCACATGATGCGGATGATCCTGGGCATCCCCCGGCCGAGGATCAACAGGCCAGCCGCGTGTCACGACCGTCCCTCCGGGTGTCAGGACCGGAAATAACACCGGCTTTTTCAAAACCTCGGGTCCAGGATCAAAGAATCGAGTCACCATTTGCTTTCCAATAGTCACCTCCACATGCTTTCCTTGTTGTCTGAACTGAACAGGTAATTCCTGACCAAATGCCACCATCGAAATCATCCATAAACCCACCACCCCAAATTGTCTCATATTTTCCTTCTCTTTTATTGAAACATGAAGACAAAATAAAGATTCTATCCCATTTTTTCGAGGAAGAATTCAAAAAGAATATTTGCAAATATTATGCTTGCATACTATTTTTGTTTCACTATCAACCGTTAAACCATGGTAACATCTGTTCAAACAATGGCCGAAATGGCTGCACGCGGCGAACAACCCGAGGTTCTGTTTTGGGTAGGTTGTGCTGGGGCCTTTGATGACCGCTATAAAAAAGTGACTCGTACTTTTGCTCAAATCTTACAACACATTGGTGTTTCGTTTGCTGTATTGGGAACGGAGGAGAGCTGCACGGGGGATCCGGCTCGAAGAGCGGGAAATGAATTTACCTTTCAAATGCTGGCGCAGCAAAATATTGCGGTTTTGAATGGATACGGAATTCAGAAGATCGTCACGGCATGCCCGCATTGCTTTAATACGCTAAAAAACGAGTATCCTGAATTAGGGGGAACCTACGAGGTAATCCACCATAGTACTTATCTTCAACAATTGATCGACGAAGGCCGGGTTCGCTTAGCAGATCAAGGGGCATGGAAAGGCAAAAAAATTACGTTTCATGACTCCTGCTACCTAGGACGTGCCAACCAGATCTTCGAAGCACCGAGGCAAGTTATTGAGAAGTTGGATGCCGACTTGGTGGAAATGAAGCGATGCAAAACCAATGGTTTATGTTGCGGCGCGGGTGGAGCACAAATGTTTAAAGAGCCCGAAAAGGGTAAAAAAGATGTCAATATTGAGCGTATCGAGGAGGCATTGGAAACAGGGGCTCAGGCGATTGCCGTAGGTTGCCCATTCTGCATGACCATGATCTCGGACGGTGTCAAAAATAAAGAAAGAGAACACGACGTAAAAGTATATGATCTCTCCGAACTCGTTTGGGAAGGACTTGAAAAATAAAAAAGAGGGATCGAAATCCCTCTTTTTTATTTGGATTACACAATTCTGAGTTTATGAAGCTCGTGGTAAATTTCCTGAAGGTTAACTGATAAACTAGCTTGCTGGCTTGCCCCATTGAGCCGTGTGAGTGGTACCCCAAAACGACGAAAAGCAGGCGATTGCAAGGCCATAAAATCAACGGCTTTACCATCATGAGTAGCTTGAATACGAGAAAGTAGTTCAGGCAAATTACCGGAAGAAATCGGCTCGAACGCGGGTGCCACGGGGGTCGTCGGCTCGGGTTCTGCGGCCACGGGTTTGGAAGGTGAACTAACCGCTGGAGATTTGGTTGAGGATGACACAGGATCGCTGGCTTCTACCTCTACCTGAAATTTCGCGTCAAATCCTGCGGCAACAACCGTTACACGAACCTTGTCCTTCAATGACCGATCAATGGCAAATCCGTGCTTGAATATCTGGGCTTTTGAGGCAATCTGAGATTCGATAAAGCTGGTCACCTTTTTCTGATCCGACATTTTGATTCGGTACTCTGGCTTTTCGTCACTGTAGGCGAGGGTTACCAAAATTCGTTTAGCCCCATCAATTTTATTTTCTTCTAACAGAGGCGACTCCAAGGCTCGTTTGATGGCATCTGCTGCACGGTCTGAGCCTGTGGCCTCGGCAGACCCCATGAGGGCCTGTCCAGCTCCACCCAGAACGGTCTTCACATCGGCAAAATCTAGGTTGATAATCCCGGGACGAGTGATCACCTCGGCGATACTTTTTACGGCATTGGCCAAGACGTCATCGGCCAAACTATACGCAATCTCAATATCCAAATCACCAAACATATCAGCCAGACGATCGTTTTTGATCACCAGCACGGTATCACAGTGTTTTTTCAATTCTGCGATCCCGGCATGGGCTTGTTCGATTTTTTGAGTCCCTTCAAATCCAAAGGGATCGGTTACGACTCCCACGGTAAGGCAGTTCATTTCCTTGGCGATCCGAGCCACCACGGGGGCTGCGCCAGTACCGGTTCCTCCACCCATACCCGCCGTTATAAATACCATCTCGGTGGGAGCAAGAAACAACTGACGAATGGTTTTTTCGGACTCCTCGGCGGCCTTTCGACCCATTTCCGGGATGGCTCCGGCACCCAAACCTTTTGTTAATTCGATACCTAATTGAACCTTAGTCACTTCATCCGGCAAGCTATTTAATACCTGATTGTCGGTATTGCAAGCGATAAAGTCCACTTCATGAATACCCAATTTGGTCATATGACGAACGGCATTTCCACCCGCGCCACCTACACCCACTACTTTGATAATATGCGGGAAATCCGCTTTGAAATCGAGTTCAAATTCTTGGTTATACAGCATATGCTCAGGAAGTTTAATACAGGTCGTTTAGATCTTTACCCCCCAATCCAATCGTATTTTTAATTCGGTTGATGAGGGATTGTTGCTCTTTGTTTGGTTTGCTTTCCTCATTGACATTAGGCTTTTTAACCACCGAAGAAACATCCCGACTTCGTTGCGGTGAGAGCAAGGTACGATTGTCTGGGAATCGTTGGTCAAACGGCTGTAAGGAGGCCAACATCAATCCGATGGCCGTGGCATTTTTGATGTTTCGCAGGGATACATCGTTTACATCGGTTTTCACGAAGCGGAGGGGATCTGCTTTCCGAACCAAAAAAGCTTTGCCCAGGACCTCTTCAAACACCGGAAGGATTCGGTACATATTGGACGTACCTCCCGATAAGACGAGGCCGTGGTTCAACATATCTTTGAAGTCTGATTTTTCCAATTCTTTTGACACAAGATAGGCTAGCTCCAATAAACGAACCTCAACGACTTCTTGAATTTGTTTTACCGAGACCCGCTTAGGAGGTAGGCCATCGACGCCATCGACAACGAGTTCGCCCTCGGTTTGCAATTCGCCCAAGGAAAGCAACAAACTATAGACCACTTTAAGTTTTTCAGCTTCTTCTGGCTGAATTTTAAATGCCTCTGCTAGATCATTGGTAATGGTTCTTCCGGCGATGGGAAGTACCGATCGGAAACGCAATCCACCGCGGTAAAAGACTGTAATTTCCGTTAAATCCTGACCCATGTGAGCCACCGCTACACCATTCCGTCGGTCGGAGGGAGTCAATAAGGAAAATGCCTCTGCCATAGATCCCAAGACCATCATGTCGATTCGCAACGGACGGACCATCCGGAGATCTTCGACCTTCGAGTTAATTCTCTGGATCGTACTATTCAACGTTTCTAATTCGCTCCGGGAATGCGTGACAACTTGGTAATTTCCAGAAAGTTGAACACCCACTCGGCCAACCGGATTCTCGGCTGGCGTATTGTTCACTCGAAAATCCAGTGGAAGAGTATGCACAATCACATGTCCTTCCTTGACTTGGAACGACATTTGAATGTGCTGAATTAGTTTATCCACATCTTGGGATTGAATCGTAATGTTTTCTCCACTAGCCGTTACTACCCCTTGGTGTTCTTGAGTGGACACTGCCGTTCCCGAAATATTGATGTTGATGGTGTCAATATCGGAATTACACCGATCGGCCAGCGTTTGTAGCACCGAATCAATAAGGCGGGTACAGTTTGGCACATTGACGATTTGACCATTGAATACCCCGGAATCCATTAAAGTAAAGGATTCTTCTTCAAATCCTTCGATTTTGATGTAACCCTCTTCCGTTAATGACCCAGCCACAGCCCGAACCTTCGAGCTGCCGATGTCTAAGCCAACCACTATCTCGTTATACCCTTTCATGCACTGACGCGTTAATGCTATTGTTGTTTGAGGACTTGGAACGTTTAAACAATAAAATTATCTATTTTTTTTGGATTAAAGGCATTTTAACCGATTAATCAACGATCAATTGACTTCCGACGGAAATATCCAAACGTCGTGTGGGTTGAAGATTGGGTTGATCATGCAAATGTGCATAATATTCCTTCAATTTTTCCCATTTCAATGCCATTTGGGTGGGATACCCCAACGCAATCAAATAGTCACCTACCAAGGGCACTGCGTGCATATAGCCGTCACGATCTATATCCAATTGGGTAATTTGAACCGACCAAAATGGATCTTTTCGTATGTATTGGATCACGTCGCGGATGGGCGCACTGAGCGAATCTTTCAAATGAGGTTTCGCATTCACATACCCCCCACTGATCAACAAGGTTCGGGCAGAGTAATGTCGTGGCGGTGGAAAGGTATGACCCGTTTCGTCCATATAAAAACCAGGTTTTCCCCGGCGAATGACACGGGCAATCGGATAATACGGTTGTACATCCAAATACAAAGTTCCTGTTAATCGCCAATAGGCTTCACAGCTTTTTACGCGTGGATTTTTAAGCACCCGATTTTCCAAAGCTTCAAGCGACACCGCATCCATCCGCTTTCCTTCTACCTGATCTTGCCCTTCCAATGTAGCATAGTCAATAATTTCCTCCTCGGTGACAAACGTTTCATGGGGTGGATTTTTAATTTCAACCACCAAGCGATCACATACTCGACTTTTTCGACCTTTTCCGAGCCATAACAACACGGCCCCAATCAATAGAAGAGCACTTCCCAAAGCGATCCAAGTCGTGTATTTTTTCATCTCAATAATGAATTCAAAAATAATTGAGGTTCTTCTAAGAGTTTGAAACGATCCATGGACAAGGGCGTTTCGTCTTGTTCACACTGCGCTTTTAAGGACTTCATATCCTCATTCCACTGCAAGCCATCAAAAAAACGAAGTCCTTTGTGGTCCCGAATTTTATACAGAGCGCCTGGTTTATAGGCAGTCCCCAGATAAACATAGCGCCGTTGGTTTTCTTTGGCCCAGGCAATCACACGCCACATCATCCATTTTCCCAGGGAGTGAGTCCGCATGTAGGCCGTATCAAAAAAAGCAAACCAGTAATGCACGATTTCATCATCCATGGCGGCCAAAACGAATCCCGCTAGTTTGCCATCAGGAAAAGTAAAACGGAACAAATGCGAACCAAGATCCCAAGATAAAATATACTTCCACCGAGCTTCACTCATGTGATCATCCCCGATCCGTTCTGAAATATACGATGAACAAAATGCCTGAAAAACAGGGTCTTCGAGGTCGACCTCCGACTTAGGAACAACCTCCAAGGTTAATTGTAGAGGCTCAACCAAGCGATTCACTCGTCTATTTTCGGAAGTATCGGTAAAATTGGCCAAATCTACCCGTAAACTTCGAGCCAGATAAAATACCTCGGATTCAATGTTGGTCTGGGCACTGTAGGGCAAAAAACCTTTTCCATAAATGTCTTCGAGCCGATCACCCGGCTCTCGAATGGCATAAATGCTGTAATTGAACGTGTAGGTTCGATAATCCGCTATACTTTCTGAGAAAAATGTTTTCACAACCGAATAATTTCATCAGCGATGGTAGCCGCTGCTTGGGGTTTAGCAAAAGATTTCATTTGATTCGATAATCGAGCTCGAAGCGCTGGGTCTGTCAATACGTGGTTAAGCTGTTCCCACAATTGGCCTTGTACATCCGCATCCTTGATCAAAACAGCCGCATCGGCTTGCACCAACGCGCGCGCGTTTTCTGTTTGATGATCCTCGGCAGCATGTGGGAAGGGGACCAAAATAGCCGGCTTTTGAACTATGCAAAGTTCGGATACCGACAAAGCTCCGGCTCGTGAAATCACAACATCCGCCGCCGCATAGGCTTGGGCCATGTCATAAATGAAAGGACTCACATAGACACCCTCGGTAGTTGGCGGTGCAGAAAACGACTTGCCTGTTTGCCAAATCACTTGATACCCGGCCGACAAAATGGTAGAAAGGTATTTCTCGACTCCCAAGTTGATGCTTCGAGCCCCTTGACTTCCTCCGATCACAAGAACCGTTGGGCGTTCTGGATGCAATCCAAAATGACGACGAGCCGAGGCCATCTCAGGCAATTGTTTGCAAATATCCGCTCGAACCGGATTTCCTGTAAACAGAATTCGATCAGACGGAAAAAAACGCTCCATGTTGGGATAGGCTACACAAATGCGCTTAGCTTTACCGGCTAGCCATTGATTGGTTTTTCCGGCAAAGGAGTTTTGTTCTTGAATCAATGTGGGGATACCCAAACGCCCTGCACACCACAAGGTAGGTCCGCTAGCATACCCTCCCACACCGACCACCGCATCTGGCCGAAAATTTCGAACGATTTTCCATGCTTTCCAGATACTTTGAACAAGCTTTACTGGGAAACCAAGATTCGCCATCCAATTTTGGCGATTAATTCCGGCGATTGGTAGGCCTTCAATGGGATAACCCGCTTTAGGTACTTTCTCCATCTCCATTTTCCCCTCCGCCCCTACAAATAGAATTTCTGCCTCCGGGATTCGTGCTTTGACAGCGTCTGCAATGGCAATGGCTGGATAGATGTGTCCACCCGTACCGCCTCCACTAATGATTATTTTCATGATTTTACATTTTTTCTTCGGCTGGAGGATCGGATTTCATCTTCTTCTCCTTTCGAAATAGCAATGACGACCCCAAACATGAGGGAGGTAAATAAAAAAGAAGAACCTCCCCAGCTAACAAGCGGCAATGTCTGGCCTGTAATAGGTGCAAGACCGACATTCACCCAAATATGCGCAAAGGCCTGAATGGTAATACTCAAAGTTAGGCCAATGGATAAAAGTCCGCCAAAAGCACGGTAGGTAACCTGTATGTTTTTCAAACCTTTCCACAACAACCACAAGTATAAACAGATCACAAGAACGGCCCCAATGACCCCATATTCTTCAACGATGACGGAAAAAATTAGGTCGGAGAATGATTCCGATAACTTGTACCGATGGACACTATGTCCGGGCCCGGCTCCTTTGAGCCCCCCATTGGCAATGGCCGCCAAGGAATACAGCCGCTGGTCCGAATTTCCGCTGATATCCCCCCCAATTTTGCCATCACGATTGATATCCCATTTGACCTTAAATGCATCTTTTCCAAAAGACTCGATCCGGTCGATCACGACCTCGGCACGGCCAAATTTAAGACCAAAAGAGGAGGCTACGATCCCTGAAAACAACATGACTAAAAGGGTAGAGCTAACCCATCCACCCATTTTCATCAAAAATTGGGGCGGCACCCGACCAACCCAGAACATCGCAAAACAAGTCATACCCAACAAAACAGCTGTAGAAAAACCTGTATTCACCAATGCCATGCAATAAAAAGCCGTCCAGCCAATGGCCTTGGAGAGGCTTTTAAACGAATACTCCTCTTTGGCCATGTTTTGCTTTTGTGCCAAAAAATAGGCAACGTTGACCAAGAGAATGAACTTGATTAAATCGGACGTTTGAAAAGAAACACCCAAAATTCGGATCCATCGACTGGCTTCACCAATGGATTCCCCTCGAAGATTGGTATAGGCCAACAGAGGAATTCCTAACCACAAGGCCAATTCGGGAGACTTAGCCAACCATCGGTAGTTCACTCGGCTCATGAAGATGATCCCCAGCAATCCAATCCCGATACTTCGGAGGTGAAGTCCCAAATAATGCTCGGTATTTCCGCCCATTTCACGGAATGCCATGGAGTAGGAGGAACTGTACACCGATAAAACCCCCACTGTGGTAAGGGCAAAATAAATAATCCATAATTGCCAATCTCCAATCAAAACTTTTCGAAGGCCGGCTTTCACATACCCGATCCAATATTCCATAAAACAAAAGTAAAAAATTCGTGGGGTTGAAAAAAAGCTAGGAATACATATAAAATAAAAGACCCTCCCCATGGTTTTCGGTGGAGGGTCTTTTATTGGGGTCGGATGGGTTAATCAAACTTTTCCCGTAGTTTATTGATCACCTTGACAATTAAAAAAACCACCCAAGCAATAATGAGGAAATTAATAACGGTATTGAGAAAATTACCATAATTCAAAATGATGGCTTCCTCTACGGTGGCTCCAGCAGCATCTAACTTGGCGGATTTCAAGGTGATGGCACCATGTACACCTCCCGGAAGGAATAAGCCAATGATGGGCATGAGGATGTCATCCACCAGCGATGCTGTGATTTTCCCGAAAGCACCTCCCACGATTACCCCGACGGCGAGGTCAATGACATTTCCTTTTTCAATAAAGGTTTGAAATTCTTTTAGCATAAGTTTCGGTATGATTTATAGTTGAAAAGACAATCCAGCTGCTAACCCTTGACTGATCTGAACTTGTGCAGCTTGATCTTGATCGTAAATGGCGATCAAACTAAAGTTAACATTCAGGTTCTTATTGACTTTGGCGGCGGCCACTAAATTGATCAAATGATCCACGGGTTTGGCGACCGGAGCATAGGCAAAAAACGCTTGGTATCGCCATTTAAGATTCACATTTTTGGCAATGTCTTTGTCAAAGGCCACAACCCCTTGAATACCCAGTTCATTCAAAACACGTTGCCCAAAAGGAACCCCATACCGGGCCTCCCCTCGATTGAACTGTTCCGCCAAGACCCGATCATTCAAAACAAACGTCTGCCGGATTGTACCACCACCTAGCTGAACAGCAAGGTATTTTTGGGGTTTCCACTCCAAACCGACGGCCTCGGATAGAAAAGCGGGAGCAAATAGGGCGGAAATCAACGAAATACGCTCACCACCCGGAGTAAACGAAAAGCCAGGGGCAAATTGAGAAAGAAAGTTGGCTCCTGCAAACCATCGCATCGTAGGGTTGATAAAATGGGAATATTGAGTATCCAAAAACAACCGATCGACACTTTTCCGAAGCGATTGGCCCCGGTTGTTGATAAAGCCGTACTGGAACTGAACTTCATTGGTCCAGACACCTTTTCTTCGGGTGTAAACGGATCGATTATTGAAAATTCCACCCAAAGCAATATTGGATATACCTCCCCCTTGCCAACTATCGTTGAAGGATGCTTGAGAAAAGTTGAAAGCCAATTGTGTTTTCCGAGTCCACCAACCATGCTCCAACGAGTCGGCCCGGTTAAGCAACTTGACTTGGGACTTTGTACTGTCTTGGGCGGAAGCAAATGGGGAGGAAATCCCGATCACTACACAAAAAAATAAAACGTTTTTTAACATAATTATGATGAAAATACGATGACTGGCTCTTTTTGCAAAAGGTGCATGGGGACAACGACTTGTTGCTCTCCCTGCTGTAAGGTAAGTGATGTTTGGTCGATTTGAATGATATGGCCTCGTTGTTCACCCACTTGAATTTCTTGCCCAACTTGGTACTTTTTCTTTAGGTACATTGCCGATAAGATATTCAACAAAATTTCTTTTGAAGCAAATCCATATCCAATCGAAAAGGCAAGGATGAAGCCTCCGATGATCAAGTTGAAGCTAGATTCTAATAGCGAGGTGTTGATTCCTGCCTGAGATAAAGAGGCGATCACGGCGATGATCAACAAAAAGAAAAAGACGCCTGAACCCACCACTTTGGCAGAAGAGATATTAAACGATAAACACAGCCCCACCACAAATTTCCGGACGGTATCGGCCAACACAACACCCGCCAGCATCATGATAGCGGCAGACAATACCTTGGGAATAAAAGCAACCAACAAAGTGACCATATTGGCGATGGCCGGTACGCCTAACGTTGCGGTAGCGGCAATCAAGAAAACCAAATTGATGAAATAATACAGGATTTGACTCACCAAATAACTTAACTTGATGGTCACGTTGAACTTCTTAATGGCTTCAATTTGGTTGATCCGGTCACCGATGGCATCAAACCCAATTTGATGAAGGACTTTCTCTACCACCTTGGCCATGACCTTTCCGACCACAACTCCAACAATTAGGATCACCAGAGAGGCAATCAATTTGGGTACAAAATCAATAAATTCGGTTAATAAACTTTCAAACGTGTTCAATAAAATACTACGCAGATCAGGAAATCGATTCATGGGAAGAAGGTGGGGTATCCGGTTCAAAAATTTGTGCATACAGCGCGATGGTTTCTAAAGGCTCACCTGAAAACATCTGAAAAATCTGGAGGGCATTTCGAATCAGGTCAATTTCAGAAACCAATTGCTCTTTCAACTCTTCTGGAAGAGCATATTCGGTTTCATCAATTTCTTGAAAGGCTGGGTGCATTGCCGTATTATCTTTTCCAGAAATAAAGTAATTTCAAGATGATTGCCAAATAGAAGACGATATTTTCAAGATAAATCTTGCGTAATCGCTCCTTAGATCGCATCAACCTCATTTTGACGGCGCTTTCGGTAGTTTGTAACGCTTCTGCGATTTCTTTTATCGAGAAATCATCTTGGTACTTCATCAGCAGTAAGGCTCGATCCTTGGGGTCTAACTTTTCCAAGCTATGTTTAAGTCCCGACGCCTGCAGTTCGGCCAGATCATCGTGGGTATCGTCCTCCCAATCCACCTCCGCATCCAACGGAATCTCGCGAGATCGCTTGCCAGACCGAAGCTGATCCATGCAATAATTGTAGGTGATGGAGTATAGCCATGTCGAAAACCGGGCCGATTCTTTGAAGGTCCCAATTTTAACAATCAACTTCAAAAAAATATCATGCGTCAAATCCTCCGCTTGCTGGCTGTTGCGCACAAAGGAATAACATTTCTTGAATACCTTTTCTGAATAACGCTGATACAACAGCTCAAAATACTGGTTCAATTGAGTTCGTACATACAAATGCACCAACTCCTCATCTGTCAGGGTATTGGACGGCATACAAGCTTGAAATACGGGGTCATGAGGTAAAAGACTACAAAAGTAGAAAAACAGGAGATTATTTCGCATAAAATTACGCTACATTCAATTAAACGAAATTAATTTTAGTACGAAATGCACGAATCACCCTTCCTACTACCCACCCCAATGGTATGCTTGCATAATATTAAAAATCCAATTATCTTTGGTAATTATCCCATTTTAATCTTATTCATTGGTTTATGACAGCACAAGAATTTATCTCAGGTTTACCAGCTAAAATTGCCACCCAAGGAAGTAGTGACATTCAAACTGTCATTCATTTTGACCTTGGATCCGAACAATACAGCTTGTCGGTACAAGGTACTCAAGCGGAGGTTCAATCGGGGCTAGTTGGAGAACCGGAGGTGACCTTAAAAGCAACGGCAGAGGACTTAGTTAAAATTGCCACAGGTGATCTGAACCCCATGACCGCGATGATGTTTGGAAAGCTTAAAATATCAAATCCTGCCGCGATGATGAAATACGCCAAAATGCTTGGTTTGATGTAATTTGGTTTCAACCCTGACCCACTTCTACGATGAAAACAATCTTTGTCGACAAACAAAACCTCGAGTTTTTACTTTACGATGTCCACGAGGTAACCCGCCTGTGCCAATATCCGTACTTCAGCGACCATAGCCGAGAAACATTTGACATGACCCTCGAAACGGCTACTCAAATTGCGGAAAGGATCATGTTTCCCCAGCTGACATCCGTCGATCGACAGGAACCCCAGCTACAAAATGGAGAGGTGACCGTACACCCAGTTGTCAAAGAATTTCTTCAAGCTATGGGAGAATCAGGGCTAATCGGAGCCGATTTCCCCTATGAAGACGGTGGAGCACAAGTGCCCATGACCATTACCTCCATTGCCGGTTTAATTGCCATGGCGGCCAATTCTGGACTGATGTACACTGGACTCACCGCAGGGGCCGCTCGTCTTCTAACCAACTTCGCTTCTTCGGAATTGAAAGAGCGTTATGTTCCCCCCATGTTGGCCGGGAAATGGCAGGGTACCATGTGTTTGACCGAACCACAGGCCGGCTCATCTCTTTCGGATATAACCACCACGGCAGTCCCACAAGCCGACGGTACATTTGCCATCCAGGGACAAAAGATATTTATTTCAGCCGGTGATCATGATGCCTGCGAAAACGTCGTCCACTTACTCATTGGGCGAATACAGGGTGCTCCCCTAGGTACAAAAGGCATTTCCTTGTTTATGGTACCCAAATACCTACCCGATGGCACCCGAAATGCCATTACCAACATGGGTATTTATCATAAAATTGGACAAAAAGGTGTTCCTGCCATGCATTTAGGCTTTGAAGGGGCTACTGCTTGGCTTATTGGCGAGCCCAATAAAGGATTGAGCTACATGTTTCAGATGATGAATGAAGCCCGAATTGGGGTGGGAATCGCCGGAGCCGCTATTTCCTCGGCGGCGTATCATGCTGCCCTCACCTATGCCAAGGAACGCCCGCAAAGTCGAAGACTCCACACAAAATCGGCCGTTGATACACCTCAAGTACCCATCATCCAGCATCCGGATGTCCGAAGAATGCTTCTCTTCCAAAAAGCGGCTTTGGAGGGCTCGATTTCCTTGCTTGTGCAAACTAGCTTGTACTTTGACCAAGCCCACGCAACGACCGATCCCGAAGAAAAAGAAAAGTATACCCTGCTTCTGGAGCTCCTGACGCCCATTACCAAAACCTATCCATGCGAAGCCGGCGTAAAAATCACTAATGAAGCCCTTCAATGCTTTGGGGGATATGGGTTTACTCAGGACTTTCCCGCCGAACAGTACTACCGCGATATCCGGATCACCCCAATCTATGAAGGAACCACCGGCATTCAGGCACAGGATCTTCTAGGCCGGAAGGTGATGCTCCAACAAGGAAAAGCTTGGGCGTATTTGCAAAAGGAAATTCAGCAAACAGAGTCCGAAGCGGCTTCCTTTGATGCCTTAAAACCCTACTCCCAACAGCTGGGCCAGTTGCGTCAACAGATAGATGAGATCACGCACTACCTGATGTCGATCGCCCAAACCGGTGAAACCGAACGCTTTTTAAGCGATGCGACCTTGTACCTCCATCTCATGGGCAACTATGTAGTCGCTTGGCAATGGCTTAAACAAGGAACCGCCGCTTTGAATAAAAAGGTACGGGAAGAGGTAACCTTGAAAACGATGCAGTATTTCTTTCATTATGAAATACCGCAATGTGCAGCTTGGATTCACCGATTGCGAGATGAGGTGGTTCTTACCCAATATCCTGAGGTTGATTTTCTTTAAAAAACAAAACCCATCGGCTACTCGATGGGTTTTGTTTTTTTGATCCATCATTCCCTTAGCAATGAAGTCATTATTGAAGCGTAAAAACTATGAAGTTCACGCCATTTCTACCCTAATGCCCGGAGACCCCCCCCGGTATAATGCCAACATCGCCACCTGGGTGATGCAGTCGGCCATGGGTGGAAAAGAAGTCGTTGTGGCACTTTATGGAATTGACTACACCCTGGAGCTCGTGAAGCAATCTCGACTCTTGAACATTAATCTGTTACAAGAAAATCAGACAAATTTAATCTCGGCCCTGGGCCGGAAGTCGGGCCGAGATCATGACAAACTTCGTCCCAAATGGTATGCCCTAGACTCTCGCGGGTGCCCCTATTTAGTTGATGCCGTAGGGTACATTCAGACCTCGGTCAAAGAAATGGTCGAAGGACTTGATCACACACTTTGCATTTGTCAGGTCGATAAACAAATTGTCCTAAACCCAGACGCCCCCGTCATGACCCACCATTATCTTCGAGCCAAAGGACTGGTGCGTGGGTAAACCTTGGCATCTACCTAAAAAAAAGGTACTTTTGCGACACATTTTCTACACATCCACATGGCACGAACAAAAAAAGTAAGTGAATCGCTCACCATCATGACCGAGATGGTCATGCCCAATGATACCAACACCCTCGGGAATCTTATGGGTGGAAATCTCATGCGCATGATCGATGTCGTCGGAGCGATTTGCGCCCAAAAACATTCCAATCGGATCGTTGTGACGGCTTCTGTGGACAATGTTTCGTTCGTTGAATCCATTCCGCTCGGACATGTCGTCACCCTTGAAGCAAAAATTACCCGGGCGTTCAATTCTTCCATGGAAGTGGTCGTTCAAGTAACCGCCGAAAATATTCCAGCCGGTACCAAAGTAGCCACCAATAAAGCGTTTCTTACCTTTGTAGCAGTTGATCAAACAGGACGGCCTATCGAAGTTCCAGAAGCCCTACCCGAATCAGCCGAAGAAAAAGAACTCTATGCTTCTGCCCTCAGAAGAAGGCAATTGAGGCTGGTATTAGCCGGTCGAATGAAACCAGAGGAAGCCACAGAATTAAAGGCAATTTTTGGAATTTAATTTTTCTTTATCTACCTTTGCACTCCGAAAAGGCCTCGTAGTTTAAAGGATAGAACGAAGGTTTCCGGTACCTTTGGTAGGGGTTCGATTCCCTTCGAGGCCACAAAGAGCGATCCAACTGATCGCTCTTTTTTTTATTCCTTTAAATGGGTACATTTCGCCTCCAATTCTCTCGAGATGACCATTTCAATCTTCACACTGGGTACCCGCGGTGATGTTCAACCGTATGCTATATTGGGCCAGGCTTTGGTTCAAAACGGACATGAGGTCCGATTTTGTACCGCAAAAAACTTTGAAAGCCTGGTGCAAAGTTACGGCCTTAAACTCATTCCCATTGAGGCCGACTTTCAAGCACTTTTGGAGTCAGCCGACGGAAAAAAGATGATGAAAGGGAATCCTTGGGTGATCCGTAAAAATCTTCACTCGTTTGTCTATCCACTCATCGAGAATTCTCTAACAACCTTCTATCATCTCGCTCAAACAAGTGACTGTATTTTATACCATGTAAAAACACTAGGCGATACGTTTGCAGACCAATTTCCGGAGAAAATGATTCGAGCCTCTGTTTTACCGATTATTGAGGAAACTCAGGCATTTCCTATTCCGGCCCTCAGCGGACTACCCATTCCTTCTTGGGCAAACAAGCTCAGCTATCGATTCAGTGATTGGAGCATGAAAATGCTCGCTCATCCAATTAAAAAGTTTAGACAAAAGGTAGGGCTACCCTATCCCTACAGTCGTCCGCCGATTCCCAACCTGTATGGAATTAGCTCCCATTTTTTACCTATTCCACCAGAATACGCTGAAGACTCGTTCTTCTCAGGATTTTGGTTCGACCCATCACCTGCAGCCCCGCTATCCTCGGCAGTAGAACAGTTTCTAGAAGCAGGAGACCCACCCCTTGTGATCACCTTTGGAAGTATGCCCTGGACAAGCTCGTTTTCTTGGAAAGAGGCCATCGAAACGTGCCTGCAAACCATCGGAACTCGAATCATCCTCATCCAAGGATGGGGTGGATCAACCGACTGGGAGGAGTTTTCTCACCCCGACCTCCTGGTCATTCGGGAAGCTCCCCTTGACGCTCTTTTTCCCCGTGTAAAAGCCATTGTCCACCATGGTGGCATTGGAACAACAGCCGCTTGCTTACGAGCGGGAAAACCCTTTTGGATCTGCCCGATTTTGTACCCAATCGGAGATCAATTATTTTGGGGAAAACAGGCATACGATCAAGGTTTGGCCATTCCGCCAAAACCGTTGAAGAAAGTAACCGTTTCCTCTTTTGTCAAGAGCATTCGGCTATTGATCCAATCCCCCTCTCTCGACACTAAGGCTCAAAAAATGCAAGCCCTCCTTGCAGCCGAACATGGAACCGAGCGGGCTGTTCAGTGGATCGAGCAAAAAATAGCCTCCTCGAGGCCTGATGAGTAAGCCCGCAAGAATCGGATTTTTTTCTTGACCTCCACATTCGATCTTTGATATCCAAATGATACCACGGCATGAACGAATCTACCCCCCATCAGTATGAACGAATCGCCAAAGCAATCGAATTCATTCAAACTCACTTTACCTCCCAGCCCAGCCTAGAAGAAATCGCAGAGCACGTGCACCTCAGTCCTTTTCATTTTCAACGCCTTTTTCAAGAATGGGCAGGCACTACGCCAAAGAAATTTCTTCAATACATCAGCATTCAATACGCCAAGAGTTTACTCAAGCAACCGAGCGCTACATTGTTTGAAGTGGCACATCAAACAGGATTATCCAGCACCAGTCGCCTACACGATTTATTCATCAAGCTGGAGGCGATGTCGCCCGGGGAATACAAGCGGGGAGGAAAATCCTTGACCATCGCCTATCAAATGGAATCGACTCCCTTTGGTCCTATTTTAATGGCGACAACTCACCAAGGGATTTGTTACCTGGGCTTCCACGATAGCTTGGAGGAAGGCCTGACGGCTCTTCACTTGCGATTTCCGTTTGCCCAGATCCAGCCCAGTCAAGATAAAAGTCTACATCCTGTGGTGACCTTCTTCCAATTTCCTACGGGGAATTTGCCTCAAATTAAACTCCACTTGAAAGGGACGCCGTTTCAGCTCAAGGTTTGGGAGGCCCTCTTAAAAATTCCGATGGGAGCCCGATCCACCTATGGCCAACTGGCTCACGAAATTGGGCAACCTACTGCTTCTAGGGCCGTTGGGACCGCCATTGGAAGCAATCCCATTGCTTTTATCATACCTTGCCATCGCGTCATTCAAGCCTCAGGGCACCTTGGAGGATATATGTGGGGACCCATTCGGAAAGCCGCCTTGCTCGGATGGGAAAACGCCGCCGTGGCTAATGATGCACTCCAAAATAATGATAAAAAATGAAGCGAATTGTTACCTTGGATGTCGTTCGGGGGGTGGTTATGATGCTCATGGCACTCGATCACGTTCGGGACTTACTGCATGTGGACTCACTCACCCAAAGTCCCACTGACCTCAATACAACCACCCCCTTTCTATTTTTTACCCGATACATCACCCACCTTTGTGCACCTACCTTTGTTTTTTTAGCCGGCACGTCCGTTTTTCTTCGACATCAACAAAAGGCATTCGAAATGCCCAGATACCTTCGCATCCGTGGTTTCGTTTTGTTGCTCCTAGAGTTTACACTCTTCAACTTAGGATTGTATTTTGACCCCGCCTTTCATACCTTGCTGCTGGAAGTTATTGGCAGCACAGGGTTGGGTTTACTATTCGTAAGTTTTTTTATCTCGTGGTTGTCCCCTCGAATGTTTTTAGTCAGTGGGCTGCTTATATTGCTTCTCCATAATCCGGCATTGACCTGGATATCCCAACAAAACGTACCGGGGAACTCAGTTTGGATAGGCCTTCTATCCCCTACCGCTTTTTCGTGGATGGATCGATTGTTCATTGTAGGTTATCCTCCCATTCCATGGCTAGGATTTATGTTCCTTGGCCTAGGACTTGGCCCGGTATTTCACCGCACTCAAGCGATGCAATCACCTGTTTGGCTCAAACTTGGTATTTTTTGCCTCTTATTATTTGTGGTTGTGCGCGGGATGGGTATCGAGGGAAATCCAATCCCAGGCGATTTTCAAACAAAAACCATCCTTTCATTTTTTAATGCCTCCAAATATCCCCCATCTTGGGCTTTTGCATCCATCACGTTAGGTGGCATGTTCTTCCTCCTCGCCTGGGTTCCGACCTGGCCAAAACGCCTTCAGACTTTTTGCGTTCAGTACGGCCAAGTCCCCCTTTTTTTCTTTATCGTTCATTTTTTCCTGATTCACAGCCTTTTATTCGTGGTCTTATTGAGCCAAGGCATTCCATGGGAACAATGGGAATTTACCTCCGGGACCTTTGGAAGACCTCAAAATAGCGTATCTGGAGTATCTTTGTTTTGGATTTATGTACTTTGGCCAGCGGTGGTGTTGGGGATGTACTATCCTTGTCGTTTTTTCTATGAATGGAAAAAGAAATACCCGAAAAGTTGGTTGCAATACATATAAATCCAAACCTGGAGGTAACGAAACAAAACCCCAAGGTTTAGTTAACCTCAATAGAAACAATATGGCTAAGTCCTTGAAACGAACCTATCGAATTGGAAAATTCATTGCCTACCGAGAAACATGGTGGAATGGGAAAGACATGGTTTGGACGTTCTTGGGCTCATTTTTAGGTATCGGCTTGATTGCCTTTTTTCAAGAACGCTACCTCGCCCCATCCGATCAAGTGTTCCTCATTGGATCCTTCGGGGCAACCAGTGTTCTAATTTACGGTGTGATTCAGAGCCCGTTGGCTCAACCTCGAAACCTCGTTGGGGGACATTTGATCAGTGCGTTGATCGGCGTAAGTATTGCCCAATGGTTTCCCGATATACTTTGGATAACCGCTCCTTTGGCGGTTTCCACCTCCATCATCGCCATGCAGGTCACCAAAACATTGCATCCACCAGGAGGGGCGACAGCCCTCATTGCGGTAGCGGGTTCAGAAAAGATCAAAGCATTAGGATACTTTTATGTGGTATTTCCTGTCCTGACGGGTGTATTAACCCTCTTGCTTATTGCCTTGATTGTTAATAACTTGACCTCTGAACGACAGTACCCTGCATCAGGACGAATCGTGCGGGTAGTATATCGAGTCCGTCGAAAAAAAAGATCACCCTAATCCTTACAAATGCATGAAGTCTTATGTATTGATTCTTTCCGCTTTATTGGTTTGGAGCTGCCAAACCCAACAGGATTCTACCTCCTTGACGTATTTTGCCCCAAATTCAGATTCGGTTCAAACGGGTGGTGTAAAGCTTATTCCCGTCGAAACACCCAAAGGAACATTCCAGGTTTGGACAAAGCGCGTTGGCAATCATCCAAGCATCAAGGTATTGCTGTTAAATGGTGGTCCTGGGGCTACTCATGAATACTTTGAGTGTTTTGAGAATTTTTTTCCGGCGGAGGGAATCGAATTTATTTATTATGATCAATTGGGTTGTGGAAATTCGGAAAATCCTCAGGACACCACCCTTTGGGATCTGCCACGGTATGTGGAGGAAGTGGAGCAAGTCCGGAAGGCATTGAAATTAGATGAAACGAATTTCTATCTATTGGGCCATTCTTGGGGCGGTATATTGGCAATGGAATATGCCTTGAAATACCAAAAAAATATGAAGGGACTCATCATTTCAAACATGATGTCGAGCTGCCCAGAATACGGACAATACGCCGATCAAGTCTTGGCTAAGCAGCTCCCAGCGGAGGTTTTAAAGGAAGTACGTGCCATAGAGGCCCGAAATGATTTCAGTAACCCTCGGTACATGGAATTACTAATTCCTCATTTTTATGAAAAGCATGTCCTGCGTTTTCCCTCTGCCCAATGGCCTGAACCTGTCAATCGCTCATTTGCCAAAATGAACCAATCTTTGTACGTGACCATGCAAGGGCCGAGTGAATTTGGGATTGCAGGTAAGTTGGCTAAGTGGGATCGGAAAGCCAACTTGAAGGACATTCAAATTCCGGCATTGGTCATTGGAGCACAACATGACACCATGGACCCTAAGCACATGGAAGAGATGTCAAAATTACTTCCGAAAGGGCACTATGTATATTGTCCTAAGGGAAGCCACATGGCATTTTACGATGACCAAAAGACCTACTTCGAAGGATTGATCACTTTTTTGAAGCATTAAAAGGCGATCAATTGGTCAATCTGCTTTTCAAGGAATTGCTGGTAAACAGGAAAGGTAATTTTTTCACCATCAAAATGTTGGTAAAACTGGCCGAACTTGAGTCGAAGTCCAAGGACATCCGCACCCATGTAAGACAGGATATCACTTAGGTGACTCAAACCCACAGCATTTCCCAATACCCCGGCAGAAAGACCCACCAATGCCGCTTTTTTCCCATGGAAGGTATCGGGATAGCGAAGGCCATCTAAGAAGGTCTTGAGCGCACCGGGAAAAGAATGGTTGTACTCGGGGACAAAAAAAACAAATTTGTCGCCCGCGTCAATCTTCTCTTGATACACTTGAAATGCAGGATTTTTACCTGAATTTTGGTAGAGCGCCGAGAAAGCAAAGTCGTGCGGGAGGTCTGTCAAGGCCAGAATTTCCGATGAAACACCTCGGGATTCCAACATGTGTTGATAGTACCGAGCCAGTTTGTGAGTGGATGAATTGGGACGATTGGTCCCGACGATTAAATGCATTGTACCGTTGGATAAGCTGCTTGATCAATAAACAAAATACAGTATTTTCGGTTCAAAATTTCCTCATTCCCTATGTCTACCTTGATCCAAGCACTTGAAGCCAAGGCCAATCCTCAAAAAGCGTTACTCGCACAACGGTTTTTTAAAACAGGCCCCGGCCAATATGGCGCTCATGATGTATTCTGGGGAATTACGAACCCAGAAGTTCGTGAAATAGCGCGTCATTTTCGGCATTTATCCTCCCCTGAGCTTGCGACGTACCTTCAGCACCCAGTGCATGAGGTGCGATTAGCTGTTTTACTCATTGCCGTTTATAAAGCCAAAAAAGAACCGGAAGCTATGTTTCAACTGTATGTCAATCATTTGGACTTGATCAACAATTGGGACTTAGTGGATGTATCTGTAGCCTCCTTGGTAGGCGCTTATTTGTGGGATAAAGACCGGTCCATTTTAGACGAATGGGCTTGCACTGACCACCTTTGGACTCAACGGAGCGCCTTAGTTGCGACCTTGTATTTTATCCGGAAAGACGATTATCGCGATCTTTTTCGATTGGGAGACCTATTGCTCCATCATCCACATGACCTGATCCACAAAGCGCTAGGGTGGATGTTGCGTGAAGCATGGAAACGAAAAGGAGGTCGAGCTGTGGAAGCTTTTATTCGTCAACATTATGCCAATTTGCCCCGAACCGCCTTGCGCTATGCCATCGAAAAAATGCCGGAGGACCAAAGGCAACAGTATTTGAAAGGTCAATTTTCGTGAATCCCAAGGGAATTGTGTATTTTTGAACGACTTAACCTCTTCATACTTCATCCGACTAATCATAACCAAATTAAATCTTTTTTAAATCCAAATTTGATTCTATTTATGAGCCAATCGCTTATTAAGCCAGGGGTGGTGACTGGGGAAGCCCTCAACCAGTTGTTGCGACATGCCAATGAAAACAACTACGCTCTTCCGGCTGTCAACGTGGTAGGAACGAACTCAATCAATGCCGTATTAGAAACTGCCAAGGCCGTGAACTCGCCTGTTATCATTCAGTTTTCCAATGGAGGTGGTATTTTCTATGCTGGAAAAAGCCTGTCCAATGAAGGGCAGAAAGCAGCCATAGCGGGTTCTATTGCAGGTGCTATGCACGTGCATCAACTAGCCGAAGCCTATGGGGTGCCTGTTGTTTTGCATACCGATCACTGTGCTAAAAAGTTATTGCCTTGGATTGATGGGCTATTGGATGCGGGTGAGAAGTTCTTTGCTCAGCATGGTAAACCGTTGTTCTCATCGCACATGTTGGATCTTTCAGAAGAACCGATCGAGGAAAACATCGAGATTTCGGCGAAATATTTAGAAAGAATGGCCAAGATGGGCATGACTATCGAAATTGAACTTGGCGTAACGGGAGGGGAAGAAGATGGTGTTGATAACTCCGATGTTGATTCGTCAAAGCTATACACACAACCAGCTGAGGTTGCGTATGCCTACGAGGAGCTTTCAAAGATTTCGGCTAATTTTACAGTAGCCGCTGCCTTTGGAAACGTTCATGGGGTTTACAAACCTGGTAATGTCTCTCTGCAACCCATTATCTTGAAAAACTCACAAGATTACATTCAAGAGAAATTTGGAACGGGTGAACTTCCTGTTAACTTCGTTTTCCATGGTGGTTCAGGATCGAGCCGCGAAGAAATTCGGGAAGCCATTGAATACGGTGCGGTTAAAATGAACATTGACACCGATATGCAGTGGTCTACTTGGGAAGGTGTTTTAAAATACTACCAGAAAAATGAGGCTTACCTTCAAGGACAATTAGGAAATCCAGAAGGTGCAGATTCCCCAAATAAAAAATACTATGATCCTCGGGTTTGGTTACGAAAGGGCGAGGAATCCATGGTTGAAAGGTTAAAAGTAGCTTTCGAAGATCTCAACTGCATCAATCGCAACGAAGGGTTATTTTAATTGTTTACCGCTTGACACCTAAAGCCACCTTACCAGGTGGCTTTACTTTTTTATCTTTTAAAGCTGTAAAGAAATGGTGCCTTGTGTGCACCACCATTAAATTGTTTCTCATGACGTTCCAGCCATGGATTGCCCAACATCCGCCGCTGAAAACTGGTTCTTCGCATAGGAGTACCTAGGATCGACTCATACACTTTTTGAAGTTGTTTCATGGTGAAACGTTCGGGTAAAAGATCTGCTTGGGGAAGTTTCTCATCCACATTTCGACGAAGGGTATCCAATGCTTTGGAAACCATGTGAGCGTGGTCCAACATCAGCGGTGGAAGTTCATCAATGGAGTACCATTGGCAGCTATCCGACAGAGCATCTGGACGTGGCACCACGTGATCGTAATGGATGAGTGCATAATATCCTACTGAAATAAATCGATCCAAAAGCCAATGATCCTCCCGAAATCCCGGCATGTTGCTCTCCAATATCCGGCGCATTACCTCCGGAACATAACGTTCCAAGCTACCGAAGGTATGAAATTGCTCTAAATAGATATCCGACAATCCGGTTCGTTCGGCCAAACCGCGACGAACCGCAGAATCTAGGCTCTCATTCAAACGAACAAAGCCACCGGGTAACGCAAAAAGACGGGTATTGTGGTATTCCATGATGAGTATTTTCAAACGCTCACCATCAAAACCAAAAACGACACTGTCGTACGCAATATGAGGTAAAAAACCCGCTTCGATCGCGGTTGAATTCGGCGAAAGTGTTGATGCCATACTCAAAATTAGAAAATTCAGGGAAGGTCTCCTAACAAACGTCTGGCAAAAAGCTCGGGGGATGCCTCTTGTGCTATCCGTTCAAGTGAATCCGGATTGAAAGGAATTCCGCGCCTGACGATTTCCCGCAAGGATTGTGCCACGGCCTCGGGATCTTCACTCGCAACCACCGTGCCCAGCGCATAGTCACGAACTAAATGGCCCAGATAACCAAAATCCGATGCCCATAAAGGCTTCCCTGACAATCCTGCACGGACAACCACCGAGGCCATCCCAACATGACGTTGGTACAAAGCCAAGATGTAATCACTGAGGTCAAACAAAACATCGATTTCCTCGGCAGCCAACGACCTAAAGTCGGTCCGAACATCCGCCACTTGTTGAGCTAGAGGTAACCAATGGTCTATATCAGGCTTTAGGTGAGGAGCCAGTTTTCCAGCCAATAAAAACATAGAACCCTGTAATTCCTCTTTGGAAAGACGAGTGATGGCTTCCAGCAATATCGTTACCCCTTTGCGTTCATCCAAGTGGCCAAAAAGAAGAAATACTTTTTTTCCTGCCGGCCAACGATAGAACGCTCGAGCGCTCACTTTTTTTTCTTCCGATTGGGGTATGTACCGTACCGGATCTCTAATTACTTTAAAATGTGGATAACTGGAAAAGTCTGGAGCCTGAACAGCGGTAGCGTCCAAGGTCCAAATGGTTTGAACAAAGGAGCGTTTCAGTAAAAGGGCTAATAAGGTTTTTTTTCCCCATTGACCTACCTTAGCTTTCCAACCCGTGACGGGATAATGAAAATTGGGCCGAAACAAAATGCCGGAAACCTGAAATTTAGGGCGAAAAGCACAGGAAACACCGAGCTGTGGAATATCCAAATACATCAATAAGACATGATCGACCTTCCATAAGTTGGCCATGGCTATTACACGTTTCCACATCGAAAATGAGCGAAAAACCATGTTTTGATTCATCCAGATCGTTCGGTCTGGCTCAGGGAAATAATGAATTTGAACGGTGGAAGGCAAAGTATTGCCAAATTCCTGACGCCAGATTGGATCAAATGTTGCCTCCACCCAGAGGATCATTTCTCCCTCAAAAAACCCAGAATAAGCCCATCGCAATAGATGAAGAAGATAATCCGCATGATGCCCCTCGATCATCGGATCTACCACAAGTACACGTTTCATGCCGCAAGAATACGAAATTCCGCTTAGATCCCCATCAAAAGAACTTATCCACACCTATTTTGTGGACAAGAGTGTGGATAAGTTAAGGTGCCTGGTGGACATCGATGGTTTGCAGTCCTTTGATATGTCGTCTTCCCGTTTGTATATCTTTGGGAGTCAATACCAAAATACGCTATGGCATTTGGTTCCAGGGGAGTCCATCCCGTTCGGTGATGAAATACACATCTGCCCCATTGGGTGAATTAAATAGCTCATTCCACGAGTACACCACTTGGTAGCCATCTGAGGCTTTGAACACAAAATAAACAGTACTCCACAATTTCGGATTCGGTTCACTCAAGACGACGTCCTTCAGGACATCGATCACCCGGACACCCTTTAACTGCCGGGCGGTTCCTCTCGGCTCGCCCATGTGGTTGGTGATAACCACATCTCCGATGTCTATTTGGGAGTACATCTTGAACGAGTCGCCTGATATACTTATGCTTTTTTGAATTTTTCCTCGAATGTCTACCCTTTCAGTTGGTTTGACCAAATTCTAGGCCATAGAAACACCATTCCAAAAACCAAGAAAAATTACCCAAATCCCTAGCCTACTTCTCATTTGTACTCTTTTTTGTTCGTTGCTTCCCAAATTTGTTGCGCCAACTTCACCCGCTCGGTATTAGGTACTGACCGGTTCGCTAACAAAACCATTCCCCAGGATGCCTCTGGGATCCAAACCACATAGGCGGAAAAACCGCCGGTCGAACCTGTCTTTTGGTACATTCGCCCTGTTGTCGTAGCCTTCACTTCTTTGGTCATCGGTACCAAGGCTAAGGTGTTTGTCACGGTACTTTCCCATCGTTCCAAACTCAACGGCCAAGGCAATGCCTCCCAAATTAAGCCCTGATCAAATAATGGATGCTTAAAGTAGGTAGTCCGCTGGGCCAACAAGGCTTGGTGATAGGATGTCTGTTTTTGAACTTGCTCGGGCTTTAAAAGCCGTTTGACGAAAAGCATCATATCCTGTCCGCTTGACTTGACCCCATAGGCCTCCTCCCACAGAAAATCGGGTTGAACTCGGCGCTTTTGCCCATCAGATCCCATGCCAACGGCGTATCGGGCGGTCTGCTTTTCCGGAATGTCAATATGAGTTTGTGTAAATCCCCATCGGTCAAAATTGGATGAGTCCATCCATTCCTGGTACGACTGTTCGGTTTTTTGCCCCAACAACCACGCGGCCAGTCCAATGCTCGGATTGGCATACGATCGCGCTCCGGGTTGTTCGGTAGTCCAGTTTTGTAGGTATCGAATCCATTGCGCTTCATTTTTAATGTCGTCAGGTACTTGCAATGGCATACCGCCTGTCCGGTGCGTCACAAGATCCAACAGGGTTAATTTCCCAACCGGGGTATTCCGAAAACGACCATCCATTTCCGCTACGGTAGTTTCCCAACTGAAGTCACCTTTCGCCATCGCCTCAGCCAAAGCCAATGTAGTAAACGTCTTACTAACGGACCCTAACTCAAACAACGTATTTTTACTCACTTGAGTTGAATCAGGATCACCTTGATGGCCTATAGACCACATCCATGATTTTGATCCGGTATGAACTCCCACAAAAAGACCAGGAATTTCATGCGTTTTGCGAAAATCTAAGAGAAGATCGATGGGTTGTTGAGCCGAAACCACCGAACTAAACCCCATCAAAATGAGTAAAGTAGATCGAAGAATAGACATGGTAAAGTATTTTTACCGAATATACGAATTCTTAAAAATTAAATTGTGCTTGAAGCCGAAGTGTTTGACCTTTTTGTCTATTATCTGGTCGCCTAAAATCTTCATACGTTCGGTCGGAGATCATGTACAAGGCCACCAATTCGAAGTACGAGCGCACTTGAAATTCTACCCCGATCTCAAGATCCCGAACGCGATACGACCGGGCATCTACTTCAAACTTCTTTCCTCCATCGTAAGCTTGATATTTCACGAAGGGAATGATTTCGCCACTCGGGTATTTCAACCGATACATAATTTGGGCATATCCCCCTTGTAAGGGCTGTTGAGTGGTGGTCATTTTTTCAGGGTCAAACTGAGGACCTGACCCGACATTGTATTCGGCTTGAAAACCCAAAGGTTGGGGATACACCACCAATGTCCCGGCCATTCGCTCATCGACAAAAGTGCGCTGAGTTAGGTCGTGCCCCGCACTGACACCAATCGTGTAGTTTCCTTGATAAGCCTGCCAAGAGGCCTCAATGATTTGGCCATTTTCCAGTTGGAGCGGATAAGTTACCCGAGCAACTTTATGTAGATCGTTATTTTGTTCAGCCTGATTTGCGGTTTGGCCATTGTATAAACCAAATCCAAATACCCCGTAATCACCACTGCCTTTCAAACCACTAGAAACCAAATAAGCGAAACGGTCGCGAATGTGTTTGGGGGCCCAATAAAACACGACTCCCAAGTCACGTTCATTGGCCACTGCGCTATTCAGAGCATCGTTTCTGTCCAAAGCCAGTCGATTCTGAGAGGATTGCATGTTCTCAAATCCAAAAGGAACCTTACTTTGGCCAAAACGAAATCTAAACTCCTTTTTTTCATCCAAGGCTAAATCGAAATACGCGTCTCGAATTTGAAGGGAATGTTGAAAGGTAGAAGAAGGGTTGGAGGCAAAGTCGGGTTGGATGTAGATGTAAAGCCGGTCCGAAACATGTCCAGAAAGGGTAATTCGGCCCCTACGAAGGAAGAAACCTCCATTATTTCCCAACGACCGATCGCATTGGTCACAGGTCAGATCCGGATTGGTTTCAAAGAGTCGATTATAGCGAATCTGGGCATACCCCTTGATACTCAACTTTTCAGCCCAGGCCGACTTCTGTTGCCCATACACGGTTAAGCAACTCCCACTCCAAAGGAGGAGAATCCATACGTTCAGCTTCATTTTATATTGGTGTTATGTCAGCTCCTTTTGTTGATAATCAAGCAGTTGGAGTGTCCCATTTAAGGTGGTGCAAAAGTCCAACTTTTTACCAAAATTCAATGTAAAGCCAATGTTATGCTTTTGTTAACTTTTGGATCCACCCATGCCTTCGTATAATTCTTGTATCTTTAACCGTTTACTTCATAAAGTCTTTTGCATGAACTATCTCATTTTCCTCGGGTCTTGGCTACTTACCATCAGTATGTTGGCCCAAAAGCCTGTAGCACTTCAGACAGAATATGGAACAAATCCGCTCGGACTGTCCGAAAAAAAACCTCGACTGTCTTGGCAAATCGTCGCGTCCCAGCGTGACGTCACACAATCTGCCTACCAAATCTTGGTAGCTGACAACCCTAAGCTGTTGGAACAAAATAATGGGAATGTTTGGGACTCTAAAAAAGTGCCCTCTAACCAATCCCGATTTATCGCATATGGTGGGAAACCGCTAGAGTCTAGAAAAAAATATTACTGGAAAGTCCGAGTTTGGGATAAATTAGGCAAACCCACCGGTTACAGTGAGGTCGGAACGTGGGAAATGGGACTGCTGGAACCTTCCGATTGGTCGGCCCAATGGATTGGTATGAACGGTACTGAAGGCACACCACCCGCGGCGGTGGAACTAGAAAAAACATTTACCTTATCCAAACGCCCTACCAAAATTAGAATCTACGCTACCGGTCTAGGGGCGTATCATCTTCAGTTGAATGGAAAAAGAGTAGGTCAAGACTTCCTCTCCCCTGGATGGACCCACTACCCAAAAACACTTCACTACCAAGTATATGAAATTCCAACCGACGAATGTAGCATTGGAACCAACTTCATCCTCGCTACGGTAGGCAATGGGTGGTGGAGTAGCGGACTAGGCTGGCAGGGCGGTCAAGTTCGTTACAGCCAAGGACCTAACCGACTGTTTTTTCAGATGGAACTAGAGTATTACGATGGAAGCCGCCAAACCATTGCCTCCAATACCTCGTGGAAAGTTCGAAAATCCCCCATCACCCAAAATGCCTTATACCAAGGCGAAACCTACGATGCACGCCTCGAATATGCGCAAAATTGGCAAAATGCAGATCTGTTGCCCGATGAACCCATAACCACCCAGTTGGTGGGCGAATCTGAAACCTATTACCCACACCGAGCCCGGCTCATCACGTCTCCGGCACCTCCGGTTCGATTTCAGGAAATCAGGAAACCAATTGCGATTCGGGAAGTAAAAAAAGGGAAATACCTATTCGATTTCGGCCAAAATCTAGTGGGTATCCCCAAATTGCAGGTATCGGGAAAAACCGGGAAAGTCATTACCCTTAAGTTTGCCGAACTACTAGCAGAAGAAGCCAGCGGGACAAAAATCAGTCAACTACTTGGCGACAAAACCTTGCTGGATCCCCGAAACCTCCGAAGCATTCGCCCTACCGATGTGTATATCTGCAAGGGATATGGTATTGAAAAATGGGAGCCTAAATTTACCTATCATGGATTTCAATATGTTGAAGTGGATGGCTTAACCGAAAAACCAACAGAAGAAACCCTGATGGCTCAGGTAATTCACTCGGAGGCACCCGTGGCCGGTACTTTTGAATCGAGTAACCCGATGTTTCAAAAGTTAGTCCAAAACATCGACTGGAGCCTTCGAGGCAATATGTTTAGTGTCCCTACCGACTGTCCTCAACGAGACGAGCGACTCGGCTGGATGGGGGATGTCCAGATCATTTTTCCCACCATGGCGTTTTTCCGACAATCCAATGCCTTTTTCGCCAAATGGATGCAAGATATTTGGGATTCTCAACATGAAAGCGGCTATGTGTACGATGTGAATCCCAAGATAGTGGTTGGCGGACCGGCCAAACCTGGTTGGGGAGATGCGGCAATCATCGTGCCTTGGCAATTATACCAATATTATGGTGATAAACGAATCTTGGAGGAATCCTATCCCCAAATGGTCAAGTGGGTCAATTACCTCAACACCCATCCAACTACCCAACAAAATGGAATCTATCATTTTGAAACAGGCTCCGGAGATAAAATTTGGTATGGCTATGGAGATTGGGTGCCTGTGGAAAACTCTCCCGCAAAACCAATGGGTGGCTTGTATCAATTCTATTCAAATATCCTCTTGGCCAAAATAGCCCGTGTTCTTCAGAAAAATCAAGAGGCAGAGAGTTTTGACAAAATGGCGCAATCGGTAGCAAAAGTCTATCAAAAACTATACTGGGACACCGAAAAACAGACTTACCTAGGTGGAACACAAGCCGCCCATGTTTTACCCCTTCAAGTGGGTATCACCCCACCAAACAATCAACAACGCGTTGTGGATAACTTGGTGGAAAACATCAAATCGAAAGGTAATCACCTCACCACCGGATTTTTAGCTACTCCTGCTTTACTCCCTTGGTTAACCAAGACTGGAAATCTGGACTTGGCCTATACCGTGGCCAATCAAAAATCCTATCCCAGTTGGGGATACATGATCGAAAAAGGAGCCACGACCTTATGGGAGCTTTGGAATTCGGATACAGAAAAGCCAGAAGGCATGAATTCACGAAATCATTTTGCCTATGGCGCGATCGGTGAATGGTTTTATCAATACTTGGGCGGAATTCTACCCCTGGAACAAAGCCCTGGATTTCAACAATTCAAGCTGCACCCATATTTCCCTACCGACCTATCTTTCGTTAAAACTACCTACGACAGCCCCTACGGAAAAATAAGGTCAAACTGGGAAAAGAAAGGAAATGAATGGATCTTGGAGATGGAGGTTCCTCCTAATACACAAGCACTGATCCAATTACCCTCTGGCAAAGTAGTTAAAGAAGGTTCTATCCTCGTTTTTCAAAAAAATACAGTCGCGAAAACCATCCCCAAAGGGATCAAAGGATTCAAAAAAAATAACCAAGGTTTTGAGGCAACCCTGGGTTCAGGAACCTATACTTGGTCAATCCAAATGTAAGGTACATTCCCCTCTTCCTCTCGGTGGTACGTCTACCACCGAGAGTCCAAAGGTCGTTTGTCATGGCTACAAGTGACTTCTCTATTGTGCTGTGAAGTACATGACAAAGAAAAGTAAAATAATAGCCATATTGGGTAAAATACCCAATTATAAACGATTAAAGTGAAAATAGGAACTATTTAATCAACCAAATAGTACTTGCGCGACAACAAGGGTAAATATAACATTGAACATTTGGGCGATCAAAAAGGCCCATAATGGTTTTTTTGCCTCCGCATTGAAAAGATCTGAGAACTTGGTTTCAAGACCGATACTCGTAAAAGCAAGTGCAAACCAAAGTCCTTGGAGGGACTTGATTCCACCTTTCACGGAGTCAATGGCATCCGCCGAAATCACAAAAGAAAATAACAAGGATGCCCCCACAAAACCAATAACAAACTTGGGGAAGCGCTCCCATATAACACCCAATGTGGGCTTTGACTCTCTCGCTACCTCTGTTTGGTTGTTGGTGTAGGTCCAATACACCGATATGGCAAATGCGGCAAGGCCTAAGAGTACATTTTGAGAAAACTTCACAATCGTACTGATTTTCAAGGCCTCTTCCCCCACCAAAGACCCAGATGCTATGACCGCGCCTGTGGTATCGATGGTTCCTCCCAACCAAGCACCCGTCACAGCTTCCGATAACCCCATGGCTTGCGCCAGAAACGGCATAAACAAAATCATGGGAATAGCGGTAATCAGGACGATGGAAATAACATAAGAAAGCTTTTTCGAATCTCCTTTAATGGCACCCGCCGTTGCAATGGCCGCCGACACCCCGCAGATCGAAACAGCGCTGGAAATGATGATCGACATCTCTTCATCTATTCCCAATTTTTTACAAAGCCAAAACGCAAAGTACCAAACAGCCACCACGACCAGCAAAGCTTGCACCAAACCCAACGAGCCGGCCTTGAGGATATCCCCAAAAATAACCCCTGTGCCCAAAAGCACCAATCCAATTTTTACATACAGCTCTGTCGATAAAGCCGCCTTTAGCCACTCGGGTACCGTGAGGGTATTGCTAATCAGTAATCCTAAGCATAAACTAAAAATCACTGCTTCTAAATTCCAATTTTTTAAAAAAGCATTTCCAGCAAGTACCAGAGCCACAACCGTTAAGACAAAAACCAGCGGAAATCCTCTCAAAGTTGCGCTCCATCCTTTTCCCAAAGCCCCTGCCGCCAAAACAGCCACAGCATATACGACTAAAAATAGGGAACCTACTTTCCCAAGATTTTCGATGGAAAAAACCTTGGTCCTAAGGTCTTCCGAATTTTCCCAACCGAAAGTTGGATTGGGTATCGAAAAACCTGACAGAGCCAGGACAATTAACAAAAAACCAAAGATTACAACCGTCCAGTCCTCCGATAATGAAAAAGTAGATTTTGATGATGTCATAGTCGATTCGGGTTAAAAAAAGCCAATTGAATAGGCCTAAAAGTAGATAGAATTCATAAAAAAAGGAAGGATACTCCTCGAACTTCGCGACGAATACCCTTCCTTTTGCTTATTTCCTTGGCTTTTACATCAATTGACGGATGTCATCAATCAACTTATCGGCTAAATTCTCGGCGGTGGTGGCCATTTCCGACTCCGCGTAAATTCGGATAATAGGTTCTGTATTTGATCCTCGTAAATGAACCCATTCCTTGTCAAACAAGATTTTGACTCCATCAAGGGTGATAACCGGGTATTTTCCAGCGTATTTTGTCTCGATTGCACTTAAAATACCTTTTAAGTCCACATCACCAGTTAATTCAATTTTCTTTTTAGCCATGTGGTAGGTAGGGTATTGCTTACGTAAGAACCCAATGGATTTGCCAAATTTAGCCAAATGAGTGAGGAATAGAGCAATTCCTACCAGAGCGTCACGGCCATAATGAAGTTCAGGATAAATAATTCCTCCATTGCCCTCTCCTCCGATAAGCGCACCTGTCTCCTTCATTTTGATGACAACATTCACCTCACCTACGGCTGCCGCTTCGTACGAACCTCCGTGTTTTTCAGTCACATCCTTCAATGCCATAGAGGACGACAAATTGGACACTGTGCGTTGTCCTTTTTCTGGGGTTTGGCCCAAAATATAGTCGGCGACGGCTACCAAGGTATATTCCTCTCCAAATGGTTCGCCATTTTCACAAATTAAAGCCAGACGATCGACGTCAGGATCGACAACGATCCCTAGATCAAACCCTCCTTTTTCCACTTCATGACAAATTTCACCTATATGCTCTGGAAGTGGCTCTGGATTGTGTGCAAAATGGCCATTAGGTTCCCCATTCAATACTTTTACTTCCTTCACGCCCAAGGCTTTAAGCAGGGCGGGTACCGCAATAGCACCGGAGGAATTGACAGGATCGACCACAATTCGGAATTCAGCCGCTGTTATGGCGTTCACGTCCACCAAAGGAAGATCCACAATATGTTGAATGTGTTGATCCAGGTAGGTTTCGTCCACCGAGATATGTCCAAGCTGCTTGACTTCGGCAAAGTGAAAATCCTCTTTTTCGGCTAACTCCAATAAAGTGGCCCCCTCGGCCGCCCCAATAAACTCTCCTTTGGCATTCAACAGTTTCAGGGCATTCCAAGCAATGGGATTGTGGCTGGCTGTTAAAATAATTCCCCCTAATGCTTTTTTATCTACTACCGCCATCTCGACAGTCGGAGTGGTAGATAATCCGAGGTCAATGACATCAATGCCCAAGCCAATCAAGGTGGCAACTACTAAATCACGAACCATTGGTCCCGAAATCCGGGCATCCCGACCAATGACCAGCGACCATGGCCCTTCCGGTTGCTGCGTTTTTATCCAAGTACCGTACGCTGCAGCGAACTTGACCACATCCAACGGGGTCAAATTTGTGGAGGGCGCCCCTCCAATGGTACCACGAATTCCTGAAATCGACTTAATTAATGCCACTGGACTTTTCTAATTTAATAAATGCTATAATTTCTACAAATTTACTGGAGTTTCCGAAGAAATCCTTCACGATTGTGACATCAAAATGGTGGTTGTCAACTTCGACTCCACTGTTTCTGTCGACCGAAAACTTCCCGTTACAGGCGATATATGCTCTGGCTGGGCCGAGGCTGCCAACATCACATACGAATGATCGACTGCCTTTCCCTCTGTGGGATCAAACGCGCGCCAACCACCGCCAGGTAAGTACACTTCCACCCAAGCATGCAACTCATAGGCCTGGCGTGGGCTACCAAAACAATAACCCGAGACAAACCGAGCCGCAATCCCCAATGCCTGACAAATGGCAATCATTAACACGGCAAAATCACGGCAGGTTCCTTTTTTTTGTAATAAGGTATGTTCCGGAAGATGCGCGGGCCCTTCCACTCGCTTTTCATATGTAAACCCTTGATGGATGAACTGCACGACTTCCAGAAGGAAGTCAGCGGTCACCCAATTGACTCGCGAAGCCAACTCACGAGCTACATGATGCAAGGTGGTCGTGACAGGTTGAGACTGCAAATAAATACCCAATAAAACTTTTTCCTTGTCCGGATAGCTGAAGGGCAATTCTTTGGCCTCAAACGGATAATACACGAAGTCGAATGGATTGACTTCTCCCGATTCGATGTGAAAATCTGCTTGAATACGGCAAGACTGGCAGGACTCTGACCAAAAGATGACCTGTTGGCCATTGCCCTCTGCATCGAGGTTCCGGACAATCAGACTAGGCTTAGGCTCAATCTCCAAATGAAAAGCATGCACCTCTTGATGAAGTAATGCACGAGGAGTTAAGTAAACTTGGTGTGGGGACAATGACACCGGCTTGTTGTACAGGTACTCCAGGCGGTGCGAAATGTGATACTGCATGCGTTCATTTTATTTTCTCAGCATAGGCTCAATCCAATCGTTCGGCAATTTCTTGACGGACTCATTCAAAAGAGCATTCCACTGAAAGGAGATATGTTCTAGGTCGTATTTATCAAATACATGTTCTTTGATCGAAAAAGTATCCTTTTCATATAAAAGAACATCAATCGGAAAATCGACATCATTGGCCGAAACCCGGGTCGAATCAAAAGCCAAAAAGCCTAACTTCATCACTTCCTCGATGGGGGTTGAAAACTTGATGTTTCGGTATAAAATGGGCTTTCCATACCCCGAATTCCCTATGATTATAAAGGGTGATCCTTCGGTCACTTCAATCCAATTTCCTTCGGGATACAACAAGAAAAGCTTGTGTTCTCCGTCGTTCTCAAGTTGCCCGCCGACAATGGCCGATAAGTCAAAATGAAGTCCAGCCGCCACCAACGACTCCCGGTCTTCTCGGGCCACTCGCCGTACTTGCTCCCCAAATGCGTTAACCGCTTTGTAAAGCTTATCGAAGTGACCATCTTCATGGTCAAGGACTTCTTGGAAATACGTGATCGCTTTATCTCGCACCGACCGCAGACCGGCCGTCATGATAAATAGTGAATGTTTTCGAATTTGATGAACAAACACCTTCCGTTTGCTCGACACCTCATTTCCGGAGGTAATCCGGCGATCAGCAATGGCCACCAATCCTTTTTCTACTTTAACTCCCAAACAAAATGTCATACAGCACTATTGATTTTACTCCACAGGTTTCCAGGCAAAATACTGCCCAAATACTTCCTGGTCTATTTGATTATTCAACCGTTGAAAACGGTCTAAAAAAGGATGCAGTCCTTCTGTAAAAATTTCATCTATCGTCACGTACTCGATCTCATGGCGAAGTTTTCCTAAGGCACGCTCGGCTTCATTGGAATAGCCATCCTCGAGCCGTTGCCCCGAAATCGCATAGAGGGCTCGCTCCGCTTCCCGTAAGCAATACAGGATCGATCGAGGAAACGACTTATCGGTCACCAAGAAGGCCACTAAGTTTTCAGGATTCACCGATTTGTACTGCTGCCGGTACATATTGTAAGCCGAAACCGACTTAAGTACTGACGACCAAATCAATAACTCTTGGGGTTGGGGCTGCGTCATGGCGCCACGCCGCGCAGTAAAGTACTTGATATCCAAAAATCGGGAGGTCTTATCTCCGCGTTCTAAATACCGACCTAAATGCCCAAAGTAATACCCTTCTTGCCGGGAAAGCGTGGAGTCGACCATGCCCCAAAATAATTGGACTCCTTTTTTGACTTGCTCAAAAAACAAGTCCGGGGATTCCCACAAATGCCCCTGTTGCGAGGCCTCTTTTATCTGCAAGTAGAATCCATTGAGATGCTCCCACAATTCCTTGGGTAGCGCCTCCCGGATGGTCCGTGCATTTTCTCGCGCAGCCGACAAACAGGAAAAAATAGCATTAGGATTACGTGTGTCAAAAGTTAAAAAATGAATGACTGATTCACGCTCCGGGATTTCATAATAGTGAAGATACAAGGCCTCATCTGCAGTGGCCGCCAGCAAGGCACGCCAGTCCTCTGAAAATAAGCCAGGCGCCTCTAAGGATAACTGAATGTTGACGCTGATAAATCGCGCATAATTTTCTACTCGTTCCATATACCGGTTGACCCAGTAAATGGAATCGGCTACTCGGCTCAGCATACGTTTTGTAATCTTTGGTTGGTAAACAAATGTAATTGTTTGACCTGAATTTCCCAGTACATTGATCACTAATTAAAACTACTCACAGCATATTTATCGGTATTGCAAAACGTAGAGCTATACAAATAGAATCCTAGCCGGGAGGTTGAGTACCGTCGAATAATATGCAAAACCGGTGACTTTACCTTGATTCCCAGTGCTTGAGCTACTTTTTTATCAGCAGACACCGCCTTGACTTCCTGTACCATATCTTGTACATCAATCTTATACCGCATAAATAAGGTCCGAAAAACCGACCCATCGATCAGGGGCAGACAAGTGAAATCGTCTAATCCTTGGATAGGCAAATACGTTGTCTCCAACATGACAGGATCTTGCTCCACACTCCGCAGGCGCTCCAGAACAAAAAAATCCAATTCCTCTGAAGGGTCCATCAAATGAGCAAAAACGGGATGTGTTAGTTTTTCTGGTTCTGGTCCGTGTAAGACTGTGGTTTGCCCGTGTCGTTCACTAGCACTCACGACCTCCGTCCAACCTTTTAAAGACAAGAGTCCCAGCGATTTCCGAATGGCCGAGACCGTACTTCCCTTACCATGACGGCGGGTAATGTACCCCTCCTGCACCAGTTCCTTCAACGCTTGTCGGACCGTCATGCGGGTAGCTTTGAACATGTCACAAAGCTCATGTTCTGAGGGTAACATACTACCCTCTGCGTACTCTCCAGACGTAATTTTTTCTTTTAGAATACCTTGGATTTTTCGGTACAAAGGCACCTTCTCCTCCGCTGTAGTTTGTCGTTTCATGTGGGTCTTTCCTTACGTTTCTATGGTATATTTTCGTCGTTCAACTGCAAAAATACGGAATTGTCAGCCCAGAAAAACAAAAAAGACATTCAGGATGCCCAAATGCCTTTTTACGACGAAAATACTTTAACCTATGATGAATCACCCCCACATACGGGACGTGAACTCTTTTCTATTAATATAAATTATAAATAGAGACGAAACCTTGTATATACAACTACGGTATATCAATGCAAATTTAGAGGGAAAATCCATTTAAGCAAAATTATTTTTATTAATCTCGCGGAGATTCTCAGTAATTTTTAGATTACAATCCCTGTCTCTTCAAACAAATGCGCGACCGTGGATGACGCATGCAAGCGGATCCAGTTGGTGTAGGCCTCCGCGACAGGTGAAAGTTTTTTGGTGGATTGCCAAACAAGCTCCCAACGTGAAGACAAAGGGAAGCCCTCGATCGGAATGATTTTCAATAATCCCAATTGCAACTCCATGCGAACCCCAATCAAAGGTAAGACCGAAACCCCTAAACCGGCCATCACAGCTTGTTTAACGGCCTCATTGGAGGTCAACTCCATTTTAGGTCGGATCGGCCATTGACGTGCCTGCATGTATTGCTCCAACACCAACCGCGACCCAGATCCCTTTTCACGGAAAATCAAGGGTAACTCACGCAAATACTCGGAGGGATACCGCTCGGCGTCTATATGCACTTCAGAATTCCCCATGACATACAATTGATTCTCCATCAAGGGGATGCTATGCAGATGCAAATGCTTAGGCACCACCGACATCAAGGCAAAGTCCACCTCATTCCGCTCCAAACTCTCCACCACCAGCGATTTATTCGTTACATCCAACTGCAATTCGACACCCGGGTGCATCCGTAAAAACTCGCTGAGCAAATAAGGCATAATGTATTTTCCTGTCGATACCACCGAAATCTTCAATCGACCGGTCAACTGCCCCTTAAAGGCTAAGGTCTTAAAGTTAATGGCATCCACTTCATCCAATATCTTCTCCGCCGCGCGAGCTACCTCCATCCCAAAGTCAGTCACATACAACTTCCGGCCGACTACCTCGGTCAATGGTATCTCAAATTGATCTTGGAAATTCTTCAACTGAATCGATACCGCCGGTTGGGTCAAATGCAATTCCTCCGCCGCCTTCGTGATACTCTTCGTCTGGGTGACCTTCCAGAACACCTGCAGTTGGTGTAAGGTATAATTCATAAATTTTACTTATAATTAACATCACAAAGATAAATAAAAATTAATGAAAATTGTCTCACATATTTGCAAAAGAATTTTCAAACACACGTTTATGACAAAAATAACAGTAGCGAAAGGCGACGGTATCGGTCCAGAAATTATGGACGCCACCTTGAAGGTTATCTTGGCGGCCGGAGCTCAAATCGACATTGAGGAAATTGAAGTGGGTGAAAAAGTATACCTCGCTGGAAACACTGCCGGAATTGCCCCAGAAGCCTGGGATATCATCCGGAGAAACAAGGTATTCTTGAAAGCTCCCATCACAACACCTCAAGGTGGTGGCTACAAAAGCTTAAACGTGACAACCCGGAAATTCCTTGGTCTTTACGCCAACATCCGTCCTTGTACCTCGCTTCATCCTTATGTACAAACCAAACATCCTAAAATGGATGTGGTGATTATCCGCGAAAATGAAGAGGACTTGTATGCTGGCATCGAACACCAACAAACCGATGAGGTGGTACAGTGTTTAAAACTCATTAGCCGCCCTGGTTGTGAAAAAATCGTTCGATATGCCTTTGAATACGCCAAACAATATCAACGCAAAAAGGTAACCTGCTTCACAAAAGACAATATCATGAAGCAAACCGATGGCTTGTTCCACCAAGTCTTCGATGAAATTGCGAAAGAATATCCTGAAATTGAAAACGAGCACTGGATCATCGATATCGGGGCCGCCAAATTGGCTGACACACCCGAAGCCTTTGATGTAATCGTTATGCCCAACCTATATGGGGACGTCCTGTCGGATGTGGCAGCCCAAATAGCAGGATCCGTTGGTTTGGCTGGTTCAGCCAATATTGGTGAAACCTGTGCCATGTTTGAAGCCATCCATGGATCTGCCCCCCGCCGGGCCGGTCAAGACATGGCCAACCCTTCCGGTTTGTTGCAAGGTGCCATCCTGATGCTGAATCACATCGGACAATCTGACGTGGCTGAAAAAGTACAAAATGCATGGCTTACCACTATGGAAGAAGGTATCCATACCTACGACATCTACAAGGAAGGTGTCAGTAAACAAAAGGTAGGTACCGCCGCGTTTGCCGATGCTGTCATCGCCAACCTAGGAAAGAAGCCTTCCTACTTTCAAGCGGTTTCCTACAGTGCCGATGGAGCCCTCAACCTACCTAAATACGTGCGGAAAGCTCCTGCGACCAAAGAATTGGTGGGTGTCGATTTGTTCGTGCACTGGAATGGCTACCAAGCCGATGAATTGGCCGAAAAAGTACAGGCCCTAAATGATCCCCAAGCCTCTCTATCCATGATTACCAACCGTGGAATCAAGGTATGGCCTGAAGGATTTGAGGAAACGTTCTGTACCGACCACTGGCGCTGCCGATTCAAACCAACCGATGGTCATTCGATCACAAAACAGAACATTGTGAGCTTATTGCAAAAAGCAGAGGAACTCGGTATCGATGTGATCAAAACCGAGAATTTATATACATTCGATGGCCGCCAAGGGTACTCCTTAGGTCAAGGCCAATGATACGAAAATTTTGAGTGAACCTACATACAGCAGTAGTTTGTTGGAGTCAAGCAGGGGGCATCTTTGATGGGGAAGATTCCCGGTTTTTGGTAACAAAAACTCCCTCCTTTGCTTTTTTTGACAACAAAAGCCTGTCAGAAAATTTCCAACAGGCCCTTTGCTCCTAGCTTTGATTTCTCCGTTACAAAGCCTTTTTCGCTAGATAAAAATCCACCATTTCCAAGTCACTGTCTAACCGCGTTTGCAAATCTGCCACCGTTTTAGGTGCCGGGACAATGACTTTTTCCCCTGGCTGCCAATTCAACGGCAACGATACTTTATGGGCGTCAGACGTCTGGAGAGCCAATAAAACGCGCTTAATTTCGTCCATATTCCGGCCAACCGACATCGGATAATACAAAATCGTCCGAATTCTCCCCGTAGGATCAACAAAAAATACCGCCCGAACAGCCGCCGTTTCACTTTCTCCTGGCTGTAACATCCCCCATTTCTTGGATACCGACATATTGATGTCCGCCACAATTGGAAACTCATACAATATTCCTGTATTCCGGCGAACGTTGTCCACCCAAGCTATGTGGGAATGGATGGAATCTATGCTCAGTCCCATCAATTTACAATTGTTCTTTTGGAAGAATTTCTCCTGCTCTTCTGCAAATCCACACATTTCAGTGGTGCATACCGGGGTGAAATCGGCCGGATGCGAGAAAAAAATCACCCAAGATCCTTGGTTGTACTCCGAAAATGTCAAAAGACCGGTTGTCGTCGTGGCCGTAAAATCCGGGGCCTGATCCCCAATGCGAGGCATATACGTTGTTCCGTCACTCATTCGTATTATTTATTTTGAATGAGACAAAAATAGATCATACGTTAAGAGTACCGCGTGACAAAAGTTACAATCGTATGTTTTTTAAGGTACTTTTTTCCATTCAAAAACCCGCAATGGCTGTTGCTGCGTAGCGACCCACAGCGTATTTCCCAACACCTTTACGTCTCGTACATCCCCTCGAACGCCCAAGGATTCGTGATACCGAAAGCTCCCCTTGCCTGTATTGATAAACACCTGAACTTCGCTGGCATCGATGGTTCCGATCCGAAGCCGGGTTTTGGACTGGTTTCCACCCAACACCAAGTCCATCTTCCCGTCCTGATTAACATCCAAGCTCGCAATCGCATATACGGGAGCAAACTGGGCTTCGTTCGGCAAGTTTTTCACGGTGAAGGTTCCCTTTTCATTGATCAAGAGTACACTCTCTAAGGCTATCACCGACTTTCGTTCGGGCTTGGTATTGGGAAATACCTCCAATATATCCGTCAATGTAGCGACCGAATACAATTCATGGGTTGGATATTTCTTCTTCAACGAAACCAGTTGATCTGACAACTCATCCCGACTGTAGGCAGGATAACGTTCTCCCTGAATGTAATAGGATAAAATGGGATCCTGCCGTCCGTTTTGATCAAAATCGGCCACATGCATTTCCAATGGCTCCTGTAAGGTCGCTTTGAGTTGAGAATTCAGCCCGTAATTTCCGACTACAAAATCGGTATCCCCATCTTGATCCACATCCACGGCATGAATACGCTGCCATAGCCCACCCATAGCGGCCAATTCTGGAAAAACAGGTGTCCACCTTCCCTTGGTATTCTCGAAAAAATGAATCCCCGACCACTCCGTCGTCACGATCAAATCAGACCAACCATCTTGATTGAAGTCATTCACCACGGCATCGGTCACGATCCCTAATGAACTTAAGGCGGAATCCTCCACGCGGGTAAATTTACCGCCGTCGTTCCGATACCATCGGCTGCCATGTGCGGTAGGAAATTGGTGAGGAACCACAGATCCTCCCACAAACACATCCAAATCCCCGTCTCGATCTACATCCAAAACTTTCACGGTGGCGTCTGCACCGGCCATGTCCTGGAAAGCCTCCCAAGCTCGCGTAAAATTTCCTTTTCCATCGTTGAGGTATAGCCGCTTTTGCAGCATCAAGTCATTAGGTAAATACTCATATCCTCCACTCGTCACAAGTAAATCCAAATCACCATCTTGATCCACATCAGCCAACTGTGCGTCGGTATCGGTGGCCAACTCATCGGCTTTAAAAGCTTCTTGAGGCGAAAACTGGAATTGTCCGGTCGACTTTTGTAAGAACAAAGCACCTGGTTGTTTCTTTCCTCCACCTACGTAAAAATCCTCCAATCCATTTTGGTCTACGTCCCCAACGGCCATTCGAGGGCCTTGATAAGAATACATTTGCAGCATCAAAATTTGACGACTGAAGTCATTCATTGGTAGCGTCTGGTGCGTAAATCCGACACCGGCGATTTCCATAAAATAAGGCTCTTTTTGGGGCACTTGAAACACATTATTTTGCTTAGAATACCTCAGGCGCAACCGCTGATTGACTGGCACGTTGTACTCCTTTTGCACATTTCCATCCGGCCAAACCACAATCAGGCTATCCACCTGGGTGACCTGCCCCAAACCAAAATGTACGGGTTGAACTGCGCTGCTTTGAAAACCATGGGTGGGCGTTGAATGCTGTACTTGCTGCATGGAGTCTGCAAAAACATAACATAATGCCCCCTGAGAGGGAGATCCTCCAAGGTCAACCTGAAGGAAATTACCTAATTCACGCTCCCGACTTTGATTTTGATAAACACCAGCCGACTCATTCAGGTTATTGGTGACCAAATCCAAGTCACCATCGTTGTCGAGATCCGTATACACGGCTCCATTGGAAATCACGGCCTCCTCAAACCCCCACTTTTTTTGCTGGTTGGAAAAGGTCAAATTCCCTTGATTTTTAAAAATATAATTGGGTACCTGCGTGGAGGGCATTTTATTAATGACATCCAGAACGGGGATGCCTTCTTGTCGGCCCTCATCGGCATAGAACTTCATGAAGTCCATATTGGTGTAATCCCGAAGATATCCGTTGGTAATAAACACGTCTTTCCAGCCATCATTGTCGTAATCGGCCAACAGGACCGACCACGACCAGTCGGTATTGGATAATCCGGCCAACTGCCCGATCTCTTGAAAAGTACCTTTACCGGAATTCAACTGCACCATATTGCGCATAAACGAGGGCTGCATGCCGTGGCTCAGCATGCTCAAATAAGCCTCGTATTTATCTGGCCCAAAGAGTAATTTCTGCCGTTTGTTGTCTTCCGGCAACATGTCGGTTGTCAGGATGTCGGGCAATAAGTCGTTGTTGATGTCCCCGACGTCATTTCCCATCGAGAAATAACTGATATGGGTTGTTCTTTCGTGGATTTGATCGGTAAAGGTTCCGTTTTGATTGTTGATATACAGGTAATCTTCCTCGTAATAATCATTCGAAATGTACAGATCTGGCCAACTGTCGGCATTCAGATCGGCCACGTGAATCCCGAGTCCAAATCCGATAGGATTGCCTTTGATACCGGCAGCGGCACTAACATCCACAAATTTCCCGTTGACATTCTGAAGTAACTTATCGCCTGCCAACGAATCTCGCATGAAATGAATGGCCTCGACATCAAACCGGGTAAAGTCCTTCACATTGTGATTCAGTAGGTAAGCGTCCAGATCTCCGTCTCGGTCATAATCAAAAAAGGCCGTCTGGGTGGTGTAGGAGGCATTGTCTAGACCATATTCGGCGGCTTTTTCAGAGAAGGTCTCGTTTTTATTGTTGATATACAACTTATTGCGACGCAGCTCGGGGCGATTGACATTCCCTGATACCGACACGTAGATATCTTGCCAGCCATCTTGGTTGATGTCAACCACCGTCACACCGGTTTTCCATTCCCCATTCCATCGAATTCCGGCGGCGGCGGTTCGGTCTTCAAAAACTAAATTTCCTTGATTCAAATACAGCTTATCTTCGCCTTGATTGGCCGTAAAGTAAAGGTCGATCAGGCCATCGTTATTAAAATCAGCTGCCGCAACCCCACCGCCATTGTAGAAATATTCATAATTCAACACATTATCTGTCTCCGTTTCGGTGATCTGATTCACAAATCGAATGCCGGTTTCGTCCGGATCCAACTTCTTGAATAATGGGGCATCTGACTGACATGAAGCCAATCCTACTAGTATCACAAAACAACCTAGTACATGTTTAGAAAAAGCGGTGGACATAGAGAGATTAGATCACTTAAATGATTAAAAATACGGTATTTGCACTTGGCAACCAAAAGGTGGGGGCTTATTCATTTTGATCCCCACCCAAGGAACTGGTCAAGGTATCCGAAAAAAATGCTGGAAAAATAGGGTATAGGATAAGCGATCAAACCAAAAGCCCCGAGTACATACTCAGGGCCTTGGCTCAATTAAAATAAACAAAACGAAAAAAGAGCATATTGTCTTATTTTCCTCCATCCCACCAAACGCGGGTAGTGAACTCGTCACCTCCCATACGCTCCACCGCAGCTTTGTAGTTGGCAGGATTGGAGCTGATCTCACTCTCCCAGTAGATCAATCGGCGTGGAATTTCGTTGATTTGCTTGTAACGGTTGGGATCCGACGTGGGAGTCAAGGCTGGAATGCCCGTTCTACGCCAGTTACTGTATGACTCGATGTCGTTCAACCACGTAGCGGCCCAATATTCTTCTCCGATCAACCGAAGCCGCTCGGTATTGGATGCCTCCCCAAATTTCCGGCCTGCGATGTAGGTGGAAATCTCGGACGCTGAACGTGCAAACGAGGGATCGAAGGCAGTCCAGGCGGTGATAGCAGCCGTAACCCCACTACGGAATTTCTCTTCGGCATTGGCCGTTATCCAGCCCCGAACAGCCGCTTCAGACGCCATCAACTCGGTTTCAGCAAACGAAATCAAATAGTACGGGTCTTCCCAATCCAAATACTTGAGGTTCAACATCGAGAACATATTGCGGGCAACCCCGGGACGGCGGAATTCTGCCTTTTCTTCTTCGGTTAGGGTGGTTCCATTCAAAATAGTGGTCGAGGTAAATCCGTTCGGCATTCCTTTTTGAGCGGCCGGATCGGTATTCCATGTGGATGGAGCCGCCGTTGGGTCGCCAATACCCCCACTGACGATCATCAAGCGTGGGTCATTATTGGCTTTCATCCAGTCAATGAACGTCCGGCTGATCTTACAATCCCGCGAGTACTTGTAGGTATTCCAATACCCGTCATTCAAACCGTTCCGATTGAAACCCGAAGGGCCGTTCAAATACTTGATGGTTCCGTTGTCGGCATTCGAAGTAAATGTGCCATTTGCAAAGGCCTCTGCAAAAATAGCCCGGCCAGTGGCCTCATCTTTTTTCTGCATCCGCATGCCCACCCGCATCAACAAGGCATTGGCAAACTTCTTCCATTTCGTTAAGTCACCATTATACACCACATCTTGTGCGCCAATTGCTTTGGCCGTAGGGCTCAATTTATCGCGGGCCGCCTTGACATCCCGAACAATCGCCGCGTAGATATCCTTTTGATTATCGTACTTAGGAAACCAGTTGTCTTGCCCCTGAAGGCCATTTCCGGCTTGAAGGTACGGGATATCACCATACAAATCCGTCATCCGATGCAAGTCAAACGCCCGCAAAATAGTCGCGACAGCATTTAAATTCGCTTGGGAAGGATCACTGGCTGTTTTTTGAATGACTTCCGAATACAACCGGATGACATCGGTATAATGCCGCTCCATGTAGGCACCACTATACTGGGCATTGTAAAAATATTTATCTCCACTAAAATACCCCGCATTCGAAGCCGTGTGCTGAATCATGGTGGCAGCATACAACATATTGGCCCGCGTATTTTCATATTCTCCCCCGATTCGGAGTGTGGCGGTAGCCAGCAGGTACGACATGTCCATGTCCGTCACTGCATTTTGATTGATATTGAGTTCCGCCAACTTGTCGCTGTCACAGCTTTGTGCCAACAACAAGGTTCCGAGAACCAACCCATTTTTTATTATTTTCTTCATGTAGAATTCGATTTTTAAATAACCAACTCGTTCGCTTTTAGAAATTCAAGGATAAATTAACCCCTAAGTTCCGGGTTTGTGGCATAGCAAAGAATTCCAATCCTTGAGCGCCGGTGGCCACGGTGTAGCCCGACTCCGGATCGATGTTCGGTACATTCGACCACAACAAAGCGAGGTTACGACCCACCACCGAAACCGAAGCTCCTTCGAATGGCAATTTGCCCAATAATTTCTTAGGAATGGAATACCCAATGGATAACTCACGGAGCTTCGCATACGAAGCATCATACACCACATTCTCGGTAATGTTGGAATAGGCCGCCCAATAATCGCTGATACGCTCTTTTGGAATCGTGACGCTGATCGGCGTGTCGGTTTCACGGTTGGTGGCTTGGTCAAACAAAACACCCGTGATCTTCAAGTCGCCTTCGCGGCCCACCAATGTTTCTTTGTGCAATCCATTGCGGTAAGCATACCAGTTGGTACCCGAGAAGATTGAACCCCCTTGGCGGATGTCGATCAAGAACGACAAGCTGATATTCTTGTAACGGAATTGGTTGCTTAAACCTGCCGAGATTGGGTGACGCCCCATACCCACGATTTCAGGTGCGGCCGATCGAACTGGATATCCGTTGGCATCGTAGAATTTCTGTCCTTGGGCGTTCGTCCGGTGTTTCCATCCGATGATCATTCCCAATTGTTCGCCCAAAATGTGACGAACGCGCTCACCTCCACGTACCCGTGATTCCTCAAGATTTAAGAACTGAATTGGGTCGCCAGCGGCATTGACCCCAAGGTTCTCGGCCCGGCTAATGTTACGTGAGAAATTCAAGGAGGCATCCCACTTGAAGTTTCCACGCTCGACAATCACGCCATTCAATAATAACTCGATCCCGCGGTTGGTTAATTCACCTACGTTGATACTCGTTGAACCAAATCCAGACGTAGCCGAGATACCTGCATTCAGGATATCATTGGTGGTCCGGCGGTTGTAATGTGCGATATCGATACCCAACCGATTTTTGAAGAAACGGAAGTCCGCCCCAATTTCAAATTCGGTGGAGGTATAGGGTGCCAACGAGGCGTTCGGAATGGAACCGTTGTTGATTTGGCCTAGGTTGGCGCTACCGTGTGGATTGGCCAACAAACCATACGTAACATTTAAAGCATACGGATCAGGTCCGCCACCCCCAACTTGCGCCCAAGAAGCCCGTACTTTGGCAAAAGTAACGGCGGCAGGAAGTTTCAGAACATCCGACAACACAGCCCCAACCCCAACCGAAGGGTAGAATAGGGTATTGTTTTCGGGGGATAAGGTAGAGAATTGATCCTGACGACCCGTCACATTCAAGAACAACCAGTTGTCGTATCCAATGTTGAAGTTTCCAAAGACAGAATTGGTACCCAACTGGGCAAAACCGTAAATCCGACCTGGATTCCGAACGTTGTTGATACTATGGAAGAATGGCACCACGAGGTCATTTCCGCCCACTCCTTTGGTTTTATTGTCTACCCGGAGTTGGCTACCCCCTACCATATAATCAAACAAGAACTTACCCACACCTTTCTGGCCACCAATGAACAATTCGTAGTTGTCCTGACGTACCGACTGGAACAATTCATTGTAATCACCTAGGGGCTTGTAAGCCGTACCATATGGCTCGGTGCGGGCTTCATCCCGAATCGAGAAGTCGGTTCCTACCCGACCCATGACATACAGCCAGTCGGTGAAGTCATACCGAAGCGAGGTATTCGCCACCAAGCGATTGGTGATGTCGTTCCGATAAAATTGATAGGTTGCCCAATAGGGGTTCGTCGAAAATGGATTCCCTTGGTACCGAAGTTCGGTTCCGTCCGGATTCGCCCCAAACTTACCGGTTGTGCCCCGAATCACATCAAAAGACGTGGTGGGTGGCATAGCCATCACCGAGAAGTTGGCGTTTCCGGGGGAGTCCGACAACCGAGGGCGATTCAAGGCCTTCTGCATGGTATATTGGGCCGAAAGCATCACGGTCAATTTCTTGAGCTTACTATTGACGTTCAAGTTGGCCGTTTGCCGGGTAAAACTTGCGTTGGGCATGATGTCGGAATTCCGTAGATCCGAGAATGCCAAGCGGTAGTTCCCAGTTTCATTTCCTCCACTAAATGCCAAGGAATTGTTTAAGGTATTGCCACGGCGATAGAAATCGTTGATGGTTTGACCTGTGTAAGCATACGGACGCTGCTGGCCATCAAATTGAATGGTATTGCTGCCGTCGTATTTCGCCCCCCAAATGGAAGTAGCTTGGTCAAGGGCTTCGTTTTGGCTGGTGAATTTCCGTCCGGCAATTCCGGGACCATACTCATACTGAAAATCGGTTTGATCGATCACTTGATCCGACGTAAAGTTGGTATTGTATGATACCCCGATTCCTTTGCGGGCCGTTCCGGTTTTGGTGGTGATCATGATGACCCCATTGGCTGCTCGTGCACCATACAAGGCAGCGGCGGTATTTCCTTTCAATACCGAGATGTTTTCGATGTCGTCTGGGTTGATCATCGACAAGCCATCTCCGGCGTCGTTTCCACCCCACATACCAGCTTGTCCGAAGTTCCCACTCTCGATCGGCACCCCGTTCACAACATATAAAGGTTGGTCGTTTCCTCCCAGCGAAGATCCCCCCCGAATGATCACACGGGAAGATCCCGCGGCCCCGGTAGAAGGGGGTGATACCACAACCCCGGCGATTTTCCCGGTGAGGGCATTACCTAAGTTGGCAGTTCTGGACTCTTGAAACTTCGATCCATCGACTTGGGTAACCGAGTACGCCAATGCTTTTTTCTCACGGGCCATACCAAAAGCCGTTACCACAACCTCATTCATTAGGTTTTCACCCGCTTCCAAATTAACGTTCAAAACATTGGACGTTACCACCACGTCTTTGGGTTTAAAACCCACATAGCTAAACGTTAGGGTAGTGCCTTTGGCCACGGTAATGCTATATTCTCCTTTTTCGTTTGAAACGGTGCCACGGCTCGTGCCCTTGACCGTTACGTTCACGCCGTACAGCAGACTACCGTCTGCCTCCATCACTTTACCCTTAACGACCATGTCCTGCGCCCAAACCGATACGGAAAGGAACAGAAACGTGAGCATGGGTAAAAACTTCAGGTAGTAGTTTTTTTTCATGAAACATTTAGTTAGGTAAATGAATTGGTACATTTGGAGGTAAATTATTAAAAATCTAAGATTAGCCAAAAACTTTACTAAATTATTTTAATAAGTTTTTTAAAATCTTGTTTCTAATCCATTTCAAATGCCTCTTTTTCAGACTAAAATTACGGCGGTAAGAGGGTGGGGAATTATGAATTATGAATTCATAATTAAATCCCATCACACTTCGCAACCAAATCCACCTCCGTTCGATACCCTTTTGCCCCAGCGGGGCAACCTGTTGCTAGCCCAGCAACCAAATAGCAGGCCGCACCGACGCCTCGGGGAGGGTTTGTGCCATTTCCCTAGCCTTCGCAGGCTAGGTTATTGATTAAGCACCGTTGGTGCTGGATTAAAGAAGCTAGGTAAAATTCCTTAACTAAACGACATTAATTCATAATTCATAATTCATAATTCATAATTCATAATTCATAATTTTAAGGCATTATCATCTCATCTCATCTCTCATCACTTCCCCACCCCTCCGTCCATAAACTCAAACCCATTCCGAGCGGCAATCGACACCAGCGGCTGGATCACCTCATAAAAAGGCTGCTCCTGCAGGGCCGGAAGTTCATACGGAAAAATCGTCCAGTAATCTTCTAGAAATTGGTTCCGGGGTGACTTTTCCCGAATAAATGCATACGCTTGCTGCTGCACAGAAAAGAAAGACCGAAAATACCGCTCCAAGGGTGGAAGCTTATTTCCCTTTCGGCTGTTGAACGACGGATCCGCCGGTAGAAGGTTCCAGATCAAATCGTGCGACACAAACGAATACGGCACAAAATGCTCCACTGCATAGCTCCCAACCCGCAAGGGTTTTCCTGTGTAAATGCACGGAACCGTTTCATATTCGTTTAAAATCAAGTCCCAAAAATGGGTTCGCTGCCGCGTTAGACTCGATCGGTGCGGAGGTTTGATCAACTTGTTGGGAATGTCGGGCACGTTCGGATTCTTCGCCTGCAAAAACACCGCCAAATGCCAATAACAATACGATTTCAATACCCCAACATTCTCCACTACATACGGAATCCAATTCGAATTGAAACGGATATGATTCGGATAAAGTGCATACAAGGCCTCACTCCCCATGGCCTGGGACGACGCATAAATTCGCCGCTGCCGCTCCGACTCCTTTTCGCCGGGCCGAGAGGGATACCACGGACTCAGAAACCAATGCGGCACGTTTCGATCAAAATGCTGGAGCAACCCCTTCGTCTCGGGCCGATCACTCCGCACCAACCGATCCACCACCGTGGCCCGATCCACCTCCACTGTGAGCGACTCCAGCGAGGTCAGCCTCCCGATGGCCTCCTGGATCAAGTCCCACTTCCCAAACGACAAATGGAAGTAATTCACCGTGTACCATGCATGAGCCACCATTCCGGCAAACAATTCCCTTTTACTCACCTCTTCTTTCCCCTCCTCCACGGCCTGCAACAAAGCCAAAAACCAATAAAACTTATAGGTCGTGGTGGTCTTATTAAAACACGCCGCTAAGGTCGAAATGGGAAGTTGGGGAGAATAGGGTAAATGCATGGGGGATCAATCGCCTGGGAGGTTTCCGTGATTCAATACGTACACTTAAAAATACTGTAAAAAGAAATCTAGAACCCCACCCAAGCCCAGATTCTTCTTTTTAGGGCGTGCCCCTTCGGGTCGGGCTATTCGCTGCAAGTCCTCGCTCGTACCTCGCTCCGGGCTTTCCGCTGCTATCCCTCACGCGGCGGGGGGGACTTCAAGGGTGGGAAATGGAAACAACCATGAAGAAGATAAATGGGAAGGTTTTGGTTAGTTGGTAAGTACATCATGATCGATACCAATGGTTAGCCGACACTTAATTTTGCCACATCCTTCCATAAATAATGCGGGAGTGGTGTTTTTAACTTCCAAGTTATGGTCATGGGCTTGGAGCCATGGTAACTATCTAAAACTCCTTCACCTACAAAAACATACCCCATGGTATTATTGAACTCATCTTTTTCCTGCTCTCGAATAAATAGGAGTATTCTCTTGTTATTTTTTTTATGGTGAATATAGGATTGCCCCTTGGGTGTTTGTATTCCGGTAGCATTCTGACATTGCCAGTGAAACAAATCCTCTGAAATGGCGTAATCCTCATACATGGTAGTAGGCGAAAACCTTTCCTCTGATTTAATTAGGTTAATAAACAATAACTCGGTATTAAGTGCATCATTTAATGCAACACCTTCTCGATTACTCGATTTCTTTTCAAACGTTGAAAGGCCAAAAGCAGATAAAATCTGATCCCGTGTATATCGAGAGTGAATTTTTAAGGGTTGTTCATACGGTAATTCAACATCCAATTCCTTGAAATCTATTTTATCCAATAAAATTTCGAGTAGCTCTTTAATCTCCTCGACTAAAACCAAATCTTTCCCAATTTCTTGTATTCCTTTCTCCAATGATTCAAACTTTTGTGCATCTTGCCATACATCATAGTAAAGCATCAAAAGCATTTTCTTTTCTGTTTCATTGACTTGATCAATGGATACGTTGAAGTTCCTCTCAGCCAAATTATAAATAAACTGAAAATAAGAAGACGAATTACAAGCAAGCCATTTATTCGAAATAGCGCCAACAATGGCTTTCTCTAGTGAGGGATCGGGATGAAACTGAGCTAACTTCCCTGCTTCATGGCATAATTTCTTCCAACTACCTTTAGTATACAGAAGTTGAAGAGGGAGGTTATTAAATTCAATAAAGTTTTTCAAGGTCAACGGAAGTGTAGTCATATTATCAAAAACTTGAATTTTGTTGATAATTTGTCTACGATTGAACTGAGTTGCTGCTGTAATATTTTCTAAAATGTATTCCTTAGCCTTTCTCTCCAATACAATCGAGCAGCCGAGTGGTAAGTGTGGAAAATTATTTTCAAGTTCTTTTTTAACCGTTGTCGATGTTTTCCCAATTAAGGCTCGAAATTTGTTTTCAAAATTGTATTCAGGCCGGGCATTCCCTACAAAATCTAAAACAGTCAAACATTCTTTTTCAGCATGAAGTCGTAATCCACGGCCAAGTTGTTGTAAAAAAATGGTTAAACTCTCAGTCGGCCTTAGAAATAATACGGTATCAATTGCCGGAATATCAATTCCCTCATTAAAAATATCAACTACAAACAAATAATTGATCTTCCCAGCTTCCAACCAATCTTTTATTTGATCTCTATCATGGTCATTTTTGCTCGTTAAAAAAGCCGCCTTGAAACCTGCTAGACTAAACTTCTCGGCCATGTATCGGGCATGGTCAATTCCTGCGCAAAACCCTAAGGCCTTAACACAAGTAGCATCTTTAGTGTAGGTATCCAACGCTTGAATGACCTCAGCAACTCTACGGTCATTAGCCATGTAAACAGATGAAAGCTCACTCGGAATATAGCGACCTTTTTCCCAACCCACCTTGGACAAATCCACACTATCAGAAATCCCAAAATATTGAAAAGGACAAAGTAATTTACGATTTAACGCCTCTGGAAGTCGAATTTCCGCAGCAATTCGATGATGAAAATCTTCTTTGATATCTCCACCATCCATCCTTTCAGGTGTGGCTGTTAGACCAAGCAAGACTTTAGGTGTAAAATACTGAATAAGTTTTCGATAGCTATTAGCTGTGAGGTGGTGACATTCGTCAATTACGATAAAATCGAAGTAATTTTCAGGAAACAGATGCTCTTCCCATTTACTATTTAGTGTTTGGATAGTGGCAAAAATATGTTCAAATTGAGTAGGTTCCAGTCCATCATACCACGACTCACCAAAGTTATTATTTCTGAGTATCCCTCTGAAAACAAATAATGCTTGGTCTAAAATTTCTTTTCGGTGGGCAATGAATAGTAACTTGGCATTTCCATTTTTTTTGAGAAATGCCTGGAAATCAAATGCTGAGATCACGGTCTTCCCAGTTCCGGTCGCTGCAACCACTAGGTTCCTATTTCTTGCATGGAAACTTCTTTCTATTTCTAGTTTTTCTAAGATTTCTTGCTGAAAAGGAAACGGTTTGATCTCAAAGAAAGAAGCACTACCCGAGACGCTTGTTCCTGATTTACCAACTTGTAAACTAGTTCGCAGCTTCTCCTCGTGTTCCTCAAGAATAAATTCCTCAAATTCTGTACTTTGCCAATAGGTATCAAAGGTCTTTTGAAATTTATCTATAATGTGTCCCACCTCTTTGGTGGTAATTTTCAAATTCCACTCTAGTCCATCAGTAAGCGCCGACCTTGAAAAATTTGAGGAACCAATGTACCCAGTATGAAATCCCGTATTTCGCTTGAACAAATAGGCCTTGGCGTGTAGTCTTTCATTTCCGGTGTTGTAGGAAATTTTTATCTGGGTATTATCCAATTCAGCCAGAAGTTTAATTGCCTTTAGGTCGGATGCTCCCATATAGGTAGTCGTTAAAACTCGTAATTTTCCACCTCGGCGCGTAAACTGCTCCAACTCACTTTTAAGAATAATTACTCCTTTGAACTTGATAAATGAAACGAGTAAATCAACTTGGTCGGAGGAAAGAATTTCACGTTTGAGTTCAGATTCCAGAGATAGGCCGACATTTCCTCCGGTAAACAATTCACTGTGAGTTAATCGGGTCAGTGGCGTAATTTCGTCAACTCGCTTACCAAGATCTCCAAAGTAATGAGAATTAACTTTTAAGGAAATATACTCTAAAACCTTACCCTCAATTTCGACCAGATCATCCTCAAAGTTCTGTTTATTTAATTCCTTTTTCAAGGTTAAAATGAGCTCATTGGCAATCTCAATTTGTTTCTCAAGAGGACGCTCTTTTAAAGCCTGCTTTAGAACTTGAAATAAATGTCTGGATAGAAAAAGAGCAGCCTCCTCACGGTCAATTACCTTCGTCTTGATGTAATACACGTTCTGGTCCAATTCATCAAGCCTCGATTTGACTAGTTTCGTCACCAACTCTTCGTATAATCCTTCTATCATTTGAATCTTTAATTTTTTTAGGGCACAAATCTCATCTATGTCGAGTAATGTCACCATCCTTTCAAACCCTGATCCTGTGAATTAAAATACATAACTTTAGCTATACACTTGTCAATAGAGCTAGAATTTCTTAAAAAAACCATAATCATTATCAATTAGTAATGCTCGATCAAGAAATGAATTGAACTCCTCGCAGGCATTTTCTGGAACCAAAGTACAAGAGTAGCAAGCAGCCATATTTAAACCACCGATTCCCTGTCCGTCATCAGTATTATAACAAATGGGATCAGAAGCACAATCCGAGGCTCTATTTAATGCAGATTTTAAAATTCGAGTTATTTGTTGTTCTGTTGCTTGGGAAACCAACCCTCCAAAACTGCCTTCCGCTCCTGCTACGGTATAAATTAAAAGACCTTGCATATTTTGCTCATCAATAAAAAGTCTTTCATTTAATGAAGTTGCAGGATAGCCACATAAAAATTCTAATTCTTTAATTATGATATGTGAAATCGTATGAATTAATACAAATCTTGCCAAGTGTCTTTCTGAAAGAAATTTTTCTCGAACACTTTTATATTCGTGATTTATTGCGTTTTGAAAAAGGGTATTTATTCTCATTAAAAAAGATTGACTACCGAGTGAGTTATCAATCCATTTTTCTATTTGCTCATTTGAAAACGATATAAAAATACCTTCTCCAAAGCTTTCTACTGCTGGTAAATATTTGGTGTCTAATTTCCATTTAGAAGTAAATTTTCCTTCAATAGTTGTGAAAGTTTCTCCTGTATCTGACATAAAAACATCGCTTGACATAGGTTCCTGTCTAGTGAAACCTGTCTGGACAGATGTAATCTTTAGTTTTTTTATGCCGATAAGCTGTTCAATGCCCAGTTTTGAGAGTTTAGAAATTTCTACTTTATTGAAAATTAGATTTCTAGAGGTGTCTTCATATTTTGAACCAACAGACTTGGTTAAAAAATTATATTCAGTTAAGCGATATTCTAATTCTGGTGCATACTGGTTTACTTGCTTATAATCAATATATTTTTTTATGACCTCAATTGGGTATTTCTTTTTAAGTGCACGGTAAATAAAATCTGCATCTTCATTCTCATTAATCCACTCATCAATGCTTTCTTGATCCTCAATTGTTATTCCTTTGTCTGTTGGCAGGAAAATACTCGAAACCATTATCGGGTAATAAACACTATTACTTGTTCTAATAACGGGTTTAAAAAACACTCTTACATCTTTACCATCCTTTTGTATTTTGTTTCCTTCATCATCTTTCAAGTACTTTTTAAATACTCTTAAACCAAACAAACCTGCTAAATTAATTTCACGCCCTTTTGTTTCGCAATCTTGATTGACACATTTAATTCTTATACCAGCTAAATCAGAGAACTTGTTTGATTTTAGATAGCGTAAATCTTGCTTATCGCAACAAGGGTTTCCATAATCAAGCAAAATAGAGCCGTTTTCCGAATCTTCGTCTTTTATTGCTTTTTGGGCTGTAGTCCATAGCTCCCAAGGAATATCTTTTATTTCACCATCTGGAGAGGTCATTACAAATCTTAATTGCTCTAAATCAGGAGAATACTTTTTCTCGCTATTTTCATAACAAATGCCGCATTTAGGAGGGACAAAGTCCTTTTTAGTAGCTGTTCTCCCTTTTACATTTTTCCAAATATCCCACCATTGGTTAATCGGCTTAAAACATTCACACTTATTACAATAAAACCATTTAGGAAAGAATATCGCACTAATAGTTTCATCTTCATTTTCTGGTATGTCTGCACGTTTATTTGATGAAACATTGTCGGGCACGTGAACAAATGCTTCAAGTTTTGAAAATCCACTTTTATGATTTAGTCTTTGTAGTAGTCTTTCATCATTAATATGAAAGGCACTAGGGATATTAATAACCCATTGACCATCTTTATAATCGCCTTTAAAGAACGGCCATCTATCAAAATCCTCAATCATTAAAGCACCATAGGGCGTTTCAATTAGAGAGCCTGAACCACCATAAGCACTAATTACCTTTCTAGTTTGAATTTTTACAAACTTTTTATCTGAACTTGTATTTCTATTTTGTAGTGCCATTAGTAAACTGATTTTATTTCTACAAAAGTATCTGTGTCTATTTCCCTCATAGATTGCATAGTTGCCCAATCCACACCTTCGTCTTGTCTTTCTGTTGGTCGTTTTAGAAGTGACTTATACGTTAACTTACTACCTAAACTTGCTCTATTTTGCCAGTCTTCAATTAATTCGTTTATGGAGCTAATAAAATATGAGACTATATCCGGGTTATCACCAAATCTAATTTTTATGAAATCAATAAATTCGTCTGCTTTTTCTTTTTCAAAATATCTTGCTGCATCATCTTTAGCCATAGCAGGAATTTTATTTCTTATGTATGCCACAAAGGCCGTTGTGAGCATTTTATCAATTGTGTTTTCAGTGAACGGTGTAATACTTATTGGCTCAACACATTTGTAAAAAGCACTATGAAAATTTATAAAGTGCTCGAAATATGATTTTTCACGTGCTCTATTTGGGTCTAGAAGTGTTATAGCTAAACCTTTGGTTTTTCTACCAACACGACTAGATGCTTGAATGTATTCTGCAATATTTTTAGGCATCCCATTTAATACCATAATATTTAGTCTGCTAATATCGATACCCACGGAAATCATATTTGTAGCAAGAACAAAGTCAACAACATCAGTAAGGTATTTCAGTCCCTTTTCTCTTGTAACGAGTTTACTTTCATCAAAAGGTTTCTCAATTTCTTTAAGCACTGATTTTATTTTCGCACTTTCAACACGACTTGTCAATTCTTCTGTTCTGCTAGGAATACCATAAAAGTTAAATGAATATTCATCAAATGGCTGAAACAGTTGACTCAAACGATATTGCAAAGTAGATGTGAAATTTGACACTTCATCCCCCACCTTGTTAAATATCTTCCCGACGTCTTTAAGGCTGTTATAATATGATACTATTGTCCAATAGTTGTCGGTTCTTGATTTTGTTTCTAAATTTTTAAAGACTTCAAGGCGTGAAACCAATAAGTGGGCAAGTAATTGTAATTGTGTATCAATCGCTGTTTTGCCTGTGGGCATAAAACCGATATATCGTCTTTTGCTTTCCTTGCTTTCTTTTGCAAAGAAACTATCATCATAATTTATTCCCGATGGTGGAAACACATTGACTTTTCGATTTCCATAAAGTCTCTTTATTTGTAAATCGGTATTTCGAGTTGTTGCAGTTGATGAAATGATTTTTGGGCCGATTCCATTCTTTGTACATAATAATTCAATTGTAATTTCGAATAAACCTGTGACTGAACCCAAAGGGCCGTTTAAAAGGTGTAACTCATCTTGTATTATCAAATCTGGTGGAAGCCCTTCATCTGTATTTGCTTTAAAAAAATTGTGTGCATTATCTTGCCAAGCCAACATTGCAAACTTATCAACTGTGCCGAATAGGAGTGTTGGAGGGTTTTGATATAAAACTTCATCAACGACTTGAATCGGCAGCCGTTTATGAAAAGTGCACTTTTGATTCAAACAATGAATTATAAAGTCACTTCTTTTTGATTTGAATCCATATTTCCAAACTTCCTTGCCATTAGTGTTTTTAAATTTTGAAATTGACTTTGTACCACACCAAGGGCAACTACTTATTTGAAACTCATTGTATTTATGAGGGTCTCCATTAATACCTTTTTGTGCTTCCGCCTCCATACCATACTTTTCACCGTCAAGAAGTTTATTAGCTTCTTGAATTGTATTTGGCGTAGATGCTTGCCCTACCCAAAGACCAATAGTAATTTCATTCCCTTCACCATCTTTCAGGTCGTTTTTAAATTCTTTCTGCTTTCGTAAAAATTCAAGTGAGGAAATTAATCTTGATGCTCTTTCAAATTGTTGTGCAGTTAATAGCCTGAGAGTATATCTCATTATTACAGAAGTACCTCCAAAATTTAAGTCGTTTTTTATTCTCCTATAAGCAATTGTAAAGGCAGTAACTGCCAAATAAGCTTCGGTTTTCCCACCACCTGTTGGAAACCAAATTAAGTCAACAGTATTTTTTTGTTGTCTTTTCTCTGGATGAACCATTTCTTCTAGGCTCAATATGAAAAAAGCTAATTGAAATGGCCTGTATTTAGGAATAAAACCTAATTGTTTTTTTGAATCATAGGTTTTAAAGAATTCAAGATTGTCAAAGTTTAATTCAGTATCAAATTCGCTAATTTCCTTTTCTACTTTCCCCAATCTTTTGTCATTAGAAATAATCAATTGTAATAGCATTGCAGTATTCGCAATCTGAAAAGCCCTAAATACTTTATCATCATTTAATAAATCAACATTGGAATTTAATCTGTTGAAATTTTCCTTTTGCCTATCCAATAATCGATTAGCTATTTCGCTTTCTGCTCTGTTAAGATCATTAACTTCAGTTTCTTGTTTTTCAATCCACTCTTTGTAGCTCTTAACAAAGCGTTTTAAATTGGAAATGATAGTTTCTTTTGGTAAACCCCAATTTGATATATTTTTTATATCAAGACAATCATCAAGACTATTGTCATCAAATTCATTAATGACATCTTTTATGTTTTGTTCTGGCAAAAACGTGGTTTGTATAACCGAGTGATTTTCATTCCATTTCGCAGAACAGTTATGTCCAACGGCAAAGCATTTTACATTTCTGTAAATGAATTCAATTTCTTCTGCTTCTTTGTCTTCAAGTTCTGCTTCTGGATAATATGTAGATAAAGTATGGTCTTTATATTCAGTAATTCCAGTTGATTTTATGGAGATTTCTGTTTGAAACAGGCATTTTTTATTTAATGGTTCTGATTTATTTGAGAATCTATTTGAAGGATGTTTCTCAGATAAGTTTACTATTTGGACTTTTACGTAATTTGAATTTGAAGCGGGATAAACCTTTATATTATATCCAACTTTTGTGTCTTTGTAAATTCCATCACCAAGGTTTAGTATTATGGGTTTGCTAGTATTTTCAATTGCTATCTTTTCGGTAATCTGAAAATCTTTTCGTTTCCAAACACGACTGACTAGTTTCTCTAAATAGTTTATGTAATAGTATGCAGAGAAATATCCATCTTCTTCAGTTTGGCGTTTTAGATTACTGAAATGTTTGAATTTATCAAACTGACCATATTCTCCATTTTCCCTTTCTGGTTTTGATTGTTCTCCTTTTAAATCTCTCTCAAGGAACATATATCCTTCTTCATATTTCAATATGTCCCTCCAAGCCAATGAAATAGGAATGCCTTCTTCAAAAAATGAATCGTAGCCCGCCTGATTTATTTTAATTTTAATTTCTGATTGTTTTGGTTGATAATAAAGTCCGAAAGAAAAGGTAACATCTATTGTCTTGATATCTTTTTGTAAAGCAACTGACAAACCTATGTTTGTTGGGAAAAAGTTGTTTTGGCTTATTTTAAGTTCATCATCATTTGGGTTTGCTATACCTGATAATTTTGTTTCCTCTTCTTTTTGCTTTTCGATGACCTCTTCGTTTGTCTCTTTAGATTCTAAAGAAGCTTCACTTTTTAAATCTGCATTTTCTTTTTCATCAATTGTCTTACAAATAGTTTTGTCAGGAAAAACAATGCTGCTGAAATACCTTTGTAATGGATAATCGGAAATAATTTCTTCTTTATCCTCAATTCCCCAAGTATCTGAACCTGGGCCAATCATTCCTTTCAGAATTCTACTCTGTATTATTTCTCTTGCTTTTTCGTTTAAAATATCAAATTGACTCATCTTCTTCTGTAATTGAAATGTTTTTAATAGTTCTTTCGGGTGCTGCTTTTTGAATGAATATTTCTATTTCATCCTTGGTGAAATTTGAAAGTATCTTTCCAATGCATTTCCCACCACTAACAATGTACTCCATAACGTCATCACTTAGGTCTCTACCTAGTGAGATCATAATGCCTCTATAAAACCTTTTACTTCTTTTTATGGATTCAAAATTTTCATTGAGGATAGGGTCGTTTAATGTTGATTTAATTGCAATTAAATTATTTGCTGAATTAGGAAATCTTTCTTTATCGTCCTTTGTCAACCATTTTTTGATAGTAATTGGATTGGAAATAGTTAAGCCTGATTTTTGAAGTGCCTTCATCAAATCAGTTTCGGTATAAAAAGGATTTGTGTGAGTTTTTTGATTGTAATATTTAATTAATGCTTCCTTCCATATTTTAGAATCGGAATCAACTTTGTTAAATCGGCCTTTTGTGTCTTGTTGTGCAGCTATCTCAAATAGTTTTTCTTTTGAGAGATTATTATAAATTCTTACCCTATCCTTTTGGATTAAGTTTGAAACCTTGCTTTTAGTCCATTTATTATTGCTTAATAGGAGTACATTTTTTGAACCATCTGAAATGATTTTTTCGCACTTTTCTTCGAATTCAATTTCATAGTTTATTTGCTCAGTATCTTCATAGTTGTACTCCTTTTTATCTTTTAATGACTTGTCGTGCAGGTCCTCTATTAAGTCTGAAACCTTAATTTCAATAGGCGTAATTTCATATTTAAGGCCGGTTATCATTTCTCTATTGCTAGAAGTGTATTCACCGATTATTTCATTGAAATATCTGTTTTGTAAGTTTTCTAGTATTTCTGATTCCTCTTGATAGCACAAGAATTTATAATTATGTTTTGTGTTTAGAAAGTTTCTCACAACATCAAATGGTTGCATTCCATTTCCAAAAAGGCTTAATACTAAAACCTGCTTTGTCGTTATGAAATTATTCTGTGTTTTAAAAAATTCTTTTAATGAAAGCAATTTTGATTTTGATTTAAATTCATTCTTCCAATTGGGAAGTAACGGTTCAGGAATTATTATTATATCAAAATCTACTTTGTCAAGTAGTCGAAATTTATCGTTTGTGAAGGTGCCGAAAATCCCGTCTATTAATAGTTCAACATTTGTTATTTCTTGGCCAGGATCAATGTTTTGGTTATACAGGTTTTCAATTATACACTCTCTGCTAACCTTGTGCATCAAATGTTGAACGTAATCTAATTGGTTGGTATTTCGACTGTTTGATTCTTTGGATAAAACTAACGGATACAGAAATTTTCTTAACATTTTTATATTGTTGAGATTGATTGAATATGTAGTTTCTAGGCTATCTAAAAAATCTATAAAAGAGTTTATTGCTACTTCAAATTTAGAATCTTGAATTCGAAGGGATTCAATTCTACCAAGACTCAAATTTTCAAGTACAGCAAACTCTTCATAAGTCCATTTCCACTTTAAAAATTGCGAATTATTATCTTCAAAGCCTTCATTACCAAGAATTACACAATTTGGAATATCTCCTTCTCTCAAATAACGTTTGATTTTTGTTAAGTCGTTGTCCTTATATTTATTCTTTCCAATTACAATTAAACTTTCAATTTTGATTCCTTTTTCCAAAACGTATTCTTCCAATGTTTCAAAGTCAGGTACACAAAGAATCATTGGTTCAATTGGAATGTGATTCCAAGATTCTGTACCATTTTTAGAAATCCATCTTATGGGAATTGCTTTCAGAATGTCAATATTGGTGTATGTTTGATTTTTAATTTCATCATCAAATTCTTTTTTTTCTAGAATAATGGCAGATTTATAGTTGAATTTTGATGGAAACGATTCGACTTTAAAAAGCAATGAATAGAGTTCTTTATATGCAGTAAATTTTGTCTTGACTTTTCTATTGCTCAAATCAGCATTTGTAATAATCCAATTCTTTCTAATTTGTTTTGCAGTTAATGTTCGTGAAGAACCATCACTAGGAACTGCTACAATAAAGTTATCATCTTCCTTTCTTATAATTTTTCCTCTTGTCCCATTGTAACCCTGAATAACATCCCCAATATTATATTCTGTTTTATCGTCACAGTAGTTTTTGAAGAATAATGAGATTGCGGCAGCGAGAATAGTAGGGAACTGAGATATTGAAGGTAACTCCTTATCGAAAGACTCAATAAAAAGATTTTTATTTAAATTTAAAGCTTTATCAATAAGGAAAAAATTAATTGCCTGAAAATTTGATATTTTAAACGAGTCAAGGTGATAATCCTCTTCCAAAAATTTATTCGATTTTTTTAAAAGTTCAAAAATATATTTTTCAATTTCATTCATTGAAATACAATTATTTTATTTACACAAATGATTACTTTAAGCTAATTCTCTAACTTTCCTATTAACCTAGTGTTGGTTTCTTCAGATTTTATTATTAGGTATTAAAAATTATTAGCATTTTAAGTCTATAAGCACGAATGATAAGTGTCGTATCATGAAACATTCTCTATGAGAATTGTTTATATACTATTTCCTTTGGCTTTAATTTTTTATTTCTGTTATCACGTTATACTCTATGACTTTTCCACTACTAAATTTTATGAACATTACAAGCATTCATTAGTACATTTCAAACTTATCACATCATCTCCAGTACCGTATCCATGACCCCCAGAACTAATCCAGAAAAATATCTGTACACTGAATCTGACCCCTTGAAAGGTGGTCTGGTCAAATCTACTCAAACCCCTTTTTGATTCCAAAATATATCCTATCCATTTATCAAACGGTATATTTTCATTTTCAAACGTTCAATAAACAGGGTGTAAAATGAGAAGTAGGATAGCCCAATCCCCATTAATGAGTTATATCCCACCCTCCCAAAGAAAAAAATCCAATACCCAAAAAACATCATATTGAGAACCCCTCCACGCCCTCCGGTACATTCTGTGGGTATTTATATTCACCCGCAAAATCCATCAAGGCCGCTCCGAGAGAGAAATAAGGTGGGGAAACCTGGGCTACCTACCAGTGAACCGGAAGGGGCATGATGCCCCAGAAAATTCTCCGCACCACTCAATTTGTGGACATGGGTTTCGGTTTGTGAGGACAGTTTCGGTCTGTGAAGACACAGACCGAGGGGAAGGGGAAACCTGGGCCAGCAACCAGTGAACCGGAAGGGGCATGAAGCCCCAGAAAATTCTCCGCACCGCTCAATTTGTGGACATGGGTTTCGGTCTGTGAGGACTGTTTCGGTCTGCAAGAACAATTTCGGTTTGTGGGGACTTTTTCGGTCTGTGAGGACACAGACCGAGGGGAAGGCATTATCATCTCATCTCTCTGCACTCATCTCTCATCTCTCTACACTAAAAACTCATTTCCGATTCCCCCAAAACGAAGCCAACAAGGATCCCGAAATGTTCATGACCGGCCCAAAAACAGCAGGGGCCAGTCCCATCGTAGCAATCTTCCCCAATCCATTCGCTATACCCGACGCCAACCCAGCATTTTGCATGCCTACCTCCAAGGCTACCGTCCGGGCATCAGGATCCGACATCCGAAAAATCTTCGCAAAACCATATCCCAGCGCATATCCTAAGAAGTTATGGACCATCACCACGCCAATCAGGGCCATGCCCATGCGCAACAAATAGTCCCGGCCTGCCGCGGTAATGATCAGGATGATCACCGCCACACTGCCCATCGAAATGTAGGGCAAAATACGCTCCAACCACCCCACGCGCCCGGCAAGCAGGAGCTTGAACAAAAGCCCCGCCCCAATAGGCAATAAGATCATTTTTGCGATATCCCACATCATCGCCACCGGATCGAGCGCAATGAATTGCCCCGCCAGCAGCTTCATTAAGAGGGGCGTTAAAAGGGGGGCCAAGAGCGTAGCCAACGAGGTGATGGTCAAGGACAAGGCCAAATTGGCTTTGGCAATGTAACACATGACATTCGAGGCCAGCCCACTCGGAGTGCAGCCCATCAGGACAATCCCCGCCGATATCTCCGGAGGAAAGTCAGTCCAGACCGCCAAACTATATCCTAAAAAAGGCATGATCAAGAATTGGGCCGATAAACCAATCGCCACCCCCTTTGGTTGCCGCCAAACGGCCCGAAAGTCCTCCACCCCCATCGACGTCCCCATGCCAAACATGATCACCTGAATCAAGGGAGTGATCCAGGTCGTTAATTTCCAAGGGCCAAGAGATTGAAAATACATGGGATAGTACATCGCCAAAGCCACGGCCGAAAAAATTAAAACAGTATAGGCATATCCCCGAAGGGCTTCACTTTCCCGAAAAGCCAATGCCAAAAACAGAAAAAAAACAGAAAGAACAGGACCCGACTGGCTGACATTTCCCAACAGGAACTGAAGGATCAATAGTCCTCCACAAAGTGCCGAAAGCCCAAGGAAGATCGTAAAGCGAGAAAAATGCATGATATAGGATCGTTTAGGTCACCTAAAGTACCTATTTTTCAAGGAGAATATCAACTCCTATCATCCATCCTGTTATTTACTCAAAGAAAGGATCTGCGATGCACCACGTGCTACCAAAGCAAAGACCAAAATACCCATGATCAAGTCGGGGTAGGGAGATTGTGTCCAATAAACTAGTCCTGCTGACAGGATGACCCCGAGGTTAACAATCACGTCGTTGGAGGTAAAGAGAAGACTCGCTTGCATATGAGCGTCCTGATTTCGGCTTTTCTGGAGTATGTATAAACACGATGCATTGCCTACTAAAGCCAATAGCGAAATTCCTATCATCCATTGAAAATCAGGTAGGTCGTCATGACCCCAAACGCGCCGAATTACCTCCAATATACCCAATAGGGCAAGAATGACTTGGAACCAGCCCGCGAGTCGAGCAACACGCTTCTTTTTCTGCACCGAATGCCCCACAGCCATTAATGCTAAACCATATACTAACGTATCTGCCAACATATCCAGTCCGTCTGAGACCAATCCCATGGAGTCTGCAAAGAACCCCGCCCCTAGTTCAACGATGAAGAAAAACAAATTTATGGCCAATACCTGCCACAAGATTTGGCGCTCTTGTGATGCACCCTTGTCGATCGGAGAAAAATCGGTGGTAGAACTCTCCTGCAGCGTGGCCCCCAGAGCCAGCGGGGTAAGTCGAGCCTCTATTGCCTTCGCAGCATCTTGGTGATAAACTGTCAATTGCCTCTGCGGAAGGTCAAACTCTAAGAAAACCACCTTTTTTTCTTCACTAAGCGCCATTCGGATCAATTGCTCTTCCGATGGGCAATCCATTTTAGGAATATGATAAATTGATTTTTGCATGGTCATGACTGTTTTCATCTTGGCAAACCACAGCCTTGTCAAAGATAAACCGGATTCATAATTCATTGCAATTTAGTTTCACAATACGGCCCATGAAAATATCCTGAGCAACCAAATCCACCTCCGTTCGATACCCTTGCCCCAGCGGGGCAACCTGTTTATAGCCTACAACCAGTTTCTCCGTCGGTGCGGCCCATGAACATATCCTGTGCAACCAAATCAACCTCCGTTCGATACCCTTGCCCCAGCGGGGCAACCTGTTTATAGCCTACAACCAGTTTCTCCGTCGATACGGCCCATGAACATACCCTGCGCAACCAAATCAACCTCCGTTCGATACCCTTGCCCCAGCGGGGCAACCTGTTTGTA
>JBKBLN010000004.1:0-4058 GCA_046296415.1 Spirosomataceae bacterium | reverse complement strand
ACGGCCCATGAACATACCCTGCGCAACCAAATCAACCTCCGTTCGGTACCCTTGCCCCAGCGGGGCAACCTGTTTGTAGCCCAGGAATTCCCCACCCAGTTTCTCCGTCGGTGCGGCCCATGAACATACCCTGCGCAACCAAATCCACCTCCGTTCGATACCCTTGTGCCCCAGCGGGGCAACCTGTTTGTAGCCTACAACCAGTTTCTCCGTCGGTGCGGCCCATGAACATACCCTGAGCAACCAAATCCATCTCAGTTCGATACCCTTGTGCCCCAGCGGGGCAACCTGTTTGTAGCCCAGCAACCAAGAAGCAGGCCGCACCGACGGCCCGGGGTGGGTTTGTGCCATTTTCCTAGCCTTCGCAGGCTAGGTTATTGATTAAGCACCCTTGGTGCTGGATTAAAGAAGCTAGGTAAAATTCCTTAACTAAACGACATTAATTCATAATTCATATTTTTGTACCTTTGGGATATCAAAAAGCCACCGTTCTTCTCTTGCGAGCCGAACGGTGGCTTTGTGTACAACTTGTTGATCAAGCCTTAGGCCGTTACCACGGGGTTCCCGGCATTGACCCACTCATTCATTCCGGCGGAGTAGTTTTTCACGTTGGTAAATCCGTGCTTAACCAACAAAGAGTACCCAATCGCGGCCCGATCTCCCCCTTGGCAATGGATCACAATTTGCTTGTCTTTATTCAATTTGTCCAATTGGGTAGGTAACGTACCAACAAATACGTGGTCGGCACCGGAAACATGTCCGGCTTGGTATTCGGCTTTTCCGCGGAGATCCACGATCTGCACATCCTCACGCCCAACATAGCCTTTAAATTCCTCCAAACCGATCCACTCGTTCTTCTCCAACGGCAGACCTAAGGCTTCGATATCCGAAACATATCCCATCACGTGATCCAAGCCAATGCGCATCAACTTCCGGGTTAAGTCCTCAATCTCGTGCTCACCAGCCACCAACATAAACGGCTCTTCGTAGTTGACGAACCAGCCCATCCAAGTGGCAAAAGAATTATTGTTTTGTATGTTAATACTGCCTGGGATAAATCCTTGCGTAAAAATCGATTTGTTGCGGGTATCGATCAACTTCACTCCGTTTGCCATGGCGGCTTTCACTTCCTCCGCGCTCAATTTTTTCTGAGCAGGTACTTCTGTCATCAACGGACGATCGACCTTGTTCAGTTTTTTCATCATCGCAAAATACTTGGGTGGCTCAGGTTGGTCAGCCAACAAATATTTCACAAAACCATCTTGATTGTCTTCATACTGAAAAGCCCAGTTCCGGATCTTCTCATACCCTACCGTAGAGGAAGGTACCGCCCCTAAGGCTTTTCCACAGGCTGAACCCGCCCCATGGCCAGGCCAAACTTGGATGTAATCCGGCAATGCGTTGAATCGCTGAATGGAATCATACATTTGCAAGGCTCCAGCATCTTGGGTTCCAACTAAACCGGCTGCTTTTTCCAATAAGTCCGGCCGACCGATATCGCCTACAAAGACAAAGTCTCCGGTAAACAACATGACAGGTTCTGGACTCGCTGGTTTGTCTGTTAATAAAAATGAAATACTCTCGGGCGTATGGCCAGGTGTGTGCATCACCTCGAATTTCAAATTACCCACTTCGATAATCGAGCCATCTTTTAAGCCGACATGGTCAAATTCATATTCCCAACCTTCACCACCTTCATCCGAGAGGTACATCTTTGCCCCGGTAAGAGCGGCCAATTCACGTGATCCTGAAAGGAAATCGGCATGAATGTGGGTTTCAGCGATGTGGGTAATTTTCATATTATTTTGCTTGGCGATCTCCAAGTAAGTATCAACATCCCGCTTGGGATCAATGACCATCGCAACGCCAGCTTTCTGACATCCGATAAAATAACTCGCCTGTGCAAGGGTCTTGTCATATACGTGTTGAAAAAACATATGTGCAAATTTTTAAATGATGTTACAAAGTTACAAGGGGTTCGGCACCTGTACGGTGACTAAGATTACAAAGCGAAAAAATTAGAATAAAAATTCTTTCAAAATGATGTAGGTGCCCATGATGAGCACAAACCAACCAAAAGCGGTTTTGAGCTTGTCACCTGAGATGAATCTCGACAAATAACTTCCCAAGAAAATTCCTACCACAGATAAAGAGGTAAATACAAGCAAGAAGTTCCAATCAATGGTAAGATTTGAGAGATCCCCCAAAAATCCGATCAACGATTTAGCCGCAATGATCAGAAGGGAAGTACCTACCGCCATTTTCATGGGAAGTCGGGCGAATAAGACCAACGCTGGGATAATCAAGAACCCGCCACCTGCACCAACAATGCCGGTTAAAATACCCACCAAGCCACCTTCTATGGCAATCATCGGGTAGTTGAACTTCACTTCTTCTTCTCCATTTGTTTCCTCAACGGTGGCTTTGCGAATCATCGAGTACGATGCCGCCAACATGATCAAGGCAAAGAAAATCATGATACCCATGTTTTTGGTCATGTCAAATGTACCGACCGAAAACAAAGGATCGGGTATCATCGGGACCAAGTACTTGCGGGTTAAATAGACCGTCGTGAAAGAGGGAATAGCAAATACCACGGCGGCCCGGTAATTGACCAGTTTCTTTTTCATGAACGACGCCGAGCCGACCAAAGAAGTAGAGCCGACCACAAATAAAGAATACGCCGTCGATAAAACAGGATCAATGTGTAATAAATAAACCAATACGGGAAGAGTTAGGATACTTCCCCCTCCTCCAATTAAGCCCAAACTCACCCCAATCAGGATGGAGGCTCCAAAGCCAACGATTTCAATTGCATTCATATGTGCGCAAGTCTATGTAAAGATGGCACAAAACTAGGTGGCTTTGGAGCGGTATTCCGTGATAATTGTTACACTAGTCGATTTTAAGGCAATTGAATGATTTCGATCCGATTTCGAGCCAACTTCACATGCCCCATACGTTCCAATTGTTTCAATAACCTTGATACTACCTCGCGCGAGGTCGCCAATTCATTTGCCAGTTCCTCGTGGGTCGTTTGTATCGTCTTGCTGTCGGTTTGTTTGATCTTCTTTTTTAACAACATCACCAATCGTTCATCAAGTTTATGAAAGACGATTTGGTCAATAGCACCCAATAAATCTTCAAATCGACGTTGATAGGTGGTAAATACAAACTGCTTCCAAGAAGAATAGCGAGTCATCCATTCCTCCACTTTTTCTACCGGCACCAGAATCAATCGCGTTTTTTCGTCCGTTACCGCTGTAATTTCACTTTGGCGATGATCCAAACAACACGTCAGCGACATCGCACACGAATCCTTCCCACCCAAATAATACAATAAAGCCTCCCGCCCTTCGGAATCAGACCGGACAATCTTCACCGAACCACTTAATAATATAGGAACTGACCGAATGTATCCACCGGGCTTCATGAGTTGGTATCCCTCCTCCACTTCTACATATTTACCACAATCGGCTAATTCTTGTAGCAAACTTCCCTCAAACATACCTCCAAAATGCTCATGCAATGTTTTGACTTCTATTTTCATGCGTTGATTGACTAGGGTTTACTATCGGAAAACACCAAAAAAATGGTTTGGTATCCAGCAAGTAAATAAAATGTCCGGAACAAATCAATGCTAAATGGAAACGAATCAACCTTGGTAAAGATCAGAGAGAGGAATGATGGGATAAAAATGCCTAAAAAAATAATGCATGAAGAATTCGGTATAGAATTGTCCCGTTCTTGCCCTATCCTAGGAATCCTGTTTGTATCCAAGGTGTAGGAAAAATTCATAATTCAATCCGTTACGTTTAGCCGTACGACCAAGTGAATGGCACGTGCAAAGGAATCCGCAACCGTTTGATACCCTTGCCTGTTGGTAGCCCAGCAACCAAATCAACCTCCGTTCGATACCCTTGCCCCAGCGGGGCAACCTGTTGGTAGCCTAGGATTCCCCACCCAGTCTCCCCGTCGGTGCGGCCCATGAACATACCCTGCGCAACCAAATCGACCTCCGTTCGGTACCCTTGCCCCAGCGGGGCAACCTGTTTGTA
>JBKBLN010000003.1:40153-280586 GCA_046296415.1 Spirosomataceae bacterium | reverse complement strand
TCTTCCCATTCCGAACAGAGAAGTTAAGCCCCGCACCGCCGATGGTACTAGGATCAAACCTGGGAGAGTAGGTAGACGCCAGGATTTTATTAGCAAGAGCCACATTGTGCAAACAGTGTGGCTCTTTTGCTTTCTATCCCCCCCTAAACCAATAGGGTGCCACGCCTCGCCAACAAAACACCCTCAAAACCAACCCCTAATACCCATCCATGTGAATCGAAAAATGAGTGTTGGAGAAAATCAGGCCAATAAGTGGCTCCTTGGGTTCTAGAATATCTCCAACTCTCCGATTACATATCTACGTATTCTATTGCACGTCTCCATTTCCCTGATAAGAAAAAAGCCAATCCTTCCCGGATTAGCCCTCTTACCATGGGTTCCTCATCGCTATTAAGTTGACCGTCGTAAACGTACGAGTGAAATTAGGAGAGAATCATCAAACTAACACTACATTAAACGTATATAATCGATTAAAGTAAAAGGCAACTAGTACGCCCCATTGCACAAAAAAAGAGGCATCTCATTGTGTATATTATGACTTTGTGAATATATTCGTTCATGTAAGGCACCTGTCTTTCGTTTAACTCATCATGAATAGATTCAAAATTGTTGTTTTGGGGCTTTGTATGCCTCTCTCGTTGGTTGGTCAGAAATCCGAGAAAGAGGAATGGAAGAAGGCATTCATTGCTATAAATCAGGATGTGCAATACCGTGGGAAAGCCTACGAAGCATTAAAAGAGGCCACCGAAAAAATCGGTCATCGCTTGACAGGTACTCCAAATGCCAAAAAAGCAGAAGAATTTGCTCTTCAAACTTGGCGATCCTATCAGTTGCCCGATGTCAAGTTCATGCCCTTTGAAGTAGAGGCGTGGTCGCGGTCCAGGGTCACACTCTCATTTGCACCGGCACAAAGCGATAATTTTCGGGATGTGGAAGTGGTCGCTTTAGCCCATTCTCCGGTATCCTCCCATATTACAGCTGAAGTGGTTGATTGTGGGGATGGATTAGCAACTGACTTTAGTAAAGTGGGAGAACGTCTCAAAGGGAAAGTAGCTTTATTCAATATCAATATTCAATTAGAGGAAAACAAGGGCCAAAAAAATCTTCATCGGTCTGAAAAAACAGCACTCGCAATTCAATATGGGGCGTCGGGTGTTATTATTGCCAATTCGGTTCCTGGTGGAGTTTTATTGACCGGTACGGCCTCCGTTACTGGTGAATTGATCCCCATTCCGGCTGTTTGTATATCGCTTGAGTCAGGTAAAGCATTACGAAAGTGGATGAAAGACGAACCTCCCATTTTGGCTATTTTGGATATGCAGAATTTCAGTCGCCCCATTCGTGCACGCAATGTGATCGCCACGATTCCTGGGTCATCCAAAAAATACAGAAAAGAGACCATAGTTGTAGGGGGCCATCTCGACTCGTGGGACCTGGCCGTGGGTGCGATGGATAATGGGGTTGGATCATTTTCAGTTTTGGATTTGGCTCGTGTTTTTCAAAGTACAGGTTTGCGACCCAAGCGGACTATTGAATTTGTCCTGTTCATGGGAGAAGAACAAGGTCTTTTGGGCTCCAAGTATATGGTTCAAAAATACAATACAGACAAAAAATTGGATCGTGTTAAACTCATGATGAATCTGGACATGGTCAATAACGTTCGTGGGTTTAATGCCATGGGGAACAACCAACTCAAAGATTTTTTCGATGAAATAGGATCCATCATTCAAGAGGTTGATACTTCCTTCGCCAATGCCAATGGTAATCGAGCTGGGTTGCATTCCGATCATCAACCCTTTATGCTAAAAGGTATTCCCACCGCCTCACCATCTGGAACATTCCCGGTTAAAGCCTATAATTGTTATCATGCCAATTGTGATCGAATGGATCTCATTGATCGTCAACACATGCAAAACAATGTTCGATATACAGCTATGATGTTATTTGCTTTAGCCCAAGTCGAAAAATTCCCGGAGAAAATGAAAACACCCGAACAAACTAAGGAATTTTTGATACAACAAGGGCTAAAACAAGAATTGATCATTGGAAAAGATTGGCCTTTTGGAGATTAATTCTCTAAAAAATTCTCTCTATATTCGTGGTACCATCGAGATGAGTGGGAAAAACTTCTGCTCACTCAATAAACCATGAAAACAATGCTTGCAACTACTTATGGTGCCGCCGTATTTGGCGTCAGTGCCTCTCTCATTACTGTCGAAGTTTCTGTCATTCAAGGCATCGGAATTAGCGTGGTCGGTTTACCCGATAATGCAGTTCGAGAAAGTTTACAACGAATTGATGCCGCACTTAAAAATGCGGGGTATCAGCAAAATCGACATAAGACCATCATCAATTTGGCACCCGCCGACATTCGTAAGGAGGGCTCAGCCTATGATCTACCCATTGCGCTTTGCCTCGTGCTGATGGCAGGAAAGATTACTTTTACCCGGTCCTTACATGACTATGTCATTTTGGGAGAGTTGTCTCTGGACGGGCAACTACGGCCTATAAAAGGCGTTCTACCAATTGCTATTGAGGCCAGACGGAAAGGTTTGAAGGGCTTTATCCTACCGAAAGAAAATGCCAGTGAGGCCTCGATTGTCAATCAATTAGATGTCATCGGTGTCGACACCTTGCAGGAAGCTGTGGAATATTTTCAAGGAGTTCGTGAAATACCCCCCTTGGTTACCGATACCCGTGATTTGTTTTTCCATTCTTTGGAAGAGTATGAGGCCGATTTTTCACATGTTCAGGGCCAAGAGAATATAAAGCGCGCCTTGGAAATTGCCGCTGCCGGGGGACATAATGTCATCATGATAGGACCTCCTGGAGCCGGAAAAACCATGTTGGCAAAAAGACTTCCAACCATTTTGCCCCCGCTTACTCTATCAGAGGCGCTGGAAACCACCAAAATACACTCCGTAGCAGGAAAACTCGGGACGCGTGCTACCTTGATTAACCGCCGGCCTTTTCGGAGCCCTCACCACTCAATCTCCGACGCCGCCCTTGTGGGTGGTGGTAGTTATCCACAGCCTGGGGAAATATCGTTGGCACACCATGGGGTTCTTTTTCTTGACGAGTTACCCGAGTTCAAACGGACGGTGTTGGAAGTGATGCGTCAACCGTTGGAAGAACGAAAAGTGGTGATCTCGAGAACTCGACTGGCGGTCGAATTTCCAGCGAGTTTCATGTTGATCGCTTCTATGAATCCGTGTCCGTGTGGATACTACAATCATCCAGAAAAAGAATGTACCTGTCCTCCAGGTACGGTAGAAAAATACTTAAATAAAGTCTCGGGTCCGCTATTGGATCGCATTGATTTACACGTTGAAGTGACACCGGTTAGTTTTGATGAAATTTCATCCCGTCGAAAACAAGAATCTTCGGCTGATATACGGTTACGAGTCATCGAAGCACGAAATCGACAAACATCTCGATTCGCAGGCCACCCCGAGGTACATTCCAATGCCCTCATGCCTCCTGAAATGGTCAAAGAAATATGTGAAATTGGGGAAGCAGGTCGACTCTTACTCAAGCGGGCAATGGAGCGTTTGGGCCTCTCAGCTCGGGCCTATGATCGAATTTTAAAGGTTAGCCGAACGATTGCTGATTTGGCTGGCTCTGATACTATCCAAATTGAACACGTGGCTGAAGCTATTCAGTATCGTAGTCTGGATCGTGAGGATTGGGCAGGAACCAAAGCGTAGATGTTTTTTTTAAATCCCTTTGGGCATGCGAAAATGAATAAGGACTGCAGACCCGATTGTAAGGGCTCCAATTACCTGAATGGCCGCCCCAATTCCAAATTGGTCAGCCGCCATTCCAGATAGGATTGCTCCTATAGCATACCCCAAGTCGCGCCATAACCGAAATGTTCCTAAGCTTTCTGCTCGCTGAATAGGACGCGTAGCGCTTGCGATGGTCGATAAGAAAGTAGGGTAAACCAAGGCTGTCCCTATGCCGAGAGAAGCTGATAAAATGGCTAAGGTGGAATAAGTGGAAAGGAAGGGAATTAACATGATCGCTAGGCCTTGAAGGAGCATTCCCCAAAAAAGCATGGCTTTCTTCGAGTAGATGTCTGCCATTCGGCCCGTGACAAGTTGACCGATGCCCCAAATGGAGGGATAAATGGCGGCTAAACTTCCAATCTCTTGGGTGTCAAAAGCCAAGGAACTTAGGAAAATGGGCAAAAGGCCCCAAATCATGCCATCATTTAAGTTATTGATCAGCCCAGCTTGTGTTACTGAACTCAATGTTTTGTTACGCAAGCTGGTATCCCAAAAAATATGAGGTAAAAAAGGAACCTGGCTTTGGTTTTGATCTATTTGAACGAAAGAGTGCGTATCCTTGATCCAAACTAGGGTGGTTATGAAACCAGCAAAGGATAGAAAAATTCCCAAGTAAAAAGGATAGGGGGTAATTCCATATTGATCAACTACCCAGGAAGTTAGAAATGCCACTAATCCCACGGAAAGGTAGCCAGCAAATTCGTTTAGCCCCATGGCTAATCCTCTGTTTTTATCTCCAACCAGATCAATTTTAATCACAACAGTACTGCTCCAAGTGAGACCTTGACTAAATCCAAGAAGAACATTGGCCATTATAACCCAATTCCATGTAGGGGCATAGATTAAGATAAAAGGAATTGGAATCGCAATCAACCAACCGATGAGTAGGATGTTTCGACGACCCAACGCATTGGCCCATCTCCCGGAGAGGTAATTGGCCAATGCTTTAGAAAAGCCAAAGGCAGAGATGAAGGAAAGTATTGCTGTTTTGGAGCTGATATGAAAAACCGTTTCTGCAAAGTTTGGGAAAATGGTTCGCTCCATGCCAATCATGCCACCAACAAAGGCATTGACAAGAACGAGTAATGCAAACTGGAGAGCATTTTCACGTAAACCCAGGCGTATGTTGGACGAGACCATCATGAGCAATTGAACAAAATCCAAAAAGTATAGGAATAGAACAATCTTTTTGGTTGTTGAGTGCCAACCAATTCGAATCCACTCCTCTTCCTAAATCAACGTTTGCAATAGGTATGAAGGTTATCCAGTCAACAATTGACTGAGGTGGAGGGCAAAAAGATGTCTTCAATGAGGATTTGAAAAGGGTGGAGTGGTTTCTTTACTATATTGGAGTGGGGATTTGCCGAATTCCAATTTAAATGCTTTGGAAAAGTAGGATTGGGTTTGAATACCCACCGTGTACATGACCTCAATGATCGGCAGTTTGTCTTCGATAAGCAACTGGGCCGCTTTATTTAATCGAACAATTCGAATGAAGTCGCCAATGGATTGACCACTCACCTGTTTTAACCTATTGTATAAGTAGGTTCTACTCATTCCGATCTGAATGGAGAAATATTCATTTCGGGATGATTTATTTTGTAGTCTTTCCTAAATTCAGACAGAGAATAACGTGACAAAATCCTCTCTCCCGGATGGCTTTGGGGTTAGCCCCTATGCCAACCACGACTCACGTTGCCCCGGCGCATTAAATCCATGCTTCATGTTTGATTCCACTCAACAGGCACGCTAAATATCGTTTTAACTCAACTCAACGGTCGTTTCTGTCGCTTTCGTCTAAACTAAGCCCCATCAAACGAAATACCCGTAGTACTTGCTTGCGGTTCCACGATAAGCCCTGCTGACGGATTCTTCCATACTTTACGTCAAATCTGCGGGTAGGTAGCTCATTCGCTAACTTTTTTGGCTTATCCATCGCAGGGCTATTGTCTTTCTTGGACTGATCATCCCAATGTGAGCGTGATAATTGTACGAATCGACAGCCTTTATCCAGGCTCACGGAATAGGTTTTTACTAAAAAAACCTGCCACTTCTTTTTTCCGTGTAGGGCCTATCACTTTTTTGACAGTACGTCCTTCAACATCACATGGTCAAGACTTAATTCGGTATACATCTGATTTATCTTCCGATTTTCATCCTCGAGTTCTTTTAGCCGTTTCAAGTGACTCGCCTTCATGCTTGAATACTTCTTATGCCATCTGTAGTAGGTAACTCGGTTCATCCTTAGCTCGCGACTAATCTCCTCAAACGAGCGACCCTACGCGTTATTTTAATCGCCTTCATGATCTGGTATTCGCTAAACCTCGCTTTTTCATACCAATCTAAAGTAAACAATTTTTTAAATAGTAGATTGTCTAAATTTTCGAGAAGGCTAAATAAAGAACGATAAAAAATATTCAACGAATGATCAAGATAATTTTTTGATCGAATATTTGATTATTAATTTCTATTTTTTTGTTTTAAAAGGTAGGTATCCTGCTAAATTAGGCCATTAAGTAATTAATTATAGATTAGTTTAATTTTCTATATTTGGCATTTATAGAGAAGGTAAGTCAAAAATATAGAATCAAAATGCCAAGTTATAATCTAATTAAAATATAGCTTTACATATAGTCTAACTATCATTAAATATCTGCATAGATTATTTAAAGGAAGGCCTGATTTTAATTTCTTTAAATTGAAATTAAGGGATACTAAGTTCAATCTCAGAATTTGATTCCCCATTCCTCTTGGATGAGTTGACGTAGTTGGTCTGGATCCCCTTGAGTGGACTGGATGGCTTCGTAGATGTTGATATCTACAATCAATCGATACCAAAATCCTTGTAATACATGAAAAAGCCAAACCTTGGGTTTATCGAGGAAGCCGAGTTGGACAAAAAAACGGAAAAGAAAGTAGAGCAATGGCCGTAGACCAAGTGGTAGGCGATTGTACACTTGATCTTTGAGTATCCGTTTCCAGACCGCTTGTTTGGTTCCGGCACTTTCTCGAATATTGGAGGTAAATGTTAACTGAAATCGGGTATTTAAGGCATCGGCGGCTTCGCGTCGTGCATAATTGTTGTGTTTTGTAACCCACCAGTGAATGGGATTGAGGTTTTCGTCTACGACGTGTGAGGATAATCGAAGAACTTCGCCCTCCTCCAGGATGATATGTTCATCCATGAGGCGTTGTTCGCAGATGCCTTTCCCGGTCCGCCAAAGACGAAGTAAATGGATGGGATAAAACCCACCGAACCGGATCCACGACCCTTTGAAAAAGACTTTTCGAATGACTTCAATCCCGGTATATTGTGGGGGTACAGAGGGCAATTGTTGGATTAGGTCTTGCTGCAGTTCTGGGGTGAAATATTCATCTGCGTCGATCCGGAGGGTCCAATCCGTTTTAATTTGGCAATGTTCAATCCCCCAGTTCAATTGCTTGGCATAATTTTGTTCCCAAGGGTTTTGAAAGACCTCGGCGCCTAAGGACTTGGCGATGTCGATTGTGCGGTCAGTCGAAAACGAATCCACCACACAGATGCGTTCACAGAAGGAGGTCAAAGACCGAATGCATCGCTCAATGTGCTTTTCTTCGTTGTACGTCAATATGATTGCGGTAACGGATGCCATGGTTAGCGGGAATCAAGTTTTCTAAATCGTCGCAGCACTTGAGAAAGCAGTAGGGTATCGCGAATGGCCTGCCGTACAATCTTCCATGAAGATCCTTTAGAGACGCCGGAGATGCGCTGAAGATATTTGGATTCGACTTCAACGGCCTGGTAGCCCATGGACAGGAATTTAGCACAAATTTCACTTTCGACCAACGAACTTTCGATTTCTAGGTGCATTGTCAACAATGGGGCACGTTTGTATATTTTGACCCAATTGACGTCTTTGAGCTGAAAACCATTGAGAAGCTTATTGACCCATTTATTGGTAGCAGATAGGGAGTTTCGGAAGAAGTTGTACGATGTATTTTCTTTTCGAAAGAAAGATACGAAGGTATTTTCTTCTAGATTGCGAAAGGGGATTAGTTCGGATAAATCGAATTGTCCATCGGCAGGAACGGCACAAACATTTTCATATTGGGCATGAAAGTACCCCGTTCTCAGGGCATGTCCAATGCCTTTATTGTGAGGATGAAGTTCATAACGAATCGAGGGAAATTGAAGGGGTAGCTTCTGAATAATTTCTCTTGAACCATCAGTAGAACCATCATCGACAATCAATACCTCAAAAGTTTGCACGTTCATCGACTCTTGGAGTGTTTTTACGGCACGCTCCGCCACGGAGGCAATGGTACCTACCTCGTTAAAGCAAAAAATGATAATGCTCCAAGATTGCTCTTTCATGAACCGGTTTAGTTAGTTGGAATAGGCATTGAGCACTTCGATGACACGAGTGACTTCGTCGTCGGTTAGCTCGGCAAACATGGGTAGAGAAAGACAATGCTTCGAAAGGTATTCGGAATGCGGGAAATCACCCTCCTGATGCCCAAGGTAAGCATATGCTTTTTGAAGGTGACACGGTACTGGATAGTGCAGTCCGGGGAAAATATCATGGGCTTGTAAGAAGCTCATCAACTGATCCCGATTTTCGGTGGTTACAACAAACAAGTGGTAAACAGACTCGGCCCACTCGGGTTGTGTTTGGCAGGTAATGAGGGGATTATTTATTTCAGTTTGGTACCGTTTGGCGATCGTTTGCCGACGTTGATTCCACTGGTCCAATTTGGCCAGTTTAATCGAAAGAATAGCGCCTTGAAGACCATCCATTCGGTAGTTGTAGCCGATCTCATCGTGGTAATATCGTTGCACCATGCCATGATTTCGAAGACTTTGCATGTGCTTCAGGTAGGATTCGTTTTGGGTAGTCAGACCCCCTGCTTCCCCGTAGGCTCCAAGGTTTTTTCCGGGATAGAACGAAAAACAGGCGATATCACCAAATTGACCGATGCGTTTCCCTTTGTATCGGGCGCCTTGTGCTTGGGCTGCATCTTCAATGAAATAAAGTTGGTGGCGTGCTGCAATGTCTTTTAGGGCATCGACATCGCAAGGTTGGCCATAGAGATGCACCCCAATGATGGCTTTGGTTTTCGTGGTGATTTTTTGTTCGACTAGGTTGGCGTCGATTTGCCAGGTGGCCGGGTCGCAATCCACAAAGACTGGGGTGGCATTGACATACGACGGGCCCCAGGCTGTGGCGATAAAGGTATTGGCTGGTAAAATGACTTCATCTCCGGGGCCGATACCCAACGCAAGCATAGCGAGGTGTAAGGCCGTAGTACCGTTATTGCAACCCAAGGCAAAGGCGGATTCACAAAACTGAGCAAACTCTTGTTCGAACGTTTCAACGTATTTACCACCGGAGAACGCGGTGGAGTCAAACACTTCTTCGGTTTTTTGGAGCACTTCCTCTTTGATGGAGGCGTATTGTTTTTTTAAATCGAGACAGGGAATAGACATACCAAGTATTAATTTTTTGTAAGAATTCGGGCTGGATTCCCGACGACGGTTGTATGTGGAGGCACATCCTTTGTCACAACAGATCCGGCACCGATAACGGCTCCTTCTCCGATGGTGATCCCACAGAGGATCGTCACACTGGAACCAATGGAGGCGCCTTTTTTAACGAAGGTTTCTTCCATTTTCCAGTCGGCATCTGTTTGCATTGAACCATCTGGATTGGTTGCACGGGGTATTTTGTCGTTAATGAAGGTCACGTTGTGTCCGATAAACACATTATCTTCGATATGCACCCCTTCGCAAATAAAGGAATGGCTTGAGATTTTACAATTTTTGCCAATGGTTGCGCCTTTTTGTATTTCAACAAAGGTACCTACTTTGGTTCCATCACCGATGGTACAACCGTAGGCATTCACAAAGTTAAAAATTTTGACGCCTTCCCCTACGGTGACATTGTTTAATGAGCGAAAGCCTTCATTTTCATTCAAAACGGGCATATGGTTCCAGATTTAGAGTAGGATTTCTTTTCCTCCTTGATTGATAGATAGTTGGGCTGCTTCCAAAATTTTTACTACTTCGAGACCAGCCTGACCATCGACGAGTGGTTTGGAATGGGTTTGGATGGCACGGATGAAGTCGGCAGCCATTTCCGATAGCGCTTCTTTTTGGGGTATTTTGGGGATGTAGATATCCCCTACACGGTAATCCACCAAGAGGTTATGTTTTTCTTGTTCGGATTTAACATGGAATCCGGTATCGTAAACCTTGATTTTTTCGGTTGGTTCTACATCATCGTACAAGCACATTTTTTGATCACCGCCAATGAGAATCCGTCGAATTTTAACGGGGGATACCCAAGAACAGGAAAAATGGGCGATAAAATCGGAGGCATAGGTGACATTCAAGTAGGCGATGTTTTCAAGCCTATTTTGCGTGTGGGATTGTCCGACGCAGGTGACACTAACCGGTTTTTCATCCACTAGATAATTTAGGATGGAGATATCATGTGGGGCGAGATCCCAGATGACATTGACATCCGGTTGGAATAACCCAAGGTTGATGCGGGTAGAGTCAAAATATTGCATTTTTCCTAGTTCGCCGGCGTCCACCATTTTTTTAATTTTTTGGACGGACCCAGTAAATAGGAACGTATGATCGACGGCCAAGATGCGTTGGTTCGAATGAGCCAATTGCACTAATTCTTGGGCTTCGGCAACCGAGGCGGTGAGGGGTTTTTCAACCAATACATGTTTTCCGGCTTCTAGGGCCTTTTTCGCCAAGGGATAATGTAAAAAAACGGGAGTTGCAATAACTATGGCGTCTACATCATCACGGTTCATGAGTTCATCGACCTCCGATAGCGTCTGTACAGTCGGATACGCTTTTTGGGCGGCGTTTCGTCTTTCTTCACGGGTATCACAAACGACCGTGACTGTGCCGTTTGGGGTTGACATGAAGTTTCGGAGGAGATTTATGCCCCAATATCCGTATCCAATGATGCCTATGCGTGTTATCATGCTGTATATTTGGAATAATCATTTTGCCAAAACTGAAGAATAATTTCCCTTAAAAGCCAAATAAGTCCTGCGACAACGATAACCTCTAGGAAATACTCGAGGGCGTGGAGTGTTGGTTTTAAGTCATTCCAGTTATGAAAGTAGATCATATCCAAACCCCACCAAAGAGGTTGTTGCATGACCAACGCAAAATTCAGGGTTAAAAATACAACCCAAAAGCGAGGAGTAAAAGTTTTGCGCCAAATGAATGGGATCAAAACCATGTAATTGTAAGAATAATTTGTCAAAGAGCTTTGCTGGATGAGCATGAGCCATACGAATACCGACAAAAATAGGGTAGGGATGAAATGGTTGGTCGATGATTTTCGAAGTTTCCAGGTGACCCAAAAGCTTAATCCGATTAGAGTGGACAAACCGAGCCAGTTGATCCATTTGGGGCCCAGGGGGACCCATCCATTGGTGATTGGGTGCAGGACTGACCAAATATTGGGAAGGCGAGGGTCGTTGGCTTGTTGAATGGGCTCTAGGAATTCGAGACCGATATGAGAATATAAGATAATCAAAGCCGGAATTCCGATGGCTAAAGCACCGGCCATCCAGGCCACTTTATTTTTTTGATGCAACCAAATTGCGGGTAGGATCAGTACAAATAGGGCTTTGGTGACCAAAAGGCCAATGGCCATGAGCATACCTTGAAGAAAGGCATGTTGGTTTTTTTGGTAAAGGAGAAGTCCCGTGACCAAAAATCCCCACATCCAAATGTCTTCTTGTCCACCTAAAACGGAATAAACAAAAGGAGCGGGAAGAAGTAAGTAGAGGATGGCACGAAAGAGACCTTCTGGGTGTTGACTCCACCGAAGTGTTAGGTAAAGAACTACTCCTTCTACCAAGATCATCATTAAAGTGATGGACTTGGCAGAGTTCCAGAGCAATACGGGTAAGGAAATGACGTAGGGGAAGAGAGGCGAGTAGGCAGTATCGAAGTCGCGGTAGACCCAACCTCCTTGAAGTGCCCCTTGAACTGAGTCGTAGAACATGGATACATCTCCTCGTGCGTCGAAGTCAAGCAAGATAAAAATGATAATAAAAGGAAGTATACGTAGGAGGAAGAACCCAAGTAAAAGAGCAAGTCGAGGTCTTTTTTGCGCGTGGGGATACCAGAAGGATTTCGAATAAACAGCCAAAAACACCGCAAGGCTTAAGAAAATACACAGGAACAGTTTACTGTAAAGGGAGCTCATACGACATTCAAATGAAATACAAAGGTAGGGGATTTGATTGGTGTATAAAACAAACAGCCGACCGTATACCGGTCGGCTGTTTGAAACGAAAGGATAATAATCTTATTGAACGTCGTTGGTAACGCCGTTTGCGAAATCCATTACATTGTTGTAGTTGTTAAAGTCTACGCCATTGGCTCTCATGGCAGAAGCTACTGTGTTTTGAATGATCACATAACGAACTTCTACACTGCTAGCTGGAGCAAAGGTTGCTGTGCCACCGAAAAGGGTAGACTGAGCACGGTAAAAGAACTCCACTTGGCCTGTTTGGAAAGCGAAATTGAAGCGTTCGATGGAACCATCGATATCTTTGGTGAAGAATACAGGCAAAGCCAACCATTTTTCACCGCTGCGGATGTATCCAAATACGTTTCTGTCGGCAGTGATTTCAGCATTGGTTACACGAACAGCTCCCCAAGTAGAGGTAGTCGCAGAACCTACACCTGCCACCTCTGTTTGCGCCCACTGGTTTGGCTGAATGGTAACGGTGAAGGTTCTTACGTTGGCATTTCCAGCCTGACCTTGTGGACCCGTCGGACCAACTGGACCTTGTGGACCGGTTGGACCTTGTGGACCAACAGGACCGGTTGGACCCGCTGGACCTGTTTCACCTTGGTCACCTTTTTCACCTTTACATGACCATAAAGCAACAGATGCGGATAGAGCAACTACGGAGAGAAGTCTAACTAATTTGTTCATAGAAATAATTTTTTTGTTTATAATGACCTCAAGATTGCTAGCAATATTATTCAAATTGTCCCAACTTTGCAAGCTACCCTAAAGGTTTCTTGATTTTACGGTCAAAAATATACACACTTAACTATTTCATAAAATTAGCAAATGAATACCCCAGATGCCTTAGTCCAAGTGGCTGAATTCCATCGTACTTTCCATCACCCCATTCTGAATTCACCTCAAATTCCACCATTGGAACGCGCTAAATTACGGATTTCGTTGCTATCAGAAGAACTAAAGGAATTTCAGGAGGCGGTTGAGAACCAAGATATTGTCGAAGCGGCTGATGCGCTTTGTGATTTACAATATGTCCTCATGGGGGCCGTGTTAGAATTTGGTTTAGGAGAAAGTTTTGAAGAACTTTTTAATGAGGTTCAACGATCCAATATGAGCAAGGCCTGCCAAAATGAATCTGAGGCGAAAGAAACCGTTGCGTTCTATGAAGCCAAAGGAACTCCTTGTTATTACATTGCCGACGGGGATCGATTTTTAGTGTATCGGACGGAGGACCAAAAAACCTTAAAAAATGTGCACTATTCGCCAGCGGATTTGGTTTCGGTTGTAAACAAATTTAGAAAGTAAAGACCTTATGTTTTTTTCGGAGGAAGAAGTTCACGAATTGATAGAACGCTTTTGTCGATACGTAAAAGTGGACACCCAGTCTGATCCAGATTCAAGCACCTTCCCTTCTACAGAAAAACAAAAGTTATTGGGCGCTATCTTAGCAGAAGAGCTTGTTTCTTTGGGGGCAGCGGAGGTCGAGATGGATCCATATGGATATGTATATGCCACACTACCTTCCACGATAGATCAAAAGGATGGACCGGTGGTTGCGTTTTGTTCCCATATGGACACGTCCCCGGACTGCTCTGGGGCCCATGTAAAACCCTTGATTCATCGCTCTTGGAATGGAGAGCCCATTGTCTTGCCAGATGACCCAACCCAGATTATTCGGATGGAAGAACATCCGGATTTGGCGGATCAGCTTGGTAATGATTTGATCACGGCCTCCGGCACTACCTTGTTGGGGGCGGATAATAAGTCTGGCCTAGCGGCGATCATGACTGCGGCTGGGTATTTGCTTCGAAATCCGCAGATTCCCCACGGAAAAATACGCCTTGTTTTTACTCCGGATGAGGAGATCGGGCGTGGCACCGACTACATCGATCTCACCAAACTTGGGGCTGATGTTGCCTACACAGTTGATGGCGAAACACGGGGCTCAGTGGAGAATGAAACGTTCTCTGCCAATGGAGCTCGGGTGACCATACACGGCGTGGCGGCACATCCCGGATTTGCCTATAAAAAATTGGTGAATGCACTCAAAGTGGCTGGCGATTTACTTCATGCTTTACCAAGCGATCGGCTGTCACCTGAAACAACAAAAGGACGAGACGGGTTTATTCATCCGGTATCCGTTCAAGGAACTTCAGAAAGGGCAACCGTGGAGTTTATTCTACGCGATTTTGAAGTGGAACGACTCGATGCGCTCGGAATCCTGTTGCACGAAGTCTGTGCGGCGGTGGGTGGGGCCTATCCACAAGCGAAAATAGAATTGGAAATTTATCCACAATACCGAAATATGCGCGAGATCTTGGATCAACGCCCGGAGGTGATCGAAAAGGCCATTTTAGCTATATCAAGGGCTGGAATATCTCCTAAGCTGCAGGCGATTCGAGGTGGAACGGATGGCTCAAGGTTATCATGGATGGGTTTACCTTGCCCAAATCTTTTTGCAGGAGAACATGCCTTTCACTCGAAACTGGAATGGGTTTCGGTACAAGATATGGCAAAATCGGCTGAGGTCTTGGTTCATTTGGCTCAGCTTTGGACAGAAAAATAAAATACATTAGATGATAGCCGAACAATATCGACTCGTTCATTCCCAAGTAGCCGCTCAAGGTGCTACCTTGGTGGCTGTTTCCAAGTTTAAGACGGTGGAAAATATTCAACAGGCATACGATGCCGGTTGCCGGGATTTTGGTGAAAATTATGTACAAGAATTGGTTGACAAGCAACCCCAACTACCCGCGGATATTCGTTGGCACCTGATTGGACATTTGCAAACCAATAAAGTGAAATATATCGCCCCCTTTGTGACGATGATTCAATCTGTGGATAGCCGGAAATTGGTGACCGAAATTCAAAAACAAGCTCTCAAGAACCAACGCTGCATTCAGGTGCTTCTACAGGTTCACATTGCACAAGAGGAAACCAAGACAGGAATGACCGTTGAGGAGGTGGTGTCGATTCTTCAGGAAGCATCTAATTTTCCCAATATCCAATTCGCGGGATTGATGGGCATGGCGAGTTTTACCGAAGACGAAGAGCAGGTGCGAAAAGAATTTCAATTCTTAAAAAAAACCTTTGACGAACTGGCTCAACGTGTAGCCCCAGATAGTTTTAGGCATTTATCCATGGGCATGAGTGGTGACTGGCCCTTGGCAGTAAAGGAAGGCAGTACGATGGTTCGGATTGGTAGTGCCATTTTTGGAAATCGATAACCTAAAAAACGAATGTGTTATGAATAAACTTTGGTTGGTGTCTGGAGCCCTTTTGGGCATGATTGGGGTGATGTTGGGTGCATTTGGTGCACATGCCTTAAAATCTTTTCTGGAATCATCTCAACGGTTGGATACCTTTGAAACAGCCGTTAAGTACCAATTTTACCATGCGTTGGCCCTGATTCTCCTGGGTTATGTGGCCAAAGAATTTCCGCAAAAGACTTGGCTATGGGGTGGAAACGCCATGTTGGCCGGTGTGCTAATCTTCTCGGGAGCTTTGTACCTCATTTGCTTCACTGGAATTAAGGCATTTGGGGCAGTAGCACCAATTGGTGGTACCTTATTGGTGATCGGATGGGCCTTGATCGCCTGGACTTTTGCTAAGAATCTTTAAATCGGTATCGACCGACTGATCCAATATTTCTGATGGTTCGACAGATCTTCGCATAAGGCTCGGGTTCGGTTGTGTTGGAGAAGTCTGAAATGTCTTCCCCTGAATTCAAATAAATGTCCCGTCGGATATTCACCTAATACCGATGAACTTTCGCCTTTTTCCTGCCGAAAAGCTTGACTGAGAAGTGCATCACGGGAGGATGTGGCCGCTGGATTCTGCATGTGTTTGATCAAAATAGGAAGAATGTAGTCGGGAAAAAAAGGAGGGCGAAGTACCGGTTCCATGAGTTGTTGAAAAGTCTGTTTCCATTCTTTCCCATGCGGAGCAAATCGTTTCCTTCTCTGTAGTTGACTCAATTGGACACGATGGTGAGCAACCTCATGTAGGAATGTCATGAGAAAGTGAGATGGCGAGAGATTGTGATTCAAACGTATGAGAGCTCCTTGGTGGGGGTGATACCGGTAATACCCAAAGGAGCTTTTTTGAGGAGGGGTTATGGAAAGTGAAAAAGGCTCTTTTTCCCAAACCTCGAGGAGATACGGGATGGCACGTTCATGAACATGATTAGAAAGAGCCTTGATCAATTTCTCCCGCATGTCGTTAGGACAAGTTTACCAATTCATTTCCTCTTAAAATTGGAATGACATCATAAAGATCGTGCTGAACACAATAGGTGATGTCTTTTTGAATTCCCAAACGTTGAAGACGACGCACATGAGAAGAATTGGCTAGAAAGCCCAGCATATCCGGTTTAGCAAGCTGGTAAGATCTCATGGCCATCAGCGCACTATCTTCTGCCACTGCATATTCTTCTTGAAGCGCCTGCACAAGTGCTCCTGCAAAAAGGGTGTCTTCCAAGTTGGGTCTACCTTTCCAGCCAGCGCAAAGCACCAGCACATCGTAGGGTTGGTCTCTCAAATAATCGGCCACTGCTTTTAAATTTAAAAAAGCCCCAACCATGACCTTTACCGCCGATGCTTTGGCTTTGGTAATGGACAGGGTACCGTTGGTGGTAGTCATGGCGATTTTTCCGCCGATGAGCCGATCATCCATAAAGGAAAAAGGGGAGTTATCTAAGTCAAATCCTTCAACCTTTTGGGCGTTACGTTCGGCCGCTGCAATATAGCCACGATCTTGTAAGGCCTTACATTCCTCCACGGTTGCTACAGGAATGATGCTTTTTACACCATGTGCAAAGCCACTTACCATACAAGAAGTCGCCCGAAATATATCCGTTACCACGACAATGGAATTCTCTAAATTATGTAGGTGAAGCAAGTCCGGAGAGAGGCAAACGTCAATTTGTTTCATTTGTATTTTTATAAGAAAATGGCTGCAAAGATGCAGAATTTTTTAAATTATTCATAGACTATACTCAGCAATTCTGCGGTACAAACAGGCTTGTCATAACCCGCCATTTCGATGGAGACCAGGGTAGTTAAACGACGCGAGGAAGCATTGCGTTTTTCTACTTTTTCTAATACGGCATGAGCTCGTAATCGACTACCAACTGGAATAGGATGAAGGTACCGCACTCGGTTGCTTCCGCTATTGACAGCCATGGTGGAGCCCTCAATTCGATACAATTGGTACATCCACTGGGACATGAGTGAAAGTGTGAGGAAGCCATGCACAATGGTCTTTTGAAAAGGAGTTTGTGCCGCTTGGTTCGCATCCAAATGGATCCATTGGTAATCGCCGGTAGTACGAGCAAAATCATTCACAAGATCTTGCGTAATCGTTAACCAAGGAGTGGTGCCCAGCGATTTTCCCTCATGCTGATCTAGGGCTTGTAATGAATCGAAAAGTAAGGGTGCTGGATGGGAGACTGCCACAGCAGGAGACTCTTGGCCTACCACAGGATCCACTAGGACAATGGCTTTACCAATAACTTGCCGATTTTGCAGGTCGGTCAGTGCCTGGGAGGCTTCCTCTAAGGAGTATATTTTGTGGATGTGTGATTTGATTTTCTTTTCCTCGAATAACCGAGCCAGGGTTTCACTATTTTGTTGATTCTGAAGGGGTTGTTCTTGGGTAAAACGTCCCCAAAAAACGCCCATCCATGTTCCTCCTTTCAACAAAGCGAGATTCAATGGGGGTTGGCCAATGGATCCATCGGTAAATCCAACCACCAGGTACCGGCCTTGCCAACTGAGCATCCGGACGGCGGGTTCCGACCATTTGCCGCCCACAGGATCCAGAATGACATTCACACCTTGAGGGCCTATGGCTTTTTTCCATTCGGCAGGGTCATAAGGCAAGACGAAGTCGGCACCCATATCCAGGCATACCTGTCTTTTTTCGGGTGTGCTGGCAACAGCAAATACTTGGGCCCCCATCCACTTTCCAACTTGTATGGCAGCGAGACCGATTCCACCGCCGGCGCCTAAAATCAGGAGAGTTTCTCCGGGTAGTATTTTGGCACGATCCTGCAGGGCATGCAATGTGGTGCCGAAGGTGTACAAAAGTGAAGCCCCCGAAATGTAGTCCATGGTGTCGGGAAGGGGAATTACCTTATCTTGCGAGACAGCTACTTTTTCTGCCATTCCTCCCCAGCCACACAAAGCAATAACCCGTTGGCCTTTTTTCCATCTAGTTACCTGTTCCCCTACGGCCTCAATGATTCCGGCCACTTCGCCCCCGGGCGAAAACGGTAAATTGGGTTTAAATTGGTACTGGTTCTGAATGATGAGAACATCCGGAAAATTGGCAGAACAAGCTATCACCCGTAGAATCACTTCATGGGGTTGGGGGGTGGGGTCGGGAACATCTTGGATACGAAGAGATTCGGGTGGGCCAAATGTTTGGCAGAGGAGTGCTTGCATACGATTAATCTTCGAGTAGGTTTCCGATAGGACTAATTTTGAGTAAGAAGGCGATTAGCAAGAAAATCAAGGCCCAATACAAATAGATGTAGTAAAAATCTCGGACATCCTGCTGGGTCTTCATTTGAATTTTTGCCTTTTCCAGTTGATTGATGCGGCTAAAAATTTGGGCTAAAGCTTGGGTGTCGGTCGCTCTAAAGAAGGCACCCTCTCCTTCTTTGGCGATTTCACGAAGGGCCTTTTCATCCACGCGTTCGGCTTGACTGTCTCGTCCAACAGCAATGGTATACACTTGGATTTGGAAGAATTTGGCCAAATCCGCCGCATTGATGGGGGAGAGAATATCATTTGAACTGTTTCCGTCGGACAAAAGAATAGCCACCTTACTTTTACTTGGCATGTCACGCAAATGATTGATGCACATGGCCAAAGCTGAGCCTAGGGCTGTACCATCCACGGCGATCATTTGGGGTTGGATGGAACGAATCAAGGAAGTTAATTGGTCGTAGTCGGTGGTGAGAGGAGATAACAAATAGGGTTCACCAGCGAAGACAACGATCCCGATTCGATCTTGAAGTCGGCCTTGAACAAATTCCAAAGCTACTTGTTTGGCTGCTTCGAGTCGATTGGGTTGAAGGTCGGGCTCTTCCATTGATCCAGACACATCGATAGCCAAAAGAATATCGATCCCTTCTCCCAGCACTTCTTCTCGATCTAAAAATCGTTGTGGACGAGCCAACGCAAGCCATAAGCAGGAGATGCCCAACAAAACAAAAAAGGGGATGAACCACCTCAAATAGGTTGTCCAGTGCGTTTGGAGGGTACCTGTTGGGAGCGAGAGAAAAAATCGTTGGGGCTGGCGATGAAAGAGCCAACGGAACAGGAAAAGAAAGGGAGTACTCAGGATTCCGTAGAGAATCAAAGGGTATTTCCACTCAAATTGAAAAAGTGTAGAAAGTCGAAACCAATCCAAAGTCATCCAATCCCAGTCCACCATACTTACTGAGGTAATTGATTAAAAGCCTCCTCGGCTTTGCGAACGCTGCCGTGTTTTAATAAAAGAGCTTGGGCTTCTGGGTGATTTATTTGCAGTGATTTCATCAGCATCTGAGTACCACGCTCGACTAACTTAGCATTGGAAAGTTGCATATCCACCATTCGATTTCCCTTCACACGCCCTAATTGGATCATAGTCGTGGTGGAAATCATATTAAGAACTAGTTTTTGGGCGGTACCCGCTTTCATTCGGGTGGAGCCTGTTACGAACTCCGGCCCAACCACGACTTCAATCGGATATTCTGCTTCGGCCGCTACGGGACTTCCGTCGGTACAGACGATGCAACCGGTTAAGCACCCATTCGCACGGGCGTCTCGTAATCCTCCGACCACGTACGGAGTCCGGCCCGAGGCAGCAATTCCGACGACGGTATCCTGAGCCGTAATTTGATGGGATTGGAGATCCAACCAAGCTTGGGTTTCATCGTCCTCGGCGTTTTCAACCGCCTGGCGGATGGCCTGGTCGCCACCAGCCATAATTCCCACGACCCACCCATGCGGAACACCATACGTTGGGGGGCATTCCGAAGCATCGACGATGCCCAACCGGCCGGAAGTACCCGCCCCGATGTAAAACAATCGGCCACCGGATTTCATCCGAGGCACAATCTGTTGAACGAGGGCTTCGATTTGGGGTATTTGTTTGGCTACCGCAACAGGAACCGAGTGATCCTCTTGGTTGATTCCCGACAATAATGCGTGAACCGACATTTGATCCAAATTTTGGTAGGAAGAGGGGGCTTCCGTCGCGAGGGGGTCAAGATTGATCGCCATAATCCAATGTATTTTCTTTGGAAAGTTCGTAATAATGTTGATAAAACAGTGGGATCGTTTTAATTCCTTGAAGGAAGTTAAATACCCCATAATGCTCATTAGGCGAGTGGAGGGCATCGGAATCAAGACCAAACCCAAATAAGATGGACTTGAGTCCTAACTCCTGTTCAAACAACGCGACGATCGGGATACTTCCACCGCCGCGCGTCGGAACAGGGCGTTTGCCAAAGCCCTCTTCCATAGCTTTGAAAGCCGCTTGGTATCCGATTGACTCAGTGGGTGTGACATACGGTTGTCCACCGTGGTGGGGCGTAACTTTTACTTGGACCGTTGGGGGGGCAATGGATTGGAAATGGTGAGTGAATAGCTCTGAGATGTGATTCCAGTCCTGATTTGGTACCAACCGCATGGAAATTTTGGCAAAGGCTTTGGATGGTAAAACGGTTTTGGATCCTTCACCCGTATATCCACCCCAAATTCCATTGACATCCAAGGTAGGTCGGATAGAGGCCCGTTCGCGAGTGGTATACCCCTCTTCGCCGGCAACTTCCTGAATACCGAGGTCGGCTTGGTAGCTGGCTAAATCAAAGGGAGCTGCTTCCAACTCTGCGCGCTCCTCAGCGGAAAGCTCGATGACCTGGTCATAGAAACCAGGAATGGTGATTTGGCCTTTGTCATTGTGGAGGCTAGAGATCATGCGGGTCAGGACGTTGATCGGGTTGGCGATAGCTCCCCCATACACACCTGAGTGCAGATCCCGATTTGGGCCAGTAACTTCGACTTCCATGTACGCGAGGCCACGAAGACCTGTTTCGACAGAAGGAATGTCGTTGGCGATGATGGATGTATCGGAAATTAGAATAATGTCGGCTTTTAGTAGGTCTTTATTGGCTTTGACGAAGGTCGCAAGGTTGGCGGAACCAACTTCCTCTTCTCCCTCGAACATAACTTTGACGTTACAGGGAAGATTATTTTCCGCCAACATCATTTCGATGGCCTTAACATGCATGTAGATTTGACCCTTGTCGTCGCAGGCACCTCGGGCAAAGATGGCTCCATCGGGGTGAATAGAGGTTTTTCGTATGGTTGGCTCAAATGGAGGAGTATCCCAGAGCTCGTAAGGGTCGGCAGGTTGGACATCGTAGTGCCCGTACACAAGAATGGTAGGACGGGAAGGATCGATGATTTTTTCTGCCAAAACAATGGGATGTCCTTCGGTGGGATGGATGTGGGCTGAGTCCATTCCGGCGTCAAGAAGTCGAGCCTGGATAAATTCAGCAGCACGTTGAACATCGCCTGAAAAGGCGGGATCTGCGGAAACGGAGGGAATCCGCAAAAAGTCAAATAATTCGTCTAAAAAACGTTGTTGATGGGTTTCAATATAGGTGTTCATGCCTTATAAATCGGTAAAATATGGTGGACGAAAGTACAAAATTTTACTGGTTTCACCGAACTCGAGGTGGAGGGAACGCATTTCACTTTAGTTTTGTCTTGTATTACCTGATTTATCTCAACGTTATGTTTTATTTGCTTTGTAGTATTTTGGCTTCGGTATTGTTGCTGGTCAATTTTAGGATTCATGGTCGATTTCAGATTCGGACCTTTCAGGCCATCGTCTGGAACTACCCAATATGTTGGTTGGTTGGTTATGCGATGATGCCTGATAATCAAACGCTTGGGATTGAGGTGGGGGAAGTGTGGACTTGGTTTTCTTGGGCTTTAGGAGTTGTGTTTATCATCACATTTGTAGCCTCCGGAGCCGCTACACAACGCATGGGCATGACCGTCACTTCGTTAGCCAATAACGTTTCGCTGGTCATTCCGGTTTTATTTAGTTTGTTTGTTTTTCAGGTAGGGGGAAGCAACTTTGACGTCTGGAATTATCTAGGGTTAGTTTTGGCACTCGGAGCGGTCATTTTAAGCTCAATCAAAAAAGAAGAAGGAAGCGGGGCTTCGGCTGGCAATGCGTGGTGGCTTGTCGTGTCTGTTTTTTTATTGTACGGTTTTTCGAACACGGCCATCAACTACCTTACGATTCGCTACATTCCAGAACCGGATCGTACGGTTCCGGTCACGTTGGTCATGTTGCTAGGTGCTGTTGTAACAGGCTTGGGATTGTTGATATACCGGGTGACGAAAGGCCAAGAGATTTTGGCTTGGCGGCATTTTTTGGCAGGTGTTGCTTTAGGCATCCCTAATTTCTTTTCCTTTTATTGGCTACTCCGTGCACTGGATGTCTTCGAGGGTCAAGGAGCCTTGGTTTATCCTTTGTACAATATTGGGGTTATTGTGGGTTCTGCCGCGGTTGGAGTTGTATTTTTTCAAGAAAAACTATCGAATTGGAATCGTTGGGGGCTTGGCTTGGCGGTATTGGCCTTGATTTTAATCTCATACCAAGCTTTTCTCTAGTATAAATTAGGATTTAACGCCTGATTATCAATATTTTTTCGTATTTTTGCGATCTTTTTAATACACAGAAAGAAGGGATTTAGTAGCCCTTCGGGAGAATTTTATGTCAAATATTGTTGCAATTGTCGGGCGACCGAATGTAGGGAAGTCAACCCTTTTTAATAGATTAGTAGAGGAGCGCGTCGCGATCACCGATAACGTACCGGGAGTCACGCGGGATCGGCATTATGGGTACGCGGTTTGGACAGAAAAGTACTTTACCATCATCGACACCGGCGGGTATGTTGTGGGGTCTGAGGATACTTTTGAGGAGGCGATCCGGGATCAGGTTTCGATGGCCCTAGAGGAAGCATCCGTGATTTTATTTGTGGTGGATACCATGACGGGTTTAACGGATTTAGACCGGGAGTTTGCCCAAGTGCTCCGTCAGACCAAAAAGCCAATTTACATTGTAGCCAACAAAGCCGAGACTTTTGAGCGGCAGGCGTTGGTGGCCCCTGAATTTTATGCCTTGGGATTACCCGGCGAGGTTTATCCAATATCGGCTGTCGATGGGTCAGGGACAGGAGATTTGTTGGATGAAATTGTGAAGCATTTTGATGAAGAGGGTTTAGAGGATCCCAACAACGGGATTCCCCGCATCTCCATCATCGGTCGTCCAAACGTTGGGAAATCGTCGTTTTTAAATGCTTTGTTAGGAACAGATCGGAGTATTGTCACCAATATTGCCGGGACAACGCGGGATTCCATCGATACACGGTATAAATTGTTCGGGCAAGATTTTATACTGACCGACACGGCAGGGATTCGTAAGAAAGCCAAAGTTCAAGAGAGTATTGAATTTTACTCGGTCCTCCGGTCGATCAAGGCGTTGGAGAGTTCGGATGTTTGTGTGGTGTTGATTGATGCGGAAAGGGGCCTTGAGGCACAAGATATTCACATCATCGGCCATGCGCATCAAGCGAAAAAGGGGATCGTCTTGATGGTCAATAAATGGGATTTGATTGTGAAAGATTCCAAGACTGCGGATGTCATGAAGAAAGAGTTTTTGGAACGCTTGGCCCCAATGAATTATATGCCCGTGATTTTTGCCTCTGCTCTGGAAAAACAACGTATTTTTCAAGTCATTGAGAAAGCGATGGAGGTCTATCAAAATCGAACCAAGCAGATTCCGACGTCCAAGATTAATGAAGTGATGTTACCGATCATCGAGCATACACCCCCCCCAGCGATCAAGGGCAAATACATCAAAATTAAATACATCATTCAGTTACCGACACCGTCTCCAACATTCGTCTTTTTCTGTAATTTACCGCAATACATCAAAGAACCGTACGAGCGTTTCTTGCAAAATCAGATTCGAGAACACTTTGGATTTGAGGGAGTCGCGATTACTGTATTCTTCCGTAAAAAATAACCGAGAGGGGAAAATGTTCTTTCCCCTTTTTTTTCGTGCAATGGAAAAGCATATTTTACTCATGGAAGGTCCCGATGCCAAGGGCCTTATTTTTCAGGTCACCCGAGTGGTATATGAATTGGGTGGAAATATCATTCGGCAAGACGAATACGTAAGTCCAGATGGGCATTTCTTCATGAGAACCGAGCTGGAGGTGGAGCCTGATTGGTCAGATGAACGTCTTCTGGACAAGCTTCGAGAGGCCATTCCCCAACCCGAGATTGCTTTTCGGTTGATGCCGAAAAAGAAAAAGAACATTGTGATCTTGGCCACAAAAGAGCATCATTGCCTTTCAGAGTTGTTGATTCGCTATCATTTTGATGAAATGAACGCCCACGTTTTGGCTGTAGTCTCAAATTACACAACATTGCAACCCTTTGTGAGTAAATTTGGGATTCCGTTTCATTACATCAGCCACGAAGACAAGTCTCGGGAAGAGCATGAGCAAGCGCTGCTTCGTACTTTGGCCATTTATGAGCCTGATTACTTAGTTCTGGCCAAATACATGCGGATTTTATCCCCCACTTTTGTGGCTTCCTACCCTAATCGGATCATTAATATCCATCATTCCTTTTTACCGGCGTTCATCGGAGCAAGCCCCTACCGTCAGGCGTTTGATCGGGGAGTAAAAATTATTGGGGCTACGGCCCATTTTGTCAATAACGATCTTGACGAAGGCCCCATCATTCATCAAGACGTTCACCCAGTCAGCCACCGATACACGGCCGTTGATATGGCACGAGAGGGAAAAGATGTCGAGCAAAGGGTATTATCTCAAGCGCTGAAACTCGTTCTAAATGACCGGGTATTCATTCGCGGGAACAAAACCGTGATTCTGTGATCCTAAACCTTTGGACGGTGTCTGGGTTATGTAAAAATACCCACATTGTATGGCAAATTCTTCTGGATATGTAGATCAACTGATCCTCCGGCAGCTTCGGTCGGGAGATGAGCAGGCTTTGGGGCATTTATATCAAAGTCACTACAATCGACTGTATCGCTTGGGCCTACGGTGGGTCGGGGAAGGGGATGTGGTGGAAGAGGCGATTCAAGAGGTTTTTCAGTCGTTGTGGGCCTACCGAGAAAAGTTGGGGGATATACATTCGTTCGAAGCCTACCTAACCGCCTCCTTAAAACGTCAAATCACCAAGAAAAAGAAACAACCCGAATCACACGAATGGATGGAGTCGGCCATGACGGTTCCTAGTTACGAGGAGTTGCTGGTGCGCCATGAATCAGACGAACACCGTCGAAAACTACTTTTAGAGGCACTGGAAACCTTAACCTATCGGCAAAAAGAAGTCATTCTTCTGAAATTCTTTGAAGAATTGACCTATAAAGAAATTACCGACAAGACAGGATTGCAGATTGATACGGTATATAAATTGCTCCACGAAGGGTTAAAACGCCTTCGTACGTACCTGCAATCGGTGACCCACTAAAAAAAAATAAAAAAAATCGGGAAGATTTTGACTACCGCCTTCTCTATAGAAGAAAACGTTCTACTCCCGTGCATGTACCTCCTTCATTACAGCCTGAGGATTTAATCCGTAAGGAATCTTTTCTCAATTTTTATTTTCGCAAACACGAGGCCGATGTTTGGGAATGGGAAGATTGGATTCAGGATCATCCAGAGCACGAGCAAGTCGTTCAAGATGCTATTCGGCAATTGGAGGTATTATCGTTGCATTGGACAGAAACACAGATCCGAGAAAAGTACGAACGCCTTTGGGAGCCACTTCCTCATAAAGTGAGGCGGCTTTCCACTTGGAAATGGATCGCGGCGGCAGCTGTTTTGCTAGTCGGAGCCGGAACCCTATGGTTTTGGCCTGAGAAAGCCCCTTATGAGGTGCTTGTCGCGTCAAAACCCTTACAGGAGCATATCAATCGAGGAACAAAACCGACTTTGGTGAATTTGCCCGACGGTAGCTCCGTCTTACTGCATCCCAATAGCCGGCTTAGTTATGCGACTCAATTTGCCCCAGACCGGCGAGAAGTTTTTTTGGATGGAGAAGCTTTTTTTGAGGTGGCCCGTGACGCCAGCCGGCCGTTTATGGTGTATGCCAATGAGATTGTAACTAAGGTGATTGGAACAAGCTTTACCATTCGGGCTCCGCATGGCTCTACTGAGGCAGAAGTCATTGTTCGAACGGGTAAAGTATCGGTTTATCGGTGGAAAGATTTGCAACAAATGGAAACCAATAAGCCCATCAATGGCGTGGTGATTACCCAAAACCAACAGCTTGTGCTCAATACGCAAGGGGGACAATTCTCCAAATCGATTATCGAACAACCCGTCCTTCTTAAACAAACTCAACCCTTTACCTTCCAGTATGCGGATGTTTCGGCCAAGGTCATTTTTGAAGAGATTCAGAAAGCGTATGGGGTATCAATCTATTTTGATGAGGAGCTGATGGCACATTGTCCTGTGACTGCTTCATTGAACGATGAGCCTTTGTATGGAAAAATTGCCCTGGTTTGTCAAGCCATCGAGGCCCAGTACGAAGTCCTGGATGGGGATATCGTGATCACCGGAAAAGGGTGTAAATAAAAGGTGTATTTAATTTCTATAACTAAACATAAATCTAAACCAAATGAGAAAAGTATCCTTTACCCAAATCGCCAGCCGATGGAGAATCCTTCTGCTGGCACTTACTTGGGCCTTTGTTGGGGCACTTCCTGCCGTTGGGGCTCAAGAAATATTGGATCGTCCGATAACCATTCATGCGCAGGGGCAAAAATTAGAAGAGGTTTTGTCCCAGATTGAAGAAACGGCTCAAGTGAAATTTGTTTTCAGTTCACGGCTGATCCAAAGTGACCGAACCGTCACCATTCAGGCCAATAAGCAGAAGTTGGCGAGTGTTTTGGAAAAGCTATTGCAACCGATGCGGATATCGTATCAGGTCAACGGTAATAAAATTATTCTTGTTCGGGGGCAACTGGGGCAATTAGAAGGAGCCTCTCTGGACGAAACCATCACAGGGAAGGTAACCGATGCCCAGGGAGAAGCCCTTCCGGGCGTGGGCGTGGCCATCAAAGGAACTACCCGCGGAACCGTAACCGGGGTGGATGGCTCCTTTAAAATATCAGCAGAAAAAGGGGAGAGCTTGGTCTTTTCCTTTGTTGGATTTGTAACCAAAGAGGTTCGAATTGTTGATAACAAGCCCTTGCAAGTGGTACTACAAGAAAGCCTGTCGGTCCTTGACGAAGTGGTGGTGACAGGTACTCGGACCAGCGGACGGACGAAGATCGAAACCCCAGTTCCAGTAGACGTTATTCCTTTGGCTCAGGTGACAAATACGATCGGACAGGTGGACATCAATCAAATTTTGACATTCATTGCACCCTCATTTCAATCAGCTCGCCAGGCGATTTCAGATGGTACCGATCACGTGGATCCAGCTCAGTTGCGGGGATTAGGTCCTGACCAAGTATTGGTTCTGGTGAATGGCAAACGTCGTCATCAGTCGGCCTTGGTCAATGTAAATGGAACCGTAAACCGGGGAACTGTGGGAACGGATATGAACGCCATTCCAGCTACAGCCGTGGAGAAAATCGAAATTCTTCGTGATGGGGCCGCCGCTCAATATGGGTCTGATGCCATTGCCGGGGTGATCAACATCGTCTTGAAAAAACAAGAGGGCCTATCTGGGAATGTCTCCTATGGAAGCCACGTAACCAACTATGACAAAAACTGGGTGATCAACAATGGTCAAAATGCGTCGGTTAATGTCGTGGATGGAGGAACAGCCCAAGTTGGACTTAACTATGGTTTGAAATGGGGAAAAACAGGGTTTGTGAACATCACGGGTGAGTATGTCCAACGAGGTGAAACCAATCGATCAGGAACCTACTCCGGAGCCGTTTTTCCGGCTATGAATGGACAGAACATAGATAACCAATTGCTACAAGAAAGAGGCCTGACTCGGGATGATTTTGATATGCGCATCGGTAACTCACGTGTAAACGGGGGAGGTATTGTGTTAAATGCCGAAAAAGGAATCAACGACCGTCTTACGTGGTATGCCTTTGGTGGATTCAACAACAAAAAAGGAAATGCGGCTGGGTTCTACCGGTATCCGTCGGGCGTGCCTGCTGCTGTTCGGAATAATGTTTTTCAGGTATATCCCAATGGATTTTTACCTGAGATCAATTCCAATGTAACCGACCTATCGTTTGCTACCGGATTACGCGGCAAGTTAGGGGAATGGCAATTTGATTTGTCCAATACCTTTGGGCAAAATATATTCGATTTTAGTGTGACCAACTCGGTTAATTATACCCAAGCATTGGCGTCTGCCAACTTCCAAACGTCGTTTGATGCAGGTGGATTGCAGTTTACCCAAAACACAATAAACGCAGATCTATCTCGTAAATATGAGGTACTTAGTGGACTGAACATTTCCTTTGGAGCGGAACAACGTTGGGAGCAATTTGGTATTCGGGCTGGAGAGGAGGCCTCTTATCGAAATTACAATACATCAGCGGGTGTTCCGGCCGGGGCCCAAGTTTTTGCTGGATTCCTTCCTGCCAATGCCTCTAAAAACGCTCGAAATTCGGTAGGGATGTATGTGGATGTAGAACAAGAATTCACCAAGAAACTGTTAGTAACCGGAGCGTTGCGATTCGAAAATTATTCGGATTTCGGTAGTACGTTGAACTACAAATTGGCGGGACGGTACAAATTAGCACCTAGCATTGCCCTTCGGGCGTCTACCAGTTCGGGCTTCCGAGCACCTTCTATGCAGCAACGATTCTATGCCAAAACCAATACGCTATTTGTCTCACAAGGAGGACAGCTCGTAGCGGTGGAGAGTGGGACATTCCCGAACGATAGCCGTCCGGCTCAGATTTTAGGAATTCCGGAACTAAAGCAGGAGACATCCCGTGCCTATACGGTTGGAGCAACGGTTCAATTGGGTGGAAAAGTCGACATTACCATCGATGCTTACCAGATTGATATCCAGGATCGGATTGTCTTGACCAACAACTTCACCGATGGGGGAAATGCCGCTATCCGTGCACAATTACAAGCCGCGAATGCTACAACAGCCAATTTCTTTACCAACGCCGTTGATACACGTTCACGGGGTATCGAGCCCGTCATCAATTACAATACGCGCTTTGGAAAAGATCAAACCCTCCGGATCACGCTAGCCGGGGCCTTCATCCAAAACCGAGTGAAGAAAGATGCCAATGGTCAAGCGATCATCAAAGCTTCCCAAATTTTGGAGCAAACAGGCCAAAAGGGTAATTACTTTAACCGGGAAGACCAGAGCCGGATCGAGGTGGCCAATCCCCAAGATAAAATTAGTTTAATGGCGAACTATAAAGTTGGAAAACTCGGATTGATGGTTCGGGCAGTACGATTTGGCCAGGTAGTTTATTTGGATCCTTCGATCAATCCAGCCAATCCGGGTGCCTTCCCAATTAATGCCTTGACAGGACAGCGTGAGACCTTGGATCAAACTTTTTCGCCTAAAACGACCACAGACGTTACGGTTAATTATGACTTAGCGAAAGGGTTGAATCTTGCCTTAGGGGTGAATAATTTGTTCGATGTGTACCAAGATCGTCACATTCATTCGAATAACTTTAGTTTAGGCCGATTCGTGTATTCGCGTCGTGTTCAACAGTTTGGATTCAATGGCCGGTATATTTTTGGTCGACTTAACTTTTCTCTTTAATATTTAATTGTTTACTGACACTTCATACAGAGTCATCCGATTTGGGTGGCTCTGTTTTCATAAAAAGAAAGGCCCATCCCACATACAACAGGATACCTGTAGGCATTTGACCTAAAATACCGTTCCCGTAGCTTGCCATGTAAATACCCAAGGTGCCGGATAAAATAGCCATTCGCTGTTGCCTGAGTACTAAATCTTGGAGGTTCCAGAGACGGATACCGGCGGCAATGGCAATGTAAAAAAGGATGATCAGGTGGAGGTATAGTCCGACAATCCCCTCCTCCGCCCAAATTCGGACAAACCAACTGTCGGTGGGTGTTTGAGCCAAAAAGGTATTGGGACTGAAGCGTAATCCCCAGTTTCCAGCCGAACCGATTCCTCCACCAAAAGGCCGAGAAGCGAGGTAGCTAGAGAGTTTTTTCTGATTTTCCAGTCGTACCAACAGCGAGGCGTCGTTTGGGTCCAGCGCGGTTCGCATGCGGTTCACGGCATACACACTTTGTAAAATAAAGGTGTATTTAAGGAAGTAGAAGACGATCGCCCCAACCGCCACTCCTGAGCCAAAGACCCGGAAGTTTTTACTCAATAAAAAGTAGGTCATGAATCCAATCGCCGGGACCGACATAGCGCCACGGGTACCGGAAATCATCATGCCATACAATGACAAAAGCGCGCAAATACCATAAATGACCTTCCGTTTGGTTTGTATTCCCGGAGTGAGCATTAAGATAGCTGCCACCACAAAGGTATGTGCTTGGGCGGCACCAAACTGGCCAGCATCGGAATAGAACGAAAATACCCGAAGTTTTCCGAAAAGAATATGCTGTTTGGCAGCTCCGGCATCAAGCCATGCTTTTTCAAAGGCATCGACTCCCACAAACAATTGTTTCATTCCCTGTAAGGTGCCCAGAAAAGAGAGCAAGAGCCAAATATGGAAAAACAAAAGGAGATCTTTTTTGTCGTCAAACAATACAAATACCAACGGAATAGCCAGTACCATATAGAGCGAGACTCCCCGCATAGCATAAAACCATGCAGCGAAACTTCGGGCTTCTGGATTCAGGATTTGTAAAATGGAGTATCCCATCCAGATAACCGCTGCCCACGTGAGTCCATTGGCTGCTTTGGACCAATCATACGATTCCTTTTTGAAAAAGATAGCCAAGTAGGTGAGTACCAAAAGGCCGTCGATGGCTAAGCCCAAAGGTGCAGGAACATAGCGAGCCAATCCATTGGCCGCAAATCCCATGAAAATGGCACTGTATAAGCCTAGTTTTGGAAAGGTAAATAGAAGGTAGAGAAATAGACCCAGAAAAGGAACCATCATGAGGCCGAGACCTGCCACAATACCCGCTTTGCTCAACACCACGGCAATCCCCATCCCAAAAAAGGTGATGAGAAGTCGTGCCGGCCATTGGGCTAATTTATCGGCGCCGGAAGGTTTGCTGAAAGAAGACATACGGTGTGCCAATTTGATGTCGAATCTGATATAAGCCAAAACCTACGCCAATGCAGGTGTGAAATAAGGTGACAGTAGCCACCCATACCAAAGATCCTCCATAGGTGAGAACCCCTATATCCCCAATGATATTCAATGAGGCCATGATAAAGACCTTGACGGTATTCCATTGTGGCTTTCCGACACTATCCAATAGAATACCCAAATAGCGGTCAAGAGGAAGTAGCAGTAAGTAGACACTGAATACTTGTAAAATAGGAATGGAAGCCTCAAAACCAGACCCCGCATAGAATGGGATGATCCAAGGTGCACCTAAGGCAGCGGTCAATCCGCCTAGGACCATTCCAAAGGTTAAAATTGCCCATTCTTTCCAAAATGTATATCGAATTCCAGCCCAATTATTTTGAGAAAAAAAAGCAGAAAATTTAGGGAAGGAGGTCATACTCCAGCTGCGCAGTGGGATTTCGACAACCTCCAGAAGTTTCATTGGGATATTGTACAAGGCAACACTAGCCGGACCTAAATAGGCATTAATTAGCCATACATCGGCACTTTTCAAGATGTTTGATCCCAACGTAGAGAGGAGAGTGAATCGACTGTAGCCAACCATTTTTTGCCAAGCTTGTCGAAATCGGTCATCTAATTTTCCTAGCCTCCAGGGCGGAAACCAAAAAATGGCCAAAAGGGCAAGTGCCACCCGAATGAAGATAAAATACCGGAATAGCTGGGTCAAGGTGAGGTGATCGTCCCAAAGGATGGCCACAAATAAGGCAAGTGTCGCCGAAAATGAGAGAATCCAGAGTGGGAGATATCTCTCGTGGGCATGGGCAATCCAGGTAGCCACCTGAATGGGTAATGTTACCACCAGGATAAGACCCGCTTGTTTGAAAAATAGTGTAAAATGCCATTGATCAAGTGGCTGGGGCCAAATCCAATAGGCGCCATGGAGAAGAAGAGCAAGACCAGCCGTTAAGAGAGTTGTTTGGATCCAACCTACCTGTACAAAAGCGTTCTTTTCTTCTGAGCTCTGAGCACCTGCAATAAATGTCACCAAACCTTGGTAAATGGATCCAGCACGAATCATTTCGACCAAACCTAAATTGGTTAGGAATAGTACCCAAGCACCAAAGTCGGCTTGGGGAAGTTGGCGAGCTAGTAAACCCAGCGACAAAAAACCCACGCCAGCCGAGGCCACCTGGCCACTTAGCAACCACAAACGTGGGTTTTTCAGAATTCGCTGGGATAGGTTCATGCTTCTAAAAGGACAAGTTCTTTCGTGACCAAATATTTTAAAGGACCCCAATGGAATGAGGTGTCGGTTTGAAACAGGGAATTAAGTTTCGAATGGCTCTTCCGGTACGTAAGGTGTAATCCCACCGATTTGGCCGTTTTCATTAATAATTCGTGATTTAAATGATTCAGTTCATCATATTCTTCCATGATCGTCTTGGTTCCCACCAATTGTCGATTTTTGTTATGCATTAATTTTCGAAGATAGGCGTCTGGAAGAAATTGGCACCACGGAATACCTAGAACATGGTTGAGATGCGAGGCATAAGGGCCTTCCCAAGGAGGGTAGGAAACGAAAATTTTCCCACCGGGTGCCAGACTTTTTTTTAGAGTAGCAAAGATTGCCTCTAAGATATCCATTTGAATATGTTCGGCTACATCATTCAAGATAATGTAGTCATAGGTCTCGGTGAGAGGTGTTTCCAAGACATTTTGCAGATGAAATGAAACACGGGAATTGGGATATTTCTCCCAAAGGGTTTGGGCAATGGTGATGTGATTGGGGTCGATGTCGGTACCTGTCACGGTGCAGTCCCATTGTTGGGCATACCAGAGGGTCATGCCGCCCATGCCACAACCAAAATCCAGGAGTTTTTTGCCATCAAAATTAAAGTGCCGGGAGAATAGTGCTTTATCCAAGGTTAAATGGCTTTTTTCACCTTTAAAAGCGTTCTCAGCATACGCTAATCCTTCTTGTAAAAGTTCAGGAGTCATGAGGTAATTAGATTTGAGAGTTGTTGTGCTTTGGCCGGCCAGGCATTTTGCCAGGCAAGGTGTGTTCGTTTTTCTTGATCTGCCGGATTGGTGTCCAACAAAGCGGCTTGAAGGCTTTGAAGGAATTGAGGGATTGTTTCCGCCACCGAAATAGCGTTTCCAAACGAAGATAAATCAGCAAAATCGGTGGAAACAACAGGCATTCCCAAAGCAAGATACTGATTGATTTTCATTGGATAAATATTCCGTGTGAAAGGATTGGTTAAGAACGGAATGAGTCCTACTTGGAAATGCCGTAAATACTGACCAATCTCGGTGGGGGGGACTGCCCCAACCCACTCCACATTGGGAAAGCCATGCAAGGCCTCTTTCAAAGGAGGGTGGGTCAATTTACCAATCAGTTGCAGAGTATGTTGTGGAAAAGCCTGGGCAATGGCCTGTAAAAGTGGGCTATCGAGCCGGTCATCCAAAGCGCCAATATATCCTAGAATGGGTTTGGGGTGGTAGGGATAACGTGCTTGATCGAAGAGTGTGGTTTCCACCCCATTGGTAATCAGATGGATATTGGGTTGTAGCTTCTTTTTGGTTTGGTACAGGCCGCTCGAAGACACGATGGCACCCGTCACTTGCTTTAAAAATTGTTCTTCATAGCGAGGACCATGTTTTTTGAGCCATGCGGCTGCCGACATTTCATCGTAGGCATAATAATAGGTTTTTGTTTCCCCGAGTGTCCCCAGTAATTTAGTTCCTAATGCGGGTTGAAATGCGTTGATGGAAATCAAGTCAGAAAAATGAAGAGCGTTTAGTTCCTTGAGAATGGCCCGACGTAAAACCTTGGCATTCCAAGTCAAGCATCGATCATACCAGCTGGCTGAGGATATCCAATGGATAGGAAGCAGACTTGGTGGAGTGAGCACCCAGAGAGAATCATGTATTTGACGGAGAAGGCCCGGCTTGGGCCCCTTGGTATCTTTCCAAGTGGGAGTATATTCGACATACAGTACCCGATGGAACTGGCTCAGTTCTTTTGCTAATTCCACAGTCGATTTTTGATAATCCCCCTCCCAGCGTGGAAGTCCAAGAATCAGGACATCAGGTCTTTTTTGCATTTCTCTTCCACTGTTTTCGATTGAATTCAAAACGAATTAACCGTTTAATATACGATTTCCATTTGGCCTGTTTTACCTCCGATTCGGGAAGTACATTTTCAATGGAATGCCAAGGAACGCCATTCAATAGCAAGCCAAAGGGAATTTTGTTACGTTCATACAAGGAAAGGAGTTTTTTATCTTGTTTTTTCCAAGATCGATTGGCTCCTACGACATGAATGACGAAGTCCGCTTTCCGGAGTAAACTAATCGGAATATTACCCAAGATCATCGGTGGTATTTCGATCACAATGTAAGTGAAATCCTCCAACGGAAGATTCCGATGCGGAATAAATTGTTCTACCTTAGATAATTCATTCAGAGGTAATGAATCGGGATATCGGTAATCATCTGGGTGTGGGGTGGATTGGTCTTGCTTTTCTGACGAAATCCAAAGTACGCGATTGGGATCTAACTTAAAGTAATCCGATAATTTTTGATAGATTCCTACTTGGGCACTTGACTGACCCACTTCAGGGTTGATCAACCCGTCCAATCTCAACTTTTCCACTAGGCGTTGCCCAATATAGGTCTTGCCTTCATCCACTAAGTTTGAAGCTATAAATATGAGTCGGACCTTCTCCTGTTGAATCTTCATTTTGGAGAAAAACTGATTCACCAAGACATGGGAGGAAGTGGTAGACGAAGGAGACTTTTGACTGCCATCCGGCATTGCCCCCAATAGATCTGTTTGTAGGAATCGTTCGGCTCGGGATGGGTTTCGGAGTGTTTTGTCGGTTAATTCAAACGTGAGTAGGAGGCTCAATACCAAGACAAAACCCACTACACCGGCCAACAGGATCAACATGGCTTTTTTCCCAGGTAGTTTGACGGTGGTTGGGCGGTCCACGACATTCAGTTTGGAGGAAATCTCAATGTTTTGCTTTTTTAGGAGCGCCATGTTGAGGTCATGGAGTGTCTGAATATACGATTGTTCATGCACCGAGATTTCACGTGACAACCGTTCCATGTTGGATCCGATGGGTGCAAATCGGGAGTAGTCGACATTGATTTCTTTAAGACGACGGTCCAGAACGGTCGCTTTTACTCGATTCTTTTCCACCATAATCAGCTGCTCCATCCAATTTTGAAGGAGGGGCTTGATGTCTAGATTTTCGGTGGTGTAGCTTCGGTCATACAGTTTTTGGATTTCATTGCGAAGTACTTCCTCTTGTTTTTGAATGTTCTGCTCTTGCAATACGGGGTCTGTAAGCGAATTGTTGGAGAGGACCATGTTATTGGCCATCTGGATCAACTTATTCTTCTGCTGAAGGAGTTCGGAGTTCTTCTCGATCAGAAATTTACTTTCTGTCAATTTTTGTTCAATGGCTTTAATGGCACTCAAAGAGGCCTCCATTTCACCGATGAGTTTCGATTTCTCATCGGAGATAGTTTCCTTTTGAATGGCTAAAACTTTCGTTTGTTCCCCGTAGTTTATCACCTTCCCATTCTCTCGAAACGATTGCATTGACGCCTCTGAGGCCTGGAGGTCGGCTCGAATTTCCACCAATTTGGTTTGGAAATACTCCACCACGTTGCCGGATTCTACGGATTTGAGTTCGCGGTATTTCTTAATAAACACATCCAACAAGACTTGAATGGTTAGTTGTCCAAGGGCGGGAAAATTGGATGTATAGCCAAAGTCCACCATATCACTGCTTCCCTTCCGATTGGCCTTGATACTTTCCAAAGTTTGCAAACTAAACGGGGTTTTCCCTTCATTGAAAAGGAGCTTGATTACCTCTTTAGGGTCTTCATGGTAGGCCTTTTGAAGATTCAGGTAGGTTTGTTCCGGATTATTGGGTGTGATCACCCGATATTGGGTTTCTTGAGGAACCCACTCAACTAGTTTTTGTTGCAGCCGAGCATCCTCCTTTATTTCGGGTGTTGGTTTGGCTAATACGATGGCCAATGTCCGAAAGGCTACTTCCCTTAAAGTTTCTTTGGACCGAATGATGTTGATTAGGTTTTCAAACGAGTTGTTGACCACAAATTGGTCTCGACGACTCTCGCCCATGCTCTCGATGCTCGTTCCTGTCGAAATTCCCGTGTAAACCATCGCCGAAGTGGCATATTCAGCTGGTGAATTGCGAACTAGGAAATAGGTAATGACCGACATGATAAACGGGATAAAGATCAGCAGCAGAAGATGCCGTCGGATCAACCGAATAAAATCTAATGCATCCATAGGCTCACTTGACGTTTTTGAGAGGTGTCCCCACCCAGTTTTCCATTTGCATTAGCAGTGTTTCGTATCGACCTCGAGCCTCTTCATACGCTATGGCGGCCAAGGAATACAACTCAATCACACGTGTAAATTCTTCTAAAGGCATTTGCCCTGCTTGAAATTCTTTTTCTGATAATAGTTTTTGGGTATATAATGCAAATTTTTTGTCGGCTTGAATGGCCAAAACACGGCTGGATATTTCAATTTCTTTATATAGTTGAATGGTTTTTTCTCGAACCTCCAGTCGAACTAAATCCTCCATGTGCCGCGAAGCATCCCATAAAGCCTTGGACTCTTGCACCAAATTTTTTCGTCCATACAAATCAAATACTGAGAGGCGGATGGTCAATCCTGCCCGAACCGCATTGATATTTTGAAAACTTAAGGAGGTAAGCTCTCCCGCACTAATGTTGTTGTTTACATTCAATACCGCACCGTTGTTCGAAGTTTGTGCACCGATATCCACAAAAACCTTATCAGTCCATTTCTTTTTGCTTAACAGCATACCCTGTTCAAATTGATTTGAAAAAGATTGTTGTTGCTTTAAACGAGGGGCATGCTCTTCTGCTAACTGTAAAAGCTTAGGCAACGGAGGTAACGTAACCACCGAAACTTTATCTTGACCATACGCCATGGTGAACCCGAACCACCAAACGATTCCAAGTACACCATACCGGTACACCAATGCATTCATGTCGAGAGGTAAAGATTAATGATACAACATGTACCTATGGCAAAATTAGTGCCAAGACATTTTGGTATAAAGAAAATATAAAAATTTGACATGTTGTGATTTTTTTATACTTTAAGGTATATTAAAGAAATCGACCACAAAGGAAGTTTGTTCTTGGAAATAGTCTAATTTAGATATAACCTCGACTAATTTTGCGGATAAATTTTTTTTAGTTGATGGACTTTACTTTTATTTGTTGGCAAATTCCACCTCTACACCCTTTTTGCCTCCTACTTTAGGGTACAAAGCCTTAAAGTTGAACTAGTAATTATGGATTCGTCGGCTTCTTTTTCCATGTCAAATGACCTAATTCAAGAAAATGAACGCTTGAAGAGAGAGGTTTTGCGTTTGACCCAAACTTTGGAGGAGACTGACGGTTTAGTTCGTCGAATCAATCGACAATACGAATTGTTGATTACACATTTACAGACGGCTGTGTTGCTCGAGAATGAATTTCGAGAAGTTGTGGTTGTCAACCAGCGATTTTGTGATTTGATGCAAATTCCTTTGGTTCCAGAGTCTTTGATTGGGCAAAGTTGCCAACAAGCCGCGGAAGGAGCCAAATTCCTTTTTTTACAGCCAGACCAGTTTGTGGAGGGGATTGAAAAATGTTTGGCGGATCGAAAATTGGTGACACGTCAGTTGTTGTATACAACTGATTTTCGTGTTTTTGAGCGTGATTACATTCCTATTTTTTCTGATCAAGGAGAATACCATGGTCATTTGTGGCAGTACCGAGACGTAACCGAGCAACGAAATGTGCAGGAGATCATTCGAAAAAGCGAAGAAAAGTACCGGGGGATCATAGAAAATATGAGCTTGGGTATTTTGGAAGTGGATCTCCATGACGTTATCATCCGGGCGTACAGCCGTTTTTGTGAGCTTACCGGTTATGAAGAGGCGGAGCTAATTGGCCAAAAGGCCTCTGAGATACTTCTTGGGGACGAAGTTTTTAGACGGCTTGTGGAAGATCAAAATAAGATCAGAGAGACAGGAACCCCCGGCGCCTATGAAGTTCCTATTCGAAAAAAGAACGGAGAGCCCTTGTGGGTAATCGTTTCGGGGGCTCCCATTTTTGATGAGGACGGAAAAGTAGTGGGTTCGATTGGGATTCATCTGGACATCACCGAAAGAAAAAAAATGGAGGAAGTGCTCCAAGAGGCACGTCAAATCGCCGAAGAGGCACGAAATGCTGAAAAGCGCTTTTTGGCCAATATGAGCCATGAAATTCGTACACCCATTAATGCGATTATTGGCATGACCCACCTGCTTTCCGATACCGACATGTCGGAGAAGCAAAAAGATTACCTCAATGCCATCCATTATTCTACGGAAACCCTCTTGAATCTTGTTTCGGATATATTGGATATCTCCAAAATTGACGCCGGTGAGATGCAAGTTGTTGACCAGGTGTTTCAACTCAAAGATCTCCTCCAGGGAGTCTTACATACGTTCCGGGCACAGGCAGATCGGAAAAATATTCGATTGGAATTTGAGTTTGACGATGAGATTCAACGATCTGTGATAGGGGATTCGACATTCGTGACGCAAATCGTCATGAATCTTCTGAGTAATGCCATGAAGTTTACTGAAAATGGAATTGTTCGGTTGGAAGTCGTTCTTTTGTGTGTAGTAGGAGACTTTCTAATGACTGAATTTAAAGTGATTGACTCAGGTATTGGCATGACGCCACAGGAAGTCGAGCATATCTTTGATAGTTTTAAACAAGGAAATGTTGAGGTAAAATCAAAGTTTGGCGGTACAGGTCTTGGATTGGCTATCGTCAAGCAATTGGTGAACCTACACGGAGGGGAGATCAGCGTTGAAAGTGAAAAAGGAGTTGGATCTACCTTTAGTTTTACCCTCCCGCTCCGAGATAGTGGTATCGTGAGTTCCTCCCAGCGGATCGATTTATCAGCCACCGAGGTCAATTGGCAGGGGAAAAAAGTTCTCGTCGTGGAGGATAACCCCATGAACTTAAAGTATTTGGAGGGACTCTTTGGAAAATGGAATGTCCCGTACGCCATCGCCGAAACCGGACAGCAAGCTCTGGCGCAGTGTTTTTCCGAGAAATTCGATTTGATCCTGATGGATATCCGATTACCCGATACGGACGGGTATCAAATAACGGAGGAGATCCGGTCTAATCCAAATAATCCAAATCATTCGGCCAAGATCATCGCCTTAACGGCCACCGCGACAACCGAAGAGGTGGAAAAAAGCGTAGCAGCCGGAATGCAAGGCTATTTACCTAAGCCCTATCGCCCCGACCAATTAAAAGAAGTGCTTTTGCAACATTTGGCCCCCGATACCTCAATCGATGAAACTCCCCTGATTTTCCCTGAAACGACACCTACTGAGCCTGTCATGCAGATGGAGGACCCCATAGAGAAAATTATCCTAGACCAATTTGACCAACAGATATCCTATGCTCGGGATATGATTCAGGTCTTTTTCCAGGCGATTCCCCCTGATATTGAAAAAATTCAGGCAGGTATATTGAACCAAGATCTGGAGAACATCGGGAAATTAGCCCATAAAATTAAACCCTCTTTTGCCATGGTGGGCCTTCCGGAGGTAAGTGCCCAATTACAAACGATCGAATCTAAGGCGCGTGCCGGGGCTACTTGGGAGCAAACGTATCCCGATATTAAGCAGTTTTTAGAGGGAGTTGGGGCCCACCTGGAGCGTCTTCGGAAGGTCCTAGTTCGATGGGCTTAAATGCCATCTCCAAGCTTTCCAAACCGATTTAGCCAAGGGCCATTGCCTTTTAAACGAGTACCTCAGGTAATCCCGAATCCCTGCAATGGCTAAATAGGCCATGGATTTTTTCAGTGTCCAACCTTTTCTCCATTTCTTGGCCAACCAAATGCGGTTCCGTGTTTTGTAATAAACCTGCAGCGGGCTTTGTTTTCCTACACTCATGGATTCTTTGTGAAACACCACAGAATTGGGTATGTACCAAATTTGGTATCCCGCTTCTTTGATACGTTCACACCAATCGATCTCCTCGTAATAAAGAAAATACTCTTCAGGCATGAGTCCGACGGCCGTTATGACTGAGGAGCGTACCATCATGGCCGCGCCATGGGCTAAATGTGTGGGTTGGGCTTGATCTACATACTCTTCATTTCGTTGACCAAATCCCAGGGCAAAACTTTGAATTTTTACTGGGTGCAACGGGGTAGAGCCAGCGAATTGAATTCGTTGCTCACCGTGAAAAAAACGCAATTTCGAGGCGCATACTCCGGTGGATTTATGTTTTTCCATGTGTTCGACCAAAGGTTCTAGAAAGTCTGTTTGAACCTCGGTATCGTTATTGAGAAACATAAAGTATTGTCCATTGGCCTGCGTAATGGCTAAATTGTTTCCACCAGCAAACCCCAGATTTTGGTTGCTACGTATGACCCGAACCTCCGGGAAAGCATCCTGAATCACACTTTGGGGGTCCTCTTTAGATCCATTGTCCACCACCCATACTTCTATTGGGCTGTAGGAAATTTTTTGCAAAGAGGCCAAGAGTTCCAAGGTAACTTGGGTTTGATTAAAGTTGACCGTGATAATGGATACAAGAGGATTTTCCATGAGTTAGACGGTTAAGGACCGCATTTGTTCGGTTACATCGGTTAAGGTCCGGATAATGGTTGTGGTGTGCTGAATCAGTTCATCCGACGAAACATCTCCACGGGAGGCTGCCTCCAATGCTCGTATAGGCCTTTTCAAGGAGTGAATCTGAAGAATATCGATGGAGGCCTTGATTTTATGGGCCTCGTGAGCAATAGCAGACCAGTCTTGCAATAATAGCCCTTTGGCAAATTCTTTAATTGTTTTTTCCGCTTGATCTATGAATAACAGTTCCATCCGGCGGACTTGCTCCGGGTTATCTTTCATCATTTGCCGAAGAAGGTGTGTACTGAAAATCGGCTGACCATTGGTTGCTTTCGATTTTTCGGTTTCCAACGCATAACGCCGATTATGCACCATGTGAATGAGTAACTTTTTCTGGAGTTCTTCAGCTTCAAAGGGTTTCGACATAAAATCAGTAAATCCAGCAGCCAATAATTTTTCAGATTCGCCCTTGATGGTAAGAGCTGTGAGGGCAATTATTGGAATAATTTTATTTTCCTGACGAATTCTTCGGGTGGCTTCCAAACCATCCATTTCAGGCATTTGGATATCCATAAGAATAAGATCAAAGTATCGCTGGTTGAATTTTGAAATGGCGTCAATTCCATTTTCAGCCAATCCGACTTCAATGCCCCAGCCTTCCAGTAGTTTACGTGCAAAAAACTGGTTCATGGCGTTGTCTTCTACCAACAAGACTTTCTTGCCGATCAATACTTGAGAAGCGGGTTGGTTTTCAACCTGAATTTCGTCGATCTGTCCTTCGTGCAATGGGAAACCAATGATAAAGGATACTTTTGTTCCATGTCCGACGCGGCTTTGAAGTCGCAATTCGCCGCCCATCAATTGAACCAGTTTTTTAGAAATACTTAAGCCCACTCCAGTGCCTCCGTACCGTCGACTGTGGCTGGAGTCTTCCTGGGTAAATTCATCGAAGATTTTTTCTTGGAGATGGGACGGTATTCCTTTACCTGTATCTTCTACGATAAACTCGACTACCAGGGCATTTTGCATCCGGGTCACGAGGCGAAGCTCCAATTGTATTCGGCCAATGGATGTAAATTTAATGGCATTGGAAACGAGATGCAACAGAACTTGAGAAAGTCGAACCGGATCTCCGATCAGGCTTACTTCCGCTCGGGGATCAAATTTTAAAAACAGCCCAACCCCTTTTTCTTCTGCTTTGAGTTCATTCCCTAAGACGATATTTTGAAGCATTTGCTTCAAATTAAAAGGAATCGACTGAATGGAAAGCTCACCTGCATCCAGGGTTGAGAGGTCAAAAATACCATCAATGATGGCCTTCAAATTATCTGAAGAAAGTCGGATGTTTTGAAGGAATTCAGCTTGTTGGCTAGTCAAATGGGTTTGTCGAAGGAGGTCTGTCATGCCGGCAATGGCATTTAGGGGTGTCCGGATCTCGTGACTTATGACAGACAAAAATTCCTGTTTGATTCGGCTACCTTCTTGGGCTTTTTCCCAGGCTTCTTTCAGTTCAGCTTCTTTTTGTTTACGGTCGTCGATGTTGTTTTCGATGGCAATAAAATATTGTAGAACTCCTTTGGTATTGTAGACAGGTTGGATGGAAATCTCTACCCAATAGGGCTGTCCAGATTTATGGTAATTGACTAATTCGGTTCGAAAGCTTTTTTGGGCACGCAATTGGGCGGATATTTCTGCTACCGTGTCTTGAGAAGTGTCGGGCCCTTGTAGGAAGCTTCCTGGTTTTTTACCAATGGCTTCGCTGGCAGTGTAGCCAGTTAAACGTACAAAACCTTGATTTACCCATTCTATTTTTCCATACGGATCGGTGATTAAAATCGCGTTATCCGTTTTTTCGGCCACCAATGCCAACTTTTCAGCTTCTTTTTGTAGTGCCAGGCGGGCATTTTGTTCGGTGATGACGCGGGTATGATTTAGAATGGAGTTCCAGTCTAAGGCCAATTTTTGAAGTACCTTTTCCAGTTTTTTGAAATGCAAGGTACTGAAGCTAGCCTTGGCTTGGTTGACAGAGGAGTAGTATACATGCAAGAAGCCCAAGGAACCGATCGGAAGAAAGCCATGAAGACCATCCAAGGACGGGTTAGCCCAGGTACAAGACTCGGCAATCCATCCGGGCAAATGGGCTAGATTCTTCTCGTAGTCAAGGGGTAAGGGCAGGGTTTCTAAGGTACTAAACTGAGCGGGTTGTTCGTGCAGTCGTTGAAAATGATTGATTGGGGCGCTGGGATCGAGAAGGTTTTTCCGAATCCAACACGCACCAGCATCCAAATTCATTTGACGCATATAGACGCGAAGGAACTGCTCACTAGATTCGGTCAGTGTGAGTTGACCTCCAATGGCGAGCGAGAGTTCATAAAGTTGAGATATTTCGCGGACTATATCCATAATGAAAGACTATTCCACCGGAAGGAAATGACAAGATACGATTGTTTTATTATAAAATTCTACGAATCCAGTACCAGTACATGCAATTTCCCCTAACGTGGCGACGCCTCGAATTTTCGTTGGATGATCCTGTTTAAAAGCAGCAAGTTCCTCTTGAAAACGATCTCCCAAGTAAAGGATTCTAGAAATGCACGTGAATAAAATAAGGGAATTGATGACGGAGTCATCTAGGGTACGAATGGATTTACCCACTTCAGCAGCAGCCTGAAGTAAAGATTCTGGATTTCCCTGCATGATGTAAAAAACCGAATTTTCTGGTATTTCGGTAATACAAACAATCGACTGGTTATCGGATATCGCAAAAGGATCACGGATGACGTACTCGGTTCCTTCTTTAAAGAGACCAAAAGGATAGCTTTTGGCCACATCTAAAAAGTTCTCTGAGGTAATCATCTTTCCACTATCTTTTTCAACTACCTCCTTGTAAACGTCTAGCGCAGGTCGCCAATTGATTTCGTGGATGATGTTCTTGTCTACTTTAGTGGCCAAAAATGGGCCATCAAATTTCGTCCATCCATGACGGACAGCTACTTTGGCCGGATTGGGTAACAAGGCTAGTAGCCCACCTGAATGAAAGCTTCCCTCCTCGGTAAAAAGGCATGGATGCGTGGATAAGTCAATTCGTCCTGCTCCACCTCCCACGAGAGGAATTTTACTTCCTAACAAACTATGGACACCTTTCAAAAAGGCATTGGTCTCACCAATGGTACCGTCGGAAAGCAAGATAGCACTTCCAACACCTTCCAGTGAGATAGGTTGATTCCAGTGCTCTAGGTCTTCCATGGTCAGTTGGAATCGACTGATGACGGGGGGGATTTCACAAATTAAGATGCCGGAATCTGTGGTTTCCGTATCCAAAATCAAATTAGGAAAAATACCTCCCAGACATTTTATGCTCTTTTCTTCCAATCTTGACAAAAGATAAGGCATTTCATCCGCCGATTTTTCACCAATAAAGATTAAAAACTGACAGATGGAAGAATCCGGCGAAATCACTTTCAACCTATCGAAATCAATGTCTGAAACGGATGGGAAGTACATGTCGGCTGTAATTGGGAACTAGGGTCCATTGGATAAAATCGCAACAAAAACAATAAACATAAATAGTGCCTATTGTTTATTGTATTGATAATCAATTAGTTAACAAAACCTATATTCCAAAAAATGGAAAGCTTTCCATGCTTTCCAAGTTACAGATCGCCGTTTTTGATGAGGTTATAGATAGTTGATTTGCCGATATCGAGCTTTTCTGCTACGAGAAGGACGTCTTGGTCGTATTTATCCAAAAAGTGTCGAATGATTCTTCGATTGTATTCTTTTAGTGTCAATTCTTCGAGCAAAAACGATCCTTCGGGTTTGAGGCTATGGAAGGTAATGTCTTCGGGTTGGATGATATTTCCGTTGGCCATGACGCAGGCTAATTCAATGACTGCCTTAAGTTCTCGGATGTTCCCGGGGAAGGGGTATTGAATTAGCTTTTGGGAGGATTCTGGAGAAAGCTGCAGATTCGGGAGTTTATTCTTTTTACAGTATTCAGTGATAAAATGTTTTGCTAGGACGAGAATGTCGGTTCCTCGTTCTCTAAGAGGGGGGAGTTGAAGATTCAATCCAAGCAGACGATAGTACAAATCCTCACGAAAACGACCTTGGCGGACTTCCTCGGAGAGGTTCCGGTGGGTGGCTACGATGATGCGGGCATCGTACTTAATGACTTGATTTCCACCAATTCTCGTCACTTCCTGTTCTTGCAAGGCCCGTAATATTTTGGCTTGCATGGTGATGTCCATTTCGGCAATTTCGTCTAAAAAAAGCGTTCCCCCATTGGCTTCTTCAAATTTACCAATTCGCCGATTGACAGCGCCCGTAAAGGCTCCTTTTTCATGACCAAATAGCTCACTTTCCAAGAGATCTTTGGGGATTGCAGCCATGTTAACCGCTACGAAAGGCTGTTTGCTTCGATTGGAATTATAGTGTATCGATTTGGCGACCAACTCTTTTCCTGTTCCTGTTTCTCCAAAAATCGAAACCGTGATGGAGTTGTTGAGGGACTTCTCCATTAATTGGAAAATCCGCTTGATGGCCGAACTCTCTCCTTTGATGATGTTTTCGAAATCGTATTTTTCTCGTACCTCCTCCCGTAGTTGGTAAATTTCTTCTCTCAACTCCCTTGTTTCACGAACACGAATGAGGGTGCGCCACAAGCGGTCTTTGGCATTTTCATCTTTTACAATGTAATCATATGCACCATTTTTGAGCAACTGTACCGCCGTTGAAATATCTTCCTGCCCCGATATGATGATGACCGGAATGTCGGGATGGATTTTTTGAATCTGCTTGAGTAACTCGTCCCCGTCATAGTCGGGAAGAGAATAATCAAGCGTAATTACCGCAGGCTTTTGATACAAATTTGCCAACAAACTTTTGCCTGTTTCGAATCGCTGGATGGTGTAATCCGGGTTTAAGTTTAAATGGTACTCCAACATCGCCCCATAAAAGGCGTCGTCTTCCACAATGTAGATGAGAAAGGGTTGATCCATTGTATTCAAAGTAAGAGAGTTAGGAGGAGCGTCCAAAATTCGGAAAAATGCCAAAAAATAGACTTTATTTCCAAATGTAGGAAATGAGTGTGGGAATTACAAGTACTTGCGCGTAAGTTTTGTGTTCAAAGTGCTATTTCTTTATAATTTTTTGAAATAATCAGTCTTTTGGCATAAAATTCTCAGTAATTGTCTATAATTTGGTCTAAAGTTTTCTTTATCTCTGAACAGATCCTAAACAATTAAAGAATGAAACGTCGAATTCTTGTCATTGAGGACAATGAAATGGTGTTGGGCTTGTTGAAATTCAAATTACAAGATCAATACGACCTATTTCTGGCGAAGAGCATCCGAACGGGGAAAGAGTTATTAAAATCGATGGGGCAACCCGATCTTTTGATTTTAGATCTTCAGCTAGCGGATGGGGAGGATGGGTTTTCCTATTTGGAAGAAGTGAAGGCATCTTCAGCGTATGCACATGTTCCCGTGATCATCTTGTCGGGTGATGATAAAAGTGAAACTCGGATCAAGTGTTTACAGGCCGGAGCGGTGGATTACATCATGAAACCATTTCATCCTGACGAACTTCAGTTGCGGATTAGCAAATCCCTTGAAGTAAAGTCAGTGCCCCCCCCCAACGATGACATTGATTTCCCTACTCCCAAACCCTCTTGGCGCAAACGGTTGTTTGACATTTTTTTTTCCTTGACGGCTCTCATTTTGCTTTCGCCCCTTTTTTTAATTGTAGCGATTTTAATCAAGCTTGACTCGAAAGGCCCCGTATTTTATTTTTCAAAGCGTGTCGGAGCTGGATACACCATTTTTAATCTGTACAAGTTCCGGACGATGCGGACAGATGCGGACAAAATCATCTCGCAGATGGCTGGCCAAAATGCATACACAAAAAAAGTCGAGACACCTCTGGAGCCTTCTACACAGGATACAACCTTGATTGCCGACACCGGCTGGGTTTCTGAATCCAAGCTAAAAGCGGAAAAAAGTAGCGAGGCGGCCTTCATGAAATTTCAGAATGACCCACGGATCACCCGTCTAGGTGCTTTTTTGCGGAATTCTAGTATCGATGAATTACCTCAACTAATCAATATCTTGAAAGGGGATATGTCGATTATCGGAAATCGACCTTTGCCTTTGTATGAAGCTGAAAAACTGACCAAAGACGAGTCAGTCGCTCGTTTTCTGGCCCCGGCTGGTCTCACTGGCCTGTGGCAAGTAACCAAACGTGGAAAAGCCGGATTGACGGAGGAAGAACGGATGGAACTAGATAATACCTATTCCAAAAAACATAATATTTGGATGGATCTGAAGCTTTTCTTCAAGACGTTCAAAGCCGTGTTTCAATCCGAAAAAATGTAATCATGGCCTGGCTACTTGGTATTCCCCTGTTGTACTTAACCGCTGCGGTTATTTACTTGGCTTTTTTTGCATGGGCTGCTTCACGAAAAGTGACTGTACCTTTGAATACCTCGGACCCTCGTCCGCGCGTATTGATTCTTTTCCCAGCCTACAAGGAAGATGCGGTCATCGTGTCGTCTGTTCAGAATGTTCTAGAGCAACCGGATCTGGACTCAGAGGATTCTATTGTAGTTTTAGCCGATCAACTAAAACCGGCTACCTGGGAGGCATTATCGAAACTTCCTGTTCAGGTCGTGGACATCAAGCTCGAGCAAAGTACCAAGGCCAAAGCCATCAATCAAGCTCTCCCTCAGATACAAAGTCCATGGGATGTTGTCTTATTATTGGATGCCGACAACCACTTGGTTCCCGGGGCGATTCGAAAATCAAAACAAGCTTTTTTATCGGGTCACTCGGTCATCCAGCTACATCGAATGGCTAAAAACTTGGATACTCCTATGGCCAAATTGGATGCTCTCAGTGAGGAGGTCAATAATACGATATTTAGGAAAGGACATGTCGCTGTAGGTCTTTCTGCTGCGTTAATCGGATCTGGCTTGGTGATGGATCGCACGCGTTTTGAATCCTTCATGGCTCAGATAGATGCCGTGAGTGGGTTTGATAAACAGTTGGAGTTGGATTTACTCCGTCAGGGTGAAAAAATTACCTATTTGGAAGATGCCTATGTTTTGGATGAAAAGGTCCGAAACGAAGCCGTATTCGAAACCCAGCGTACTCGGTGGCTGGCGGCGCAATGGCGTTTTGCCAAAGCCCATTTTTGGAATGCATTCGGGGCCTTACTTCGTGGAAATGTAGATTATGCCGATAAAGTATTCCAATTCGTTCTACCCCCTCGCATTGTTTTGCTAGGATGCTTGGTTATCACCGGAATTTGGGGAGGAGTATGGACCTATTGGAGTGCGGCTTTGTTAGCTCTTTATTTACTGACACTCTGGATCGCTACACCACACTATATTCGGCAAGTTATTGGCTGGAATGAATTTAAACTCGTCCCCAAGACATTTTTTTCCATGGTCAAAGCATTGACTCGAATCGGGCAAGCCAAAAAGACATTCCTTCATACTCCTCACCAAAACACTCCCTAAACATGCGGATCGGTATTGAGGCCCAGCGCATTTTTCGAAAGAAAAAGCATGGCATGGATGTATACGCTTTGGAGCTCATCAAAGCTTTACAGCGAATGAATACACCCCACGAGTGGGTGGTATTTGTGAAGCCGGATGAGGATCCGTGCCTACCTTCTGCTCCCGGTTGGGAAATTGTGGAGGTGCCAGGAAAAACCTATGTCGACTGGGAGCAGGTTTATCTCCCCAAGGCGGTTCAAAAGGCCCAGTTGGATCTCCTGCATTTAACATCCAACACCGCCCCCCTGCGATGCCCAGTGCCTTACCTTGTGACCGTCCATGATATCATGTACCTCACTTCCTTTACTGGGGGATCGTGGTATCAAACGCTGGGACATTATTATCGGAAATGGCTCGTCCCCAAAATTGTTCCTAAAGCCCAACGGGTATTAACGGTATCCGAATTTGAAAGGCAAAAAATGCATATTCAGTGGCCTCATTTATCCACTCGCTTATTCTCTGTTTACAATGGCATAGGATCTTCGTTTAGTTGTTCAGAGGATAGTGCCATGTTGGAGAGAATTCGGGTTCAATATGGACTCCCATTGGCTTACCTTTTTTACTTGGGTAATGAAGCCCCCAAAAAGAACATGACTCGGGTTTTGGCTGCTTACAAACAGTATCGTCAACACGTCCAAGACCCCTTACCGTTGGTCGTGGCCGAATTGTCGGTGGCTCAATTATTACCCTATTTGTCCAAGATCGATGCCATTGGCTTGTTGGATCATATCGTGACACCGGGTTATATCCAGCATGCCCATTTGCCCTATTTTTACGAAATGGCTTCGGTCTTTATATACCCATCTTTACAAGAAAGTTTTGGGATTCCACTAATTGAGGCTATGGCGTGTGGTTCTCCCGTGCTATCATCCAACGTGACCGCCCTTCCGGAGGTTGCGGGCGATGCGGCCCTATTGGTTGATCCTCTGGATGTTTCAGCGTTGGCACAAGGAATGGTAAGGCTTACTCAGGATCAAGCTTTGGCAGAAGAGTTTAGGAAACGAGGAATTTTGCGTGCCTCAAGCTTTGCCTGGGAACAAACAGCCCAAAAAACATTGCAACACTACGAATCACTATAGAAAGATGGAAGCTTGGTTTTGGGTTCTTTTGTTTATAGCCTTTTATGCCTACTTTGGGTATGGCCTCTTACTTGCACTTTGGGTAAAATGGGTCCCAAAACGGATAGTTCCGATTCAGCAAGAAAAACCAGAAGTTACGCTATTGATTGCGGCATACAATGAAATAGCTTACATGCCTGAAAAAATAGAAAACTGCCGTGCTCAAACCTATCCCAATCTAAAGATAGTTTTTGTGACGGACGGATCGACAGACGGGAGTGCGGAATGGTTATCCCGGCAGGATGGAATACAGGTCTATCATCAACCGGAACGTCGTGGAAAAATGGCGGCGATCAATCGCGTGATGCGAGAGATACAATCCCCTTACACCGTTTTTACCGATGCCAATACTTGGCTGAATCCGGAGGCGATCGAGCGTTTAGTTGCCCATTTTGCAGATCCAACGGTAGGTGTGGTAGCGGGAGAGAAACGCATTCGGCAGGAAAGTCAAGCCACAGCCGAAGTAGGCGAAGGCCTCTACTGGAAATACGAAAGTACCCTCAAAACTTGGGATGCTCAGGTCTATTCGGCCTGTGGGGCGGCCGGGGAATTGTATGCGATTCGAACCGCTTTATTTGAGGAACTGGAATCGGATACCTTATTGGACGATTTTGTGCTCTCTTTGAAGATCGTAATGCGGGGTTTTCGAATCGCCTATGAGCCTCAAGCGTATGCAGCGGAATCGGCTTCTCTGAATTCTCAAGAGGAGTTAAAACGAAAAATTAGGATTTGCGCGGGCGGGTTTCAGTCCATGGTCCGATTGCATCCTCTCCTTTGGAAGTACGGAAAATTCTCTTTTCAATATGTCTCCCACCGAATTTTACGTTGGACAATCGTCCCTTTTTCCCTTCCTTTTTTGTTTTTGCTGAATGTTCTGTTGGTAGATCAACATCAACATCCGATCTACATTTTCTTATTATTCGGACAAACCTTTTTTTACCTTTTGGCTTTGCTAGGTTGGTGGGCGGAGAAACGTGGGAAGAAAAGCAAGATCTTATCCATACCCTATTACCTGGTCATGATGAACTATGCAGCCTGGGCTGGATTCTTCCGCTACCAAAAAGGAAAACAAAGTGTGGTGTGGGAGAAAGCGCAACGAGCAGGGTGAATGTTGGGAGATGGGTTGAATGCACCAAGCAAATGATGATTAAGGAAGGAAGGTCATTTCGGTGGGCTTTCTGACGACAAAATTATTGGGGCAACCTGTTTGTGGAAACCACCGAGGTATGTTTGAATTTAAACTTCGTAGGAGTGGCCCATTGATACCCTATACGTTTGCGATTTCGCCCGGTGGAGGGATGGCCGTGCTACACCTTCACCGGGCGGGGGAATTCTAATTCAATAAATACATTCCATAATCCTAATCGGGTAGTCTTTAGGCCTTCCGGATTACTTGATTTTTCTTTCCGTTGGTGGGCTTTTTTCCCTACTCCTCAAGATTCACAGGGGAGTCCAGGGATTTCCTTGGAGGGAGCAAGACATGGACACGCCGGACAGCATCGGGAAATCATGAATTCATTTGACTGTTTTTTCAATCCATCGATCCCTGCAAGTTGGCATATTGAGAATATTGGTCTAAAATAGCCTGCCAGCCTTGGCGCTGGAGGTCAATGGGATTTTCATTTTCCGGATCGAAGGTGACAGTCACTTGGGTACCCGAATCGAGAGGTTGGAAATCCACTCGGATGTTACGTTGATCGGGCATAACATAAACAAAATGCTGACCAGGCTCTATGTCCGTATAGGTTGCCTCAAAAACAAACTCAAAGCTTTGATCCTTGGCCTGCATGAAGGCTTGATAGGTTCCTCCGATTTCCAGGTTGTTTTTTGCCCAGGGGCAATGCCAATCTGGAGAAGCGAAGTTCCATTGGGTGATGTGTTCGGGCTCGGTATAAAGTTTCCAAGCGACTTCAGGGGAGATCGACAAATGGGTTTGAATTTGAATGGGTGACATCGTTTATACTAGTTTATTGGTTCTTTTTATAATCGTCATGTAGGCCAATCCCTGCTACGATTTGGTCCCGGTATTTTTGGATACGGTTCTTTCGGGTAGCCGTTTGTTTGGGTTGGGAGAAGGTAATAATGTACGCGCGTTGCCGGCCGGGAGTCAAGGCATAAAAAGCGGATTCCAATATAGAATCTTCTTGAAAGGCATCAAGAAGCTCGTCGGGTATGGGTTCCGGATTTTTAATCGTCATTACCTTGGCACCACTTTGCTCGATTTGAATGGCCTCTTGGATGTAGTTGGCTAAGACACTCTGAAGTCGAACGATCTCTTCTACGGAGGTGAACTTGATGATTCGTCCGGATTGAATGGAGCCCTGTTGTTGAAGTAGGCCATTTTCATCCCGCAGTAGGGCCCCTTTGAAAAAAGACAAATTGGCTGATTCTTTCAATGCATTGACGGAAATAACATTTTTCCCATTCAAGGTATACACCGGAACGCCCCATTTTTTTTCTTCTTGTAGTCCAGACTCCAAAGCTATTTGCCGCAACGTCTGAAGCTCCTCTCGCCAGGGGATGACTTTACACCGGTCCGTTGCCCCATAAGGGCATCGCATGCAACCCTCTTTTAGATAGAGATCAATGAGTGGATTTAAGTTCATACCTCGTTTATTTACGCCATAAATGAAATAATCTGTGCTGCCTTTATACCCAATGCTTCCTGGCCTTCGATAACCAGCGGAGCGGGTAAGTCCGTATAGCGCCAACTTTTAGAAAGTAGTTTCCAAGCAAATTCGGGAGGAATACAAACCGATGTGGTTGATTGGGAGTTGTTTTTTTTCGATGCCCAAGTCCAACCCTCCTCCGTTTTCTCGATCGTCCATTGTCCACCAAAGGAAGAAGGAACGAGAATAGAGACTTGCGTTCCTGTTTCAGCGTCTATTTCACGGAAAGAATATGGAAATGCCATGAAACAGATGGAAAGAAAAGCAGAGTAAAAATGGGTTTCCAGAAGTTCCTGATCACCCAGCGCATCCCGAATCTGTAGTTGATGAAGAAACCGCTCCGTGTATTCTCGAGCCACATGAAATTCATTTTTAGACTGGGTTTCGCCAGCCCATGCCACACCAAACAGGGCCTTATCTTGGGGTGGAAGTTGAACCAAGAAATCCATGTATTGTTTTCCAGTCGACTGAAGCCAAGGTACTAAAATTTGGGGGCTTACGCGTCTGAATGCGTTTGTCCAGGTCTCATTCAAATCGTTTAAATAGGTAACCAAAGAAGCGTAGCTTGAAAATTCAGGAGGAGGTCCGGGGGGAAAATACCCATCGCGCCCCATCGATAGCCCTCGAATGGCCCCATCCAGCAGGTGTGCGGCCACATCTTTGATCAGCCACTTTTTTGCGATTGTCTGGGTATGCCAAGCTTCATCGGGTAAAGTCGCTAGATAGGTAATGAGCTTCTCCTCCAGTGGATGAAGTAACGGGAGTACGTTGGGTAAGGCTGGAGTCATGTGGAAATAAGTTAACTTGGCAATACCATGTGCATGATCTCCCATTGATGCCCATCTAAGTCTTCAAAACAATCGTAGTACATCCATTCGTGTTCGGTGGCATTCCGGTACCGTTGAGCACCCAAAGCCAGGGCTTTTTGAACGATTTGGTCTACATGTTGCCGGGTATCAACTTGTAAGGCAAGCAAGACTTGGGACGTGGTACCATTAAAAACGGGCCGGTTGGTAAAAGTCGTAAAATAATCGTGGGAGATGAGCATCGCATACATCGTACCCTCCTGTAAAACAAGGCATAACGCTTTTTCGTCAGAAAATGCCTCATTAAATGAAAAACCCAATTGTGTCCAAAAGTCTCTTGATTTTACTAAGTCCCGGCAGGGGAGATTGACATAAATGGTTTTGGCTTGCATCGGAGTGAGGTGGGGTTGGTCGTTTTCCAAACTTACAAAAAATACCTCTATACGTAAAAGATTTCGTGTTGAGCGGTGAGTATCGTTTTTGAGGGAATGGACTAAAAAAAATCGAGGCCACTCGTTTCAGAATGGCCTCGATTTATAGCTTATTTTCACAGAGTTACTGAAAAAAACCGACTTCCGTGAATTGAGCGAGAACATCGGTTTTTACCGCTTTTTCATTCCGGAAAACCAGGTAGAGGTCATGTTTTCCGGCAACAGGTTCGGTCAGTTTGATGACGGCCTTGCTACTTCTGGACCTGGCCCATTCGGTCATGTTGGCACCGGCGGGTGGTCGTTCAAACGGCAATTCTCTTTTCCCTACAAATTCGGAGGTGCCGACCAGTTTCCCAGTTGGGCTCCCTAATCGCAGTTCTACCTTGGCGCCTACTGCCCCATTGCGTGAGTTGATTTGAAGGAACGCCACGATTTCTTTGATGCCAGTCAGGTCAATTCCCTGATAATATCCGTACGATTTATCTCCAACAAAGGAAAACGAATAATTGGGTGTAGTAATCAATTGAACTCCTGAGGACCCTTGCAAGTCTTGAGGGCGTAGGTAAGGACTTTTCAGGTAGATCATCTGTTCGGACCGAATGGATTTGGCTTTTGGAGCTCCTTTGTCCAGATAGGCTGCACGTAACACAAAATTACCGGGGGTGGTCTCGTAGCTTGGGGTGGTCGGTTTCACCTCTCCGCTCAGGCCGAGACGATTGACATTGGGTGATTTTCCACCCAAGCTATAGATGTAATCAACCATTCGTTTGGCATCTAAGTCGCTAACATTGGGGTGAGCACTCATGCCATGATCTCCCCAAACACCACTTCCCCCTTCTTTGATTTTCTTGACGAGGTAGTTCATGTTTTCGGGGGATGCCGTGTATTTATTGGCAATAGCGGTATAGCTTGGCCCGATCGATTGGGTGTTGTATTGGTGGCACGATTTACAGTCCGAGGACTCGATCAAGTTCCGGCCGATGGCATACTGCGCCATATCGTCGGCACTTTTTTGTTTGGCTGCGATTTCGATGGGGTCATAGCCTCTCGGAATGAAGTCGAAGGTAACGGCCACTTCCTCTGCTTTTATTCGGTTGCCCGTTTCGCCATCTTCTTTATCTTTTACTTTAACGGTATACGGAATGGGTTGATCTCCAAAGTAAAACGTCTTATTTGATGATTGGAGAGCGATTTCAACCTCGGGGGCTGAATTTCCGGCAGTAATGGGAATGGATAGGCTGTTTTTCGCTCCCTTGGTGTCGGTGACGGTTAGGGTAGCTTGGTAATTGCCAGCTACCTTAAATGTGTAGGTTACCTCTTTACCGGTTAACAAGGCCACTTGCGCTTTTTTGGCATCGGTAATGCGCCAAACGTAGGTTAATTTGTTTTGGTCGTAGGGATCAAAATCGGAGGATCCGTCGGCCGAAAACGTAACGGGTAAAGGGAGGGATCCCGCTTTCTTATTTGCCTTCGCTACGGCATTGGGTCTCCGATTTCCGGCATTGTATTCAATTTTAACCAACTTGGAATTGTCATTTCCTCTGAACCAAGCCGATCCATATTCAAGAACATACATATCTCCTGAAGGGCCAAAGTCCATGTCGATGGCCGAACTAAAGTTCATGTTCGGTAAGACGCGTTCCATGGATTGATAATCACCTTTTTCATCCATTGTGATGGCAAATATCCAGCCGCGCATGAAGTCGGTGATCAACCACTTGCCTTCGTAATAGTCTGGCCAAGGACGGGGTGCACCTACAAAATTGGCTTTTCGGAATACAGGTCCACCGGTAGCACTTCGGCCAGAGGTACCTAATTCTGGAAATTCCTTGGAGGGGCCATACGGGTAGTAGAGCATGGCCGGAATGGGTTTGGGTAGATTAACCAATCCCGTATTATTAACCGAGGTATTGACCGGGTTGTTGACATCGAAAGGTTCACCGTAGGTTCCATCGGCGGAATTGTATTTTCGGTACGGTCGATTATTGGCAATAAAATAGGGCCATCCAAAAAAGCCGGGGCCTTTGGCTTGATTGAATTCGTCATAGCCCATGGGCCCCCACGTAGAATCTTTGCTGGCATCGGGGCCGACTTCTCCCCAGTAGAGAAACCCTGTTTTGGTATCGAGTGTAGGCCGCCAAGGATTGCGATGGCCCATGGTATAAATCTCAGCCCGGGTTTTGGGAGTGCCAGGGGCGAAAAGGTTACCCTTCGGAATGGTGTAGGTGCCGTTGGGTTCAGGATGAATCCGCAAAATTTTTCCGCGAAGGTCATTGGTATTTCCGGGAGCACGTTGGTCGTCTTCGTTTTCTCGGCCGGGGAGTTCCACCAAATTAGACGAACCTTGAGGTGGATTTACGGTATTGTTCCCAACGGTCAAATAGAGGTTCCCTGCTTTATCCCAGGTCATACCTCCCCCGGTGTGGCAACATTCCTCTCGTTGGGTGGGTACTTCCAAGATCACTTTCTCCGAGGCATTGTCGAGTTGATCATTCTTAAGAACGAAACGGGAAAGCACGTGCTTGGATTCTTTTGGGTGTGCATAGTACAAATAAATCCAATTGTTTTTGGCAAAGTTGGGATCAGGACTTACGCCCATCAAACCCTCTTCCGCCTCGCGTGTTTGGCCTTTTTTGTTGGTATATTTGGTATTGACTTCAATGAACCCAGCATCGATCACCTCTTTGGTTTTCTCGTGGATCACTTTTACAGCACCTTTTCGTTCGACCAGGATGATTTTTCCACCAGGTAGAAAATCCATTTCCATAGGTTCGTCAAGACCTTCTGTGATCACTACTTTGGTGAATCGATTCCAGTCGGGAGGACCAGGTTGGTCGGCTTGAAATCCGATCAAGGCAAATGCTCCTAAAATAAGGGAGGTAAGCGTTTTAAGCATAGTTGAATGATTAGGTTGAGCAAGGCTAAATGTACTAGACTTTTGCCGAATTCAGGTTGCTTGATCGATAGAACCGTAGTTTCTCTCGATCAAGATTTGAATTTGGTCGAGGGGTTGAAAACGAGGGAATTATCTTAAATCTCCTCGCTTTAACAAGGTAGTTGCTCGATGTACGGCTCGGGCTGTCAGGGCCATGAAGGTCAGGGATGGATTTTGGTTCCCCGTGGAGGTCATGGCAGCACCGTCGGTTACGAAAACATTTGGGCAGCTATGGATCTGATTCCAGGCATTGAGGATGGACGTTTTGGGGTCATGCCCCATGCGGGCTCCTCCCATTTCATGGATATCCAATCCGGGGGCTTGGTTGGTATCATACATCTTCACATCCCGACATCCGGCTTTTTCTAGCATGGCTTGGGCTTGGGTTTGAAAGTCATGCACCATTTTTTCGTCGTTCTCGGTATACCCTACGGAGGTAATCAATCGAGGAATTCCCCAAGGGTCTTTCTGGTCTGTACTTAAGCGAACATGATTTTCCCACCGGGGGATGGTTTCACCTTGCATCATGATGTACACTTGCCAGTGGTCGGCTGGTTGGCTTAGGGCCGATTTCAGGTTCGCCCCAAATTCATCCGCCTGGCTCTTTCCACGGGGCCGGGAGGCCGAAAAGGCCATCATGTAGCTACCTAAAAAATCTTGGTCTTTTTGTCTAAGATTTCGGAAAGAGGGCACAAAGGCTGTGGTGGGTCGTCGGCCGAAATAGTATCGATCCTTAAAACCATCGATTTGAGCGATCCCCTGGCCTCGGTAATTGTGAAAGGCAATGTGCCGACCTAAATGGCCATAGTCGTTCCCCAAACCATTTGGAAAACGAGAGGAGGTGGAGTTTAACAAGATCAGGTTGGTGTTTAAGCAGGCGGCATTGACAAAGATAATTTTGGCGAAAAACTCCAAACTATCCCCTGTCTGGCTATCAATGACTCGAACTCCCGTCGCTTTTTGGAGTCGATCATCGTAAATCAAACTATGAACCACCGAGTGGGGCCGGAGGGTGAGGTTCCCGGTCTGATGAGCCGCCGGTAAAGTAGCCGAATTGGAACTAAAGTACGCACCATAGGGGCAACCCCGATAACACAAGTGCCGAGATTGACACGCACTACGCCCCAATGCGGTATGGTGAGGTTGTGGAGCTGTTAAATGCGCGCACCGGCCAATGATCACCTGTCGGTCTTGGAATGAACGTTTGACGGAGGATTGAATGTGTTTCTCGACACAATTAAGTTCAAACGGGGGGAGAAATTCCCCGTCGGGTAGGCTGTCGATCTGGTCTCGATTCCCACTCACCCCGATAAACTTCTCCACATGGCTGTACCAAGGGGCTAAGTCACGGTAGCGAATGGGCCAATCGACGGCATAACCGTCTCGTTGCGGAGAAGAAAACTCGAAGTCGCTCCAGCGTTGAACCTGCCTTGCCCAAATAAGTGATTTCCCACCCACTTGATAGCCCCGGATCCAGTCAAAGGGCTTTTCTTGGATGTATGGATGCGCGGCATCGGGTACAAAGAACTGGCGGGTGGCCTCATCGTAAGCGTAGCATTTGGTGGCGATCGGGTTATCTAGCTTTTCTTGCTTAGGAAGTCGGAGCCGATGCGGATGATCCCAGGGATTGGAGAGGGCCGTCGAATAGTCGGTGATATGTTGTACATCACGTCCTCTCTCCAACACCAACGTCTTGAGTCCTGCTTCACATAATTCTTTTGCGGCCCAGCCTCCGCTGATGCCCGACCCAATGACGATGGCGTCATAGGTAGTGGAAGATACGTTCATGGTATGGGTTGAATAAATGGTGACTCGAACCTACCAAAATCCCTCGAATTTTCCATCATTCCCGATCATTTTTGGATTTTCGTCGATTCTTTCATGGTTAATTAGACTAATTATAAATAATACCTTACTTTTGGGACACGAAACGAAATCGATATGAAAAAAATAATTTGGATGTTGGCAGCCGTATGTATGGGATCTTGGGCCTCTGCTGCCGAGCCCCTTCCGTTGGTATCGCCGGGTGTAATGGCTTCACTGCCCATGATGGTCACTAGCCAATCGGGAAAAGCCTTTGTGTATTGGTTGGAAAAGGACGCCGCGGGTGTGAGTGCCTTGTATTTGGCTTCTCAGGATAAAGGACAATTTGGGGAGAAGCATTTAATTCATGCATCAGCCAACCTGAGTGGCGGACGACTAGCCAAACCGATTGTCTTGCAAAAGAAATCGGGGGAATGGGTAGCGATTTTCTCCTATCGTCATGTGACCGAGGAGACCCCCGCCCCAGGGAAACGTCCGGCGCGTGGGAACTCACTGATGTTTACCACGTCAAAAGATCAGGGAAAAACGTGGTCGGCGATTCAGCCTGTCCATAAAGAAAACAAACCGAATGTCGTCCGCGGCTTTTTTGATGCGACGTTATTGGCCAATGATGAGGTAGCCGTGGCGTGGTTGAACGATATTGAGGGCAAAGCGCATGAGCGTGACCTTCGCTTGGTGGTTACAAAGCAAGGATCATTTCAACCAGAGCGTGTGGTGGATGATTTCACGTGCGATTGTTGCCCAGTTCGTCTTCAAGTAAACGCGGCGGGTGATTTTTCCATCTATTACCGTGAAAACGAAAATAACATTCGGGATATCGTTCGGATCACGTCAAAGGATGGAGGTAAGTCGTTTGGAAAAGCGGAAAAAGTGTACGCTGATCAATGGGAGGTAAAGGGTTGCCCTCATTCTGGACCCACCTCGGCGAAATGGGAAAAAGAGGCATTGGTCTCTTGGTTTTCCGGCACGCCCAATGAGCCGGGTTTGCGTCTCACGACTCACAGCGGAAAAAAACTCGATGTGATCACCGGAAAAGGAGCTAAGAGCCCGTTTATCCTAACCAAGAAGGGACAAGGAATTTTAGTTTGGGAGGAATCCCAGGTAGTCAACGGACAAGATCAATTTGTGATAGGATACAAGAAAATTGATGCCCAAGGACGGGTATCGGCCCCGACGTTCATTACATCTCAAGGTTCTGCCACCAATCCAACCGCGGCTTGGTCGGACCAAGGGGTGGTGATTGCCTTTGAAGAAAAAGTAGGGGACCAGCCTAGTACCGTTCAGATCGAGAAGATTGTTCTGTAAATAGCAACGGATCCCAAAGCCCCAAGTTGACATGGACAAGACCCCGAACCTTCCTCGGGATTTTCCATTCTCCTGATGTACCCTAGGGATTTCTGACACGGTCTTGGATACTCAAAAATGTTAACCACAAAGGACATTGTGTCTTTTGTGGTTTATTATTTTCCTAGCTGGTTGTGAAATCGGTACTCTTAACGAGTTTTTCGAGTTTGTTCCTACCCTAAAGTCGGTAAATCAAAAGAATCCAACTTGTATTAAAAAACGAAGTTGCCTAAGTTTACACTAGAATTTGGTGAGGACGTGTTGGGTTAATGTCCTTTTTCAAAGAAGTTCTGAGGTGAATCCGGACCAAATTTTATGATGAACGGTTCAACGTAGGAACTTAGTCGCCCTTAAAAAGTAGAAACATTGGTCAGTGAACTTGACATATTAACAAATCAGTATAAAAATCTCGCTGCAAATTATTTGGATTTGGAGCGGCTAAATTTGTATTTGATTTCGCATCACTCCACAGCCATTGAAGGAAGCACGTTAACGGCCCTTGAAACTGAAATTTTTCTTGAAAAAGGTCTAACAGCTAAAGGAAAACCTTTCGAGCATCATTTAATGGTTAAAGACCATTATTCTGCCCTGCGTTTTGTTCTTGAGGCCGCCAAAGCAAAAGTTAAGTTAGACACTGCATTTGTGCAAAGTATCAATGCGCAGGTAATGCACAGCACGGGAACCATACACCACACACCATTAGGTAGTTTTGATGCCTCAAAAGGAGATTTAAGGCTCCTAAATGTTCGCGCCGGCATGTCGGGTGAGAGCTACATGAATTATGATAAAGTACCCCTCTACGTAAGAAACCTTTGCGAGGATTTGAATAACAAAGTCAACTTCGTTCATACCTTAGAGGAAATTAACGAACTGGCTTTTTTTGCTCATTATCAATTAGTTACAATACATCCTTTTGTTGATGGGAATGGTCGAACCAGCCGCCTTCTCATGAACTTCATTCAAGCTTTACACGATGTACCCCTCACCCTTGTCTTTGAAGAAGATAGGCAGCAGTACATTGAAAGCCTTATTGCTACCCGTAAGGAAGAGAACATAGACTATTTCTTAGATTTTATGAAAAGTCAACACATCAAATTTTTAAAGGAAGAAATTAAGAAATTGGAAAATAATAAAGAACCCAAATCCACCAACAATCGAAACATTCGGTTGGTATTTTGAAACCCGTCTTGACCCTATTTTCTATTTCATTCTTGTCTTTTGCACTCTTTTAAGTTTCGAATCCGATCGCGCGAGGCCCCTTCCCGAGTTGATCGTTTGCCCCAAAAATGACGAAGGATTTGAAATGATTATCTTGGGTAACACGCACAAAATATGGCATTCTCTCCTCATTTTTACGTACTTTTGTTCGTTTACAGGGCAGGAAACGTGGATATCAGGACGGCATGACGGGTTTATTAAAACTATTCTTATTTGATTTTGTCTTTTTATGGTTTTTGGAAAAAACGGTCCAGACGGTTCAACCCGACGTGGTTGTTCAGGTACGTTCTATTCAAGCCGACTCCACCCACATTCCCACTTACTCCCCTGAACAACTCGCACAATACGCACAAAATCAGGAGGCGTGGGTTCAAAAGCAGATGGATTCCATGTCGCTTCCACAAAAAGTGGGTCAGCTTTTCATGATCTCCACCTATTCGAATCGGACCGAAACCACCTACAAACAAGTTGAAGAGTACATTCGGCAGTATCATGTCGGGGGAATTATCTTTTTTCAAGGCCACCCGATTCAACAAGCTAAACTGACCAACCGATACCAAGCCGCCTCCAAAATTCCTCTTTTGATCGGAATGGATGCCGAATGGGGATTGGGAATGCGGCTGGATGAAACCATTTCCTTTCCCAAGCAAATTACCCTAGGGGCCGTGCAGGACCTACGGCTGCTGGAGGAAGTGGGCTATGCCATTGGCATGCAATGCCAACGACTGGGCATTCACATGAACTTTTCTCCTGTGGCCGATATCAACACCAATCCGGATAATCCGGTCATCAACTACCGGGCCTTCGGTGAGAATGCGCAAGAGGTGGCCGATCGTGCCGTGGCTTTTCATCGGGGACTAAAACGGGCCCGCATCATGGGCAGTGCCAAGCATTTTCCGGGTCACGGCGATTCCGATGCCGACTCCCACTATTCGCTCCCTGTTTTAACTCATTCTGAAAATCGGCTGCGCACTTCCGAATTTATCCCGTTCCGACGTTTAATTGCCGATAGCATTGCCAGTGTGATGGTGGGTCATTTGTATGTCCCGGCATTGGAGGCAGCACCCAATACTCCGGCGACGGTTTCGCGTCGCATTGTCACCGATTTGCTTCGGAATGAGTGGCAATTCAATCGCCTAGTGATCACCGATGCGCTCAATATGCGGGGGCTCACCAAGCATTATCCCACGGGTCAAGCGGAAGTGGCTGCCTTATTGGCCGGAAATGACCTTCTCCTGCAAACAGCCAATTTGCCCATCGCTTTTCAAGCCGTCTTAACCGCGGTAGAGCAGGGGCGAATCCCGAGATCGGAGTTGGATCGAAAAGTGAGGAAAATACTTCAATCGAAATACTGGGCGGGGTTGGCTGCGTATCGGCCCATCCCAGAACAAAACCTGTTGTCGGATCTTCAAAACGCATCCGCCAAGACCATCAAAGAAGCGGTATTTAGTGCGGCCACTACGGTGGTGCAAGATCAACAGCAGCTACTCCCTTTTCAACGACTTGATTCGACCAAATTCGCCTCCGTGACCATCAGTGGCCCGGAGGAAAGCCTGTTTCAGTCGACTTTGAGCCAATACGCGCCGTTTCAGCACTTTTCGATTCCCTTCAAACCCGTCAAAGATGCCGACTGGCAATGGGTGCTGGAAAAAGCCAGCCAGTATGAAGTGGTGGTGGTGGCCGTCCATGACATGAACAACCAATCGGCGCGGCAGTTTGGGGTTTCGCAAGCGACTGTCCGGTTCATTCAAGCTCTTCAGGAAAAAACCAAAGTGGTGGTTTGTGCCTTCGGAAACCCCTATGGATTAGCCTTATTTCAAGATTTACCTACCTTGGTTTGTGGATACGAGGATGATCCGGTGGGCCATGGTGAAGTGCCTCAGATCTTGTTTGGTGCCAAGCCCGCCCGAGGGAAATTACCGGTACAGGTGTCCAAAAAGTTGGTCTTACACCAAGGGGTTACGTGGAGGAGAACCTTCCGATTGGGTTTCGATACGCCCCTGTCGGTGGGTATGGACGAGCGTACTTTAGCGAAACTGGATACGTTGGCCTTGGAGGGGATCCAGCGAGGGGCTTTTCCGGGATGTCAGGTGTTGGTGGCACGGCAAGGGAAAGTTGTGTATCAAAAAAGCTTTGGACAGCATGGTTATGGGATTTCGACACCGGTTCAGTCGGATATGCTGTACGACATCGCTTCCTTGACGAAGGTTACCGCGACCCTTCAAGCCTTGATGTGGCTGTATGATCGGGGAAAATTTGATCTGGATGAGCCGGTCAGTCGGTATTTAACCGAGCTGGTGGGTACCAACAAAGAGTCGATGACCATCCGGGAAGTGCTGTGGCATCAAGCCGGATTGGTGGCGTTTATTCCGTTTTGGAAAGAAACCAAGACAGGAAGTACCTTTCGGCCCGATTATTATACCACCGCCAGTACCGAGGCATTGCCAGTGACCACCAATCTCTTTATCCAGTCCAAGATAGGAGCGGATGTATGGCGATGGATTATTGATTCCCGACTGAATAACCTGGTGGACAGTAAGGGAGGACATCGGTATTTGTACAGCGATTTGGGCATGATCATGATGCAAAAACTGGTGGAACGGCTGGCACAACAGTCGTTAGATCAATTTTTGCAGCAGAAATTCTGGGCTCCTTTGGGGATTACCCGCATGACGTTTAATCCGCTCCGTAAGTTTTCCAAGGAGATGCTTCCACCCACCGCCCAAGATGACCTTTTTCGGGGCGAATTGATTCACGGGACCGTCCATGACCCCAACGCGGCGTTGTTGGGAGGAGTAGCAGGACATGCGGGTTTATTCAGTAACGCATGGGAAATAGCCAAAATAGCCCAATTGCAGCTCCAAAAAGGTCGGTATGGCGATGCGAAGTTGTTTGGGCCCGAAACGGTCGAAACCTTTCTTCGGTCGACGTCACCCAAAAGCGGGCGCCCATTGGGTTGGAATCGGCCGGGGGCACATGAAAATAGCGCAGTTTATTCGACGCGCGCGTCCAGTCAAACCTTTGGGCATACGGGTTTCACCGGGACAGTCGTATGGGTGGATCCGGAACAAGATTTGATTTTCGTATTTTTGTCGAACCGGGTGTATCCCAGTGAAGAAAACAATAAAATTAATTCCCTTCGGCTGCGTCAGCGCATGCACGAGGTCGTTTATCAATCGATTCTTTCAACAACTAAAAAGCAATGACAAATCCAATCATCGAGTTTTTAAAGTCCAATATAGGCGGCAGAATGGGGGACGGCAGCCCTTCTTTGGTGGCTAAGTGGTTAGACGGAGAGCTAGTCGCGGCGGAATATGGCAGTTTAACGTTTTGTTTTGAAGTAAAGCCCGAATTTACCAATCCCGCGATGATCTTGCACGGAGGTGTTTCGGCGGCTATGTTGGACGAAGTCTTGGGGGCCACTGTTTACTCCCTCGACAAAGGTGCGTTTTATGCGACAGTGAATTTGAATGTGGATTACCTTCGTCCAGCCAAAGTGGGAGAGAAAGTCTGGGCGACGTCGGAGATCATCAAAGACGGCAAGACGCTCATCCATGCGGCCTGTACGTTGAAGAACGAGGCAGGAGAGATTGTGGCGAAATGTGTATCGAATTTGGCGCGCACTTCTTTTGCCACGAAATAAAGGATTAATTGACTAGGCTCGATTATATTTGGGGATTCAACCATCCTAAATAGACTTGACTATGTTTGTCAAAAAAATCCTCCTAACAGCGGCATTGTGCGCGGTGCTGGGTGTTTCGTATGCTCAGAAAAAAGAAAAATTGTTTAACGGCAAAGACCTGTCCGGCTGGACGATCATCGGGGAAGAAAAGTGGTATGTCGAAAACGGACTACTAGTCTGCGAAAACGGCCCTAATAAAGGGTATGGCTACTTGGCTACCGAGAAAAAGTACAAAGACTTCGACTTAACGGTCTCTTTCAAGCAAGAATCCAACGGAAACAGTGGGGTATTCTTCCATTCCTCTTTTGAGGGGACCAAGGTGGCCGGTTGGCAGGCCGAGGTGGCACCTCCCGGAAAGTGGACAGGAGGCGTGTATGAGTCGTATGGCCGAGGTTGGTTGATCAAGCCGACGGATGACAAAGACAAGGTGCTCAAAATGGGCGAGTGGAATACGATGCGTGTTCGGGTGCAGGGCAATGAAGTCGTGACCTGGCTGAACGGAGTGGAGATGATTCGGTTAACCGATGACAAGATTGGGTCGATTGATGGCTCGATTGCCTTGCAGATCCACGACGGGAACGACATTCGGGTGTTATGGAAAGACCTAGTGGTGAAGAAGTTATAAAGGAACTCGATCCATTTATCCACAAAGTTGGCCAAATTTTTATTCCAAAATCGATTTTTTGTCATCCTGGACATCCAAAAGAGTTGATTTTTCGTAAATCCAGTGAATTGACAATTGAACACAGTTTAAAAGCCTTAGAAAGAACCTCATCTTTGATCGAGGTTCTTTTTTTTATGGGTGAAGATTTGGGTTGGGGGATAATCGCCATGGTAAAAATAACCAAAGGGAATTGGGTAAATGAGTTTCAGGCGAGCCAGCAACGACCAATATCCAGTAGGTCTCTCGAAATGGTTCAAATCTACGGAACCCCTAAAGCTTACAGGCTCACGAAAGCACAAAAAACAGCAAAATATACATACACCTTACCTTGAAAGGCCTTGATCAATTAAAAAGTCCGTTGGATCAATTGGAGATCTAAGGCATTTTTGATACATTTGGATAGGGTTGGTGGGGGGTATTGGTTTGGCCAAGACTCCATCTCCAATTGGGATATAGACGGTATTGGGGTGAATTTATGGCGTTTATCGATTCGTTGGCAACCATTTAAAAAAACATATACAATGAAAAGACATCTTACAATAACAATGTTATTTTTCTTGACAACCTTATTAGTGTTTGGACAAGAAGATGATTATAGAGTTGACAATCCATTAGGTCTAAGAATTAAGAGAAATGGACAAGACTATATTATTTATGCAGACCAAAACCTTAGCCCCAATTTTGAAGACTATCGTAAAATAAACTATCAGGTCTATTTTAGAAAAGTTGAGCTTCCAATTAAAGAAATAAATGGCAAAAAGTATCAATTGATATCAATTCCCGGTTCAAGTATTCAGCAAAACCAAAATGAGAAAAAATCAGAAGGAGTTGTTACAGTTGCTTATCCAAGAGCAGGTAGAACAGTTAACAAAGAAGATTATGACCATAACTTTTGGATTGAAGTAAACATAATCGAGAACCATACGGAGACTGAGTATTACAGATATGCAAATGATGTATTTTCAGGATTGTTGACAGCACCATTTAAATATAGACTAAAGGTAGGAAACGCCCCCGAATCTTTAATGGATGGTGATTTTAACATAGCACCATTTATTGGTTGGAAGTGGAGAGTGTCTTCCGTTAGACCTTACTATATAGCTCCATTTGGCTTTGCAGGAATTACAACTTTGAATTATAACTCTGCAAACAATACTAAAATAACAGACTCAGAAATTTTAGAAAATGGTACAGGACTAACTTATGGTGTAGGTATTTCATTTAAGTTCGGAAATGTATCGCCAGGATTTATTATTGGTTGGGATAAAGGTTTTGGTAATCTTGGAAATGGCTTTATGTACAGCGATAAACCGTGGATAAGTTTTAGTGTTAACTACGATTTTTTTTCACCTAAGAAAAACGCCACAGGCGGACAAAATTAAAACGCATAAGAAACTTGAAATGCAAAAAGAGACTCCAATTCCTAGTGAAGTGTTGGAAAATATTTGTAGGGTTATTGCTAATACAGACACAGGACTTACGGGTACTGAAATTGGTCGCCTACTAGCTGAATCCCTTATTGAAGATACTGACCCTTCGATGACAAAATGGAAAAGATTATTCAATGCTTTTGCCCACAATCAAAACAAGCATAAATGTTCAAATAATATTTTGACATTCCTTTCAAAGGCAATGCAACCCGTTAGATATGTTGACAATCCTGAGCTTTTTAAGCATAGATTACTTGAGTTGAACAAAAGACTTTGCTTTGTTGGTCTTGAGCTGAGTGAAAATGCTAAGTATAGAAAAATTACAAAATCCTCTACAATTACAAATCCATTTATATCATCAGATAAGGATTTGACTAATGACTATGACATTGCAATTTCATTCGCAGGAGAAGACCGCTCAATTGCCGAGAGTATAGCAGAGAAGCTAGCTAAAGATGGAGTTCGTGTATTTTATGATTCATATGAAAAGGCGACACTATGGGGCAAAGATTTATATGATCATCTCAATGATGTTTATAAAAACAAGGCTAAATACTGTTTAATGGTTATTTCTCAAAGCTATAGAGAAAAGCAATGGACAAATCACGAAAGAAAGGCAGCACAAGCGAGAGCTTTTAGTCAAAACAAAGAATATATACTTCCACTAAAATTAGACGACACAGAAATTCCAGGCTTAAATGAAACGATAGGATATGTTGATTATAGAAATAGCAGTTCAGAAGAAGTTGTAAGGTTACTGAAAAATAAACTGAAAGAATGAAAACGGTTGCTAACAGCACCTACCCAAAAGTGGCGGTTCAGTGGTTCATTTAAAATTCTGCCTCGTGTCAAATTTTGTGCTGGGTTGACAGTTTAATGTTTCGAAATCGTCACCTTCGGGTAGCTGCGAAACGTTAGCGGTCAGCTTAAAGACGACACACCAACAAAAAAGAACAATTAGAATATGGCGACAATAAATTACGAACAAAGACTTCAAAATATACAAAACAGAAAATTTGACAAAGAGTTAAATGAATCTGTTGTTTCAAAAACTTTCAGTTCAAGGGAAATACCAGAGAATGTAAAATACCTTGCAGAATCAATGCGTAAAATTGAACACGAATATAATAACAGAACTTATGACGCTGCTAATAGTGTTCAAAAGCACTTACAAGACAACTTAAACCTTCATTTCAACAGAGCATATAAAACACAAGGTTCTGTTGTTACTAATACCAACATTAAAGTTCATAGCGACTTTGACTTATTAACGATTATAGACAAATATCATTATAATCAACCAGGGGTAGAAAATTCAAATGACTACACAGCATCAAACCCAGATGACGACATTCTTGCTCTAAGAACACAATCAACTAAAATAATGAAAGATATTTATGATGAAGTTGATACAAGTGGAACAAAAGGCATTTCAATTTTTAATAAATCCTTAAACCGGAAAGTAGATATTGTTTTTTGCTTTTGGTATCATTCCAAAAGATATATCGAAACAAAAAACGAGTATTATAAAGGCATTTATCTGTATGAATTTCCTATTAAAAAGAAAATTCTTGATTATCCTTTTGCCCATATCAATAACGTAAACTACAAAGGAGATACGACAAATGATGGAGCAAGAAAAGGAATACGACTTTTGAAAAATTTGAAAGCTGATGCTGATAATATAATTGATTTATCAAGTTTTCATCTTACCACAATAGTTCATTCAATAGAGAATAATCTTTTGAACTACAATTTTGGAAATGAAATTTTGATAGCAAAAGCTATCTCAGATAAATTGAACATTTTAATAAATGATCCACAAACAAGAAAGTCAGTTGAGAGTCCAAACGGAATGGAGAAACCACTAACTGATGACAAAGTTGTTCCCGAAATGAAAAAACTAAAGGAAGATTTAGATACCCTTATTATGGATACAGCTAAAGAACTGAATAGCCCTACAGTGAAAAGAATTCTCTTAAACTACTGACATATGACAGATTTGAAGCCGAAAATATTTATTGGTTCATCAACAGCAGGTTATACCATTGCAGAAAAGGTAAAAGCAAATTTATCTGCAATAGCTGACTGTTTCTTATGGCAAGACCCAGATGTATGGGAAACTAATAGAAGCACATTTGATAACTTAATAAGAATGTCAAATTACTTCGACTTTGGCGTATTCGTTGCGACATGTGATGATCTGACTCTCACTAATGACATATTAGTTATTGAACCACGAGACAATGTTATTCTTGAAATGGCTTTATTTTTGGGAGCAATGGGACATCACAAATCTTTCCTATTGGTTGAAGCTGGTGTAAAATTACCTTCTGATTTTAACGGCATTTTTATGCTACGTTTTGACAGGAAAAATGATGATTCTATTATAGAGGCATGTAATGAATACCAATCAAAAATCATAGAACATTATCAGTTAGGACATTTAAGTTTATATCCAACAACTGCATTGGCAATTGGATATTATAAAAACTTCATTGCAGACCTTGTCGAGAGTGTTCAAACAGCTGAAAGATTAGATCTCAGCGGAGTAACATTTACTGATTTCAAATTGAAAGTAGTTATACCCAAAGACCTGAAAGGTATGATACGGGAAAAAGCCGCACTTTTTTACAAACGAAATGGCTTGCAACCAAACGATATGAAATCAAAGTTTCGCAAACATCATTTATGGTTTCAACTTGACCCCAAGAACGCACCGACAGCATTAATGTATGATATGCCTAGCACTTTGACAGGAATTGATGATGCAATTGAACTAATACTTCAAAAAAACTATAAAGGACGAACTAAAATGCAGACTATCATAGAACAAAAAGAGTTGAATAACTTTAAACGTGTTCTTCAACTGCAAATTGACAGTAGCCCATTTGCTCAACAAATAGTAGAAATTATTGATGAATTTTAGACAAATAAAAGAAGCCCGAACCGTTTACCGCCGTTTGCCGCAACAGAGCTGACATGGTTAAATCAAGTACAGTTCTCCTATCAACAATTGTGCTTAGTTGTCAGTGGAGTTCTCCAAAATCCCTCACTGAGGCAAGCGGCACACTGTTATCGGTAAGTGAAATTGCCTAACCACAATTGGCACATTGGGTTTTTCCCTACAAACAAGCTAACGCTCATATACCCAAAGAGCCATTTTTTTGCCAAAGCACGGAAAAGCCAATCTACAAAAAAAGTAAATTTGACAAGAAAATTAAATGTAAATGGGGTTAGACTTTTCTGAAATATTAGTTGTTGGAGTTTCTTCAAGGGCATTGTTCAACTTGGAGAAGGAAAATCATGTATTCGACCAAGAAGGAATTGAAGGTTTCAGAAAATATCAACTCGAACACGAAAATGAACTTCTTGAAAAAGGGACAGCATTTCCACTAATTGAAAGTTTATTAAAGTTAAACTCACTGGCTAGAAAGCCAATCATTGAAGTTGTTGTAATGTCTCGAAATAGTCCAGAAACAGGGGTTCGAGTATTGAAAGCAATTAAGCACTACAACTTGCCGTTGACAAGGTGGGCTTTTTCAGGTGGAGAACCTTTATCTCCTTTCCTTGACGCATTTGATGTTGACTTATTTTTATCAAAGGACGAGAAGGAAGTTCAAAAAGTAATTGACTCGGCAAAATGTGCAACTGCTTTAATATACGACCCACCATCCGACTATAAACCAGAAACGGAAAGAGTAAAATTCGCTTTTGATGCTGATGCGGTAGTTTTTTCGGAAGAATCGGAACTGATTTACAAAACCAAAGACTTAGCAGCATTTCACAAACATGAAGAAGAAAACGAAGACGTGCCTCTGAATGACGGTCCTTTTGCAGAACTATTACGCAAACTCTCCAAAATTCAGGAGCATTTGCCCATGACAATTGAATTATCCCCTTTGAGAATTGCCATTGTAACAGCGAGAAATGCACCAAGCCATATGCGAGTTATCAAAACTCTTAGAAATTGGGGAGTATATGTTGATGAAGCTTATTTTATGGGCGGACTTTCAAAAGATAAGGTTTTGAAAGCGTTTGGTGCACACATCTTCTTTGACGATCAAGAAATACATTTAGATGGCTCAAGCAAAGTTGTTCCTTGTGGTAGAGTTTTATATAAATCTGATTCGCCAATGAAACAATTTGAGAAAAAGAAAAACACAGATGATGGAAACGACAATAAATAACGACAACCAAGTAAAATCCAAAAAACGAGTCGCTGACCACGGCGAGGTATTTACCAACCCACGTGAAGTAAATGCTATGCTTGACTTGGTAAAACACGAAACAGAACGCATTGACTCTCGTTTCCTTGAACCTGCCTGCGGTAACGGTAACTTTTTAGCCGAAGTGTTGCGACGAAAATTAACGGTAGTGGATAGCCGGTACAGCAAAAGTCAATTGGAATGGGAACGCTATTCCGTTATTGCGGTTTCGAGTATGTACGGCGTGGATATTTTGGAAGACAACGCACAGGAATGTAGAGAGCGACTTTTCAAAATCTTTGATGAACGTTACACGGCCCTATTCAAAGACAAATGCAAGGATGAGTGCAGAAAGAGCATAAAATTTCTGTTTAGCAGGAACATACTTTGGGGTGATGCATTAGACTTTACCAATCCCGAAACAAAACAACCTATTGTGTTTTCTGAATGGAGTGCCGTAAACGGTTCTATGCTGAAACGTAGAGATTATATGTTTAAATTTTTGGTAGAGAAGTCTTTTCAAACTTCTTTGTTCAATGACGAAGGCAATGCAGCCGCCATTGACGAGCCTGTCAAGGATTTTCCGCTTATTCATTTCTTAAAATTGGGCGAAAATGATACAACCGAACTATAACCCCGATGTGCTCTCTTGCCTTGCTAATTTGAGCAATGACGAAGTATTTACGCCACCGAGTCTGGTGAATGATATTTTAGACTTGCTCCCAGCCGAATTATGGAGTAATCCCAACGCCAAGTTTTTAGACCCTGTCTCAAAAAGTGGGGTGTTTTTGCGTGAAATGGCGAAGCGTCTGATGCTCGGTTTGGAAACCCAAATTCCCGACAAGCAAGAACGCATTAACCACATTTTTAGCCAACAATTGTATGGCATTGCCATTACCGATTTAACCGCCCTGCTTTCTCGTAGAAGTGTGTATTGCTCCAAAACAGCCAATGGTAAATACTCCATTTGCGACACCTTTGATGATGAACAAGGAAACATTCGCTACCAACGAATGAAACATACTTGGTCAAATGGAAAATGTACCTATTGCGGTGCAAGTCAAGAAGTGTACGACCGAGAAGATGCTTTGGAAACTTACGCTTACAATTTTATTCACACAGACAACCCCTACAACATATTCAATATGAAATTTGACGTTATCGTTGGAAACCCGCCTTATCAAATCTCTACAGCAGGTGACGAAAATGGAGCACAAGCTAAGCCACTCTATCATCTTTTTGTAGAACAAGCTAAAAAATTAAATTCGAAGTATTTAGTAATGATTATGCCGTCTCGGTGGTTTGCTGGGGGGTGGGGCTTAGATGAGTTTCGGAATAGTATGTTGAATGATAAAAGCATTTCCGAACTTCATGACTTTCCAATTTCAAGTGATTGTTTTCCCGGTGTAGAAATAAAAGGTGGGGTCTGTTATTTTTTGCGAGATAAGGACTATGTAGGAAAATGTAAGTTCGTTACGCACATGGGAGGGGAAATAAAATCAGAGGCGAAAAGATTTTTGAAAGTTCCAGAATCCGATGTTTTAATAAGGCATAATCAAGCTATTTCAATTTTAGATAGAATTCGTTCATTAAAGGAACAGTCATTTGAATCGATCGTTAGCACTAAGAAGCCATTCGGATTTACAACGAATTATAGAGGGCATAAAGTACCATTTCCCAATGCGGTCGAGCTTTATGGTAATAAAAGAATTGAATATGTTGAAAAATCAAGTGTTCAGAGAAGAGTTGATGTTGTTGATATGTATAAAGTTTTTATTTCTAAGGCTTATGGTGCAGGGGAGACTTTTCCACATCAGATAATAAATACTCCAATTGTAGTCGGTCCAAATACATGTTGCACCGAAACTTATTTATTGGTTGGTCCATTTAAAACCAAAATTGAATCAGAAAATGTTGCTCGGTATATGAGTACTAAGTTTTTCAGGTTTTTAGTTATGCTTATTAAGAATACTCAGGACAGTATGAAGAAAGTTTATTCATTCGTTCCGATGCAAGACTTTTCTAAACCTTGGACAGATGAAAAACTTTATAAAAAATATGGTCTAACTGATAATGAGATTGCTTTCATTGAAAGTATGATACGCCCGATGGATTTAACTCAAATTGACGACACAGATGGGTAAAAAAGCATTCTTTCCACCCCTTCCCTCCCCCAACCCCACGATTTATGCGTATGAGTTGGTGGATGTGTCCCATCTTATTAATCCTAGAATCCTGTAAATCCTGATCAAGATGAGTGATATTTTAATATACCAAACCGAAGACGGTAGCACCAAGATACAAGTGCAGCTCACCGACAACACCGTTTGGCTCACGCAGGCGGCTATGGTGGAGCTGTTTCAAACCACCAAGCAAAACATCAGCCTCCATATTAAAAACATCTTTGAGGAAGGCGAGCTTTTAGAAAATTCAGTTGTCAAGGAATACTTGACAACTGCTGCTGATGGTAAAAACTACCGTACCAAATACTACAACTTAGATGTCATCATCTCGGTAGGCTATCGGGTAAAATCGCTACGAGGCACACAGTTTCGTATCTGGGCAACGGATCTCTTGCGGGAATATCTCATCAAAGGCTTTACCATGAACGATGAGTTGCTCAAGCAAGGCGGAGGCTATTTTGAAGAATTACTCGACCGCATTCGAGACATTCGCTCCTCAGAAAAAGTATTTTACCGAAAAGTACTGGAAATCTATGCTACAAGCATAGATTATGACTCACGATCTAACGCTACCCAACAGTTTTTCCAAACCGTGCAAAACAAATTGCATTGGGCAGCCCACGGACATACCGCAGCTGAAATCATCTTTGAAAGAGCCAATGCCCAATTACCTTTTATGGGTTTAACGGCATTCAAAGGCAAGAAACCTACAAAGCAGGAAATTGGAGTGGCAAAAAACTATTTGTCGGAAGAAGAGTTGGCTGTTCTCAATCGCTTGGTTTCGGCTTATTTAGATATTGCTGAAATCAATGCCATACAGCGCAAGCCTATGTACATGAAAGACTGGATTGAAGTGTTAGATGGATTTACAAAATTGAGCCGCCAAGAGGTACTCACCCATGCAGGCAAAATATCCGCAGAACTAGCGCAACAAAAAGCCGTGACCGAATACAACGTCTATAAAAGCAAATCGGCAGACGAACTGTCGGAGGTGGAGAAACAATTTATAGCCAGCATAGAGCAAGCCGAGAGGCAATTGAAAAAATTGAAGAAAAAATGAGTAAAAAAGAATTCTTCCCACCCCGCCCGTCCACCAACCCCACGATTTATGCGTATGAATTGGTAGGAGTAGATACGCATAAGGGGTTACTCAAAATTGGGTACACTGACCGAAATGCGCAGACCCGCATTAAAGAGCAATTGGGTACAGCAGCGGTTTCTTATAAAATTGTGTTTGAAGAATCGGCTATGAAGCGAGATGGAGGTTCATTTTCGGATCATGATATTCACCGCCACTTGCGTAAACAAGGTTTTGCCAATCCAGAAGGTGAATGGTTTCGATGTACTTTAAATGATTTACGCAAAGCAATTTGGGAAATTAAGACAGGTGAGCGCACCGAAGCCAACCGAACGCTTACCTTTGGAATGCGACCAGAGCAGGAAGCAGCCGTTGACAAATCCATTGCCTATTTCCAAAGTTTTAAAAAGGAAAATCCTGACAAAACACCTCATTTTCTTTGGAACGCGAAAATGCGATTCGGTAAAACTTTTGCAAGTTATCAGTTAGCTAAAAAAATGGGTTGGACCAAGATCCTAGTTCTAACCTTTAAACCCGCGGTAGAAAGTGCGTGGGACGAAGACTTGATGACCCACGTGGATTTTGAGGGATGGCAGTTTATTTCTCGAAACGGTTTAACGTTTGAAGAAGCTAATCCCAAAAAACCAATCGTTTGTTTTGGTTCATTTCAAGACTTTTTAGGTAAAAATACCAGTACAGGAGGAATTAAAACCAAAAACGAATGGGTACATGCAACCAACTGGGATTGTGTGATTTTTGATGAGTACCATTACGGAGCTTGGAGAGAAAATGCCAAAGAGCTCTTTGAAGCAGAAGGTAAAAAAGAACTAGAATTTGGTGAGGGAGAGGGTATTGAGTACTTTGATGAGGAGTCGATGCCTATTACTACTAACCATTATTTGTATTTATCTGGTACCCCATTCCGGGCGATTGCATCCGGTGAGTTTATTGAAGAACAAATTTATAACTGGACCTATTCCGACGAACAGCGGGCCAAGGCTTCATGGGATGAATCTAAAGGCAAAAATCCATACGCCTCACTCCCTCGGATGGTCATGATGACCTACCAACTTCCCGATTCTATCCGTCAAATTGCCATGCAAGGAGAATTTGATGGTTTTGATTTGAACGTGTTTTTTTCAGCGGAGGGGGAAGGCTCAAAAGCACGGTTCAAGTACGAAGATGAAGTACAAAAATGGTTGGATTTGATTCGCGGCGGATTCAATGAAACAACTGTGGATAATTTGAAAATGGGTGCGAAAAAACCGCCCTTGCCATTTTCTCATGCTCCATTGTTGAGTGTTTTAAACCATACTTTCTGGTTTTTACCGACTGTTTCTGCCTGTTTTGCCATGGCTAATTTGCTGAAACAACGGCAAAATAAATTTTACCATGACTATACCGTGGTGGTCGCGGCAGGAACACAAGCAGGGATTGGCGTTCAGGCATTGCCACCTGTGTTGGATGCCATGACCGACAATCCCCTAGAGTCTAAAACCATTACACTTTCTTGTGGAAAACTCACTACAGGAGTTTCTGTTAAACCGTGGACAGGTATTTTTATGCTCCGGAATTCATCTAGTCCTGAGACTTACTTTCAAGCAGCTTTTCGAGTACAAACACCTTGGGTGATTAAAAATCCTGATAGTAAATCCCCGAATAAGGAGGAAATTTTGAAAGAGGAATGCTATGTGTTTGATTTTGCTCCAAACCGAGCTTTAAGGCAAATTGCAGATTATGCCTGCCGATTGAACGTAAACGAATCAAATCCGGAAAAGAACGTCGAAGACTTTATCAACTTCCTTCCAGTTTTGGCTTACGATGGAAGTTCGATGAAACAAGTGGATGCTGCGGGCATTCTGGATATGGCCATGAGTGGCACAACCGCCACCCTTTTGGCCAGACGGTGGGAAAGTGCCTTGCTCGTGAACGTGGACAACCAAACACTTGCCCGATTGATGGCAAATGAAGAAGCAATGAAAGCTTTAATGAGCATTGAAGGCTTCAGAAATTTGAATCAAGACATTGAAACGATTATCAACAAATCGGAAGCTGTTAAAAAAGCAAAGAAAGAAGCCAATGACCGGGAATTGTCCAAAAAAGATAAACAAGAGTTAACATCGGAAGAAAAAGAATACAAAAGCAAACGCAAAGAAATCCAAGAAAAATTGATCAAGTTCGCCACCCGGATTCCGGTTTTTATGTACTTGACTGATTACCGGGAAAGGAGCTTGAAAGATGTCATTACCCAGTTAGAACCTGGGCTTTTCAATAAAGTAACAGGATTAACGGTACGAGATTTTGAATTGCTATCGAGTCTTGGATTGTTCAATGCGGCCCTAATGAATGATGCGATCTATAAATTCAAACGCTATGAAGATGCGAGTTTGGAATACATCGGGATAAACAAGCACAAAGGTCAGGGTATTGGACTGTATGAAACCGTTATGAGTGAAAAAGATTATGAAGGGAGTTTTGTGAATGAGCCAAATGGTTGATTAATTGAAAAAAGTCTAAAAATTAACAAGGTATAAAAATGATTTTTGACAAAATTAATTTTAATTCAATATTAGAAAATCTAGAAGCTAATAATTTTGAATATCCTTTTTTCCGATCAAAATTGGCAGATAATTTCAAATATGACTCCAAATCAATTTAAAGCATATTACTTGCCATTTCAACAGGCCAATATTAATAAATTAGTTTCCTTAGTTGTAAAAAAGGCAGATGAAGTTAGTCGAGAAGACCCACAATTAGCTCTAAAAATTCTCAATGAAATAAAAGTCTTTACATTTTTGCCTAAAATTTCGATTATATTTGAAAATAAAATAAGGAAATACGATGCAATTATCGTATCAAATTTACTCTTAGGAAAGAATAAATCTTTACAATCTAATTTGAGTAAACAAAGAATTCAATGGAGTAAAAAAAATAAAGATATTCAGGATTTAAGTATTCATTGTGAGAGTGTAATAAATGAATTAAATTTGGAATCATTGTTTGCGTTAGAGGAATTGGTTTTGAATTTAATTGTTGACTTGAAAATTCCAGAGTTAAATAAATCTTCTTTGCTGATAATCGAAATAAAGGACGAGATTGCAATTAGTATTTATAACATTGCTGTTCTTTTTATAAAAAAAGATATAATTTTTGCTATACAAATATTAGAAATTATTCTTAAAATAAAAATTTCTAATAGTTTAAAAATTAAAATACGAGGGTTCTTATACGATGTAAAAAAGATCTATTCTGAGCAGAGATATTTTTACAATGACTTTTATAATCTTTATAGATTCCATCCAAATATTTCAAAAAAAGAAAGAAAAGAAAAATTGAAGATATATTTTGAGTGGCTTAATTTTATGCAGAAAAGGGAGCATTTCTTTGCTCAAAAATCATTTGTTTTTGACTGATATTTATAAAGGTTATTTAATTGTCGAGATTTTACATTAATATCTAAAATATATCAATTACCTTTTGCCTTTCATATTTGTTTATAAAACAATTTTGATTTTAAAATTTGATTAAATACCCTTTATTATTTATATAACTTAAATTCTAAAATCGTAATTTATAAAATACTTTATTGAAAAATAGGCAAGCAGATAAATGATGAAATTGGGACACAAAGCCGAGCAGAGAGCTACAGCAAACAGATTGTCGCTACACTGTGGCGAAAATTATCGGACGAATACGGGCGATCGTTTTCGGAAAAAAACCTGCGGAGAATGATGCAATTTGCCCAAGTGTTTACAGATGAAACCGAAACGGTAGCCTTGTCTTTGGAATTAAGTTGGTCGCATATCAAGTTATTGATTCCAATTAATGAATACTCCCTTAAAACTGACCGGGCGACAAGTAAAAGCTATTTTGTTTACAAAAGACAAAGCAAAAATTACAAATAGCGAATATCAAACCTTAAACATTTGTTCTCCAAATACAGCCAGTAACGACCTGACAGAGTTGGTTGATAAAGAATTACTAAAATCAAGTGGACAAAAGGGAGCAGGAGCATTTTACACATTGAAATGAGAAGAGGAATGGATATAAATCAATTGCAGAATGACGGGTAAGATACTACCCTATTTGCAAGCACATTGTTAAAGCCCCTCAAGCCAACGCACAATCCAAAACTTGGCAAAGAGTGTATCCGCCCCAATGCATGACAAAGACAACTGATAAACAAGCGGAGAAAAAGAAAATCGAACCTTTTTTGTTTTCCCAAGGCTTTAGCCCACTAGGTTTTTTGGATGGCTTGCGCAAGACTGCATCTTCAATTGGGGATAGATGGTATTGGGGGAATATAGGGTGTTAATACAATCTTTGTGCTCATTTATGACAAAGAAGAAACCTGAGTCGAAAAATAATCGGATTGATAAAATGATATGTAAAAAACTAAAATTCATTCTTGGAATAAATAAATCTAAACTAGGCGATTATCTTTCTGGACACCGTTATCTCAAACTAATAAGAGAAGATAACATTGACTATGTGTATATTGATAAGCTTGTAGGAACAGATGACATAAGGGATTTATTGAATGTTTTGAGGAGGGAAAAGTATCAAATAGATTTCCACGATCATGTTCATCCAACAATTAGTGACCCTGGGGCTTATTTTAGCTACTCTACTGAGAAATCAATAGATGATAACCACTGGAGTATGACATGTGGAAATCATGGTTGGTCAGGTGGAATATATCAAATAACTGATTTCATTCTTGCTAGACAGATAATAAGCCTGATTAAAAAAGAGGAATTAACTCGAATTCAAATTTTAGACGCTACTTTCGTTTCTCACTATGATTTAAAATCAGAATATGATAGCATAAAGAAAGGATCAGAAATTGATGAGATGCATAGTAAAATGACCACTAAAGAAATAATGAATAAAATATCCTCTAGGGATAGTCATCAAATTTGGGAATCGACATGTGAAATAATTGCATTAGGACAGGACAGAGAAGCATTGAATCCTTTACTTATATTGACTGATAAGATACATGAATTAACAAAAGGGATTGAACTTGGTGGAGCTTTTGCTCCCAATTCAAGGTTTCTTACTGCTGCTGTTAAGACGCTAGAATTTCATAGAGATTCAGATGCTTGTACTTGTTCTTTGTATGGTCTGCACGATTGTATGAACCCTAAAAAAGAAGTAGATAACGGATTTCTCCAACTCGACAACATCGTTAGAGTTGAAGATAAATGGGTTGATTACTACGAAGCGTCATGCACGAGGTGTAATCAGAAATTTAAGATTGAAGAACGAGAAGGACATTATATGTGGTGGAAATGGGAAAAAATAACTGTGCCTAACACGCGGTATAGTTAATGGCCTGCTCAGTGGGCATTCGAGCGGCACAGCTCGTATCAAAAGTAGTGATAATCTGATAGGAGAGTGCGTTGAAATCGGAAACTAACCATACCGCCAAACCGTTAGCATTTATTTTTCGACAAATTTAGCATTTGCAGCATATTTGTTGTACATTCAAAGTATTATTGCTTTGATTATGGAAGAAGTAGGTAAACAAAAGAGGACATTTGATCCAAAAGAAAGTATCGGTCGAGCCAAAGCTGCTAGAATATCATCCGCCAAATGGAGATTGGAAACGGAAGGGCAGGAGTATGTTTGGACATCAAGACTTGATAGAATTGGAATAATAAGAGCCGGAATTCCCTATGCTTCCATTGAGGTAATAAGTAAGAGAATCAATGTCCCTGTAAAAGAGTTTTTGCATATTTTTGGGCTGCCTCAGACAACCTACAACAAAAAAAGAAGAGAAAAATCATTACTCAATGGTAGAGACAGTGAAATTATTTTACTTCTTATTGAATTAGTGGAATTTGGGATAGAAGTTTTTAACAATGAAGAGGAAAAATTCCAACGTTGGATGAAAAAACAAAATATCTCTTTAGGAGGCAATTCTCCAGAAAGCTTACTAGATTCTGTCACTGGAATACAAGAAGTCAAAAATTGTCTAAACAGAATCGAATACGGAAATCTCGCTTAATGAAAGTATATAGAATTGAAAGAGAAAAATATTTAGACACAACATTACAAGGAGTCGGAGCTGCTTTAACCGAAGGGTATAGATGGAATAGTTTAAACACGTATCTTGTTTACACAGCTGAATCTCGTGCACTTGCAACGCTGGAAGTTTCTGTACATCTTGATTTTTTAGAAGATTTACCTAAGGATCGATTTTATGTTGAAATAGAAATCCCAGACGAAATAGAAATAGTAGTGTTGCCTATTGAGCAACTACCAGAAAATTGGGATTCTAAACCTCCAATACTTGAAACACAATTCATTGGAGATGATTTTGTTTCTCAAAAAAATGCTGCCGTGTTAAAAGTTCCTAGTGCAATTGTTCCTCCTGAATATAATTATCTAATAAATCCAAATCATCCCGACTCAAAAAAAATAAAAGTAATATCAATCCAGAGATTAGAATTTGACAGCAGATTTAAACAAAAATAAAACTTCGGCTAATACACAAGTCTTAAACGAATGTAGCGAAGTAGAACATCGAGGCACCCCTTGAATTAAACCAAGCTTCAGGGGTTATGGGCTTTCAATTCAAATCTTTGGTATTGGAGGCCTAAATTTGACGGTGGATTTTTCGTTAGATCAGCCGTTTGCGGTTCTCTAAATCTTTTTTGTTTTTTTCAAGGCTTTATCCAACTAGGTTTTTTGGATGGTGTATATACAATCTTTATAGCCAATGGTTGGATGACACCTGAAGTAAAAGAATAATAGAAAATGGAAAGCATAAAACTAAACGACATATTACGACTAGACAATCTTACAAACGTGAAAATTCGTTTCAATTTAATGTTATTTCAAAATTGGAATCCAATAGAACTTTTTAAAAATGGCGACATTTCAATTATGCTTGCCGGACAATACTGGAATTACAATAAAAACAAATCATTCAAAGAAGGGCAAATAACTGTTGGACTCGTTAAAATTAAACCCAAAGAGGACTTGTGGTTACTTTTTCATGTTGGACAAGTGACTAAAGACTTAAATGTACTCAATGATGTTGGTTACGAATATAAAGACCTCCCAGAATATGAAAAATATGTTGGAAGATTAATTATAAAATTTAAGAACAAGGCCCAGACAATGATTCGCAACGCAGAATCAGTAATTGATGACTGTTACGTTTCTCAAATTTTACCTGACACTTTTAACAACGACTTATTCCCTGGTTATGAAAATGTAAATATCTCTTGGGACGAGATGAAACGAGTTTTAGAAAAAGACAACTGGAAAACGGCATTACAAAATCAAAAAGGCGTTTATCTACTGACTGACAATTCAAATGGGAAAATGTATGTCGGTTCAGCTTATGGAGAAAATATGATTTTAGGACGTTGGAGAGCATATGTCGCAACTGGACACGGTGGAAACGTAGGACTTAAAAAACTATCGTTTGACCATATAAAACAAAATTTCAAATACGCAATCCTCGACATTTACAAATCAACAACTGACGACCAAATCATAATTGATAGAGAAAGTTGGTGGAAAGAAGTTTTACAAAGCAGACAGTTTGGATACAATGAAAACTAACAGACGAGAAGGAAGCACTGGCTATAAAAGGTGTTTAGCAAAAAAAGCAGGTTCAGTACTCAAATGAATCTTCGTGCTTCTATCAAAATCTTTGCTTAATGAGAGAGAACCGCTTCGAAATCTCCACCTTCGTGTAACTGCAAACCGTTGTTCGCATGTTTAGAAAGATGCTCATACCGATCAATGAATGGTTAAAAATTGTAAATTTGCCGAACAAACAAATAAGGACTTCTTGAAAGTAGAACAAAACATAGCAAGACTTAAATACCTGCTGACATTGTATAAAATGACAGTAGAAGACTTGTTATTCTATGTAAGCGAGGGACTTAAAAAACCATTGACCAAGGACGATATTTTTTCTAATGAGATAAATGTTAGTCACTTAAAACGAATAGACAAGGTTTTTAACAAAGGACTTCACTACTATTTAGACCCAAAATATCCAGAAGTTTCTAAAGATGCCAGTATTTTCTTTAGAAAAAACAAGTTTGGGACAGAGCTAAATATTGGTGCAAAGAAGATTGTAAATCAATTTGAAGAATTTAAAATATCCCTTTCAGCTATTTCAAAATTGGCTGAAATTAATATTGACAGATCCTTGCCGGTCTTTTCTGTTCAAGACGACCCCAAAGTAGTAGCAATTAAAATCAGAAAAGAAATATATCCTGACTTTAACCCGATACCCAAAGAGTTTTTACGAGCATTGATTTCAAAACTTGCCGAAAAAAACATTTTGGTTTTCGAGTTTGTAGAAACTTGGAATAAGAAAGAGAAAGCAAATATTGATGGCTTTTTTCTTGCTCCAAACGTAATTGTTCTAAAACGACAACAATCGTCTTTCAGAAGAGAGATTTTTACTCTTATTCACGAATTAGGACATTATTTACTTAACGAAGAAGAAATTGAAGAACTTGATATTTCAAACTTCGCAAACAATAAACTTTCAGCGATTGAAAGATGGTGCAATGACTTTGCATACTATTTTTTGTCTGGTGAGTACCATAAGGTATTTGAACAAATTGACAAGGCTGACGGAACAAATGACTTTCACTTTGAACTGATTGAAAACATTTCAAAGCATACACATTTAAGTCAAATAGCACTTTTCACAAAACTGTTATTTCAGAAAAAATTATCTCAAAACAACTATAACACTTTAAAAGCAGACTTTGACGAACAATACAGATTACGTCAAGAAGAAGAAAGGAAACAAAGAGAGCTTGACAAATTACAAGGTATTCAAAAAGGGGGTTCAACACCCAAACCTATTAATTCGCCATTGCTCATATCAACCATTCAGACAGCTTTTTATGAGGGTGTAATTAATGAATATGATGTTTGTAAGACTCTGAATATCTCACCCGATAAACTAGAGAAGTATTTGCAATGAAAGTAGTAATCGACACGAATTCGCTCTTGTCGTTGGTTCGTTACTACTTGCCATTTGACAAAAAAGGAGTTCTATTTCAATTTATCAAATCAAAAATAGAGAACGGGGAAATTATCATTATTGATAAGGTTATAGAAGAATGCACATACAATTCCAAAGGACTCGTTCTTGTCAAATTACCCTATTTAAGAGAAAAAACTTTTTTGAAAGCTGCTAAAGTGCCATATAAAACAAACAGTCTACTTGTTCCAAACACCAAACAGTTTTTTCATCAATTGAATAGTGTGTTTGTTAACACACCAATAAAAAGAAAACTGACTGATATTGAATTTGAAAACCAAAAGAATTCTTTCATCGAAAGTGCAGATATGAAACAGGTGATTTTGGCTTTAGATCTAAAAAATGAGGGCGAACAAGTGGTGTTAGTTACAGAAGAAACAGAACGCAGTAATGACAATAAACTTTTCAAAAAGATACCTGCAATCTGTAAAGAATTAGAAATTGAAACAATGACCTTGCCTGATTTAATCGCAAAATACGATGGTATTGACATTTACTTCCAATAGAAAAGCTACTTCTAGCACTCAAGACCTATAAACCCACCTAAAACCAGAACAACGCCATACCCCAGGTGTTAAACAAAGCCTAGCATATTCTTTTTCGATTCACCAAGTGCAGTGGTACCACCCCCACCATGTAGCAGGGGTGGCTCACGCAGGTTATGTTGGATCAGTCAATCCTGGGTGGTAACAATTTGTACATCACAGGTGTGACAATCCGCGTGAGGATGAGGGAGGAGATCAGTCCCCCGATGATGACCCAAGCCAAAGGTGAATACAAGGGCGAATGCTCCAGGACCAACGGAATGAGTCCGCCAATCGCGGTCAGGGTAGTTAATACGATCGGGATGAAACGTGTTTCCCCCGCCTTTTCGATCGCCTGATCAATGCCCATGCCTTCCTCGCGGCGTAAATGGTTGGTGTAGTCCACGAGCAAGATGGAATTCTTCACCTCGATCCCGGCCAAGGCTATAAGCCCTATGATCGCTGTAAACGAGAGAGATTGCCCGGTTAAAAATAAAACACCGACCGCCCCAATCATGCCCAACGGAATCACAGACAACACAATGAGTGAGCTCTTGAATGTCTTAAATTCCAGGATCAATACCGCCAAAATCCCAAAAAATGCCACCAAGATGATGGTCCCTAGCCCACCAAATGTTTCTTTCTGCCGCTCCTGCTCGCCCGCGGCCTCAAAACGATACCCCTTGGGGAGTTTTAAGGCCTGAAGTTTTTGTTGAAAGTCGGCATTGACCTGCGGAGTTAAATACCCATCTTCCACAAAGGCACTCACCGTAGTGTACCGCTCCAAATCATAATGGTTGATACGATTCGGTGACGTAACCCACGAGATCTCGACCAACTGCCGAACCGGAATCTGCGCCCCGGTTGGGGTCGACACATAGAGTTCATCCAATACATCGAGGTCATCGCGATGGGCCTTCACCTTGATGATCGGATCTGGCAAGGTGCCTGGCTCTTTCCAAGTTCCCAACGGCACTCCCGAGAAACCTAAGCGAATCATGCGGTCGATTTCCGCACTCGGTATACCCAACAGCCCGGCTTTGTCGCGCAAGATTCGGATCTGGATATCGGTGCCCTGCTGAGCCGACGGATTGTTTACATACAAGGTTCCGGCTGTTTTTTGGTACGTTTCGGCCACCTTGCCAGCCAAAATGCGGAGGCTATCCAGGTTTTCCCCGTAAATGCGGGTGGCCAACGGAGCCTCCACGGGAGGGCCTTGCTCAAACTCGATGACTTTAATCTTTGCTCCAGGGTATTGACTAAATTTCTGTCTCCACTGATTGATCAGCTGGGTGCGCTCGGGTACCTCCACGTCCTCCTGGAGCTGAATGAACAACTGCGCATAGTTCGACTGACTTCCTCCCGGTGGAATTACGTTGTAGTATATACGTGGGTTCCCTTTTCCAATGTTGGTGGTCACGTATTTTACCCGTGGATTCCCCAAGATCTGCTGCTCAATCCAACGAACCGCCTGATCTGTCTGGGGTAACGTGGTGCCTAGGGGTGTTTCGACGTTGATCAAAAACTGAGGTTTTTCCGACTTGGGAAAAACAGAGGTGCCAATCACGGGAATCAGCGCCAAACTGCCACCAAACAAGGCTACCGCTATCATGAGTGTGAGGATGGGGCGTTGCAAGGAGGCTTGCAGCACTTTTCGGTACGATCCCTCAATGCCTTTGTTTAAAACTTGAAGAAAGATGTTTCCTTCCTCTTTTTCCTCTTTGGGCATCAACCAGCTCGCCAAAAAAGGAACAATGGTCAGGGAAATGAATAAGGAAGCCAAGACGGTGGTGATCACGGCCATGGGCAAACTGCGTATGAAATCTCCGGCCGACTCCGGAAGAAACGTGAGGGGTAAAAAGGCGAAAATCAAGGTGGCTGTACAGCCCACCACGGCCTGGCTAATTTGTGAGGTAGCTTGAATGGCGGCCTCTTTTCGGGTATACCCCAACCGAATGAACCGAGCGATGTTTTCGACGACCACGATGGCATCATCGACTAACAGACCCAAGGAAATCACCAACCCGACGACTGAAAGTTGATTGATACCAAATCCCAATAAATCCAAACCTGCCAGGCCGATCGCGAGCGACAAGGGTATGGAGATCATGACAATCACCGCCGGTCGAATACCTAAAGGCAAAAGGGTAATCAACACCAAAACGATGGCAATGGCAAAATCGCGAGCCAAGCCCAATAGTCGCTTGGAGACACTTTGCGCTTGATCAAAACTTTTCACCAGCTTAATGTCTTGGGGAAGGGTTGACTCAAAGGCACCTAATTTTTCTTGAATGGCTTCATCGACCTCAAAAATATTGGTATTTTTCTTTTGAGTGGCCGTCACGAAAACCCCGCGGCGTCCATTTAAACGCCCCATATAGGTGGCTTTTTCTTCACCTAGTTCGACGGTAGCGATGTCCGACAACCGCACCACTTGTTGGCCATTGGACTGAACGATGATTTGTCGTAATTCCTCCAAATCTTCGATGGACCCTGAGGTTTTTACGTTCAACTTACGTGGACCAATATCGACAGATCCGGCGGGAATATTGGCATTTTCAGATTGAATGGCTCCCAATACTTGATTCAAAGGAATTTTGCGTTGTGCCAATTGGTTGAGATCCAATTTGACTTGTACCTCCCGACGTGGATACGCCCAGGTTTCCACTTTCTTCAAGGTTTTGATCTTCGCCAAGTCTTCTTGCAGTCGATCCGCCTCTTTTTCAAGCTGAGCATACGGCGCGGTATCGGATAACAAGGCCACTTGCACGATGTTGACCCCCTCGGTGGTAAACTGTAAAACGTCGAGGGAATAAATGTCGGTCGGTAGATCTCCCTGTAGGGCATTCACCTCGCGCAGAACCTCTCCGTATTTTTCGTCTTCATCGATATCATGGTTGAACTCCACCCGCACTGTAGCGACACCATCATCGGCGGTGGAAATCATTCGTTTGATGTCGGCTAAACTATTTAATTGTTCCTCTAAAGGATCGAGGATTAAATTCTCCATGTCCTCGGTACTGGTACCGGGATAGACCACCACCACCGTGTAGAAGGTCGCTTTCAAGGTTGGGTCCTCAGACTTTGGCATCGACAATAAGGACGAAACCCCTAACAAGGCGATAAAGGCGAATAAGATCAAGGTGAAGGGGTAATTCTTCACCGAAAATTCAGCTAGTTTCATAGTCGGACGGATTTAACTAGTTCTTGGTCCGTTAAAAAATTGGCGCCAGCACTCACGAGGGAGTCTCCGGGCTGGATGCCCTCCAGTACTTGGATCCAGCGGTCCATGGTTTTTCCTACTTTCACAGGCGTTTTCCTGACTCGTTGTTGACTGGCATCGTATAAAAACACAAATCCGTTCTGTCCATCTCCTTCAATGAAGGCTTCGATGGGAATGGCCAGCGAAGAAGGGGATGTAGAGGTGGAGAAAAGTGCTTGTGCAATGAACCCGGATTGTAAAGGGATTTTGGTGGATTGCAAGGTGATTTCCACCTCATACTGTCCTGTCCCTGGAGACGGAGCCACGGCTTTTTGAGTTACTTTCCCGAAGAATGTTTGCTCCGGATAGGCCTCAAGTCTGAGTTGAACGGACTGGCCCATGGAAATTTGAACCAAGTCGCGGGCCGATACGCCTACCAGAACCACCTGGGCCGTGGCACCAGATCCCATCAATAAGACAGGTTGAAAGGCCCCAATGAGTTCGCCTGATTCGGCTAGTTTTCGCAAGATTCTCCCGGAGGTAGGGGCATAGATTTTGGATAATTTTAGATTAAACTGGGCTGTTTTTTGCTGTTGTTTGGCAGCTTCCAGGCCAGTTAGAGCATCCTCCATCGCTTGCGGAAGAGCGGCTTGGTCGTTGACAAGTCGTTTCGCTCGTTCGTAGTCTCGGGTGGCTTTTTCGACAGCAAGACGAGCTTGTTCGGTTTGAGACTGAATCTCCGAAAGATCCAATTCTGCCAACAATTGGCCTTGTTTTACCCACTGTCCTTCTTGAACGTATATTTTTTTTACCAATCCAGGTGTTTTAAAAGCGAGTCGAATGTCTTGCTTATGGGCAACCAGTCCGGTGGCTTTCATTTCGTAACTTAAACTCCGCACTTGGGGAGTGATTAACGTGACCGCCGGGCGATCGGAAAGAGTGGGGCCTGATGTCGTGGATTTGGGCTCTTTTCCACAGCTTAAAAGCAGGAGTAGCAAGAGCGGATAGGTATTTTTCATAGGGAATGAAATTAGTCGGTGAATCCCGCCATCTGTCGCACTTGAAGATATAAGCGAGCGGTTTGAATTTCTTGAATAATGTTCTGTAGTTGGGCCGAATACCAATCGGTTTGGGCTTTTTGCCATTCAATGGGGAGCGCTTGGCGAAGCTGGTACCGGGCGTCCGTTCGGCGAAGGATTTCTTGGGCCAGTTCGGCACCTTGCTGAGCTGTTTTTTGGGCCTGTTTGGAGGCTTGCCATGCATAAAAGGCTTGGGTGATCTGGAGTGAAATACCTTGCTGTGCCTCAATCCATTGTTGATCCGCTATTTTTTCTTGGACTTTAGCTTGAGCGACCTTTTTTCTTTTTTCACCACCGTGCCATAAATCCCATTGGAGACCTACTTGAACAATCGCGAATGCCTGATTTTGAAATGTATATCCAAATCCCTGAAAACCGGCGGTTCCGCCAATAAATGCGGTGGGAATGCGGCGGTCGGCATCGGTTGTTCGGGTGATGGCCTGTTGGACTTGGATTCCTGCCTGAGACAAGGCCAGTTCCGCGCGGTGTTCGCGAGCGAATTGTTGCCAGTCGAGGAGTGTCCGTTTGGCTTCTGGGGTTTGTAGGACCGATTCGTCCAGTAAAATGGGCGAGTCCAAGGGCTTGTATAGAAGGTAATTAAAATAGGCCCGGGCAGTTTTTTCTTGTCGGTCCCATTCGGCCTGTTGCTGGCGAAGTTTCTCTTGTTCCAAGCGTGCCGAGAGCACCACTTCTGGCAGCGCGACCTGATTTTTTACCAGTTGTTCGTTAAACTGAACATACCCAGCCACCCATTGCAGGGAGGAGTCCACCAGTTTTTGTACTTGTTTGACTTGGAGGTACTGCAGGTAGGCATCCTCGATGGAAAATCGTAAGTTTTGGAGAGCAACCTCCTTTTTTTGTTTCTCCAATTTCCAAAGTTCCCGTTGAATTTGAACCTGTCCGCGGGCTGCCGCAGAGTACAACGGATATTGAAAGGAGAATTTGGTTTCGTGAAAATTGTTGGGGGCCAATTGCTCATTCACGTTCTCGATGGTAGGGAAATTCTGTGAGTTGGTGAGGGCATTTAGCGTAGAGTACACAGGATTGAGTAAGTCACCCACTGGAAACGATAGACGGCGTCCACCAGCGGCTAACGTATAGTTTGGGGCAAAGCTTACTTTCAGACTTTGTTGACTTTCGGCGATGCCCACCTGTTGCCAGGCTTTTTCAATTGCCAAGTCTTGCGTTTGCAAGGAGGCATTGCGTGATAATCCCTCGGCAATGTACTGCTTCAAAATTTGAGAGGAAGCAGGTATGTAAACCAAGAGGGATAGAAAGAGTAGGTAGTATCTCATAAGGTAGTGGATTTCATTCGATTAGAGGCCATTTCGTGGTCTGGACTTTGGCGTACTCGGCCAGCTTTAGCTAAACCGAAAAGGGGCATTTGGCCATAGATTGTTTCGTATTTTCCGGGCTCTATGACATACGTTTCGTGCCAAATACCCACCGCAGGACCGGCTTTCTGCAACGTTTTGTAATAGGCCATCCAAGCCGGAAAATGAGCACCCGAACGGTCATGAGCATACGTCTGAAGTTGTTCTGGGGAATTCCAGTATTGGACCATCAGTGTGGTACGCCCAAACCAGGATTCGTAGGAAAGAAAACCACTGTTTTTATTTCGGTGGAGCTCGGTGAGCATTTTTCCCATAGCGATCACGACGGGCAGGATGGCATCTAAACGCCACCAATGGTTGATGCGCATGCCGATCAGGAAAACGACAAAGGGGCCGTCCATTTCGGCGGTAATTCGTTTGTTCATGATTTTCGAAGTAATTGGATACCTGTGATCACCAAAGAAAGAACCAAAACAGCGACACCTAACCATAACAGAGCAATCCACTCATTGGGAGAAGTTCGGTTTTCGCCGATGGCAGCGGCAAAAAATCCGCCACTGATTAAGATCGAGGCCAAGGGGATTCCCCCGCGCAATAGCCATTCTCCTTTGGTCACAAGTCCATCCAAGAATGGTTGGACGATCAGCGCGAGCAAGACCAGAACGCCCGCGTGGGCATGGCCGGCGCGAAACATACCTTTCTGGAAGTCTGTTAAGGGAAGGTCTGCCTGACCGGAAAGGACGGATAGTAGAAAAGTGCCTCCATAGGCAATGGTCGGGACGGTCAAGAGGATGACGCCGGCCATTTTTCGGGTGTTGGATGAGAAATTCATACAGAAATCGTCATTTGTTGGTAAAAAGTATCCAGCGCGAGGTGCATGCGTTGTAGCGTTTCCTCGGGTGTTTCTTCAAAAAATGATAGACGTTGCCGATTATGAAGCATGACCAGACCATGGACAAAACTCCAAATCATCATAGAAGCCGACTCGACATCATGTTGCCGGAGCATACCGGCCTCTTGACATCCTCGAACCACCTGTCTTAAAAAATCAAACGAGGTCTTTCCCTCTACCCAAGCCTCTTCTCGGCACATGACCACTTCCAGAGGTCCTCGCATCGTGAAAATCAATTCATACATTTCAGGATTTTGAATTGCATATTGGACATACTGATGCCCCATTTCTTTCAATTGCAAAGGTGCCGTTGGAGCCTCTAAAGCTTTGGCTAATGCTGCCGAAAAACCCTCAAAAGCTTGGGTGTGCAAAGCATGCAACAGCTCGTTCTTATCCTTAAAATATAAATAAATAGTTCCCGGGCTGTATTCAATCGCCTCGGCAATATTGCGAATGCTGGTTTTATCAAATCCTTGTTCAATGAACAAGGTTCGGGCCGCCTCCAGTATTCGGCTCCGCATCTCTTCTTTCTCTCGTTCTTTTCTCTCCGTTACTCCCATTGTATTCAATTAACGATACAAATAAAATGAACAGTGTTTATTTTACAAAACACTGTTCATTTTATTTTTTAAAAAAAATCCCGACGATGGGAAATCGGCGGGATGGAGAGTACGGGGTGGAAATTAAATGGAGGCGACAGGTTGGCTAGATTGGGCCATTTCATGAAGCATTTTGGCACATTGGTATAGGCCTCGAGGAATGTGGTAGCAGCCTTTCCATTTGCCACCTTTGATGGGGAGGAGAGGTTCCCCTTGGCGATTCAAGTAGCCAAACCATTCGCCGTAGGTAGGGTCAGGAAACCGAGACCACGTATATTCATGTAGTTTTTCGAACCACGTCCAACAACGTTCATCTTGGGTATGTTGGTAGCCTTTCAGTAAAGCGATCAAGGTTTCGATGTGTACCCACCAGAGTTTTTGGTCCCATTCAAGCTGTTGAACGGGCTTTTGATGTAGATCCATGAAGTAAAATAATCCGCCATGAATGGGGTCCCAGGCATGTTCGAGCATGTGCAGGGTACGGTCTTTTGCAAGCTCAATGAGTGCGGTATCTTGTCGTCGAACACCCAAGTCCATGATGAACCACATGGCCTCGATGGCATGTCCGGGATTCAACAGCCGGCCTTCAAAGCTGGAAACAAACTCCCCGGTCGGACCCACATTCTCCAATATCAATCCTGTCTCTGCATGGTAGAATTGGTTCATTACTTCGTCAATACAGGTCTTGATCAGCGTGTCAACCGTCGTCTGATCGAGCAAGGGCTCGATTTCGAGCGAGAGGTTACACAATATCATGGGCAAGGCAAAATTCTTTAATGGCCGGGTGGCCCCAATCGTTTTGTTCCAATGGCGCTTGGGATTGTCACGTCGATCCAAGATCGATTGAAACGTCTGCCGCGCGATGTCGGCGTACCGATCCACCCCAGTGGCTTGGTATAAAGAGCCAAAAGCTTGGGTGGCAAAACAATCCGAGAAAATATTATACGGTTGCACCAAAGGGTTTCCAGCCCGATCCAGCGAAAAATACCAGGTATTATCTTCTGCACGACCGTGTTTTTCCAGAAAGTCAGCTCCATGCAGTGCATAATCTAACCATTGGGAATCAGGTTTGACTAAGCGATACAGGGTTGAAAACATCCAAACGGCACGGCCTTGTAGCCAAATGAATTTGTCGGTGTCAAAAACGCGCCCATCCCGTTCCAAGCACGTGAAATATCCGCCCTGAGGATCAACCGAATGTTGTAACCAAAAGGGAATCACCCGCTCAAAAAGCTCATTTTGATACAGTTGACCATACGATTTGAAATTTTTCACGGTCGTTGCTTGTTAGTTTTTTGTAATTTGTACAAAACTTAAGTAGATCCAAGTTTTTCCTTGACAAATCTACTACATTTTACAAAATTACCGGTATCTTTATTAAAAATTTTATAAAAGTTTTCAGGAAATATTTCTGAGCTTCGAGATCAGGATGCGAGCATACATCGAGTCATTGTCGGCCGCTCAAGGGCGGAACAGCCAAACCCAGCATACCAAAAAGATCATTCAATGGATTTTGCAGGAAGGGGGGAAGACCATTCCCGAAATCAAAGATTTTTCAGGTTTGAGCCTTCCCACCACCACCAAGCTAATCAACGAGCTGGTGGAGCAAGGAATTTTGGTTGAGTCAGGTAAGCGCGAATCTAGCGGGGGGCGACCTCCCGCCGTATTTAGCCTGCATTCTTCCTTAGGGTATATTGTGGGTATCGAATTATTGATCCACTCCTTTCGTTTCAGCATTGTAAACCTGAATCATGAGCTGATCTACGAGTATGAAACCGATAACTTTGACCTAAATCAGAAAGAGGAAAGTATCCAATTTATCTTACGGATTGTCCCTGAGTTAATCCAGAAAAAAGAGATTTCAAGAGATAAAATTTTGGGTGTCGGTTTGGGTATCACGGGACGTGTGAATGGTAAAAAAGGAATCAGCCATAGTTTTCTTCAAGGCCCAACACCTATCGCCAAAGTTTTGCAAGATCATTGGGGTTTTCCGGTTTTTGTGGATAACGATACTCGTTTGATGACCCTAGGAGAGCAGAATTTTGGATTGGCTCAGGAAAAACGACATGTCATATACCTCAACATCAGTCAAGGATTGGGCATTGGCTTAATTTCCAATGGACAACTCCACGATGGTGAGTCCGGATTTGCGGGTGAATTTGGACACATCCATTTTGAGGACAATGACCGTCTCTGTGTGTGCGGAAAAAAAGGATGCCTGGAAACCGTTGTTTCCGGATATGCTTTGGAATCTTGGTATCAGCAGGCATTTCCCGAGCAACCGAAACTTCGGTATGCCGATATTCTCACGCTCCTGCAATCCGGGGATCCTCATGTCCGATCCGTACTTTCCGATATGGGCGAATCGTTGGGCCAAGCCTTGTCGATGTTGGTACAGACCTTGAACCCCGGGTTGATTATCCTAGGTGGTCGATTTGCCTCCATCGGTGACTGGCTTCGATATCCGGTTGCTAAAGGATTGAGCTTATATGGACTTCCTCAACTCGTCGACGATGTCGAAATTCGGGTTTCAAATTTGGGAGATAAAACCACCATGCTTGGAGCCTATGCCTTGGTGATGCAAAGTGTTTTCGACTGATCCAACTCATCAGCAAAAGCCTCCACCCAAGTTTCTTCTTCCTTCCGACTCAGTTGAAAACCCTGTTGATGAATCCAAAAATGCCCTAATTCATGCGCCAAGATTTTCTGAAGGGAAACGGGCGCTTGTTTGTTTAAGTAAATTTGTACGTTCCGTCGGTCGTATTCTCCCCAGGTGGCCGGGTGCCAAGATTCCAGAACCACAGCAACCCCCCATCGCTGAGCTAAATAAAAGGGATCTAGACTTTTCTCGGCTTCAGCCAACTCACGCACAACGGTCTGGGGCGATGGAAGTTTATTGGGCATGGCGGTGTGGATCTCCATCGGCGAGGTTCAAATCATTCGGCCAGGCTAACTCGATACCCCGAGCTACCAAACGATCTTGAAAAGCGCGAATATGTTTAGACTCCTGATAGACCTCCTGTGGAGTTGACTGGTGATCCAGACAAAACCGAATCAAGTACCCCACGACCTCCCCAATATTCCATTCAATCGGATGCAAGCGATAACATCCATTGGTAATATGGGTGGTTCCGATGTTCTTGCAAGCAGGAAGTAGGTTTTCTGTTTTTTGAGGAATTAAGGCTCCCAATGGAATTTGAAAAGGCAAACTTTCTACATCCAAATAGTTATCGCCTCCGGTGCTTGGATGTAGGTCGATCCGATAATACCCAATTCCCACGCTATCCGAAAACTCGCGCGCCTTTTGTGTGGGTCGGTGTTGAGCCGATAGATCCTGCTCGGTGATGGTTATCATCGCTTTGATACGTCTCGATTCCCGAATATACGGACTTTTGGCTAAGCCGTCCGACGTTCCCATGACCTCTGGACATAAATAAAGGCCCTTCAACCCCTTCTCGGTTTGTAAATAATAAAGAAACGATAAACTTTGATTTTTGGCATCTTCGATGATCTTTTGCCGCTCTTGGTACGTCTTTGATGTCAAATCATGTAAAAGATAATCTATTTGTGGATAGTTTACCAACGTGATGTCGGATGGATACACGCCGGGCTCAAAGTTGTCGCGATGCAGAATCCGGCGGTAGGTCCAAAGCCCACTAAAGGCTTGATTTGGCTCTTGGTGAGGCGCTATGCGGTAATGTACTGGTTCAAGGGTGCGGGGACTAAGGCCGGTTAATTCCAATAATGGACCGGGCCAGGCTGGGCTGAGATTTGGAATGAATGACCGCCAAAATCCATAATTAGGAGGTTCTGGAATCGTATGGTCACCTTGCTCATCATACCCCATAGCAAAACAGACAGAAAAAGCCTGTACATTACTAGGTTCAGCTTGTTTTTTGGCGCTGGGCTCACCTGTTTCCATTTGAGATTCGGCCCCCGTGACAAAGTCAGTGCCGGTCAGCGGTAATAAATCTCCAAGCTCGGTAGCATCCACAAAGAATTGGGCTTTTACGTCTTTCTCCAACGAATCCTTTTCACTCCAACAGACCACGTGTTCGATTTGCTGCACATTTTGGGTTGCCCGAATCACCCGGTGTTGATACCAAATTTCTAATTGACCACTTTGGAGATAGGGGGCAAGCATATCGAGAAGAACCTCAAGAAAAACTTTTGGCTCGGCACATAGGGGAGATACCCAACCATCTCCTGGATTTAAATCTGAACGCTTCAACGCCTCTTGGGTTAATTTTCGTTGGGTCCGGTATACATTTCGTACTCGGTTCCGTACCTCCCGATACAGTGCTGTACAACCCAACGTTTCGATCCACCCATGTTCGTCGGGTGGGGTGGCTTGACTGGTCCACTGGCCACCAATCCAGTCAGTTTCTTCAGTCATGATGACTTGAAGGCCTTCTCGGCAAGCCGCCAGAGCGCAGGCGCAGCCTCCAACGCCGGCACCTGCTATTAATACATTCGTGGTTTTCATTTAGGGGTTGCCATTATAATCATGGGCGTACGGCTGTCCAGTAGTTCTAGCTCTGTTTTGGCCAATGCAACTACTTGGTCAAGCTCTGCCAAGCCTGATAAGTGAAGAATTCTTTTTTGATATAAAACTTGAATGTCTGGGAGTTGCCGTCCAGCATCTCCAAAACCGGTAAACTGAGCGAGTATTCCTTCCAGATCCTGAATACAGTGCGATTGAGTGGTCTGTTGGACGACACTTTGGCTTCGTTGCAATCGAACGACCCCATGCTGATCCAACACACGCCAATGGGTCTGGGGAGTCAACCATCGCCTCCACCAGGTAGTGGGGATGGGTTTGGCCGACCAAACACGCCAATAATCGGTTTGAGCGGCCAGTTCAATCTGATCGGGAAGCAAACGAAGTGATCGTGCGGCGAGTAGTCGACTTTCCTCCTCGGTCACGACCGACTTCTCAGGCCCTTCTTTTTTTAATTCCGTGGTGCCAAAAGCAGTTGCTTTCACCATATTTCGCCGGGTATCCATTTCGATTTGGACTTCGACTGTCTCGGGAACGGCTCCAATTTGAATGACTGCTTCGGCTGCATCTTGGCGAATTTGAAGAATATCCTCGGGCGTTGGGTCCACCAAATGCCGTTCAATCTGGTCGCGAACCATCGCAAGTGCCACGCCAATGGTCGAAATAACTTCGGCGTTTCGAGCCAGCCGTGCAGGAACTTGAAGAAGTGTACCTGTATGGAAAATCAAGGAGGCTGCCCCGCCGCCGCCACCTATAATTTCAACTGTTTTAGGATCCAATCCATACTCTTGAATCAGCTCTTGGAGTTGTTTCACTACTTTTTGGCATGAAATATCCAAAATTCTTTGGGCGGTTTCCTCGGGAGTTAGTCCAACCAGCTCCCCTAATGGCCGAAGGGCATCAAGTGCGGTCTGTGGATTTCCTTTGGCGAAGGCGTCCTCGGGAATGATGCCCAAAGCATTGGCCGCACAGGTAGGGGTCAGGGCATATCGATCCCCGCTGGGAGTCTCCAGGGCCATGTAATCTGAGGGATCTTGGGGTGTGGGTTGAATCTGAATGACTCTGGCCCCTTGAAAAGTTCCCTCCGGTTGAAAGCAAGCATAGGGAAGCCCAGCAATGTGAGCTGAACGAGTACCTACATCCAAAATTTCACCCGCCTTAGCCCGAACCATACTACCTCCAGCAATGGCCAGTGTCCGGACATCGAGGGTATGGACAAACGTACGGTATCCCGCTACTCGAGCTAGTTTGGTTTGAGGTTGACCATCCCGAATCACCGAAATGTCGGCGCTGGTTCCACCCACTTCTATAAATATTCCATCAGAAATACGTTCATGCATCAATGCACCCGCTATACCGGCGGCGGGCCCAGATAACATCGTCATGATGGGCCGTTGATGTACTTCTTTCACACTCATGACGCCCCCATCCGATCGCATGATCATCAAAGGTGCCTGAATGCCAGCTTGGAGTACGCATTGCTCCGTCATGGTGGCCGTATGAATCATTTTTGGTAAGATAGCTCCATTAATGACCGCCGTTCGGGTCCGAGTACGTAATCCATACAAACTGGAAACGGCATGTCCCTCAGTCGTATAAAATCCTTCTTCCCGGGCAATTCGACTCACTCTTTCTTCTTCCTCCGGGCGGTCCACGCCAAATGCCTCAGAGGAAACAATCACGTCTACACCTTCCTGCCTCCATTGTTTTAATTGGGATAATAGAGTAGGGTCGCTGGATGACGAAACAAAATGATGCTTCGGGGCGAAAACCCTCCCTGGAGCAAGTTCCATGCTTGGGATGCGCGTATCCCAACGACTTTTAAATTGGCCGCTACCATGTCCAATACCGACAACGCCTACCGAGGCTACATCGCCTTCCAGCAGGGCATTGGTTGCCTGGGTGGTCGAGTGGGCAATAAAAATGACTTGGTCGGGCTCGATTTCCCACGTGTGCAATGCTTGTTGAATCGCGGAAATGATTCCCCGAGCCACCCCTTCGGTGGCATGATGGGAGGTAGGTACTTTCAGCTGACCCAATAAGGTTTGCTCCTGATGGTCCATGATCACTACGTCGGTAAACGTACCTCCCACATCGATTCCAATTCGAACGCTTTTTTTCATGGCACAAAAAATAAATAAGCCGCCAGGCAAAGGCTAAAAAGACAAAATAGCATCATCGGAAGGAGTGTACTGCGAGTGAAATCTTCTACTCGAACTCCTACAAAGTTGGCAATCCAGACATTGTGGGTATTGGTTGGATCTCCCACATTTTGGACCTGTACGATGCACATCACGGCGGCCAACAAAGCCAGGGGAGGAAGAACCGAAGCACCAAATAATATGGAGAAAAGTCCAATGCCAATGCCAAAGATATTCAGAGGGCCACGATAAAGCGCCAATGGAGAAAGTAAGCCAAAGAACGCCACATAAAACCAAGAATGTTCCCAAGGCAGCGCCAAAATGAGAGGCTCCAAGGCCGTTTTAATTTGGGGTAACTGCAAGGCATTGAGCAACATCCCGATTCCCATCATCAAAAGAGCGGCGGGTGCACCGTCCTCCAAACCTTTGATGGCAGAGGAGGTTAACAGAGAGGATATATTTCGCCATTGGGTAGTTAAGATACCATACAACGATCCAACCAAAAAAGTGGCAATGAAATCAATTGAGTAACCAACGGCATGAAAACCAAAGTAAAGGATTAACGGAACCAAGGGGGTAAGCAAAGCAATGGTCGGAACTTCTTGTTTTACCGATGCGAGAGGTGGAGTCTCTTTCATGTACAAGATTTCCCCAGAGCGCTTGGCAGCCCAAAATCCGTACGCAACCACGAGGACCGACATGAGGCCTATCAAGATCGTCGCAAATTGAGAAACCTCACTTGGCAAGGCAGTACCGGGGGGTAGTTGGAGTAATTCCCGGTACAGAGTAAATAGAATCGGATTGAAAACAAACCCAGTGGCGTAAGCCAATAAGAACAGTGTACCTGCCATTTTTCGGGGTACCCCCAAACTCATCATCACGGGTAAAACCAGGCTACCAACGGTGATGATGGCTCCCAAGCCTTGCAAGGTGGTAAATAACAAGGCCGTGACAAACAACAGGCCAAACGACACCCACAGGGGTTTTTCGCCCCCAAATTCAGCCGCTTTCTTAATAATGGACTCTGCTATGCCGGTTTGAAGCAAGACCCGACCCATCATGGCCCCCATGAATACGGCTACATACACAGGAGCTAATTTTGTTGCTCCACCCGCAATGATGTGGTTCAGTAAATAAATGGGTGATACCTGACTCAGCCACCCGATCGAAATGGCCATGGCGGGTAAAGCAAGTAGGGCAGGGATCTTCCGGAGGAACATCAGTCCAGCAAAAAGGATGAAAATACAGAGTAAACCAAGGGAAATCATGTCGTCGTTGGATTGTCAGGGAAGTTTAAAATCTATTTCTGCCTCAAAAGTACGATCCCAAGGTAAGGTAAGAACAATATCCTGAAGAGGAGATAACAGCCAAACGGGTTGGGTTCGTACTTTTTGGATGAGGAGGTCTTCACAAAAACGAGCCATGACCTTGCCCTGCTCGGGTGTCAGCTTAAATGAAAACCAATTTTGTTGACGAATGTAGGCAAGGGCCGTGGGTCGCACAAGTGAATGATAGGCAAAATCATCCAATAAACGATTTTGGAGAAACCATAGTTGATGCCGATTTTGTATCGAATGAGTTAGCTGGCTCTGAACGGAATACCCATACGTTAGTCCATGAGGTAAGGCCGTTCCTATGGTATTGCCAGCGGTATTCCAACACGCATACCCATAGAGTTTCGACAACAACCCCAGTTTCCCAAGAGCTTCGGTAAAAACAGGATCCCCTCCTTGTACATCACCAATGGGATCTACATCGGCAACAATGATACCGGCCTTCCATTTAGTCTGGGCCGACTCGATTTCCTGTGCAAAAGCTTCCGCCCTGCCTTTTTCATGACGGGAAGTAAAAACAAAATACAACAAGTCGGCTTCTTGCGGATCTGAGGTTTCTTCAGCTCCGGTGGCCCGTATATGAAATGAAACTGTTTGGTGCAACGGGCGGTCTTCATAGGGCATCATTTGGTTGGACATGGCCTCCGACGAGAAAATCACCTTAATTTTTGGCCGGTATCCGAGTTGATCGGATAAAAATCGACCTAGTAACAACATCGAAACCTCATCGGCCCCCGGTTGAATGGCCACCCGATTCATAATATTTTTTTGTCGAACTAATTGAGTCAAGGCTTCTCGCTCCCGAATATGCATTCCTTTTGGTTTGGCATCGTCTTGTGACAGGATAAGGTAGGTGAATACACCTGATTCGAGCCAATCGATCGCCCAACGATTCACTTGATGATTTCGGTTTCGTGCCTCCAAGTAACCCCGACGCACTGGCTCGGGTAGCTCAGATTCCAAGACTAGTTTTCGCTCTTTTTCTGCAGGATCGTCGGATATTTCGGCCCATTTGGCCAGTTTTTCTCTGTAATGTTCCCGATTTCCATCGGCTGTGGGTGCCAAGCGCATCATCACACTTGAGGCAAATATGGGCAGTTGAGGAGCTCTTTTCTTTAGCTCATGTAAAACCTGAAGTCTTCTTTGAGCCAACGCAAGGTCTACTTGAGGTACCCGTGAGCCCACCAGCCCTCCAAATGCAATCATATCCAACGAGACAATGGCGGCATCAAAACGGGTGATGTCTTGCTGCAGCATCCAGGCGATGATTTGGTCGGACTTCCCAACCTCAGAAAACTTTCCCAATAAGGTTCGGGGGGGTGAAACCAACTCAATTCCCGCAATCATCCCCATTTTCTCAGGAAACTGCAAACAGGGTGGCCGGTCGTCCAGCGGAATAAATAAAATACGATGCTTTTCCTTCGCTTGTGCCGAACCAATAAATCCTGCCAAAACGAAAAAGAAACCAAGTGCCAATGAGGTGAAAATCTTCATGATTGGACCAATATAAGAAGTCAAACGAACTTTTGAGGAACGAATTTTAGACAAAAATCAGAAAAAATTCGAATAATCAAATACACTTTATTAAAAACTTTATATAAGTTTGTCAAATATTTGCAAAAACGAAGTATTCAACTCAATTCGTACCCAAAATGAAGCAAAAATTTGTACTGCTGTTATTCCTCTCCGTGGCCTTGGTGTTACAGGCACATGCCCAACGGGTGGTGAAAGGAAGAATTACCGATGAAAAAACGGGAGAAGGTTTGCCCAATGTCTCGGTGGTTGAAAAAAGCTCAGGTAAGGGAACCGTCTCCGACACAGAGGGCAATTTCTCGTTGTCGGTGACAGACCCCGCAACCCTCGTTTTCTCTTTTATAAGCTATCAAACCCAAACGGTGGCGGTTGGGACTCGATCCGAGGTGAACATCATTCTATCCGAAAGTGCCAATCTCTTGGATGATGTGGTTGTGGTTGGTTATGGGATTCAGAAAAAAGCCAATCTGACAGGATCCGTTTCTCAGTTCAAACAAGAGGAGTTAACCAAACGACAAGTATCGTCGACGAGTCAATTATTACAAGGTCTAGCACCCGGAATTTCGGTGTGGCAATCCTCTGGAAAACCCGGAGCCGACGGTGCCAATATCCGAATTCGAGGTATCGGATCGATATTTTCAGGTACCGGCCCCTTGGTCATGGTCGATGGGGTAGTGTCCAGTATGGATAACTTAGATCCCAATGCCATTGAAAGTATCACCGTACTGAAAGATGCAGCCTCTACGTCCATATATGGTACTCGAGGAGCCAATGGTGTTATTTTAGTCAAGACCCGCCGGGCTTCAGGTGGTGGTGTTAAAGTGGCCTACAATGGTTTCGTTACCCAACAACAAGCGACGAATATTCCCGAAAAGGTGTCGGCCATTGAGCACATGGAGCTAAGCAACATTGCCCAACAGAACCAAACTGGGAACCCCAACGCAACGGTTTTTCCGTTGGCTTTGATCGATAAATACCGTAATTCTCCTGTGGATAACATCGAGGTTTTTGATAACGACTGGGTCAAATTACTCTTGACCAATTCAGGTATCATGCAAAATCACAACATTACCCTCGATGCTGGAAACGATAAAACCAGCTTGTTTACCTCTGTAACCTACCTGACGCAGCAGGGTTTGGTGCCAAATAACAGCTTCAATCGGCTCGACATTCGGATGAATCCGGACATCAAAGTCAATGATAAACTTCGACTTTCGGGTGTATTTTTCTTTAATCAAAGTACTCGAGTAGAACCCGCTGGTGCTTCGCCCGAATTTATCATTCGGCAAGCCATTGGATTACCAGCCACCGGACCTGCCAAATTTGGAGAGGGAATGTATGGGGATGCGGGACAGTCTAACCGTCGGAATCCCCTAGGTCAAGCCGAAAACAGCGGCCTATGGCAGCAAATTTTCCCAAGCATTTTAGGGAAAGCCCAAGTCAATTACCAGCCCCTCAAAGGGCTTGATCTTGAAGCCTCTTTTGCCCGGGAACAATGGACCCCCAATACCAAGCGTTTTCAACGCAATTACCAAGTGTATGTTCCCAATGTACCTAGTAAAACCTATGATTTTTCAAGTCTTTACCCAGGTACCAATTCGCTGAGTGAATCTTATTCATTCAATTACCGAAATACCTTCCTAGCACAAGCCTCTTACGGTATTTTGAAAGATAAACACGATGCAAAATTCATGGTGGGTTTTCAGTCTGAAGAAAACGTTACCCGTAGTTTAGGAGCATCCCGTACCGACTTTGTGAACGAGGACCTACCGTTTATGAACCTAGGGGGAGCCAATCGGGATAATAGCGGAGGAGCCTCCGAAAACGCCCTTGCCGCTGGTTTCGGACGTATGACCTATGGATTCGGAGATAAATATCTAGTTGAATTAAATGGCCGGTACGAAGGATCTTCTCGGTTCTCTCAAGATTTAAACCTTCAATGGGGCTTTTTCCCATCGGCCTCGGGTGGGTGGGTTTTTTCGAATGAAAACTTCATGAAAGGATTGGACTTCCTACAATTTGGAAAAATTCGTGCCTCCTATGGGATTCTAGGCAATCAAGCTCTCCCAGAAAATTATCCGTTTGCCGCAAACTACACCTCCGGAACAAATTATTACTTCAATGCACTGATCGTCCCTGGATTTTCCTTGACCGAAGCCGCGAACCCAAGTATTGGATGGGAACGATCCAAACAATGGAATGTTGGGGTCGACTTACAAGTGCTCCGGAATTTTAGTATTACCGCCGATTACTATGTCAAAACCATCTCCGATATCCTTTTACGTAAACCCATTCCATCCTATGTCGGCCTGAGTCCCGCCTTTCTAAATCTAGGGTCTATGGAAAATCGGGGATGGGAGCTGTCGGTTACTTACCGAAATAAAGCAGGAAAATTGAAGTACGACATCACCGGTGTTTTGGGTGATGTTCAGAACAAAATTTTGTCTCTGCCCGGGGTTCCTTATCTTGACGAGGGCTTGCTTCGGTCGGCAGAAGGCTTTCCCCTGCGGTCGTACTTTGGCTACAAAGCCATCGGATTCTATCAGTCTCGCGAAGATATTGCGGCTTCCCCCCGAACGTTCTTTACCCCCAATCCAGGGGATATCAAATACGAAGACATCAACGGAGATGGTATCGTGAATGCAGATGATCGGACGTTTATTGGAAATAATTTTCCTCGCTATGAATACTCGTTAAATGTCAACTTAGCCTATGGTGCTTTCGATTTGAATCTTTTCGGACAAGGCGTAGGTGTAAAGGAGAATTACATTTCGGGTACAGGAGCCTGGCCATTCCATGCAGCCGATTTTATCCCATCTCTTCTCGACATGCACAAGGATTATTGGACTCCCGAAAATCCCAATGCGACCTTCCCTCGACTCACTCCGACCATCGGTGTAAATAGTACCAACTCCTCTTTTTGGGTACGAAACTCCGCCTATTTTCGACTTAAAAACGTCAATCTGGGGGTAAAAGTCCCAACAGCTTGGATGCGGAAAGCCAAAATGGAAAGTGCACGTGTATTTGTGAGCGGTCAAAACTTACTGACTTTTACCAAATTCTGGCAAGGATTTGATCCCGAGCAAAACAACAACAACGCGGAGTTTTACCCATTAATGAAAACCTATACCCTCGGTTTGAACCTAAAATTCTAATTGATTATGAAAACCTGGAAGAATATAACCCGAGGTTGGATCGCTCCCATGATCTTCGCCTCTTCCCTCATGAGTTGTGAGGAATTTTTAGATCGCCAACCGTTGGATACTCCCTCAAGCGCCAGCTTTTTATCGAATGAGGCCGAAATTCAGTTGGGTTTAACCGGAATCTACAGTGCAGCCTTTTGGTCGAGAGCTGGAAACGTTCCAGATTTGAAACGTATCGAAGCCACAACCGACCTGATCATCTCACGGAAAACAGATCCGGAGTCGCTCATTGCCATGGGAGACAACGGTCCATTTATCCCGGGAAATGCCTGGTCAGAAAACGCTTGGGCCCAAGGTTATCGTGTGGTCTCTCGTGCCAATGACGTCTTGGTCGGGATGAAACGCGGTGAAGCAGCCACTCCGCCTGCCACCTTCGCCCGGCTGAAGGGGGAGGCGTTAACCCTCCGTGCTTGGGCGTATTTCAACCTCATGGTTTGGTACGGAGATGTCGTTTTTTATACCCAACCCCTACTTCCGGAAGAGTTTGAAACACAAACCCGAACACCTGTAGCGACCATTGTTTCAGCTTTATACAAAGACCTTGATGAAGCTGCTGCTGCGTTGTCCAATAATCCCTCTGAACGAGGTCGCGTTACCCGCGGCTTTGCCCTTGGCTTGAAAGCCCGATTGGCTTTGCTCATCAAAGATTACGCGACGGCTGCTCAAGCTACTCAAACAATCATGCAAAGCGGAGCCCATGGCCTCAACCCGAGCTTTCCTAACCTCTTTACCCTGGCCGGACAAAATGCCAATGCCGGACGAGAGGTGATGTTTCAAATGATGTATCCGACAGAAAACCCCAACATCGCGAGCTGGATGGTCGTGGGTTATACACCACGCCAAACGCTGGGTGCGCAAAGCAATAATTTCCCGACGCAAGCCATGGTGGATAAATTTGAATGCATTGATGGGAAACGAATCGATGAATCCCCACTTTATGACCCGAAAAACCCAAGTGCTAACCGGGATAAACGCCTGCGCTGGACCTTGTATATGCCAGGAGACACCATCGAGGTACGGATGAGCAAAAACCCAGCGTTACCCTATCAAAATCCAAATCAACGCTTTATTTTCAATATTCACTCCGATCAAATTTTCCGTTGGAACTGGAATACCTCTCGGTTTGATGTCATCAACGGAAACCCCGATTTCGTTCGCTCAACTAACGGGGTTTGGCAATTTGGTGCGACGGGTGCCGTCGGGGGAGTGGGTTATGTGTGGCGAAAATACAATGATCCAGACCAGTACGTGTGGGAACTGAAAACCCCATTCCTCCTCATGCGCTATGCCGAGATTTTATTGATGTATGCCGAGTCAAAAATTGAGTTGAATCAAATCGATGCCTCTGTTTTGGACGCAATCAATGCCGTTCGGCGACGGGCTGGGCAACCTGCCACTACGGAGACCGATCCCGCAAAACTACGTCAGTTGGTTCGTCGGGAACGAGCCGTCGAATTCGCGATTGAGGGCCTACGTTTATTCGATATCCGTCGTTGGGGAATTGTGAATCAAGTGATGAACACACAAATCGTCGGTGCTGCGCTTAATCCAAATGATCCACCGGCCCTGCCCTCTTTCGGTTCAAAAGGATCTGTGCAAGATTTAAACGATATTCCTGAGTACACCTCTAGCATCTCGAAGCGCATCAGCAGCCGAAATGAAATTCGGAAAAATGGGGAGAAGCATGCCCTTTGGCCTCTACCCCAAGGCGAGTTGGATAAAAATCCCAATTTAAAGCAAAATCCAGGTTGGTAATTTTATAAGGGTTGTCAAGGTTTGATTCCTTGGCAGCCTTTCTTTTTCATTATGAAATACTTTGCATTGTGTATTCTTTTGTTGGCAAGCAGTTGCCAAGCTCGTCCATCTGCCGTAAATCCGGTTAAAGAGGATCCCAAGCCCTCCAACGCTGTTCGAGGTGTCTGGATCACCAATGTGGCTAGTCAGGTGTTGTATTCTCCAAAAGGAATACAGGACGCTGTCAACCTATGCCACCAACAGGGAATCAATCATATTTTTGTTGTGGTATGGAATAAAGGAAAGACGCTCTATCCAAGTCAAATCATGGCTGATTCCTTTCAAATACCCATCGAAGAAGGCCTTCGGGGCCGCGACCCCCTACGTGAAATGATCAATGCAGCCCATGCCAAAAATATCAAGGTCTTTGCTTGGTTTGAATATGGTTTTGCTGCCGAAAATAGTGGGTTCGGAGAACATATCTTGCGTTTGAAGCCTCATTGGGCTTCGTTGGATCGAAACGGGGCGACTACCACCAAAAACAATTTCAAATGGATGAATGCCCTGAACTCCGAGGTCCAAAATTTTGTGTTATCCTTGGTTTTAGAAGTTGCTCAGAAATATCCAGATTTGGATGGCATTCAAGGCGATGACCGGCTGCCCGCTATGCCCTCCGAAGGAGGATACAACCCCGAGGTCTTGGCTCAATATTTTGCCGAAACCGGCTTAAAGCCTACCTCAGATAAAGAAGAAGCTTGGGTAAACTGGCGCGCAGGAAAGCTAACAGAATTTATGGGAAGGCTTTACAAAGAAGTAAAAAAGACCAATCCCAAATTGGTTGTTTCGATGTCCCCGAGTATTTTTCCCTTTGCCAAAACCGAGTATTTACAAGATTGGCCCACCTGGGTTCAGAATGAATGGGTGGATTTGATCTGTCCACAAGTGTACCGATATAATTTGGCGGCCTATCAACAAGAATTGACAAAAATCACCCAATCCCACGTTCCCAAATCCCAGCTCTCGAAGGTAGCCCCCGGGATGCTCTTAAAAATAGGAAGTTATAGCCCGACACCGGAATTACTCAAGCAAATGATCCAAGAAAATCGGAGGCAAGGCGTAGCCGGCGAGGTTTTTTTCTTTTATGAAGGACTAAAATCATTTCCCACCTTTTTTACACAAGAATATCCTACTACTACACCTTGATTTAGGTGAGCTAGTGTTGGACTGGTTAGTAGATTTGATTCCATAGAAACCCCTCAATTTCCCAATGGAAAAAGAGGGGTTTTCTTTTATTCTGATATTTATTTTCCTGCCCCTTGAGTTTTGGTAGGTCTTTTTTGTGGCATACCTGGCTGCGTGATTTCGTAGTTTTCCTCGATTTTTGCTTTGGTGACAATGTTTCGAACGTCCTCCAATAGCTTTTTAGCATCATACACCACACCATCTTTTACGGTGTAGGTGACACCCCCCACCCGCACGACCTCATTCGCATCATTCACCTGAATAGAACCTGTGCCATACAAGGTTTTAAAGTTGGCCAGCGGATTCTCCTTGACAATCACAAAATCGGCCAATTTGCCGACTTCGACCGATCCAATTTTGTCGGCCATTCCCAAAGCCTCAGCACCTTTGATGGTCGCAGACCGCACGACCTCCAAAGGATGGAAACCTGCCTCTCGCAATAGTTCAAGTTCTCGAATATAGGCAAAGCCGTAGAGCTGGTAGATAAATCCAGAGTCAGATCCTGTTGTGACACGTCCACCGCGATTTTTATATTCATTGACAAACTGCATCCAGATCCGGTAGTTTTCCTTCCACTGAATTTCCTGCTCAGTCCCCCAATTAAGCCAGTAAGAGCCGTGCGAAATCCGGCTAGGTCCATAAAATCGCCACAAGGAGGGTAAGGTGTAATCCTCATGCCATTCTGCCCGGCGTGCTAGCATGAGTTCGCGGTTGGCTTCGTAAATATTGAAGGTCGGATCCAGGGTAAAATCCAATTTCAAAAGAGCATCCATGACTTGATACCACTTTTCTGAGCCCGGTGTTGCCGCCTGTTTCCATAGTTTTCCAGCCTCTTCAAAGCGATGTTGCTCATTATTGTAATTATAGTCTGCTGGATAGTTCTGGAGAGTTCGGTCGTCAAACAAGGCCTCGGGCAACCCATACCAGTGCTCCATGGTCGTTAATCCGGCTTGAGCCGTTGCCAAAACGTTCATACGAGCAACCTCCAATTGGGCATGGTGGCATGCAGACCGTAGGCCTAGCTTCTTGTTTTCTTCCAAGGCAGCCCGAAAGACATCTGGCTCCGCGCCAAAAAACTTGATACCATCGGCCCCCGCTTGGGCATTCTTCCGAACCCACTCGCGTGCAGCTTCCGGGGTAGATATGGGTTGATCGCTCCCCATTCCGAAGGCCGTGTAAGCCAAAATTCGGGGTGCAGTGATGTCGTTTTTTTCACTCTTTTTCTTCTGGTCGAGCGTCCAGTTCAGACCATTACCCGCCGATGGATCCCGAATGGTGGTGATACCATGGGCTAGCCACAATTTAAAGACGTATTCTGCCGGAGTACCTTGTGAACTCCCTCCGATGTGTCCGTGCATGTCCACAAATCCAGGCATCAAAAACATGCCCGTACAGTCTAATTCTTTGTCGCCGGGTTGGGCCGCTGGCCGGCGTTTGGGATCGATCGGAACACCCGGATACCCCACTTGGCGCACCGATTTGATGATATTTTTCTCCACCACAATATCGACTGGTCCAACCGGGGGAGCTCCGGTGCTGTTGATGAGTGTTACGCCTCGAATGATCAGGCGAGTATGAGGCCCATCGCCCTCAGCTCGGGGAGGGGCGGGCTTGATTTGTGCTTGACAAAGAAATGATCCTAATGCCAAAAGAAGGAAAAGTTTTTTCATGCGGTAGTCCGTGAATAAATAAAGAAGAAAACTACGAAAAAAGGTTGGGTGTCCCAAAGGTTGAGTTTCTTGTTTTTGGGTTGGCTCAATTTCAGCGCGCCCTTAGACGATAGACGCGGAATGGAAAAGGTCGTTTTTATGTTTAATGAGCAAGATTCAATGGTTTGATTTTGAAAGTACTTGAATTAAAAATGGCTCTGTATAACAAAAGTCACAGATAGTGTTCTCGTTGATATGTACCTTTGCCCCAACTTCCTACTATCACGAAATTATAACATGAGTAAACTAGTTGCTGCGTTCACCGGAAAATGTCCTAGATGCCACCAAGGGCACGTTTTTGTCTCCAAAAATCCCTACTCATTCGGGAAAATGTTTGAAATGCATGATGCGTGTAGTCATTGTGAAATGAAATACGAACGAGAAACAGGTTTTTTCTTTGGGGCCATGTATGTGAGCTATGCCCTCAATATTGCGCTTTTTGTTACGGCTGTGGTTGGGTATTTTTTGTTTTTTTCTGATGCCGATTGGCGCGTATACATCGGTGTGTATGTAGGGCTTACGCTTCTGTTAACCCCGGTTCTCTACCGGTTGTCGCGTTCGATTTGGTTGCAAATTATGGTTAAGTTTGAACCTGAAAAAAGAGGTAAATATTAAATTGAAAAAAGTATGACTGGTAAATTTGAAGAACTAATTGCGTCGGAAATCCCGGTAATGATTGATTTTTTTGCGGAATGGTGTGGGCCATGTAAAGCCATGGCACCTGCGTTACAGCAATTCGCCAATCAAATGGGTGACCAAGTGAAAGTCGTTAAAATTGATGTGGATAAAAATCCTGCTTTGGCCCGCCAATACCGAATCTCAGGCGTGCCTACCCTCATGGTATTTCAAAAAGGCGAAGTAAAATTCCGTCAATCGGGTGTGCTTTCGGCTGCCCAAATGAAACAAGCGGTACAGCCGTTTCTTCCTAATTAAGTGTTAAATCACCCTTTGGTCTCTAAGGTTTGAAATCCCACCAAAGGGTGATTCCCTTCATACCAGCTTCCCCTCCAAAGTCCTCTTTAGGCCTACCAAATGCCAACTTCTTCTTACCAAAGCTCTGATGAGTCGATCAAATGTATTTTAGGTATAAAAAAGATTAATTTATACCTTTTATAATATTGTTTGTGAATTTTTAGAATATTCTAAAAGGTGTAGTATATTTGAATTCGCTAACTCAAAGAACTACCAAGTGAATTCTATCCTGAAAACAATTGCTTAGGCTTTGGCTGTCCTGCGCAAGCAACTGATGCACTTAATTTAACCCTCGATTTCTTTTCCACTTTAGATTTTTGTAGTTCCTATAGTTCCTTGTTTAGAGGAGTCCATGATAGATCGTTTAAAATCAGGTTCGTCTGATATAAGATATCAATTTTTAATTGATGTTTAAGTTGTAGCAAACGACCTCGATAACATTTTGGGGTCGTTTTTTTGATGAATGGCATTTATCATCAAAGTGTGTAAGCTCCCCGTTCTAAATACTATTTAAAAGCGGAAAAACTAGTACTAAGAATCGGGAACTTACAAAAGCTTAAATGCAATAACCAAACAGGACTATTTGACTGATTTAAGAAATAGGAATCTTAAAACATCGAAAATGTGTGAAATGGCTGCAATAGGTATTGATTATACGCGAAGTGGTGCTAAGGGACATTCAAATCATGCAGCATCTGGGTTTATAAAATCCCATCCTGGAACAATTGTAACGGGTCAAGACCAAGGATGTGTTTGGGAGGATTTCGTGTGTATATACCTTATTTCTATGTTGTATCCATGTTAAAAAATAAATGCGTATGAGCTTTTTGCTACCCTCTTACTACTTAAAAATAGTAATTGTTGTCTGTTTTTTATTCAATATTTATGCAACGATTAGGATATTAAGTAAACGACACGATTCATTCACTGTAACGGTTGCAATTCTTTTATTGATTTGGCTAATTCCATTTTTTTCGTTAGGATATATAAGTTTGAGTGCATTTAATAATAAGGTAAGTCGTAAGGTACACTGAAAATCAGTGCGTGACGAAAACCGTTCTTGTACTGCGATATTACGTCTGACGAATCAAGAAGAAAAGATTGTTGGTTTTGGAATCATAATGTTTGGTGAATGAATGATTCAATGGGTTATTCTAGCTCCCCCAGTCGCACCCTATAAAGGTTTTTCAATAATCAATCGTATTTAGTCCCGAACAGAAAGCTACCCAAGAAACGCTAGAGGGAATTTGGGCGTAAGATTTGGGAGAGTAGCCTATACAGTAACACGTAAAAAAAGTTGGAGCAGACTAAACGTTGGAGTTGGTTCGTTGAGTTTGTTATAAAACGGGTAAGTTTATAAAAAAGAGAGAGACGTTGTTTCCAACATCTCTCTCTTTTTGGTACAAACTGAAAAGCGTTGGGAATTACTTCACCAATTTAGCCTTCAAATTCTGGTCAATAACATCCAAGAATTCTTCGGTGTATAAGTAATGCTCTCCATGGTTCACTTTATTGCCATGGATACACACCGCCAAATCTTTGGTCATCTGTCCTGCTTCTACGGTTTCAACACAAACCGCCTCCAAGGCGTTTGAAAAATCGATCAACGCTTGGTTTCCATCGAGTTGGCCACGGAATGCTAAACCGCGCGTCCAAGCAAAAATGGAGGCAATGGGGTTGGTGGAAGTAGGACGTCCTTTTTGATGTTCCCGGTAGTGACGAGTCACGGTTCCGTGTGCGGCTTCCGACTCTAATGTTTTTCCATCCGGAGTAATCAATACAGAGGTCATCAATCCGAGTGAACCAAAACCTTGCGCTACGGTGTCAGACTGAACATCTCCGTCGTAGTTTTTACAAGCCCAAACGAAGTTTCCGTTCCATTTCAAGGCCGAAGCCACCATGTCATCAATCAACCGGTGCTCATATTGTACCCCTTTGTCTTTGAATTCGTTCTCCCAAACTTCTTGGAAAATATCCTTGAAGCGGCCATCATACTTTTTCAAAATGGTATTCTTAGTCGACAGATACACCGGCCATCCTTTCTGAAGTCCCATGTTCATACAAGCCCGAGCAAATCCGTAGATCGACTCATCCGTGTTGTACATTCCCATGGCCACTCCGCCTTGTCCTTCGTAGTTGTACACTTCGAATTCTTGTACGGTGCCATCTTCGCCTTCAAACTTCATGGTTAGTTTTCCTTTGCCTTGTACCACGAAGTCAGTCGCACGGTATTGATCGCCAAAAGCATGACGACCCACGATGATCGGGGAGTCCCAATTGGTCACTAAACGAGGTACGTTCTGGCAAACAATGGGCTCACGAAATACGGTTCCGTCCAGAATATTCCGGATGGTTCCGTTTGGAGATTTCCACATTTTCTTTAGCCCGAACTCCTCAACCCGAGCCTCGTCCGGAGTGATGGTGGCACACTTAATACCAACACCGTATTCTTTAATGGCGTTCGCCGCGTCGATCGTCACTTGATCGTTGGTTTCATCCCGATGTTCAATGCCAAGGTCGTAGTATTTAATATCCACGTCAAGGTAAGGAAGGATCAATTTATCTTTGATGAATTTCCAGATGATCCGGGTCATTTCATCCCCATCCAATTCCACTACGGGATTATCCACTTTAATTTTTTCCATGAATGTAAATTTTGAGTGTGTTCATCTAAACGATTGTGCGGGGCAAAGCTAGTGAAATTATAGGATTTTTCCGATGTAGATACAAAAAAAAGAGCCTCCAATTGGAAGCCCTTTTTCCTGCTTAAACCAAAGAAAATGAGGAGTGTTCGTAAACAGGCGAACCTGCAACCTCATCATTTTTGGTTTAAGTTGAATTATTTATTCAACAACTCATCAAAAGTCAAACTGACATAATACATCGAACCGACCGAAGCACTACCAAATGCCTGGATGTACGGATTTCCTCCAATGTTGGTTCCACCAATTTTGATAATGGACTTCATCTCAGGTAATTTGTAGCTGATCTGTGCATCGATGTTTCGGATACGAGGTACGCCTGTATTGGTAAAGAATGGAGTACCTGTGGTGGTTGGCTGAACAAATCCGGCCTCCCAAACAAACGCATCTTGATGACGGAAGTTAACATTGAATCCGAAGCGCTCACCCGAACCGATCCGTTTGCCAAAAGTAATGTTGTAGCGATACTGAGGTGTGTTGAAACCAGAATACTCTTGCTCAGGTGACGGTGTAAAGCCCGTTAATTTGTTGTACGCTACGTTGGTTCCGATATTGAACCCTTTGGGTAACGAGTAGTTCAAGGCTAGGGCCCATCCATTCACTGTAATTTCTTGGTTGGTATTGGTAGGGCGTGAATAAGCTAACCGCGTGTTGGCACTCGATACACCCGACTCGATCGGTAAACCAGGAGCAGCGGGAGCAGTTGGTACGACGATCGAAACCCCTCCGATGAAATCCAAGTACCGGCTGTGGTAATAATAGGCATCAACAAATAATTTTTTAGCGATCAAGCCTTTGTATCCAATTTCATACGACTGGATCCGCTCGGGACGTAGAGCCCCGCCACCGTACTTAGGCAACGCTGCTAACGCAAACGCAGGAGCTACCTGAGCGACCACTCCCGGTACTTGTTGCGCCAAAACACCTTGTAGTTGTTGCTGTACAATCCCAGGAGCAGCTTGTAAAGCGCCCGGAAGTGCATTGGCCACTGCTTGCTGGATAGCCGCTGGAGCTGCCTCCGCTGGAATTTGACCTGCGGCTACTGCGGCCATAATTTGGGCCGTGACAGCCTGCGTTACTTGTTGGGTAATTCCAGCAGTTACTGCCGCTTGAATTTGCGGCAAAGCCTGCGCTGTTACCGCTTGAATCGCATACTGTTGTGCTTGTTGTAAAATGGCTGGATTACTCTGAATGACAGAGGCAATATTGGATGGGGCCAAATTCGAGACCGCAATACCATTTTGTAAATTATAACGGGCATCAAATTCTGGCAAGCCTCCAATCAAGGTTCCTGCCGGTGTGCGGAGATCAATGTATTGGTTTTGGGTAGTTGGGATACGGAAGCCCGACTGATACGACAACCGGATGTTTTGATCTCCAAAGGTGGCAACCCCTGAAATCCGTGGCGTAAACTGACCATCAAAGTTTTGGTTTTTATCATAACGCAACGATCCCGTTACTTTGAAATGATCCTTAAATAAGCTCTTACCTGCTTGTATAAATGCACCATACTCGTTGATTGGAATGGTTCCGTTACGTCCATCTTTGTTATCAGCAAACAAGGTCCCGTTTGAACGAAGTTGGTACATACGGTAATTACCACCCGCCAACAAATCCACAAATTTTACTTGATTTTTGAAATTGTAAACCCCTTCTAAGTGGTACAAATTCGTCTTGTCCAAGAATGAACCACCGCCTTCAATGATGGGACGCTCACGGTATGTATCCAATAATGTGGTGTACGCATCGGTGCCTGGCATCGGCATTCCTGTATCGGCTACTCGGCGTGCTGCCAAATGGGCCGAAGCTTCATCTAAGCCACCTGAACGTGCTTGTGTGAAGGCACCAACATATTCACCAAACCAGTTCGCATGAGGTTTGATGGCATTTAACATGGCTACAGCGGCTAAACCAGCAGTATAAGATTGTCCAGAACGCTCTTGAGTGGTGTAACCACGTAAGGTGAAGTTGTCGCCGCGCAATTCCAATTTCGCTTGGGTGATGTTGAAATTCCGTAAAGAATATCGACCCGTTCCGGTGTACACCGTAGTACCCGTCCCGTAATTCACTTGAGCAATGGCCTCTACCTTTTCATTCAAGCGATAATGCAAAGCCATATTGGCTTTCAAGGATTTGGTGTTGTAGTCAACTAAATCACGCTCAAGGAAACCAGTCCGGCTAACGTTACGATCCGGGATCAAGCCTAAAGCCGCTGAGGGTAAACGTCCGGCCGAGATCAGTCCGTTCGCCACAGTCCGCATATTGGCCTGGATTTCGTCCCCATAAATGTTCATCCCGTCGTAATCAAGATCGACTCCGGCACCTCGGGTGCCGTTTTGAGTACCCCCCACATTCAAATTGGTGTAATCGGTGGCCTGCCAATCTTCCGCATTGATATACGATAGGTTGACTTTGTAAGCAAATTTATCATTGATCGCTTTGGCATAACGAACCGCAACATCGTAAAATGGAGTGGCCCCCATGGCAGATCCGTCCGCATTGGTCCGATTGGATGCATTCATCAAACCTGACTTGATGTTGGCACTAAGCCCCTGATATAAAAACGGACTTTTTGAATTCATCAAAATCAAGCCATTGATGGCGTTGGGTCCATACAGAGCAGAGGCAGCACCAGGAAGTACCTCCACGCTTTCAACGTCCAATTCGGGCATCCCGACTATATTATCCACCGCAAAGTTCAATCCAGGAGCTTGGTTGTCCATCCCATCGATCATTTGAACCACCCGTGGGTTACCCGTTGCCCCAAATCCCCGCATGTTGATGGACTTAAACAATAACCCTTGGGTGGTTACGTCAATGCCCTTCATGTTAGCAAGGTTATCGTAGAACGACGGGGCTGCACTTTGCTGGATCATCCGAAGATCCATTTTTTCAACAGTAACTGCCGATCGCATTACGCTTTCTTCAACACGAGAAGCTGAAACCACAATTTCCTGACCCATCACCGATTGTTCCTGCAAAGCAAGGTTAATCGCCGCATTGTCGCTCTTCACTTCCACCTCCGTGGTCTGATATCCTACCGAGGATATCACAAGGGTAAACGGAACGGGGGTTGAAGTAGACAGTGAAAAACCTCCCTTAGCATCGGTAATCGTTCCGATCACTTTTCCTTTCACTTGGATACTCACCCCAATCAGTGGCTCTTTGGTGCCAGCATCCGTGATGGTCCCTGTGACTTTTGCTTGGCCAAAAGCCGACAAGGCCACCATCATCATGACGAAATTACTAACCAGTAATTTCTTTACGTAGATTTTAAACATGGTCTTAAGCTTGTTTAGTAAATTTGTATGAATAGAATACAAATCAAATGTTTATTTTATACAAAAAAAAACAAAAATATTAATATTAATGAGGAACTTGACTAGAATCACCTTTTTTGGGGCATGGATTATTTTTTTAGGTCTTCCAAGCCAAGCCCAACGCTACCTGATTACCAAGCCATTTGATTCTCAAAACCTACCTCCGACTCCCGATTATTCCAAATTAACTTCTTGGGCAGCACATCCTGAAAAACAGGATATGGCAGATCGAATTCCCTTGGGTGCGCCTTACCGAGACGAGCAAGCGCAAGCTCCAGTGGATGTGTTTTTTGTCCATCCCACTATTTTTACCGCAGAACCCACTGGAAGATATCTCTGGAACGGCGATATTGAAGATCAGGAATTAAATCGACAAGTAGATGAATCAACTATTTTGAATCAAGCCTCGGTTTTCAATGGGACTTGCCGAGTCTTCGCGCCAAGGTATCGGCAAGCACACTATAGCGTATTTTTGACAACCGACTCCTCAGCCAACCGCCAAGCTTTGGCGCTGGCGTATGAGGATGTCAAAAATGCATTTCTATACTATCTTGAGCATGAAAATAAGGGCCGCCCTTTTGTTATTGCCTCGCATAGCCAAGGGACACTGCACGCCCGGAAGCTGATCCAAGAGTGGATTGACGGGAAACCGATTCAAAAACAATTCATCACGGCCTATTTAGTTGGTATCGCCGTGCAACCTAATTCATTTCAGACCATTTCCCCCAGCAAAACACCTGAACATTTAGGTGGATTTACCAGTTGGAATACCTACCTTACCGGTTTTTATCCTCCTTACCATAGTAATGGTTTAAAAACGGCTTATTGCGTTAATCCAATTACCTGGACCGATACAACGGAGCCTATTTCCCATAAAAAGAACCCGGGTGGAGTTGGATTAAAATTCAAATGGGTCGCACAACCTGCCGATGCGCAGGTTCATCAAGGGATGCTTTGGATACACCAACCTTATGTACCAGGACGCTTTCTCCTTCGGACCAAAATTTGGCACCGAGCGGATATCAATTTATATTGGGGAAGTATCCGAGAAAATGTAGCTTTACGCACGAAATTGTATTTAAGCCAAAATAATACGCCCTAAATACCTCTCGATCTTACTTGAAACACGAAAACCATGCAAAATCCCAATTATTACGTCATTATCATGGCAGGCGGTGTCGGAACCCGATTTTGGCCCTTTAGCCGGCAAAATAATCCGAAACAGTTTCACGATGTTTTGGGTACGGGACAGACCTTAATTCAACAGACCGCCGCTCGGTTTGAGGGGATTTGTCCACCCGAAAATATTTACGTTGTCACCAGTGTTGAATACCAAGCCATAACCCAGGAGCAATTGCCTTTTTTAGCACCTGATCAAATTCTTTGCGAACCTAGCCGCCGCAATACAGCCCCTTGTATTGCTTACGCATGTTATAAAATTGAAAAACAAAACCCGAATGCTGTCATTGTTGTCGCTCCTGCAGACCACATCATTTTAAAAGAGGAGGCTTTCCGAAGCCGGACCCGCATCGCTCTAGAACATGCCGAAAAAGAAGATGTATTGGTCACTTTGGGAATCACCCCCACTCGCCCAGATACCGGCTATGGGTATATCCAGTTTTTGGAGTCAGAGGGAGAAGTCAAACGTGTCAAAACATTTACAGAAAAACCTCACCTCGAGCTAGCCCAGATGTTCATCGCAAGTGGAGATTACGTTTGGAATGCTGGAATTTTTGTTTGGCACGTGCGGTCCATTCTTAAGGCTTTCAACCAATTTCTACCCGAAATGGCTGAAGCCTTTCATGCCGCACAACCCGATTTTTACACAGACAAAGAGCAAGAAAGCCTACTCGTGGCCTATCCTCAATGCCGTAACATATCCATCGACAACGGGGTCATGGAAAAAGCCGATAATGTATTTGTAGTCTTGAGCGACATTGGTTGGTCCGATCTAGGTACTTGGAAATCACTTTTTGATATGTCAGAAAAAGACGACAAAGGCAATGTGGTGGAGGGTGAAGTCATGTTGTACAATACAGAAGATTGTCTGATCAAAACCCCACATGACCGACTCGTCGTGGTGAATGGCCTCTCCGGATTTATCGTAGCCGAATACGACAACGTCCTCATGATTTGCAAGAAGGATGATGAGCAGAAAGTAAAACAATTTGTCGCCGATGCCGAAAACGTCGGGTCCCAATTTGTGTAATCTTACCGATCGTACGTTACTTTAAATCTATCCAAATTCGGTATGTGCTCCCGTGAACGCTTTAGTTCATGGGAGTATATCGTTCTACCCAATTCCCCCATAAACGGGAAGCCAACGGAATCATAATCATATTGATCGTCATTGAAAACTCCATCTGAGTTGCAATGAATAACGGCTGAAAGCATGAACTCAATGTTGTTTTCAAAATCTACGATGTAGGCATTGTCGATCAAGTAACCGTACGCATCGCCAACTTTATTGAAAACCCGGATATGAGAAGGCATGGGTTCTTTGGAGTCTCCAAATCCCAGGAATTTGACATACGAATCATAGTATACACTCGAATCCAAAGTAGGGTAGGTCGTTTCACGGGGAAGTTGAGACATATATTGGTAAATAAATCGATAATCCTCTTCTTTTAAATCAAATCGAGCCGATTCAGGTACTGTCTCTGGAAAAAGGATGGCCTGTAGGAATCGGTGTTGATCCTGCAAACCAAATGCATTTCGGCGGGAAAAATCAAAAGGTTGTTTGATGAATCGGCCTCCCTGGTAAAAGCCTATGCCTCGTAAAATGGGGGTCGGATGCTCGTAAGAGCGAGAGCTCTCGGCCGATTCCTGTGTAAATAAGGTAGCTTTCGTTTGCGGATCAAAAAACTGAACTTCCGGAGTTTTTTTATTTTGATCAAAGGTGTAAGGAACTGAAAGTCGATGCGAAAAACGTGAATGAATATATCCTTTTTGGGTAAAGGTTTGATTCATGTATTCTTGGCCCAAAAAATCATACAACCGATTGAAGGCCTCGTTGTCGCTGTACAACAAGATCTGCTTTCCCCAATGTCCGAGACTGGCATACCCACTGGCGGAGCTGGAGTCACCTTCCAATGGAGGGTAGGAGGGGAAGGAAGGTACCATGCGGATTGGCGTATTTTTACTCAATTGGGGATTTTGAAGTCGATTCAACTTCTCCAATGCCATCACCAAGGCAGGAAGTTTCACTGTACTCGCCGGGTAAAAGTAATGTTGGGGTCTAAAGTTATAATAAAAGGTTCGAAAGCTGGGTTTGTTCTGCGTATCACGATTGATTTGGGTATAAAGGATTTGAATATCCCAATCCCGTTTGTCTGTTAGAATAGTTCGCAATTTTCGATTTTTGTATAAAACTTGTTGAAGCTCAGTAGAGGTTTGAGCAGGTTGTTGGCCATAGCAGTGGATAAAACTTAGCAAAAGCCAGGGCAAAATTCGTAACATAGCGCAAGCAATCGATGTTTATTTTATTTTTGTGAAGGAGCATTTATATGTGAAAATACAAAGACTTGTGTAGTAATATGAATAAAAATAAATTTTTTATAAAAAAATCATCTTTTCGGACCTGTGGTATTCTTCTCGTTATGTCGATGTGTATAGGGTGTGGAGAAATAAAACGGGTGGATACCAAAGCCGTGAAAGAGCACATGAATGATTATAAAATCAAGAAAGCAGATCAAGCCACCATCGTTTTACAAGCTGAAACCTGGAGCCAAGAGTTGACCGATTCCTTGCAGAAACGATGGGCTACTCAAATGGCCTCGGTTCAAAAACAGCCAGCCGCCAAGCGACAACTTCTTTGTGAACCCATGAAAGACCCATTTCTGGACAGCCTCCATAAACTTTATGACCTTGATGTCGAAATTTGGGGGAAAAATACGCAGCTGGCCGATTTGCCATTACCTCAAGAAAAAGAGCTCTTTTCTGCTTATCAGTATGCCCTTGAAAACCGGTTGCCTCTTGAGTCGAACCTTCAAAAATCAGGAGATAGTCTTTTCTTGTTTACGCGTTCCATTCCAGGTTTTGCTGCCCTGTGTTTTGGTGACTCGACCCGCGGGCTTTCCATTGTACGATTGAAAATCTCCAAGGCCTCCGTCGTTAAATCCATCCCGCTTCGTAAAAAGTAACATAATAATCTGACCAGAATAATTGGTATTTCTCCAATAAATAGTAGTTTTGCGCCCTAGATGATCCAATCTGTCACACATATCGCACGACTATTTCTTTTGGTTTGCCTTTTGGCCACCCAATGGACCACTGTGGTTGGTCGTGACGCTGTGCTGGAAAATCAAGCCACTCAAAAACAAGCTACAGACGATCCGGAAGAGTCGATTCCGACATTCGAAGAGTGGTTCGTCTCAAGCCTTGTGCCCTCGCATCAGTTTCATTTTGATGAAGTCACTTTTGACTGGCCTGAACTTTCTTGGGGAATAGTCCTGTCTATCAAGCAGCCGACTACTTTGCCTCAAGGAAATTATAGCCATGTCTACTTTGCCAAAATTTTTGAGCGACTGATAGCCATTAACGCTCCCTAAGGAGAGGTCCCCTCACTTTCTGCAAAATCAAATCAAATCAAAAGCTTTTTCTCCCAAGCTTTCCTACGAATATGTCGTTTTCCAGTCTCAAGGGAGATGGGATCTGGATAACACTTAACTTAATTTTATGAGAAACAAAGGCGGAATAATCGCGCTGATGATTACTTTTTTAGCGATCAGCGGCTATTTCTTGGTGCGGACCTGGAAGGTCAATAGCATCCGAAAAGAGGCAGAAAAATATGCCACAAGTGTCGACGGAAAAGTTGACCCGATGAAAAAACAAGCGTACCTAGATTCACTTTGGAAACAAGATGTATTTTTAGGAAGCACCCTAGAAGACTTAACCAAGCAGGAGCTCGGATTGGGTCTTGATTTGCAAGGGGGTATGCATGTAATTCTTGAAGTTTCCCCTCAAGAAATTGTGCGGGCATTGGCAGGTGGTTCTCGTGATCCACGCATCAATACGGCATTGGAAAATGCGACCAAGGCCGCTGTGACCAGCTCCACCAACTACGTGGATTTATTCGTTCAAGAGTACCGGAAACTTTCCCCTGATACTAAATTGGCCAATATTTTCGCCAATACCTCAAACCGTGGAATCTTAAGCTTAAATTCATCGGATGCCGAGGTGGTACGATATATAAAAACTGAGGTGGATGGCGCTTTTGATCGGGCTTTCCGGATTATTCAAAGCCGGGTCGATAAGTTTGGGGTTGCCAACCCTAATTTGGTTCGTCTACCCGGAACCAACCGCATTCAGGTCGAATTACCGGGTGTCGACAACCCTCAGCGTGTTCGGAAGTTATTATCCGGTGCTGCCAAATTAGAGTTCTGTCAAGTAATTGAATTTCAAGAAGTTTCGGCTGGATTTGATGGCCTAACCGCCATGCTCGCCCAAATGGATGTAGAAGAAGCTGCCAAGAAAAAAACAGCGCAAGCGAAACCTGCTTCAACAGATACCACAAAGAACAGCTTATCAGCTCAGCTAGCGGCGAAATCAGACAGCTCTAAAGTGGACTCCACCCAACTGACCAACGCTTTCAGTCGTTTGTTCACCGCTGGTACTTATTCCATGCTGGGTGTTCGGGTGAAAGATACGGCTCGCGTGAATACCATTTTACGGAAACCGGAAGTAAAAAGCCTATTCCCAGCCGACCTAAGCTTTGTGTATGATATCAAACCTGTCGTTAAGCCGGGTACCAACGAAGAGGTAGTTGATTTGTACATGGTGCGTGATCTTGGAAAAGCACCTTTGGAAGGTGATGTTGTAACCAACGCTACGCAAGATTACGATCCAACTACAGGTAAGCCCAATGTCGATATGCAAATGAATGCGGAGGGTGCTCGGAAGTGGAAGGCCTTGACCGGCGCCAATATCGGTCGACGTATCGCGATTATCCTAGATAACTTCGTGTATTCGGCTCCCAACGTTCAATCCGAGATTTCGGGTGGTCGCTCTTCCATTTCAGGGAACTTCTCCATTGAAGAAGCTCAAGACTTAGCCAATATTTTGAAAGCCGGTAAACTTCCAGCGCCAACCAACATCATTGAGGAAGCAGTTGTTGGTGCAACCGTCGGCTCACAAGCTGTTCAGGCTGGGGTTATCTCCTCATTGGTTGGTTTGCTAGGCGTTCTGTTGTTTGTTTTAGTGTACTATAATCAAGCAGGTTGGGTAGCCAACATCGCCTTATTAGTGAACTTGGTTTTACTTTTGGGTGTGATGGCCTCTTTTGGTGCTACCTTAACATTGCCAGGGATTGCCGGTATCGTATTGTCCGTTGGTATGTCGGTCGATGCGAACGTACTCATTTATGAACGAGTGAAGGAAGAGCTTGCCGCCGGTAAAGCCTTTGGAGCTGCTATTTCAGAAGGCTTCCGCCAAGCAATGCCATCCATCATAGACTCCAACGTGACAACCCTGATTACCGGTGTTATTTTATTCGTTTTCGGAACCGGCTTAATTCTTGGTTTTGCGACGACCTTGTTGATCGGTATTTTTACTTCGTTGTTCTGTGCGATCTTCATTACGCGTCTGATTTTTGAACAATACATCAACAAAGGCAAGTCGATTAACTTCTTTACCAAATGGACCGACCGTTTGTTCAAAGATTCAAAATTTGATTTCTTGAGCCGTCGCCGTACGTTCTACCTGATTTCAGGAGCAATCATCCTAGCGGGAATTGCCTCGATCGCCATCAAAGGATTTGGTTTGGGTGTGGACTTCAAAGGGGGGCGTACCTATGTGGTGAAGTTTGAAAAAACCATCGACACGGAGTCCGTAAGAAAGCCTCTTGAAACCGTATTGGAAGGAACGGCTGTTGAAGTGAAAACATTTGGTGGATTTGATCAAGTGAAAGTGACGACAGCCTATCAAATTGACAATACCGACCCAGAGGTTGAGGAGGGTATTAAATCCAAAGTGGATCAGGTAGTATCCAATATCAATGGAAATAAAGGAACCATCACGTCTTCTTCTAAAGTAGGACCCACCATTGCAAATGATACGATTTGGTCTGCGCTGAAAGCTATTTTCTATTCTTTAGTAGTTACGTTCATTTACATTTATATCCGTTTCCGCAACTTTGCTTTCGGGTATGGTGCTGTGGTATCCCTTTTCCATGACGTTTTAATTATCTTAAGTATCTTCTCCATCTTCAATGGTATTCTTCCTTTCTCTTTGGATATCGATCAGGCCTTTGTAGGTGCAGTTTTGACCTTAATGGGATATTCCATGAACGATACCGTAGTAATCTTTGACCGGATCCGGGAATACCTAAATGAAGATAAGGCCAAGAATGATTCATTGGTGAATGTGATCAACAATGCCTTAAATACAACCTTGAGCCGGACAGCAGTTACGGGGGTTACGACTATTTTGGTCTTGTTTATCCTTTTGATCTTTGGTGGAGAAACCATCCGTGGATTTATCTTCGCTATGTTCATTGGGGTAATTGTCGGGACATATTCCTCTTTATTCATCGCTGCACCTATCGTGGTAGATACGATGCAACGAGGAGAGAAAAAGAAAGAAAAAGCAGCTTAATTTTGAAACGGCCCCTCGGGGCCGTTTTTTTTGGCATAACCCCCAAAACTCGTTACATTTGTTGCACCCAAAATCCACACGGGTATTGATATTTATTCAGTGTTCATGAAGCATTTTATTTCTCCTGCAGATGTCTCCAATATCCCAGCATTGGTTGAGGAGGCCCTGGCTCAAAAAGCCAATCCCTTTGGGTGTCAATCCCTAGGCCATCAAAAAACCATGGGGTTGCTATTTTTTAATGCCAGTTTGCGAACTCGGCTCAGTACCCAAAAGGCTGCTCAAAATTTAGGTATGCAGGTGATGGTCATGAATGTTGGATCTGACTCCTGGCAACTGGAAATGGCAGACGGCGTCGTCATGGATGGCGGGAAAGCTGAACACGTTAAAGAAGCGGCCGCGGTGATTGGGCAATATTGTGACATCATTGGGGTTCGGGCTTTTGCAGAGTTGAAAGACAGAGAGCTAGATTACCAAGAAATAGTTCTGGAAAAGTTTCGACAATATGCAGGAGTACCCATTGTTAATCTGGAATCAGCCACTCGGCACCCTTGTCAATCCTTGGCTGATTTGGTTACCATCGAAGAACTAAGAACCAAAGCACGCCCGAAGGTAGTGCTAACTTGGGTTCCTCATTTTAAACCTTTACCACAAGCGGTGGCCAATTCTTTCGCCGAATGGGTCAATCACATGGACTATGAATTTGTGATCGCACATCCACCCGGATATGAGTTGGATCCAGCCTTTGTTGGAAAAGCCTACGTCACGCATGATCAAGCAGAGGCATTTCAGGGAGCCGATTTTATTTATGCCAAGAATTGGTCATCCTATTCACCCCAATATGGTCAAGTTTTGTTGGAAGATCCTGCATGGAGAATTACCGCTGAGAAAATGGCTTGGACAGATCAGGGACGGTTTATGCATTGCTTACCCGTGCGTCGAGGTTTAAAAGTCGATGACGCGGTACTCGATAGCCCCAATTCGGTCGTGATACAACAAGCCGGAAACCGAGTTTGGTCGGTACAGGCAGCCTTGAAAAATATTTTAGAATCCATGTAAGTCATTCAAATAGCTCCGTATTCGTTTACGGAGCTATTTTTTTGGCTTCTTCCCAAAACACATCCATTTCGGCCAATGTCATGTCGGAAAGGTCCCTGCCGGCTTCCCTAGCTTTTTCTTCGAGGAATTGAAAACGAGATTTAAACTTTAGGTTAGTTCTCTCCAAAGCAGTTTCTGGATTGATTTGGGCAAAGCGAGCATAATTCACAAGTGAAAACAAAAGATCTCCCAACTCACTTTCAGCTCGATCAAGATCGGTTATTTGTCCATTTTCTGGTTGAATATAGGCTTTAAATTCACCCAATTCTTCTTCTACTTTCGCCCAAACCTGTGTTTTGTCATCCCAGTCAAATCCAACCCCACGCGCTTTTTCTTGCATCCGCATGGCCTTAATTAATGCGGGAAGGGAAGCGGGCACCCCAGATAAAACCGATTTATTCCCTTCTTTGAGTTTAAGTTGTTCCCAGTTGCGTTTGACATCTTCTTCGTTTTGGACCACCGTGTCCCCATAAATATGAGGATGACGGGCGATCAGTTTATCGCAAATCCCATTCAATACATCTCCAATATCAAAAGTGTCCGATTCCGAGGCAATTCGGGCGTAAAAAACGAGATGAAGCATAATATCACCGAGTTCTTTCCGAATTTCGTTTAAATCGTTGGCCAAAATAGCATCGGATAATTCATAGGTTTCTTCGATGGTAAGATGCCGTAAACTTTCCATGGTTTGCTTTTGGTCCCATGGGCATTTTTCACGCAGGTCATCCATGATAGTCAACAAGCGATCAAATGCCAAGAGTTGTTGGGCCCGATTGGGAGAAAAGAGAGATGGAAGGTGAACTGACATGATCTTTTTTTTGACAAAGATACAAATCCCTAAGGTTTTTCACGATAGGCATACTCGGCGGCCCTCCCGGCCATAGCTAAGTAGGTGAGTGAAGGGTTAACACAGGAGGAGGACGTCATGGCCGCGCCATCGGTCACAAAAACATTTGGGGCGCCCCAGACTTGATTGAATTTATTCAGAACCGAATCCTTCGGGGAGTGTCCCATTCGGGCGGTACCCATTTCATGAATGCAGCGTCCAAATCCTCGAATTTCGTCATAAGATTTAACATGTCGATAACCATTCATTTCCAGGAAGTTGGCCGCATCGTTCCGCATATCTTGGCGCATGGCAAGTTCATTTTCTCGGAAGGTGGCATTCAGAACCAATAGGGGAAGGCCCCATGCATCCTTTTCAGTTGGATGTAAATAGGCCCGATTGTCGTAATAGGGTAGTGTTTCGGCAAAGGCCTGCATCGAAACTGTCCACGGGCCAGGGGTAGTCAAATTTCGTTTAAGATCGGCACCAAATTCCAGAGGATCTACCTCTTGTTGACCACGCTTGGCATCGCCCTCATAACCAAACCCACGAAGATAAGTACGGTCTTGTTTTTGAAGGTTTTGATACCGGGGGATGTAAAATCCGTTTGGCCGACGGCCGAATTGAATGCGGTCTCCATGTGTATCCGTTACACCCGAGGCTCCAGCCCCAAAGTGGTGATCCATGAGGTAATGTCCTAATACGCCACTATCGTTTCCCAGTCCATGTGGAAACCGTTTGGACAGCGAGTTAAGCATGATTTGCGTAGTACCCAATGTGGAGGCATTCAAGAAGATTGTTTTTCCTTGAATTGTGGTACGTTTTTTTGTTTTTGCATCCATGACTTCAATCCCAATGGCTCGTTGCTTGGTATCATCATACACCACTTGAGTCACGATGGCGTGCGTCAAGGTAGTTAGATTGTTAGTTCTGCGAGCAGCAGGCAAGCTCGCTGATTGCGAACTAAAATAGGCGCCATAAGGACACCCGCGGCTGCACATATTTCGAAATTGGCAACTACCCCGGCCCAACGACAATTGTTCTTCAGTGGGTTGAGTTAAATGCGCTTGGCGGGCGTGAATGAGATGAACACCTGGATGAGATTTTTTTAGATTTTCTTTTAGGTCCAGCTCGACACAATTCAGGGGCATGGGAGGTTGAAAAATCCCATCGGGTAAATGAGGTAATCCCTCTCGAGAACCAGCTATTCCTACAAATCGCTCGGCTTTATCGTACCATGGAGCTAAATCACGGTAGCGAATGGGCCAGTCTATGGCAATGCCTTCTTTGGCATTGGCCTCAAAGTCAAGATCACTGTACCGCAAGGCAATTCGGCCCCAAGTTAAGGACTTCCCACCTAACTGATACCCTCGAATCCAATCAAATCGTGATTCCTCCAAGTAAGGGAAATGCCGATCAGGTGTGTAGAAGTGAGCCGTATATTCAGAAACCTTGTTATACACTCGCGCAGTGACTGGGTAATCTTCCAATAATTTCTTAGGCGCTTTCCCATGATGAGGTAACTCCCACGGTGGAGTTAGCGCAGTGGTGTAGTCGGTTATATGTTCGACCGGTCGGCCCCTCTCAACCAAAAGTACCTGCCACCCTTTTTCACAAAGTTCCTTTGCTGCATAGGCACCTGACAGGCCAGAACCCACTACAATAGCATCATAGACAGAGATATTATTTTCGGACATACAGGGGATCGTCGATTTCGGATTAAAAAGATAAGGAGGAAAGGGGGTATAGGCTGCCTCACAGACACTATTCTTTCTCAAACTAGCAAGCTACAAATATTTCTTTATATACAAAAGGATGTTTAATATTTAATTTTTAATAAAAAATTTAACTTTTCTAATATTTAAAAATTTAATTAAGTCAATATATTTGAGTGTATTTATCCCATTTTACCTAAATCATTTTCCTTTATGATTCAGAAACCTTTACCTATTCAAAAGTCGTCATTATGGCTTTTCCTTGGGTTCATGCTGATTTCCTCCTGGGCATGGGCACAAGTCAAGATTACAGGAACCGTGCTTGAGGAAGGCTCCAACACGGGAATACCCGGGGCTACGGTACAAGTCAAGGGAACTACTCGGGGTGCCGCCACGGATGTAGACGGAAAATTTTCCTTGGATGCTAAATCAGGTGAAGTATTGGTTATTTCCTCGATTGGATATGTGTCAAAACAGATCACGTTGGGAAATCAAACCAATTTAACCATTCTTTTGGCTTCTGACTCCCAAAGCCTTGATGAAGTAGTTGTTACGGGCTATGGCGCACAAGCCAAGCGAGACATCACCGGGGCTGTGGCTACCGTGGATATGAAAAAAGCCTTGGCCGTACCGGCCGCTAACTTAGCTCAGGCGATTCAAGGTCGTGTGGCTGGGGTGAACGTCTCAAATGAAAACACTCCTGGTGGGGGTGTGATGGTTCGGATCCGGGGCTTTGGTACAATCAACGATAACTCGCCTCTATACGTCATTGATGGTACGCCCACTAAAGGGAACTTGAATACGCTGAACTTGAATGATATAGAATCGATGCAAGTTTTAAAAGATGCCTCAGCGGCTTCAATATATGGTTCTCGTGCTGGGAATGGGGTGGTGATCATCACGACCAAAAAAGGAAAAGGAGGGAAACCGAAACTGACCTACGATGCCTACTACGGTACACAGCGTCCCATTAAATTTTTGGATTTATTGAATACCCAAGAATACGCGAATTTGTTGTGGGAGTCTCGGATCAATGCCCAAAATCCAGGCTTGTTGGTGGACGGCCGAATCTCCGACCCTAGCCGCATCGTGTATCCGAATATCCCTATGTTTGGTGGACAAGTTGCCACGCCAGTTATTCCTGACTACATCACCCCAGTAGGTGGCCGTGATGGACAAGTGAACGAATCACTGTACTCCGTGACACCTAAAAATTTGATCACCCGGGCAAATAAAGTTGGGACCGACTGGTTTGATGTAATTTTTGGAACAGCTCCTATCCAAAACCACCAAATTGGTGTTTCAGGGGCAACCGATGTCGCTCGGTATGCCATGTCAGTCAACTATTTCGATCAAAAAGGGATCATGGAATATACTTCCTATAAACGCTTCTCCTTGCGCTCGAATACTGATTTTGTGGTAAACAAACGCCTTCGGGTAGGAGAGAACTTCCAGTTTGCTTATGGCTCTCAAGTAGGTCAACCCAATGGTAATCAAAATGAAACCAATGCGGTATCGCTCGCATACCGTATGCCTCCTATCACACCAGTTTACGATATTCGTGGAGAATTTGCTGGTTCACCAACCGTTTTGGATAACTCTCTGAATCCGATGGCCTTATTGTTCCGAAATAAAGACAATGCTACCCGAGAGCTACGCATTTTCGGAAATATTTACGCAGAATTGGATCTAGCCAAGGACTTGGTAGCACGCACTCAATTTGGTATCGACTACAATACCTTTAATCTGCGAAACTACATCTTCAATAACATTCAAGACCCAGAACCAAGAGGGACCAATACCTTGCAGCAGCGGAATAGTTATGATTGGGCCTGGACATGGTATAATACCCTAACCTACACCAAGAAATTGGGGGACAACCACCGGTTTAATTTCATGGCGGGTACCGAATCCATCAAAAGCTATTTTGAATTCTTTACCGCAGAGCGTTCAGGCTTCGCGGTGGATGATATCTCCAACCGGTACCTATCCGCTGGTCGGGCTGGTATCAACAACGCCGGTGGAGCTTCTGAATGGCGTTTAGCCTCTGAGTTCTTCAAAGTAAATTACGGCTTTGGAAATCGATATTTGGCCGATTTCACGATTCGTCGTGACCGGTCAAGCCGGTTCTCACGGGATTTCCGTACGGCTATTTTCCCAGCGGGAAGTTTAGGTTGGGTTATTTCGGAGGAGTCTTTTGCCAAAGACTGGAAATGGTTGAACTTTGCCAAACTTCGGGTTGGGGTAGGGCAAACGGGTAACCAAGAAATTGGTAATTACAATGCCTTCTCAACGTTCGCTACCTCTCCAGAATCTTCTTTCTATGACCTCAATGGAGCCAATACCTCGGCTTTGCCAGGATATGAGTTAGGTCAGTTTGGAAATGCCAATGCCAAATGGGAAACTACCACCTCTCAAAACATTGGTTTGGACGCGAACTTTTTCAAAAATAAATTGGAGTTCTCCTTGGATGTTTTCAAACGGGTAACCTCTGATATGCTCTTCCCTGTGGAAGTTCAGTTTACTCAAGGTGTTGCTGAAAACCCATTCCAAAACATTGGAGAAATGGTGAATAAAGGGTTTGAAATCAGCCTGAATTATAGCGATAAAAAAGGAGATTTCGAATACTCGATTGGAGGTAATCTATCTACATACCGCAATGAAGTAACCCGGACCAACGGTGATCCCAAAACCCAATTCTTTGGTTTCTCCACTCGACTTCCACCTATGAGCGTGACCCAACAAGGTTTCCCGCTAGCTTCATTCTTTGGGTATCAAATCGATGGAATTTTCCAAACCGATGCCGAAGGGGCCGAGCACCCTGTTCAGTTTGGAGGTGGACAAATGAACAAAGCAGGTTCGTTTAAGTACCGAGATATCAACAATGACGGTATAATCAATGCCGCTGACCGGACGATCATCGGCAGCCCACACCCTGATTTTGTTTATGGAATCAACGCCTCGCTAGGTTACAAAAACTTCCGGTTGGATATCTTCGGCCAAGGTGTTCAAGGTAATCAATTATTCAATTATGTGAAATATTGGACTGACTTCCCAACTTTTGGTGGAAATAGAAGCCGCACCATGTTGGAAAGATCTTGGAGACCAGGGGTGACCGACGCCGTCTTACCTTTACCGCGCTCAAACGATGTGATATCGGTGAATCCGTCAACGTATTACATTGAAGATGGTTCTTATTTCCGTTTGAAAAACGTACAATTGAATTATTCCATTCCAGCCACATGGTTGACTAAGGCCGGTATCAGCTCGGCTACGGTGTACATACAGGGTACCAACTTGATCACCCTAACCAAGTACTCAGGCTTGGATCCTGAGGTGAACCTAAGAAACTTCAATGCGGGTTCTGACCGTCAAATTGGAGTAGATGAAGGGGCCTATCCTGCTTTCCGGTCCTATAACGTAGGTGTAAACTTGAGCTTCTAAATCTTTCAAAACTTGACTATGAAAAAGAAAATAATTCTCATCTCTTCAGCTTTACTCTTGGGTGGGACCTTCTCCTGCCAAGACGACTTCCTGAATGTGCAACCTCTAGGTGTACTCAGTGAAGCCAACTTAACCAATAAAGTAGGAGTCGATTTGGTTTTAACGGGGGCCTATTCTTTATTGGATGGTGTCCAGACCAACGTAGGTTCTGCCTTTGGCGATTGGCATGGTGCCGCAGATAACTGGGTGTATGGATCGGTCACCTCCGACGACGCCTACAAAGGCTCGAATGCAGGGGATCAGCCCGAAATCTCGGTGATCGAAGCGTTTGCTCATACCCCTGATTTACTCCACTTTCGGGGTAAATGGCGGGCTGTATACGACGGTGTAGCCCGAACCAATGATGTGATTTTGTTGGCAGCGAAAGCACAAGATTTGACTGATGCTGAGCGAAATGTAGTCATCGCACAAGCTCGTTTCTTGCGCGGACATTACCACTTCGAAGCCCGTAAAGTTTTTGGTAAAGCTCCCTATATCGACGAGAAAACCTACAATCCGGCGGATGCAAACTCTACCAAAGTGCCTAATACGGATGAAATATGGCCCAAAATTGAGGCAGACTTGGATTTTGCTTACAAAAATCTACCCAACCGTTGGGCAGGCCAGCCCGGCCGTGCCACCAAGTGGGCTGCCGCCGCTACCTTAGCGAAAGCCATGCTTTTCCAAGGAAAATACAGCCAAGCGAAACCTATTTTGGAGGATATTGTACAAAATGGAGGATATTCATTGGTAGCTCGTTACCATGATAATTACCGCGCCGCAACCAATAACAATGCGGAATCCATTTTTGAAGTGCAGTACTCTGTCAACGACGGTGCAGCTATTTCCAACAATGGTAACCGGGGAGGAACTTTGAATTATCCGTATGGAGGTGGAGCCTTGACTACCTGCTGTGGATTCTTCCAGCCCTCCCAAAATTTGGTGAACAACTTCAAAACAGACGCCAATGGTTTGCCTATGATGAATTTTAACGCCTCCGATGTACCTGGAGATAATTCCGTTAACTTCAATGGAAGCCTTGACCCACGTCTGGACCATACCGTCGGCCGGGATGGTGTCCCATATTTGGATTGGGGGATTCATAATCCGCAGTATATCCGCGATAGAGCCTATGCAGGTCCTTTCTCCCCTAAAAAAGGATCTCCTTATCGCTCGGAAGCAGGTAGCTTAACCTGGACGAACAACCCACGTCAAAATGCAAACAATTACCGTATGATTCGCTTAGCACACGTACTTTTGTGGCTAGCGGAATGTGAAGTGGAAGTAGGTGACTTGCAAAAGGCCCGGGATTATGTCAATCGCGTGCGTAAGCGTGCTGCCAATCCAGATGGTTTCGTTCGATTGGCCAATGGGCAACCCGCTGGTACTTACTTGGTGAGTGAGTACGCAGCTCCTTGGACCGATCGGGCCGTGGCGCGAGAGGCGGTTCGAAGAGAATCTCGACTCGAATTCGCCATGGAAGGTCATCGGTTCTTTGATTTGGTCCGCTGGGGAGTGGCCGATCAAGTAATCAATAGCTACCTGGAGGTCGAGTCAACCAAAAGAACCTATCTTCGAGGAGCTCGATTTGTGAAAGGAAAACATGAATACTTCCCCATTCCAAATCAAGAAATTCTAAATAGTGCAATCGGTGGGACACCAACACTACGGCAGAATCCAGGATACTAAAATGGAGTGAATCAAAAGCGTTCCTAGGTCTTTGGCCAAGGAACGCTTTTTTTATGTTTTGGGATTCAGTCGAAACATTCGAACCATACATCCGTATTTTACCTGATTCTTTGGGAAAACCCTCAATCTACTTTATTTTTAAGCATCAACTTATGAACAACCTTTATGAGATCAATTAAGCTAGTTTGGCTGCTTTTGTTTAGTGTACTGGGCAGCAGCTACGCCCAAAATAACCAATGGGTGAAAGAAAATTACACCAAGTATGTGTTTAAAATCCCAATGACGGATGGTACCAAATTGCATACCCATGTGTATGTTCCAAAAGATGCATCCGAAACCAATGTGTATCCTATGGTCATGCAGCGAACCTGCTACAGCGTCGCACCGTATGGGGAGGATACCTACCCAGCGAAACTCGGACCATCCGAACACATGATGAAGGAAAAATACATTTTCGTCTATCAAGATGTTCGCGGAAGATGGATGTCGGAAGGAACCTGGACCAACATGACACCCAACAACCCGGGCAACAGTAAAACCATAGCCGCGGATGAAAGCTCCGACACCTATGATACCATTGAATGGTTATTGAAAAACGTGAAATTTAACAATGGTCGTGTTGGGCAATGGGGAATTTCATACCCTGGATTTTACACCGCAGCGGGCATGGTAGATGCACACCCTGCTTTGAAGGCCTCTTCACCACAAGCACCAATCGGCGATTTCTTCTTTGATGATTTTCATCACAATGGAGCGTTTATTCAAGGCTATTTGTTCACATTCCCAGTCTTTGGCGTACAAAAAACAGCTCCTACTGCCGAGTCTTGGTACAACCATCAAATCATTCGTCCCAACACCAAAGACGGATATCAGTGGCACTTGGATCTGGGTCCTTTGAGTAATGCCAATCAATACTATCAAGATAATTTTTACTGGCAAGAGACGGTCAATCATCCGAATTACGATGAATTCTGGAAAAGACGAAGCATAATTCCCCACCTTAAAAATGTTAATCATGCCGTAATGACTGTTGGGGGATGGTTTGATGCCGAGGATTTATTTGGTCCTTTGACGATTTACAAAACCGTAGAAAAGAATAATCAATCCAAAGGCTATAATACCTTGGTCATGGGACCTTTCGGCCATGGTCGGTGGTCAAGAGAAACAGGCCCGACTTTACATAGCAACGTTTACTTTGGTGATAGCATCGCCACATTTTACCAGACTCAAATCGAGCAAAAATTCTTCGCCCATTTCTTAAAAGGATCGGGTGATGGGAAAACAGGTTTGCCCGAAGCTTACATGTTCGATACTGGTTTGAAAAAATGGGATCAATTTTCTACTTGGCCACCCAAGGAGGCCCAGAAGAAAAAACTGTATCTAGCTTCTAATGGAAAACTTTCTGAGGTAGCACCGACGAAAGTCAATGCGGTATCTTTTGTTTCAGACCCAGCCAAGCCCGTACCTTACACAGAAGATAATACGACCACCATGGGCTTTACGCCACATAATTACATGTCAGAAGATCAACGATTTGCGGCAAGACGACCAGATGTTCTCGTTTTTCAATCCGATATCTTGACCGAGGACTTGACAGTTTCAGGAGAAATTCTAGCGAAACTTCAAGTGGCAACTACCGGAACTGATGCCGACTGGGTCGTTAAGTTGATCGATGTATATCCCGGCGATACCCCAAATCACCCACACATGCCTAACAAGAATGTGATTCTCAGTAACTACCATCAGATGGTTCGCTCAGAAGTCATGCGTGGCCGTTTCCGAAATAGCTTTGAGAAACCAGAACCGTTCGTGCCCAATCAAAAAACTAAAGTGAATGTACCCTTACAGGATGTTCATCACACCTTTAAAAAAGGGCATCGTGTACAGATTCAAGTTCAAAGTACCTGGTTCCCGCTAATTGATCGGAATCCGCAAAAATTTGTGCCTAATATTTACAAAGCCAAGGCAGAGGATTTTATCAAGGCAACCCACCAAGTATTCTCAGATAGTGTCATTGAATTGGATGTTCTGAAATAAATTTTTTAATCAAGTCGGCCGCTAGCGCGGTCGACTTTTTTTACTATGAAAAAAACAATCCTTCACCTTATTTTATTAGCTCTTGTTTTAAGTTGTGGGTACAAACCGCAACCCATTGGCCCCGTACCCTCTGCCCAACAACAAGCCTGGCATGAACTCGAGCAGTATGCGTTTATCCATTTCTCAATCAATACTTTTACCAACAAAGAATGGGGATATGGAGATGAATCCCCTAGTTTGTTCAACCCTTCCGAATTAGATGCCGATCAATGGGTGCGTGTACTCCAAGAAGCGGGAATGAAAGGCGTAATCCTGACCTGTAAACACCACGATGGTTTTGCCTTATGGCCCTCTCAGTTTACCGAGCATTCAGTTAAAAATAGTCCATACAAACAAGGGAAAGGGGACGTAGTACGAGAAGTTGCCGAGGCCTGTCGGAAATACGGTCTTCAATTTGGTGTATATTTATCTCCTTGGGATCGAAATCACCCAGACTATGGTACCCCCGCTTACCTGACGTACTATCGAAATCAACTCACCGAACTTTTCACCCAATACGGACCAATCTTTGAGATGTGGTTTGACGGCGCCAATGGGGGAGATGGGTATTATGGCGGTAAACGCGCTCAAGTCAAAATAAACGGGGCCCAATACTACGATTGGCCAACTACCCTGAAGCACGTTCGGTCGATGCAGCCTGCAGTCTTATTTTTTAGTGATGCAGGTCCCGATATTCGATGGGTCGGAAATGAACGTGGTATTGCAGGAGAAACCAACTGGAATTCCATTTCTCCCGATACCTTATTCGCTGGAAAATCCAATATCGAATCTTTATTGCAAACGGGTCATCCCGAAGGTACCCGCTGGATTCCCGCCGAAGTCGATGTATCCATTCGTCCAGGCTGGTTTTACCACGCAGAAGAAGATGCTCGCGTCAAAACTCCAGAACAACTTTTTGAAATTTACCTCACCAGTGTCGGCCGAGGGTCCAATCTCTTACTCAATGTACCACCTGACCGCCGCGGTAAAATTCATGAGGAGGATGTGAAGTCGCTCCAAGGATGGGCAAAACTTCGCGCGGATCGCCTATCCAATAATCTAGCTGCCAAAGCCAAGATCATGGCTTCTTCAAGTTCCCGTGGTTGGGAGGCCAATTTAGTACTTGACAGTAAAAAAGAGACCCATTGGATGCCCAAGAAATCGGATAAGTCGCCAACCCTCTCTATACAATTTACCCAGGCCGTTCCGGTGCAATATGTTCAAATTCAAGAAGGAATTGCCTATGGCCAGCGCGTTCGATCGTTTGTCATCGAGGGATACCTCGGGTCCGAATGGATTCAATTATACCAAGGCACTACCCTTGGATACAAACGAATTATCCCCATTAAAGGTGACGCCCTTCAACAACTTCGAATCCGTTTCCTAGATAGTAAGGGGGTACCTATAATCAAGGAATTGGCGGTATTTTAAAGGGGTTTGGCCGATGTTCTCTCTTTTATTTTTTTTCGTTCAGTACCTTTGAGTAATCGTATAAATCAAGATATGAAAAAATGGTTTCTCTTGGCTTGCCTCGCTTGGCAAGTATCTTTTTCTGCCTTGGCTCAAAATAAAGCCAAGACTGCCCCAAACCCCTCCGCGAAAACCCAAGTTCCCTTGGTAGTCGGGATCGTTGTCGACCAAATGCGGTACGACTTTCTGCATCGCTACGCCAACCACTACGGTGAAGGGGGATTTAAGCGATTAATGCAAGGCTTTGTGGCCCACAACCACCACTATGATTATGCCCAAACTGTGACCGCCGCAGGCCATGCCACAGTTTACACCGGGAGCGTGCCTGCCATTCATGGAATCATCGGAAATGAATGGTATGACCGTATCGGTAAAAAATCCATGTATTGCGTTCAAGATACCTCGGTTCGAACAGTTGGAAGTACCAATGCAACCGCCGGTAAAATGTCTCCCAAAAACATGGAAACGTCCACTATCACAGATCAGCTCCGAATCAACTCCAATTTCAACTCCAAAGTCATTGGCATCGCACTGAAAGATCGTGGGGCTATTTTGCCCGCTGGTCATGCCGCCAACGGTGCCTTTTGGTTCGATTCCAAAACAGGAAACTGGATCACCTCAACATTTTATAGTTCGCAGCTCCCCTCTTGGGTAGAAGCCTATAATGCCAGAAAACGCCCGACAGAACTGATGAAGTCCGGTTGGAAAACTCTTCTTCCTATCGAAAAGTATATTGAAAGTGAAGCCGATGACCAACCCTATGAATCCAAAATAACCGCTGATCGGAAATCGACGTTCCCCTATGACTTCTCCGCCTCGTTTGGGGAAGCATTCGGTGCCATCGGAACCTCACCTCATGGCCTAACCATCACCAAAGAATTAGCCATTGAAGCCATCAAAGGTGAAAACCTTGGAAAAAACGGACAAACAGACTTTCTTGCCGTTAGCTTTTCCTCCACCGACTACGTGGGGCACGCCTTTGGGCCGTATTCCGTCGAAACCCAGGATATGTATCTGCGCTTGGATCGAGATATTTCCGAAATGCTCACGTTTTTAGATAATTGGGTCGGAAAAGATAATTACATAGTCTTCCTTACCGCAGATCATGCCGTTATGGATGTCCCCGAAATGTGGCAAAAGCACAAATTACCCGCTGGCCGCATCGATATCAGCGGTTTGACCAAAGCGGTTCGGAAAACCTTGCTCGAAAAATTTGGTGATGCCTCTCTTTATGAAGATGCCGACAACTACCAACTCTACTTGGATCGTATCAAACTCGCTCAACGAGGTATTTCTGTGCAGCAGGTTGTCGATGTTCTACGTCCTACTGTGACTCAGTTCGCTGGCATCCAAAATATTTTGGCTTCCGAAAATATCCTCCAAGCTACACTTCCAGCCCAACTGACCGAGCTATATCGTAATGGGTATCATCCTGTTCGGTCCGGCGATATTCAACTCGTCACCAAACCCGGATGGATCGCAGGTTCCATCACCGCTACCCATGGTGCCACGTATAATTATGATACACATATTCCCCTCGTATTCTATGGAAAAGGCGTTCAATCTGGGCATACCTATGAGCGTACGCATGTAACCGATACAGCTCCCACATTGGCCGCTTTCCTGAAAATTCTAGCACCAAGTGGTTCGGTAGGTCGTGTGTTGTCTGGCGCGTTGAGTCGATAAGAAATCAGCCTAGAGATCCATCTTTAAATCCAAGAACCTGATCAAAATCCCGAGTCGAAAGACTCTTTGGTTTGATCAGGTTCTGCCTTTTTTGTAGGATTAATTTTGTATTTTTGTTTTTTTCACCACCAATCCAACACATGAGTACGATACTGGATCGAATTGTTGCCAATAAACACTATGAGGTAACCCGCGCCAAGCAGACGCTTAGCCAAACTCGGTTGGAGTCTCATCCTGGATTCCAGCGGCGGACTTTATCCCTAGCAAAAGCCCTACGAGCCACTGATTCCTCGGGTATCATTGCTGAATATAAACGGAAATCACCTTCCAAAGGGATCATTCAACTAGGAGCTGGTATCGCAGAAACTACCCAAGGATATACAAAAGCGGGTGCAGCAGGTATTTCGGTGTTGACAGATACCGTATTTTTTGGAGGATTTAAAGAAGACCTCTATATCGCTCGGGAAAATAATCCACTCACGCCCTTAATTCGGAAAGACTTTATGGTAGATCCCTACCAACTGTTTGAAGCCCGGGCTTGGGGAGCAGATGTCGTCTTGCTCATTGCCTCCTGCTTAACGCCTGACGAAATTGCCTCCATGAGCCAGTTAGCTAAACAACTTGAGCTGGAAGTCCTTTTGGAAGTACACGATGCGCAAGAATTGCAACATGCCCCCCTGGACCATGTTGATCTGGTTGGGGTCAATAACCGAAACCTAAAGATCTTTTCTGAATCCAATGTGCAAGCCTCTCTCGATTTGGTTGATCAAATTCCCCAGCACCTCGTAAAGGTCTCCGAAAGTTGCATTGACTCCCCCGAAACCGTCCAAACCTTGAGGGCTGTAGGTTATCAAGGTTTTTTAATTGGTGAATTATTCATGCGTCAGCCACGTCCGGCGGATGCATTGGCCCAGTTTATCTCATGAATTGGAAAGTCTGCGGTATGAGGGACCCTGATAATATTCAAGAAGTCCTAAAAAGAAAACCTACTTGGTTGGGTTTTATTTTTTATCCACCCTCCCCCAGGTATGTAAAGACCTCCCTAGACTGTCTTCCTGACAAGTGGATGTGGCCCTCCGAAACCCTGCGGGTCGGTGTTTTTGTTTCCCCTACCTTCGCAGAAGTACGGCAAGAGGTGCTGGCTTTTCAATTGCATGGCGTGCAATGGCATGGGCTGCCCCCCTCATCCGAAATTACGGATTGGCTCAAAGAAAAAAACATTTTCCTCATACAAGTAGTCTCCATTGGTGAGAATTTTGATTTGGATGAATTGAAAAAGTACGAAGGAATCGCCGATTATTTTCTATTTGATACCCAATCCCCGGGACATGGGGGGTCAGGTAAGACATTTGATCACTCTTTTTTGCCAAATTATTCACTTTCAATCCCTTTTTTAATTGCGGGTGGTTTAAATTTACCCCACATTAAACAACTTCCTGACTTATCGCAGGTCCCCTTTTGGGGTGTGGATGTCAATAGTCGATTTGAAACATCACCCGGGCTTAAAAATATCGAACTCATTTCAGATCTAGCAGATTATATTAACTCGTTATAAACTTTTTAATCATGGTTGAATCTTCCGCCTACGGTGTTGATAAACGTGGATATTATGGACAATTTGGGGGTGCCTATATTCCCGAAATGCTGTATCCTAATATCGAAGAGTTAAGAGAAAATTATTTGAATATCATGGCTCAGCCTGATTTTCAAGCGGAGTTTGACCAATTACTCGCCGATTACGTAGGGCGTCCAACACCCCTCTATTTTGCCCATCGGTTATCCGAAAAGTACCAAACCAATGTGTACCTGAAACGAGAAGACCTCTGCCATACAGGTGCCCACAAGGTTAACAATACCATCGGACAAATTTTATTGGCCAAACGTCTTGGAAAAAACAAGATTGTCGCCGAAACCGGGGCCGGTCAACATGGTGTTGCCACAGCCACCGTATGTGCCTTGATGGGGATCGAATGCATTGTCTATATGGGGGAAATTGACATCGAACGCCAAGCCCCTAATGTGGCTAGAATGAAAATGCTAGGGGCTGAAGTTCGACCCGCCAAAAGTGGCTCCAGAACCCTCAAAGATGCTACCAATGAAGCGATGCGCCATTGGATCAACAACCCTGTCGATACTCATTACATTATCGGATCCGTCGTGGGGCCACATCCATATCCCGATATGGTGGCTCGATTTCAATCTGTCATTTCGGCCGAAATCAAAAGTCAGCTATTCGAGAAAACCGGCACATCCAACCCTGACTATGTAATTGCCTGTGTAGGTGGAGGTTCCAATGCCGCTGGAACATTTTTCCATTTTTTAGATGAACCCTCCGTACGAATCATAGCCGCCGAAGCGGCAGGCCATGGAGTCGAATCCGGTATGTCGGCCGCCACTACATTTCTGGGTAAACCGGGTATTTTGCATGGTTCCAAAAGTCTATTAATGCAAACCACCGATGGCCAAGTCGTTGAACCTCATTCGATTTCAGCTGGTCTCGATTATCCAGGCATAGGGCCTTTGCATGCCCACTTATGGGAAACGAAACGAGCCGAGTTTTTTGCCATCACCGATAGCCAATCCATTGAGGCAGGATTTGAACTTACCAAGTTGGAAGGTATCATTCCTGCCATCGAATCTGCCCATGCTCTAGCTGTTCTCCCCCTTTTAAAAGCTCTACCCGAAGAAACCGTTGTTCTTGGGCTATCCGGTCGTGGAGATAAAGATTTATCTACCTATATGAAATTCCTATGAAAAAACGTATCATGGCCACCCTGTTGGGGGTCCTCGCCTTCTCATTTGCTATGGCCCAATCCAAACCTCAATTACGACACGTGGTTCTCTTCCAATTCAAAGCTTCAGCCTCCGCCCAGGATGTCGCCAAAGTAGAAGCCGCCTTTGCCGGGTTGCCAAAACAGATTCCTCAAATCAAAGGCTTTGAGTGGGGATTAAATAACTCACCAGAAAACCTAAATCAAGGGTTTACCCATTGCTTTACGCTGACTTTCTCCTCCGAGGCAGATCGTGATGCCTACCTTCCGCATCCCGCACACAAAGCTTTCGGACAAGTTTTACGACCCTACTTAGAAAAAGTATTGGTCGTTGATTATTGGACTCGCTAATTCACCACAATGAACCGAATTGATCAATTGTTTCAACAGGTCAAAGAGCCTGTACTTAATATCTATTTTACCGCTGGTTTTCCTCAGTTGAACGATACTCGTCGCGTTCTTAAAGCCATCCAAGAAGGAGGGGCCCATATCGTTGAAATCGGAATGCCGTATTCTGATCCCATCGCCGATGGAGAAACCATTCAACAATCCAATCAGAAAGCGTTGGAAAATGGGATGTCGCTTCAAACGTTGTTTGACCAATTAAAAGGGATGCGATCCGAGATTTCAGTGCCCGTTATTTTAATGGGGTACCTCAATCCCGTTGTTCAAATGGGAGTTGAAAATTTCTGTCAGAAGTGTCAAGAGGTAGGGGTGGATGGACTCATTCTTCCGGATTTACCCGTCGAGGAATACCATGAAGAATATAAACCAATTTTTGATCGGTATGGACTAATTAATATCTTCCTAATTACCCCCCAAACATCAGAAGCTCGCATTCGTCGCATCGATTCCATTTCCTCAGGCTTTATTTACATGGTGTCATCGGCTTCGGTGACTGGCTCAACCTCCGGTATCACGCCCGAAATGGAGTCTTATTTTAATCGGGTCAATCAAATGAATCTAACCAATCCTCGATTGATTGGCTTCGGAATTAAGGATCAAGATACTTTTCACCAAGCATCCAAACATGCTTCCGGTGCAATTATCGGAAGTCAATTCATTCGGGTACTCGAACAAGCCCAAAATCAGGATCTAGAGTCGGATGTTATCCGGTATATTCAATCTGTTCTAGGGTGATTGATTTTGTAATGAAACAAGAAGTCCTCCTGAAAATATTCTCAGGAGGACTTCTTGTTTACAGTAGTTATTATTCAATATTTCCTTGCCAGTCGTACAGTGGATTCTGTGTCGGATCCCAATTGGGGTAAATTTGAAAATGGCGTTGTGAAACCACGTCTATCAACAATTTGCGCATTTCATCCATATTCTGATTCAGATAAGCGGAAACAAAAACCACATGATCCATGTCTTTAGCCAAATAACTTTCCTTCAATCGGGCTAAATTCATTTTCAGGTCCTCTTCGGTCGCAAGATGAGCGTCCAAGCCTTCCTCCGATTCGGGCTCATATTGATCCAATTTATTGAATACCAAAATGGTAGGCTTTTCCTGTGCCTTTATTTCGGTCAAGGTGGCTTGCACAATGTCGATGTGTTCCTCAAAACCTTTGTGCGAGATATCGACTACATGCAATAGAATATCGGCCTCTCTGATTTCATCTAGGGTTGACTTAAAAGACTCGATCAACGTGGTGGGGAGTTTTCGAATAAACCCAACGGTATCGGTCAATAAAAATGGAATATTCCCGAGAACCACTTTTCGTACGGTCGAATCAATCGTGGCAAATAGTTTATTCTCGGCAAATACCTGAGATTTAGACAATCGTTGCATCAAGGTTGACTTACCCACATTGGTATATCCAACCAACGCAACCCGCACAAGTCGATTCCTTTCTTTTCTTCGGGTCATCGCTTGTTTGTCAATCTTCGCAAGTTTGTCTTTCAAAAATGCGATCCGATCCAAAACGATACGTTTATCGGTTTCCAATTCTTTCTCACCCGGACCTCGCATCCCGATTCCCCCCTTTTGGCGGCTTAAGTGAGTCCACATGCGCGTTAATCGAGGGTAGAGATATTGATATTGGGCCAATTCTACCTGTCTTTTGGCCTGGTCAGTTTGTGCTCTTTGAGAAAAGATATTGAGAATAAGAAGGCTCCGGTCCAAGACTTTTACCTCTTTAAATGATTCCTCTAGGTTCCGTACTTGAACAGGGCTTAGGTCATCATCGAATATGATCGTGTCGACGGGATTCAGGGTCATCCATGTCTGGATTTCTTCCAATTTCCCTTTACCAATGAAGGTTTTTTTATCCGGGTAATTGAGTCGCTGGACAAACGTCTTGACCGTCTTTGCACCCGATGTTAGGGCCAAAAAGGCAAGTTCGTCTAAGTATTCGCGGGTTTTTTCCGCGTTTTGTTTTTGGGTGATCAAACCCACCAACACTGCCGTTTCTTCTTTTTTGGCAGTGGAAATCATGGGGGAATTTAGCAAAATATACCTCAGTTTAAACGTTTTGTACGAAGGGCCCGCTCAGGCGCTTCATACAAAAATACATTTATTTGCGTAAATTTGTTTCCCTTATCCTAGATAAACCGAGGAGGAGGATATGACATGAACTTTCAGAAACAAATTCAAATACAAAATAAACGCGCCTCTTTCGAATACTTTTTTTTGGATACCTACACCGCAGGCATGGTTCTGACAGGTACTGAAATTAAATCGATTCGTCTTGGTAAAGCCAATCTATCCGATGCCTACTGTTACATTCAGGAGGGTGAAGTGTTTATCAAACATCTACATATTGCCAAATATGATGCAGGTACCTACCTGAATCACGATCCGATTCGAGAACGTAAATTATTGTTACAGAAAAAAGAGATCAAAAAGCTAACCTCTAAGTTGCAAGATAAGGGTCTGACGTTGATTCCAGTTAAGTTGTTTATTTCCGATAAAGGCCTAGCTAAATTGGTGATTGCACTCGCTAAAGGGAAAAAATTATTCGACAAACGTGAAAGTATTAAAGCCAAAGATGTGGCTCGGGATTTGGACCGTAAATCGTATTAATTTTTAGTTAGATTCCTGAATTTGTGAGTTTTACACTTGCAATTTCTCCCAAAGTCTTCTATATTGCCTAGAAACCCTAGACAACAAGAAGACATGGGAAGGAAAGTGTTGGTGTTGAACGCCGATTATACGGCGATCAGTTTGTGTACCGTACCCAAAGCCTTTTTATTGGTGTATCTTCAAAAAGCGGAACTTATTGCCGAAGACAAACGGTTGGCTCTCCGGACGGTGGATCAAAATTTTCCTTTTCCTTCCGTTATCCGGTTGCATCGGTATGTGTCCGTCCCCTTCAAAAATGTTGTTTTAAATCGGCAGAATATTTTTCGGCGTGATGGACATCGGTGCGTGTATTGCGGTAGTTATGACGATTTGACCTTAGACCACGTGCTTCCCAAATCCCGCGGTGGAAGAACCTCCTGGGACAATTTAGTGACGGCCTGTCGGAGGTGTAATGCCCGGAAAGGAGACTACACACCGGAAGAAGCGTACATGAAATTGCCTAAAAAACCTGTCCGACCCACCTTTATCAGTTTTCTGCGAGATTTGGTGGATACGGTCGATGCTTCTTGGGAACCTTTTCTAAATACCGCTAAATAGCTTACCTTCAAATATTTATTTTCTAATTATAGGTTAGGATTGCAAAATTTTCTATTTTTGCAGTCCTTTTTCAATTTTATTCATTTGTAACTAATTTACACAGCGGAGCCCCGGTTGTGTATGTAATGGAGGGGCAGCGAACCAAATTATATGGCAAATCAAGAATTTCCCGAGTTTGATTGGGACAAAGTATCCAAAAAAGGTATTGGTGGAGGTTACTCTGCCGCTGAAAAAGCAGAATTAGAAGCTCTTTACGAGCAAACCTTGACAAGCATCGAAGAGAAAGATGTGGTTGAAGCAACCGTAGTAGGTGTTACAGACCGTGAGGTTTTATTGAACATCGGATTCAAATCAGATGGTTTGGTATCTCGTTCAGAATTTAAAGATCTACCCGATCTTAAAATTGGAGATAAAGTTGAAGTATTCATCGAGAAGCAAGAAAACGCGCTTGGGCAGTTGGTAATTTCCCGTAAAAAAGCCAGAATCTTGACTGCTTGGTCTAAAATTGAAGCTTCATTTGAGAAAGATGAGATCGTGGACGCCTTGGTGAAACGCCGGACTAAAGGTGGTTTGATCGTGGATATTTTTGGTATTGAAGCCTTTTTGCCAGGTTCGCAAATTGATGTAAAACCAATTCGTGATTTTGATATCTTCGTTGGCAAGCGCATGGAGGTGAAAGTCGTTAAAATCAATCATGCGAACGACAACGTAGTGGTTTCGCACAAGATTTTGATCGAAAAAGATCTCGAGATCCAGCGTCAGCAAATCCTCAACAACTTGGAAAAAGGACAAGTTTTGGAGGGTATCGTGAAAAATATCACCAACTTCGGTGTGTTCATCGATTTGGGTGGCGTAGATGGTCTATTGCACATCACCGATATCTCATGGGGCCGCGTAAATCACCCGAACGAAGTATTGAAGTTAGACGACAAAATCAACGTTGTTGTGCTTGACTTCGATGATGACAAGAAACGTATTTCTTTGGGTATGAAGCAATTGGAAGCTCATCCTTGGGATTCTCTCGCAGAAAATCTTGAGGTTGGTTCCAAAGTAAGCGGTAAAATCGTCAATATCGCAGATTACGGCGCATTCTTGGAATTGAAGCCAGGCGTTGAAGGCTTGATCCACGTTTCCGAAATGTCTTGGTCACAACATTTACGTAATCCATCTGATTTCTTGCAAATCGGAGATGAGATCTCGGCTGTTGTTTTGACCCTTGACCGTGATGATCGGAAAATGTCTTTAGGCATCAAACAATTGACCGAAGATCCTTGGACTAAACAAGATTTATTAAGCAAATATGCCGTTGGAACCAAACACAAAGGACTTGTTCGCAATCTTACAAATTTCGGTTTGTTCCTAGAATTGGAAGAAGGTATCGATGGTTTAGTCCACGTATCAGATTTGTCTTGGACTAAAAAGGTAAAACACCCATCGGACTTCGTGAAAGTAGGAGATGAACTCGAGGTTGTAGTACTAGAGTTGGATAGCGAAAACCGTCGTTTAGCTCTTAGCCACAAACACCTTGAAGAAAACCCTTGGGATACTTTCGAAACCGTGTTTGGATTAGATTCAACCCACGAATGTACCATCATCAGCAAAGCCAACAACCAAGCGGTATTGGAATTGCCTTATGGTATTGAAGGATATGCCGCTTTGAAGCACCTGACAAAAGAAGATGGTTCAGTCGCTGAAGCGGGTGAAAAACTTTCTTTCACTGTGATCGAATTCAATAAAGAAGAAAAACGCATTGTTCTTTCACACACCAAAACCTTTGAAGCTCCTGCTGAGCCTAAGAAGAAAGCCGCGAAAGCTGCAGGTGGGGCCGAGAAATCAGGAGCAAAATTACCTGAGGCTGAAAAGTCTACCTTAGGTGATCTTGAAGCCTTGGCTGCCTTGAAAGATCAAATGACAGGTGATAAAGGAGAATAATCGGGTCCTACCTTGTTATTTTTGCTCTGGCCTTCCCCATAAATTGGGGAAGGCCATTTTTATATTAGTGAGTTTGTTTGTTTTTTCAAATTTTGAATTCTAACTTTGCAGTCCCAACAAAATGGTCCTGTGGCCGAGAGGCTAGGCAGAGGTCTGCAAAACCTTCTACAGCGGTTCGAATCCGCTCGGGACCTCAAAAAAAGCGGCTTTGGCCGCTTTTTTTTCTTCACTCCAGCACACTACTTTATAAAAATTTGAGTGCGTGCGACCTCCTCCGGGAGGGTACCGGTGACGTCATGGTTTCCAAGGCCCGTGGAATGGTTCCCTTGGATGGATTTTCAAAACCGGATTTTCCTGATAAAATACAATTTATTGAACGACTATACGTCGGATTATTGATTGTTATTCATTGGTAACATTTTGATTATCAGTTAATTATGGGCCTATTTAAAATAGTTCTAAATTAAATTGAGGTATGAAAAAAATGTAATAACTTTTTGATTAAATTCAATCCTGACTTAGTTTTGCATCTAGAAAAAAGGCTTATTATCGAAACATTATGTTAAAAAAAGTAATCCATTCAGTATTTGCGTTTGCTTTGGTGCTGAGTTGTGCCGTTCAAACGTCATTCGCACAGGATGCCGACGCCTCAGCAGAGGGTGATGCGGCCTTGGGTGAAAAGCTATTTAAAAACAACTGTGCGCAGTGTCATGCGGTTGATGATAAGAAGGTAGTAGGCCCCGGAATGAAGGGAATTGAGGAGCGTCGTGACTATGCTTGGTTGAAAAAATGGATTAACAATCCAAATGCAGTCATTGCAAGTGGTGATAAATATGCTGTTGATCTATACAACGCATACAACAAAACTCAAATGACAGCTTTCCCAAGTTTTGGTGATACCGAAATCAAAGGAATTTTAGCCTATATCAAAGCCGCAAACTCAGCTCCCGCCGCTGCTCCAGCTGATGCGGCTGCCGGAGCTCCCGCTGCTGCTGCGGCACCTGCTGCAGGTGGAGGTGAGTTCTTCAATATCGTATTGGTGGTTCTGTTAGTGATCATGGCGCTGGTATTAGTGGCCCTGTTAGCTGTTTTACAGTTGTTGACCAAACTGGCTGGTGTAGACGGATCTGCTGGAGATGCCAGTAAGTCGCCTATGGAGAACTTGAAGGCCAACCTTCAAGCTTTGACAGCTAACAAAGCAGTTCGCTCCGCGGTGGTATGGATGTTTATCCTGTTGGCAACTAAAGCCTCTTTTGATGGTATGTTCGGAATTGGCGTGCACCAAGGCTATGCCCCTAAGCAACCTATTTCTTTCTCACACAAATTGCATGCTGGAGAGTATGAAATCGATTGTGCCTACTGTCACACTGGCGTGTACAAAGGAAAGCAGGCGGGTATCCCATCGGCAAATATTTGTATGAACTGCCACAACCAAATCAAAAGAGAATCTCCTGAGATCCAAAAGATCTACACAGCGATCGAGAAAGATCAGCCGATTGAGTGGATTCGGGTACACAACTTGCCGGATCTTGCCTATTTTAATCACGCTCAGCATACCAATGTGGCCGGACTGGAATGTACGAATTGCCATGGTGAAATTCCTAAAATGGAGGTAGTCCAACAGCGCTCTACCTTAACGATGGGATGGTGTATCGATTGTCATCGCAAAACCGATGTCAATGCCAAAGGCAATGCTTATTATGACAATTTATTAAAAGCCCACAATGCCTCGTCGAAAGATGCGATGAAAGTAGAAGACATTGGTGGTCTTGAGTGTGCGAAATGTCATTATTAATTTTGGTCCAAGTAAGATACATACAAAACCCAGCGAGGTTTTAATTAATAAAACGATTATGGATAATTCGAATAAAAGGTATTGGAAAGGTATCGAAGAACTACAAAACGATATCAATCTTGTTAAAAATGCCGACCGGGAGTTTAACTTGGATGACATGGAAGGCTTTGAGCCTACCCACCGCCGCGACTTCTTGAAGGTATTGGGTTTCGGTATGGCAGCTGTATCATTGGCTGCTTGTGAAGCCCCAGTTCGGAAAACAATTCCCTACTTGAATAAACCAGAAGAGGTTGAGCCAGGCATTCCAAATTACTATGCGACAACCTATGTCGATGGAGGCGAATATTGCTCTGTTTTAGTCAAAACAAGAGAAGGCCGCCCAATCAAGGTAGAGGGAAATAAATTATCAAGCGTGACCAAAGGAGGTACCAGTGCCCGTGCACAGGCCTCTGTTTTGTCATTGTATGATGTTGAAAAAGCTAAAGGACCTCAAAAACAAGGTAAAGACATCGATTGGGATACACTTGACAAAGAAGTTATCTCAGGGCTTGCCGCTGCCAAAAGCATTCGACTGGTTACGCATACCATTCAGTCTCCTTCCGCGTTGAGTGTGATTAGCGGCTTTTTGACTAAATATCCTACAGCCCAACATGTGACGTATGATGCGAATTCGGCATCTGGAATCATTTCTGCTAATCTCCAATCTTTTGGTCAAGCCATTATTCCTTCCTATCATTTTGATAAAGCTCAGGTGATGGTCGGGATCAACTGCGATTTTCTAGGTACCTGGCTATCTCCAACCGAACATACCACCCAGTGGGCCGAAACTCGTAAATTGAGTTCCGCGAAAGGAGGCAAAAAATCCATGTCACGTCATTATCAGTTCGAAACCGGCATGACCATCACAGGTGGAGCCGCTGATTATCGAGGCATGATCAAGCCTTCCGAGGAAGGAAAAGTAGCTGTTGCACTATACAACAAAGTAGCTACTCTTTTAGGTTCTCCTACACTCGGCACAGTTAAATTGGACTTGCCCCTTCTCGACAAAGCGGCAAAAGACCTTGTGGCGGCCAAAGGTGCAGCCTTGGTTGTTTCCGGCTCAAACGATGTAGCTACCCAAGTAGTGATCAACGGCTTGAACGTGTTGTTGGGATCCTACGATGCCACCATCAATTTGAACGTACCTTCCCATGCGAAAAAAGGTTCGGATACCGCTTTAGCGCAGCTTGTGAAAGACGTAAAATCAGGTTCTGTTGATGCGGTTATTTTCCTAGGCGCAAATCCCGTATTTGATCTACCCAATGGAGAAGAGTTCAAATCCGCTCTGGCTAAATTGAAACTTTCCGTTTCTTTTGCCGACCGACTAGATGAAACTGCTTCGGCGTGCACTTACTTAGCTCCAGCGCCTCATTACTTAGAGTCTTGGGGTGACGCTGAACCTAAGAAAGGATTTTTCTCCTTGATGCAGCCTACCATCTCCTTGATTTTCAATACCCGTCAATATGAGTCCAGCCTCTTGAAGTGGTCAGGTGCTCCGTCGGATTACCAAGCCTTCCTGAAAGGATACTGGAAAACCAATATCTTGAATGGTGCCGCATGGACCAATGCATTACACGACGGTGTCTTTGAATTACCAACCGTTGCGCCTTCGGCCAAACCTTTCTTAGGTAATCTCGCAGCCGCTGCTTCGGCAGCTACCTCGATCAAAGGTAGTGATTTGGAGGTTTCGGTTTTCGAATCGATTGCCATTGGAAATGGTTCTCAGGCAAATAACCCTTGGTTACAAGAATTACCCGATCCAATTTCCAAAGTTACTTGGGAAAATACAGCTGCCATGTCATTGAAAACTGCCACTAAATTGGGCGTGAAAGCAGGTGACATGTTGAGTTTGACAGCTGGAGGAACTACTGTTGAGGTTCCTGTATTGATTCAGCCTGGTCAAGCCCATGACACTGTGTCGATAGCGATGGGCTATGGACGTACAGCAGCTGGTAAATCAGGAAATGTAGGGGTCAACGCTTTCGCGTTTACTTCCTTAACTGGCAATGGTCGTGTTTATTTTGCCAACGATGCCAAAGTAAGCGTTGTCAAAAGCGGCTACACACTTGCTCAGACGCAAACACACGAAACAGTGATGGGTCGTCAGGCTGTAGTTCAAGAATCTATTTTGAGTGAGTATGTGAAGAATCCAAAAGCTGGACGTTTCGAGCCGATGATCGAGACTTCAGAAGGACCTAGAAAACCACATACCATCACCCTATGGAATGGTCATGAGAAAAAGAATCACAACTGGGGAATGGTCATTGACCTCAATACCTGTATCGGTTGTGCCTCTTGTTTGATCAGTTGCCAAGCTGAAAATAACGTGGCCGTAGTAGGTAAAAAAGAGGTGGTTCGTGCACGCGAAATGCACTGGATTCGCCTGGACCGTTATTACAGCACCGATGCAGATGTGACCGATAACATGTCGATCAGTGGACTTCGTGCCATGGAAATTGCCTCGGAAAATCCAGAGGTTGTTATCCAACCCATGATGTGTCAGCACTGTTCAAATGCACCATGTGAAACGGTTTGTCCGGTTTTAGCCACTACACATAGCTCAGAGGGCCTAAACCAAATGACGTACAACCGTTGTGTCGGAACACGTTATTGCGCAAACAACTGTCCATATAAAGTACGTCGCTTTAACTGGTTCAAATATTTTGAGAATGATAATTTTGATTATCACATGAATAACGACCTAGGACGGATGGTTTTGAATCCAGACGTTACAGTTCGTTCTCGTGGGGTAATTGAAAAATGTTCGATGTGTGTTCAGCGGATCCAAGCAGGAAAACTTGAAGCCAAAAAAGCGAAAAGAAGACCTGTTGATGGTGAAATCGTCACCGCTTGTGCACAATCTTGTCCGACAGGTGCCATCACCTTCGGAGACATGCTCGATCCAGAATCGAAAATTTCGAAACTGATCGCTGCGGAAGAAGAAGGTCGTGGTTTTGAGGTATTGGAAGAGATTAATGTTCGTCCCCAAATTACCTACCTAACGAAGATTCGGAATAAAGATAAAGAAGCCACCCAAGCCTAAGTAAGGGAAGCGTCGAATAATCAACCTTAGGGTTCCCTTTTTGGGGAACCCATTCATTCAAAAAATTAGTAAATCATATGCAAGTAGTTTCGCCTATCCGGGAGCACTTAGTAACAGGTGGTAAAACCTACCACGATGTGACGGTCGATATTTGTAAGCAGGTGGAAGGAAAACCCACAAAAGAGTGGAAAGTTGCCTTGACCATCTCAATCCTGGTCTTACTTTATGGTACAGGCTGGTTGTTCTGGACCTGGTGGGAAGGTCTTGGAGTTTGGGGTTTGAATAAAACCGTAGGTTGGGCATGGGATATCACCAACTTCGTATGGTGGGTAGGTATCGGTCATGCAGGAACCTTAATCTCTGCTATTTTATTGTTGTTCCGCCAAAAATGGAGAACATCAATCAACCGAGCGGCTGAGGCCATGACAATCTTTGCCATACTTTGTGCCGCTTCCTTTATCTTGATGCACATGGGTCGTCCTTGGTTAGCGTATTGGGCTCTTCCTTTACCCAATACGTTCGGTTCTCTGTGGGTTAACTTCAACTCACCCCTTGTATGGGACGTTTTTGCCATCTCAACTTATTTCTCGGTATCGTGTCTATTCTGGTTTATTGGTCTTATCCCAGATTTGGCCACAATCCGTGACCGTGCAACGGGTGTGAGAAAACAAATTTATGGTGCTTTGTCATTGGGTTGGACTGGGGGTGCTCGGGCTTGGGCTCGGTACGAAGATGTTTCCTTGATTTTAGCGGGACTCTCGACTCCTCTTGTATTATCTGTACACACGATCGTATCCTTTGACTTTGCTACATCAGTTATTCCTGGTTGGCATACCACGATCTTTCCTCCCTACTTCGTAGCCGGTGCGATTTTCTCTGGTTTCGCGATGGTTCAAAATTTGATGTTGGTCGTTCGTGTGGTCTATCGCCTAGAAGACTACATCACCATTGAGCACATCTCGTTGATGAATAAAATCATTACCGTTACAGGTTCTATTGTGGGGGTTGCCTATATTACCGAGTTCTTTATTGCCGCCTACTCAGGTGTACAATACGAGGCCTATGCGTTTATAAACCGGGCGACTGGTCCATTGTGGTGGTCCTATGCTGCGATGATGACATGTAACGTTATTTCTCCACAAATTTTCTGGTTCAAAAAGTTAAGAGAAAACATCGTGGTTTCGTTTGTAATTGCCGTTGTGGTAAACATCGGGATGTGGTTCGAGCGATTCGTAATCATCGTAACCTCACTTCACCGGGATTATCTACCTTCTAGCTGGACTTACTTTACGCCACGGATGGGAGATATCGGTGATTACATTTTCTCTTTTGGTTTATTCTTTACCTTGTTCTTCTTATTCTCCAAATTCTTACCTGTTGTGAATATGGCAGAGGTGAAGTCGGTTTTGAAATCTTCTTCAGAGCGGACAGAGAAAAAAGAGAAAGTTGTTGCTTAAGTATATCATTGACATAACCAAACTCTCACGATGACAGAGACGAAATATATTGTAGGCGTATTCGACGACGAGGAAGTTGTTGTCCACGCTGTTTCCGATGTTCGGAATCAAGGAATAAAAATTCATGAAGTGTACACTCCGTTCCCTATTCATGGTTTAGATCATGCCTTGGGCTATGAGCGAGCTCGTATGGGTGTACCCGCCTTTATGTTTGGTATTACCGGAACGGTATTAGCTCTTTTGCTTACCTTCTGGACCATGGGGATTGATTGGCCTATGAATATTGGGGGAAAGAATTTCTTCCCCTTCCCAACCAATATTCCCATTTTGTTTGAGCTTACTGTACTTTTTGCTGCTTTTGGTATGTCGTTTACTTTCTTCTTCATGGAAGACTTAGGCCCTACCAAGAAGCCGTTGATTTTTGATCCTCGCAGTACGGATGATAAATTCATCATGGCCATTCGCTTGGATAAAAATGCTGCTTCAGAAGCAGAGATTGCCGAAGTTTTGAAAGCAAGTGGTGCAACAGAGGTTAACCTAAAAGAAGTGTAAGGGTCAAAATTATTAAGCAGTATGAAAATGAAGATCAATATTCTTTCGGTCGTTTCACTTGCTACGCTAGGTCTACTGGTAGCTAGTTGCCAGGATAACAATAGCACAGGAATTGAATTTGCTCCGAACATGTATAACTCCAGAGCGTATGAAGCCCAGACTCAATGGAGAGAGAATACAATTAATCCACATGGCATGAACATGCGTTTGCCAGTGGCTGGAACAATCTCACGTCGCCAATACAATACGACTTTCTTCAATGAGGAAGATTCCACCGTAACCCGCGACTTGATGATTTATTCTATTCACAAGGATAGCCTGGAAGTTGCAGCCAAAGTGTTGAACAACCCAATCGTCTGGTCTGAAGCAGCCGAAGCAGAAGGAAAGGTATTATACGAGCGGTATTGCCAGCATTGTCATGGTGCCGGTGGGGCCGGGGATGGAAAAGTCGGGGTAAAGTATGCCGGGGTTCCGAACTACTCCTCAGACGCCTTGAAAGATGTGAGCGCAGGTCATATCTTCCACGTTATAACTCATGGAAAAGGTCGTATGTGGCCACATGGTTCACAAATGACCCCTGAAGAACGTTGGAAAATTGTATTGTATGTTCAACGTCTTCAATTAGGTAGTTAATAAGATCTTTCCACGACCCCTCACCCTAGAGGGTTACACGATGTTTCATCACCCCGTTTAGGGTAGGGGATTGTTAAAAAATTATAGAAATGGCTCATAAACACGAAATACCTTCCATCGAAGAGCAATTTGAGTTTAGCTCTGAATTAAAATCGAAGCTGCGCCTTGGTATAATCCTTGGCATTGTGATGGTGGCCTTGGGAGCATTTTTGCTTCACAACCACTGGAGCATCGGCGTTTGGGAATCCACTGGCCATGGGGCTGGCGGAGAGCATGCCCATGCCGGTCATGACCACGGAGATCACGGTCATCATGGAGCAACTTTACTTTCGCGCGTGATCGCCAACCTTTGGATGAATTCCGTTTATTTCCTTGGTATCGCTGTGGTAGGCGTATTTTTTATGTCCTACAACTATGTGGCCAAGGCAGGATGGTACGCTACGATCAAACGTGTTCCGGAGGCTTTCCCTGCGTTCTTGATCGTTCCCTCAGCCATCATTTTAATCCTTTTTGCGGTTCCATCCACTCGTCATATCATCATGCACTGGACACACGATGGTATCATGGATCCAACGGCTGAAAACTACGATAAAATTATTGCGGGTAAATCTTGGTATTTGAATACTGGATTTTACCTTGTTCGGTTGGTAGCTTATTTTGTCGTTTGGTACCTTCTTTGGGTAATGATTCGTAAAAACTCATTATTGGAAGATCAATACGGCGATTTGTCTTATTATACCACTAGCCGGAACTATGCCAAAATGTTCTTGATCTTCTTTGCAGTAACTTCGTCAACTTCTGCTTGGGATCTTTCCATGTCCATTGATACACACTGGTTCTCTACCATGTTTGGTTGGTACCATCTAGCGTCTTGGCATGTTTCAGGTCTCGCTGCCATTATGTTGACAGTCCTTATACTGCGTGACAAAGGATATCTAAAAGCGGTAAAAGAGAGTACTATTCATGACCTTGGTAAACTTGTGTTTGGTTTCTCTATTTTTTGGACGTATGTTTGGTTTGCCCAGTACTTGTTGATTTTCTATGCCAACCTTCCTGAAGAAACCATCTATTTCCGTGAGCGTTTCACTGGGTTTGATGGCCGGTACTGGTGGCCGTTCCACATCAATTTTGTGTTGAACTTCTTCTTCCCATTGTTGGTGTTAATGGCTCGGAATTCGAAACGAAATGCATTATTGCTTAAACTAGCTTGTGGTGCTATTTTAGTAGGTCACTGGTTTGATTTCTACCAAATGCACATGCCGGGTATTGCGAAAGATCAAGGTGGTATCGGATTAATTGAGTGGGGTACAACTCTTACTTTTGCTTCATTATTCATCTATTTTGTTGCAAATCAATTATCTAAAGCCAATTTGATTCCAAAGAATCATCCTTTCTTGGAAGAATCTTTACATCACGATATCTAATTTCAAACATTTTGGTTTGACAAATTGATTTTTATTCATTCGTAATGTCCATTAAAATATGACTATTGTAATTGCTTTATTAGCCGTTGTGTTTTTGGTCCTTACCTTCCTCGTGATCGGTAAGACGCAAAAACTGATCAAAGGTATCAAACAGGAGGATACGGCAGAAGAGTCTTTGGCCGTCGATAAAGCCAATGACGCCAATGCCCTAGGTCTATTACTCTTTTGGGTTCTAAGTGCTGTCGGAACTGTTTGGTCTTATCTTAAATATCGGGAAGACTTTTTGCCCGAAGCGTCATCTGTTCACGGACGAGAAACCGACTATTGGTTTTGGGTATCTATGATTGTGATCACAATCGCGTTTTTCATTGTCAATACTTTATTGTTCTATTTTGCTTATCGTTACCGTTTCAACAAGAACGTTAAAGCAACTTTTTATCCTCACAACAACAAATTAGAGTTAATCTGGACAGTCATTCCAGCAATCGTAATGGCAGGACTTGTTTTCTCTGGATTGTTAGTTTGGAATAAAGTGATGGATGATGCACCTGAAGACGCTGAGGTGATCGAGATCATGGGTAAACAATTTGGTTGGCAAGTACGCTATCCAGGTGTTGATGATAACACCCTTGGTAATTACTCGTACAAGCTCATGGATGATACCCGTGGAAATGTATTTGGTATCGATTTCACAGATGAGAACTCATTTGATGATTTTACCAACGAAACTGAAATGCACATCCCTAAAGGTCAACCCGTTTTGTTGAAAATTCGCGCCCGGGATGTCTTACATTCAGTATTCATTCCTCACATGCGTGTAAAAATGGATGCGGTACCTGGTATGCCTACTAAATTCTGGTTCCATCCTGATAAAAGCACCGAGGAAATGCGGGCCGAATTAGGAAATCCAGACTTTAACTACGAAATCGCCTGTACCGAAATTTGTGGCCGCGGTCACTTTGCTATGAAGCTTAAACTCATCGTCGATGAGCCCGCTGATTACGAAAAATGGAAAAAAGAACAAAAGCCTATTTTGGCGGTTTATCCCGACTTTTTGGCTGACGTTCCTGAAAAGTTAAAAGCTAAGGCCATGAAATACCTTCCTGCGCCTGAGCAACCTGTAGCAGAAACAGATAGTACAAAAACAGCAGTTGCTGCTACGGCCTCTGTATCGATGAAATAAAAGATCTTAAAACAATACAACTCTATGGCTTCGTTATCACAAGATGTGCATGTAGATTCGCACGGTGCTCATGAGGAGCATCACCACGAGGAGGGCTTTTTCTCAAAGTATGTCTTCTCGTTGGATCATAAGATGATTGCCAAGCAATACCTATTTACTGGTATTTTCTGGGCGATTATCGGTGGATTGATGTCTAGTATTTTTAGACTTCAGCTGGGTTTTCCTGACATGGATTTGTCATGGTTGAAACCTATTTTGGGTGGTTGGATTGATGAGCAAGGTAAGCTGGATCCTAACTTCTACTTGGCACTTGTTACGATGCACGGTACCATCATGGTATTCTTTGTATTGACTGCCGGTTTGAGTGGTACTTTTTCAAACTTCCTGATTCCTTTACAAGTAGGTGCCCGCGATATGGCATCTGGCTTTATGAACATGTTATCTTACTGGTTATTCTTTATTTCCAGTGTTATCATGTTCTATTCTATATTCCTAGAAACAGGTCCTGCAGGTGGTGGCTGGGTAATTTATCCTCCGCTTAGCGCATTGGAAGATGCCAATCCTGGATCAGGCTCAGGTATGACGCTCTGGCTTGTATCCATGGCTCTATTCATTGCTTCATCTTTGTTAGGGGGTATCAATTATGTAACTACAGTGATCAACCTACGTACCAAAGGTATGTCGTTTGACAAAATGCCTTTGACGATTTGGGCGTTTACTTTCACGGCTATTTTAGGTATCCTATCTTTCCCTGTATTGTTATCAGCTGCTTTGTTGTTGATTTTCGATCGTAGCTTTGGTACATCTTTTTATCTTTCCGATATCTACATCAATGGCCAGGCATTGCCTAATCAAGGTGGTTCTCCGATCCTCTTTCAGCACCTATTCTGGTTCCTAGGACACCCCGAGGTTTACATCGTCATTTTGCCTGCTTTAGGTTTGACTTCCGAAATCATTGCCACGAATTCGCGTAAACCTATCTTTGGTTACAAAGCTATGATTTTCTCGATGGCAGGTATTATGTTCCTTGCGTTTATCGTTTGGGCACACCATATGTTCATGACTGGTATGAACCCATTCCTTGGGTCGGTCTTTATGTTGTTAACACTTATTATTGCCGTTCCTTCGGCCGTGAAGGCGTTCAACTACATTACGACGCTTTGGAGAGGTAATATTATTTTTACACCTGCCATGTTATTTGCTATTGGTTTAGTATCCTTCTTCGTATCGGGTGGTTTAACCGGGATTATCCTAGGTAACTCCGCTTTGGATATTCAGTTGCATGATACCTACTTCGTAGTTGCTCACTTCCACTTGGTTATGGGATCGGCTGCCTTCTTTGGTATGATTGCCGGAGTTTACCATTGGTTCCCCAAAATGTTTGGTCGTATGATGAACAAAACATTAGGTTATGTTCATTTCTGGGCGACCTTCATCGGAGTATATTTGGTATTCTTCCCAATGCACTACTTAGGTATCGCTGGTTTCCCTCGTCGGTATTATCAGTGGTCAGGATTTGAGACTTTCAATTCGTATGCCGATTTGAATAGCTTCATTTCTATCGCGGCTATCTTGACATTTGTTGCTCAATTTGTTTTCCTATACAACTTCATTTATTCTATCTTCAAAGGGAAGAAAGCCACAGCTAACCCTTGGAATTCGAATACCTTGGAGTGGACAACTCCAATTGAGCCAGGTCATGGTAACTGGCCGGGTGAAATTCCTACAGTATACCGTTGGCCTTACGATTATTCGAAGCCTGGTTCAGCAGTCGACTTCATTCCTCAAAACGTTCCTTTCTCAGCTACTCCTGAGTCGAACTTACCAGAGGAAAATGAATTGATCGCTAAAGAAAAAGAAATCGATTCAATCAAATACGATTACAATATCCCTGATTAATTTCTAGTCAGGTATATTGTACACAATTCGATAGCGAAATATAACGTACAGTGTGCCTTATATTTCGCTATTCCAATTTATATGGTCTCCAAATTTCATCGTCTCGTCCGGGTAACGCTGATTGCCCTTTATGTACTGATTTTTATTGGGGGCTTGGTTCGGGCAACCGGATCGGGCATGGGTTGCCCTGACTGGCCTAAATGTTTCGGGTTGTGGGTGCCACCTACCCATGTTTCTGAGCTTCCAATTAATTACCCTCAACTTTTTGGTGAAAAGTTGAAGGGGGAGGTGGAGTTCAATGTCTATAAAACTTGGACCGAGTATTTGAATCGATTGGCTGGTGTTTTACTTGGCTTTTTGATTTTAGCCACGGCCGTCTCTGCATTTATAAAGCATAGAAAAGGTGATCGCCGTCTTTGGTATGCTGCTTTGTTAGGACTGGTCATGGTGGTTTTTCAAGGTTGGCTCGGTTCAAAAGTTGTTTCCAATGAGCTTTTGCCCCTCATGGTCACACTTCATATGTTTGTGGCAATTTTAATGGTATTTGTTTATGTGTACCTCTATGTGGTTTCTTCCCAAATCGAAAATAGGCCTTTTGCGGAAGTAAGCTCCTCGAGTTATTTTTTACTTTCACTTTTGATCATTTTAAGTTCCATTCAAATTTTAGTTGGTACACAAGTGCGTGAGGTGGTTGACCATCTTAATTTGTATACAGACATCCCTAAGCCTGAATGGACAAATTATTTAGGTGCTTGGTTTAATGGGCATGTTTTTTTAGCCGTTGCCGTCGTTTTTTTAACGGGTTGGTTTTTAAGAAATCAGTACAAGGAGCAAGGAAAACTGGATCCTGCAAGTCGATGGCTAGGGATTTGGGTAGGATTGGAGATTCTCACCGGTGCTACGCTTTATTTCTTTGATATCCTTTCGGCTGCTCAGCCTTTGCATTTAACGTTTTCGACGGTTTTGTTAGGTACTCAAACCTCGTTGTGGGTACAATACATCTTACGTAACTAATGGTATGGAAAATTCGGTCGTTCAATCAATGTCGATTTTAGATAAATTCCGGGCTTACTTCGATCTAACCAAATTTAGATTAAGTATAACGGTAGTTTTTTCGAGTCTGTTTGGGTTTGCTCTTGGGGTAGATCATCTTGATTTCGGAAAAATGGTTTTGTTTGGGCTTGCTGGCTTTATGACTACCGCCGCAGCCAATATCATCAATCAAATCTGGGAAAAGGATCTTGATCTTTTGATGAAACGCACCCACCTTCGGCCACTGCCTTCTGGTCGTTTGAGTGTTTTGGAAGCCAAGACTTTCGCTTGGTTGATGGGGGTTACTTCCCTTCTTATTTTGACTTCCTTTTTTCATTGGAAAGCAGCTCTGTTAGCTTTGGTAAGCATCATTTTGTATGGATTTGTATATACACCTTTGAAACGAGTTGGACCTATTGCCGTTGCGGTGGGTGCCTTACCGGGAGCTTTCCCTCCTATGATTGGCTGGGTTGCAGCAACCGGCCATTTTGGGCTCGAACCTGGGATCTTGTTTGCCATTCAGTTTTTTTGGCAGTTTCCTCATTTTTGGGCAATTGCTTGGGTACTGGATGATGATTACTCCAAAGCTGGGTTTAAATTATTGCCCTCAGGTGGAGAAAAAAATAGTGATGCAGCCTTTCAAATGATGATTTACACGTTGTTTTTATTACCCTTGTGTTGGGTACCCTTTTATCTCAATATGACAGGGCTACATTCCGCTTTCATTGCTTTAGGATGTGGAATCTTATTCCTAGCTCAGACCTTTCATTTGATGCGTCGTACCACCGATAAGGCGGCGCTACAATTGATGTTTGGTTCGTTTCTTTATTTACCCATTGTTCAAATTGCTTACTTATTCGATAAAATAGGATGAAAAATTCAAGTGTTTCGCAGGAGCCTACTCCCATCTTAACGGTGAATAAGTGGAAGTTCATTACGTGGCTTTTTATTATTTCCATTGTGATGCTCTTTGCTTCGCAAACGAGTGCCTACTTGGTTCGGCGAGCTGAGGGAAATTGGATAGAGTTCACCATACCCACTATCTTTTATACGTCAACCCTAGTTTTGGTGGTTAGCAGTGTTCTTTTGCATTTGGCACTGGTAGCGGCCAGAAAGGATGAATTTCCGCAAGTTCAGCGGTATATTTCGGGCGCCTTGATCTCAGGCATTGCGTTTTTGGTCATGCAGTATTTTGGTTGGTTGGATTTACAAGCCCAAGGCGTTTATTTAAAAGGAAATCCATCAGGTAGTTTTTTTTATATTTTGTCGGGACTTCACGGTGTCCATTTAGTGTCTGGTTTGGGAGTGATCATCGCAGCTTTTATTTCCGCAAGACGCTTAAAAATCCATTCCAAAAGCCTTGTACAGCTGGAAGTATGTAATACCTATTGGCATTTTTTAGATTTACTTTGGGTGTACCTTTTTGTTTTCTTACTCTATTTTAGATAAAAATAATCCTAAATTTCTTGAAGCGGGGCGAATTAATGCTTTTGTTTATTAAATTTGCTCAAGTTTTGAATAACTCAATCTTTTTCTATGGCAGCAACTAAAACTTCAAGTACCCCTGAGCACCTAATTTGGGAAGGTGGGGTTCAACCTATGAAAGTAGGTTATGGAAAACTCATGATGTGGATATTCCTATTATCCGATACATTTACCTTTTCTGCTTTGTTGATTGCATACGGCTTGGTCCGTTTTAGCTTCCCGAGCTTTAAAGAGGTCATGCCGGAGATGACACATAAAACATTCGAGCTTTCACATGATTGGTGGCCAGTGCCTGAAAAAGTATTTGAAGCCGTTCCTTTTTTCCACGGAGTCAGTTTACCGTTGGTTTTCGTTGGAATCATGACATTTATCTTGATCTTTAGTTCGGTAACCATGGTATTGGCTGTAGAAGCAGGCCATCGTCGCGATAAAGAAGATGTAGAAAAATGGATGCTTTGGACTATCCTAGGTGGTTTCATCTTCTTGGGTTCACAAGCATGGGAGTGGTCTCACTTCATTCATGGTTCTGCTGAGGGTCTTACACTAGCTGATGGAACTAAGGTTTTCGGTGCGAATCTTACGGTGAATGAATATGGTCCTGCCGCTTTTGCTGACTTTTTCTTCTTCATCACAGGTTTCCACGGAACTCACGTATTTTCGGGTGTAATCTTGAACGTGATTATCTTCTATAATACCGCTAATGGAGTGTATGAGCGCAGAGGTCATTACGAAATGGTGGAAAAAGTAGGTCTTTACTGGCACTTTGTCGATCTTGTTTGGGTATTTGTATTTACCTTCTTCTATCTTGTTTAATCTATAATTTGCACCTATTATGGCAGAACATACTAGCAATCCCGGAGAAAAATTAAAACCTCAAACCAAAGAACTTTGGAAGGTATTTTTCATCCTCTTGATCTTGACTGCGTTGGAATTTGCCATCGCCTTTGGTCTTGATACAGATCAATTTAAGTGGACAAAAATTATCATCTTCATCTTGATGACGATTGTGAAAGCATACTACATCGTAGGTACTTTCATGCACCTGAAAGAAGAAGTAAAAACCATGATTTGGTCGGTCATTTTACCTGCCATGTTTGTGGTATGGTTATTAGTTGCTTTGATTGTGGAGGGAGGATACATCGGTAGTTTCTAATACAACATGATGAACAAAACCTTAAAGGCCGGGGTACTGATAGCAATATTGGTGGTTCCGGCCTCCATTTTTTTATTCCTCAAGTTTTTTGGGAATAATCGATTTGATCTGCCCTACTACATGCCAAAGATCAGCGAGCAAGGCGAGGTGGTGGTCGAGAACGGTGATACTGTTTTTCATCAAGTACCTTCCTTTTCACTGGTAGACCAACAGGGGAAAACGTTTACGTCACAAACCAATTTGAAAGGGAAATTCTATGTCGTAAGCTTCTTTTTCTCTCGGTGTGGTACTATTTGCCCGGTGATAACCCGGAATCAAAAGCAAATTCAAGAGGCATTCAAAGGACAACCCGATGTGCATTTGGTTTCGATTTCTATTGATCCAAAGTACGATACGCCTAATGTCCTTGAAAAATATGCGGCTGATTTAGGCGCCAACCCGACTCAATGGACTTTTTTAACTGGAGAAAAAACGTATATTTATGATCTAGCGATCAAAGGTTTTAAGTTGCCTGTGGCTGATGCCTCCGCCTACGATCCCACCGTAACCGACCCGGATGAAACATTTATTCATTCTGAAAAGTTGTTATTGATAGATGATGTGGGTTTTATTCGGGGGATTTACGACGGAACTCAAAAATCCGAAATAAAGCGTGCCATCGTAGAATTGAAAGTTCTTCAAGACGGAAAGAAATCTTCATTATGAAACAATCAACTCGAGTTATCAATATAATTTCCATCGTTATCCCCATTGTGGTGGCGATATTGCTCGGAATTCCACAAAAATTGGATCTTGGAGCTTGGACGAAAGTACTTCCTCATCTGAATGCTGTAATCAATTCATTAACATCCATTTTATTGATCTCGGCATTAATTGCCATTAAAAACAAGAACATTGGTTTGCATCAAACCTTCATGCGCTTTGCTTTTATCCTAGGTGCATGTTTTTTAGTGTTTTATGTGATTTATCACTTGACCAATCCCTCCACTAAGTTTTTAGGAGAGGGAGGAATTCGGTATGTGTATTTCTTTATCTTGATCAGCCATATTTTACTTTCCTTAATTGTTCTTCCTTTTGTTTTGCGCGCCATGTTTTTTGCTTGGACGCAACAATTCGAGGAACACAAAAAGGTAGCTAAAATAGCATTTCCCATCTGGTTGTATGTGTCAATCACGGGCGTTTTGGCTTATTGGTTGATTTCACCTTATTATGTTCAATAACGATGAAAAAGTGGATTTGGACTCTCGGTTTTGTGCTATTATTGGGATTGATGGAATCCCAAGCGCAATGCGCCATGTGTCGGGCTACGGTTGGATCTAATTTAAGCGAGGGACGTGGTGTTATTGGAACTGGTATTAATTTTGGCATCTTGTATTTGTTGTCAGCACCTTATTTATTGGTCTTGGCGGTCGGTATTTTATGGTATCGGACTGGAAAAAAGGAGTTAAAGGAAAGGCTACAAATGCAGGCTCGATTACATGAGATTTTTAAAAAATAAAGAACCTTCGGGTTCTTTTTTTATTTTAATGCAACCTTCGTTCAATCAAGTGCATCTTGGTGGTAAGACACATGACATATGATTCGACTTTTCCGAAAATCGTATACTGAAGAACAATTAGTGCTTGCATTGCGTCGGCAGGAACGCGATGCTCAGACGTATGTGTATGATCAGTATGCCAAACGATTTTTGGGGATCTGTTGTCGATATATAGCCGATCAAATGGAGGCCGAGGATGTCATGGTGGAGGGGATGATGAAAATCTTTCAAAAAATTGACACTTTTCAGTCACAAGGAAGTTTTGAAGGATGGATGAAACGAATTATTGTTCGTGAGGCCTTAATGCGAGTCCGCAGTGCACGATTATTCGTTTCGGATGAAGTTTTAGATTACCAGGGCGAGTTTGTTGAGCCCTCCAACGACATGGAAGCTGAGGATTTGGTTCGGTTTATTTTGGAACTTCCAGAAGGATATCGAACCGTGTTCAATATGTATGTAGTGGATGGATTTAGTCATCAAGAAATTGCGGCTCAGTTGGGAATATCAGAGGGGACATCCAAAAGTCAACTTAGTCGAGCCAAATCGATACTAAGAGAAAAGATAATGGCTGAAAACAAAGAAAGTTATGGCATTTAAGGAATCGAATTCAGAGGAAAAGCACTGGAAAAAAGTGCTGGAAACGTATGAGCGGGTACCTTCCGAACGCGCAAAGCGTCAATTTCAATCTAGATTATCAGCTCAGCCTCAAACAAAAAACAAAGCTTGGTTCTGGGGAGTGGCAGCTGGGATTTCGTTGATTGGTGCATGGTGGATGTTTCAGCCCACGCCAAAAATGGCCCAGTCGTCTATGGCGATACGCTCAGAGAGGAGTAGGGATGTCCAAAAGAATTGGGTTCCTGTGCCAGCTGAGCCATCCATGAGACAAGAGGTGGCAACTGAGGTTACTTTAGCAAAGACAGGATTTAGTCAACGGAAGAAGACTTCGAGAACGGAGATGGAAAGTTACAATCCTGAGTTGCGCCTAAATGAATCAATGAATAGCCAGGTGGTAGAGGAAACGGATGCATTGCCTCGATTGGCCATGGAAGTGGCACCCTTGCGCGGGAGAGATGTGCAAGTAGGTGGGCCCCAAGAACGGCAGATGACGATCGCGTATGTGGCTTCAACGGGTTCAGCGGAAAGTTTCAAACGAAGCCCGGGCCTTGGTCAATTCATTGAGGAATTAATGATCCTCAAGTATGGGGAGCCTGTCGAGGATAAGCCTACATTGGCTGCTTTGTTGGCAGGTGAGGAGAGGAACCTGTTGGCGGCGGAGCGGGCTGAGTTAAAAGAGAGATTTTCATGGATTAAAGATAAAGTGACAAAATGAGAGCGTGGTATTTACTAAGTTTAATTTGCTTGAGCTTTCAGGCATTGGCTTCCGTGGATTCGACTCGAATCGAATTCACCGACCGAGAAAATCAAGTTCGAGTAGCAATTCATTTGCCTCGGGATGTGGATCAACTTCCTAATGGATTATCGGTATGGAAATTATTAGTGAAAGTAGGAGTTGAAGAAGCTGAAAAAGGGGATTTGGAAAAATTTCTTTCCGAAAAAGTCATTGGAAGTTATTATTTAATTCCACTTCCTCCAAAGGATACCATTCGGATTGAAATCTTGGGAGAAGCAGAAGAAAAAATTGGAAAATTGGGGATTACAATTCAAAAACCAGAAAAGGGGGAAAAACCCGAGGGACCCAAGCGATTTTTTCCAAAAAGAGATTTTGGATTGTATTTAGGGTTGAATAACTGGCATGGGCCAAACTCACTACTGAGGGAAAGTGAGCTACGCTGGCCTCAATCGGTGTATGTTGGCTTATCTTTTCGCCGAAATATGGAAATTTGGAAGTCGGATCAGGTAGCTTTCGGATTTTCCTATGCTCCTGAGTTTGTGTGGTATAATCTGCGGTTTAAAAATCCAACTACCGTTCGAGAAAATGCACTAGGAGATCCAGTCTTTGAAACAATAACGGAGGACATCAAAAAGTCGAAGTTAACCGTGCCAAGTTTTGCTTTACCTGTCATGTTTCATGTTGGAATCCCGAAAACCAAATGGATGTTCTCGTTTGGTCCCTATGCAAGTATTCGTTTGGGGGGATACACCAAAATTAAATACGCCGGTTGGGGTGGAAAAGAAAAAGAAAGAGGCGATTACGACATGAGGCCCTGGCAAACGGGATGGATTGCTGAGGTAGGTCGACGTTCAGGTATGAAACTATTTATAAGACAGGATAATCAAACTCTGTTCCGAACCGAAGGGCGACCCGAAAAAGTATGGGCAGTTGGTGTTCGTTTTTAAAATTTTCTGATTTTTTTTCAAAAAATATTTGACAATATCAATTTACCCATTACTTTTGCAACTCAATTCAATGACGTACGTTGTAGAATTGACTTGGGGGTGTACCAGAGTGGCCAAATGGGGCAGACTGTAAATCTGCTGGTGTATGCCTACGGTGGTTCGAATCCATCCGCCCCCACGGTTTTTACAGGTTATAAGCGGGAGTAGCTCATTTGGTAGAGCGATAGCCTTCCAAGCTATAGGTGGCGGGTTCGAGCCCCGTCTCCCGCTCCATTCCCTAAGCCTTCGTAGCTCAGTGGTAGAGCACTTCCTTGGTAAGGAAGAGGTCGGCAGTTCAATCCTGCTCGAAGGCTCGCCACTTGTTTCAATTTTTGGCTTACACCGTCTTTTGATCCGAGTGTTTGTATTCCCGAATCGATTATTTCTAGAAACTTTTTAAATTTGATTTCATAACATGGCAAAGGAGAATTTTGACCGTAGTAAACCACACGTAAACATTGGTACAATCGGTCACGTTGACCACGGTAAAACAACGTTAACTGCTGCAATTACTACGGTTCTTGCTCAGAAAGGTTTAGCCAAATTGAGAGATTTCTCTTCGATCGATAACGCGCCTGAGGAAAAAGAGCGTGGTATCACGATCAACACGTCACACGTAGAGTATGAAACTTCTAACCGTCACTATGCGCACGTTGACTGTCCTGGTCACGCTGACTACGTGAAAAACATGGTTACAGGTGCTGCTCAGATGGACGGTGCGATCATCGTAGTAGCTGCCACTGACGGTCCAATGCCACAAACTCGTGAGCACATCCTTCTTGCTCGTCAGGTAGGTGTACCTCAGCTAGTTGTATTCATGAATAAAGTTGACATGGTGGATGATCCTGAGCTTCTTGAGCTTGTAGAAATGGAGATCCGCGAATTGTTGTCATTCTATAAATTTGACGGAGATAACATCCCTGTGATCAAAGGATCAGCTCTAGGTGCTTTGAATGGTGAAGAGCAGTGGGTAAAAACAGTAGAAGAATTGATGGAAGCTGTGGATACTTGGATTCCACTTCCAGCACGGGCTACTGATAAGCCTTTCTTGATGCCAGTAGAAGACGTATTCTCGATCACTGGTCGTGGTACTGTAGCTACCGGTCGTATCGAAACAGGTGTTATCAACTCAGGTGATCCGGTTGAAATCCTAGGTATGGGTGCAGAAGGCTTGAAGTCTACTGTAACGGGTGTTGAGATGTTCCGTAAAATCCTTGACCGTGGAGAAGCTGGTGATAACGTAGGTTTGTTGCTTCGCGGTATCGACAAAGACCAAATCCGTCGTGGTATGGTTATTTGTAAGCCAGGTTCAGTGAAGCCTCACACGAAATTCAAAGCAGAGGTTTACGTTCTTTCGAAAGAAGAAGGTGGTCGTCACACACCATTCTTCAACAAATATCGTCCTCAGTTCTATTTCCGTACCACGGACGTAACAGGTGAAATCTTCTTGCCTGAGAACGTGGAAATGGTTATGCCTGGTGATAACGTAACCATCACAGTAAACTTGATCAATGCAATTGCAATGGATAAAGGTCTTCGTTTCGCGATCCGTGAAGGTGGACGTACTGTAGGTGCAGGTCAGGTAACTGAAATCATCGAGTAATCGATTCAAAATTTATATAAAAAGCCCCATCCTTCTGGTTGGGGCTTTTTTCTTATTCCTATGTCGAAAAGTTTGGTTTTTATTCTAATCACGCTTCTTTTGGATATCATTGGCATTGGGATCATCATTCCAATCATGCCAGGATTGATCCAAGAATTGACTCAATCCAATGTAAGTGAGGCAGCAAAATACTCGGCGGCACTTGTGGCAACTTACGCCGTGATGCAGTTTGTTTTTTCTCCCGTGATGGGTGGATTGAGCGATCGATTTGGGCGCAGGCCGGTCTTATTATTGTCTTTACTCGGATTTGGCTTAGATTACATACTTTTAGCTCTTGCTCCTACTCTCTCTTGGTTATTTGTCGGACGATTCATAGCCGGTTTATTTGGTGCAAGCATCACGACAGCAAGTGCGTACATTGCCGATGTTAGTCCACCCGAAAAAAGAGCTCAAAATTTTGGATTGATTGGAGCTGCGTTTGGTGTAGGATTCATCATTGGGCCGGCACTTGGAGGCTTGGTGGCCACATGGGGCCTACGAGCACCGTTTTGGCTATCTGCAGGGCTAACGCTGGCGAATGTGGTCTATGGCTATTTTGTTTTACCGGAATCGCTACCAGCAGATCAACGGCGGTCCTTTGATTGGAAAAAAGCCAATCCGATTGGTAGCCTGATTCACCTAAAGAAATATCCGGTAATTTATCAACTCATTTTTTCTCTTTTTCTTCTGTATTTGGCGAGTTATGCCACGCAAGGAACTTGGTCTTTCTTTACTATGGCTCAATTTTCATGGGGTGAGAAAGAGGTGGGTTTATCCTTGGCATTTATTGGATTGATGGTGGCCATTGTACAAGGTGGTGCCATCCGACCTATTTTGAAACGATTGGGGCAAAATAAAACACTCACTACAGGGCTACTCTTGAATTTGGCGGGTCTTGTTTCTTTTGCCTTGGCCCAAGAAGGATGGCAGGCCCTGGTAATTATTATGTTTTATTCATTTGGAGGGATTGCAGGACCTGCCTTTCAATCGATTATTTCAACTATCGTACCTGCCAATGAGCAAGGGCAATTGCAGGGTGCATTAACCTCTTTAAACAGTCTAGCAGCCATTGTGGGTCAACCGTTGATGTTGGGATTGTTCTCCTATTTTACCTCCGGTAAGACGATTTATTTCCCTGGCGCGCCTTTTGTTTTTGGATCCATCTTGTTATTTACAGCATTTTTGTTGACCAGACGAGCTTTGCGCTAATCGGGCGTTGGAAAAATGCCCTGCCAGTCGGGTTTCCAACGACCCTTGAATGTCCAATTGGGGGTAATTTCCTTTTCAGCAACCAAGGTTGTTTGGTCCCATAAAACGGGTGTATGGGGTGAATTGATATAAAATATCCGGTGTCCCCACTCCAATTTTGCGTCGGATGCCTGATAAATGGGACGCAACGCCATGTTTTTACTGAATGTGCAGGACACTAAATACATGTGAGCTTCCCGATGGTATCGACCGAGGGGAAACTGCGGAATTCCATCGAAATGGCAACGCAGTAACACGGAACGAAAGGTGGAATCGCCTGATCCGTCATGCCAAATGGCGGCTGATTTACTATGGCTAAAGAATCGGCAGTCTTCTGCCCATGCTGTCCCACGCGGGCAGTATAAGTCGACCCCTCCTTCAAACGAACAATCTTTGAAGGCAAATTGGCCTTTTTGTGCATCCCAGGGACTTACTGTGTCCCCACCAGGTCCGGAGAAAAAGAGGCATCTCGTAAACGTGAGGGGTGTTGCTCCGGGGAAGCTTCGAACGGCAAACTGATGACCGTTGGTTCGAACCCATTTTTGATCTTGAGGTTCTCCTTTCTCTCTAGGCAAGGCATAGCCATTGGTTGAACTTGTTGGGATTCGACTAGGAATAAGTGTATCTCTCTCAGCAATTTCACTGTAGTTATTTCGAATAACCAATCGATCAAAATGTAGGTTTTTCCCTTTTATATTCACAACGGCTGCTCCATAATCGTCTGGGTAGGTACATCGCCAATGATCACGTGCGATGGCAAATTGAATGATGGTTCTTTCACTACCTTGAATAAAGAGATCGGTTTTGGTACTATCAAAAAATAGTTTCTCGGTGAAAAGTCCATTTTCTATTCGGATTTGATCACCTGCTTCGGCTTGATCAATGGCTTTTTGAATGGACTCACCTGGTTTTACGACATGGGTTTTGTGTTTTTTTCTAAGGAACGCATCCATTTGATCAACTATTTTGGGCATCCAAGTTGAATACAAAACAAAATTATGGGGAGCTTCTGGGTAGGAATGAACCTCTGTTGGAATGGATAGAGCGCGCATCTTGGCTCTAAAATCTTCACGTCCGGCATGCATTCTCGGGACACCAGAATTGATGAATAAGGCGGGAGGATCGTTGGCAGAGATGTAGGCAATTGCAGAGGCTTCTTCCCATAGCGGCCGACTTTTTTCTTTGGAACTCCCAAAATATTGAGTAGCTGCACTGATGGCTTTTCTGTCGTCGCCTTCACCTGATTCTGAATGTAAAAAATCTAAAATGCCATCCAAGTTGATTACTTTGTAAATCTCTCCAACGGGTTTTCCATAAATGCCTTCATTCCAGGAAGATGCTAGTAGCGAGGCCATTTGGGCTCCTGCTGAAAACCCAGCAACCGAAATTTGTTTTGGATCAATTTTCCAATCTTTTGCATGCTTTTGTAGGTAACGAACTGCCTGGTAGGCGTCGTTCATGGCGGCTGGGTATTTGGACTCGGCGGAGAGGCGATATTCGAATAAAAAAACACGGTAGCCTTTTTGGGCTAAGTAGGTAGCTAGTGCCCTATGTTGTGCGGGTTGTCCTGACTTCCAGCCACCACCATGAAAAAAAGCGATAGCCGGTTGCATGGACGGGCTACGTGGTTCGATGCACTCAAAGGAAAGGGACCGTGAGGCGATTTTATGATAAAGTAGATTTTTCTTATGCTGGATATCAGAGGACCAACTAGGTGGGGCAATCTCCAAATTAGGCCATTTTTTTTGATCTTGGGTCCAGGCCGAAAAATTGGTGTAGGTGGTATCTCGCTGGGCATAACTTGCCCAAGAAAGTAGGAGAAGATAAATCAAAGTCCATGTATTTTTTTCCATTGAGGTAATTCTTTTGCCAGTAAGTTTTTGGGCCAAGTTCCATAATATGCGTACCCGGTGCGCCGCTCTATTTCAATTTCTGCAAGTGAATTTTTAGGGATACCGTCTCGACCGACAAACATGGGTTGATGGTTTTGAAGATCATAAAATCGAGCCCAGAGTGTATGGTTGGGATCTTGAATAACAACGCGATCTCCGTATTGGTCCACCACATTGATTCCCGATAGTTTTACTTTTTCAAGGAATGCACAACCAGCTAGAATAGCGGATTTTAGTTCATCGGTGGGGTTGGGTTGATGCATGAGAAAACGTAGAATTTCGACGGATTCTGAACCACTGAATGAGGGTAATTCAAATGCCCTGGCTTTGGCAGGTGCGAGGGTTTCCGGGTGGTGTTGTGCACACCAGACCATCCGAACACCCTTTTGGATGATTTGGCAATTCAAAATACATTGAATCCCTTTATCAATGGCTTGAACGGCTTTGGGAACGAGGTTGGCATTTAATTGGTCGAATCCTTCTTTTCCCTCGACGAGCGATTGAAGGGTCCAGAGAGTTTGAGTCATGGCTTGATCATTAAAGGTAATGAAGCTTCTATAACTCGATTTGTCAGGATAAAATTGAGGCCATCCACCTTGTGCATTTTGAGCTGAAAAGATGTAGGCAATGCCTGCTTCGGCTGCGTTCTTGTAGGCTGGGTTTCGGGTTTTGACATAGGCTTTGACGAGGTACCGAATTTCCCGATTGGTCGCTTGGTCGTCGAAGGTGGCATCAAGTTTATTTTTGTCTTGAACCAGTTTGGTTTGAAAATCGGTGGTTAGGGGAAGTTCATACTTGATGGGGCTCCCTCCTGGTTGAGGCCATCCACCGTTCGATCGCTGATAAAGTAGCATACGTTCAGCTACCGGATCCTGTACTTCGACAGGAACCGGTAGATTTTGACAGGATTGCCAGAGTAATAGACTGAAAATACAAAACAGCTGTACCATTTAGTAACCAGGGTTTTGTTTGAGTTTTCCTTGGTAAGAATCTACCGTGGATTGTGGGTAGGGGAAAAGCTCACTTTTTCCACTGACAAAGAAACGAGCGATGGCTCGATCAAGAGGTAACCCATCAATCACATTGGAGGTGAGATGTTGGGCCCAATCGAGTCGCGTAAATCCGGCGGGTGCTGTGGTCAAATTGGTGGCTCGATAGAATGAGTTTCCAAAGAATAGTTCTTCCCCATTATTCCGCCAGAACATATATCTAGGAACTTGGCTGTATTCACCCGTTCTCGCTTTCATTCGCTCTAACTTGGCACGAGTCTCTTTGATTTTTGCATCCAGCAAATTCCAACGGATGAGGTCATATTTACGGATTCCTTCCCCAGCGAATTCCAAGAAACGTTCTTGTTCGATGGTTTGAAAAAATCCGTCTTTGGTGGATGGAAATAATACGGGAACACGGGTCGAACGATTCCGAACCTCTTGAAAGGCGGTGATGGCAGCCGGCGTGGGGCCATTATTTAATTCATTTTCTGCCTCTGCAAACATGAGAAGTACATCTGAAAAACGAATCAAAGGCCAGTTGTACCCAACATTTAATGCGGTACCGGGCAGCAGGGGGTTTCTCCAGTCTTTTCGGAATTTGCCATCGGTAATTTCACCAAGTCGCCGGGGTGTTTTTATGTTGTTTGCAGGAATGGCGTATAGGGTAATGGAAACATCACGCCGAACATCGGTGGAATCATAGCTGTAAAACAGAGTAGGCATGACTTGAAGTCCACCACCACCAGTCCCAACTCGAGAATTTGGGTCGGTTCGGGGGCCATTGTAGTTGGCCATACGGCTATCGGAATTGGAATTGGAGCCACCTGCACCAACTTCAAAAAGGATTTCTCCAAATGGATCTAACTGAAATGAGCTCAGGAAACGTCGCCATATATCTTGAAAATTAGGATTTAGGGTATGTTGATCTCGACGTGCCATGAGGTCAGCACATTCTTGACGGGCTATGCGGTAGTATTCCAGGTGATTGGATCCTCTCACCATCTGGCCATTTTCGCGAAGGGCAAAACCGCCTCTGAAAAGAGCCAATTTGGCACGAAGGGCTTTGGCTGCTCCTTTGGTGATCCGTTCATCTCGAGGTACCTCTGTACGCCATGGAAGGAGTTCGATGGCAGTGGCAAGATCGGCGATGAGCTTTTCGTAGGTTTCATCTCGATTATTTTGCGACAAGAACAAGTCTGTTTGTCGGTAGGCTGGAATCATCGGGGCGGGGACATCCCCCCAATTTCGGATTAATTCAAAGAGAAATTGGGCTCGAAGCACCAGTGCTTCTCCGTGCATGCGCCGGAGTTCAGCTTTTTCACTCTCAGAGCCTTGGGAATAGAGAGTCATTTGGGGGATTTGTTCGATGCACAAATTTGCTTTTTCGACACCCCGATAAAGTTGGAGAAATGGGTTCCGGAGTTCGGCGTTTGTCAGGAGAAGCTGGTATCGGCCAATACCTCGGCGTCCATTATCGAGGTTTCCAGAAACATACATTTCGTCTGAGTCGAAAGGATAATATAAGTTTAATCGGATGCCATATCCATTGTCACCCATTAATTCATCATACACACCGATGATGGCATTCCGAACGTTTGCAACGCTAGAAAAGGCCTCCGCGATGCCAATTTGGGATTGAGGTTGAACCTCAAGGTAGTCACGGCAACCTTGGAGTGAAGATAGACTTAGGGCGATGATTGAACCACCCAAAACGAATTTTAGAACACTTTTTTTCATAGTTGATGGGGGTTAGAAAGTAAGATTGACACCGGCAACATAGGTTTTGGCACGAGGATACCCGGCAAAGTCAACTCCTTGGGTCAGGGGGTCAGATCGTCTGGTATTCACCTCTGGGTCATAGCCACTGTATCGGGTGAATGTTGCTAGGTTATTGACTGTTCCAAAAAGGCGAAGGCGACTGATTTTTGCTTTGCTTAGCAGAGCTGTGGGCAAAGAATATCCCAAGGTTAGGTTGTTAATTCGGAGGAAGGAGCCATCTTCCACTGCCCATGAATGCAACCAATACCGTTGCACGCGAACGGGCGACCAAATTTCTGCATTAGCATTGAGCGCTGATAACTCTGCGGGATCTACGACAACTTGGCCTTGATTGTTGATATTCGTCCATCTATTTTTCATTAGGTCCAGCATATTCAAATTCGGAAAGGAGCCATCTGTCATTTCAATTTTGTTGGCATTGTAGATGTCATTCCCTACAACCCAGTTGACAAAGATGCTGGCATCCCAATTTTTGTAGGATACTTGGTTGCTCCAACCACCAATGAATTTAGGATTTGCATTTCCAATGACAGTTCGGTCTTTATCTGCGGTGATCAAACCATCGCCATCCAGGTCTTTCCATTTCAACATGCCGGGTTGAGGAACCCCATAAACGGAGTTGACAGCCACGCCTTCTTTGATGGTGTAGGTACGGGTCGTGGGGTTGAAATTAAAATCGTCTACCGTGTAGAAGCCATCTGTGACAAAACCGTACATCAGACCAATGGGAGAACCGACACGGACCAGGAAATCATCCGCCCCATCGGAACCTTGCCATCCTGAATTTCGGGTTTGTTCGGAAACCGTGCCGAGATCCAATACCTTGTTTCGATTGGCTGACCAGTTGAAATTACTAGACCATTGGAAGTCTTTCTTTTGAATGACAATGGCATTGAATTGGACTTCGATTCCACGGTTTTCGGTTGATCCTAGGTTCCGAATTTGCGAGGCATATCCTGTTGTTGGTGGGATTGCCACAGCTAGGAGAAGGTTTTTCCCTACGTTTCGGTAGGCATCCAGGGTAAGTTGAAAACGATTGTTTGAAAAAGCCAGATCAAGCCCGATGTTTTGTGAGACATTGGACTCCCACCGAAGGTCTGGATTGGCGAGTGCAATGGGGGCAAAGCCAGGCTGTAGCGTTTTATTTAAGGCATATTCACCTGTCACATCGTACAATTGCTGATAGAGTAGGTCGCCGATTCGATTGTTTCCGGCGGTTCCGTACCCAATCCGAAGTTTTCCATCGGTGAGCCATTTCCAGTTTTGGGTAAATCCTTCTTGAGTGAAACGCCAGGCAAATGTACCTGAGGGGAAAATCAGGGCTCCATTTTCGTAATTGAATTTTGAGGAGCGATCCGAACGTAACGAGAATGAAGCTAGGTATCGATCTTTGAAGGCATAGTTCACCCGGCCAAACAAAGAGAAAAGGCGATTGGAAGGGGCAATATTGGTGGAGGGTCTTGGTTGTTGTGCACCGGTTGGGGCTGCACCCAGGCCCATATTGGCCAATGCTTTTTCAGCGGAAATATCAGCCGGGAAATAGCGAGTTTCAACGGAGGAGGAATTTATGTCGTTTTGATAGACTTCTTGCCCCAAAATAATGTTGAGATCATGTTGATCTTTCCACTTTTTACCGTATTGCACGATATTAGTCAAATTCAAAATTTGAGAAGTAAATTGATTGATTTGGGCAACCGGTAGGGAAGAAGCATTTCGAGCTCTTGGGGTTATTTTGGAGAAAAACAAGTCGGTCAGTTGGTTGTTTCGATCAATTCCCAGAGTCGACCGAAAGCTTAGGGCTTTGGTGATTTGATACTGCAAATATCCACTTACATGGAAGTTATTGGTTCGTTGCTGGCGGTATTCAGCTTCAATCATAGCCAGAGGATTAATCAATTGGCTGGAGGCTACAAATAAATCTTCGTCGAAGGTATCTATGGGTGCAGAGGCGTCGCTTAAAAATGGACGGTATTGAACGGAATGACGAAGACGGTTGGTTGTTCGGGTGCCTGTGGAGGAGGTACCAGCACCATCGATCGTTTGGTTTAAATACCGCACATTGAAGCCCATTCGAAACGCTTGAGATGCCTTGTGGTCAAGTTTATAGGATACCAGCTTTCGGTCGAATCCGGAAAGTTTCAGAATACCTTCCTCTTGGTTGGCAGTGATGCTCAGGTTAAAGTTGGTGTTTTGACTACCCCCGTTGATGATAAAATTATGATTTTGATAAGTTGCCTTTCCCCCAAATACAGCATCTTGCCAATTTACCTCGGGAGTGGCTTGGTACTGGTTGATTGTCTGCCAAGTACCATATTGATTGGCAAAGGAGGTGGAGTCGGCAATGGATCCACGGGAACGTTCATATTGCCACCGGACAAATTCGTACGGATTGAGGACACCGAGTTTTCTTGAAATTTCTCGGTAACCTGCAGATCCATTGTATGACACGGTGGTTTTTCCCCCTTTTCCTGATTTGGTGGTGATGATGACCACCCCGTTCGCCCCACGGGCCCCGTAGATGGCGGTGGTGGATGCATCTTTCAATACATCAATGCTTTCGATATCTTGAGGCGAAAGGAAGTTCAGCGCATTTTCGATTTGAATCCCGTCAACAATATAGATAGGGGAGTTGTCTTGCGTGATGGAACCACCACCTCGAATTCGGATTTGTACATCGGCACCTGGGGCACCTTCAGAGGTGGTTACCCGGACACCGGCTAATCTTCCAGTAAGAGCTTCCGCGGCATTGGTGAGTGGAATATCCTTTAATTGTTTGGCACCAACTGAAGAGACAGAACCGGTGAGGTCACGACGATTGACTGACTGATATCCCACCACTACCACTTCATTCAATACTTGGGCATCCGATTCGAGTGATACGAGCAACTCTTTACCATTTCCAACTGCAATTTCCTTGGCTATGTAACCTACATACGAAAACACCAAAATTGCTTTTTTATCTTCTACAGATAGGGAGAATGTGCCTTCGGTGTTCGACATCGTGCCGGACTTTTTGCCTTTCACCGTTACACTTACGCCAGGTAATGCCTCGCCCGAGCTAGCATCTGTAATGCGCCCAGTAATGGTGGATTGTCCGAGTGCCGAGGAGGTCGCCAACAGACATAACCAAATCCACAGTAGTTGTTTACGAATCATAGTACATCGTTTTAGATTGGGGTTGAATGGCCACTCGATGCGTAATTTCAAATTATCACTTTTCTAATATTTACCGTCGAAAGATTGTACTATTCGACTTAAAAATAGGAGTTTGCCAAAGGAAACATACAGGAAATGACTTCTCTTCAAAAAAGAATGAGAATATTTTTTTTCGCAATCGTTATCGGTAACGTTCCCGAAAAAAGAGAAAAAGGAGCTTGGCGGTGTGAGGAGGAAAAAAGAAATGAGCTGCTTGTTTTTGATTAAGTTTAGTTTCTATTGAATGAATCAAAGAAGGGAAGGAGGGGACCCTGCCAGTCCGCTAGGTAGAGAAACTAGGGGCGAGTGGTCAGGAAAGTGAAAGGCTGGAATACCGTTTAATAAAAGGAGTTTGGGATCGGAGCCTTAAACGGGTAATTTTGAAAAACACAGCACCCACCTTTTTAGAAAAAGTCAATGATTAAGCTAACACCTGAAGAAATTGCCCAGTTGGTCGAAAAAATACATTTGGAAATAGCGAGTTCAAAAGAAATCGATGATTTGGTTTATTCGATGGCCAGTTACGGATTATTATCGGTGGGGCATTTACAGAACTACCGGGAAGAAAAAAATAAATTTGGGGTGATCAGCCGAGCCATTTCAAGTGCTACCCTGTATCTTCTGAATTATGCCATAGATATGACCACCCCAAATCGTTTTAATGTGGAGAATGGGGCTTGAGGTATACCACCCACTGATCTTGTTGTACCCGGTATAAGTAGCCCTTTTTGTTCAATAACCGCACAACATCCTCTTGCAAAGCTCCGGCAGGAAAACTCACTTCCTGGTGGCCTAACGTAATGGCCTGACACATGCGTGCTATGACTTGATGGACAAGCAGGGGGGTAGCTTGGGTATACCATTCATTCTCCATTGGTCTGTATAGGTATGTAGTTACTCGGTGTACCTCTCTATACTCAAGACACGTACCATCTTTTCCGTTTCTTTTTGATTTGGTACTCAAAAAGGGTTAATCCGTTCATTTTAGACGAATTTTTATAAAAAAATTATAAAGAACAAGTATTTTGATGAATGGGAAAGGCGCAATATTTTCCAAAAAATGGAAAATAATTAAGAAAATTGGAAGGCATAAGGGTCGAAATGTGGGCCAAGTGGTTTGAATTCGGTAGATTTACTACATCAAGAAACCTATGAAAAATGAAAAGATTATTTAACGGAATTTTAGGATTGAGTCTACTGGCATGGACATCCGTTGAGGGGCAATGGGAGGTTCGGGCTGAATCACCTCGACCGGAAGGCTATTTCGGTGTGACGGTAGCCAATGGCATGATTGGGTTAGTTTCTTCGCCAGAGCCATTAAAAGTGAAAGAAGTGGTATTAAATGGAGCATTTGATACGTATGGTCGAGGTCGTGTTTCCAATATTTTAAAGGTATTTGAATTAGCGAATCTGGATTTGGATGTCAATGGGAAACGGATGACCTCCCGGGATATTTCTAATTATTCTCAAACATTGCGGATGCAAGATGGAACCTTCGTAACCTCCTTTGACTACGCCCAGGTCCATGTCGAATCCAAGCTTTTGGCTCTACGTCATTTGCCTTTCACGACTATGCTGGAGGTGGAGGTAAAGGCAAATGCAGCGTGCGAGATTACTCCCCATTCCTTCATCCAGGCTCCTGATATGTTGCGGGACGTCAAAAACTTTTATCACGTCATTGACCGCCCTCATTCCTTAACGCCTTTGATGACCTCAGTGGCCAAGTCGCCCACCGGTCGTCATACCATTGCGGCTTCCAACTCCCTTATTTTTGAAGAAGAAAGAGGACAGGAGCCACGATTGATTCACGAGGAGTGGGATTATGGCATGCATCGATTAAAATTTACCAAAAAACTTCAAGCTGGGGAGACATACCGTTTTACAGTAGTTGGTTCGGTTATTTCCTCTGCCCACGTGGCAGATCCTCATAACGAAGCCGAGCGACTCACCTTATTTGCCTCTTTGGAGAAAACAGCCCGGCTTCGGTCCAAGCATCAGCATGAGTGGGCTAAGTTATGGGAGTCCGACATCCTCATTGAGGGTGATCCAGAGGCTCAGCGTGCGGCCCGCATGGCATTGTACCACTTGTATTCATTTGTCCGCGAGGATGCGGGCTATAGTTTATCTCCCATGGGATTGTCGGGATTGGGTTATAACGGTCATGTCTTTTGGGATACGGAGCTTTGGATGTATCCTCCGATTTTATTGTTGAAGCCAGACATGGCCAAAAGTATTTTGGATTATCGTTTTAATCGCCTGGAGGCTGCTCGTTATAACGCCAAGGCACATGGATACAAAGGGGCGATGTTCCCTTGGGAGTCTGATCAAGATGGACAGGAGGCTACCCCCATTTGGGCTCTGACGGGGCCTTTTCAGCATCATATTACGGCCTGTGTTGGATTCTCGTTTTGGAAGTATTTTCAAGTGACACAGGACAAAGAATGGTTGCAGGAAAAAGGTTATGTGGTATTGAAAGATGTAGCCGATTTTTGGGTATCCCGAGTAGAAAAGGGAGAGAAAGGACAGTACCATATTCGAAATGTGGTCTGTGCAGACGAATGGGCTGAAAATGTGGATGACAATGCATTTACCAATGGGATTGCGAAAGAGGTCCTTGGATATGCCATTCAGGCGGCCCAGATTTTGGGAAAAGTACCAGATCCTCGGTGGAAGGAGGTTCAACAAGGCCTAGTGGTGCTTAAAATGTCGGATGGTACGACAAAGGAGCACGCAAGCTACCAAGGGGAGCCGATTAAGCAAGCGGATGTCAATTTATTGGCTTATCCCTTAAAGCAAGTAACAGAACCCAGTCAAGTTAAAAAAGATCTAGATTATTATTGGGCACGATTGGGAGACAATCAGCCTGGGATGAAGGGTAGCAGCCCTGCCATGGCCCACGCGGTATTTTCAATTTTGTATAATCGGACGGGACAAACCGATAAAGCGTATGCTATTTATTTGGATAGTTACAAACCGAATGAGGTGGGGCCTTTCAAGGTATTGGCTGAAACAGCGGGCGGCACCAATCCGTATTTTGCCACGGGAGCGGGGGGATTTCTCCAGGCCCTATTAAATGGTTTTGGCGGACTGGACATTTCGGATGCCGGAATCGTTGGATTAAAAACCAAGTTGCCCTCCCACTGGAAGTCACTTACAGTGAAGGGAGTTGGGGTTGAAAAGAAAACGATAGTGATAAAGTAAATGAAACAAGAAAGGCCACTCTCCGCGAGTGGCCTTTCTTAATTTAGGGCTTGATCTTCACTTGCCCAAAACGGGAGTTGATCATGACTTTGGTGTCCACGGGTGAGTCAGGTCCGACTTTTCCCATGTACACCCGGATGGGTTGTTTGGATTTGGAGGGGAAAGGGGCTTGTTCGACTGTCACTTCACGGGCGCCTTGGTATGAAAATTCCCCATTCTGAAGTCGAACCTCAAAATTATATTGTCCATTGGGAATTTCGACGGGACTGTAGGCCGACTGGATCTGGATTCGTCCAGATTTGGCATCTACTTGATTAATTTTAAACTTATTAGCGTAGTTCACTTGCCAAGCAGCCGATTCTTTGATTTGATCGATTAGACCGGAGGAATACGACACCACGCCTCGTACATCCCGGGCTATTTTCACATGTAAATCGCCAAAAGAATTATTTAATTCACTTCGTGTGACCTCGTCTAAGACCACTTGCGAATAGGAGGCTTTCATTTGCCCACCTTGGAGTGATTTGATCAGAGCTTGGCCGTAGGCTACTTTCAAATGTGTATCGGGGCCTGACAGATGATTGGCAAAGAGTTTTCCATATTCCTGTGAAATGGTGAGTTTTCCAGCATGATCGGGCATGTAGATATCACCGAATGAGTTCGTCAGGACGAGTTCTGCATCGCGGGGTACTTGCACCACATAGTCAACCCGTAAGCTTGTCCGTTTGCCTTTTTCAGGCGGCGCTGGGGGGCGATGAAACTTAGTTTGTACCGAAACGCCTTGATCGGTCTTGGCATGAAGGATTTGAACTTGCTGAAGCAAGGCTAGGGCTATGTCCTCTTGAGGACTTTCAGCTGAAATTCGAATTTGAAGTTGGGTGGCCTCTTTATTCCAATATACGATCTTGATATCGCCAAATTGATTGGTGATTGATAATGAATTTCCTTTAGGAAGAGGATAATTCACCTGGACGACTCGCTGTTTTTCAATGAAGGCAGGATCGTTACCTACCGAAAACAGGGGTATATGCAAAACCCCAAAAAATAAGAATTTAAACCATTTCATCAGTGGACTTGTGGGATTTAACCTGTTCTAAAATTTGTACTTGCCGCTCTAGGAGTTCTGCTTGCCAGCGGAGGTTTTCGATCATAGCTTTAAGCAGCTCTTCTTGGTTGGGATGATTGGGGAGCGACTTCCTGAGTTCTTCATAAGATGTTTCAAGTGCTTTCCAATCTTGTTCAAACGTCGCATACAAGGCGGGATCTTGACTTTTAAAATGGGTCAAGATTTTTTTGCGTTCGGTGATGATCCCATCGTAGGCTACCATTTGCTTGGCATACTGGGGGTCAAGTGCTTTGATGTCGGCATACTTTTGGTAGCCGGTCAAACTATTTTTCCCCCAAAAATAGCCCAAACCCAAGCAAAAGACCAGTGCGGCTACCCAGCCTAATTTTGGCCAAATGGACTTTTTTTGAGGTGCTGGAAGTTGAGCTTCCAGTTGTTTCCACAAGTTGTCGGAGGGAATGAATAGATCCGCCTCCTCTCGTTTACTTCGTACAAAATCCTCTAGCTTCATCATGAGACAGTTCGGTTTTGAATCATTTCCATCAATCTTTTCTTCGCTCGAACGTACTGTGTCCGAGAAGTCACTTCCGAAATTCCCAAAATTTGGCTGATTTCTTCGTGGTCATATCCCTCAAATAAATACAAACTTAACACGGTTCGGTAGCCCTCAGGTAATCTGGATAACGCCTGTAAAATGGGTTCTAGTGAATCGGTGGATTCCCAAAACTCGGTATCTTCACCTAGGTCAACCTCCTGTGCGGCCGGGCTGTCAATAGAAAATAAAACCTCACGGCGCGTTCTCAGTTGATTGATGGCTTTTCGAACAACAATCTGCTTTAACCAAGCTCCAAACGATGATTCTCTTCGAAACGTGCTGAGTTTCAAAAAAGCATCTAAGAAAGCCTCTTGAAGTACGTCTTCGGCTTCCTGGGTTTGTTGCAATATGCGATAGGACACATTGTACATGGCCTTGGCATACAGGTTGTACACCTGGTACTGAGCCCGCCGGTCACCGCGCAGACATCGGTCCAATAAAGCTCCATGAGGCTCTGTCAGCATGTAAAACTCGTTGAATTTCTAGGTAAGTTATAGAAAAGACAAAAACTTGAGCAAACCGTTGCATGGTGCTGCCAAATTATTTTAATCCGCTTTTGTAGTGATTTATCGGGTATCGGTAGAAAAGCACTTGCAAGAATCCATCCTTCATGGTATTTTGCTATCATTACCAACCCCCTATTTTAATTCAACCAATGAAAATTTCAGCGAAAACCAACCGTCGCCAAGCCATACAAGCTCTAGGCACAGTGGCAGCCTCTACTTTATTGACTGGTGAGGTGAAGGCGAGTTCTCTTGAGAAATACCCACCTTTGAAAAATAACATTCTTCACTCTGTTTCCCGATGGTGTTATTCTAGCATTCCGTTTGAGGAACTGTGTATCGCCTGTAAAGAAATGGGGATCATGTCCATCGAACTCACTGGGCCTGAGGAATGGAAAATCTTGAAGAAGCACGGTATGACATCTGCCATGGGTTGGGGTGAGTGGCCGCAAGGAATGGGCTTGACCAACTTTTTCAATAATCCCAAAAACCATGATACCTTGGTGACTTTTTATGAAAAGTTGATTCCCGAGGCAGCAGCCAACGGCGTGAAGAATTTGATTTGCTTTCCAGGGAACCGAAATGGGATGAGTGATTTGGTCGGAATGATGAATTGTGCCAAAGTGATTCGTCGCTTGATACCTACGTGCGAAAAATACGATGTAATGCTCACTATGGAGCTTCTCAGTTCACGAGACAGCCACCCGGATTACATGTGTGACCACATCGAGTGGGGGGCTGCTTTGTGTGAAATGGTGAATTCCAAGTACTTCAAAATGTTATATGATATATTCCACATGCAGAGCATGCATGGAGATCATATCCGGAGTATTCGGAAATATGGCCAATACATCAGCCATTACCATACGGGCGGTATGCCAGGTCGAAATGAAATTGATGACACCCAAGAGATCTATTATCCAGCCATTGTCAAAGCCATTGTCGCGACGGGTTTTAAGGGGTATATCGGACAAGAGTTCATCCCGAAAGCCAAAGACCGGGCTGGCATGTTAGCTTCCTTGCGAAAATGTGTGGAGATTTGCGATGTATAATTTGGACGTTGAGTATCATACATTAACCTGACAAAACTCATATACTGCTTTCCTAAGTCCTTGTAATTTTGACTAACGTAAAACGCCAGTCAGGGTGTCAAGCGTCATAGGGTTGAGTAGTGAAATGTCCTTTCTATGATTTAGAGAGGACATTTTTTTTAGGCTATGGCGACACGAATTTCCACATCATTCAAGGGGCAAAAGTTTCATATCATGCCCCCGGCTACGCTTGTTCAACTGCAGGACCACGTACTAATGCAGGATTTGTACTGTACGGATATTGGTATTTTTCCTTCGGCACTAGGCCACCAAAAGGAAAGGCAGGAGGGGTGTCCTCAGTTTATTTTGTTGTATTGCACGGCCGGAACCGGGTGGTATGTGCTTCACGGTATTCGTCGAGTATTAGAGCCAGACCATTGGGTGATTCTTCCTCCCAATCAGTACCATCACTATGGAGCCGATCCAACGAATCCATGGACTCTGTATTGGGTTCATTTCACAGGAGTTAAAGCAACGGAATGGGTTCAGTTCTTATATGAAGGTAGGACCTGGGGGACATCCCAGTATGTGCCGCCAAACCTGCATCGATTGGAGTTATTTGGTCAAATCATTCAGGATTTGGAACAAACCTTCCACATGGAGTCTCTTATTCGGGGACACCAAGGATTGCGGTATTTTCTGACCCAATGCCAGCCCAACAGTGTGTCGATGGAGCTAGACAACCCCATTGCGAAGAGTATTCGGTACATGCGAGCCCATCTTAAAGCTGGGGTTACCTTGGAGAGCCTAGCGGAGGTTTCGGGTTGGTCAGTTTCCCATTATTCGTCTTTGTTTAAACAACAAATACATCAAACACCCATGCAGTTTTTTACGTACCTGCGCGTGCAACATGCGTGTCAGTTACTTGAATATACCAAACAACGAATCCAAGAGATTGCGGATGAGGTTGGATACGATGACCCCTATCATTTTAGTCGGGTTTTTAAACAATTAATGGGGGTTTCACCCCGTGCGTACCGAGGCCAAGGACAGTAAAAAGCCCTCCCGTTGAAGGGAAGGCTTGTGTCATGTTTTGGGAAATTAAAAACCGCTCCGTTTGGGTGTCGTCATCTTGAAACGGGATCGATTCAAAAAAGTAACGGTCAAAAAAAATAAAAAATTGCTTTTTGTCGTGTGAAATAAGGCTTTAATCTTGCAAAATGGGTGTTTTCACGGGTCGACAGGCACAAAATGCGATTAAAATCATACCAATCGCCCGCATAGTTTTGTACTTTTGTCAAGTCCAATTAGACCGCTACGTTTGACATGTTTACCTCCGAAATGCAGGCTTATCTTTCTACCCTTTTGCTCCCTTCTGAGCAAGAATGGTTGCAAAATGCCATCAACAGCCAAGGTTTTGTGATGGCGCCTAGGAAAATCAGGCGTGTTGTGGAAGAATACCCGGCCCATTTTCCATGGGCCAAACAAGCCAATGGACAAAAATGGACTCTCGATCGCTTGGTCCGAGTTTGGATTGTCACACAATTAGCAGAGGAAGAAGTGCACCGGCTGTTCATTACGGCTGAAATGCGGGAGTGGGTTGCATTGGTTTCGGCACTTCCTTGGCTAAACCATCCGGCTTCTTGGCTCTTACGTGCGACCGATGCCGTTAGATCCAATATTGGAGATGTATTGGATGCAATCGCTCAACATAATTCCTATCCGGCAGCCTATTTTCCTGAGCTGGCTTGGAATCAGCTCGTTCTTAAGGTGTTATTCAACGATAAACCGATCCAAACGATTGAGGGACTTACGGAAAGGCAAAATCCAACCTTGGCACAAGATATCCTTCTTTTGGCACAAGAGCGATGGGCCGCAGGGCGCGAATTAACCCCTCATGCTTGGCGGCTTGTGGCACCGTTCCCCTCCGATTTAGCTTTAAAAATGGCGTTGGCCTTGCTGGTTCGTCCAAAGATCGAGGATCAAAAAGCTGCCCAATTAGTATTATTTTCCTTTGGTAAAACAGAAAAGCCCGACTTTACCTGGGACGACCTTTAAAAACCTATCCAATAACGATCATGTGCTCAAATCACGACGCCCAAACAGCTCATCCCTCTCATTTTGAAGGAAGTACCCCTGAGGAATTTAGTTCAGTTTTATTTGACAAACCTTGGGAATCGTACATTGAAGGAATGACTTTTTTTGATCCTCATATTCACATGACGTCTCGGACGACTGACGATTACCAAGCTTTGGCCGATATGGGTGTGCGAGGAATTATTGAACCTGCATTTTGGCTTGGTCAGCCAAGAACGGGTTTGTCCACCTTCCAAGATTATTTCAATAGTCTTATCGGATGGGAGCGTTTCCGATCTTCTCAATTCGGGATTCGCCATTTTTGTACGATTGGCTTGAATTCGAGAGAAGCGAATAATGAAGCCCTGGCTGAGCAAGTAATGGAAATTCTACCCCTTTACCTGTACAAAGAGGGTGTAGTGGGAGTGGGTGAAATTGGATTTGATGATCAAACACCAGCAGAGGAAAAGTATTACCGTGCCCAACTGGAATTAGCTAAAGAGGCTGGCTTACCTGTTCAGGTACACACCCCTCATCGGAATAAAAAACAAGGAACAGAACGTTCCATGGCTATAGCCTTAGAACATGGCCTATTACCCAACCAGGTCATCATTGATCATAACAACGAAGAAACCGTACGGTCGGTGCTTGACCAAGGGTTCTACGCTGCCTTCACCATCTATCCCTTCACAAAAATGGGGAATGAACGGATGGTCGAAATTGTAAAGCAATATGGTCCAGAACGGATTATGGTTAACTCAGCTGCCGATTGGGGTATTTCGGATCCCCTGGCTGTTCCCAAGACGGCAGCGCTCATGAAGGTACGGGGGATTTCAAAGGAAGCGATTCGGTTGGTCACTTTCACCAATGCTTTTGAGGCTTTTGCACAAAGCGGTCAGATGGATCTCGCTGATTTCATACAGCCTTTAACAGTAGACCAGTCCCAAACTTTTCAAGGCAACACGGTGTTACGAGGAGGGCAACAGCCTCGAGTGGATAAACAAAGCGGCATAATTCGATAATGATCAAAACCTATTTGCAAATGATGCGGCCGGCCAATGTCGTGACGGCGTGGACGGACATTCTAGCAGGGGCTTCCCTTGTCGGATTTGTGACCTATGGTCTTGGTTTCTCCGTTGATCCTCAACTTTTGTTGGCTCTGTTGTTTTCGACGACCGGTTTATATGCCGGTGGAATTGTGTTGAATGATGTGTGCGATGCCGATTTAGATGCGGTCGAACGACCAGAAAGAGCCATTCCAAGTGGAAAAATTTCCGTGACCAAAGCCACCATTTTTTCGATCGCTCTAACTGCCATGGGACTTGGGATGAGTGCACAGGTGAGTCCCCATTCCTTGTACTTGGCCTCCGCAGTAGCTGCCAGTGCAACCTTATATAATGCGTGGGGAAAACATCAATCCATTTGGGGACCAATCAATATGGGTTTATGTAGAGCTGGAAATTTAGCTTTAGGAATGTCTATTTTTCCATTTTGGACCTCCTTCGCGTGGCTGGCTCTGTTTCCTGTTCTCTATATCGGTGCCATCACCATGATCAGTCGGGGTGAGGTCCATGGAGGAAAGCCCATCACGTTGGTTTGGGCTGGAATTGCCTACGGGGTGGTTCAACTAGGTCAGGTTTATTGGTCGATCGAAAAAGGACATTTGCTTACTTCGATTACTTTTATCGTTCTTCATGGTTATTTTGTATATGGACCCCTTTGGAAGGCGTATCGAAACCCTTCCGGCCCATTGATAGGACAGGCCGTTAAGGCAGGTGTATTGGGATTAATTTTAATGAATGCCGCCTGGATAAGTACAGGAGGCGATTGGGTGCTTGCAAGTGCCGTGACATTTCTTTTGCCCTTATCCATGCGACTGGCTAAAGTTTTTGCCGTAACCTAACCCTATGAAAATCTTACATCAATCTTTTACCGTTACCTACGAATATCCCGTCTATTTTGGAACCCATATTTTTGATCCTAAGCAAACGGTCTTGTCCGATTTCTTTTCAGTCTACCAAACAGACGAAATCCAAAAGATCTTTTTTGTAATAGAAAAGGACTTATTGACATGGTACCCTACTTTGTTGAATGACGTGGAGGTTTATTTTAAGAACGTGGATATCGTTCAATGGGCTGGCGCTACTTTTCTTGATGGAGGTGAGCAAATCAAACAAGATGCTCGGTTGGTGGAACGATTAATCCAAGAGATTGACCAAGCAGGCATCGATCGACACTCCTATGTAGCGGCGATTGGTGGAGGTGCTTTATTGGATATGGTGGGATATGCGGCTGCCATCACCCACCGAGGTGTTCGGCACCTCCGGTTTCCGACGACCGTTTTATCCCAAAACGATTCAGGGGTCGGCGTCAAAAATGCCATCAACTTTTTAGGAAAGAAAAACTTCCTAGGTACGTTTTCCCCTCCATTTGCTGTCTTTTCAGATACTTCTTTTTTAGGGAGTTTACCGGATCGTGACTGGCGTGCCGGAATTTCGGAGGCCATCAAAGTGGCATTGATCAAAGATCGTACATTCTTTGAATGGTTAGAGAGCCAGGCAGAGCAACTGATCAATCGTGATAAACTGGCTATGGAACATTTGGTTGTTCGCTGTGCCGAACTCCACATGCAACATATCGCTTCCGGAGATCCATTTGAGCGAGGGTCGGCCAGGCCACTTGATTTTGGCCACTGGGCTGCCCACAAGCTAGAGTATTTGACTCATTTTGCCTTGCGTCATGGCGAGGCGGTGGCTATTGGACTGGCATTGGATACCTATTACTCCTACACCCAGGGGTTTCTTTCGCTCGAGGAGGTTCGTCGGGTTCATCGGCTTATTCAAACCTTGGGACTCCCGATTTTCCACGAGGAATTAAAAAACCCGAAACTCTTGGCCGGGCTTCAAGAATTTCGGGAACATTTGGGTGGCAAACTCACCATTACATTGCTAGAAAAACTAGGAAAAGGGATAGAAGTACATTATATGGACGAGTCGAGTGTGCTTCAATCGATTGATTTCTTGGCTAGTTTGGGGTAACCATTTTTTGTGCTTTAGCCCAATTTTTCATTGCAGATTGTAATTCTTTGTCTCGTCCGGATATGACTTGGTAGTAGGCATTATTTAAACCATCGTTTGCCCGACTAGACCAAATGTTTCGGGCGATTAGTGCTTTTAACTGAGTTTTGATAAAATCCTCGGAAGGTCTCAAATCGGATCTAGTCACTTTGTTACCTGAAAGTTGAATTAGGCGGGATAGTTCTTTATCGCCTATCTGAAATTGGGTGAGAAAGGCAGGTAATCCTTTTTTCTCCCATTCTTGCCGGTACTTGGCAGTGTATTCTAGCGCAACCTCTTGCAAGGCGTTGGCATTGTAAACTTGCAACAAGGCGGGGGTCACGTGCGAGGTGTCGGCAGGTATTTGCAGGTCAGGGGTTATACCTCCTCCTCCAAAAACAGTTCGCCCACCAAGGGTTTTATACGCTTTTTTGGGAAGCTGATCCGTGGAATCAGAGGATCTTTGGTAGCGCTCCATCGCATACGATTCACGTTGGCCGGAGGTAAATGGTTTTTGAATACTCCGTTTACTGGGAATATAATACCGAGAAATGGTTAGCCGAAGCTCGGATCCATCCGACAGTGGAATGGGTGCTTGAACTAAGCCTTTTCCAAAGGTTCGTCTGCCTACCACTAGGGCGCGATCATAATCTTGAAGGGTTCCAGAAACAATCTCGGCGGCTGAGGCACTTCCTTCATCCACCAAAACAATGATGGGGATCTTCTCCAGTTTTCCTGTTTTTCCAGCAAAAACTTCGTAGTTATTTCGGGGGTCACGCCCTTGGGTGTAAACCAAGATGCCCTCTCCCCCGATCATTTCATCCAGCATGTCGGTGGCTCGATCCATGTATCCACCAGGATTTCCCCGAAGATCCAGAATGAGTTGTTTCATCCCCGATTGTAAGAGCGTTTGGGTATGTTTTTTAAACTCCTCAAAGGTGGTTTCTGAAAAGCGGTTGATGCGTAGAAAACCTGTTTTTTGGTCAGGTAACAAGTAGGCAGCGTCTACCGAGAACGTGGGTATTTTATCACGTTTTACCTTGAATATCAAGGGTTTGGCGTAGCCTTTCCGAGCAATCGTCATGGTGACTTCGGTCCCTTTCGGACCTCGCAAAGCTTTGAATACTTTTTCACTCGTAAGGCTTGGGCCGGTTAAGTTTTCTTGATTTGCTTTAAGAATTACATCTCCCGTCCGTATGCCAACAGCGGCAGAAGGACCACCCGCCAGTGGCGTAACGACGAAGACCGAGTCGTGGAAAATATTAAACTCGACCCCGATGCCATCGAATCCACTTTCGAGTTGACTTCGGACGAGCTCAGCCTCGGCCAAGGGTATGTAAGCTGTGTGTGGATCTAGTTTTTCGAGCATTTGGGAAATACCATAGTCTACCAGCGAATCGGTATCTACACTATCCACATAGCTGCGTTCGATGTGCCCAAGAATCTCTTTCCATAGAGTAGGTTGCGGAGTCGACTGGGATTTACCTCCAAAGAAAGTGGCTCCGGCCCAAAGGCCAACCGCTAACGTAGTACCTAGGTAGAGTGGTAAACGAATGTTGTTTTTGTTGTTTTGGATGTTTTGTTGGTTGTTCATTGGCGTGTGGAAACGAAATAGGTAGCGGCTCCAAGAGCTAAAATACCTAAACCGACGATACTCTCCCATGGTTTTTCATAAAACAGAAAACCCATAGCAAAAATATTAAAAATGATGAAAAAATACTGTAGATAGGGCCTTCCTGGGCTACGGAAACGATGGCCCTCTGAAGGTATACGTAAATAACTGGCTACTGCAAGAGTACCCATGGCCTGCAACAAGAACGTAGAATAAATCATCACCTGTTGAATGGTCCCTGAAACCAAAAGCAAGAGAATGATCCCTGTCTGAAACCAAATGGCACGCGTCGGAATGCCATTTTCTGAGGTGGGTTGAAGAAAGCGCCAAATACGGTATTCTTTGGCAAGTTCGTGAATAACACGTGGGCCAATCCACTGGTATGAGCTCATAGTCGCCACCAATTGGAGAGCTATACCGGCCGACAACCACTGGAGTGCGGGGGTAGAAAGATGAGGTTTGGCGGCGATCAAGGCGACATCGGCCTGTCCTTGAAGGACCTCAACCGGCGACCAACCCAAAAAGACCCATTGTAGCGCAACATACACTAAAATAACAAAAGACGTTCCTAAAATTAGAGCTTTAGGCAGTTGTTTTCGAGGCTCTTGAATTTCAGAAACAATGTATGCTGCCGCATTCCAACCCGTGTAAGCATAGGTAACGAACACCAATGCCACCCAAAATCCTCCTGATCCGACTTCATCAACCCAGGAAATAGTAGAGGTCAAGCCGTTTACTTCGGCCGGGCCTGTCCAAAAAAACAGCCCGATAATACCTAATATGAAGGCAATTTTAAATCCAGTTGTCCAAGCTTGGAATCGAGCCGAATGCTGCAAAGATCGGGTGTGAATAAAGGCGATCAGAATCAATAAAAAAATAATAATTTCCCGAAGATGAGGTATTTGAAATGGACTTAAATAGGCCTCCATGGCCAATGCGGCAATGGCAACCGGAGCTGAAAACCCAACGGTCATGGAAGTCCAAGCCGATAAGTACCCCCAAAATGGGTGAAACCCCTCGCTGATAAAGACATAATCGCCGCCGGAACGCTGGAAATGCGTACCCAACTCTGCGTAGGTAAATGCACCTAAAAGGGCAATCACCCCACCCAACACCCACAATAACATGATCGAGATCGGATGTTGAACGTCATTCAATTGAAATCCTAAACTTGAAAAAACACCCGTACCAATCATGTTGGCGATGACCAACCCCGTGGCCGTTGTCCATTTAATTTTATGTTTCGACATGTTCTCTGATCCTCTCAAGCCTTAAAGGTACAATTTTTCACGCGCTTCGGTATTCTTTAATTTTTTCAAAATTTATAAAACCATTTCCCAAGATCTGTGTTTTAATCCAATACTATGTTTTCATAATTATTATCCAATTCTTATATATGAAATGTTGGAAGATTGTCCTTTGGGGACTGATGTTTTTACCGGGTGTTTTGATGGCACAATCGGGCGAGGTACAGGGTATTGTGATCGACCGAAAAACACAGGAACCTTTGATAGGCGTTACCCTCGCACTGGAAGGAACCACTTTGGGGACTCAAACGGATGTAGAGGGGCGATACCGTTTAACCAAAGTTCCCACCGGGTCTTATAACCTGAAGGCCTCTTTTGTTGGGTATGCACCTCTGATCAAATTCAATGTCGTGATTACCTCGGGAAATGCCAACCAGATCAATTTTGAACTGGAGGAGGAAGCACAGGTGCTTCAGGAGGTCAAAGTCGTGGTGAATCGTTCGGTTTCGGTTGCCTCGCCCGAATCACCTAATTCCATTCAGAAACTATCTGTGGAGGAAATTAAAAACAACCCGGGTGGTAATTTTGATATCTCTCGGGTTATATCGGTTCTACCTGGGGTAGGCGGAACAGCCGGATCGGTGGGTGGTTTTCGGAACGACTTAATCATTCGGGGTGGGGGACCTAACGAAAACGTCTTTTATTTGGATGGGATTGAAATTCCGGTGATCAACCATTTTGCCACGCAAGGAAGTTCAGGTGGGCCGACGGGGATACTCAACGTATCGTTTATCGAAGACGCTACGTTATCAAGCAGTTCATTCAATGCACGGTATGACAACGCTTTGTCCTCGGTCCTTCAGTTTAAACAACGAGACGGAAACCCCAATCGATTGCAAGGAAATTTGCGCTTATCTGGAACCGAATTAGCTGCTACCTTGGAGGGGCCTCTCGGTCCTAAAACCACTTTTTTAGCCTCAGCTCGGCGGTCTTACCTTCAATTCCTCTTTTCGGCCTTGGATTTACCCATCCGGCCCAACTACTGGGATTTTCAGTATAAAGTGACGCACAAGATTGACAAAAAAACAACCTTAACCTTCCTAGGTGTGGGGGCTATTGATGAATTTTCGTTTGGTGTTCCAAAAGAATCGTCCCCTGAAAAAGAATATATTTTACGGTCGAATCCATTGATCAACCAATGGAATTACACTGTGGGAGCCACGTTAAAACGATTGATAAAAAACGGTTATATGGATCTTTCCCTATCCCGCAATATGTTTGATAATCGATTGGATCGGTACGAAGACGGGCGAGAAGAGGAGGAGTTTCGGGTGTTTCAATCGACTTCCCAGGAGATCGAAAACAAATTACGACTTAATGTTCAAAAGTATGTGGGAGCTTGGGAGTATTCGTATGGGGTGATGGCTCAATATGTCAAATACAATAATCAGTTTTTTAACATACTTTCTCGCCCAACCCCTCAGAATCCGGCAGGACTCACCTTTCGTTTTACGACTGACATTGCCTTTTTTAAATATGGGGCTTATGGCCAAGTGGCTCGCAAGTTTTTCCAGGATCGCTTAAACGTATCGGCAGGTTTACGAACCGACATGAATAGCTTCACCACCGACGGTCAAAATCCGCTAGAGACGTTAAGTCCTCGGTTGGCATTGAGTTATCAACTTGCACCCAAATGGCGTGTCAATGCGTCGGCGGGCCGATATTTCAAAATTCCAATTTACACCGTGCTCGGATTTCAAGCTGAAAATACCTCCGATGCTTTCGTAAACCGGACCAACCGGTACATCCAAAGTGACCATCTGGTATCTGGGCTAGAGTTTATTCCCACTCCCCAAACCCGAATCACCGTAGAAGGATTCTACAAGCGGTACAATCGTTACCCGGTCTCGTTATTAACTGGAATTTCGTTGGCCAATACGGGGGGTGATTTTGGGGCCATCGGAAATGAACCCGTGGCATCCACCGGAACGGGTGAAACCTATGGCCTTGAATTTTTCTTTCAGCAAAAATTAACCAAAAATATTTTTGGAGTTCTTTCCTACACATTGTTTCAAAGCCAATTCTCAGGTGCAGATAATGTGTTGATTGCTTCTTCTTGGGATAATCGACATCTGGTGTCGGCTCAGTTAGGTCGCAAATTCAAACGGGGATGGGAAATGGGACTGAAGTTCCTTTTCCAAGGTGGTGCGCCCTTTACGCCGTTTGATTTGGAGGCTTCTCAACGTAATTATCAGCTCCTTGGAACGGGAACGCTGGATTTTACGCGATTGAATAGCGAGCGGCTACCTGCCTTCCGCCGATTTGATTTCCGGCTGGATAAAAAATGGAATTTTACCTCTTGGACATTCAATGCCTTCTTAGATGTTCAAAATGCCTTTGTTTGGGCAAATCCTGCTTTTTCACAATATACCTTCGCTCGGAACGCCGATAACTCCGGTTTTGCCACCATCGATGGCCAACCCCTAATGGCCAATGGAGCCAATGCCATTCCTTTGATCCTGAATAATAATGATCCACAAGTAACTCCCACCATCGGGTTTGTGGTCGAATTTTAATTCCATTCCACTTACCGAGATGGGGTATGCCCTGTCTCGGTAAGTAAATAGATAGAGATTGATGAATTGATAACAATTTCAATACATTGGCGTAAATAAATGATTAAACGGTAGATGTTCCTTTGCATAAAAAAAGCATGCGAAAACTTCTACTGCTATCTCTTCTTCTCACATCATTTTTCTCTATGGGACAAACTGGCCGAATAGCAGGCCGAGTTCTGGATCAAGAAGGCCTTCCGTTACCGGGAGCCACGATTTCATTCGGATCGATCCAACCTATTTCCACCTTAACCAAATCAGATGGGTCATTTTCTATGACGGGCCTGCCGATTGGAAAGGGGGAAATTAAAGTAACCTACATTGGTTATCAAATGAAGGTTGTTCCCGTTTCTATTGGCTCAGAAACCCTTGATTTGACCGTTACCTTGGATGATTCTTTTACACTACTGGAGGGAATTGTTGTCAAAGGAGATGGATTAAAAGGTCAAGCCAAAGCATTGAATCAACAAAAAGGGGATATCCACGTAACCAATGTCGTTTCGGCTGATCAAATAGGCCGATTTCCTGATTCCAATATCGGAGATGCCATCAAACGAATTCCAGGTATAACCATGCAAAACGACCAAGGGGAAGCTCGCAACATCATCGTACGTGGCATGGCATCTGCCTTGAACTCCGTAACGCTGAATGGAGAACGCGTTCCATCGGCAGAGGGAGACAATCGAAATATCCAAATGGATCTCATTCCTGCGGACATGGTTCAGACCATTGAGGTAAATAAAGTGGTTTTACCCCACATGGATGCCGATGCTATCGGAGGATCGGTGAATCTAGTTACCCGAGCAGCATCCAATAAACTTCGGGTATCCACTACCGTTGGATCGGGCATCAACCTTCTTTCTCAGAAACCGATGTCTAACTTTGCCATGGTCATAGGGAATCGATCTAAAAATCAAAAACTAGGTTTTGTTCTTTCAGGTTCTTATTTCAATCACATCTTTGGTTCAGACAATTTTGAGGCTGAATGGGCTCAGTCGTCCAATACGCAGAATCCACTAGTGGTAGAGGTTTTCGACATACGAAAATACGATGTTCAAAGAACTCGACGTAGTGGGTCCTTAGCTTTGGATTATCGTCTAAAACCGGGCCATACGGTATATTTGAATGCCATGTATAATTGGCGTGATGACTGGGAGAATCGTTATCGATTTCGGGTGGATCGCATAGCCCGTACTTTTGATGCCAATTCGGCTCGTTTAAACGCCGACGGCACCTACGCGCTAACAGGCCGGGTGGCTATTCAAACCAAAGGAGGAGCTGATACAGATCGGACAAAAAATGCACGTCTGGAGGATCAACGCGTGAAAAACCTGACTTTAGGTGGCGAGGACCTTTGGGGAAAATTGAAGATGAAATGGAGTTATACCCTGGCAAGTGCCTCCGAAGATCGTCCGTTTGAACGGTACATTACCCACCGGGGAAACGGAGCTGTGGTGTACAATGGGCTTGATCCCGAGAAACCCCTCGTGACGTTGGCTAATTCCACGGTGACTACCAATTTGGCACTGAATCAAATCTATGAATCGAATAACTTCACCCAAGAGAATGACCACAATGCGCGAGTCGATTTTCAGCTGCCTGTTAATCGTTCCCATTGGAAATGGGGAGGGAGAGTTCGTGTCAAAGAGAAATCTAGAGTGAATTCGTATGATATTTATGCTCCTATTGGAAATGTAGGAAACGGAGGGAATCGTTTTGGACAATTCACTACCGAAACCCAAAACGATCGAATTTTTTTAAATGGCGCCCAATACATTCCCGGATCCTTTGTGCCAGCGGCCACCCTGGGTAATTTGGATTTGTATAATTCCTCCCTCTTCAATAAAACGGATGCCATTGCTGAGTATATCACCTCCAACTACCAGGCAAATGAGCGAATCTTGGCAGGTTACGTCATGAATGAATGGAAATTTGACACGCATTTTCAGGTTATTGCCGGTCTGCGGTATGAGCATACGTTGATTCGATACACCGGATTCGCTTTGGACGAGGGGGAGGAAGTCGCTACCCCAACACCTGAAAACCGAAATAACTATGGAAACTTGCTCCCCTCTGTTCTTGGTAAATATAATTTCAGTGATCGAAGCCAATTAAAATTTGCATGGACCAATACCTTGGCACGTCCAAACTACTTTGATTTAGTTCCGTTTGCCAATTATAACCCGGATGATCAGGTGGTGGTACGGGGCAATCCGGACCTTAAAGCTACAACGTCCAGTAATTTCGACCTGATGTACGAAAACTATCTGCCGGGTGTAGGTATCGTATCAGCTGGGGTTTTTGCTAAAGATGTACGTAATTTCATCTACTCGCAAACTTCTTTAAATGTACAAGATCCACAGTTCGGATTAGTTACCTCAAGAACACGGCCTGAAAACGGAGGTAGTGCTTGGGTAAACGGTGTTGAAGTGGCATTTCAAAGACAATTGGATTTTCTACCTGGGTTTTTGAAAAACTTCGGGATCTATGGTAATTATACGTTTACACAATCAACCACGGAGGGAATCGAAGGCAGAGAGCAAGATAACCTAGTTTTACCCGGAACAGCCAAACACATGGTCAATGCTTCTCTTTCGTATCAAACAGAGAAGTTTTTAGCCAGGGTTTCGTTGAATCGGACGAGCGGGTATTTGGATGCAGTTGGTGGGGCTGATTGGAACGACATCTATTATGACAAACAACTTTTCTTGGATGTCAATGCCTCCTATGCCTTTACTCCTAAACTACGTGTGTACTTAGAGGGAAATAACCTAACCAATCAACCTCTTCGTTACTACCAAGGCCAACCTCAGTATACCTTGCAGGAAGAGTTTTACAATGCCCGATTCCAAATGGGAGTTAAATTTGATGTCACCGGAAAATAATGAATCTTCTATTCTTTTTACTTGCCAATACATTCTCGGGTACGGTGTCTGACACCGTATCCGTTACTCCCCAAATAGTCACGCAAACGGTATTAAAAGATAGTGATGACCCTGCCATTTGGATTCACCCCAATCAAAAAAGAAAATCGTTGATCCTAGGTACCGACAAAGATCCAGACAATGGCGGAATTTATGCTTTTGACCTAAAAGGAAAGATTGTTCGAAAGCAAATTGGTATGAAACGTGTCAATAACGTGGATGTTACGTACGGGTTTTCAACCCAATCCAACCTGCTTGATCTCGCGGTGGCAACCGAACGAGATCGACAGGTATTTCGAATTTTGAGGTTGCCGTCCATGGAATTTGTAGATGGCGGGGGGATTCCCGTATTTGAAGGGGATCAAGATCGCCTTCCCATGGGAATAACCACGTATAAAAGTCCAAAAACAGGAAAGACCTACGTGATTGTCGGTCGAAAATCAGGCCCCTCACAAGGATATCTTGAACAATATGAGTTGGTTTCAACTCAACAGGATACACTTATTCAAGCCAAGCTGGTCCGAAAATTTGGAAAGTACTCCGGAGTCAAAGAAATTGAATCCTTAGCGGTTGATGAAGAACTTGGCTATGTGTATTACTCGGACGAGCAGGTTGGAATTCGAAAGTATTTTGCCGAGCCAGATGCAGGAGATGAAGAATTAGCATTGTTTGGGCAAGGAGACTTTTCAGATGACAATGAAGGGATATCGATATATAAAACCTCCCAAACAACAGGGTACATCCTTGTTTCGAATCAAGGCAGCAATACCTTCGAAGTGTATCCCAGGGAAGGCGATCCCAAATCCAACCATCTCCACCTTAGAATAGCCACCATTCGATTAAAAACAGAGGAAAGTGATGGATCAGACGTAACCTCCATTTCACTTCCTGGTTTTCGCAAAGGGTTATTTGTAGCCATGAGTACGGATAAGACCTTTCAGCTGTATTCTTGGAAGAAAATAGCTAAGGCGTTTAGGCTAAAAACTCGATGAGTAATTTTTAGTTTCTCGAATGACCCTATTGCTCTACTTCATCTGAATTTGAAAAGTAATTCAGATGAAGTTTTTTTGCCTTCGTCCTATACACTTTCTGCTTCCACCTGTATATTTGGGATATGACAAAGACCATTGAAATTCTAGCCGATTTGGTTTCGTTCCCTGTACTTGGGGGAGAATCCAACCTCACCATCCTCGCTTACATTGAAAAATACCTAGATCAATACGGTGTTACCTATGTGCGTGTACCCAATGCCGAAGGGACCAAGTCTTCGTTGTTTGCCCGAATTGGCCCGGCAGTTGACGGGGGCGTGGTGTTATCTGGCCATATGGATGTTGTACCTGTTGCGGGACAAGCGTGGGATACCGACCCTTTCGTATTAACCCACGTTGGAGACAAGCTGTACGCTCGTGGGTCTTGTGACATGAAAGGATTTTTAGCTTGTTGCTTGGCCCTTGTGCCTGAGTGGGTTAGTCAATCCCTTCAAAAACCCATTTACTTGGCTTTCTCCTATGATGAGGAGGTAGGCTGTTTAGCCGCGCCAGAACTAGCCCGGACCTTGCTAAATTATTACTCAGAAAAGCCTGCCTTTGCTATCATTGGAGAACCCACCCGGATGCAGCCTATGGTGGGGCAGAAGGGGATTTGTGTTTTGGAAACAACGGTGTATGGTTCGGCGGGACATAGCTCTCGAATTCGGCAAGAAGTTAGTGCTGTTCATGAGGCGGCCAAGTTAATCAGTTGGCTAGAAAACAAAATGAATTTCCTGGTCGAGGCAGGTCATCTCGATGAACGCTTCACGCCACCACACTCCTCGTTGCATGTCGGGATGATTCAAGGCGGGATCGCCCCCAATGTCATCGCAGATCAATGTACTTTCTTTTGGGATGTCCGAACGATTCCCCAAGATAAACTCTCCGATATCCTATTTGATTTCTCAAGGCATTGTTCGCAGGTAGAAGGCGAGTTGAAAGCCCGTTTCCCGGATGCAAAAATTGTTACGAAGGAACATCACCCCCCTGTTCCCCCGCTAGACACGCCGGCTGATGCCCCCATTGTCGCATTTGTGCAAGCTGCCGCGCCCATTAAAACTCTAGGTACGGTTGCGTATGCTGCCGAGGCAGGCCAATTTGCGGAGGCGGGAATCCCGGCCATTATTTGCGGGCCTGGCGATATTGCTCAAGCACACCGAGCAAATGAATTTATTGAATGGAATCAATTGGAAATGGGTTTGTCTTTTTTGCGTCAAATTGCCCAACAACTCAGTTAAACTATGCTCACCAACGTAGAACATATTGGCATTGCCGTTCAAGATTTGGAAGCCGCCAATGCTCTGTATCAGAAACTTTTGAACGTGCCACCCTACAAGCAGGAGGAGGTGGCAAGTGAGCATGTCTTGACATCTTTTTTTAAGGTAAATCAAACCAAGATTGAGCTCCTCCAAGCGACGGACCCATCCAGCGCCATTGCAAAGTTTATTGAAAAAAAAGGAGAGGGGATTCATCACTTGGCGTTTGAGGTGACCGACATTCGAGCGGAAATGGAACGACTCAAATCGGAGGGATTTAGGTTACTCAATGAAGAGCCCAAGCGAGGTGCAGACAACAAGTTGGTCTGCTTTGTTCATCCTCAGTCAAGTCATGGTGTCTTGGTTGAGCTTTGCCAGGAGCTCCCCATTACACAGCCGGAATAGTCAAGCAAACTTGGGTACCCCTCGGATTGCCAAGATTGTCCTTCAGATCTTCAATTTGCAGTTGAAATGTATTTTTAAAGTTCTTGGCAAAATTGGCTAATCGCTCTTTTGTTATATCTATTCCGACTGATTTTTGCTTTAAAACTTTATTTTTATTCATTTCCCGGGCAAGTTCTCGACCGATCCCGTTGTCTGTGATTTGGATTTGAATGTGGTGAACACCCAAGGTAGAAATGCGAAGTTGGATGATTTTTTCTCCTTCCTTGGTGGAGAGGCCATGCCAAATTGAGTTCTCAATAAAGGGTTGTAGGACAAACGATGGAATTTTAACCTGGTGCAAGTCTAGCCCCTCTTCAACTTGTACTTGGTAATCTATTTTGTTTGAAAATCGGATATTTTCGATGTTAACATACAGCTCCATGGTGTCTAGCTCATCTTGGAGGCTGATTTCTTTTTCGGTAGAAGTTGCTAAAATAGTCCGAATAAGCTTCGCAAATTTATTGAGATAATATACCGCTTTTTCTTTGTCGTTGTTAATGATGTAGAGTTTGATGGAGTTCAAGGAATTAAACAAGAAATGTGGATTCATTTGGGCCCTCATCATTTGCTGTTGAAGAGTCAAGACATTCTTTTCATTCTTCAGTTTGTACTGGCGATACAAAATGTAGAATAAGCCCAGTACCAAGGCCATCACCAATAAAAAGGCGATCAGGAGGCGGTAATTTTGAGAAAGTTTGATTCGAACAATTTCGTTTTCCTTTTCTAGAAGCTGGATTTGATTTTGTTTTTTTTCGGAATCGTACTTGATAATTAAATCAGCAGTGTATTGGAGGTTTTTTTCATTAAGAATCTTCTCTTGGTATTCTTGATAATACTTTAAATAATTGAGTGCATCGGCGAATTTGAGTTGTTTTTCCGACAAGTCGGATAGGCGTAAATAAGCATCGGCAATGGAGGCTTGAAGTCCATGCTCCAAAGCCACGGCTAGCCCTTTTTTGAGGTAATCTTCGGCTTGGGGATAGTCTCCGATGGTAGTTAAGGCCCAACCAGTATTGATATGAGCAAGGGCAATGTAAAATTGATCCCCTAGATCTTCGGCCACGGCGATGGTAGGCTTAATCAACCTCAGGCCTTCGTTGGGCTTATTTTGTTTGAGAAATACTTGCCCGATCGAGTTGTCACAAATCATCAAGCCCAATTTGGATTCAATTTCTTGATTGTATTGATATGATTTTCGGTAACTTTCCAGCGCTTCATCCAGACGACCTTGAGCCTCCCGGACATACCCAAGATTTTGATAGTTGATCGCCAACCCGAGTTTATTTCCTACTTGTTCTTCGTATTTCAACGCACGGGCAAATTGCTGCTCTCCAAGTTCGTATTGTTTTAATGTGAGGTAAATATTGCCTATGCTATTTAGGGCCACTGCGGTAGACTTGACTATCGTTTCCGATTGGCCAGGATCCTTTTCTGCCAATTCAAGTGCCGCTTTGTGATAATCTAAAGAGGAGCGTACTGCGTCCATTCTACGGTAGGTTACCCCCAACATATTCAGAGAGGTAACTCGAAGGTCCGTATGTTTGGCTTTTTCGGCCAAGTCCAGTGCTTTTTTATGGTAGGAAATCGATGAGTCGAATTTTGACTTATTTCGAGCCTGGACACCTAAGGAATTGTAAGCAAAACTTTCCAACAGGCTATTTTTTTGGCTTGAGGCCCAAGCTGCTAGCCATTTCATTTCTGTAGTATCTCGTTTAAAAGCTCCTAGGTTTTTTTCTAGATCGAGCAACGAGACCACCTTGTTTTGATGTAAATTTTGAGCAATTGATGCCAATGATTTAGACTCTTGGGCTTTGGTGATAAAGCCAAAAATCAACACGAACCCCAGCCAGAGAATGTAGCGCATAACATTACAATTTATCGAGGAAAGACGCTTTTTTTTGTCGAGAAACGGGTACCTGTTTGCCATTAATTAATACCAAATAACCGTCATTTTTTTGATACTCACGTACATGACCAAGATTGACCAAAAAAGAATGGTGAACCCGATAAAATTGATCAGAGGGAAGTTTTTCCTCAATTGATTTCAAAATTTGAGTTAAAAATAGCTTTTCACCATTTTGTAGATAAATGTGCGTGTAGTTTCCATCACTTTCACAGCAAAGGATTTCTTCTGGTAGTAAAAAAAGAATTTTTCCGTCACACGAAATACTGATTTTTTTGGGAGTTGGATTCGGCATTTGATTGACCTTCAATAAAAGGTCTTCCAATCGATCCATTCGTTGATGTTCCCTTTTAATTTGGCGAATGCGTTCCACGGCTTGAGTAAGATCATCCGAATCTATGGGTTTTAATAAATAATCCAGTGCCCGTTCTTTTAATGCAGATAGCGCGTACTGATCGTAGGCAGTGGTGATAACAACCGAAAATGGGCGTGGATTTGGGAAATACTCTAAAAAAAGAAATCCGTCGATTTCAGGCATTTGGATATCCAGAAAAATACAATCTACTGGATTTTTAAGCAGATAATCCCGTGCTTCAAAGGGTTTTGTGAAGGAGGCCACGATTTGTACATCCTGGCAATGGGTTTGGAGTTCCCAAGTTAAGCTTTGCAAAGCTTTTTCTTCATCATCAATTAAAATTACGTCAAGCATACAAGGAGAAGGTTGGAGAAGGTTAGTACCATTTATACAAATATACAGGCAAATCATTCAGAAAATAGGGTCATTGGTTTAAATGATAAGTCCTTGATTATGAAATATTTCGATATTTGGTTGAGGAATAGTATAACCACTTACTTTGAAAAATAGATGAAAACGGGTCTAAAAAATATTTTATTGATTATACCTCTTTGGTATGCCAAACCCAATCCAACCGACCTAACGGGTACGTGGTCCATGCATTCTACAACGTCGCACCGGTGGGAGAAGGAAGTTCGATTAATTCAAGCGGGTGAAACGGTTTTAGGCGAAAGTTGGGATCGGACGTCCGGAATTCGGGGGCGGATTCAGGCCCAAGTGGTCTCAACTTACCAAGTAGTGGGTGTAGAGACGTTTAGTAATGGACAAAGTGTGGACTTTCGGTGGATGGTATCCAAGACGAAGCTGGAGGGATGGGTGTGGCATCGGGGGAGTCCACAAGAGATTCGAGCCACCCGCTTGTCGGGGTCAATCCCCGTATTTCAATATTTGGATCGAACCAGCAAGTGAGAGAGATCAAACTTTTGATTAAAAACTCTGTTTTAGAGTAAATTCGATCAGCATGCAATCCTCAAATTGGCTCACAATGGATCCCATTTTAGGCAAATGGGTACCCCAAATCTCCCCTTTCTTTTTTGAATCAACCCAGGATGTATTCCATGACTTGATTGGCTGTGTGGTGGAACAACAGATCCATTATCGCAGTACCAAAAATATCTACAAGCGTTTATTGGAGAAAGCACAATTAGACCGAGTTTCAGTAGAAAATTTCTCCGTGCTAGAGGAGAAATCATTGCAGTTTCTAAAAATTTCTCAAAGAAAGTACGAGACATTGTCGGCAATTTGTGAGTTTTTCTCGGCAAATTTTCCTGTTTGGACTGATTTGCCCGATGACGAAGTTCGTGCCCTGTTAAAGACAATTCCTGGAGTAGGTCCATGGACTCAAGAAATGATTTTATTGTTTACCTTGGAAAGAAAGAATGCATTTCCTGTAGAAGATTATCATCTACAACAAAGTATGATTCAACTGTACGGATTAGATCCGAATAATCAACTAAAAAAAAGAATGAAGGAGATTGCAGAAACTTGGGAAGGAAATACCTCTCTAGCTTGTTTATATTTGTGGGAGTTGAGACGATTGAAGATTTTGACCTAAATTGTTGGGTGTAGAATTTCGGAATAATTGTAAGTTATAGAGACAACTAATTAGAAAAATAGGCGTTTACTTTTTAATTAGTTAAATTATTACTTACTTTTGTTTCGTATATTAACAAAACAATCATGGCAAAATATTTCACCATTACTCCCGACACAAATAATCAAGCCGTTGTAACCCCGCTAAAAACATGGGTTCGTGAATCAGGTGCGACTTCTGGAATTGAGAACCTTTCAGATGAGAGAACCACGCATGAATTGAGAAATGCTTTGAGAAAAGCAGGTTGGATTGTTAAGGAATCTGGTAATAATGTATATGTTGTACAACCTGATGGTTCAGGGTCGTTTGACTACGCCGGTAGCGTAGGGGCCTCTACCGTTAGCTCGTTTCAATCCAAAGGATCTGGCGCAATCGATATTCAAAACTTTGATCTAGATTCAAATGGCTTAATGTCGATCACCGTGGCCAATGCACTTTCTTCAATCGAGGCAGGTTTAACCGATATTACCCCTGTCAAAGGTCGTCGCGCCCTCGATGATGCCTTGTCGTTCACGGCCGTTGATGCCAACCAAAATACTGTATGGATTTCTTGGTTAACCGCGGAAGTTGGTCCATCCTTTTTATTGCAATTATTGTCTACCTTGGGTGATCTTCAAGGTAAAAAAGGAAATCCAATCCGGGCCTTTTTGATCGCTGATTCATTTAATTCAGATATCGAAAAAGCATCTCGCTTGATTACAAATATTCAACTACGTAAATTCAAAGTAGAGGTAAGTTTCGTATAAGCTTTTTTCTACCCTTTACTTGGACCTCAGCCTGAATAGGCTGAGGTTTTTTTATGTTTGACTTTTATGCGCCTGAGGATACTACCTACTAATTAAGGGCAAGAAGTTGTTCTCTTATAATTCAAGGGTTTACCATGTTCTTCCATTTTTAATGGTTTTCTGAAGGGTGGTCTGAGTTGGCTTCTTTAACTGCAATTTAAAAGAAATTATCTATCAAGTTCCTGCAGGTTTTAAGGTATCCTTTATATTCTTTGTGGCTTAATTTTTTTTACCATTAGGTCTATCGAGCAATCCGCAAAACGGAATGAGATAGTTTTTGCTTTTCCTGTATTCAATTTTCTTTCTAATGATAAGGACTCCATGAAACTACTACTACATTAAATTTAAGAATTGACGATCCACTCCTAGTAGAAAACCAGATCTCAAAAAGTTATTAGAATTCTTTTTTACAATTTATTTTAAATTAGGATGGCATATTTTAATTAAAAACAAATACTTTGAACTTTTATATATTTTTTTAGTTGATGTATTTCAATCAAAAAAATATAATATGGATCCTTTACATTTTAGCTTTAATATTGATTTTTATGTAAAAAAAATAAATGAAAAATATGGAGCAGTTAATGAAGATGGTATTTGGCTAATTCCTCCAATTTTTGATTTTGTAGATCCAGCCGGATTCGATGAATATTACTGGTGTATGGTGGGTGAGAATAATCGATATGGATTTGTAAATAAGAAAATTGAGTGGGTCATTCCACCGATATTTGAGAAAATGATTGATACCCGTAATATGAAATTAGAAAGCTTTGCTTGTTGTGCTTACTATGGGTTTGGGAGGTTTGGCCTTTGCCAAGTTCGGGAGGGTGATCGTTGGGGATTTATCGATCGTTCTGGCCAATGGGTCATTCAACCGCAATTTCAAGAATTGCAAGGCTTTGATGCCTTTGGGCTCGCGATAGCCATGCAAAATGATTTATGTGGGCTAATCAATCGCGAGGGTCAATGGGTCATTGAACCTACCTTTAACCACATCATGGTGATTGAACCCGTTTATGAAGAACTTGACTGGAAACTCAGCTTGTCAGGTTATATAGTGCAAACCACCGAGGGGTTCGAAGGACTCATGAATCCCGACGGAACTTGGATTTTTGAACCAATCTACGATTGGAATTCCCTCAACCCAGGGAGGTATTGTTCCCTTTGGGGTGCATCAGTTAATGAAAAACTAGGTTTTTTAAATCCAAATGGCGCGTGGGAAATTGAACCTACTTTTGATAATAAATATAGACATTTTGATAAAAATAAATTATTTATTGGTGAAATTAATGATTATTCTGTCTTGATAAATTTACAGGGTGATATTCTTTATAAAGGGGATTCAAATGTAAATATTTCATTGGAAGACGATCTTACCTATAAGGTTATTATAGGTAATTATTATGGTTTTTTAGATGTCCATGGGGATTGGATTGTCGAGCCTATACTAGACTATGTAGTTCCAACTTTTTGGGAAGAAGAGTAAGAGGAGTTCTTTCATTCGCCTGTTTATTTATTTTATTTTTTTATCTCCTAATATCAATTTTATGCAGTATACCTCAGAATCGTTGGACCTATTGAAAAATCAATTGAAAGCTACTTTACTTGGCTTAGCCGTTGGGGATGCTCTCGGGGTGCCCGTTGAATTTGAAGAGCGAGCGGATATGGTCACAAATCCTGTGCAGGATATGCGGGGGTATGGTACCTACGACCTTCCCGCAGGCACTTGGTCAGACGATACCTCCCTAACCATTTGTTTAATTGAAGCCTTGATTCAAGGTTTTGATCTGAATCGCATCGCGCACAACTTTATTCGGTGGGCTCAAGAAGGTTGGTGGACACCGTACGGGGAAGTCTTTGATATTGGCATAGCCACGGCCGATGCGGTGGAACGATTGGTCGCAGGTATTTCACCTGAAAAGTCCGGGGGGAATGAAGAATATGATAATGGCAACGGTTCGTTGATGCGTATTCTACCCTTGGTTTTTTATGTGAAAAACCGACCCATTGCCGACCGTTTTCAGCATGTCCAGTTCGTTTCATCGATCACCCATGGTCATGTGCGCTCGGTGATTGCCTGTTTTTATTATGTGGAATTTGCTCGGCAAATCCTTGATGGAAGTTCGGCCCGTCAAGCCTATAATCAACTTCAACTAGACCTTCCCACGTTTCTAGTTTCAGAGTCGATTGATATGGCAGAAATTGAGCATTTTCATCGCTTGTTTTTTACCGATATTTCTCTTCTTGACTCCGATGCAATCCAAAGTAGCGGGTATGTGGTCCATACCTTGGAAGCAACTATTTGGTGTTTACTGACTACCTCCTCATTCTCTGAGTCGGTTTTAAAAGCGGTAAATCTGGGAGATGACGCTGATACCACCGCCGCCGTTACTGGTGGGCTGGCTGGTTTAGTGTACGGTGCTGATCAAATTCCTGCGCACTGGATACAGCGATTGGCCAGAAAAGAGGATCTTTTAGATTTAATTGATCGATGGGTTGCGTCACAATTGAAATAAGGTGAGTCAGGTGAAAGTCGACGAGGATTGATTCGTCGACTTTCCATTAGTAGTTTACTTTTTCCAGCAAGTCAATGACTTTATCCCAGTCCTCCAGATTATTTTTTGTTTGAGCCAAGATTTGATTGGATTCAGGCGTAATAGCCGACCAGAACTTTTTGGTTCGTTTCACCGGTGTTAGTTGACCGTTGGTGTCAGAAAGGAAATAGTTTTCGTATAGATCGAAATAGACCGTCGTATTGGCATCATTAAATTCACGCTTGGCTCTAGTTTTTGCGACAACTTGTCGAACCAAATCTCCTTGTTTCCCATGGTAAAGCAGTTCAAAAAATTGAGCCGATCGGTAACCATTTCGGAAGTAAGATCCCTTTCCGATCTCCGTACCCCCCAAAATAAACCCGACGATGGTTTTATTTGGCGTCCATTTCTCTCCTTTCTCGTTCAATAACTCGACTCGCTCGTTGAATGCATTGTAATTCAGGGGAGCTACAGTCTGGGTGCCGTCAATGAAAAAAACTTTCCCCTGGACCCAATCTGGACGAAGGTACGCACTGGTTTCATCATATTGAAAGTAAGAGATACTGTTGATTCGGCCTACGGTTTGTTGTGTCGACAGATTTGAATTTTCAATTTGGGCTGTTGCTGCCACCGAACAAGCCAGAAATAATAAACAAAAATGAGTTTTCATACCGCGCAGTTTATGTGTTTGTTCAAATTACTTAAAAAAAAGAGCGCCTTCCTAAATTTTTCATAGCTTTGGGATCAATAGAAATCTAGGGTATGTCATTTTCAAAACAAGTGGTATGGATTACGGGGGCATCCTCCGGTATAGGTGAGGCCACGGCTCATTTACTCGCAAAAAAAGGGGCTCGGTTGGTTTTATCCGCGCGGCGACAGGGTGAATTGGAGCGAGTTAAGTCTGACCTCGGCGTTGACCCCACCGATGTCCTAGTTTTACCGATGGATGTCGAAAAGCCAGAAGAATTTCCAACTTTAGTGGAAAAGGTACTCGCGACGTTTGGTCGAATCGATATCTTATATAATAACGCCGGTATCTCGCAACGCGGGGGCGTTCTGGAATCAGATCTTTCTGTTTATCAACGTTTGATGGAGGTAAACTTTTACGGAGTGGTTGCTTTAACCAAGGCGGTTTTACCCACCATGATCAAACAAGGTTCTGGTCTTGTGGCGGCCACTAGCAGTGTTTCAGGTAAGTTAGGATCTGCTAAGAGATCTGGCTACAGTGCCTCCAAGCATGCATTGCATGGATTTTTTGATGCACTCCGTGCAGAAGTGCACCGAGACGGAATTCAGGTGACCTTGATTTGTCCAGGCTACATTCAAACTGAAATTTCCAAACACGCTTTGGGTCCCGATGGGAAAGCCCATGGGAAAATGGACCAAAATCAAGCTAAGGGAATGCCGGTGGAGGTTTGTGCCCAAAAAATAGTGCGTGCTTTTGAAAAGAAAACACCAGAAGTATATATGGGTGGATTTGAAGTCCTAGGTGTGTATCTCAAGCGATTTTTCCCCGCAATATTGCGCCGAATCTTGGTTAATGAGGCTCCTAAGTAATTAAGAATAGCGGTCATTTCGCCAAGGATAAGCGGTATTGGAGTACCCTCGCTCTTCCCAAAATCCACGCACATCCTGTGTCAGAAATTGAATGCGTTTGATCCATTTGGAACCTTTCCAAGCATACAATTGGGGAGTTATGACGCGAACAGGCCCCCCATGTTCTTTAGGGAGTGGTTCTCCGTACACGGTATGGGCTAATAAGACATCGGGTTTTAAGGCTTCCTCTAACGCAATATTGGTGGTGTAGGTGTCGTAGCCATAGCACATTACATGGGTGGCGGTTTCTTTTGGTTGGACTAGCGCGGCAATATCCAAAAAGCGAACCCCTTTCCATGGCATATCGAGTTTAGACCAGGTGGTGACACAGTGAAAGTCAGAAACATCCTCAGTCTGTGGTAAATTCATGAAATCGTCCCACGTTAAAATAAGAGGATTTTCAACTTCCCCATCCAAAATCAAACGCCAACGATCCAATGAGACCTCTGGGTGGTACCCAAGATCTAGAACGGGCCATTTTTGGGTAATGGTTTGTCCGACGGGAACTTGCGGCATTCCATGGCGATTGGTTGGGCCTTTCCCTTGGGGTTGCAAATCGGCTATGGATGGCGAGGAGGCGATCTGTTTCTCAAATCGGGCCTTTAACTTCATTCGGGCTTCAACAATGCGTTCCAGTTTATCTTCCATGTCATTTCTTCTTTAATGATTCCACTAAATAACTGTATTTTCTTGCCACCGGAACAACTAAATCCGTGTGATGAAAGTGCAAAAAATAGCCCTGGGCATTTCCTTTCACCTCCTTGACTTGGCTGAAATTGGCGATGTAGGATCGGTGGCAACGGTAAAATACGGAAAATGGTGCTAATTGCTGTTCCATTCGAATTAAACTAGTTCGAATGAGCACTTGTTTCGGGCTTCCTTCCTCTTGAAAGTATAAGGTGCAATAATTGTCGGAGGACTCCAAAGCCCAGATGGAGTCAACCGACATCGTCCATTGGTTTCGCTCAAATTCATCCGTTAGCGTAACCCGATCCGTCTGGGGTATAGGTGTTTGCGGTGCAGCGACCCCCATGCTGTATTTTTTTAGTTGGTAGGTATAGTCGATTAACGTCCAAAAAACCACGGGGAAAAAAGAAATGGACATAACCCCCAAGTACAAGTGAACCACTCCCATAACAGAATACCGCCAACCAAAATACCAGGTGCCATACGCTAAATTGAAGGCCGTGATGATTCCGATCAAGGTTAGAATTCCTAAAATTTCTTTCCAAATCACCCAAGATTTCTCTTGAAAAAAGATGGGGAAAAGGCTAGGGAGAAAGAGACGGTACGTTAGGGTGCCCAAGGAAGTTAAAACCCCAAAGCCCATCAAATGCACGACTTTGGTGGGAGATTCCCATTGTTGAATACCAAAAGGTTCAAAAAAGTATAGAAAAAAGAAAAGAAAAACCCCTTCCCCTACCGAGTAGCGAATAGCTTGAGGTACCGCATGGGGGCGGTATGGATAGGGTTGAAAGAGCCATTTCATGGGTTAAAAAGTAGACATGATCTGCTGCAAAAACGCTGGTAGAAGAGCCGGTTCTAGCAAGGTCATAAATACAATACCCCAAATACCTCCAATCACATGTGCCAAATGATTTACGTGGTCCATTTGCCGTCTTTCCATGTACACAGAATAGGCGGTGTAGAGAATGGCAAACACCCAAGCTGGCATTGGGACTGGAATTGGAAAAATAATGAGTTTGGTGAGGGGACTTAATAAAATGGAAGCAAAGACCACAGATGAGACTCCGCCCGAGGCACCTAAAGAAAGATAGCTCGGTTGATATCGTTTAAGCCAATAGTCTGGCAAATTGGCCATGACAACGCCTGAAATGAATAGAAGTAAAAAGAAATAGGTGCCTTTAAATCCATAATAGCTAACCAAAAATTCTTCCACAGGTTGACCAAAAAGGAAGAGCGCCCACATGTTAAAGAATAAATGCAGGTAGTCAGCATGTATGAAGCCAGAGGTAAGAAATCGAAAATATTCCTGTCGGTGCCGAATGATCGACGGACTGAAGATCATTCGAAACTTGAGTGTTGGATCTCGAAAAGCCATAATGCTGAGAATGACCTGAACTCCAATTAATAAATAGGTAATCGATATCATTATTTTTCTCTTTGGTGTAACATATTGGCCAAATCAAACAATGGTTTTTTTCGACTGGCAGGTACATCCAGTTGGTCAATACCTTGTCGTGCTTGATCGAAATAGGCATCGACTTGTGCTTCGGCAAGGTCTTTGATCCCTAAATCAGTGAAAATTCTTGTTACTTCCTGAACTTTTACCTCGGGTTGATCCTGAACAGTCAACCAATGGAGTAACTCGGCACCCGCAGGGGTGTTTTTCCCACGGTGAAGTGCCTGAATCATCAACCATGTTTTTTTATTTTCCAGGATATCACCACCAACTTGTTTTCCAAATTTCTCAGGGTCTCCGTACACATCGAGTACATCGTCCTTTAATTGGAAACCAAGACCCATCGAGATACCTAGATCATATAGAGCTTGAACGTCTTTGGTAGGGGCTTGGACAAGCATGCCGCCTAGTTCAAGGGCAAATCCAATGAGGACCGAGGTTTTCAGACGAATCATCTCGGTGTATTGTTCGATCGAAACGGTATCCAAAGAGGCAAAATTCATATCCCATTGTTGCCCCTCACAAACTTCAGCTGCGGTTCGGTTAAATCGTTTGATTACCGATTTAAAAACGGCATCAGGTACGTCTGTGAGCAAATCATAAGCAGCCACCAGCATCACATCTCCGGATAAAATGGCGGTGTTGGTATTCCATTTTTGGTGGACAGTGGGTTGGCCTCTTCGAAGGGGGGCTTCATCCATAATGTCATCGTGCATCAGGGTGAAATTATGGAAAACCTCAACGGCCAAAGCGGGTTTTAAAAAGGATTGCCATTGATCAGTCCACAACGAGGCACCAATTAAAGTGAGAGCAGGGCGAATTCTTTTGCCTCCTAATGCCATCAGGTAGCGAATAGGCTCATATAGCTCCGTGGGCTGCTCTCCATACTGGGTAGATAGAATTTCCTGTTCAAGTGCCTCTTGGTAGGTTGGTAGCGTCATGCGTTTACTTTCTTTAGTGGGTTAACTTCCGAACTGGGTTTTCGGTTCAGCGGGCTTGAGGATTTAATTGCAAGTGAATGTGTCGGCTTGTCACTCGCCGATAACCAACTACCCGGCCGATGCCTTCAAAAGTAACCCGAAATCCTTGATTTTCTAGCAAAGCTAATGCGTCTCGCAAAACCATACCTTTAAGTATAGGAGCGTTTTCGGAGAACTCCCATTTCCCCCATTTTTGAGAACCATTTCGTTGATATATTCCCATTTCACCCGGAACGTCCTCTACGTTCCAGGTTTCGGCCAATGTCCGTAGATCCGATGCATACCCTTGGATAGATTGATTTTTTAGCCAATTGGAAGAGGGATTACCAGTTATTTTTTTGATTGGGTGGATGTCCAAGTCAAACGAATAAATTTGATCTACGATTTCTCGAAACACAGGGGCTGCGACATCGGCGGCATAATAGTTATATCCTTGGGGTTCATCAATGATAATGGCACACGAATACTTGGGGTCATTGGCTGGGAAAAAGCCCATGAATGCAGTATAATATAAGCCTTTTTGGTATCCATTGCCAAGCCTTTTTTGTGATGTCCCTGTTTTCCCAGCCACAGCACATGCCCCATCTTTGATTCCTTCAGCCGTGCCTCGCACAACCACGCCACGCAACATGGCATGCAAGACTTTAACGGTCTGTTCGGAGACAATGGGCTTTGGAATTTTATTTGCTTCGAAGGTTTTGATTATCTGGTCGGTTTCCCGAATTTCTTTCACAATGATTGGCTGTACCCATTTCCCTTGGTTGGCAATGGCGTTGTAGAACGCCAACATCTGGAGTGGGGTAAGTCGAGACTCATATCCAATCGCCATCCAAGGAATGGTGGTATGGCTAAATGTTTCGGAACGTTTGTTTTTGATGATCGGCGTTGTCTCTCCTTTTAATTGAAATCCAAGGGGTTGATCGAGGCGAAACGTCTGTAGATAATCAAAAAATTCACTAGACCGCTCAAATCCAAAGTGTTTTTGCATCAGCCGATAGATGCCAACATTACAGGAGCTTTCCATGACTTGTTGCACGGTTTGGGGACCATGCTTTTTTGAACACTCCAAGCGAATCCCCCGGTGATCCACATGCCCAGGGCAGTCGACTGCAAAGGAATTTGGGTCCAACTTAGCTTTTTCCAAAAGTGCCGCCATGGTAGCTAGTTTGAAGGTAGAGCCAGGATCTGTCCCACCTCGAATGACATAGTTTTCGTCCTCCACATACCGATACGCCCCAGGAGCTCCCCGTCGACTTAAGTTGGAGATGGCCCTAATCTCGCCGGTCGCGATTTCCATGACTACCGCTGCGCCATATCGGGCCCCTTTGGCTACCACTTGCTTGTAGAGGGCACTTTCTACTATATCTTGAAAGTTAACATCCAATGTAGTGACCACATCTTGCCCGGCAATAGGTTTAGTATCTCGGTCTGGGTCAAGAGGTTTGAGATAACCTCCAGAAATTTTTTGAAATTCTCCTCGTCCATCCACTCCCGTCAGGATGGAGTTAAAGCTGTATTCAATTCCAAATTCTCCCTTACGATTGGTTTTGGGGTCGAGTCGCCCGATGGTTCGAGAGGCCATATTATCAAAGGGCATGAAACGAACTTCCCGCCGGTCAAAAATTCCCCCTCCTTTGAGTTTAGGTTCTTTGAAAAGTTCAAATTTCCGTAAACTATCACGCTCCAAGTGATCGACTAGCCGATTTCCCAAAGGAAGATACTGGATCTTGCCTTCTGCCCGAGCGCTGGTCAGAAGTTCTACATATTCTGTCGAGGACCGGTCACCGAAAAAGCGGGCCAATTGCCTAGCTAATTTGGGAGCAGCCTTTTTGAATAGCTCATCAGACGCTTGTTGAGGGTCAATGGCTACTTGGTATTTTGGAATGGAGGTGGCCAACAGGCTACGTCCATCCCGAGCCAAAATATTTCCTCGAGTGGCCGGAATGGTTTCCGTAACATAGACATCTTTTCGGGTTTGGCTCAAGAGTTCTTCTTTGCTGACCCATTGAATCCAAAGAATCTTGACTAGGATAATACTAGCCAAAATACAAAAGAGGACGAAGGTGCGTTTTGAGTTCTTGATTAGCTCATCGCGAATCGGGAGTCGACGTTCGGTCGTGGCTTGAGACATAAATCAGTAGGAAAGTTACGGGACTTGTATTTTGGTGGGAGGTTCTAAGTTGGTACTTAATTTAGCATCTTCCAACCTTTTTCGAACTTCTGACTGCTTGCTATCGTACATGAATCGAGCCTGTTGCGTGATGTAACTCGCTCGTACCTCCTCCATTTCTTTTCTTTTGACAATGACCTCTCGAATGAGGTTGTCATGTCGATGCTGAAAATAGATATAGATCACACCCAAGAAGGCGATCCAAAAGAACCGTAGCAAGAACGACAGAGGGAGTTCAGTACCCAGCGAAAAGGTGGGTAGGGTGGGGCGGATGGTCTTCAACCAATCTTTAATCCACGGAACTTTTTGATTTTTAGGGGCTGTGTAACCCCGTCGATTATTCGGCATAGGACTTACACATTGGGTTCTGCTATTCGTAATTTCGCACTTCGAGCGCGTGGGTTTATTGCAATTTCGTGTGGAGTGGCCTCAATCGCCTTCCGGTTGATGGCCCGTAGGGGTTTGATTTCATTTCCGAAAAAGTCTTTCTCTACTTCGCCAAAAAACTTCCCACTGCGAATGAAATTTTTGACGGGCCGATCCTCCAAAGAGTGATACGACATCACAACCAATCGGCCACCTGGTTTCAGTAGGGTGGGTACTTGCTGTAGGAATTCTTCCAAGACAGCCATCTCTTCGTTGACAACGATGCGGAGTGCCTGAAAAACCTGAGCGAAGAATTTAAATTCCTTTCCCCTTGGGGCCAGTGGCTGAAGAACATTTTTAAGTTCTCCAATAGTCTCCAAAGGCCGTGCAGATCGAGCTGAAACCAGCGCTTGAGCAACTGTCTTAGCATTTTTAATTTCACCATACATGCCAAGATACCGGTGCAATTCTTCGGCAGACGCCTCGGCCAAGAGATCCCGAGCGCTAATTCCTACCGTGGGATTCATGCGCATGTCCAGGGCACCATCAAATCGGGTCGAAAAGCCCCGTTCGGGGGTGTCGATTTGATGTGAGGAAATTCCAAGGTCGGCCAAGATGCCATCAACTTGTTGGATTCCATGGACCCTCAAATATTGTCGGATAAATCGAAAGTTAGCCCGAATCAACGTAAACCCCGGGTGAGTAATGGCTTTGCTTTGTTCGAAAGCATCAGGATCTTGATCAAATCCAAATAAGCGACCAGAGGTCAATTTTTCAAGAATGGCTTTGGAATGTCCCCCGCCTCCGAAGGTTACATCCACATACACGCCGTCTGGACGGAGGGCTAAGCCTTCCAAGCATTCAGACAACATGACAGGGCGATGATATACGGGATCTTTTGTTTCCAATTTGAACTTTTTCTTAACTTTCTTACTTTACAAAATTAATACAAAACGCCGGATTCTCCCATGATCTACTCCGCAAAACGCATCCTTCCTCTGTTTTTTTTGTTCTGTAGTTCTCAACTCATTTTTGGACAAAATACATCGATTTCTGGTATTTGGAGAGCTGAAATCCCAACGGTGGCTGGTCCTTTACCTTTCCAGTTAGAAGTATCCACCCAATCCAAACCATGGAAGGCCTGGGCGATCAATGGGGAGGAAAGGCTGGAATTGGATACTCCTGTGTTTGTTGGAGATTCATTACATATTCCTATGGAGATTTTTGATGCGACGATTGTGGTTAAGGTAGAGGGAGATCGCATGACAGGAAAATTAAACCGAAAGACAGGTAGTTTAGCCCTTCGGTCGGCTCCTTTAAAGGCGGTGAAAGGTAATTTGCCGAGATTTAGCCCAGTCAATTCTACACCTCCCGATTTTGCTGGCACTTATGACGTCAAATTTACCGATGCCACCGGGAAAATTTTATATCCCGCTGTCGGGATTTTCAAGCAAAAAGGATCGGACGTGCAAGCTACCTTTTTAACCACCACCGGCGACTACCGTTATTTGGCAGGACAAGTCGTTGGAGATTCGCTATTTTTATCTTGCTTTGATGGAAATCATGTTTTCCTTTTCAAAGCCAAGGTCGGGCCAAAGCAATTGACTGGAGGGACTTTTTGTGCAGCGTTTACCTATACAGAAAAGTGGGAGGCTACCTGGAATCCGTCGGCGGCTCTGCCAGATCCTACCACCTTAACATTTCTAAAACCAGGGTATTCATCTCTCGACTTTTCGTTTAAAAACACCCAAGGAAAAACAATTTCTTTGAAGGATCCTGCCTACCGAGGGAAAGTTGTCTTGGTTCAAATCATGGGGTCTTGGTGTCCAAACTGTATGGATGAAAGTCGCTTTCTAGCGCCTTATTACCAAAAAAATAAAAAGCGCGGTCTCGAGATCATTGGTTTGGCTTATGAGAAAAGCACAGATCCTTCCTTTGCCTACCCGAAACTCGACCGGATGAAGGAACGTTTTGGTATTCAGTACGAGGTTCTCTTGGCTGGTACCAACGATAAATCAGTGGCAGCGGCTTCCCTACCTGCTTTGGAAAAAGTACTCTCGTTTCCTACGTTGATTGTGATTGATAAAAAAGGAATGGTACGTGAAATTCACACCGGCTTTTCCGGCCCTGGAACTGGGGTTTACTATGATAAATTTAAAAGTGATTTTACTCGGCTGATGGATCAGCTCTTGGCCGAGTAGTCATGCCAGCTACATGACATTTTCTGAAAAACGACTTCTTTTCTTATTGGCGTGTGTCAATTTCACCCACATTGTGGATTTTATGATCCTGATGCCTTTGGGACCTTCTTTGATGCAAATATTTGATCTTTCGCCTGCCCAATTTGGCTATCTTGTCGGGTCGTATGGATTTGCAGCAGGGGCCTCAGGTTTTAGTTTGTCTTTTTTTGCCGATCGTTTTGATCGCAAAAAAATGCTACTTTTTGCCTACATTGGTTTTACGTTGGGTACGGCGGCCTGTGCTTTAGCACCTTCCTTTGCCGGTTTGTTAGTGGCGCGTATTGTGGCCGGTATTTTTGGAGGAATGATTGGCTCGCAAGTCCTTTCTATTGTGGCTGATACCTTCCCATACGAGCGCCGTGCTTCGGCCATGGGGGTGATCATGACCGCCTTCTCCATGGCTTCTGTTGTAGGAGTACCTGGAGGTTTATACCTAGCTCAGTTGGGAAGTTGGCATACTCCCTTTTGGATGATTGCGGCATTGGGTGTCCTCATCAGCTGGGCTCTTTATCAGTTCATCCCCCCCATGAATCAACACATACGGGACGATGTTCAATCGCCTTGGAAAGTGTTTGTTCAAATTTTTCAAAATTCCAATCAAAGAAGAGCGCTACAATTCACCGGCCTTATCATGCTCGGGCATTTTATGATCATACCCTACATTGCACCTTCGCTGGTCGCTAATGTGGGTTTTAAAGAAGAGGATATATACCTTATTTATCTTGTGGGTGGTGCAGCAACCTTAATTACATCACCATTGATAGGTAAATGGGCGGATCGACAGGGGAAACCACCCATATTCCGATTATTCGCTCTGCTTTCATTGATCCCCGTCTTTTTGATTACCCATTTGGATGCAGGTGCTTCGATTTATGTGGTGTTAAGCTATGCGGTTTTGTTTTTTGTTTTCTCCAATGGCCGATTGATCCCAGTACAGGCAATGGTCTCTAATGTGGTAACTCCTCAGCAAAGAGGAAGCTTTATGGCCCTCAATTCTTCCATTCAATTATGGGCACAGTCGTTGGCTTCTGCGGGTAGCGGTTTGATTTTAATCGAAAATGCCGATGGGACCTTTGCAAACTACAATTGGGTAGGCTATTTGTCCATCGGCATTTTATTGTTCACGGTCTATTTTGTGTCAACCTTTCAAGCCAAAACTTAGGGTTGATAAATTAGCTTTTCCGACCACCAAAAGTCTTCATACAAAACCCGAATCGTAAGCTGTGAGGTGACCAAATGATGAGGTAATTGGTATGTACCGCGAAGGTCTTTTACCAAACCCTGATACACTGAAATTCGGCGACCTTCAGCAGAAACTACTTCCACCGTCACATCACTTGATTCCTTGAAACCCTCTAGTTTTAAAGAAAATTCACCTTGAGAAGGATTGGGCCAAACTCCCAGACGCATATAGGAGCTTGAGGCGTTTCCTATGGCAAGGGGCAAACCTTGTAGGGTGGTAATGGATATCTTACCATCCGATTTTCGCCAAATACCCTGTTGCAAAGTAGCCAGAGCTTTGGCATCGGCAGGATCATACTTTGTTTGGACTTCGGCATTCGGGTGATCAGATTTTACTAACCAAAATTGCTGAGAATCCAATTGAGACAAGCCTTTCTCCAACTGATTAGACAACTGAGCCGGATCCTGTGTCATAACCTGCACCGACATCATCTGGGATGCCGAAGGGGCCAATTCAAGGCTACGAAGCGCGAGTCCATCCCCAACCGGGAATGAAAAAGGGGTCTCTCCTAATTTGATTACTTGACCTACCACATGACTTTCCGATGACATACCTAGATGCCCAGCATGCGCCCCAAATTGTACGGGACCCTGAATGTGTCCTTGTTGAAAGTGAAGTGTTTGGAGAATCTGTAACTCGCCTTCTACTTGAACAGGCGAATTTAAAACCAAATAATGAATGGGTACATGGCCTTGAATAACTTGATTTTGATTACTTTCCAAGCGAACTCGACCCCGATCTTGCCATGTGCCGGAATTGGTTAATCCCGCCGACAAAACGGTCTCGCCTTCATTTACCCAAAGACCTTGATTTTGTAGGGGGGTATTTAACGCCACTTTGGCATCGGGCCCTACATACAAATCACCCAGATTGACCATTTGAGCTTGCCCTGAGAATCCAAAGCATGCCAAGCACGTTAATAAGATGAGTTTCTTTTGATGATACATCATTACACGGTTCATATCTTAAAAGTACAAGATCCGAAGGATTTGGCCAATAAATTGCCTTATTTTCTATGCTTCGTTTTATTTAATGGTATCCACCTGATCGACCATCCATTCCAAGAGCCGGTCAGTCCAAGATTCAATAGGCCCGCCATTTCTCTTTTTCAAAGCAAATCCATGTCCACCTCTAGGATACACATGAAGAGAAAAAGGCACTTGATTGCGTTGTAAGGCCGAGGCATACATCAAGCTATTTTCTACTTTTACCCAATCGTCGGTGGCATGAATAAGGAAGGTTGGGGGGGTCATTCGGTCCACTAGTTGATCTCCGCTCCATGATTTAATCAGAGAATCACTGGCATGCTCTCCCAATAGGTTATCCCGTGACCCCCCATGGCCTAATTCTTTACTTAACGTGATGACGGGGTAGATCAGAATGGAAAAATCAGGACGAGACCCACTGGTCATCCATTTATTTGAGGCCATGGCAGCTAAGTGGCCACCGGCTGAAAATCCCATCACGCCAATTTTAGAAGGATGAATACCCAACTCCTCTGCGTGGTTTCGAGTGTAGGCAATAGCGGCTTGGGCATCCTTAAGAGGAACCTCCATGGCATTTTCGAATAGATCGTCTTGGGGAAGTCGGTACTTCACGACAATAGCCGTGTATCCGTTTGAAGCCCACCATTTTCCAATATCATACCCTTCATGATCCATGGCTAAAATACTATATCCTCCTCCGGGAAAAACCAAGATAGCAGCGTCTGATTTTTTTTCAGTAGGATGATAAATTGTTAAAGTAGGAACCGTGATATTCTGCAAAAGCATGATATCCCCGGGCTTGGTTTGTATATCCTTTTCGGAAACTACTACATTCGGCTTAAGGCCAGGTGCTCCTTTCGGGTATAATGGAATGGTCTTTTGTGCCCAAGCAATGGAGGTCATACAACAGAGGAGAAAAATTTTTTTCATGTTGGAAAGGGATTTGACTATAAACAAAGATAAGAAAAGCCTTAACTTTCTATTCAAAATCGAGCAATCAAATGAGAAATTGGATCTGGTTTATCTTTCTTCACACCTCTGTTTCGGCTCAGTGGAATCCAGTGGTAGTGGAACAAGGGAAAAAACACTTGCCTCTATTGGTGGAATTTCTATCCTTACCCTGTGATGCCGCGATTCCCCGCGATATGGAAGCTAATATTCAGTGGGTGGAGAAAAATTTTGCTAATCGGGGATTTACCTCAACCCGAATGACCACGCCCACGCAACCGGTATTATTGCTCGAGAAAAAAGCTAAATCGGAGCAGGCGCCTACAGTCATGATGTATTTTCATGCCGACGGGCAGGCTGTCCACCCAACGGAATGGGATCAACCGAGCCCTTACCAAGCCGTCCTCAAGCAACCAACTGGCCAAGGCAGGTGGGAGACCATCGACCTTGCTGCACTTCAAGGAGAAATCCACCCAGATTGGCGTTTATTTGCGCGGGCAGCATCGGACGATAAAGGACCTGGCGTGATGTTGCTTGCGGCCTTGGCTAGTCTTGAACAATGGAAGCGTGAGTTGCCTTTTCATTTAAAAGTCTTAGTGGATTTTGAAGAAGAGAAAGGGTCTACGTCTTTACCGGGTATTATTGCGCAGCATCGGGATGCATTAAAATCGGATATACTTCTGATCTTAGACGGTCCAGCCCACCCAAGCCAAGCCCCTACGATCACGTATGGTGCCCGCGGAATTACAACGGTCACCTTGACGGTTTGGGGGCCCACAACACCTCTTCACAGTGGGCATTACGGAAATTATGCACCCAATCCAGTCTTTTCAGCCGCTCAATTACTCCACAGTATGAAGGATGCCTCCGGACGCGTTTTAGTTTCGGGTTATTATGACGGCATTTCTCCCAGCCCAGAAGTCCTAGGTCGATTGAAACAGGTTCCCGATGATATCCCTACTCTTCACAAGAGGTTGGGAATTCGAACCCCCGATCAAGTCGGACAAACCTATCAGGAGTCATTATTGTACCCTTCCCTCAATATTCGAGGCATGCAGGCTGCACAGGTCGGGTCTGCAGCGGGAACAGTAATACCGGATAAAGTGGTGATTGAGATTGATATCCGGACCGTCATGGCCACTCGGCCAGAGCAGCTAATTGAAAAATTAAAAAAACATATTGAGCGACAAGGATTTCACCTCGTACCCGATCAGTCACCTTCTCCGGATCTCCGGGCCCAATATGATAAGTTAATTTCCTTGACCGTTCAACGGGGATACGAAGCTTTTGGTACATCGATGGATGGTCCTGAAAGTCAATGGGTTCGAACAGCCGTACAGTCGGTTCACTCAGATGCCATAGTGGAAATTCCTACCATGGGCGGGTCGGTTCCAATCGCCCCCTTTGTGTCGTTGCTTCAGGTACCCGCTATCATCATTCCGACCGTGAATTCAGACAATAATCAACACGCAGCCAATGAAAATTTGCGGTTAGGACACTATTTTCAGGGTATTCAAACGCTGGTTGGTCTATTGTCTACCCCGTTCCCTCAAACGCCAAAAAAAGAAAAGGAGAAAAAAAGATAGAAAATTAAGAATACCTGTATATTTGCATCGTTATTTTGACAATGCAACAAGTTCGTCTCCCCATATCGCCCTTTTTTCGACGACTTAGGTCCGCAAGGACCCAAGCTGGCCAATCTTTAGCCTAATATGTAGGCAGATTGCCTCCTACTCCTTTCCTTTTCTTATTCTTTCAATTTTCTAAAATTCGGATACAGCGTCTCCCTGTTTGTGGCAGCTGCCCAATAAAACGACGATGAATACACAGAACTTATTCACCTCGAGTCTCTACATAGTCCAAGTGGCCGATGCCTCGCATTACCACTTTGCCCAAACGATTTGCGACGAAATGGAAGCGAGTGCCAAAGCACGTGGTACTGGAATCGCTAAACGTTCACCTGACTACTTGATTCAGAAAATGGGTGAGGGAAAAGCCATCATTGCGACCACACGTGAAGGCCAATGGGTTGGTTTTTGTTATATCGAAACATGGGATCATGGTAAATTTGTAGCCAACTCAGGTCTCATTGTTCATCCTGAACATCGGAAGAGCGGGATCGCCACCCAAATCAAAGAGCAGGCTTTTAACTTATCTCGAAGAAAATATCCTGATGCTAAAATTATCGGATTGACAACCTCGATGGCTGTCATGAAAATCAATTCCGAACTAGGCTATATTCCAGTTCCTTTCTCAGAGTTACCCAAAGATGATGATTTTTGGAAGGGTTGTTCAAGTTGTGTGAATTACGATATTTTAAATCGGACACAACGAGCCCATTGCTTATGCACTGGAATGAAATACGATCCTTTGGAAGTAAAAATTAAAGAGGAACAAAGCCAAGAACCCCCAGTTTGGGATTTTCTGAAAGAGTCTGGCCTTTATGAACGATGGATGCGTGTTAAACAACGTATTTTGTTGAGACGTGAAGAGCGTAAAAAAAAATGGAAGACGGAAGAGGAAAATAAACTCATCAAAAAAGTTAAATTCTGACTCATCATGCAATCTTTAACTAGAAAAGGGGCAACTTGCCCCTTTTTTAGTTGGAATAAAGCTGATTCAATGCTTTTTCGAGCGTTGGATATTGCCATGGGATGGGGTGGGAGTGGTTGGATTGCACTCGAGCGGAACCTGTCACGACGATGGACATTTCGCCTAGAGCCAACTGCAAAAGGAATTTGGGAATAGCAGGTAGCCAAAGTGGTTTTTTCAAAACCTTGGCTAATATCTTCAAAAAATCTTGGTGTCGAACGGGGGTAGGAGCTACTGCGTTAAAGGGGCCGTGCCAAGATGGATTTTCAACGGCCTGAATAAAAAATTGACACAAATCGTCTAGGTGAATCCAGGACATCCATTGTTTGCCTGATCCAAGTGATGCTCCAACCCCCCATTGAACTGGCATGGCCATTTTGGGTAATGCGCCCCCCTCACGAGAAAGGACAATGCCAATTCGCAGATGAACTTTTCGGTCGGCCTCCAGAAGTTGGGCAGCTTTTTCCCAGGCTACGGTGCAAGTAGCCAAAAAATCTTGGCCCGGCTCGGTTGTTTCTGTTAGTATTTCTTCCCCTCGGTCACCTCCATAAAATCCAATAGCGGAGGCTGAAATAAAGGCCTTCGGTTGAATATTGAAGTTGCTTAAATCTCGGGCTAACCAAGTTATTGGTTGTACCCTAGACTCAATGATTAAGTCTTTTTGGGCCGCTGACCACCTTTTTTCTGCGATGCCCTCTCCTGCCAAGTGAATAATCCCTTCTGCATAGGCGTAAGCTTCTGGGTCGATCCAACCAGAATCCATATCCCACCTGAACTGGGGGAGGGAGGCGTTGGGTTTGGGGTGCCGGCTTAATATAGCGACCTCGTGCCCACGTGCCGCCAAAAGGTGAGTTAGTCGTCTACCCAATAATCCGGTCCCGCCGGTGATTAATAGTTTCATTGTTTTGATAAAAATCGAGCCCGACACGATCAATATGCTCACGCAAGGCTACTGAGTTGATTTGTTCATATTGTAGTAAATCAACTACATAAGGTAGGTCGCTGTTCTCAATTTCGAATTTTATTTGATTTAGGTGTGCGCACGATGACATTTTAGTGGGACCCAAGTGGGCTGTTTCATTCAGGCGACGTAGGGCACGATTAAAATTCTCAAAACTTTGTTTCTATCGAATATCAGGTAGTCGTTCCAAGCGTTGGGCTACCATTATAAAAATTAATGTACGAAATTTTAGGCTAGTTTGGGGCAATCAGGGCTTTTTTTCGTTTCCGATAAATTTACTTGTATTTTTGCCGGACAAATCTGACGACTTCATCGATATGTATTTAAACATCTTTAAATCAAAAATCCACCGCGTAAAAGTTACTCAAGCCGAATTGAATTATGTAGGTAGCATTACCATTGACGAGGCCTTGTTGGAGGCCGCAGGTATCCAGCCGAATGAGCGGGTGCAAGTAGTCAATAACAACAATGGGGAACGCATCGAGACCTATGTAATCAAAGGGGAGCGGAATTCAGGTACCATCTGTTTAAATGGCGCGGCAGCCCGCAAAGCGCAGGTTGGGGATATTTTGATTATTATTGCGTATGCGTGGATGACCCCTGAGGAGGCCGCCAACCACCAACCGACCCTTGTATTCCCGGACGAAAACAATCGTCTGATCCCATAAACCTTCCTTTTTTCATGCAATTAAAAAAAATCAGTCAGTACCTCATTTCAATTGCCTTGGCTGGCGGGCTTTTATTTTATGTCTTTCGGGACATTAACTTGGGGGATCTCCAGTCCAAGTTTCAATCCGCTGATTACACCTGGGTTTTCCTGACCGCGTTGGTTCAACTCATCGCGCACGTCTCAAGGGGGTACCGATGGAAATTAATGTTGGAACCCAGTGGATACAATCCATCCACATACCGTACAACTCTTGCTGTGCTAATTGGGTATTTGATCAACTTGGTTTTACCCCGCGCAGGTGAATTGGCTCGATGTGGTTCGTTGGCAAAAATGGAACAGGTACCCTTTGAGAAATCATTCGGAGCGGTCGTGGCCGAGCGATTGATGGATGTGGTGGTCTTGGCTTTGTTAATCGTTTTAAATTTAGTTTTGGAGTTTGACCGTATTCAAGGCTTCTTTTGGCAGCTGGCGGGTGACAAATTTCGGTCGCCCGGTATATTAGCAGGTTTAGGAGTAGGAGTGCTAGTTGGATTTGTTTTGGTTTACCTCATGATCCGCAAGTACGGTGCTACTTGGCTTCAAATAACCTGGGTGGCAAAAATTTGGCAATGGGTACTTAGTTTATGGGATGGCTTTAGTGGGATTTTTAGAATGAAAAGTCCAGGTGCCTTTTTTCTACATACTGCCATTATTTGGATCATGTATTTTTTGATGACGTATTTCCTTTGCCAAGCATTGCCTGAAACGAAACATTTGTCGTATTTGGCCGTCTTAACTATCTTAGTGATGGGAACGATCGGAATGGCTGCTCCAACGGTCGGAGGAATTGGAAGTTACCACTTCTTGGTTGGTCAAATTGTGGTGTTGTATGGCTTAAGTCAGGCGGACGGCATTGCCCTAGCCACTTTCCTTCATACGATGATTGGCCTCGCTTTGGTAGTATTATTTGGAGGAATCGGATTTATCCTTGCTTCCTTTGCTCCATCCCGTTCTACAGCCGTTGATCAAAACGTTGTCAAGTAGACGAACCAATGGCTTTATTCGTTATGTTTAAACAGTAAATTCGATTTAAAGATTATGTCTGGTATTCTAGTGATTAGTTTGGTCTTCATGGCCATTTCATGGTATGTCTCTTCAAAACTGAAAAGAAAATTTACCGAATATTCGCGCATAGGGTTGTATAACGGACTTTCAGGGGCGCAAATCGCTGAAAAAATGCTGCATGACAACCAGATTTACGATGTTAAAATCACCCATGTCGAAGGTCAGCTAACGGATCATTACAATCCACTGAACAAAACAGTAAATTTAAGCACTGATGTGTATCACGGCCGAAGTGCGGCGGCGGCAGCAGTTGCAGCTCACGAATGCGGGCATGCTGTCCAACATGCGACAGCCTATTCGGCTCTTCGGATGCGGTCGGCATTGGTACCAATCGTGAATGTGGCATCCCAAATCATGGGAATGGCTAATACTTTCCTATTCATGGGTGGGTTTTATATGATTACCCAAGGAAGTGCTATGGGGAATCTGATTTTAATGGTCCTTATCGTAGCGAATGCAGCCCTAGCGGCTTTCTCCTTGATTACCCTTCCCGTTGAATTTGACGCCAGTAACCGGGCTCTTAAATGGATGGAAGCTCGAAATATGGTGAATCGCCAAGAGCATGCCATGGCTAAAGATGCCTTGAAATGGGCCGCCATGACCTACGTGGTGGGTGCCTTGGGAGCGGTTGCCAATTTGGCTTATTATGTGATGCTATTCCTTGGACGTCGGGACGACTGAGGGACTTAAACGTCGATTTCGTCAATTTAAACGACCACGTCTCCGTGGTCGTTTTTTAATGTCGTTCCAATTCTATATGCTTGATTTTTCTTCTATTGAAGGTATACAAGATGTGAACTTTTCCGTCGAGCGTCTTTTTGATTGCCGGATAACTAAATTCGCCTTTAGGCTCATTTTCTAAATCCAAAATTGTTTTCCATTGTAATCCATCCATCGAATATTCCACCGACAAAACATTACGCCCAACATACCATTCTTCACCTTTCAACAGGGGATTGTTAACTAATAAAAAATCGGTTTTCGAAATGGTTTCGGCATCTATACCGGAATTGGAGTGAATCAACTGTAAACTATCTAAAGGACCCCAGGTTTTTCCCCTATCGCTCGACCAGCTACTAATGACGCGGTTGTGTCGGCTCCGACATAAAATTTGTATCTTATTTCCACCATGTGAAAGAAAGGTGGGTTGAATAACGTCCAAATTTTTTGGATTTGGAACCGATATCTTTTCCCAATAGCTGTTTTTTTCAATGAAGCGTTCCAAATGAACGCGCCATAGATCATTTTCAATGCTTTCTGTGCTGCTGCCAAAGAGAATAATACCAGGGGATACCTCAAGAGGCTTATTTCGGATAGGACCTAAAAACCCATCGGGTAAATTTTGGGGTTGTGACCAACTTTCACCCAAATCGTTGGAGGTTATGAAAGCTCCCAGCCATTCTCTTGGATTTTTTCCATATTTGTAAAACAAATACAGAATACCTTGAGCACTTTTAAACAAAACCGGATTCCAAAGAGGTAAGGTATCTTGTTGAATTATATGAGGAGAAAGAATCCGTTGAGGTGTAGACCATCCGTTGTTTTTAAAATGAGCTAGGTAAATTCCGACATCGTTGGATCCCTCGTATTGTCCTCCAAACCAAGCCGAAACTAAATGCCCGGGACTTACTTCTTCCAGGGTCGCGGCATGGCAGGCGGGAGTTGACACCTCAATAGAGTTGGACCGAGTGATTTGCCAGGAAGAGATATTTTGACCTCTAGCCATAAAGCCAAAACAAAGAAAAAAAATAAGAGCCCTCATTTTTTGGTCTTGATACGATGCCATTGTTTTTTTAAAACCTGTTTTTGACTTTCACAAGGGAGATTATATTCCTCCTCGTTTCAGGGTGAGTGCCATCTGTCCGGTATGGTACGAGTTATGGTACAGTATATGAGAAAATAAGCGAGCCTTGGATAATGTTCCAAAAAAAGGAGTTTCGATTTGCTCCGACCAGCTTTCATCAGGTGTCGATTCAATAATGTGATCCATCAACTTAAATCCATCCTCAACAAGTTTTTGGGTAACGAGAAGATCCGATCCTTGGCCCTCATCCTGGAATCCCATCGTCGTATTTTTAACCTCAGTAGGGAATCCAAAAAATTGTCCCATTAAATGCATGACTTCACCGATGTGTCGGTAGATAAATCCCACCGAGGCAGCTTCGGGCGTAAGTCGCATGGAGATGTTTTCCGATGTAATTTTCTTAAGGGTGTAGCTGAGACTGATTTGATTTTGCAGTAGGAAATCTTGAAAGATGGGTTTCATTTTTTCAATTGTTGGTTGATTGAACCTAAGTTAGGTAGTTTTTAGGCGATTGGAGCGCCTTCGTTTCAGAAATAATTTTCAATGTCTAAAAAAATTCGGTAATTAACCGCCAATTCAACCACAACCTATTCAACTGTATGCTGCTGGCTCTTTATGGAATTGCCACTTTATTGACCTTGCTTGGGCTGATTTTATCGAAACGAACGTCCCCCCTCATTGCCCTCATCCTTGTTCCTATTGGATTTGCAGTACTCGCGGGGCATGGAGTTCAATTACCCAAAATGATCGCAGAAGGCCTTGCTACCATCGCTCCGACCGGAATCATGTTTTTGTTTGCTATCCTTTTTTTTGGCGTTTTGAAGGATGCGGGTACGTTTGAACCCATCATTCGCGGACTTATGAGCGTAGCAGGTGAAAATCCTATCAAGTTATGCGTTGCCACCGCTATTCTGGCCATGATCGTACATTTGGACGGTTCAGGGGCGGTTACCTTTTTGGTGGTGATACCTGCCATGGGGCCAGTCTTTGACCGATTGGGTTTAAAACGGACTACCTTAGCCACCATTGTGGCATTGGCGGCTGGTACCATGAATATCGTTCCTTGGGGTGGACCTACGCTTCGGGCAGCGACTTCATTGCAAGTTCCTGTCTCCGACTTATTTCATCCCCTACTGATTCCCATGGCGGTTGGATTGGTTTCGGTCCTAATTATTTCAGCTTACCTTGGTTATAAGGAAGTCCTTCTGCCGGTACAATCCGAATGGGAGATTTCAGTGACCGAATTACCTCAGGTATTTTCTGGACGGATGGCATTGAATTATGGTTTAATCTTACTTACGTTAGTTGGCCTAATCCAACAATGGGCGGCTCCCCACGTGATCTTTTTAATGGCTTTTCCGGTGGCATTGCTTGTCAATTTCCCACGGATAGACCAGCAAAAAGAGCAAATTCACGTGCATGCCAAAGAAGCCTTGTTTATGGCCTCCATTCTGTTTGCAGCGGGCTGTTTTATGGGAGTACTAAAAGGTTCGGGTATGATGGCGGCCATGGCCCATGTAGCCACCCAATGGATCCCCGAACCCGTAGGAAGAAAGCTCCCCTTGATTGTGGGTCTTGGTAGTATGCCTGCAAGTTTGTTGTTTGATCCCGATTCGTATTACTTCGGGATCTTACCTGTGCTATCTCAAACGGCCATTTCATTTGGTGGAACCAGTTTGGATATTGGACGCGCTTCTTTGTTGGGACAGATGACAACTGGTTTTGCCGTAAGTCCGTTGACTGGCTCTACTTTTCTGCTCCTTGGTCTGGCCAAAGTGGATTTGGGAGAACATCAACTAAAGACGATCCCATGGGCATTTTTAGTCACTTGTCTCATGTTAATTACCTCGATCATTTTAGGAATTATTTCGATTGGATGATGAAAAAAGATACGATACGAATTGGATGTGGAGCTGGATTCTCTGGAGATCGCATCGAGCCAGCCGTTCAGCTTGTAGAACACGGACAATTGGATTTCCTCGTGTTGGAGTGCCTGGCCGAGCGGACAATTGCCTTGGCACAAAAGCGGAAAAAAGAGGATGCCTCACGTGGGTATGACCCAATGCTAGAACAGAGAATACGGGCACTTTTACCCTCGCTAGTTCGAAAAAATACCCGACTTATTTCCAATATGGGGGCGGCGAATCCCATCGCAGGAGCAAAAAAAATGATTGAAATAGCAGAGGGCATGGGATTTTCCCTTCAAGTGGCAGTCGTCTTGGGGGATGACGTCATGGAGCAACTTTCAGGAAATGAGGAGGTTATGGAGTCAGGTCAAAGGATTTCTGCGTATTCTTCCATTATTTCGGCTAATGCCTACCTAGGCGCAGATGCCATCCTACCCGCTTTAAAAACCGATGCCCAAATCATTCTCACTGGCCGGGTCGCTGATCCATCTCTTTTTGTGGCTCCTATGGTTCAGGCGTTTGACTGGGACTTGTTGAACTCAGATATCATCGGACAAGCCACTATGTTGGGCCATCTGATGGAATGCGCAGGGCAAATTACGGGTGGTTATTTCGCGGACCCGCTAATGAAACCTGTTGAGGATCTGGAAAATTTAGGGTATCCAATTTTAGAAGTAGATGTGATGGGTAGGGGACAAATATCTAAGTTAGACGGAACTGGGGGGACGATCAACGTCAGAACGGCCAAAGAACAATTATTATATGAGGTGGTCGATCCGTTTGCCTATATTACTCCGGATGTCACGGCTGATTTTTCCATGGTCAATCTTTCTCAATCCAGTTCGCTAAGCATACTTGCCACCGGAGGCCGTGGAAGCCTGCGCCCCCAGCAGCTCAAGGTTAGTGTGGGTTATGATGCAGGTTGGATAGGGGAGGGAGAAATATCGTATGCCGGAATGCATGCAAAAGAAAGAGCTCAGTGGGCTGGTGAAATAATTGAATGTCGGATTAAGTCGTTGTATGAAGACTTCAAAGTGGACTTAATTGGCTTGTCCTCGTTGCATGGGCCTTCCTTGTCGTTGGATTCTCAACCTTATGAGGTACGCTTGCGGGTGGCCGGGCGGTCTCAAGACCCTGCTCTGGCCCGCCGAATAGGGGAGGAGGTAGAGGCTCTTTATACCAATGGTCCCGCTGGTGGAGGTGGGGCTCGAAAGTCCGTCACGCACCAAGTGGGTGTTGTTTCTGTTCTAATGGATCGATCAAACATTAAAACTTCAATTCAACTTTTCTCCACATGAAAATGAAACTTGGCCAGGTAGCCCATAGCCGCGCTGGGGATAAAGGAAATGTTCTGACCTTGTCGCTGATACCGTTTGATGAAAAGGATTTCGAATGGCTCGTAGCCGAGGTCACGGAAGACCGGGTACGAGCTCATTTAAAAGATTACGTAAAGGGAACCGTTACCCGATATGTTTTGCCTCATTTGAAAGCCATGACATTTACCTGCCAGCAGGCCTTGGGTTCAGGCGTGACTACGTCACTTCGGCTTGATGCCCATGGGAAATCGCTAAGCTACGCTCTGCTTGAAATGGAGATTACCGATCGTTCCAAGCATCCAGAATTCCTGCCTTAATATCGGTATAGTGGGTTAGTGCCCAATAAAGCAAAAAGAGGGTGATCAGTAACTTCCAATGTCGGATCGCGAATGTTTTGATGTCTGCTACGAATTGATTCATGTCGTTCAATTGAATAATGATTTGATAATGGGTAGGACTTGGGGTTTCGTTCGACCGATTTTCCAAAAGGTTTACCTCCAATGCTTCTCCTATTTTTTGAAGCGAGTAGGCACTGGGATTTACCTCACCTTTCTCAATGCGTTGCACCGTGCGTAAGGATATTCCAGTCGCCTCGGATACCTGTTGTTGCGTCCAACCTTTTTTTAGTCGAGAGGTTTTAACCTGTTCACCTAAATCCATAGTCAAAATTGGTCAATGAGCTGAAATGTAAAAAATAAATCCGGACGACATCTTCCCGTCAATTATATGACATATGGAATCTATCTTGTATATTATATTAAAATACTTATAATATAGTATAATATAGAGGGGCAAGCGAGACAGCCAAGTCCTGTATAAAAAGTGGCGGTGAGGGCACCGTAGGGAACGAGTTTTTCATTAGTGGCGGCCAGTCCGGCGGTAACCCCGCTGGTGGTTCCAAGCAAGCCACCGTACACCATGGCGGTTTTGGGATTATCAAGGCCGATCCGCGAGGCTAGGAAAGGGGTTGCAATGGTGGTGACAATGACCTTAACCAATCCAATGGCAACGCTCATGGCCATGATATCAGAGCTAACTCCCAGCGCACCACCTGTGACAGGGCCTACGATGTAGGTACAGGCACCAGCGCCCAAAGTGGCCATGACTTTGGGATCGGTGTAGCCAAGAGACCAGGCCATGGTGACACCCATAAAAAAAGAAAAGGTTACGCCAATCAAGAGAGACAGGGTTCCTGCCAAACCAGCTCGTTTCATTTGGGTGATATCAGCTCCCATAGCGGTAGCAACTATGGAAAAATCACGAAACATAGCACCGCCCAATACCCCTAGGCCACTGAAAAGAGGAATATCGCTTAACCCTTTTTTTTCACCCAAAAGGGCTAGAAGAAGGCCGATAAATACGGCTAGTGCAACGGCTGGAATTTGAAGTCGTATTTTTTTGGATAACCAAAAACTGCCGGCCATGATGAATCCGACCCATAGGAAGGCAAAGATGAGTTGGTTTGCTTGTTGGAAATCTAGAAAGTCGGAGTTCATTTATTTTCCTAATTTGGATAAAAGAGGTACTAAAAAAAAGGCAGAAAGTGTGACGATCAATCCGATCATCACGGCACCCAATCCACCTGATAAAGCTCCCTGGACATTAGAGGAGGCAGCCATGGCGACCACCACGGGAATGTAGATGGAACTCCAGAAGTAGATCCCAGATTTTGTTTCGGCATTGAACCACGCGAAGCGCGTCCCCACAGCTTGGCCTATCATGAGAAAGAGCATGGCAAATCCAACCCCTCCAACATCGCTTTGGAGTCCTAAAGCCTGGCCCAATAAAGTTCCGAGGTATTTACCAGTCAAGTAGCAAAGGGCTAGGAGCGCTACACCGTATATTTTCATGGAGTGAGGAGTTTAAGCAGTTCGGGTTTTGTCACTTTGCCCATGACATTTCGAGGGAGATCAGGTAATATTTTAAAAATACGGGGCATTTTGTAATTTGGAAGTCGTTGCTTCAGCCAACTTTGTAGTTCGTGAATGGCGAGGTCTTCCGAGACGACCAAGCCTGCGCCGATGATTTCTCCCCATTCCTCGTCAGGAATCCCGACGACACCACAATCTTGAATATCGCTTCTCTCTCGCAGGACTTCCTCTATTTCCAGAGCCGAAACCTTGTATCCTCCTGTTTTGATGATATCCACGGAGTTACGGCCAAGTATTCGGTAGTACCCTTCCTCAATAACGGCCACATCGCCCGTTTTAAACCAGCCATCTACAAACGACTCCAGGGTTGCTTGGGGTTTGTTCCAATATTCTTGGAAAACGGTATCCCCTTTTACCTGGATCTCTCCAGGTCCATCAAGGATGGGTGAGTCTTGGTCGTCGGCGAGTCGAACCTCCACTAAGGGGAGAGGAGTTCCAATGCATCCGGGGCGGCGTTCGCCATGAAGCGGATTCGAAATGGCCATGCCAATCTCGGTCATGCCATATCGTTCCAATAAGGTATGGCCTGAAATTTCTCTCCATTGTTCTAGGGTGGAAATGGGCAGGGCGGCAGAACCTGATACCATCAAACGAAAACTCTTCATTGCCTGAGAAAGCTTGTTTTGTTGATTGGGATCTACTTCTTTAAAGGCGGCAATGAGTTTGAAATAAATGGTTGGAACGGCCATGAAAACATTGATTTGTCCGGAGGAAAACCGATCAAATAAAGCCAATTCATGGAATTTGGGCAAAAATTCTACGGTGGCTCCCACTGCCAACGGACAGGTTAGGGCGTTGATGATCCCGTGTACGTGGTGTAGGGGTAGGACGTTAAGGATGTGGTCGTTGCTTGTCCATTCCCATGCTGAAATAAGTGATTGTACCTGGGACCAAATCGTTTGGTGGGTGGTTACCACCCCCTTGGGTTTTCCGGTGGTGCCAGAAGTATATAAAATCATCGCACGCTGCTTTTCCTGAAGAACAGGAAACGGAACGGAAGCCTGATTGGGAATGGTTTCGATAGGAATCGGTCGAATGGGGAAATCCTGAAATGCGGGTGAGATTAGGTCGCTATACGAGGCAGAATAAACCAAAGCCTCGGCGGCTGTATCCTCCAAAACGTATTGGATCGAGGGATAGGGGTGTTTTACACAAAGCGGTACAGCGATGCCCCCCGCTCGCCAAATGCCCCATTGAACGGCGACATAGTGAAATGAAGGATCTAGGATAAAGGCGATTCGAGCTTCCTGAAGATCTCGTCGATCTTGAAGCAAAGTTTGGGCGATTGCGCCAGAGGCATCCCAAAGTTGTTGGTAGGAATACGCTTGTTGGCCTTCAACCACAGCTTTTCGCTGGGGAAATTCTAGGGCAGCCTGAAAGAGTCTCATGTTCGTTGGTTAGGTCAAGAATAAATCCGCGTAATCTACGAAAAATTGACGGAAGAGTAGAGAGATGGATGTGGGGGGATGAAAATGTCTAAAAAAATTGAATGGTGCATGTCATAACATGACCTGACAGGGAAATGGAAAGAGAGAGGTGGGCATCAAATAGATCATCTTACCGTTTCAAAATCTCCTGAATCGCCCTTTTTTCGGTGGGAGATATATCCAGCCAATTTCGGTTTTGAAGTCCCATTTCGATGGAATAGAATATGGACAAGTGGGGCTTGATTCCTTTTTGGATGAGTTTTTCTTGAATACTTACCAGGTCGGCATCTAGTAGATCCTCTTTGGAGTGGATATCGATTAATTGCATTATTTTGACCATGTAAGGGCCAAAATTTTTTAGTTTCGCTAAATCGCTCATACTGATTGCGGTGTTCGTTCCATGTTAATGGTCATAGCTGACCACTCGTGAGATTTTCCATTTGCCTTGATCCAACTTCCAAATCATTAAAAATTGGAAGGTACCCACCTCCATTCGTCCGTTCTCCAGGTGTCTAAATTGATGCTTGCCCGCCAAATCCTTGGATGGGATGAACCTCAAGTGTTTCCCTGAGGAGGGTTCTGGTTAAGGTATACTCTCGGTCAAAAATGGTTTTAAAATTTTGGAATACTTGGTGGTATCCAATCAGTCCGCCATTGTCTTGATACCATTCTAGATCCTCGGTGAAGAAGGTTTTCATTACGTCCAGTTTTTCGGAATTGTAAGCTTCAAAAAGCGAACTATCCAAGCTAGCGATGGTATCAAATAGTTCTTTTTGTGTTGTCACTGCTTTGGTTGCATTTTGGCCGTGCGTGAAAATAGGAAGACACCCAAAGAGGACCCAAAAAAGGAAGTTAATTTTTTTCATGGATGAATATACGGAAAAAACGGAAGTATACGATTGGAGGTAACTCTGCTTGAATGACCCACCAAAGCAAATTGAATGAATAAATCATCCATGAGTTTTTTATCAAAAAAAGCTCAAAGTAAGATTGTATCCTTGCTATTGATTCACTTTTCTTTTCCATTTGCCTAGACCATCGAACGTATTGTGAACAATTTAGTATTCAGGTTTTAATAAAAAGGGGATCTGTCCAAATGAAAGAAACATGGTGCAAATACAGGTTGGCCAGATTTATTGCATAAAGTAGAAACACGGAAAGTAGCGAAACCCTACAACGATTTCTTAGGTCTTGGATGTGTACTTTCTTGTATTAGTTGAATACTCTTTTGGATTTGTTTATCGAGGTTTTTTATTTTGGCAACTTGATAGATGATATTTCGTTTCTTCCCGGGCGAAAGACGTGTGAATATAGTTTTTAAATGGTCATCTTGTTCGATAACGTTTTCTAGAACCTCGGGCATGGCCATGCCTAGTGGGTTAGGATCTTCGATTAACTCAAAATGAACGGTGTCTCCGATTTTTTTTTGAATGCTAGCTAGGTTCTGGCTGGATAGAATAATAAAAAAATGGCCGTCTCCTAGATGATTGAGTCCGCATTGGAATGTCAAACGATCCTCTAGTTTACAAAGAAAGCGCGTGTGGCGTTTATTTGGAAATTGATTGACTACCTCCGCCTCAATTCGTAAAAAGAAGTATCCTCCTTTTCTTTTTTCGAGCTGTCCAATAATTTGTTGACTTGTATACGACTTCATATCGAATAAAATGGCGTTACCTGGTTGCGAGAATCGTTTCAAATCGAAATGCGGATTAGCTACCAGGTGAAGAATTGGCTAGGTTGATTTCTCTTTTTTAGGATAGCTAATCTATTTCAGATTCTACTTGAAATCATTGCTTAAGTTAGTAAAGTTTGGAACGAAATGGCTTGGAGTCGGTTAAATTTGAATTTTATATTATCAGTTTTAATCGTCAAGCAAGGTTCTGCCCTTCATTTTCTTATGTCACCCCTTCAATTTCAATAAGTTATTTGGGTTATGAAGGACATTCAACCTAAATTTATGGGATCCAATTCGTCGGACTTTTTCCTGTTTTTCAAATGAAATCGATTGTACTGGCCGTCCATATTCTCCTCTTTGGGTTTTCAATTGGCCTTTGCCAGACTCAACATCTCCGTCAGGTCCTTCGGTCTGAACTGAGTTCTACCAATCCGGGGATCCTATTTTCCATGGCGTCGGGTGATAAACGCTATGCCTGGTCAGGTGCGGATGGAATCAATGATCTCCTTCAAGGGGATTCATTGCGGGTGCATCAAACATTTCGTATTGCCAGCGTAACCAAGACCTATGTAGCGGCTGCCATTCTCAGGCTGATGGAAAAAAAGATTTTGAATCTAGATGACCCAATTTCAAAGCATCTTTCCCCCATACATGCGGCTATTCTTTCCAAAGAGTATGACTTGGAGAAGATCACGATTCGGCACATTTTACGGCATTCGGCTGGTTTTTTTGATCATACCCATGCCCCTGAGTTCTTTGACAAGGTATTTTCCCCCACCGGCTATGAGTGGACCCGAACCGCCCAACTTCAACTGGGGGTTGAGAAGGGGGAGCCTATGGGCACTCCGGGGAATCAATTTAATTATTCGGATATGGGCTATGTGATTTTAGGTGAACTTATTGAAACCTACACGGGCAAGTCCTTAGATGGGGGAATAAAAGAATTGTTAGGTCTCGAAAAACTAGGTTTCAGCCGAACCGATTTTGAGCGAATAGACCCACAAACGGATCAACTTCGAATTCATCAATACTTTCAGGGGAAAGACACCTACCGTCTAAATCCGACGATGGATTATTTCGGAGGAGGTGGGATCGTTTCCAATACTTCCGAATTAATTGGCTTTTTCCAAGCTCTTTTTCAAGGCAAACTATTTGATAGTCCAGCTACGCTAGAAAGTATGTTAGAGCCGGTAACGTATGCTACGGAGTCAAAGTTAGATTATCGGTTGGGAATATTCAAAGTACAAGTGAATGGAATGGATGCCTATAGCCATTCGGGATTCTGGGGGACGCAAGTTGTGTACATTCCCAAAATAGACCTCTACATGGCGGCTAACTATTCAGGGGGATGGAGAGGAGGGGCGGTGGCTCCGATTTTCGGAAAAGTTTTGAGTGCTATGGGAAATAACTGGCAAACGATTAGTCAACCACAGAGAAAAGAATAGAAAAATACAAGTGGGTGTTCACCAGGGTCCCAAATTATGTTACTAACTATATTCCAACCTGACACGAGGGGGAAAATAAAAAAAGCCTTGGATTTTTCTAGGGCTTAGGGCTCACTTTACAGACGAATGGTGCAGCTATGTAAATTTTAATCATAGTGAAACCTGCATTTCGCAATTTGAATCTCGTCCTCAACGACCCTGTAGATTAATCGATGTTCCTCATCAATTCTTCTTGACCAGAATCCTGCATAATTAAATTTTAATGGCTCTGGTTTTCCAATACCTTGATATGGATTTCGGGAGATATCCTTTAGCAACTCATTGATTCGTTTCAATTTTTGTTTATCATTTTTTTGCCAATATAGATAATCCTCCCAGGATAGTTCTGTGAATACAAACTTCATTCATCATCTAGCTTTTGTTCCATTTTCTTGTTTGATTTCAATGCTTCAATGGATTCATCCAAGCGTCGTTGATTTACACGGGAGGATAGCTCGTGCTGGGTACTTTTTAATGAATTGTATTCTTCTAAGGACATGATAACGACACCGGTGTCTTTACCGCGATTGATAATAAGGGTTTCAAAACTTTGAGTAACCTTATCGAGATAACTTTTGATATTTTTTCGGAAGTCAGAAAGCGTTGTAGTGAGCATTATTGTACATTTAAGTGTACAAATATAGGTACATTGTGTTGGGAAGCCAAATAAAAATGGGTCATAGGATCAAAGTATAAACCTTTTATTTGCTCCCGAAGCTGGGCTCGAATCGAACCGTCGAACCGCGAACCGTCGAACCGCAAACCGTCGAACCGCAAACCGTCGAGTCGTCGAACCGTCGAACCGCGAACCGTACCGACCCTCTGATGAACCGTCAGGTGTTATGGGGGAAATAAAAAAAGCATCAGAAAAAATTGGAGGCTTTGGGCTCCCTATTGACAGAAGCTTGAGCAGTGACTCATGTTGTCTAATCTAGATACTTTTTATTATTATCTATTTTATCGTGTAACTAACACTACGTCCTTTGCCTTGTTTTTCTATTAATTCTCTATTGATTAACTCTGAAAGTATACGTTTTACGGTGGGTGATGGTATTCCTAATCTTTGAGAAATTTCTCCTGACTTGATATTTGGGCGATTTTGGATAATCGTATAGATCAATTTCTCCTTTGGTGAAATTTGTGTTTCCACACCACCTCTATTCAATTTCATCAAAAGTTGAGATTGAATATTGGATAAACAACTCAAAAAGAACTGAATCCAAATGGTAACATTTTCATTAGGGCGTTGTGCTTGACAACTTCTTAGTACCTGATAGTATTCGTTTTTCCGGTTTTCAATTTCGTGCTCAAAACTCACGTATTGTATCCATGTATATCCGTTTTTAAGTAATAGTAGTGTTGAAATTAATCGACTCAACCTTCCATTTCCATCTTGAAAAGGATGAACGCTCAAAAAATCATAAACAAAAGCTTCTATTCTGATTAAGGGATGTACGTCCGTTTCTGAATTATACCAATTGAGCAACTCTGCCATAGCGGCTTCGGTATAAAATCCTGGTTCGGTTGTTTGAAAGATTATTTGCCTTGTCCCGTCAGGAAATGAAGCTTCAACGGCGTTGTTATGCAATTTATAATTTCCTTTATGCCATGCATCTTTGATACTATATTTCATCAACCTATTGTGTAAGTTTTTGATGTGGTTTTCGGTAAGATCAATGTGTTCGTAGGATTCCGAAATCAAATCTAAGACATCAAAATAACCGACTACTTCCTGTGAATCTCGGTCTGTAAGTTTTGTTATGTCAATTTTTTGAAGCAAAGCATCTACCTCCTCATCGCTCATTTTGTTGCCTTCAATCCGGTTCGAAGCTCCAACACTTCGCACCGTTGCGATACTTTTCAATTCTTTGAGACTCTGTCCCTCTTTTCGTTCAATTGCCGTCCAATTTGCATCAAATCGGTCTATTTGACTGATTAAGTTAATCAGCTTCCAATCAATGTTCAGTTTAAAGTTATATACCTCGTTATCCATTTTAATACGATTTGATACATAAAGATACGATTTGATACGTTTTTATTTGATTATGATCCGAAAATTGTCATGCGGTTGAGTTCCAATCAGCTTGCTATTTTCAAATTTCATTGTAGTGACCTTGCCTTTTTCCATTCTAAAGACAGCTGCAAGGCTTCAAGAACTTATCATGTACTCTGGAATTATATTCTGCAACTCGTCTTCAAGAGTTTTTGGAGTAACTTATTTTGTATGGTTCAAAAGGGGTAGAATGTAAAAAAAGGTATAGGAGTCAATGTCAATTACTTAAGGAAAATCTCCGGTAAACGAATACTTGATGAAGGTCCTTCAGAACTTGCTGACTTGAGGGGTTGTCCCATTTTCCTGGTCTTTACATCCTAGTTTATAGATAACGCACAGCTGCTGCAATTCCTTAATATGTGGCCTGGAACCGACGGTGCCTAATCTAGACCATAAAGCCTGGGAAATCGACACAAACCGACCCTCTGATGAACCGTCAGGTGTTATGGGGAAAATAAAAAAAGCATCAGAAAAAATTGGAGGCTTTGAGCTCCCCTTATGGACAAAAGCTGTAACGGTGGCTAAAGATTTTCCATTAATTCAATTAGATATTTCTATGGTTCATGTCTGAATTCCCTTTTTTGGGTGAGGTTGTCGTCCATATAGAAAATAGAATTTTGTTATCCACCAACTATAGTTTTATCATTGGTCGGTTTATTGAAATATATTCCATCATTTCTTGCCAGGGTACTTTGATCCCAATGGTTTTGTAGTTTCAATAATTATTGCCTCAGGAATACAAATCCCCGGTCTTTCAGTTTTAAAAATGGATATTCTAAATATCGGTATGAAAGTCGACAAAGGATCAGGCTTAGCAAAAATGTAGTAATCGCTTTTCCGAAAAACACCCACCAGGTGGATTCATGAACTCCCCCAATCATTGCAAAACCTTCGGTGAAAACCATTGCTGGAATATGAAGGCAGTAAAGTCCATAGGTGAATTTTCCCCAATAGCTGATTCTTTTGAAATTTCCGATTTTGAAGAACGACTTTTGGGAAAAATTCTGATCGAAAATGATGTAAGCAAAAAATAAGGAAAATATCAGTCGCTCAAAAATGACTAGGATAGGACTTGTAAAAAGGTCTTTTCGAAGAAGAATCAGAACAAATCCAAGTAGGTAGATAAGTATGTTGAATTTCTTGGGAATGGAATTATCCTCCTCCTGTTTTAGATTACTGCTGAAACTCCACCATGCCAATATTGCGCCGACTACCAAGTCAGACATCACACTAAATGTATGGTAAAAGAGTAGGATGTGATCTTGGTAAAAAAGACTCCTAAATATCAAGGAGGCAATAATCAAAACAATGAATAAGACCGGTCTTGATCTTTTAAAAATAAGGAACAATAGGGGCCAAAAAAGATAAAATTGCTCTTCAATTGCCAAAGACCAAAGGACAGAAAGTGTACCTGAAACAGGATCGCCATTTTTAATGATATCAAAATTGCCAAGGAAGAGGAGATAATGCCAACCATTTGCTGTTTCCTCAATTTGTACTCCTACAGAACGCACAAGTGTCTGAAAAATAACAAAACCAAAAAATAGCGTAGCGAAGTAAAGAGGCCAAATTCGTAGTGTTCTTCTCCAATAGAAGTTTGGAATCGAAAACTCCCCATTTTCTTTTTCCTCCACCAACAGCAGGTGGGTAATCAAAAAACCGGAAAGGGTGAAAAAAAAATTAACCCCCAAATCCCCATTTTCCCATAATTTGTAGAAGACCAAATACAGTGGACTCTGTTCATCCTGCTTTGGAATTTCGAAGTAGCAGTGATACATGAAGACGAAGAAAAATGCAAGGAACCTCAGTCCGTCAAGGTTTGGAAAATAAACTTTCTGATTCATTTCTATGCCGATTTTGGGTACAAACATTCAATGAATAGGAATTCCAAGCGTCGCAATAGGTAGGATGAAACCTATTTAAGTCAAAATTTCACTGTTTTTTTAACTATTTTGACTTTTGAGGTATTCAGAAGGAGTTTTGCCTGTGTGCTTTTTAAAAAACCGGTTGAAGGTGGCTTTTGAGTTAAAGCCTGCGTCAAGCGCCATTCCCAAAAGGGTAACTGTCTTCCCCTCTCCATTCGCCAATTTTTGGATCACTTCTTGGACTCGATAGGAATTGACAAATTCATAAAAATTCTTGTTGAAAGCCCGATTGATCACTTGTGAAAGTTGATTAGGAGTGAGGTTGAGTTCTGATGCTAAGGTTGAAAGGTTAAGATCCGGATCTTTGAATAGTTTTTTGGTACTCATCAAATTTTCGAGAACCTGAGAGTAATACTTTACCAAACCATCATCCAAATATGAATTCTGATACTTTTCCATCGAACTAGCCTGTCCACTCTCCTTATTTTGATCAGGTGGGAATACTTCACCTGACCAAAAAACAGGGGCCTGTTTGAAGCCATAGTAACCCATAAAAATCACCAAAATACTTACTGCAATGTTGATCAGTAAATCTTCATTGGTAGGATCCAGTTCAAATTGGTTTGCTTGGAAAATGAGCTGGCTAACAACCCCTATGAACCATAGAACCATGACTGCTTTGAATGCCATCTTCAACCATTCCACATGGTGAATTTTAAGGTTTGAAAAGTTATTCTCTTCAATCCTTCGTTTGTTTTTGATAGTGGAAATGGACCAAATACAATAGACCAATATGCTTCCCAGCTTTGCCCAAGCAAGAAGAATACGAGTATACTCAGGCCATGGGGCAAGTTCATTTTGAATTATAAAAGGAGATATAAAAACTAGATTTAAAAAGAAAGGAAGAAAATGATAGGAATCCCTCCATGAAATCCGTCTATCAAATAAAGTTTTAATGTAAAGCCATAAAATCGGTCCATTTAGAAAAACAGCAGCACTACTGACCTCCAATAAAGGAGAGTATTTCTCGTGAACGGTCCTGTAAAAAACGAGAATATGAAAAAGAACAAGTGAGAACCACAAAATTAAGAACCAATCATAAATGGCTTTATTTCTTTTGCTTAATAAAAGAATAATGAAGAACAGCGTGTTTGAACCGCTAAAAAAGTAGATGTTTTCCATTACAGGGAAGAGGAAAATAGCAGTGTCGTAAAAGGTTTACAATATAGATTAGATTGTACCTGTAAAAATATCACATCTACGATCAAAAAGCTGCAGCCTTCAAAAATCTTCATCTAGACGAAACTGGATCGGTTTTAAACGAAAAAAGAGACCATTTTTGGTCTCTTTTTTGATTCGACTCCCGAAGCTGTGCTCGAATCGAATCGTCGAACCGTCGAGTCGTCGAACCGCGAACCGTCGAATCGTCGAACCGTACCGACCCTCTGATGAACAGTCAGGTGCTATGGGGAAAATAAAAAAAGCCTCAGAAAAAATTGGAGGCTTTGGGCTCCCGAAGCTGGGCTCGAATCGAATCGTCGAACCGTCGAGTCGTCGAACCGCGAACCGTCGAATCGTCGAACCGTACCGACCCTCTGAT
>JBKBLN010000003.1:0-40053 GCA_046296415.1 Spirosomataceae bacterium | reverse complement strand
GAACAGTCAGGTGCTATGGGGAAAATAAAAAAAGCCTCAGAAAAAATCTGAGGCTTTGGGCTCCCGAAGCTGGGCTCGAACCAGCGACCCTCTGATTAACAGTCAGATGCTCTAACCGACTGAGCTATTCGGGAATCTTAACGTGGTGCAAAAATATAGTGTTTTAAGGCTCTTGTCAATAAAATTCGGATATTTTTTTTTAAAAAATCGAAGTTCGTTGATAATCAAGTGATTAATTCGGAGATTTTTCCAAGATTAAATCTTTTACCCGACGGGCGTCGCCTTTGGTGAAATTTCGGATGATGATTTGTTCCTCACGTGCCTTGGCTTTGATCGAAATATCAGCAAAGAAAATACCTGCCTGGATTTCAACTCCCGCAATATCACCATAAAAAACAAAATGCTCGTTGGATGAAAAAAGCTTCCGCACGGTGAACGAAATACCTTTTTCTTGAAACAATATGGTGTCTGGGAACAAAGGATTGAGTAAAAAACTCGCTGAAAATCGATTTGCCATTTGCATTACATGGGTACGTAGACCACTTTTTTAGTTTCAAAGAAAGGTTCCTCAAAATAAGTCGGAAGATCGTAGATTTTCTTCGGCCGCTTCACCTCGGCAAGCTCCTCTTCTAAATCTCCCCCTTTTAGGTAAAGAACGCCATTATCTAATGTATTGAAATGATTTCGGCTAAATTTATTTTGAATCCAGCTCATAAATGGACTCAATCGTGTCACCGCCCGGCTCACCACAAAATCGTAAATACCATCCGCTTTTTCCGCACGCTCATGCTGCGCCCGAACATTCGTTAGCTCCAAAGCTTGCGCTACTTCCTGAACTACTTTAATTTTCTTTCCAATCGAGTCCATCAAATGAAATTGCGCCTCGGGAAAAAGAATAGCCAGGGGGATCCCCGGAAATCCACCGCCCGTTCCCACATCTAAGATTTCGGTTCCTGAAGCGAACGGACAGACTTTCGCGATTCCCAAGGAATGCAGTACATGTTTTTCATATAGATTGTCCATGTCTTTACGCGAAATCACATTAATCTGTGCATTCCAGTGCGTATACAGGCCGTGAAGCTCCTGAAATTGCTGAACTTGTCGATCGGTTAAATTAGGGAAATATTTGGGGATAATGGAATAGTCGGTCATCGCCACTTTAATTTTTTGGGATTCGAAATCAAGGTAATAAAACCAAATAGGAGTAAATAGACGGAATACAGAGCATCATAACCCAGGAGTTTCCATGGATTGAGGGTCTTGCCCAAGATCCGATTCATCCGGATCAACCAAATCCACTTCAATAGCAACCATCCGGCTCCAACGCCAACAACCAGCCGTGTCCAGTCGGGTACCCATGGACTCGATAGCCAGGGCTGTGCCTGAGTCCAATCTGCAGGGAATCGCGACCATTCTGGAATCTCAAACCACGTGGCCTCCAACCACATGGCCGGAATCCATAAGAGCCAACTGGCCATTTGACTGTACCATAACGCTCCGAGCAGAACCTGGTCCCGTCGTTTGTATCGTTTTCCAACCGATAAATGGCGCAGCTTCTGACGATACCAGTCTCGGTAATTTAGCTTAGGCATGGAATACACGTGTGTCTCAGGTGCTAAGCATACCGCAGTATTTTGGCGGGTAGCCGACTCGTTGACAAACAAGTCGTCGTCCCCACTTAATAAGGCATAATGGCTAGCAAATCCATTCTTTTTCCAAAATAACGACTTCCGGTACATGAGGTTCCGGCCAACCCCCATGAAGGGCAGGCCACTTAGTGCAAATCCCATGTATTGAACCGCAGTCTGGAAGGTTTCATACCGAATAAAAGCATTCAGTAAGCCAGAAAATGCGTAATAAGGAGAAAATCCAAGTACCAGATCCTTCTCTGCCATCTTCAAAACCATTTGTTTCACCCATTGATCCGATACCGGACGGCAGTCGGCATCAGTCACTAAAATGATTTCCTTGCTGGCCTTTTTGATTCCCATTGTTACAGCAAATTTTTTCGCTGTAAAATGATCAGGGAGCGAATCGATGTGAACGAAAGTCGTACGGGGAAAGTCTTGAATTTCTGACAATAGAAAATCGTACGTGCCATCCGACGAACGGTCATCCACCAAAATAATTTCCAAATTAGGGTAATCTTGAGCTTCCAGGTGAAGAATTAATTCACCTAAATTAAACAACTCATTCCATGCTGCTACGACAATCGATACGCCCGGCCAGGTGGTGGGCTCTTCTTCCACTTGGGGTTGTTTAAAAAAGGCCAACGGGGAAAATACGCCCAAGTAAAACACAACTTGGAGACCAATGGCCAGGAGAAAAAGGGCGGGAATTACGTCAATCCAAGTCACTTTGGTTTGTTTTGAGGGAATTAAATCGGCTACAAAGATAACCAAATGACCTGGTAATTCCCCAAAAATTCTACCTTTGTCGCATGGTACGACCTTGGTATAATGATACAGTGGTGGAGGCTGGCCTGGATGAGGTCGGTCGCGGATGTTTGGCCGGTCCCGTTGTGGCCGCGGCGGTGATTCTGCCCAAAGACTTTTATCATCCTCTGTTGCAAGATTCCAAACAACTCTCCAAAGAGCATCGACTCGAGTTAAAGGATGTCATTTTGGCTCAAGCCCTAGCCTGGGCCATCGCCGAGGCGAGCCACGAGGAAATCGATCAAATCAATATTCTTAAAGCCTCTTTTTTGGCGATGCATCGGGCCGTGGATCAGCTTACTTTGCGTCCGGAGCATTTACTCGTCGACGGAAATCGGTTCACCCCCTATCCGTCTATTCCCCATACCTGCATTGTCAAAGGAGATAGTAAATTTGCGTCTATTGCCGCTGCGTCGATCTTGGCCAAGACCTTTCGGGACGATCTAATGACACGCCTAGATGCCGAGCACCCAGGTTATGGCTGGTGTACCAACGCGGGGTATCCAACTCCCGCTCATAAAAGAGCGATTGCGGCTTTAGGTCCCACACCCTGGCATCGCCGGTCATTCCGTTGGTCATAACCTCCCACCACGATTGGTCTAGGTAACGGGCCACTTCCTTCCAAATAAATCTGCGCCCGTGCATTGCCCACCAACCGGATACCTCCCGACCTGCCGTGAGGTAGGCCAGCCGTACTTCCGCCTCGCTTCCATGAAAAAAGTCTTGGCTTTCCGAAATATCGGCTAGAGCTGGACCATATCGCCCCACAAAGGTCATGACTTGCCATTCGGTATCAAAATCTTGAAATCGACTGAGGGAGTCTGTACCATGAACAAACCGATCATCCACTTGCAGGGCGATGCCTTCTTCGAGCCAGGTTGGAATTTTCAGTCGGGTCGACCAATATCCCCATCTATGGATCATTTCGCTATGCGCCAGTTCATGGGCAAGCACATCGGTGTCTAGGTCTAGCAAGATGACCCATGTCCCCATAGGCGTGCCCAAGCTACATCCTGCGCCTTCCGACTGCCGGCAAATGGAGCGAAATTGGCGCTCGTTTGCACAAATGACTACCTGGGGTTTCGCTTTCGGGACTCCCCAAAATCGCTGAAGTTTGGCCGTGGCTTGGGTATGTGTTTGGCTGATTTTTTTTTGTTGGGTTTTGGGTAAGGAAGAACCTAAGTAGGTGATTTCGCCGATCCGTTGAAATCCCCCTAGCAAATGAAACCCTAAATGAAAGAGGGGAGAAAAGGTTAAATACAACAAAGCGACCACGCCCCCGACGCTGATCCACCCTCTTTGAAAACGTATTCGCCTTGGTTTCATTTAATAACCCATTTGGGACGATGATAAGGTAGGTATTGTAAAGGTCATTCCAGCTTGAGCGTAGGCTTCTTCCAGAATTTTCACAGTGGACGACGTGCCCAAACGGGTACAACCCAAGGATAGAAACTGCAAGGCATCCGCTAAGGTTCGAATTCCGCCCGACGCTTTTCGTTGAATCGGGAATAAGGCCCAGCGTGCGAGGTCTTCGGGACGGGCGCCGGCGGTCTCCCAGCCGTTGGGACCTTTTAGAAAGCCGAATCCGGTGGAGGATTTGATGAAATCGGCGCCCTCTTCTACGCAAATGTGAATAAGCCTTTCCTGGAAAAGAGGATCGGTGAGGTAGTCGGTTTCGAAAATGACCTTGAGGATATAGCCCTGACTGGCACGTCGGATCGCTCGGATTTCCTGGGTCACGTACGCCCAATCCTTTTCCAAGGCGTAGCCAATCGGAATCACGAGGTCCAGTTCCGTGGCACCTTGCTCGATAGACCATTGGGTTTCGTACACCTTCACGGCCGTGCCGGTGGAGCCGTGTGGAAATCCAATGACCGTCCCTACGGCAGTGGGGCCTTGGGTATGGCGGCAGGCCAAGGCAATATCCTGGGGGCGAACACAGACAGAGGCCACCCCAAGTTGAGAAATGAGTGCGCAACCTGATGCCACTTCGCTAGGAAGTAAGGTCGGGTGGAGGAGGGCATGGTCAAGGGTTTGGGCAATGGCTTGGGGCGACATGGTAGGCTATGTTGTTTTTTCTAGTAAATTAGGGGTAAATTTGGATTTTAAACCTTAGACAATTAACGAGCATCAAACTTATGGACTTTTACAATCTCATCAAAAACTTTCATCATTACCTTGCGTTCATCGCGTTAGCTCTCCTGGCTTGGGCAACGGTACAAGGTGTTATTGGTTCTACCTCTGAGAAGACTTTCGAAGAGTCCAATCGGAAAGTGAACTTATTTGCCTTGATTTCGACGCACACCATGTTGTTATTGGGTTTGATCTTATTGGCGATTTCTCCCTTGGCCGAAACAGCATTTGCTGATATGGGCGCTACCATGAAAAATGGCGTCCTACGGAAGGCGGTGATCGAGCACCCGACAACAAATATCATCGCGGCTGTTTTGGTGACGATTGGCAACGCGAAGTCGAAGAAGGCGGTCGGTCATGGAAAGAAATTCAAGGCCACCATGATTTTCTTCGGAGCAGGCCTACTTTTGATCCTTTCGCGCATGCCGTGGGACAAATTGGTCGGGTAATCCTGACGGAATAAAGACATACTGAATCAAAGAAGCCGGGAATGCGAATTCTCGGTTTTTTTATGGGTGTTCATTCGAAACTCAAACCGAGGGACTTTAGGGAAATGATGAAGTTTTAAGATGTGCTCTTATATTTGGCAAGGCAAAAGACGCATCACCCTTTAAGGTAAGTTAATACTGTAGGTCTATGTTTTAGTAAAATAGCATGAAAGAGAATAAGTTGGCCTATATTGAGGAGTCTTTGTAGAAAAAAGCAAAAGTTAAAAAGGGGATGGATACATTTTTAATTTCAATTCGCTGAATCAAGAAATCTTTAAGGTTAAACTTGGCTATTCTCCTTAACCGACCGAATTCGGATACCAAAAAGTGGTCTTTCCTCCCTCCAATACCACAAAATCCACCAATTTTCACTTCACTCTTCACCATGTTGGCTAATTGTGAACTAACTTTAGGGTGTCGCAGGGTCTTGGGTACTTTGGCCGGCTGGACATTTTTTTAGAGGTTAGGTTATGATTATATTATACGACGGGGTTTGTTTGCTTTGCAACCGCTTTGTGCAATTCGTAGTTCAACGAACATCGCCGTCGGACTGTCGGCTGGCGCCCTTACAAGATTTTCCTACCCTGGCTGCAAGGCAAGATTCGGTCTGGGTTTGTACTTCAGCTGGCGAATGGCTTTCGGAGTCAGACGCCGTGTTGTACATCGTTCGGCACCTTCGGGGGTGGCGGTGGGTTCAGGTGGGTAGGGTAGTGCCCAAGTCGTGGCGAGACGCCATCTACCGCTATGTGGCTCGTCATCGATACGGGTGGTTTGGCCAGTCCGACATTTGCTTGTACCCAGAAGCTGGGCGTATGTTGACCCCAGAGGAAATACAGAAATTACGTCATCAACAAATTGGTTCTCTTGCGTGAAAAAAGCATTGGTTTCGGTGGTTATCCCGATCTATAAAGTCGAATTATCTGAGCGGGAACAGGCATCCCTTCAACAGGTCTTCCGGATTCTGGGGAAGCATCCCATCTGCTTCATCAAGCCCGCGTCGTTGGATCTATCCCCTCTACTTTTACCGGAATGGTCGTGTAGCATCGAGTCATTTTCCGATGCCTTTTTTAAAAGCACTGCCACCTACAACGAACTCATGCTCTCCACGGAGTTCTATGATCGGTTTGCTCATTTTGAGTACATTCTGATCTACCAAACCGACGCCTTCGTGTTTCGGGACGAACTAGAAGCCTGGTGCCTAAAGGGATACGATTACATAGGGGCACCATTTCGGACCGAGATTCAGTTCAACTCCCTCTGGCAAGAGAAACTATGGGAAATTAAAAAAGCGCTAGCGCGGTGGTTTCACCTCACCGAGCATTTGCACGGAAAACATCAACCCAAAGAAATCATTTTAAAGCGCACGGTTGGGAATGGCGGGCTGTCGCTGCGTCGAGTTTCTGCCCTCCGAAAAGCAGTGGTCGACCACCCGAAGTTGGTACAAACGTATGTACAAAATCATTCACCGTTTTTTAATGAGGATACGTTTTTTAGCATTGAAATGAATCGGTATTGGTCGCGGCTATCCATACCCCATTGGCGGGAGGCTCAGGCATTTGCGGTGGAGGATCGGCCTTCAGCCCAAGTTACCGAACTGGGAAGACTGCCCTTCGGCTGCCATGCCTGGGATCTGTATGAGCCCGAATTCTGGTTGGCACACATACGAGCCGCGGGATTTCCGCACCTGAAATAAACAAACTTTTGTACTTTTGTTCAACAAACTAAACCCCGCATTTTGATATGCATAATGCCTTCTTCAATACGCCAACACCCATCAACGAGCCGGTGTTATCGTATGCCCCTCAATCCCCCGAGCGCGCTCGGTTGGAAAAAGCCCTTGCCGAAGCTCGTGCACAGGTTCTTGACGTTCCTATGTACATTGGAGGGGAAAAAGTCTTTACCGATCAAAAGATAGCACTTCGCCCACCCCACGATCACCAACATATCTTGGGATATGCCTCCGAGGGAAATGGAAACCATGTAAAACAAGCCATTGCCGCGGCATTGAAAGCCCGAACTGCCTGGGCGAATATGCCTTGGGAACACCGCGCCAGCATCTTTTTAAAAGCTGCTGAACTGATCGCCGGGCCGTATCGTGCCAAGTTGAATGCTGCCACGATGTTGGGTCAGTCCAAAAATGCGTACCAGGCTGAAATTGACTCGGCCTGCGAGTTGATTGACTTCCTACGGTTTAATGTGGCGTATTTACAAGAGATTTATTCAGAACAACCTGCCTCCTCGCCAGGCGTTTGGAATCGGTTGGAATATCGGCCTTTGGAGGGATTTGTATTTGCCCTAACGCCATTTAATTTCACGGCCATTGCCGGAAATTTACCAGCCAGTGCCGCCTTGATGGGCAATGTGACGGTATGGAAACCAGCCTATACCCAGATATATTCGGCCCAGGTGATTATGGAGATTTTCAGGGAAGCGGGTTTGCCAGATGGGGTTATCAACCTGATTTACGTGGATGGCCCGGTGGCTGGAAATATCATTTTCAAGAGTCCCTATTTCGCAGGAATTCACTTCACTGGTAGTACCACGGTTTTTCAAACGATCTGGAAAACGATTGGAGCTAATATTAGTCGATATAAATCCTACCCACGAATTGTCGGAGAGACGGGTGGAAAAGATTTTGTGATGGCACATGCCTCCGCCGATGCCAAGGCACTCGCTACGGCCTTAGCACGGGGTGCGTTTGAGTACCAAGGACAAAAGTGTTCGGCGGCATCGCGGGCTTATGTACCGGCCTCATTATGGCCTCAGGTTCAGGAGTATCTTGTCGCGGATCTTAAAAGTATGAAGATCGGAGGGACGGAAGATTTCTCCAATTTTATCAATGCGGTTATCGATGAACGCTCGTTCGATAAAATCATGAGCTACATCGAGCGGGCGAAGGCCGATGCCGACGTGACAGTAATTGCAGGTGGCAACGGGGATAAATCAACGGGTTATTTCGTTGAACCTACGGTATTGGTAACAAAAAATCCAAAGTCCTTGACCATGTGTGAGGAGATCTTTGGACCTGTTTTGACGATCTTCGTTTATGAAGATGCTCAATATGAAAAAACCTTGGAATTGGTGAATTCTACTTCCCCCTATGCCTTGACAGGAGCTATTTTTGCGCAAGATCGCTATGCTCTTGAGTTAGCCACCCGGAAGTTGGTGGATGCGGCAGGAAATTTCTATATCAACGACAAACCGACAGGCGCAGTGGTAGGTCAACAACCATTTGGCGGTGGACGTGCCTCAGGAACGAATGACAAAGCCGGATCAAAATTGAATTTGCTTCGGTGGGTAAATGCCCGGACGATCAAAGAAACCTTTGTTCCACCGGTCGATTATCGCTATCCGTTTTTGGGTTAAAAAATGGGATTGAATTTGTATAAACCGCCTCACTGAGGCGGTTTTTTTTAATTTATCCCTAGCCTAGGGCCACGCCCTAGGTAATGAATCCAATTACAATAGGTGTTTCGATGTGGGAAATTGATAAATCCCCCCGGTGAGGTTTTTGCCGCGCACCGTTGGTGCGAATTGGAAAGGGGTAGTGCGATTTTTATACATAGCCTTGCTAGGCTATGCGATTGAATTTTCACCTTCGGTGAATGATGGATAGGTTATCTAGTTTGAGATAAACTGAATACCCCACTTATCGCCAAAGGCGATTCATCCTTAGCCTAGGGCCACGCCCTAGGTAATGAAATAAAATAGGTGTTTCGATGAGGTTTTTGCCGCGCACCGTTGGTGCGAATTGGGATGAGGCGGAGTGATTTTTTTCATAGCCTTGCTAGGCTATGCGATTGAATTTTCAGCTTCGGTGAATGATGGTTGGGCTATCTAGTTTGAGATAAACTGAATACCCCACTTATCGCCAAAGGCGATCCATCCTTAGCCTAGGGCCCCGCCCTAGGTATCCAAGGGCATGTAGAACAACCCCAATCATCCCATTAGGTATAATAATTTAGGAAATTTTATCTATGTAATATCTAGTTAAGTTGTTGAATATGAGAACTTAATGTGAAATTTTCGGGTTTTGAAAATTATCCAATGTTTAAACTAAACAAGGAAATTGAAAGCATCTTGACCTTGAAAACTAAAAATCAAATATGCCCCAATCACTAGTCTATAATTATATCCACATCGTTTTCAGTACGAAATATCGATACCCATTTATTGATCGGGAGATAGAAGAGGAGCTATTTTCTTATATTGGGTCTATTTGCAAGAATATGGGTTTCTCTCCTTTACAGGTAGGGGGATACAGGGATCATATTCATATATTGTGTCGGATGTCGAAGGATGTCACTCTCGTTAAGTTTCTTCAGCAGGTTAAATCAAAATCATCCATTTGGATGAAAACCAAGGGGATGAAATATCAACACTTTTATTGGCAACGAGGCTACGGCTGTTTTTCGGTCAATCCTAAGGATATTGATGTTGTCATTCGATATATTGAGAGGCAAGCGCTACATCACGCAAAAAGATCATTTCAAGAGGAGTATCTGATTATTTTAAACAAATATAAGATACCATATGATTTAAAATATTTGTGGGATTGATCGCGTACTATCTTCCACCAGCCTAGATGCCTTAAATTAGATAAACTGAATACCCCACTTATCGCCAAAGGCGATTCATCCTTAGCCTAGGGCCACGCCCTAGGTAATGAATCCAATTACAATAGGTGTTTCGATGTGGGAAATTGATCAATGCCCCTCGATGTGGTTTTTGCCGCGCACCGTTGGTGCGAATTGGGATGAGGCGGGGTGATTTTTTTCATAGCCTGGCCAGGCTAGGCGATTGAATATTCAGCGACAGATGGGCTATCGATTTTTGGGTGAAAATGGATAGCCCATCATTGCTAAAAAGAAACTGCTTACCAGCGAATCAAGGCTGATCCCCAGGTAAATCCACTTCCAAAGGCAGCAAGACAAACTAGGTCGCCATCTTTGACCTTACCTGCTTCCCAGGCCTCACATAAGGCTATTGGAATGGAGGCCGCCGTGGTATTTCCATACTTCATGATGTTGTTGTACACTTTATCATCCGACAACCCTAGTGTTTTTTGCACAAATTGGGCAATACGGAGGTTGGCTTGGTGTGGAACCAATAAATTGATGTCCGATGGGGCATAACCTGTTTTGGTCAATGCCTCGTGAATAACCTCTGGGAATTTCGTGACCGCGGTTTTGAAAACCAATTGGCCATTCATATTTGGATAGTAGGTCTTGTTTTCCAGCAAATTAGGATATACAAAAATCTCTCCTAATTCAACCTCTGGAAATCCAAAATCGATGTCAGGTAAATGATACCCACCGTGTGAACCCGGCGAAAGCAGCGCTAACTCCTCAGCATGGGTTCCATCACTATGCAAATGGGTGGTGAGGATACCCTTTCCCTCTTCTTCGGTGGGTTGCAGAATCACGGCACCGGCTCCATCTCCAAATAATACGGCAACATTTCGGCCTCGGGTGGTGAAGTCCAAACCCATGGAGTGCATTTCGGAACCTACCACTAGTACATTTTTGTACATGCCTGATTTGATGAATTGATCGGCAACCGAAAGGCTGTAAATGAATCCAGAGCATTGATTTCGAACATCCAATGCCCCAATTTCAGTTTTGGTGATGCCAAGTTCGCGCTGAAGCAGAACGCCACAGCCAGGGAAATAATAATCCGGACTTAAAGTTGCGAAAACGATGAAGTCGATCTCATGGGTCGAAATACCCGCCCGTTCACAGGCTATTTTGGTAGCTTCCGCCGCCATCGTGGTGGGTGTTTCTTTTCCTTTAATTCCATATCGACGCTCCCGTATACCAGAACGCTCTTGAATCCACTCATCTGAGGTATCCATGAATTTCATCAAATCATGATTGGTAACAACTTGTTCAGGAACATAAAAGCCTATTCCGGCTATTTTTGATTGTGGCATGATGTATCGGGGTTTTTAGCGTATTGATGATCAACAAGCAAAATTACAGATAAATTTTGGTTGAATAAGGTATAGCTGCTTAATATAGTGCTAATATTTCTTGGGATTATCCATGCAAAGGGATGGTTTTTCCAGATATGTTCTCTAATGAGGGGGGGAGGCTGGCTTGTATCTCCATAGCCAAAAGTTGGATCATTCGTTTTTTAACAAAATCCCGGTGTGTTACCAAGCTCACTTGGCGAGTCGGTTGAGGCACAGCAAATCGCTTTACATTTTTCATTTGATCGGCAGAAAAATGCTCCAAAGCTAAAGCAGGTAAGATGGTTATACCTAACTGTTTATCAGCTAAATATCGGAGGGTTTCCAAGCTTCCAGAGGTATACTCTACCGGATTTTCGTGCTTTTTACGGAGCTCACAGAATTGCATGATCTGCGAACGAAAACAATGCCCCTCCTCCAACAGTAGCAACTCCTGAACGTCAATATCTTCGGCAAGCAAATAGTCCTTTTCGAATGTTCGGGGGGTATAGACCACAAATGGCTCTTGGTAAAGAGGATACTCGAAAAGGTGTGCATTTTGCTCGGGTAAAACCAAAATACCTGCATCCAGTTCACCACGTTGCAACTTTTCAATTAAGGAAGCGGTCATGTGTTCGGCAAGCTTGAGGCGAATCGCTGGATATTTTTGCTGAAAATGCTGTAAAAACAAGGGGAGAAGATACGGGGCGATGGTAGGTAAAATACCAACTTTCAGTTCTCCTGTGACTTTATTTTTACTTTCTTCAATCATCTCTTGCATCCGCCCAACTTCCTGCAAGACTATTCGAGCTTGACTGATCACGCGTTCTCCCATCTCTGTAGGTACCACCGGCTGGCGGCTCCGATCAAAAATTTTGATCTCAAGACTTTCCTCCAACTTATGAATCATCATCGATAACGTTGGCTGTGTTACACGGCAAGCTTCCGCTGCACGGGCAAAATGCCGGTAGGTATCCACGGCCACGATGTATTCCAATTGTTGTAAATTCATGAAGAAAGTTTGAACCTGAGGCCTCAACTCAGGTACTCATTTTTAGTGTGCAAATATAGACATAATTGATAAGATAATAAATTTTTATGATTGTGGCTGATTAGAGTAAGAGGTTCGAACCTGTCGAATATCATGGATTGAACCATTTCTTGTTTGTAGTTTCGTTCATCATCCTAATCTACTGACTATGACAAGTTTTCGTGTACGCCCTCGATTTCAAAAACAAGTTACTTACACACCCCTCCAGTTGGTTGAGCGATTTTCCGAACAATTGGCAGAATACCCCTCCAGCTTGGAGGGAAAAGTATATCCTACCCATGGACTGATTCGGGTCAAACCAGAAGACCAACACTATTGGTCTCCACAACTCCAAATTTCGTTCGAACCTACCCCCACGGGTACGATCGTTCGAGGCATGTATGGTCCTCACCCTTCCGTTTGGGCCGCCTTTATGTTTGGATATGCGGTCTCAGGAATCACCGTTCTCTTTCTAGGCATTTATGGCTGGGTTAAATACTCGTTACATCAAGAGACCACACTCTTGTGGGCTGTCCCAATTGGCTTGATATTCTGGGCAATTTTGTACTTAATTTCACAGATGGGTCAGAAAATCGGAGCGGAACAAACCTTTACCATCCATCATTTTGTGGAGGACGTTTTGGACGATCGAGTCTCAATTTCGTAATTCATAAAACATCATTATATAATTCATTGAATATATAAATAAAAATAATATTTATATATTCTCGACCTTTGTGACAGTCAAAAGACTACCCGAAGAAAGCAAACAAAGGTTCGTATGAATATAGATGTAAAACACAAAATTCTCTTTGTCTCTTGCTTTTTGTTGGGGATAGCTGGTCTTGTCATTTCTTGGTTGCAGTCTGAGGAACTCGGAAAAGCGGGATCTATCATTTTATTATTACTTGCCCAAAGGTTTGCGCCGATGTCACATGCTAAGTGATGATTTTGTAGATTTACGTTTAGGAATAGCTACGGCCCATGGGAAAGAGAACCAAATCGGCCCTGTGTTTCAAGATGCCTTTGGCGTTAAAATCTGTGTTCCCACAACTCTTCCTACGGATTCCCTTGGTACATTTTCGGGCGATGTGTATCGTATAGGCAGTCCCGTTGAAGTCGCAAGAAAAAAAATAGAGCTAGCCCATAGTCTCCTGCCTGAGGTCCCGCTTTGGGTAGCTTCGGAAGGGTCATTTGGACCGCACCCGTCGATCGGATTTTTACCTTCGGATGAAGAATGGCTCGTCTTTCAGGACGTACGAACCAATCTCGAGGTGGTGTCCCGAGTAGTTTCGTTGTCCACCAATTACCGGGCTGAATGGATCACATCCGAGGAGACACTTGAATCTTGGGCGAACGAGGTGTTGTTTCCTAGCCATGCTCTGGTTTTAGCCTCAAGTCAAACCAAGCCCAAACGGGTAGTAAAAGGCATTCAGGAGGAAATCCGCTTAAGGTCTGTTTTCCTAGACTTTTTTCATGAGTTTGGTGGCGCATGGGTCATGACTGACATGCGAGCTATGATGAATCCCACCCGGCAAGAGGTGATCCGGGAGGCATCGGAGGTGTTGATCCAAAAAATAGCTTCCAAGTGCCCCTCCTGCCAGTCGCCTGGTTATTCCATTCACCAAACATCCCCCGGTTTGCCTTGTTCTTGGTGTGGTTTACCTACCGCCACCACCCTAGAAGCCACTTGGCTTTGTACCCTTTGTCAGTATTCTCACACACAACGATTTCCACAAGGACGGGAGGTAGAAGATCCCGGACTATGTGATTACTGTAACCCCTAAAATAATGGATTATCACCTACTGCTCGAAAACATCACCAATCCCGCGCTTTTATTTTTTGTTCTCGGAATCCTAGCTGTTTCGCTCAAAAGTGACCTCGAAATTCCACCGAATTCCTCCAAATTTATTTCTTTATACCTTCTTTTTTCCATCGGTTTCAAGGGAGGTCAAGAGCTTTCGCATGAACCCATTACGGGTGAAATTGCCGGTGCCATGGTATTCGGGTTGATTTTATCGGCCACTATACCTTGGTTTGCCTTTTTTTTACTTAAAAGACGTTTGAGTTTAGCCGATTCGGCCGCCATTGCCGCCTCGTACGGGTCGGTTAGTGCCGTCACCTTCGTTACGGCGGTGTCTTACCTTGAAGCACATCAGCATACTTTCCATGGGTATATGGTCGCAGTTATGGCCTTGATGGAATCGCCCGCCATCATCATGGGTTTGGTATTGGTGAGTTTATATCAACCTAAATCTGACCGCAAACTTCAAATTGGAGCAGTCATTCGTCACTCCTTTACCAATGGAAGTGTTTTGTTGATTCTTGGCAGCTTGGTGATTGGATTCATTGCCGATACCAAACAGGCCGAGGGAATTAAGCCGTTCACGACCGATCTTTTCAAGGGTTTCTTGGCCATATTCTTGTTGGATATGGGAATTCACTCCGGCCGTAAACTAAAGTCCTTCTTTGCTTATGGCTGGTTTCCCATGCTATTTGCTATATTATTTCCCCTGTTTAATGGCTGTTTGATTGGATGGTTGAGTGGTTGGGTGGTTTCCGATCCTTCCAGCCAGTTTATGTTTGCCATTCTAGCCGCCAGTGCTTCTTACATTGCCGTTCCGGCCGCCATGAAAATTGCGATTCCATCCTCCGATCCAGGCCTTTATCTCCCCATGGCGCTCGCAGTTACCTTCCCAGTAAATATTACCGTCGGGATGCCCGTGTATTTTTGGATGGTTCATCTGTAATCAAGGTACCTTGGAAACGGGAGTTCGGCTCCCGATTCCCCCTTCATTGAAAGCCTCAATTTGGAAATAGTACGGCATATCTCGGTGCAACGCACGCAAGTAATAGTCGTTGGCACCGTATACCATTACGGAATTATAAAGTTTGTCTGGGGCAATTCCCCAGTAGATGACATATCCTGTGGCCTGGGTATCTTTGGCCCATTTGATCCAAACGTTTCGACGCTCATGGTCACCACGTAGTACAACAAATTCTTTTACCTCTTCGGGTTTCTTGATGGTCGAAGAGCCAAAAACGCGAAAACCACTGATGGCAAATTTTCCGGCGGCCATGTGCCAATTGACTAATTTGAGAAAACGCGCTTGAATGGGTTTGTCCAACATCACATAATCATGCGGCACATCGGTGGTATTTTTGGATTTATCTACCACAGTAAACCATTTTTTTCCGTCTAAACTTCCCAATATTTGGTATTGGTGGTAGATACCTCCTATTTTTCCTAAAAAACTAGAATCAACGTCTTGATCCGCATAATTTATCTGAATAGCTCGTACGGTCGAAACTTGGCCTAGATCGGACTGAAGCCATTCGCCCGGACGATTGGTTTGGGCTGACCAATACGTTTTTAAATCCTCATCCACCGCAAAATTGGATGGATAGCCCGGCAAAGAGGAGGAAACTTGCACGGGCTTTTGGTAATTCAGTAGCATCCAACCGGTGAAAAGCTCCTTGGGTTGGCGAAAGGTAGACGTAGGAAGATAATGTGGGTAATCTCCGTAGGCAGTTTCGGTATACAAAATACCGTCAGCGTCAAAGGCAGTGGGCCAAAGTCCCAATCGCCTTTCAAAGCTATTTTTTACTCCTAGCGCAATGGTGGATACATGCCACCAATTGCCATGTTCTCCTTGAAGCGTGGCCCCATGTCCTGCCCCGCGAGCAAATCCCCCTGGTTTATAGGCAAAAGGATTGTGTGGTTGGTACTGAAATGGGCCTAGTGGTTTGTCCCCAACATACACCCCATCCCCATATCCAGAAAATTCGGTACCGGGTGCACCATACTGCAGATAATATTTTCCTTGGTATTTGTTCATCCAAGCGCCTTCCATGAAGGGTTTGAGAAACGTATTGTCCTGAGCTTCGCCAAAGCGTTCCCATCCATGGATATCGTCATGTAATCGGATAAGGTCTTTTCGTTCTCCGATGGGCTGAAGACTCTGCTGGTCTATTTCTTGGCCATACAGTGGATACGTATTGCTGGAACCATGATAGAGATAAATACGGCCATCATCATCCCGGAAAAATGCCGGGTCCCAAGCCCCCGCCTCAAAAGCGTGAACGGCTTCTTTCCAGGTATCGGTTCGGGGATCCGTACTGTACCAGAGGGTAAAATCTTTGGCATAAGTGGAGCCAATGACCAAAAGACTATCCCCCTTGACCAGGGTGGCCGGTGCACAAAGTTCATCGTATACCTTGTGATAAGGTTGAAGGAAACGACGGGATACGAAGTTCCATTTCACTAAGTCTTCGCTCCACCAATAGCCCCATTGGTTGGTGGAGAACAAATAATACCGGCCCTTAAAATATTCCATCACGGGATCGGCGGTAGCTCGATGCCTTCCTTGAGTCGAAAAGTTGGGAATGGGCGTAAAACCGTAATCCAAATTCATGGGATTACAATAGGTTTTTTGGGCATTCGCCTGTATCGAAAACAAAAGAACTACAAATAGGCCGATCCAACGTGATGTCATACCAAAAGAATTAGTTTGGGTATGAAATTAAGCAAATATCAGGGGAAAGCCAATGGCCACAAACAATGACCAAATCGCAATGGCTGGAAGAAGAAAACGTAATTTCGGGTGAAGGTGTTGACTGTCCTCTTGACCTAATAATTGTAAACCGATATTGCGTGCAATCAAGAATAGATGAACGAACATGATCAGGTTGCTTCCACAAACCGTTAATCGATTGGGTGTAAATCCTCCCTCCAGTGTCCGATGCAAGATGGCAGATAGAGCCATGCCGTTGGCTAGAATCGTTACAACTGATAAGGCAAATAAAATGAGTAATTGTAATTGGTTGTATCGGGCCATATCACTCAATGAAAACAGGATGATGGCCATAACCGCTAAAAGAACGACATTGAAAAGCAATAAAAAATCGCGGTCTTGGTAAATGCTATGTTCAGAAACAAAGACGGCCACCAAAAAGAAAACCAGCATAACCAACACAAAAGGTGTAAAGACACGGGCAATTAGGGGTGAAATTTTGCTGACGAGTGTAGGGTTGGATTCCACTTGATACGCTGCAAATAATGGAATGGCGGGGATTCCCCAAACCAAAATATACTTTTCCATGGCGGGTTCGATGTCAATTTGTATTAACTGAAACAAACCAGCAGTCAGGGCAAGAAAAAGACCTGTGGCGAGTCCGATCAAGACCGACATGACGATCCAATCTCCGTTAAAGCGAAGGAAGTCCAATGTTTTTCGTCCCGACTGGGCGTAGATTAATCCCATCAAAGACCAAATAAAAAAGGGCATGTGCAGTAAAGCCAGTAAATAGGCATCAACTTCGGTTTGGTCGGGAAGTTGATGAACATAGACAGCACTGACGAACATACACACCACAGCACCGGCTAGATGACTAAATGAAACACGGTTTTTCCACGCAAAAAATAGAAGAACAAAGGGGAAAATCAGGAATCCAACTTGTTTAGTGAGGTAAAATTCGGGATTATGATTGGCCCATTGGGGATACTTTACCATACAACCCGACAGAAATGTAGCGATCAACCAAAAAATAGCTTCTTTGGGATCCGCAAAAATCGAGGGCTGGGTCGGGGGGTGTAGCCGAGCCCGCCAACTTTGGGCGATGGGCTGTAGGGCGATCTGGGGAAATACCTGATCAAAAGCCGCTGTGAACAACCGTCGATCCCGTAAATAAAGTCGCTCTAATTCCTCTGGATCTTGGGCATTCGATAAGATCAATTGTTGGTAAGAGCCTACCGACTCGGCGGTAGGCATTTGAAATAGCTTTTTCATTTTTCGTGTATTTGTGTATGTGTTAAAAAGGAGTTTGCTTGATCAGTTTCTCCAAGGCATCCAAATGATCTTTGAAAGCTTGCCGTCCCGTATCTGTAGCACGGTAAGAAGTATGCGGCTTTTTCCCAATGAATTGCTTGAGAACTTCGACATAGCCAAGTTTCTCAAGAGTTTGGATATGGCTTGCCAAATTGCCATCTGTCAGGGACATGTGTTCTTTCACAAGCGTGAAATCCACCGACTCATGGACCATCAACAAGGACATGAGCCCCAGTCGTACCCGACTTTCAAAGGCTTTGTTGAGATCATCTACGTAGTTTTTCACTTTTCGTATTTTAAATGAATCGAAAGTCCGTACAAGATATGGAGGAGGCCAAACCCAAAAGCCCAACAGTAAAGTGCATACGAGGGCCACAGAAAGGCTAGAAGTCCAGCGACCAATACCCCTAATCCCATGTATTGTAAATCCTCCCACGTGTATTTACTGGCATTCAGAAGGGCAAGGCCATAAAAAATCAAGGTGGTGGGTAGAATAAATTCCCAGTAGCCATGGGATTCAAATATAAAACATAAGATACCACCCGTGACCAAAGGAGTCCCTAAATGAAAGACCAATCGGCGTGCGGGAGAGTCCCACCGTAATGTGCCTGCTTTCCGGTAGGTGAGAAGGAAGCCTGTGAGCAATGAAAGAAAAAGAGTAATGACCAGAACATGAAAAACAACATGGGTTTGGTTAGTTTCAACAAACCAGTCCAATCCGTTGGTCCGAAAATCCGATAACCCAATGAGATACCCAGAAGCTACTAGGGCATATAGACCAATGAATAAACCAGACAAGCCGCTCAGCGAAACAAATCGGGTGGATCGCTCCATGAGTTGGCGAATTTCATGCAGGGTCTCTAAGGATTTTTTTTGATCTTCCATGATTGAAAAGTACTTTGTGGTACAAAGTTAAAAAGACTTTCAAAGTTTCCAAACAAAAATGAAAAAAGCCACACTGAATTTTCAGTGTGGCTTTTTGAAGGAGGGATATTTTCCTCATTATTTTTTATTCAACAGACTGGTTCGACGGCTGTATAAGAAATAAACCGCAATACCAATGGTACTCCAAATGATGAAGGCGTACCACGTTTCAGTCCGTACCTGCGTCATTAAAAAGACGTTGAATAGTACACCCATCGGGGCAACGAACCAAATCAAAGGCGCTTTGTACGGGCGCTCGATGTTGGGTTGTTGGTAGCGAAGAAGCAATACGGCACCTGAGATCATGGCAAAGGCAAGCAAGGTCCCCATGGAACACATCTCTGATACTTTGTCAATTGGGGTGAGGGCGGCCACAATGGAAATAATAAAACCGACTAAAATGGTGCTTTTCCAAGGAGTTTTGAAGTTGGCATGGATTTCTTTGAAGAAACCTGGTAACAAACCATCTTTTGCCATACCTAAAAAGACTCGAGTTTGGCCTAGCATCATCACCAACATCACCGATATCAGACCCGCTACCGCTGCAATGGTGATAATAAAAACAGCCCAACCAATACCCGCATCTGCGAATGCCGACGCTACTGGAGCTTTAAGGTCAAGAGTATCGTATTTCACCATGCCCGTCAACACTAAGGATACGGCAATGTATAATAACGTACAGATAATCAAAGAAGCAATGATCGCGAAAGGCACATCTTTGCGTGGATTGATCGCTTCACCTGCTTGGGTAGAAACTGCATCAAAACCGATGTAAGCAAAGAAAACAATGGTTGCAGCCGTGACCACTCCAGACCAGCCGAAGGAGGTTTTGCCAGAAACAGGATCGGTTACTTCTTCAGGGATGAACGGTACCCAATTGGCCGTATCCACGAAGAAAGCACCCACCACGATCACAAACAAGACCACCGCCACTTTGATGAATACGATGATGTTGTTGGCTTTGGCCGATTCTTGAATTCCACGTACCAAAACGCTTGTCACAACCCAAGTAATTAAAAAAGCTGCCACATTAAAGGCCAATACGGGAGATTCTGACCCAAGCTTTTCAGCGGCTGTGAACGGGTCGTTCATGAGTTGAACGGGTAAATGGATATTGAAAAGATGTAAAAGCTTCTCAAAATAGCCAGACCAGGCCACGGCTACCGTCGTAGCGCCCATCATGTATTCCAAGATTAAGTTCCAGCCGATGATCCAAGCAAAAAATTCTCCCACCGTACCATAGGAATAGGCATAGGCAGAACCTTCTACTGGAAGGATAGACGAAAATTCGGCATAACACAAGGAGGCAAACGTACAGCCGATGGCGGCAATAACGAAGGAAAGGGCCAAGGCCGGGCCGGCATGGTCATGAGCCGCAATACCGGTAAGGGTAAAAATCCCCCCTCCAATGATGGCGCCAATTCCTAGAGAAGTAAGTCCCCACTTGGTCAGAACCCGTTTTAGGTCCGACTTTTTCATGTCTGCCTCAAAGGCGGACATGGGCTTTTTCCGCCAAATACTGTTTGTAGTCATTTGTTAATAGGTCTTAATTTCAAGTGAAATGCGTGAAAAAATAATGCAATATAATCGAAAACTAGGATTTCCGCTTGTATCGGCCTGTAATTATCCTGCGGAAACCCTACGTTTTCCCCTAAAAAAGCGACGCCCCAACCGGGGCGTCTCGTTCTTATCTAGAATAGTTGGGAGCTTCCCGCATAATTTGAATGTCGTGCGGATGACTTTCCTTCATTCCTGAAGCTGTAATTTTAACAAATTTAGCTTTTTGTAAGTCTTCTATGGAGCCTGCTCCACAGTAGCCCATGCCGGCTTTTAATCCGCCCGTCATTTGGTATAGGATCTCGGCTGCCCGGCCTTTGTAAGCTACACGTCCTACGATGCCTTCAGGTACTAACTTTTTAACATCGTCCTCAGCATCTTGGAAGTAGCGATCTTTGGAACCATCTTCCATGGCTTCCACCGATCCCATACCACGGTAGGTTTTGAATTTCCGACCCTCGTAAATGACTACTTCACCAGGAGCCTCTTCTGTACCAGCCAACAGGGAACCGACCATCACGGTACTAGCTCCTCCTGCAATGGCCTTGACGATATCACCTGAGAAGCGGATTCCTCCATCAGCAATAACCGGAACGCCAGTTCCTTCAATGGCTTTCGCTGCTAAATAGACAGCGGATAGCTGAGGCATCCCGATGCCGGCGATGATCCGGGTGGTACAGATGGAACCCGGGCCAACCCCTACTTTTACAGCATCGGCACCCGCCTCCACCAGATCCTTTGCGGCCTCGCCTGTGGCGATATTTCCAACAATGACATCCAGTTTGGGGAAGGTTGCTTTGATGGTTTTTAAGGTGTCGATGACCCCTTTGGAATGGCCATGAGCAGTATCGATCGAGATGACATCTACGCCAGCTTTTACAAGAGCTTCTACCCGCTTCACGATATCAGGGGTCACACCTACTGCGGCACCCACCAAAAGGCGTCCGTGGCTGTCTTTTGCAGCATTGGGCCGGTTACGCTTTTTCAAAATATCTTTGTAGGTAATCAATCCAACTAACTTATTGTCTTGATCAACAATCGGTAGTTTTTCGATTTTATAATCCCGAAGAATATTCTCAGCTTCCTCCAAGCCAATCCCAATTTCACCAGTCACCAAATTTTCTTTGGTCATGATTTCGGTAATCGGCAAATGAGGGTCTTTTTGGAAACGTAGATCACGGTTGGTCAAAATCCCGTACAGTTCACCCGACTCGGTAACAACCGGAATACCACCTACTTTGAATTCGGCCATCAAGCGTAAGGCGTCGCCAACCAGAGCGGTTTCAGGTAGGGTGATGGGGTCGATGATCATGCCACTTTCAGAACGCTTGACTTTGCGAACTTGGTCCGCTTGCGCTTCAATCGACATGTTTTTGTGAATAAAACCAATCCCACCTTCTTGGGCCACAGCCACGGCCATTTCCCATTCGGTCACGGTATCCATCGCCGCTGAAACCAAAGGAATGTTCAACGTAATGTTCCGCGTAAGCTTGGTGGTGGTGGTGGTGTCGCGAGGGAGAATTTCCGAGTAAGCCGGAACAAGTAGCACGTCGTCGTACGTCAGTGCTTCATATAAAAGCTTTGAAGAGTCAAGCATAAGGCAAATAATTTCAGATTTCTTATTTGCCACGCAAAGCTACGGTTAATTTTCCGAATAATACCACGATTCAGTAGGTTTTTATAAAAAACCCCACCAAAGTGCTTAAAAGGTTACTTTTGGTGGGGTTTAATGGCGTATTGGTCAGATTATCTTTTCATTAACTGCTCACTGGAAAGGGTGAGTATTTCGCCCATTCGTTTTCCATTTCGATACACGACGGCCCGCAAAGCAAAGGGTTCGTTCGGGAGGTCGATTGGTCCTGAGTATTTTTTGGATTGGTTATCTGGAGGGAAATGGTCAAGGGTATAGTAAATTTCAGTACCTGGGGCCTCACACCACAAAACGGCTTGTCGCTTGTCTCCATTTTTTTTAACTTCAATCCAGGGATTGAATATGGATCGACTAACTTTAATCTGTTCGGATTCCGCTCGAACCATGTGTTTTTCCATGCGATTCACAAATTGATCCCAATTCTTTTGGTTGGGCGGAGACCAGAAAACTTCGGAGAGTGCCCAAGCCCTAGGATAAAGCATATACTCTACCGCACGGTAGTCGGCCAAACGTTCAGACCATAAGTTTCCTTGTCCTCCCAGAACTTTATCCGCTGGAATGCCTTCGGAAATGGGTTCGTATTGATACGAAGTTTTCAGGGAAACTTTGCTGTAAATGGGAGGTTCAAGGCTTGGATCGCCTTGAGCTAGGTCTAAGTAAGCATACGTGCTGGGAGTCATGACGACATGATGCCCCTTTTTGGCTGCTTCAATACCCCCTTTGGTTCCACGCCAACTCATAACCGCCACAGTCGATGGAAGTTCTCCCTCTGCAATTTCATCCCAACCCATGGCTTTTTTTCCATTTTTTTCGATCAGCTGGGCAACGCGTTTGGTAAAGTAATTTTGAAGCGCATGCCCATCTTTCAAGTTGTTTTTCTTCATGAAGGCTTGTGCCTTTTCTGATTTCTCCCAAAATCCATAATAACATTCGTCACCGCCTAAATGAATGTAGGGGGCGGGGAATAATTGACTAAGCTCGGCAAAAACATCATCTAAAAATGTATACACTTTTTCATTCGTCGGGTCCAGGTTATTGTCGATGAACATCGTAAAAGTGCCATTGCTATGCCATTCGGCAAAGTTACTTCCCGGATTGACCTGGATGGTAGCATCCTGCGTTACAGATAGTTCTGGATATGCAGCAATAGCCGCCATGCTATGGCCGGGGACGTCGATTTCGGGGATAATCTGAATGTTTCTTTGGGCCGCGTAAGCGACAATTTCTCGAACGTCATCTTGCGTATAATATCCACAGTCCGTCGCTTTCTCGCCGGGTTTGGGTGGTTCACGTTCCCACCAAGTTCCGACACGAGGGACACGGCAGGCCCCTACCTCGGTTAATTTGGGGTATTTCTTGATCTCCACACGCCAGCCTTGATCGTCGGTTAAGTGCCAATGCAATACATTGTATTTGTAGGCAGCCATTTGGTCGATGAAACGAAGGACCTCCTGTTTTGGGCGAAAGTGTCGGGATACATCCAGCATCAAGCCTCGCCAACCGAAACGGGGATAATCCACAATCGAGGCATTAGGAATAGCCGCTTTGATTTTCGACTTAGCCGAAAAGAACTCGACAGGAATAAGTTGCTCTAGGGTTTGCATTCCGTATATGAAACCAGCGATTTGGTTGGCTCCAAGGCGAATCTCTTGGGCGGTGATGTCGAGGCGGTATCCCTCACTCCCCAAGATAGGATCGGCAGGTTGGAGTGTAGTTAAACGAAGGCTTCGTCCACCTGCTTTCGGTGCACCCAAGGTCAGGCCCTTCGATTGTAGCTTTTGAATCGATGCGGCAATGGCGGGTTGAGATACTAGGTCCTTCGAGGCTTGGATTCCAACCGTCGGGTCCAAAAGAAAGGAACCGGATTTTGCTTGGTACGAAACTGGGGTAGGGATCAAGGCATGTTGAGCTTGTAGGGATCCTACAAGCCCGACTGCCAACCCCCAAAGGGTTAGAAGTACACGTTTCATGATTCAGGTGGTTGAATGTAAAAGAGATGGGTTTGAAGACAGCTCTGACATCACAAATCTATCAAACATGTCTATACATTCCAAGTATATTTTAAAAAAATTTAAAATTGCACCTGGCAGATGCTGAGAAATCGGACTTGCTGACCAACAGCCATGGATAGGATGGTGGAAACGATTTGCGTTGGGCTGACGATTTAGTCGGGGGAAAGCCCGGTGATCATGCCACAAAAGAATACAACCGCAAAAAGAAGAAGAATCATGACAACGTAAGTCAGGACGGTTAAAAGTATTTTTTTAATGGGGTGATATGACTGAAAAAAGGAAAAGTACATCCAGAAGGTAAGTGCCAATCCGGCATAGATTTTCGCGATATCGATGAACTCGTTGATTTGTTTATCTTGAATGAAGGAAGTTAAGGGTAAAAGGACTAGTAGAATAGCTGTACTAAACCCCGATACATAACAGTTGAGGATTAAGTGTTGGAAATAATTGTAACCACTTCGTTTAAAACACCAGTAGGAAGCCAAAGAGAAGATGGGTAAAAGAAGTAAAGTGGTGTAGGCATAATGGCTGGACATCCAAACGAGGGCGTCGCCAAGGAAGCCAAGACTATTTCGACTTTCCTCATCATTCGACCCATTGTAAAATCCCTCCAAGAAGGAGGTAAGGAACGTCGATTTATTGGATATTTTGGTTAGTACAGCATACAAGGTGGATAAAATAAACAAATAAGCGAGGGGCTTAAAGTGTTGGACTCGTTTACCTGCCAGATAATCTCGAATGGTCTTACCGGGTTGTTTGAGCAGACAATATGTGGTGAACAGAATACCCTTATCTACATGAAATAAGCTATGTTGAATCTCGTGAACGATGCTATGGAAATCAATTTCATGGGTGTGTGCAGATTGTCCACATTGGTTGCAAAAATTCCCTTCAAAGGTGTGATGGCAGTTCTTACAAACCACACGGCGTGGGTTCTTTTCGTTCATTGGTTTCGAATGCATTAGGTATGAGTAAATCCAATATTTCTTGCGGTGCAATATACTACAAAAGGATGAATCAGGTATTTTAGTTAAATTAAATGGTTTATATCAAAAAGTAACAAAAAAGCCCTCTTGGTAGAGGGCTTTTTTGAAATAAAGGATGAATTAGGTGGTTGGGGTTTCGTCGCGAAGGGCCCGACGCAAAATTTTACCGACATTGGTTTTGGGTAATTCGTCCCGGAACTCAATGTGTTTCGGACATTTGTAGGCGGTTAGATTTTCGCGACAATAGGCTTTGATGGCATCTACTTCTAGATTTGGATCTTTCTTCACCACAAAAATTTTGACAGCTTCCGTCGATTTTTCATCGGGTACGCCAACACAGGCGACTTCCAATACGCCTGGCATGCTGGCGACGACATCTTCGATTTCGTTTGGATAGACATTGAATCCGGAAACCAATATCATGTCTTTCTTCCGATCGACAATTTTGAAGTACCCGTCCTGATCCATCACGCCCACGTCTCCGGTTTTAAACCAGCGTTTGCCATCTGCGGGGTCGTCGAACATCACTTTGGCCGTTTCGTCTGGGCGATTGTAGTATCCGAGCATCACTTGGGGGCCATGTGCACAGATTTCACCGGCCTCCCCAATATCGGCCCACGTGCCATCTTCTCGCATGATCTTGACATAGGTGCTGGGCCACGGCATCCCGATCGTTCCAATGCGGTTGTCACCGATCAAAGGATTGGAAGTCAAGACAGGGGAGGTTTCCGACAAACCATACCCTTCCGTTGGTAAATTACCGGTTAGTTCTTTCCAGCGCATGGCAACCGACGACTGCAACGCCATGCCACCCGCCGAGGTTATGACCAGATTACTAAAGTCGACCTCTTTAATTTTGGGGTGATTCAGTAAGCCATTGTAAAGGGTATTGACCCCAGTAAAAATATGAGGTGGATATTTTTTCAAATCCTTGATGAATGCGTCCAAATCACGAGGATTGGTGATCAGTAGATTCATCACCCCTGTTTTTAAGGCTGTTAACGCATTGACAGTCAGGGCATAAATATGATAAAGGGGTAAGGCTGTAATGCCAACAATTTTATCCCCTTTCATTTGATCGTTGACGACCGCCTGCCAAGCCTCATTGGTTTGGAGGTTGGCGACCACATTCCGATGAGTGAGCATGGCTCCCTTGGATACGCCGGTTGTTCCGCCGGTATATTGGATAAATGCTATATTTTCACCTGTAACGGTGGGTCGAGTATAGGTTTGTTGTGCACCTGCCGAAAGGGCTCCTGTAAAGGACTGAGCCGTGGGCAAATGGAATGGGGGAACCATTTTCTTCACGCGCTTGACCACAAAGTTCACCAATTGCTTTTTGGGAAAACTTAACATATCCCCAAGTTCGGTTAAGAAGATATGCTCAATTTGTGTTTCAGGTAGAACTTTTTCGAGGTAAGAGGCGAAGTTGGCGACAATAACGATCGCTTTGGCACCGGAATCCACAAACTGGTGTTTCATTTCCCGAGGTGTGTACAGCGGATTGGTGTTCACTACCGTAAGGCCTGCTCTAAGCGCGCCAAACAGGGCTACAGGATACTGAAGACAGTTGGGCATTTGGATAGCGATCCGATCGCCTTTTTGCATACCTACAGCTTGTAAATGTGCAGCAAAATTGCGGGATAGTATATCCAATTCACCAAAAGTCATTTCCTTGCCCATATTGGCATAGGCCGCATTCGACTTGAATTTGGTGAAGCCTTCATCAATTAGGTCTAGAAGAGAAGCGTACGAATCAGGATTAATATCGGCAGGCACACCAGCTGGATAGAACTTCAGCCAAGGCCGTGAAGCATCGGGTGATTGCATAGGGGGTTGGTTTTCGTTGTGGTTAATGAATTTGTATTATTAACGGTAAAAATAAAAGATTTTTTAGAAAACTGGCGTTGTTTTCTAAAAAATCTTGGGATTTAATCTTGTCCGGAACCGTAACCGAAACGAGATAATTTAGCTTTTTTCATGCGCCAATCGGGTTCTACTTTGATATATTGTTCAAGGAAAATCTTTTTAGCAAAAAAGGTTTCCATGGTTTGGCGGGCTTCGATACCTACTTTTTTGATTCGTTCTCCTTTGTGACCTAACAAGATGGCTCGTTGGGTGGCACGCTCCACGTAAATTTCAGCGGCAATGCGAATGATATCGTCATCTTCTTTAAAGGAGGTAATGGCGACTTCACAGGAATAGGGAATTTCCTTTTTGTAGTTCATTAAAATTTTCTCACGGATAATCTCGGCCGCAAAAAAGCGTTCGGGTTTGTCTGTCAGTTCATCTTTTGGAAAATACGGTGGATGCACGGGCATCAGGTCAATGATCTGAGCTAATAAATCACCTAGACCTTCTCCCTCGAGAGCGGAGATGGCCATGATGTGGGCCGGATTTAATACGGTTTTCCAATGGGCAATTTTCTCTTGTATTTGTTCGTCTGTGGCGAGATCTTTTTTGTTTATAATGAGGAGCAGCGGGGCTTGAATGTCTTTTAGTTTCTGAATGACGTCCTCTTCGTCGTATTTTTCGAAAATATCGGTTACAAAAAGAATCACGTCGGCATCTTCCAAGGAGCCGTGCACAAATTCCATCATGGCCTCATGCAAGGCATACATAGGTTTGATAATACCAGGCGTGTCGGAATAGACCAGCTGGAATTCGGTGTCACCTATTTCACCATTGACCATCCCTAAAATGCGATGACGTGTGGTTTGGGCTTTGGAGGTGATGATCGACAAACGTTCGCCCACGAGCTCGTTCATCAAGGTAGATTTGCCCACATTGGGCTTTCCTATGATGCTGATGAAGCCAGCTTTGTGCGTTTTGGCCATAATTTTTTACTTTTTTTTACAAAGATACTTGATTTTTGAAAAAAGTGTCCTACCTTTGTAATCCCAATCAGGGAAATAGATCGCGGGATGGAGCAGTTGGCAGCTCGTTGGGCTCATAACCCAAAGGTCACAGGTTCGAGTCCTGTTCCCGCTACTACAAAGCTTCGGACAATTATATATTGTTCGAAGCTTTTTTTTGGGGATTAGGGAGTGATTTACGCTCTACAGGTTATTTGAAGAAAATAAGAAAGTGTGGTCCTGAGTTACATTCCATCCAAGGGACAAGCTGTCCCCACCTAAGCATGAAAACTAATGGAAAAACTCGTAAAGCATTGGCGGGTAGTGAGGAGCACATGATTAATAATGAACCACAGAATATTGGGGTAAACCGTTCGTAGAAAACAAGTCCCCCGTCTCCCCAAGATGATCCTAAGGAGCCATTAGGTGGAATTCGGATCCTTTGGATTCTAGCGATTTTTAGGCACGGATGAACGCAAACACACCGAGAAAAGATGATTTGATGACAAACGGCTCCATCGGAGTCCACCGTTTGTAGCCAATAAGCGATGGCCCCAAGATCGGACAAGCTCCGTAGGTGCGGCCTGTTGATACCACCTGCATTAGCATCCGCTCGGTAGAGACGGAGCATTACTCCGAAGAAGCGGCGGCCTGTTGATAGTATGAGTATTGGCCATGCCGCACAGTAGGCAGTAAAGAAATAATCTAGCGAGCATATTTTGTCCCAAAACCCTAGATCACGCTAAAAACCTAGTTCGTACCAAAATCAGGCGATAAAAGCGATCAAACCGGTTATTTGAAGGCAGTAACTGGCGTCTCAATATACTACGCGAAGCATTCAAAATATATTCAAGGCAGCTGCTTCCAAGGCTGGGATTCGGAAGAAAGTAAGTGTCCATACATTACGACATAGCTTTGCGACACATTTACTAGAGAATGGGACTGATATCCGGTAAATTCAAAACTTATTGGGTCATGAAAGTTCAAAAACCACCGAAATATACACCCAAACAACAACCAAAGGTTTTAATAAACTAAAAAGCCCGTTGGATCATTTGGAGATCTAAGGCATTTTAAATACATTTGGATAGGCTTGGAAGAGGTCTTCGGTAAGGTTGAACCCCTCCTCCAATTAGGATATAGACGCCATTAGGTTGAATTTATGGCGTATATCGATTCGTTACCTGCAAGGCTAAAAAACAGACACTGCAAAACAAACAGACATAAAAAACGATACTTTTGACATTGATGAAAGAAAAAATAACGAGAGAAAAATTATTCGGACAGCTTGACTTCAAGAAAATAGCTAATGACCCTGACTTCAAAGAAGACAGTGTTAGAGAAGTGATAATACTTCCAATTATAAAAGAACTTGGTTACACACAAGAAAATATTGTTCGCAGTAAGACGCTACAACACCCTTTTTTAAAAATTGGTAGCAAAAAGCGACCAGTAAACCTTGTGCCTGATTATGCTCTAAAAGTTGAAAACAATTTTGCTTGGGTATTGGATGCAAAAGCACCAAATCAAAAAATAATTAATGACCACAATGTTGAACAAGTTTATAGTTACGCAACACATCCCGAAATAAGAAGTAATTACTTCACTCTTTGTAATGGGTTAGAGTTTTCAGTATATCGAACAGCCGACACCGACAAACCTATTCTCTTTTTTGAATTAGAAAATATTGAAGCTAATTGGGAAGACTTAATATTATTACTTGCTCCGACAAGTTTTCAAGTTGGGAAAAACTTTGTTTACGAACCTAAAACCGCTTATAAAACAGGATTTGACTACAATAACAGACCTTTACTTGAAGAAATCCCAGTAAAAAAACAAGCAGCAAAACGACATTTTGGCGTTCACGGATATTTCACTAAACAGACGTGGAATGTTGTTGCTGAATACATAAAGAATTTTAGTAAGCCTGGGGATTTAGTCCTTGACCCATTTGGTGGAAGTGGTATAACGGCTATTGAAGCATTGATGAACAATAGAAATGCAATCAATATTGACCTAAATCCAATGGCTGTTTTTTTGGTACAATCATTAATAGCACCAGTAAAACAATCTGAGCTTACCCAAGCATTTAATGAAGTAAAAGAAGAGTATTTAAAAAAGGAACCAAAAACAGAAGATGAAATAAAGAAAGCCTTAAAAAAATATTCAGGTCCAAAACCACTTCCATTACCGAAAGGATCTGATGTGGAAACAGTAGACCAATTGTTTAGCGACAAACAAACAGCGCAATTGGGGCTTCTTAAATCTATAATTCTCAAACAGTCTAACGAAAATATTAGAAACTCATTGTTACTTATGTTTTCGGGATTAGTAACTAAAGTAAACCTAACTTACCACACAACCCCAACAAAGCCGATGGCTGGACAAGGTGATTGTTCTGTATTTCGATATTATAGATATAGAATTGCTCCAAGTCACGTTGATGTTGACGTTATGTATTACTTTGAATTGCGGTTCAAGAAAATAAGAGAAGCAAAAAAAGAAATGGAATATTTCATTGACGAAAAAACTATTTCAAATGCACAAATTGTAAAAGGCACAGCGACAAATTTGAAATTTATTCCTAAAGAAACTGTTGACTACATTTATACTGACCCACCATACGGAAAGAAAATTCCTTATTTGGATTTATCTGCAATGTGGAACGCTTGGCTTGACTTAGAAGTTACTGAACAAGACTTTAAAGACGAAGCAATAGAAGGCGGAGAGCACAATAAAAGCAAAGATGAATACAACCAATTAATGGCACAGAGCATTAAGGAAATGTATCGTGTGCTTAAATATGACCGTTGGCTTTCATTTGTTTTTGCTCATAAAGACCCTGAATTTTGGCACTTAATCATTGACACGGCAGAAAGTTGTGGGTTTGAATATGCGGGTGCCGTTGCACAAAAAAACGGTCAGACAAGTTTTAAGAAACGACAAAATCCTTTTACAGTTTTATCAGGACAATTAATTATCAACTTCCGCAAGGTTCGTAATCCAAGGGCAATAATGAAAGCTAATTTGGGTTTGGACATTGCTGAAATTGTAATGCAAACTATTGAAGGAATGATTGCCAAAAATAATGGTGCAACATTAGAACAAATCAATGACGAACTTATTATCAAAGGACTTGAACTCGGCTTCTTGGACTTACTAAAAAAGGAATACACCGACTTGACACCTATTCTGCTTGACAAGTTTGATTACGATGAAACAACCGAACAATTTTCAATTAGAAAAAACACAAAGTTTTCAACTCATATTGACGTAAGACTTCGTATCAAATATTATTTAATAAGCTATTTGAGACGTATGGAAAGAGAAAATAAAAGCCCGCACTTTGACGAAATCGTATTGGCTATTTTGCCACTTCTCAAAAACGGGACAACACCAGAAAGTCAGACAATTTTAAATGTATTAGAGGACATTGCAGAACGAGTAGGGCAAGACAGTTGGCGACTTAAAAAAGAGGGACAAACAACACTATTTGACTAATGGACCAAAAAGAAGCCCAGCAGGTAACATATAAGTCTTAAACGTGTGTAGCGAAGCGGAACGGCGATGTAAGCCTGTGTTGAACGAAGTTTCGGGGGAGCTTACAACAAGCCCTCAAAAGAAATGTCATAAAAACAACATGGAGTTGCTTGTGGGGATACGATTAGAAATTCCTCCTGTCCTAAAGGCCTCCCAAACTTTATCGATCTGTGATTATAATTCTCCTGTAATCATTCGGTAAATCGTGGTGTTAAAAATGGTTTTTAGTTTTCCTAATTTTAAAAAAGGCCAAGTTACAAGCTATGCATGTAAAACCAATCACTAAAATAGTCGATTTATTGAATGGTATTTCAATGTCGTTTAGTAAAGTGTTAACGTGGATGAATTGCCTGAGCAACTAAATCCACAACAGTTTGGAATATGTATGCTGCACCGACGGGCATAGGTAAGGTTTGTGTCGAGTTCCCAGTCCTTATCTTTAGTCCCAGGCATTCTAGGCCTATTGATACCATCTAGGCGGTTATAAATTGCTCGATACGCAAAATTCAAAATGCTAAATCTTTTGTACTTTTGACATTCCTAATCGATCGGCATAATCCCACGTGAATGAAAGTAGATGTAAGTGTTTGTTATTATGGTAAGCCCTACCATACCTTGCTGGCGATCAAAAGCCTACTCAAGTATAGTGCGCAGCACATCAATAAAATATTGATTACGGTTGAAAAAAAACAACCCCAAAATGAAATTGGAGGCATTTATGTACTCCGAGATGGCTTGAAAGGACTACCTGTTGAGTACTTTTATCCCCGTTATTTTTACAATTTAGGCGATATTGATGAACAGCGAGCCCGGGTTGATGAAGCGTACCGCTTCCAAATTCCCTATCAATATCCTCTTGAGCGTTCGGAAATGCCTTTTGTTTTTGTTATGCACAATGACTGCCTTTTTCATGGGGATATGTTGGGGGCTATGATTGATACCATTCAAAAACAAACTAAACCCGTCGCTGGGATTGGTCCGATCGGGCAATGCTGGAATTGTCCCGCTTCGTTTGAAGGCCTGTGCCAGTCGAGTCACTTCATGGATTTTAAAAAGTCAACCTCTTATTTAATGGATCTAATGGCTCGCCACGATATCCCGCGTCGCGAAATCACGGAAAGGTTGATATCCGAAGGAAAGACTCATCCTCTGCCGGAATGCCGCCTAAATGAGTATGCGTCGCTCATCAATACGGCTTTGTACAAGGAGCATTGTTTACCTCAAGGGCCACTCGTTACGTATGCAGGAAATTGGGGCGGAAACGACTGGGGGACCGTTTGGTTTTATCAGATGGTCAATCAAGGTATGCATTTTGTTCACCAAACCTTGGAAGAGTTTGCCACCCACGCACCGTTCAATGAAGTAGGGAATGGAATCAGTGCGTACGGAAATCAATCGCTCTATGTAGTATCCGAGCAAAGAGCTTTGGACTTCTTGGTGCGAGAATATGGGTTCTCCCCCAAGCTTACCCTGAAGATCAAGGGCTTACAATCATTGGCTAAATTAAAACAGAAAGCCAAAAAGGTATATTTGAAAGTACGTTACGCCTAAAGATGGATTTTTGACTAACGATGACGAGCCAAGCGTAACTCAAAAGAGGTCATTTTTTAACCATTTAAATCACTATTCGTATGAAATGGATCGGAGTATTCGCTTTGGCCACGATCTTTTTTGCCCAAGAAGGAGTTGGTCAGGAAAGGGAAAAAGGTTTATCTGCTGAGGAATTAGCCGATGGCTGGGAGCTGTTGTTTGATGGCAAAACTACCCAAGGATGGCATGTGTACAATAAAGGAGCCGTGGCTTCTGCATGGAAGGTAAAAGACGGTGTATTGTATTGTGATTCAGAGGATTATGATAGTGTTCGAGGTGATCTCGTGACAGATCGAACGTTTCGAAATTTCGATTTCCGTTTTGAATGGAATATTTCCAAGGAAGGGAATTCAGGTGTTTTCTTTAACGTTCAGGAAGCAGAGGAAAATCCGACGGCCTGGACAACGGGTCCCGAGTTTCAGCTACTTGAAAAGTCGCATTTCGATCAATCCCAACCCTTAAAACAAGCCGGAGCTTTGTTTGGCTTACATCCTCGTATGAATTCGGTTCAAGATAGATCTGGCGGCGAATGGAATCAAGCTCGGATTGTTCAGCAGAATGGCGTGGTAGAGTTTTACCTCAATGGTGTTTTGACGGTTCGGCAAGATTTAAATTCGCCAGAATTTAAACAAAAGATTGCGCAGTCCAATTTCAAAACTTTTCCCCATTTTGGGCAATCCATCGAAGGTCGATTGGCTCTGCAGGATTGGTCCAAAGGAATTGCTTTTCGGTCTATGAAGATTAAAGTACTTCCGTGAGCGTTATAATGTGTCCTTCCGAAAAATAGTTCGAATTTTTAGTTGGAAACAATCATTTAGAGAACTTTATAGCAATGATTTGATTTGGAGTACATGTTAGCCGGTACATTCAATTGAACCAAAAGGTACCTCCTTTTTTGTAGTATACCAATCAATTCTACAATTGGTGATGATCGCCTATACTACTACTGGTGAGGGCGGTTGGTTTCCACCTGGACTTTTCTTTATGATACGCTCCGATAACCGTAAACTTGGTCACCACATCGCTACCCCGAACGTTGGCTCTGAGGGTGATGTAGTTCCCAATCAAACCCGTCTTACCGACAATTGCAAAGGGAGTGTCCATAACATTTGCTTTTTTACCAGACACTTCCTGTTTTAATAATGTCGAGTATTCGAGGTCTAATCCATGTGTTTTAGGTGGAAATACTTGGCTTGAGGATGGAATAACCGTTCCAATTTCTTGGTATCCATTTCCGCCATCCAAATCCATTTATTTAATGAACGTTTTTTCGGATCTTGCTCAAGTTTGAATTGTACGAAGGTGATATTGAAACAAAAAAGGGAGGTCATTAAAATGAAAATGAACCTCTCCTTGGTACTTCAATTGTGTATGTTATTGAGGATTGGAAACTCCTTTACAACTTTTCCTGGTTATGTTCTCCCAAAAATGGTTGTTGATAAAAACGCTTTCCCTTGGTTTTGTACAAGGCATTGGCAACGGCCCCAAAAATTGGCGGAAAAGGAGGCTCTCCGAGACCAGTCGGATCTATATCGTTTTCAACGAAATAAACATCAATTTTCTTTGGTGCTTCGGCATGACGAATCATTCGATAGTTGTGAAAATTGGATTGTTGGGGTACACCGCTCTCCAGAGTCAATTCACCAAAAAATGATTGGCCTATACCATCTACTACGGCTCCTTGTACCATGTTTCGAGCTGCATCTGGATTGATAATCACGCCGCAATCAACTACCGAGGTGACCTGTTCGACATAGGGCTGTCCGTCGCGAATACTCATGTCAACAACATGGCCAGCATAGGAATTATGGCAAAAATAGGCAGCTAATCCTCGATTTTTTCCTTGGTGTTCAGCTTTTCCCCAGCCTGATTTTTCCTTCAAAAGTTGCAGAACGCCCAAATAGCGATCTGGATCATAGTCGTTCGTTTTTCCTACCGGATTGGCCTTGGCACGTAGTAGCAAGTCGAAGCGAAGTTGCATTGGATCTTTTCCCATGGCCTCTGCGAGTTCATCCAAAAAGGATTGTTCGGCGGCTGCATTGAAATTGGATCTAGGTGCACGAAAGGCCCCGATCGTTACATTGGTTGGTATTTCAAAGCCCTCAGCAAGGTAGTTGTCCACCGCTCCCGCTGGAAATCGATTGGCATGAAGTGGATTTTCAGGAAAACCACCACCAATCACATGGAAGCCGATTAGATTTTTGTTTTCATCCAACGCAGCTCGATAAGTAGCGGTATACATGGGCCGGTAAATACCATAGGTCATATCGTCTTCCCGTGTATACACAAGTTTGATAGGGGCTTTCAACTTTTGTGAAATGAGAGCCGCTTCATACATGTATTGGGCATACGCACGTCGACCAAATCCACCTCCCATACGGGTCATTTGAATTTCTATTTTTTCGGGTGGTAGGCCTATTAACTTAGCCAATGTGGGCTCAGCCCAACCAGGTGCTTGTAACGGACCAGCCAGTAACGCTTTATCATCTTGCACATGTGCGAAGAAATTCATAGGCTCCATGCAGTTGTGGGCCAAAAATGGTGCGTGGTAGGTACGTTCAAGGATCAATGCGGCCTCTTGAAACGCTTTTTCTGGTTCACCATCTTGTCGAAGTACTTGTTTATTTGGATGAGACATTAATAACTTCAACTGATCGGAAGAAGTCTCCAGTCGTCCGGGGATTGAAACTAAGCGTTTATTTCCTCGAAAATTGACCATTTCTTGATTATCCCCAGCGGGTTCCCATTCAACTTTAAGTTTTTTCCGAGCATTTAAGACTTCCCAGGTAGTTTTTCCCACAATGGCGATGACTTCGTTGAAAGTTCGGGTATCAAACCCGCCTTGTTCTACATCGGAAGAATACAATTTAATCGGAAAAACATGGGTAATCCCTGGCATCTTTAGGACCTCTGAAGCATTAAAAGATTTCAGTTTAAATCCAAAGGCTGGAGGGTGCTCGGCCATGGCGATTTGCATACCTTCAACGTGATAATCTAGGCCAAATAGAGGTTTTCCGGTAACAATTTTCTGCCCTTCCACATTTTTCTTGGATTGTCGAATAATGGAAAAGTCCTTGGCTTTTTTTAGGGATACTTGTTTTGGAAGAGGTAATTGTGCCGCACCTTCGGCAAAAGCGCCAAAGGTTGCTTTCTTACCAGAATGATGAAATAATTCTCCTTTTTTTGCAATAATCTCAGTCATAGGAACACCCCAGGATTGAGATGCCGCCAATTTCAATACATGCAATGCCGCGGCACCGGCCTCCCGTAACGGTTTCCAGTACATGCGAACAGAATTACTGCCTCCAGTGAACTGTGGCCCGAGTTTAACAGCATCATGCGGACCCATTTCGACTCGAATAGTTTCCCAATCTACCTCCAACTCCTCGGCCAAGATCATCGGAAGAGAGGTCATTACATTTTGCCCGAATTCAGGATTAGGACAAAGTAGGGTGATACGGTTATCTGATGAAATTTGAATATAACCTGCAAGTTCTATTTGACTCGAAGTCGAAAATGATTCTTTACCAAGCTGAGAAAAACCACGAAAACTAAGCAAAAGGCCGCCTCCAGCTAAAATGGAGGTAGTCATGAAGGAACGTCTACTTTGCGCTTTCATTCGTTTACTTTATTAAAGGAATTAGGGGTCTGGGCTGCCAACAAAATGGCTTCTTTGATACGGAGGTAAGTACCACAACGGCAAATATTACCACTCATGGCTAGTTCAATGTCCTCTTCAGTCGGCCTTGGATTTTCTTTGAGCAACGCAACAGCACTCATGATTTGTCCCGCCTGACAGTATCCGCATTGGGCGACATCCACCTCAATCCATGCTTTTTGGACGGGATGACTGCCGTCGGTAGACAAACCCTCAATGGTTGTTATTTCTGATTTTCCGACCGATGAAATGGGTAATTGGCAGGATCGAACGGCTATACCATCTAGGTGAATGGTACACGCCCCACACATGGCCATTCCACACCCATATTTCGTACCTGGTAATCGCAAATGATCTCGTATTACCCAAAGCATGGGTGTGGACGGGTCTACATCCAATTGTCTCAATTTGCCATTAATTCTTAAGGAATATTTTGCCATGGTGCTTAGTTTTTGATGGAAAAGGATATCTGGTTCCGATATTCACTCGGCGTAAGTCCCACCTGCTGTTTAAACAAGCGGGTAAAATGTTGGGGGTATTTGAAACCTAGACTAAAGGCCACTTCACTGACGGAGATTTCGGGCTGGTGAATTCGTTCTTTGGCTTCGTCAATGAGCTTCAATTGAATCAGTTCTAATGCTGTTTTCCCAGTTTCCCTTCGAACCAAATCTCCAAAATAGTTAGGTGATAGGTTTAACTTTTCTGCAAAATAGCTTACGGAAGGTAAACCAACCGAAGAGGGTTCTTGGGTACTGAAAAACTCATTCAAAAGCTTTTCAAATTTATTGAGAATACCTTGGTTGAGAGTGTTCCTTGATATGAACTGCCGATCATAGAAGCGAAGACAGTAGTTCAATACTAACTCTAAATTAGTAACGATCAGCTTTTTACTGTGTTTATCCAGGGTACGCTGCAATTCATCATGTATCATCTGTAATTGGTCCAAGATAAGCATTCGCTCCACTTCAGATACATGCAATGCTTCATTGACTTGGTAACTAAAAAAGGTATATTCGTTTATTTTTGAACCCAATGAGGTGCCTTTGATCAAATCTGGGTGAAAAGCAAGGCATTTACCTTTGGGTTGGTATGTATCTTCTCCACTGTTACTTCCAAAAATCTGACCAGGTCCAATAAAAACCAACGTTCCCTCTTGATAATCATATAAACTATGACCATAACGAATATCTCCACACATCGTATCTTTGAGAATGAGAAGGTAAAACCCATAGAATGTTTTCCTCAATTTCCTTGGAGCTGCTTTCGAAAAGTCAATTATTGAAATCAAAGGGTTCAGTGTTTCATGGTTGTTGAAAAGATTGTACTGATGAATTGTTTCAAAACGCACTATTTCCTCCATTCCTTTTCTATTTTGAAACAAGATAGAAATATTCCATTTGATTCGTTGGGGAGGTTCATCCAATCTGAGAAATTGGTAGAAAGTTCAGAGAAATGTGTACAAATGATGGGTATCTTTTTTATGGACTAAAGAGGTTTGGAGGCTTTGTTTTAATTTCTTAGTCGTAATGGAAAAAAATAGTGAAAAGTGTAGAATTTGACTTGATAGTCCAAATAAAGTAAAGAGCCGACTGATGTTGGATCTCAGTCGGCTCTTTACTTTATTTCCTGATGAGGTATTTGAGAGCAAGCTCATGGGATTGATATCCAGCTTTAGCTCCCAACGCGGAAGGAACTTCATAAAGATAGGTAAAGTACAACTTTTTACCTGTCAAAATACCCACTCGTGCACCATAGCTTGACTTGGTTCGGTAGATCATACATAAATCGATCACCTTTCTATATCGGTGGGTCAGGTTGAAATCTGAACTTACCGGAATATTTTGTGCCAATCGAATCAACACACTAGGTTCAATATCCAGACTTTTCGTTTCCCAACGATAGCCTGACATGGCATAATAATTTGTCGCATCAATGAAGTTAGACGTATTGCCTGAATCATCTTTGAACTTAAATCGACGGATCCTAGGCTCCGAGAACGCGACAAAGAACTTGCCGATTTCCATGGCAGCACTCCAACCGGCATTGAGCTGAAAACCCGTAGTATAATTTTGTTGAAGGTTAGGGTCACCATCGTGTATCACCTGAAGGTCGCGGAAAGCGATGGAATGGTTGATTACCCCAACTCGGATTCCCCCTAGAACCGATACCCGACGACCCAGACGCAACCGATAACTATAGTCACCTCCTACTAAGGTGTTTTTAATAGGCCCAGCCTGATCATGTAGAGCCACCACTCCAACCCCCATATTATGTAGGATTTTTCCCGAATAATGAACACCATAGGTAGTAGGAGCTCCTTTGAAGCCAAACCACTGCTGTCGGGAAAAAGCTGTAACTGAGGACGTCGAATCGTTGCCCGATAAAGCTGGGAACAACAATCCTCGACTGATTGGGTAGATGCTATTCATGGATTCGACTTGTCCAAAAGCCGCCTGCATTCCCATACTGTAAACAATACTAACTAGGATTATAATCTTTTTCATCGGAATCAAGTGATTTAAACTTTAGAATTGACGGATACGATTGAGATATACAGAGCCCATCACGGGTTTTCGTTGATCTTTAAAATCAATGATATAGTAATACGTAGCATCCGGCAATAGACGATCGGATTCAATGAAAATACCGGGTTGATTGCATTCTCCTTGCCATGAATTATCATACCCTGTTTGCTCAAATACCAACATTCCCCATCGATTGAAGATTCTAATTTGACTGTTGGGGAAACGTTTCGCGCCTGGAATGATCAAGGAATCATTCAAACCATCCCCGTTGGGAGTAATGGCTTCCGGTACAAAGATGTTGCAAACTTCAGGGTCTAAAATATTAGGAATGCCGTTATTGTTGCAGTCCGGCATATTCCCAAAATCAAGATCGTCTTCAAATTGATCCAGAATTGAATCTCCATCGGAATCCAAATCTCGGAAATTAAATATTCGATCTTGATCCGTATCCCAAGGTTGGCTTCCATTTGGTCCCGCTTCATCAATGTCAGGTATCGTATCGGCATCGGAATCCAGGTCACGATAATCAGGTTCACCATCGCGATCGGTATCTACAGGCTGATTCGGTGTACTACCTGCCTCTACGGAATCCAAAATGGTGTCGTTATCTGAATCTAAATCCAAAAAGTCGAAAAATCCATCTTGATCTGTATCGATTGGCCGAGAAGGGTTCCGACCAGCCTCAATAGAGTCAGGGATCGAGTCTCCATCAGCGTCTAAGTCTAGGAAGTTGGGTGCTCCATCACCATCAAAATCTTCATTTTTCTCGATGGTATCTGAAATCCCGTCGTTATCGGAATCCAGATCCAAGAAATTGGGTGCCCCGTCTTTGTCGAAATCTTCGTTTTTCTCGATGGCATCTGCAATCCCGTCGTTATCGGAATCTAGAT
>JBKBLN010000002.1:452186-1150429 GCA_046296415.1 Spirosomataceae bacterium | reverse complement strand
GCAGACTGTCCGGAGACGGTATAGGTGATGGTGGCGGTACCTGCAGCGACGGCGGTAACGACGCCGGTGGATGCATCGACAGTGGCGACGTTGGGATCGGAGGATGTCCAGGTTCCACCGGCGGTACCTGAGGTTGAGAAGGTAGATGTACCGGCGATGCAAAGCGTTTGATTACCGGCGAGTGTCCCGGCGGTAGGTGCCGCGGTGATGGTTATGGAAACGGTTGCGGTATCGTTGTCGCAACCGTTGGAACCGGCGACGATATAGAAAATGGAGGTCACGCCGACGGCAGCGCCAGAGACGACGCCATTGGCATCGACGGTGGCGATGGTATTGGAGGCGGATTTCCATGAACCGGAGGCACTGTTTCCAGAGATGGAGAGGGAGGTGGTGTTTCCGACGGTGGTTGACAAGGTACCTGAGATGGTCCCTGCGGTAGGTTTATTTGTGACGGTGATGGCAATGGAAGCGGTGTCGTTGTCACAGCCTCCTGAACCAGCGACGATGTACTGGATGGAGGCCGAACCGGCAGCGACGGCTGTGACGAGTCCGGACGAAGAAACGGTTGCGACGGTTGGGTCGGTGGAAGTCCAAGTACCACCTATGTTTCCATTTGAAGAGATCTGGGAAGTGGCATCGACGCAAATGGCCTGAGTACCGGAGAGAGTCCCGGCGTTGGGTGGGGCTGAGACGGTGACGGTCCGGTTGGCAGACTGTCCGGAGACGGTATAGGTGATGGTGGCGGTACCTGCAGCGACGGCGGTAACGACGCCGGTGGATGCATCGACAGTGGCGACGTTGGGATCGGAGGATGTCCAGGTTCCACCGGCGGTACCTGAGGTTGAGAAGGTAGATGTACCGGCGATGCAAAGCGTTTGATTACCGGCGAGTGTCCCGGCGGTAACAGTATTACTAATAGTTACTGTACCCTTACCTTGCAGGGTATATCCATTTGAATTGGTGATAACTGCTGTTACATCATACGTATTTCCCAAAGTCAATGCATCTCCATCCGGAATCGTTAAACTCCATGTATTTGTGCTTGAATTGATACTTAAGCCATTGGAAGTAGTATACACATTCCCATCTATTAAGATCTGTAAAGTTTCACCAGTTCTTAGGGTTGCGGTTCCGGTGAGGGTAGGGGTTGTATCAGAGGTGGTTTGGCTGGTGGCTGTAACAGGTCCGATAGGTACATTGGCAACGCTTATGGTTTGATCAAGATAGGCATTTAACTCATCTAGTACAGTAGAACCAGTAGCTGCGTTACCACTAACGTTGGTCGAATTGGATAAGGAAAGTGTTGATCCAATTTTTTTCATTCCAATGTTGGTATTTCCCCGTGCAACACCCCCAACGATGTTATAGGTATTATTGGTACCATACGTGAAACTCGTATTGACGGTTGATCGAGGAATAAATCCAAATAATTCCACCACATTACCGGGTGAAGTTACCCTCCATGTGATGGTTCCTGGAATATCTAGGGTACTGCCATTCGTGAATTGAATGCGACATATCCCGATGACATCATTACCTTGAATTTCAAATCGACCACTGGCGGTAGACTGAATAAAAAAGGTCCGTTGAATTCCAAGGGTGTTATACAGACTGATATTATTGGCCTGTTGTGCATTGGCACCTTGTGCTCCGAAAAATCCTTCCGGAAAAGGAACACTCACTTCTATTTGACCTTTAGATAGCATCGGAATTAGCCCGAAAAGAAGGAGTGTCAACAAATGTCTATATACAGACATTCGGGCAGTTTTGATTTGCCGTTTCATGTTCATTTAGTTTAGGAGGAAATATTCTTGACTTTTTAAACTACATGGTAAAAATTTAATTCATACCTTATTTTATTATTTTTGGAATAATTAAAAATAAAGAAAAAATAAAATTAGTATGCCCTAATTTTTACTTATGCTTTTTGCGTAAAAAATAGAAAAAGCTCACTTTCCTGAATTAAAGGTAAGTTTATTGGAATATATTATTCCTTTAACGAGGTTGAGTTGATTTGGCTGTTCATTTTAAGGAGATTTGGAGGTTACTCTAGATGAGTTCAAAACTAAGTCAAAGTTTTAAATTGTCAAATAAAAGTAAAGAAAAATTTATGATTAGGATAAATATTATACTTAAATAGCAATAAAGATAAACACAAAACAATCTGAGTGGTCCTATATATGTAAAATGAATTTCTATTTTAGTCTAGAAAATAAAAGTAATTTGAAGGGGGTACTGCGATTCTATCCTTGATTTTTAATTAAAATTGTTAGATTTTTTTCACTTACCTTTGATTACCAGTTCTTTGTAGATTTGCCATTTACCTAAGTCAAACTTACTTTTTAGATTATGAAACCCGCCTATCGTATTCTTTTTTGTATTCTATTCAGTTGTTCTATTTTGATACAATTTAATTCTTGGGCACAAGGCACCGACCTCCGTTTTCAGAATTGGCCAGCCCAATGGATAACCCACCCACATGCCAAGAATCAGGAGTATGGTATTTTTGTGTTTGGGAAAACCTTTGAGCTAGTAAAGGATATAGAAAAGTTTATCATTCATGTTTCAGCGGATAATCGATACAAACTATACGTAAATGGAAAGTTAGCTAGTATCGGGCCTGCTCGAGGAGATGTGAATCACTGGAATTATGAATCCGTGGATATCTCCCCTTTCTTGAAAAAGGGTCCGAATTTACTTTTGGCTGTCGTTTGGAACGAGGGGGAGTGGACTCAAGAGGCTCAAATCTCGCATCGTACTGGGTTTATCTTACAAGGAAATTCGGCCAATGAGGTCATGATCAACACCAATTCCACTTGGAAGGTGCAAGAGGATAAAAGTTATCACCCACTACCGCATCAATCCTCCTTTTATTATGTGTCAGGGCCAGGCGAGTTTCGACGTCTCCAAAATCAGATCCAAATTCAAGGTACACCTGATTTCCAGGACACAACTTGGCTGCCTGCAAAGTCCATTGGTTCGGGTGTTCCCAAAGACCTTCAAGGACCTTATGGGACGGTCAGTGGCTGGTTATTAGTTCCATCAAGTTTACCGGCAATGGAATTGCGGACAGAGTCATTTCGGTCAGCAACCCAAATCGATGAGACATCCTTTACTGAACTCCCAATGCCATCTCCGCAAAAACCTTGGGTCATTCCAGCTAATTCAAAGAGAATTGTGATGCTCGACCAAGGGTATCTCACCAATGCATTTCCAGTACTTCAATTTAGTGCAGGACAAAATGCCACCTTAGTTTTGCAATATGCAGAAGGATTGTATTCGGCTTTTCCCAGTAAAGGGAATCGAAACGAATGGAAAGGAAAGAAGATGATCGGGCGGAAGGATAGTTTGGTATCTGCCGGAATCGTCAACCAACGTTTTGAACCCCTCTCTTTTCGGACCTACCGTTACCTTCAAGTGACCATCCAAACTTCCGACATCCCCCTTCGTCTGGAAGGTATCGAGAGTATATTTGTAGGTTATCCGTTTGATCGCGTATCTAAACTAACAGGAGGAAATCAAGAGTTACACCAAATTCTCGATATTGGTTGGCGAACCGCACGTTTGTGTGCAATGGATACCTACATGGATTGTCCTTATTATGAACAACTCCAATACATAGGAGATGGCCGAATTCAAGCCCTAGTCAGTTTATTCAATACACAGGACGATCGTTTGGTGAAAAACGCTTTAAATCAAGCCGATCAATCACGCCAACCTGAGGGTATTACCCTTAGCCGACATCCTTCTCGCACCCCTCAGTACATTCCAACGTTTTCGTTATGGTATATTGGAATGTTACACGATTACGGCCGGTATGGGGCTGATTTGGGATTTGTTCGAGAGAAAATCCCGGGTATGCGTCAAATTTTGGCTTACTTCAAAAAATACCAACGTCTGGACGGTTCTTTACGTGAGGTACCCCATTGGATGTTTACCGATTGGGTGGATCAGACCAAAGATTGGAAAGCCGGGGTTGGGCCAGTGGGGCAAAATGGAACCTCCGCTTTATATGACCTTACTTTACTTTATGCCTACCAAAAGGCAGTTGACCTTGAAATCCATTTTGGAAATAAGATTTGGGCATCTGAATATCAAGTTGAAGCCAATAAACTAGCTAAAACCATACGCGCAAAATATTGGGACTCCACCCGTAATCTCTGGGCAGATCGCGAGGAAAAAGATGTATTTTCTCAACATACCAACGCCTTGGCAATTTTAACTGGTCTCGAAAAATCCCAGCAAGTAGCCCAAGCCATTCTAACAGACACATCCCTCGCTCAAGCCTCAATATATTTTAAATATTATGTTCATCAAGCATTAATCCAACTAGGTTTAGGTAATGAGTACCTTTCTTGGCTAGATAAATGGAGAGAAAACATGCAAATGGGTTTGACCACTTGGGCTGAAAAATCCAATGTAGATCAAAGTCGGTCCGATTGCCATGCGTGGGGATCAAGTCCAAACATTGAGTTTTTTAGGACTCTTCTGGGTATTGATAGCGATGCACCCGGTTTTGCCAAGGTGAAAATTCAACCCCATCTCGGGGCTTTAACCCATGTTGGGGGTGTAATGCCCCATCCACTGGGTCTAATTGATGTTCAGTATCGTCTAGAAAAAAATAATTGGATGGTCGACATTCAACTACCTAAATCATTGACAGGAACTTTGGTCTGGAAAAATCAAATTCTATCTTTACAGGAGGGGACCAATCATTTTCAATTCCCTACCAAACCATAAGCAAATCAAGATGCCTACCTTTCTAACGAAGTACCCGTCGGTAGATGACCTCCGGCGCAAAGCAGCCCAAAGAATTCCCAAGTTTGCTTTTGAATACTTGGATGGGGGATGTAATGAGGATGTGAACCTACACAAAAATACAAGGGAGTTACATGAAATAGAATTAATCCCTCAATACATTAAGCCCTTCGGTGGATTAACTCTGCAGACTGAGCTTTTCGGTCGACTCTACGATGCTCCCTTTGGGATCGCTCCCATTGGACTTCAGGGTTTGTTGTGGCCTAATGCACCGGTTATTCTGGCTAAGGCAGCCAAAAAACACAACGTGCCATTTGTATTAAGCACAGTGACGACCACCAGTTTGGAAGAAATTGGTCAAGTAACTGAGGGCGATTTTTGGTTTCAATTGTATCATCCTGCCGAAAATAGTTTACGGGATGATCTACTCCTTCGGGCCGAGCAAGCTGGTTGCCAAGTTCTTTGCATTCTGAGTGATGTCCCGAGTTTTGGCTTTCGTCCGCGTGATATTCGGAATGGTTTAGCGATGCCCCCCAGTATGTCGCTGAAAAACATGATGCAAATTGCTTCCCGTCCTGAATGGGCTCTTCGGACTTTGTGGCATGGACAACCCCAATTTGCCAATCTTTTGCCTTACATGCCCAAAGGTTTGAATATGAAAGCCCTCGGCCAATTTATGAATCAGACTTTCTCCGGCCGGCTGAATCAGCAACGGATTCAAGAAATTCGCGATCGATGGAAAGGTAAACTGGTTTTGAAAGGAGTAGCGAGTGTCGAAGATGCTGAATGGGCAGTTCAATTAGGTTTGGATGGAATCATCGTATCCAATCACGGAGGACGTCAGCTCGATGCTGGCCAGTCTGCCATCAAATCTTTGCACCCAATTGTGCAAAATTACAAAGGTAAACTGACCATCATGATGGACAGTGGGGTGAGAACAGGTCCCGATATCGCCCGCACCTTAGCCTGCGGTGCCGATTTTACCTTTCTTGGTCGTACTTTTATGTATGCAGTAGCTGCCCTCGGTGAAGAAGGAGGAGATCATGCCATTGGGATGTTGAAAACCCAATTGCAACAGGTCATGGAACAAGTTTGCTGTGAGAAAGTGACGGATCTTCCAAGTTGTCGAGTGCCTTTTCCAAGGGTTTGATTTACCTTCAAATAATCTTCAAGATTTCAACATACTTGGTACATGCCCACATCGAAAATGAACATGGGTGGTCAAGGTGGACGAAAACCTCATCCGATCGCCCCCGTCGGCATTTCGGCTGATAAAAAACAAAAAAGAGCTACTCGTTAGAGTAACTCTTTTTGTACCGGGGACGGGAATCGAACCCGTACGAGCGTTTCGGCTCACAGGATTTTAAGTCCTGCGTGTCTACCAGTTCCACCACCCCGGCGAGTGGTGCTTTGAAAAAAAAAGCTCCGAAAAAGGAGCTTCATCTTTCGAGCGGAAGACGGGTCTCGAACCCGCGACCTTAACCTTGGCAAGGTTACGCTCTACCAACTGAGCTACTTCCGCTTGTCCGTCGAATTGTGAGTGCAAAGGTAGTGTTTCAAAAAGCATTTGTCAAGTCTTTGTTGAAAAAAAATTGAAAAAATAATAGGAAGCGTCGGGTATCGGGGGAATTCGATTAGTTTTGCAAAAAAAAGTACATCGTGTCGGAACCTCAATTTGCCCAAGCGCCCAACGGCCTTCTACCAGCCATCATTCAAGATGCCAAGACAAAAAAAGTCTTGATGTTGGGCTATATGAATCAAGAAGCCTTTTCTATAACGCTTGAAAGCCTTAAAGTCACTTTTTTTAGTCGGTCCAAGCAGCGCTTATGGACCAAAGGCGAAAGTTCTGGAAACTACTTGCACTTGGTTTCATGGGCTATCGATTGTGATCAAGACGCCATCCTGATCCAAGCGAATCCCCAGGGGCCGACCTGCCACACAGGGGCAGATACTTGTTGGAATGAGGCAAATGAATCAAAGACTTGGTTTATTGATCATTTGAGGGGCATTATTCATGACCGGAAGGTGAATCCTTCAGACACCTCGTATACCGCTTCTTTATTTAAAAAAGGGGTAAATAAAGTAGCTCAAAAAGTAGGTGAGGAGGCCGTGGAATTGGTGATCGAAGCAAAAGATGATAACAAAGATTTATTCCTAGGTGAAGCAGCTGATCTACTTTTTCATTATCTTGTCCTACTCGAACATAAAAACTACTCCCTCGACGAAGTCATGGACGTTTTAATGCAGAGACATCGTTAATATTCAATCTCAATATCTATGGTTAAATACGTTGTTCGTTTGTTAATCCTCGGGGTTATCATCAGTTTTTTGCCCGAAATCATCGGTGAAGGTATCTGGGTGGATGGTTTCACCTCCGCAGTCGTCGTTGCCTTCATCATGGGTCTCTTAAATACGTTTATCAAACCCATCCTCACCATCATTTCATTGCCCTTGACGATTGCCACCTTAGGGATTTTTTATTTTGTGATTAATATTATCCTCGTTTACATTTGCGACTATTTTGTGGGTGGGTTCGATGTGTCGGGTGTGCTCCCTCCTCTGTTGTTTAGTTTTGCCATCGCGATCAGCAACTGGATCCTAGGTCTGTTCCTAGATTGAGGAAACGCTCAAAAAATACCTACAAGCCGTATTTTTACGTTTTTGATACCGTAAAAATACGGTATTTTTATTTTCTATAAAGCTTAATTAATTGATTGTCAGTATATTTGATCTTAGTCTACCAAAGTAGACATTTGGAACTTTTAGATATGTTACCGAAATTAGCATAATCAAACTTCCTCTTTATAGCTGTGATAACGAAGCTTTGTGTTGAAGTGCAGTGTGTGCATGATGCACAAGGGACTCATTTGCCCCTTCGGGCAATTTGATTTTAAGTGGTTACTCGGAAAGACTCTGGTAGGTTACTTGATTCTTTTTTTTAGTAAGCGAGCTCCCTTGGCAGGTTGCTCGCTTATTTTTTAGAATTTAGGACAAGCCATCTCTTGTTTACGTCGCTTTTTGTAGAAGGGAATATTAGGTTGAAGTCGATCAAACTGATACGCAATCGATAGCTCGTGAGCTCCACCTGTTGTACCCCGCAAGCGCGATATAGTGATATCGTAGCTATAGCCGATCGAAAAATTTTCCATCCGATAACCCACCATGGCAATGACTGCATCATTGTTTAATAAGGTATTGCCTGATCGGCGAATCGGGATGCCTCGATACCAAATCCCGGCTGTGATGGGTGCATAAGTTAGGTAAGTACCAAGGTCCAATTGTGTGAAGGCACCTTGTTTACGGAATAAAAATGCACCTGTGGCGGTAAAGTCTCGATTTGCGAGACTAGCACCGGAGTAAGCATTGTTTAAGGGTATATTCACCCCACCAGTGGCAGTATATCGTACAGGCAACCGAGCGTCCCCGTCAGGTGTAAGTGAAATGTTGGGACGGCCCAAATGGTGTCCGGACAATCCGAACCAAGCCCGCTGGTTGTACACCACAGCGCCTGTTGAAAAATCCGCGTAATTAACTGGAAAATAATTGCGAAAAAACGGGTCATTTGAACTAGGATTTGTGATCCCGTCATTACCAATTTGGTCTCCAAAAATTAATCCGGACGTACTCAATCCCCGATTGGCATAGGCGGCTTGACCACCCAATCGTAAATAGGTCTCGTCAGCCACCCGAACCAAGTAAGAGTATTGAAGGGCAATCTCACTATGTCGTAATAAATTTACCCCTTGTAAATCATTCAAGACGGTAATTCCAACACCGCTGTTAATCTTGTCGAAATGATGATCAAATGAAAACGAAGAGGTGACGAAATTAGCATCCAAAGCCGGCCATTGATTCCGATAATTGGCAATCAAGCGAGGCGAAAAAGTCCCACCTGCAAAGGCCGGATTATGATAGGTTGGGGCCGCATAAAATTGGGAAAATTGGGCATCTTGCCCCATTACTTGAAGCGATGTCCAAGTAATTCCTCCCAAAATTCCCCAAAAGCGAAGCCACTTTTTCATTTTATTAGTTTTACACTGTATACCGTATAAAATTACACTATTTTCCCCGTTCTTCATCCAAAAGAATTGGGTAACTTACACGAACATTTAAAAAAAAACGTTGTAATACAGCAATTAATGTATGACGAGGTGAATTTATGAGGGCGTTACGAACATGGCATGTCGTTGTTTTTTGCTGGCTTGGGCTTTTCGCTCAAGCTCAAGGACAGTTTTATGTGAGTCCTAAGATTTGCCTACCTTCTACTGGCGGGCTTTCTCCGGCGCTGCCTAGTCCGGGAACTGGGGGACTCCCCCCTGGTACAGGCCCGTCGGCTGTCTCCTGCCAGACACCCGCTTACTTTTTTGATACCGATACCAACTCTGTGACGCGGAGCTGGGATTTTTTGGGGGATGGGAATTTTCAGGAAGGTCCCAGAGCGGCGACCTTTTTGTATTCACAAGAAGGAACAGTCAATGTGACTTTACGAAAAGTCAATAAAGCGGGAGTTGTTTCAGATGAAAATCGGGTGGTTCAGATAGGAAGAGCCCCTTCAGCCCCATTATTTAACCGTCGTCCAACCGCTGATACAACGCTTTGTAAGGGAAGCACGCTTACCTTAAATCCGTATCGCCATCAATTAGGTTTCGAACCTTCGGGTGTTCAATTTAAATGGTTTCCCGGAGGCCAAACCACCCCAACCATCGATGTAGATTCAGCGGGATGTTATTCAGTTGAGGTATCAGACATCCTGACCGGCTGCTCTCAAGTGGCTAGGATTAACGTGAAGTTTTGTTTAGCTCCCGCTGCAGCTGGGGGTGGGGTAGAACGCTGGTATTTTGGACAAGGAGCCACGCTGGAGTTTGAGGCGGGTGGAGATGTAATTGAACCAGAGCGTGACTCTTTGGCTACAGATGGTGATATTTTCCAACCCAATGAAAATACAATCGAGAACCCTTCCTTTTCTCCTACAACCACTCCCTCAACCATATCCAATCGGGTACGAACCAACGGAGCAACCACCATGGTCTTTGGGCCGACAGGTGATTTGGTGTTTTATTCCGATGGTAAGGCCATTTATTCGGCGGATGATTCTACTCTCTCGGCGCAAACTCCAGCCGACACGCTCATGGGTGGATCCATCAATACAGCTCACGGTATGGCGATCATACCCAAATTCGGTTGTAATAGTTGTAATTTTCACGAGTATTGGGCCATTTATTTGGATGAATCTACAAAAACCCTTTCTTACGATGTCATCGACATGCGGGTGCAATCGGTTCAGGGTAAAATTACTCAACGAGGAATTCCCTTGCTGTACCCCACAACCGGGGCAATCCGCGTTGTACCCAAACCCGATGATACAGGATACATTCTCGTAGCACAAGAACGAGATACTACACAGCTCCATACGTTTGTCATTGACTCCACAGGAATAAATCGGATTGTCAGTAACATCCCAAGTCTTGAAACTCAATCCTATGATGCATCGGCGTTGAGTATTGCTTCATCCAATGGAGAAAACTGGGTGATGATCGGTCGTGATGGGGACAATTGGAACCTGGAATTTTTGTCACTGGACTTGGATTCTTATTCGATGAGTCGAGACCGAATCGTGACCTTACCAGTTCGTTCGGGAGGAAAAGTGACTGGATTATCCTATTCCCCAAATGAATCTAAAGTATTTTTTACCGTCAACTATCCACCGGGTTCAACGCCCTTATCTGAAATTTATCAAATTTCAGTGGATGATATCCAACCTCCTCGTTTAGTGGTAACATCCAATACTGAGTCCTACCAAGGCCTTCAGGTGGGTCCCGTCTCGGGAGAAGGGGCCAAGTATCTGTATGTGGCTGTAGCTGGATCGATGCGATTACCGTATTTCCAATCGTCTAATGACTTTGGCACCAATGCGGCGGAAGTCGGTTGGGTTCAAACATCCGATGGAAATGCCGCCCCTCTAAATAATCCGTCTGGAGCCTATTTTCCCCAAGTGGTTCGAGCCCCCCAAGAAAACGAAGGAGATGGCATTCAAGCTACTTATAGTGGAAACTGCGAGGACTCACCTACCATTTTAACCACCCAAGACGTCTGTAGCCCACAACGAAATGAAGTTGAATGGATTTTTGAAGATGGGACCACCGAAAAAGGAAAACAGGTATCCAAAGTATTCCCCAAGGTTGGTTGGAATCGTTTTCAACTTCGAATCCGAACCTACAATCGCTCTCCTCTAAGCGGTGTAATCAACAATCAGTTGGTTAACTCCATCATCCAACAACTCGAATCTTTATGTACCGACACCACCTTAGTCGACTCCATTTACATAAAACCTCGACCGAAATTTAGTTTACCGGATAGTTTTTATGTTTGTCTAAAAACCATCCCGGTCCTCCCAACACGCATCGATCCTCGGCCAACAGGTGGGGACGATTTTGAGTTCAGATGGATGACTACCCTCGGCGCTACTTTTTCAACCCAATCGTTTTATGATTTCCTCATTCCTCAAACGTTTGATCTGGAAGTGACCAATAATTTGGGGTGCGCCACTACCCAACGCTCCAAAGCAGTATCAGGGTGTGATCCTGTATTACTCGCCCCCGATATTTTCACACCCAATGGAGATGGCATCAATGATCTGTTTGAGCCCATTGTACGGTTTACTAGCCAATACCAACTGCTCATCTACAATCGTTGGGGGGAATTGATCTTTGAGGCTAATTCACCCGAACAAGCCCGGTGGGACGGAAAAGTCCGTGGAAAAATCCTAGCTCCTGCTTTGTATACCTATCAAATTAGGTACGTTGCCGAGGATTTTCCAGAACGAGGGGTCCAAGTCAAGCAAGGTCCTGTATGGGTTGTCAGGTAAATGCTGTATTTTTGATTTTCCAAAACCCACGGCTATGCGACAAGATTTTTTAACAGGAGATGCGGACGGCCTAACTCCGCAAGAAAAAGATATTGAACGGGCTTTGCGCCCCTTGTCGTTTGATGATTTTTCGGGACAAGATAAAGTCTTAGAAAACCTCAAAATTTTTGTCCTCGCCGCCAAACAACGGCAAGAAGCTCTTGATCACGTGCTCCTCCACGGCCCTCCCGGTCTGGGTAAAACCACGCTTTCTCATATCATTGCCAATGAGCTGAAAGCCAATATCAAGATCACCTCAGGTCCTGTACTGGACAAACCCAGTGATTTAGCCGGACTTCTCACGAACTTAGAACCCTTTGACGTACTGTTTATCGACGAGATTCATCGATTGAATCCCATAGTGGAGGAGTATCTATATTCAGCCATGGAGGATTATAAAATCGATATCATGCTCGATTCCGGTCCCAATGCCCGAAGCGTTCAGATTGGGTTAAATCCGTTTACCCTAATCGGTGCTACCACTCGGTCGGGATTATTGACTGCCCCACTTCGGGCTCGATTTGGAATCAATGCCCGACTTGAATATTATGATTCGGACCTTCTGAGTCGGATTATCCAACGCTCTGCGGCCATTCTACAAACACCGATCGAAGAACAAGGTGCTTTTGAAATCGCCAGGAGAAGTCGAGGCACCCCACGGATCGCCAATAACCTCCTTCGGCGTACCCGCGACTTTGCGCAAGTCAAAGGAAACGGAACCATCACACTTCCCATCGCCGAAATGGCCTTGACGGCCCTCGAGGTAGATCAGGATGGCTTAGATGAAATGGATAACCGGATTCTACTAACGATTGTCGAGAAGTTCAAAGGGGGCCCTGTCGGACTTTCCACCATTGCAACCGCCGTAGGAGAGGAAGCCGAAACCATTGAGGAGGTGTACGAACCCTTTTTGATCCAAGAAGGCTTTCTAAAACGGACGGCTCGAGGCCGTGAAGCCACTGAAAAAGCCTACAAACACTTGAATAAAGTGCCACATTTTAAGTTAGGGGAATTATTCTAATCCTGTGTCGTTTGAAAAGCGGCTCGGTATTGCCAAGGAGATAATCCAACCCGTGCTTTGAACTGTCGATTAAAATGAGATAATGTCATGTAGCCGCTATCAAATCCTATGGAGGAAATAGCGGTTTGCTTTTTCTGGAGTTGCTGGCAAGCAAAATCAATTCTTAGATCGTTAACAAACTGAGTGAAGGTCTTTCGGGTTCTTTTTTTAAAGTACCGGCAGAAGGCCTCTTCCGTTAAATGACATTGTTGTGCTGCGTCTTGAAGCCGTATATCCCGCCGGTAGTTTTGCAATATCCACTGGTATACGGCATTCATCCGGTCTTCATCCGACCGGGGCACTGCCACCACGGTATTGGCTAAATACTGAAGATCTTCTGTTTTACTCAAGGTATCCAAGATAGCCATAAAGATCAGGGTGCGATCCAGACCTTCCACGACCATCAATCGCTCAAGTTGAGGTTGAATCCTCTGAAGCACCGATGGGCCAAAATGAATCCCTCGCTCAGATCGTCTTAATAAATGTAGAATCGATTCGGAACCCGGAATGGCCGCAATCCACGACTCCTGAAAATGGATGACCAATGAATGAGCCTCGCCCTCCCAATCTGGATCGTTGCGGTAATAATGAGGCAAATTGGATCCAATCAAACAGACATCTCCCGGGGAAAATCGACCAACGTGATGACCTATGAATCGCTGACCCGTACTCGACAAAACCCACACCAGTTCGTATTCAGGATGGTAATGCCAAGGTGTTGGGAAAAACGAACATGTCTGGTTGAATACACGCAACAATTGATTGGCAGGTCCTGGTATCTTTAAAAATTGTGGCTCCATCGGAACAAGAGTAAATTAACCAACTTAAGGAAAAGGTAGTCAATATAGTGCAATAACTCGCTAAAAAACAAGTAGTATTCCGAGATTAAATCGAATAGATTTGTGATATTGATGGATTAAATTGAACATATTATATGCGAAATTGGATGAAGCTCTTCGGTATTTTGTGGGCCGGAATGCCACTTTTACAAGTAGAAGCTCAAAATACACTAACCACCGCAGAACAAAAAGCGGGTTGGGAATTGCTGTTCAACGGGAAGGACTTGACTGGCTGGAAACAATTAAATGGCCAAGCCAAGTATCGGGTAGAAAAAGGGGAGATCGTGGGGACCACTGTGGCGAATACACCCAACTCTTTTTTAGCGACCGAAAAAACGTACGGGGACTTTGTATTGGAATTGGAACTAAAAGTTGATCCGTCGATGAATTCAGGTATTCAATTTCGCTCCCTCTCCATGCCGGACTACCAAAATGGGCGAGTACATGGATATCAAATGGAAATCGATCCTTCTGACCGTGCCTGGTCAGGTGGAATTTACGACGAGGGTCGCCGGGATTGGTTGTATATCCCCAACCTAAATCCCCTCGCCAAAACGGCCTTCAATAAAAATGGTTGGAATACGTACCGCATCGAGGCAATTGGCTCTACCCTTCGAACGTGGGTGAATGGCCAACCCATTGCGTATTTAGTAGATGATCTAACCCCTGCAGGATTTATTGCTCTTCAAGTACATTCGATTGGGGCAAATCAACAACCAGGAACCGAAATCCGGTGGCGAAATATTAAAATCAATACCAAACAGGTCAAACCAAGTCCGCTAGATCAAACTCCGGTGATCAATCTTTTATCCAACCATTTATCCGATCAAGAAAGACACCAAGGCTTTGAACTCCTGTTTGATGGACAATCGTTAAACCATTGGCGAAGTGTACATAGCCAAGCCGCACCCAATAACCGTTGGCAAGTAAAAGAGGGTACTATTCAAATTGCCGGGACCGACGGGTCTGAAACAGGTAATGACATCGTTTCTAAAAAAGCATATGGGACTTTTGAGTTGGTATTTGACTTTAAGCTGACTCCCGGAGCCAATTCAGGTGTTAAGTATTTTGTGAACGAAGCTTTTGACTCAGGTGGAAAGTCGGGTATAGGACTCGAATACCAGGTCCTTGATGATGAGCGCCACCCAGACGCTAAAATGGGCGTGGTAGGGAATCGGACATTGGCCAGTTTATATGATTTAATCCCCTCCAAAAAAGTAGAAAAACGTTTCCAAAGACCCATCGGTGAATGGAACCAAGGCCGCATTCGAGTGTATCCCGACCAAACCGTGGAACATTGGCTTAATGGTTTCTTAGTGGTGCGGTATGAACGAAATAGTGCCATTTACCACGCCTTAGTGGCTCGGTCAAAGTACCAGAAGTACGAAGGATTTGGTGGAGCCGCCGAAGGATTACTTTTACTTCAAGACCATGGTGACATGGTGCATTACAAAAATATCAAAATTAGACCTCTCTAACCCCTATGACAACTCGCCGCGAATTCATTAAAAAATCCATTTATGCTGGAGTAGCCACGGGCTTCTCTGTATCCAGTTATGGGAAAATCCTAGGAGCCAATGACCGGGTTCGGGTTGGCTGCATTGGGTACTCGGATCGGTTCCGTTTTTCTCATATTCCTCCTTTCAAAGAATTGAGTAAATCCATGAACTTTGAAATGGTGGCCGTTTCCGATATTTGGAAACGACGCCGAGAGGAGGGGAAGGCTGGAATTGATAAAGCGCTCGGAACGAACGTCCAAATGTTTCGAAATAATGATGAACTTTATGCTTCCAAGTCCGTAGATGCCGTTTTCATAAGTACGGCTGACTTCCAGCATGCCATTCATACGATCGAGGCTGTTCAAGCGGGTTGCGACGCGTACACCGAAAAGCCGTTGGCTGAAACCATGTTGGACAACCGGGCGGTACTGGCGGCGGTTAAAAAATCAGGGAAAATAGTTCAGATTGGCTCCCAACGCCGTAGCGGGGCCAACTACCATGCGGCCAATGAATTCATTCGTTCTGGTGAATTTGGACCGATTGTGATGGTGGAATTGATGTGGAACGTGAATCAGCCCGGACGTTGGCGTCGACCTGCTCTAGTGGCGGACTGTCGAGAGGCAGATGTTGATTGGGCACGTTATCTTTTGAATCGACCCAAAGTAGCTTTCGATCCTCGAAAATATTTAGAATACCGCTTGTTTTGGCCGTACTCTTCCGGAATCCCAGGCCAGTGGATGAGTCACCAAATCGATACCGTCCATTGGTTTTCAGGACTTGAGCACCCTCGTAGTGCAGTCGCCAATGGGGGAATTTACCAATGGAAAGACGGCCGGACCAATCCAGATACCTTGACTGTGGTATTTGATTATGGCCCTCAAGATGATCCTTCAACGGGTTTTCAAGTTCAATTTACCTCCCGTTTTTCCAACAGTGCAGGCGGAACCAAGGAATTGTATTATTCGAATGCAGGGATGATCAACCTAGACACCAATGAAATCAGTCCCACCGGTGGGATGGTTGAATGGGAGGCGAAGGAAATGAACATGAAGCCGAATTTGCTGACTAAACGAATATTACAAGGGGCCAAAGTAGAAACAAGTGCGAATACAGGTGGAGACGTACTTACATTTGAGCATGTTCGAAATTGGATGGAGTGTGTGCGCTCTCGGAAAACTCCCAACGCACCCATCGAAGCAGGATACCAGCATTCCATTGCGACCATCATGGCCACTGCTGCCTATCGAACTGGGCAACGTGTGACATTTGATCCTAAAAAGCAGGAGGTGATGGCTGGAGGGAAACCTTTTTTATATTAAACCTATCACATATTCAACCAATACGTAAACTTCACGACCAAAGCCCGGCTTTTTGGTGTCCAGGCCGGGATTTGGAAGTGACGTACCGACTCCGCAAAATAATTGTCGGTATACACCACAAACAAATCACTAACCGGCTTAAAACGCCACTGAAGCCGAGTGTTGATATTTGTATTATTGGTCTGGGTATTGTATTGAAAAAAGGTACTGAAAAATACCGACCGGGAGAAAGCCAATTCTGCCCGCGGGCCTACCAACCAATACCGAATGCTATTGTAAGGTTTTGGTAGATCGATGGCCGTAAAATTAGCATCCAAGGAAATGGTACCAAGGGGTTGAAGTCGATACGTCAACCGACCTTTCAGTCCGGTTCCTTTGCCATTGAAATAATCACCAATAAACCAATCAATCATTCCTTGTAAATTCTTACGAGCGCCTGTTTCTAAATTCAAGAAAAAAGCTTCATAATGGTATCCTCCTACTGGTAAGGGGACCACATCTCGAGAAAAAAGAGGATCTGGATTGTCTTGCGCATTGGTTGGGTCAAAGGGGTAGAACAAATAGGTATATCCTTTGAAATATCCAACGGAAAACTCAGATCGGGTAGGCGATGTGATGTAGGCAAAAATACCCGTTTCCCGATCCAATAATTTACCTTGTAAATCATAGGTGTCTTGGCCATCCGTTCCTATTCCATAGGCGTTGATGCGCTTGGCTATTTTTTCATTCTTTGGATTTAGAATCAGAGAAGCTGGCCGAAATACCGAAATCACCCCGGTTCGCGGCACAAATCCGGTTTCTGCAACAAAATCTCGGCCGACACGATTTACACCTAAGTTTAGGTCAATGTTTGGATGGTGGTAGCCGATGTATTGGCCAAGGCTGGTGGCATCTGCCCCTTGATTTGGGGAAGAAGAAAAATGCGCATACGATTCAGCTTCCCAGCGGTTATCGGGAGTAAAAAAGTTGAATTCCAATCCACCAACCCGATTGAATCGGTTGAAGTCATTTCGTCGATTGGGATCTAGAGCCTCAGTAAAGGTTTCCTTATTTACCACAAATCCTGACAAGGCAGACCGCGTCCAGATTTTCTTTTGGAGGGTAACCAATGAATAATTGGATGCTGGTAAGATGTCCTCACCGACCTGTGTTTTACGCGTTTGCATATTCAATATGCCGATGCGCCAGTCGTCGTTGAGTTTTCCACTGAGTCGAAGTCCAGCCGTAATGGGTACTTGTTGAACGAGTCCCGTTCTGGGATTTCGGGCTAATCCAATGCGACGAGAGAAGAAAGGGCGTGTACTAGGAAAGCCAAAACCTCCGAAAAGATCGGCGTTTTCGATGAAGAATTGCCTTCGTTCCGGGAAAAATAGCTCAAATCGAGAAAGATTGGTTTGTTGCTGATCAACTTCTACTTGCGAGAAATCGGGGTTGACTGTTATGTCCAAATTCAAGGCTGGGGTAACGGCCACTTTGGCATCAAATCCTATACCCGACGATGTTTGGGTGGTTGGATTAAAGGCTTTTAGGTCTTCGGCACTCCTCGGGAAATCCCGTTGAATTCCCCCCGATACATAGGGAATGAGGGCTATATTAGTCGATGGGTTAGGGGGGGCATCCACCCATTCAAGTCGTCCTGCAAAACCTAAATTGTGAGACCTGAAATTCCTAGGAACTTTCGACCAATTGGATATTTCATTGGTGAGCATGAAATTTCGTCCAAAATTAACATGCCAACTATTATCTCCTGGGTTGACCTTGTACCGTAGTGTTTTGAATGGAATGGCAAATTCCAACGTCCAATACTCGTCGTAGTTTTTAACCTGTGAGAACCAACGATTGTCCCAGGAATAATCAATATCCTGTCCATTAAAAATGAGCCCCTCGCGTTGGACATTGAGAGGGGAGACCCCGAACTGAAATCCATTAAGGCGATCTTTGTATGTATCAAAATTGATGGTAAAAACGTCACTCGTGCCGCCTTCAAAGTCTCGACGGTACGATGAAATGGTGTAGGTCTCTCGTTTCTGATAAATTTTGGCCGCCACATAGACAAATTGCTGGTCGAACAAAAGACGAACTTCCGTTTGATAGGTTGCTTGAGCCGTATCATACGGTCGAGTTAATGAGAAATCGGTGGCAATCTGTGCGGATTCCCACATCAATTCATCTAAAATACCATCTACCTTGATGGGGCTCGAGGTTTGTCGAATCCCATACACACGGTCTCCTTGCGCGGTGCTAGGGTAGTAAAAGAGTGTAAGTAGTATAATCAGCCAACGGGTCAATGGCATGGATTGAACTTTTATTATAGGTTAGGTCGTTGTCAAACGAGTATAGCTAGGTAATTTGTAAAATTGCGCAAAGATCGCTAAATTACTGATAATCTTCCTCTCCGCCCCTGCGATTTATTGCTACCTTTAAAAAATTTTTCCTGTAAGACATGAAATCCAAAAAAAAGAAGTCCCAAAACGACGTTACACGAGACGATATATTCCATTTTTTTGCTCAGCCTACTCCTCGACCTCTTACCCTCAACGATTTTCTTAACGCCTTTTCAATATATGACGAACAAGATGTCCTTTTTGTTCAACTCATTATCGAAGAATTAGAGGAAAAAGGAAAATTACGCGAGGTAGGCCGTGGTAGATACGCCGCCAACCTCCAACCCACCCCTTCCAATGACCTTGTGATTGGGCGGGTCGATTTTGTGAATCCCCGCTTTGCCTTCATTCGTCATGAAGAAGGACAACCCGATATTTACATTGAAGCCGACGATCTCCACGAAGCTTGGCATGGAGATACCGTCGAGGTAAAAATTATTCCCAATCGCAAGCGGCGTGGAGGCGACAATCCCGAGGGGCGTGTGATTCGAATTCTTGAACGTGCCCCTCAAACCTTGGTGGGTCGTGTGAAAGTTTTTCCTAACTACGGTCTCTTTCGTTCCGATAGCCGAACCATTCACCAAGAAATCTTCATTGCCAAAGGGAACTTAGCCGGTGTTGAACCTGACGACATCGCCTTGGTGGAAGTACTGACGTTTCCTGAAGGACCCAAACAAGCTTCCGGAAGGGTAGTAGATATCTTGGGAAAAAAGGGGCAAAATGATGCCGAAATGCACGCCATTCTGGCTGAATTCGGATTGCCCATCCGTTTTCCGGAAGAGGTGGAGGCAGCCGCTCAAGCCATTTCTGAACACATTTCGGAGGAAGAAATTCAGCGCCGACGCGACTTCCGGTCGGTCCTTACTTTCACCATCGACCCGCATGACGCCAAAGACTTTGACGATGCCATTAGTTTTCAACTCCTTGAAAATGGGCATTTTGAAGTTGGCGTCCATATCGCCGATGTGACCCACTACGTCAAAGAAGATTCCATCATTGAACAAGAGGCTTTTCGACGCGCCACGTCCGTCTATTTGGTCGATCGGACCATCCCGATGCTACCCGAAAAGCTTTCCAATAATCTGTGTTCGTTGCGGCCTCACGAAGATAAACTGGTCTTTTCTGCCGTCTTTACCATGGACGACTCCGGCAAGGTGATCGACGAATGGTTTGGACGGGCCATCATCCACTCCGACCATCGATTTGCCTACGAGGAAGCCCAAGAAGTGATCGAGGGCGTTTATTCGGATGAGGCGATCCAAGAAAAATACGGTCCGGTGCTGACACAGCTCAATACCTTTGCCCATATTTTACGGGAAAAGCGATTTAAAAAAGGGGCGTTTAACTTTGAATCACCGGAAGTGAAATTCCGATTAGACGACCAAGGACGCCCCACCGGACTCTACACGAAGGTCCGGAAAGATGCGCATAAACTGATCGAGGAATTCATGCTTTTGGCCAACAAACAGGTGGCTGAGTTTGTATACTTTCAACATTTTCTTCCTAAATCCAAACGCCCTAAAAAAGCAGAGGCGGGAGAACAAGCCCCTACCATGGTATACCGGATTCACGAGCCACCGAATCCTGAAAAAGTCGAAATCTTCGCTCGTTTCGCTGGAAAGTTGGGTTATACCGTTAAAACACAATCCAATGACGTGCTTTCGAAATCGTTGAATGCGCTCGTTCAAAAAATTGAAGGAACACCCATCCAAAACGTTTTGGAATCACTGGCCATCCGAACGATGTCCAAAGCCAAATATTCGACCCAAACCATTGGTCATTTTGGATTGGCTTTTGCCCATTATTCTCATTTTACCTCGCCCATTCGTCGGTATCCCGACATGATGGCCCACCGGTTATTGCATCGCTACTTACATGGCTATGCTGTACCAGGCAAAGTGGAGATTGAAACCCAATGTAAACATAGTTCGGAGCGAGAAAAAATGGCCGCCGATGCCGAACGTGCCTCCATCAAGTACAAACAAGTTGAATACATGACCTACCAAGACGAGGATGTCGTGTACACGGGAGTCATTACCGGGGTGACTGACTTTGGGATCTTTGTCGAAATGAACGACACCAATTGCGAGGGTATGATTCGTCTGGCCGATTTATCGGACGACTACTATAGCCTCGACCAAGAGAACTACCGAATCATCGGTCAAGCAACGGGTAAAATATACACCTTTGGGGATGCCATTCAGGTGAAAGTCAAACAAGCCGATTTAGCCAGCCGAAGTATCGACTTGGTGCTCGCCGATGCCAGCCGATCTTCCCATGCTCGGCGTGGAGGGCACGGAGGAGGAAGACGAGATACGCGCCGCTCGAAACCGGCTAGACCCAAAAAAACGTCGACTAAATCCAGCCGACGTAAAAAAAGATAGAAAGTGGCTTGATTTACCGGCCCAACGAAATATAAATCGCCCCCACGACGGCTTGATCCTCCATCGGGATTTCATTCCACGATTGATCGATCAGCCGTCGGATTTGATCAGACCACCGCTGTGCCTCTTCCGTCATTCCGTAGCGATGAAACCCTTGAATGGTGATCCATGCCGATTGCGCCAATAAACGAATCGTGGTGGGTTGAAGAGGGAAGTCGATCACCAGACTTTTCCATTGCGTGGCCATGCGCTTCGCTTGCGCCTCGGAGGCAATACCGGCCCACAGCGCATATCCACCCGCCAAAGACGTATGTTTAGAAAATGACTGGGTATCCCAAAAATAATCTTGGTACACACCACTTCGCTCGTTCCACAATGTTTTTTGCATGAGTTCTTTGCGAGCCTGGGCTAAATTCCGCATGCTGGTGGCATACGTTGGTTGATCGGTTGCATCATAGGCCTTGGCCAGAACACATTCGAGTTGATAAAGACAGGCGTTCAAGTCGACCGGAATGGCTTGAGTCGTTGCCCAAGAGCCTTGTCGAAGCCAGCGGTCGGTGTCTACCCAACCCGACTGTTCGGCTGCGGCAATTTGTTTCCAAACTTTAACTTCTCCTTGCGCTCGGGCCATATCGGCGCCATAAAATTCGGGTCTGGGACGAGCATAATCGGTAAAGAATCGATTCAGCGATTGGTCTTTACCCCGAAAAACGACGGTCTCATACACTGGTTTGTTTTCTTTTCTGGCCAAATTTTGTGCCTTCACGCGATCGCCATCCTGGACGGCCATCCAGCGTTGGTATTCTTTTTGAAGTTGCGGAAGCGCCTTGACGTATACCTGAGCATCCTTCTTTTTTTCAGCCAACGATTCAACCAAAACCGCAAAAAATGGCAACGAGGTGCGATCCAAGCCGTAAGGTCGATTGACAAACGGGACATAACCGAAATCATGAATTAACTGGGCGGCATTTACTGCCGTAAATTCGGCCAAACTGTCTTTTCCCATCTGCCAAAAAGCAGCTTGCAGGAAAGGAGCGTCCTGGTAGCGCCATTCCTCAGCATACCCCACATATTTTTTTCGGAGGGTCATCAGGGTGCCTGTTCGATCCGTCCGGGGCTGATTTTCGAGCTGTTGGAACAAACGAGGGATATACGCGGCGAGCGAGTCAGTCTCTTTACGTGGGATAGGCGTGGGGAACGTCGGGGCGGTGAAGTGCGTGGAAATGAAGGTTTCCAACGAAAACCCAGAGCTCGATTTTTCTTTCTCATACAACGCTAGGATTTCAGACGGGGCGCCGTTGGGAGAAGATCGAAAAAATATACGTGGGTCGGGATAGAGACCTGAATTTTGAATATCGGAGTACAGCGCTCCCCATTGCTGATCAGGAGAGGTGAAGTCTTGAATCGAAACGGAATCTTGACAAGAAACCCAAAAAAGGGAGGTAGCCAAAAGTAACCCAGAAATAAAACGCATAGGATTTAAGTTGAGGTAAGTACAAAGGTATGCATACAATACCAAGATCTGGCCTAAACTGTTCCGTGGAGTTTCGAATTGTCAGGAATTCTATCGAACTTTGTGGCCATCCAACACGTCAAAAAACTGTCGACAACTATGGTAGAAGTGGCTTCGCAAGTGGATTTCGTAACTGAAATCAACCGATTGAAAAAAGAAAAAAATGCCGTGATTCTGGCACATTATTATCAAACGGGGGATATTCAAGATGTAGCCGATTATATTGGAGATAGTTTGGGATTATCTCAGCAAGCAGCCAAAACCAATGCTGATATCATTGCCTTTGCGGGAGTGAAGTTTATGGCTGAAACGGCCAAAATTTTGTCACCCCAAAAGAAAGTCATTTTACCGGATTTGAATGCGGGGTGTTCGTTGGAAGAATCCGCACCCGCCGATTTGTTTCAGGCTTTCAAAGATCAACATCCCGAGGCATTGGTCATTTCCTATGTAAATTGCTCGGCCGAATTAAAGACCCTGACTGATATTGTCTGTACCAGTACCAATGCCATTAAAATCGTGGAGAGTGTACCTAAGGATCAGCCTATAATTTTTGCTCCAGACAAAAATTTGGGAGCCTACATCAATCGGGTTACTGGCCGAAACATGATTTTATGGGATGGTGCTTGCATGGTACACGAGACTTTCTCGGGGGAGATGATTCGCGAAATGAAATTGGCGCACCCTATGGCTGTTGTCATCGCCCATCCAGAAAGTGAGGAGGCTGTCTTGGCCGAGGCGGATTATATTGGGTCGACCACCGGTTTATTAAAATACACCATCAATCATCCGGCGGAGGAATTCATTGTGGCCACAGAGTCTGGTATTTTGCATCAAATGCGGAAGGCCAGTCCAAACAAACGTTTTATGATCGCCCCGACAGTGCGGAACGGCCACGCGTGCCAAGCTTGTTCGGATTGTCCTCACATGAAATTGAACACATTAGAGAAACTATACCTCTGTTTACGGGATGAGAGTCCTGAAATCGTGCTACCCGAATCCATCCTGTCCGCCGCCCGCAAACCCATTGATCGAATGCTGGAGATTTCGGCACAATTTGGGCTGTAAGAGGTTTTGAGGGGAAGAGGTGAATAATTATGAATAATGAATTCATAATTATTCAAACTTATTGCGTTCTACACAACCTGGCCTATTCAGGCTACGGAACAGGGAATCAACCCACAAGACACCCAGGTCCATTCGTCATTAAGTTCCGTTACGTTTTGCGATACGGCCCAGGATAATTGCCTGAGCAACCAAATCCGAGAACATTTGATACCCTTGCCCCAGCGGGGCAACCTATTTGTAGCCTAGGAATTCCCCAACCCGTTTCTCCGTGGGTGCGGCCTGTCAAGTATTAAAACCTTGCAACCCAGTAGCAGGCCGCACCGACGGCTACAAAGAGATTTCCCCCAAAGGAAAAGGTACCAAACGGTCAATAGTTTTTAGGTAGTATCAATTCATAATTCATAATTCAATGTCGTTTAGTTAGTGGACTCTTCCATGAAGTAGCCCATGATTACGGCCCTTCAGGCCTTTTTTTGCTAGGGTTTGTGCCATTTCCCTAGCCTTAGCAGGCTAGGTTATTGATTAAGCACCGTTGGTGCTGGATTAAAGCAGCTAGGTAAAATTCCTTAACTAAACGACATTGATTCATAATTCATAGATTTCTCCTCAGCCCTACTTCCTTTCTCTTAATTCACAATCCACATTCATTCTAGCCCGTCTTATTCCTATATTTGCATAGAAATTATAAGATCCACCGGAACATCGGTCTATTTACATGAAATATCCAGAGTATAAGTCAGTTCATTACGCAGAAGTTGCGGACGAAATTCTATCGTTTTGGAAACAAGAGGGCATATTTGAAAAATCGATTGAGGTGCGCGCTGGAAACCCTACGTTTACCTTTTATGAAGGCCCTCCATCCGCCAACGGGACTCCGGGTATTCACCACGTAATGGCCCGGACGATCAAGGATATTTTCTGCCGATACAAAACCTTGAAAGGGTACCAGGTTCATCGCAAAGGAGGCTGGGATACCCACGGGTTGCCCATTGAACTCCAAGTCGAGAAGGAGCTGGGCATCACCAAAGAAGACATCGGGACCAAGATCTCAGTGGCCGAATACAATCAAAAATGTCGGGAGACCGTCATGCGGTTTACCGATCAATGGAATGACCTGACCGAGAAAATGGGGTATTGGGTGGACCTCGACGATCCCTACATTACCTATAAAAACGAGTACATGGAGTCCATTTGGTCGCTCCTCAAAAAACTCTATGAAAAAGACCTTCTGTACAAAGGGTACACCATCCAGCCGTATTCCCCGGCTGCTGGAACGGGCCTTTCCTCGCATGAGCTCAATCAGCCGGGTTGCTACCGGGATGTCAAAGATACGTCCATGGTGGCCCAGTTTAAGGTCATCCCTTCGGCTGCTTCGCAGTTTTTGTTTGATGCCACGACGGATCCTTCCGCTGAACTTTTCTTTTTAGCCTGGACCACCACCCCCTGGACACTTCCTTCCAATACCGCCCTGACGGTGGGTAAAAATATTTCCTACGCACTCGTCAAAACGTTCAATCCCTACACCCATCTTCCTCAATACGTCATCTTGGCCGAAGACCTCATGGGTAAGTATTTCTCCGAAAAAGGGAAAGAGGGGGATTTTGACGGTTATGCCACCTCCGATAAGAAGGTACTCCCGTGGAAAGTATTACTCACTTGCACAGGAGATCAACTGGCAGGCATCACCTACGACCAATTGATGCCATACGTGAAGCCAGATCAACCTGCTTTCCGGGTGATTTTAGGTGATTTCGTGACCACTGAGGACGGTACAGGAATCGTGCACACGGCCCCAACTTTTGGGGCTGATGACTTCCGGGTCGCCCAACAAAATAATATTCCCGCCCTTCTAGTAAAAGACGACCAAGGGAAAGAAATGCCCCTTGTGGATCGTCGCGGCCGTTTTGTGGCCGAGGTGACCGACTTCGCGGGTGAATACGTAAAAGAGGCCTATTTGACCGAGGAAGAAAAAGAAACCGAACGTCTAAAACAAGGTCGTGAAAAATACCTTTCGGTGGATGAACGAATTGCTATCAAGTTGAAAACCGAAAATCGGGCGTTCCAGGTACAACGCTACGATCACTCGTATCCTCATTGCTGGCGAACCGACAAGCCTGTTCTCTATTATCCTCTCGATAGCTGGTTTATTCGGACCACAGCTATGAAAGATAAATTGGTGGCCTTGAATAAAACCATCCAATGGAAACCCGAATCGACCGGTACCGGCCGTTTTGGAAATTGGTTGGAAAACCTAGTGGACTGGAATCTCTCTCGCTCTCGGTATTGGGGTACTCCGCTCCCCATTTGGCGTAATGAAAAAGGGGATGAGATTTGCATCGGTTCCATTCAAGAACTCGTAGCCGAGGCGGAAAAAGCCATCGCATCGGAGGCTCTGACACCCGAACAACGCCAAGCAAACGTAGATTTCTTAGCCGCTAAAGATTCAGCTACCTTTGATCTTCACCGCCCCTACGTCGATCAAATCTACTTGGTTTCGGACTCCGGGGAAGTACTCGTTCGCGAGACAGACCTCATTGATGTGTGGTTCGACTCGGGCGCCATGCCGTATGCCCAATGGCACTATCCGTTCGAAAAAGAATCCACCTTCCAGCAATCTTTCCCCGCTGACTTCATTTCGGAAGGGGTGGACCAAACCCGGGGTTGGTTCTTCACACTTCATGCCATTGCCGTTTTTTTTATTTGACTCGGTGGCTTTAAAAATTGTCGTCTCCAGGGGCTTAGTCATACACAAAATTGGAAATAAATTGCCCACACGACTCGGAAATGCCATCGATCCGTTTGATACTCTAAAAACCTATGGTGCCGACCCGACGCGCTGGTATATGATCACCAATGCGCAGCCTTGGGATAACCTTCGCTTTGACCTGGCCGGTATCACAGAAGTTCGAAATAAGTTCTTCGGAACCTTGACCAATACGTACAATTTCTTCGCTCTGTATGCCAATCTCGATCAATTTACTCCAACCGGTAAACTCAATCTCGAGGCAGCCACGGAGCTTGATTTGTGGATTTTATCTCGTTTGCAGACTCTAATCAAAGAAGTAGATGCTTCGTTTGAAGCCTACGAACCAACCAAGGCAGGGCGTGCCATCCAAGATTTTGTGTGTGATGAACTCTCCAACTGGTATGTTCGGCTGGGCCGTCGCCGTTTCTGGAAAGGGGATATGACCGCCGACAAACAAATGGCCTATGAGACTCTGGCGTATTGCTTGAAAACGGTCTCCCAGTTGATGTCACCCATCGCTCCGTTTTATGCCGACTGGTTGTATCGCAACCTAACAGGTGCCTCAGAGGGGAATTCAGTGCATGTTTCGCTCTTTCCTACGGTAGATGACCAATGGATCGATGTTTCGCGCGAGGAGTCCATGATGCTGGCCCAGCGGATCAGCTCCCTTGTACATTCGATCCGGAAAACCCACCGTCTGAAAGTTCGCCAACCGTTAGCTCAGGTATTGATTCCTATATTACAGCCCAAAGTACGTGAGCAAATCGCTGCAGTGGAAGAACTGATCAAGTCGGAGGTCAATATCAAAGCCGTTACCTATTTGGATGATGCGTCTGGGGTACTTTCGAAAAAAGTAAAGCCCAATTTCAAGGCCCTGGGTCCAAAATTTGGGAAAAATATGAAAGAGGTGGCCGCGGCCATTCAAGGGCTTACACCCGAAGCGTTAAGCCAACTTGAACGGGACGGTCAGCTCGAATGGCAAGGATATGAACTGGCACTGGGCGATGTTGAAATTCTGACCGAAGACCTCCCCGGGTATTTAACCGCACAAGAGGGCGGTATTACCGTGGCGTTGGATATCACGCTCACCGAGGCTCTTCGACAAGAGGGTATCGCCCGTGAGGTAGTCAACCGCATTCAAAACTTACGGAAAGATTTAGGTTTTGATGTGACCGATAAAATCTCAATTCAAATTGATTCCCAAGCCAACGAAGATCTGAAATTGGCCATACAAGCTTTCTCTGGATATATTCAAGAAGAAGTGCAGGCAACGTCTTTGCAGTTCACAGAACTGCTGAACAACGCCCAGGAAATGACGATAGAGGAAGAAGTCATTCGGGTCGCATTGGCCCGAATTTAAAAGATAACAAGATGGAAAAGAAACCAAAATGGCATCTGATCTCCCAGGTTTGGCTGGAAGACGTTGGTTTTTTGGTTCTTTTCCTCATTCTATTTGTAACCGTCTTTTTCCTGCCCATTGTCGTTAGCTATGTGGACAATTCGTATGTGCTTGTCAATGTCGCGCTATTGATCTTGTTTTTTTCTGGTTTGTTTTCTGGAAAAGGATTAGCCTGGAGCTGGATACTACATGTTCTGTTTTGGGGATATGTTTTGTTAAAGCTAGGAAGGTTCTGGATGGGATGGGATCAATTTTACATCGCCGAATTGGTTATTGCCTTGGTTTACACCGTCATTTTGGTTATTCTCAATCTCCGGTTGCTCTTTAAAGACAAGGAAATCAACTTTTACCGCATTGTGGGCGGAATAAATGTGTATTTGTTGGTTAGTATCTACGGAGCGCTGTTTCTCTTATTTTTGAGTCAATTCATTCAACCTGTACTACTAGGCGAAGTTGCGCTATCTCAAACCGACGAAGACTTTGCCATATTTATGTACTACAGTATGGTGTCTGTCACAACGGTTGGATTTGGAGAGCTTCATGCCGCTGAAATGATTGGAAAACAATTGTCGGTTTTTCTATCCTCATTTGGTATTTTGTATCCGGCTGTCGTAATTGCGCAGTTGATCAGCAAGAAAAAGTAACCTTTCTACCTCAAATCAAACCCTATATGAAAAAGTTATCCCTCGGTATTTTATTGATGGCCCTTGGTTGTGCTGTGTTTGCAGGTCGTGCCTACCACTCGTTGCGCTTTAAGCAGCAGGTGACGGGGTATTTAAAACGAGCAGCCGACGCCAATACCATTGATTTAGCTTCCGAAGAATTAACGACTGCCTTACATTACGTAGAAAAGCACGGATTAACGACAGGTTATACCTCTATCTTTTGGCAAACACCCGATGAAGATATCTCTTTTTGGTATCGAAATCTAGTAGCAAGTCAAAAAGAACTGCAAGCCTCCCGAAATGCCTCGGCTTTGGAACGGACGAACGTTCTGCTCAAACTCCGAGAGACTTTATTGGATGACGGAGATAAAAAAAGTAAGGTCACTGTTCCGGCCGGAATTAGTATTTATCCCAACAACGTATACTGGTTAGTCGCGCAGTTAATCGGCTTTGTGATTGGTTTTATTGGTCTGCTTATGGTTTCTGAGCAAGCTGGGCTTCAATCCAAGAAAAACTAAGTAGCCGCTGATTTTTTCATGTAATCAGTTCCCCATTTTTCCATGGCATCCAAGATCGGAGCAAGGCTTCTTCCTAGGTCGGTCAATGAATATTCTACGCGAGGAGGTATTTCTTTAAATGCCTCCCGCTTGATTAATCCCGCCTCCTCCAATTCCCTCAGTTGATCCGTCAACACTTTTCTTGAAATCGACGGAATTCGAACCGCTATCTCCCCAAATCGTCGGGTATCTTGCCGAAGACAATACAAAATGACCGGCTTCCATTTACCCCCGATCAATTCCAATAAAGTCGTAACCGGACAAAAATTCTGGGCTTTAGTTACCATCATGTTCCTGGTATTTTACTTGTTACCTTTTAGTTGCTAGTTACTTTTTAAAAGTAAAGATAGTTACTTTGTGTAACAAATATAAAAAAAGGTTATGACAGAAGACAAATTTTTAGTGACAGGTGCAACAGGGTCCTTAGGGGAGGGGATTATCCAATCTCTTTTGATAAAAGGGATTAAGCATTCCCAACTCCGTGTTTTGGTCCGTAAGCCAGAGCAGGCCAACGAGTTTCAATCGCGGGGTATGGAAGTGGCCATCGGAGATTATGACTCCTCTGATTCACTTCGCTTGGCCATGCAAGGGATCGATCGTTTGATGTTTATTTCAAGTAGTGAGGTAGCAAATCGGGTCAAACAGCATCAAAATGTCGTATGGGCCGCCCGAGCAACTGGTGTTGGACATATCTACTACACCAGTTTTGCTAGGAAGTCGGAATCGGAGAATTCTCCTTTGTGGATTGTGGCGGAGTCGCACATAAAAACCGAGCAATGGATAAAAGAAAGTGACATACCCTACACCATTCTCAAGAATAACCTGTATATGGACTTTATTCCCGGTTTTATCGGCGATCAAGTGTTGGAAAGGAATGTCATTTATTTACCCGCTGGAAACGGCCGCGCATCGGTGGTTCTGCGGTCCGAATTAGCCGAGGCCACCGCTCAGGTGCTTCTAGAGGATGGCCATGCCGGAAAAACGTATGAGTTTTCTAATCCTTCCTCGTTTGATTATCCCGAAGTAGCCGGTATCCTATCCGAGCTTTCTGGGAAATCCATCCAGTATATTTCACCCACCGCAGAAGAGTACCGCTCGGTGCTAGCCTCTGCTGGTTTGCCACCCGAGGCCATTGCTATTTTTTCGGGCTTTGCTATCGCTCAGGCCGAAGGGGAGTTGGAGGTGGAAATCAGTGATTTAGCCTCGTTTTTGGGTAGAAATCCGACGTCAATTGCTACCTTCCTGTCGGGGGTGTATGGTAAAAATATAGATTGATCACGGAAGAATTCCGCTGAGCCTTGGAATTCACCTTTGTTCATTTTAGAAAAGGAGGATTGAATTTTCATCTTCCTTTTCAAGTTTACTAACCATGATATACAAAATAGTAGGTTTACTGGTTTTAGGGGCTCTCATTTGGGTAGGTTGGTACCTTTGGCCCATTTTAGGAAAACGGTCATTTGCACCAGCACGTTGGGCGAAAATGCAAGCCTCGCCTCAGTTTCAGGACGGCGCTTTTGTCAATGCCGAATACACACCCACATTCGATTCTTCTTTCTCGGCCTGGGGGCTGATGAAAGAATATATCTTCCCTAAAAGTACCGCACCCAAGCCACCTGGAGCGATCCCTTCCAAGAAGGAAAATTTAGATGCTTTGCCCGAGGGATCTTGGGTTTGGTTGGGTCATTCAGGTTATTTTTTCAAATTAGGAGGAAAAACATGGTTGATGGATCCCGTGCTATCGGGGCATGCTTCTCCTTTCTCCTTCGGAGTTCCAGCTTTCGAGGGGGCAGATGCCTACACGGTGGCCGATTTCCCGGAAATTGATTATTTGATTCTATCCCATGACCATTACGATCACTTGGATTTTGAGTCGGTTCGAGGATTATTCCCTAAAGTAAAACATGTGATTGCCCCATTAGGTGTGGGAGAACATCTGGTTTATTGGGGATATAGCGAATCGCAAATTCAGGAATTGGATTGGCACGAGGGGGTCGATTTAGCCCCCAATATTCGATTGACTGCCACCCCCGCTCGCCATTTCTCTGGAAGAGGTTGGATCCGAAATAATACCTTGTGGGCGTCGTATGTCCTTCAAGTCGATGATTTCCGGATTTTTTTAGGGGGAGATTCTGGGTATGGAAAGCATTTCAAGGAAATCGGAGACCTATACGGGCCGTTCGATCTGGCCATCATTGAATGTGGTCAATATCATACGTATTGGCGACCTATCCATATTTTCCCACAGGACATACCCCAGGCTGTTCACGAATTGCAAGCCCAAGCCATTATTCCAGTTCACTGGGGAAAATTTAAGCTGGCTTTGCACGATTGGGATGAATCCATCGAAACCTTGTTTTCCTCCGATCCTGACTTCCCGATTTACACACCACTACCCGGTTCTTTTTTCTCCCTCATTTCGCCACGTCCGACGGAGCGTTGGTGGCGGGACCTAACGAAATCACATAAGTAGGCTGAACACGCGTTTTGCGGGTAGTGGCCATCAAAAAGGGCAAGGTCAACGCGGTCACATGGTAATCATCGTACGTCGCTCGAATCGTATAGGTGCGATGTCGGCGGGTGATGGCTTCTAATCCGCCCTGGTCTACATACAAGTGGTAGTGCTCAGGTAGCGTGAGTATTTCCTCGGAGGTGTGTTGGGGAATAATTCGTTGGGCATAGAAATCGAGGCTATGCCCAATCAATCCCAACGTACCAAAATTGGAGGGCCATTGGCCTTTCTTGATTTCTTTTCCTACCTGCGTTTCGGATTGGTAGGGAAGAACAGAGGGATAAATGTATAAACTCATCATCAGTCCAAAAAATACGCTGGCAAAGCCAACCGACTGCAGCCATGTTTCTTTTGAAAATTTTCCGCTGTATAACCACCAACTAAACAATGCCCAACCAGCCACTATTCCGACTGGGATAAGCCATGTGATTGGTTTGAAAAAGAAATAACAACTGATTAACAACAAAATAAAAAGGACGTGATACACGCTTCCGAGGCCACGCATCCATTGGGTTCGATCCGGAATGGAATTCAGGAAGGCGGCCGTCAAAATACTTGCCAAAGGCAAAAGAGGAAAAATGTAATGAGGTAGTTTATACCGTGACGTACTAAGAGCAAGGAATCCTAACAGAAAAGCACCTATTGTAATCCACTCGGATCCTTTTCGAACAGAAGAGAGTCGAGTAAAGAGGGCCGGGATGAATAGAAAGACCCAAGGTTGAAAATCCCACAGGATGGTATGGAAGAAGTAGAAAAAGGACGTGTCATTTTCCCAGTAGATTTCGCCTGTAATCCGGCCAAAACTTTGGGTCCAGAAAAAGAAACGAAGTCCGGATGGACCCTTCAGTCCGTACACTTCTTTCTCTGGATGTAGATCGAATTGGTGATATAGTCCATAACACATGGGGATTAACAAAAGTCCTACCAAGGCTAAGAAAGGAATCCACTGGAGATGAAAAAGATTCCTCCAATCTCGGGACATCAGTAAATGGGTTCCCACACCTGCTCCAAAGAGGATGAGGGCAATGGGTCCTTTGGCCAGCATTCCCATGCCAACGGCCACGGCGGCCCAGATAAGTCCAGAGGTGGCTTGGTATTTCAGATACCGGGAAATTTGCCAAAAGGCCACCATTAAAAAGCCTGTTAGAAGCCCATCGGTCCGGATGTCATTGGTCATCAAAAGATATGCCTGGCAGGTCCCTGTCATCCAAGTAGCCCAGCGTGCGATCTTTTCGGAATACCAAATTTTAGTGAACTGATAGGTTGCCCAGAGTCCGAGTAGGAGGGCGAGCAAAGCAGGTAGTTTATATCCTACATTGGTTGGGCCTGTGAGATGAAACATGGCACTTGACAGCCAAAATAGGAGGGGAGGTTTATCCAAATAATCTTGTCCTCGATGGTACACCTCGAGGTAGCTGCCAGTTTCCCACATTTCACGCGCGATGGAGGCATACTGAGCGGCGTCAACTTCCATGACGTCCAGGCGGAGGTTCAAGAGGTATACAAGAAGAAGTAAACCGAGGAGAAAAAAAGATCTTTTCATAGAAAAAGAGCCGCTCGACATGTCGAGCGGCTTTCATTTTATCGTAAGCTATTGATATAGGCAGCCATTTTTAAGGCGTCAGGTCGTGGAACCTGCGGCATCGGAGCCATCGGAGTGGCGTAATCGGGCCAGTTTTGAGGCTGGGGATTGTAGATGAGATCGACAATCTTTTCATTGGAGTATTTGCGTTTCGCAACCTCTTTGAAGGCCGGTCCTACCACTTTTTTATCTGGTGCATGGCAGGCTAAACATGTGTGTTTTTGCATCAAAGGCCGAATTTCAGCCCAGGTAGGTGCTGTTGAGGCACTAGCCACGGCCGGAGTAGCACCGGGTTTTCCTTTTCCATCCGGTGAAACAAGAGGTTTGGCCGCGGCGACTGCCGATTTCGAGGCCGTGACAGGTTTGCTGATTTGTCCTTTTAAGGCACTAGAGGGTAATTTCTCACCCGACGGAATGGCATTTAAGGTATAATAGGCAGTGGGGTGAATCAACGACCAAGAATTTTCGGCGGAGCGAATCCCCTCCAAGTTTAATTCATGGATGTAATACGGACGAAGGCCATCGATCACCAAACGAACCTTTTTACGATCAGCAGAAACTTGAACGCCCCGGACTTTCAAGGTTTCACGATTTACGGGTGGCGAGCCATACACCGGGAAGTGCTTGTATAGAAAGCTGTTTACCTCGTAATTCTCTAGTTTCTCCGCCGAGGCTGGGTCAATGGGCATCGTGAATTCCACTTCAAAACCATCCGGCATAGCTCGTACTGCCAACATTTCGAAGGGTAATTTTCCATTCCAAACCAAACGTTGCAAGCCTTGATTGGCATCTCCAGCGGATCCCCAACCGCGGTTGGTTTCACCTACAAATAAGGAGCCATCTTTGGCAAAGGCCATACGCAAAACACCTGATTGGAAGCCAGCTCTGAAATCAAACGCGGCTCCTTGGTATTCGCCATTAATTTTTTCTAAAAAGACCCGCATGATTTTGGATTGCCCTTGGTCGCCTACAAACAATTGCCCGGCGAAGGGTCCAAAATCGCCTTGTGTTTCATCTTTTAAAATTTCGGAATTGGAAATTCCCAAGATGCCATGAGGAAGCCAGACAGCCGGGGTTTGAAGACCCGGAAGTTTGTCTTTCAATTCGTACAAAAACTCAGGCTTTTCATCTACCACATTTTCAGGTTTGATATAGGTGCCATTGGCGCGTTTCACTTGGCGGTTATCCCGGTATTTAAAGAAGTCAGCCTCAGTAAATTTAACGGGAGACCCCTTGGCCCATTTCAATCCGGCGGGATGTCCGGTGAAAGATCCTTCCTTGACGTGCCAGACACCACCTGAACCCATCCAGTCTCCTTGGTTGTCGGTGTAAAATAAATCCCCGTCAATCATACCCAACCCAGCTGGTGAGCGCATACCTGTTGCAAAAGGTGTAAGGTTTCCTTCTGGGGAAATTCTGAAGATCCATCCACGGGTCGGAACTCTGGATTCGCCTCTCCACCATTCCTCATTACCAAACGCGACATTACCGCTCACAAAGAAGGATCCGTCTGGCGCAATTTTGGGACCGAAGGAGTATTCATGGTAATGTCCTGAAATAGGCCAGGCATGAATTGTTTCGTATTGATCGGCTTTGCCATCGCCATTGGTATCGGTCAATTTGGTTAATTCTCCCCGTTGTGCACAGTAGAATGAACCATTTTGATAAACTAAGCCGAGGACTTCGTGTAAACCCGAAGCAAACTTTCTAAAATAAGGTTGGCGGCTGGTTGGATTTTCAATTACCCAGATGTCGCCACGGCGTGTCGAAACAGCCAATGAACCGTTAGGTGTGGTGGTAACGCCACCTATCTCCAATAAGATTCCCTCCGGAACGGGGAGCGTAATGATTTTATAAAAATCTTCTTCTTTAGGCGACTCTTGTGCAAACCCCGCAAAAGTTACGGTGGTTAGCAACGTTAATATCCACTTTTTCATGGGTTAGAAAAGTAATTTGTAGGTGAATGACGACGAGTTAAGGTACGCGAGGAGGGCTTTCTGAGACCCGACATTTTCAATTCGAAGCGTTTGCCCGGTAGGAACTTCGATGAAGTAGCCTCCGGAAGGGATAAAGTACAATCCGGGCCGTATGATTTCGATTTGCTCCGCTTGTGCTAGTCGAACTTGCAGGGTCCCCATTCCATCGGCCTTGATACTTCGCTCCAGCATTTTTCCATCTTTCACACGCCACGCATCTTGTACGTTTCTACCGAAAATCTGGTAGAGGAAGGTAGGTTGATCTTGGTCGTCGAGTTGATAGCCTTTGGGCTTGAAACGCGTTCCGGTGGTATCTCGTGCAAATCCTTCTGCAGGATGCAAGGCAAGTCCGGTTCCAAGAAAAGTGAGGGCTCCAAGTGGTTGAGAGGAACCATCTCCACGGTCATTCCACATGGGAGTTGCAACCAAAAACTCACCTCGCCATACCTGTACGACATTGCCTTTGTCAAGGTCATAGGTGTAATGCAAGCCGCTGGGATGTCCGACCGACACCGCATGAACAAGGCGTTCTTTGGTGGGTAAGTCCATGAAACTTCGCATGATAGTCGGCTGATTGGCAGTGATCAGGATCGGATCTGCTGCTTTTGAGGCCAACACCGAGGCCAAGGCATGGTGGGGTGTCAACCGAAAACCAGGACCTGCCGACCAAAGTCCGAGGGCCGGTTTTAACCAACCATCGCGTTTGTTGTTAAAGATCCGGAGGGTATGCTTTCCGGCCGTGAGTTGTACTTTGGCCGTACGAGATTCTCCACCAACGGTCCACTTGTTATCTAAGATTTCTTTCCCATCAATGTGCAAGGTGGCATTTCCTCCAGCTTGAATTTGAAAGGTATACTCTCCGGCTGTAGGTGCGAAGTAATCACCTTGGATATCGAAGGCATAATCATTGGATTGCTTGGAGACTTCCCAGGATATAGCATCCGTCTTTCCTGTTTCTGAGGGTTTCAATTTATCCAAATTTTCATCATGAGGATAGCTCCCGTAGAATACGCGGTAGGCTAAATTATCCAATCGGCCGGCGGTTTGATCATAGGAGGTCCATTGGAAATTACGAAGCGCTAATGAGCCATGATCGCCTTGGATGCGCAATGGCCCCTTGGCTACTTCCGTTTCCGACAGCGCGCCCCGTGTCACGCCCGACAGCGTCACGTTTTCGTGTACGGTGAGTCCATTGACCTTGATTAATAGGATTTTTGCGGGACTTATTTTCTTCCCTTGGGCATCAAAGCGTGGGGCTTGAAACGAAATCTCCATTTTTTGCCATAATCCAGGTGCTTTGGCTGCATTGACCCGTGGCGCATATCCCTCGTATCCGGTTTGGGAGGATTCAATCCAGCGTTGATAAATTCCACCTAAATCGTAATACTTGGGAGTAGAAACACCCCAGCTGTCATTCAACTGAATCTCATACCGGCCTTGTAAGTAAATCCCGGAATTGGAGCCGGGAGTCATCATGAATTCAAACGAAAGGTCTAGGTCACCATGTTGCTCTTTCGTAATGAGCTCATACTCCAAGCCATATTTCCCGCTTCTGGGGTGAATATTGGCTAAAACGCCTGTACCCGGTTGGGTGGTTAATTGATTGGGCTGGGTGTAGTCGGAGGTGGCTTGTCCTACGATTTGCCAGTTTTTCCCTGAGTTGTTTTCAAAATAGGACAAATCCTGCAAGGGGATGTTTTTAGTCTGAGCCGTGGCGACTAGTCCACAAAGCATCAATTGCAAGGTCCTGATGATAGGTTTTTGCATGAAAAAAGATAGGTTTTGTAGTGCATGACAAAAATAAGGATTGTTTGGTACTCGGAATAAACTTTTCGACTTTTGTATTTTGTTATGACTGTATGAAGATATATTGGCGCATTTTGCGTTTAACAGGCGGACTGAGTGGCTTTTGGCTTCCTTTTGTCGTTTTCTCCTTATTGGCCTCTTTGTTTGGCGTCTTGAATTTGGTTTTATTGAAACCTCTGTTGGATGTTTTATTTGGGGATGTGTCGACTGACATGCTGCATGAACTGGTTCAAAAGCAACCATCTACTTGGGATTTATCCGGGCACTTTCAGCGAACCTTTGCCCAATTTGTACTTGATCAAGGGAAATTGGGTGGATTGAAGTTTGTATGTCTTGCTGTTATTTTATCGGCATTTCTATCCAATAGCTTTCGGTACGGAAGTGTATGGACTCTGGAAAAGTTTAAAATTCGGCTAATTGGTCGCCTACGGGAGTTACTTTTTGACCGGGTCGTTCACCTCCACATTGGTTATTTTTCAAATGAGCGCAAAGGTCACATTATTTCACGCGTCACCACAGACGTTCAGGAAGTAGAAAACTCCATTTCCTCGACCGTGTCTGCGGCTATCAAGGAATTATTTTTACTGGTGGGTTATGTGGTGGCTTTGATTTGGATCTCCCCCCGGCTCACGTTGATCGCCCTCTTGGTGATACCCATCATCGGGGGATTCCTCGGAATCGTCCTCAAGCGACTTCGCCAGGACGCTGGAGAGGGCCAATTTAGATTAAGCGCTCTCTTGAGTGTGATGGATGAAGTCTTTGGTGCCATGCGTGTGGTGAAGGGATTTGTAGCAGAACCTTATGTTCAGGTACGATTTCAGGACGAAAATAAAGCCTACCAAGGTGCTATGAAGCGATATTCTCGTCGAAATCTATTGGCCAACCCGTTCTCGGAGGCGGTGGGCATTACCATGGTGGCGGGTATTTTATATCTAGGGGGAACCCTCATACTAAAATCGGAAAGTGACCTGTCGGCCTCTCTATTTATTGCTTTTATTGCTATATTTTCTCAAGTAGTACGGCCAGCCAAGGAAATTACCCAAGCCATCTCCTCTGCTCAGCGGGGGGTAGCAGCGGCCCACCGGGTTGTCGATTTGCTCGAGACAAAACCCGAGGTCCAAGATGCGCCCAACGCCATTGAGTTGACCGATTTCCAAAATTGCATCTCCTTTCAAGAGGTTTCATTTGGATACCAACCGAATCTGCCTGTTTTGCAGGATATCAACTTCGACATTCAAAAAGGTCAAATGGTGGCCTTGGTGGGAGGTTCGGGAGGTGGGAAATCAACCCTAGCTGATCTGTTAGCACGGTTTTATGATCCCAGCCACGGCGTGATTCGAATGGATGGATTGGATATTAAGTCCATTTCTCAAGCCTCCTTACGAAAGCACATGGGGCTGGTGACCCAAGAATCGCTGTTGTTCAATGATACCATTCGGGCTAATATTGCTTTTGGTCAAGATGTTTCCCAAGAATCCATTGAGCGAGCCGCAAAAATTGCCCAAGCGCACGAATTCATTTTACAACAACCCCACGGATATGATACCGTGATTGGTGATCGGGGTGGCCGGTTGTCGGGTGGCCAACGCCAGCGTCTGGCCATAGCCCGAGCGATCTTGTTGAATCCCCCCATTTTGATTTTGGATGAAGCCACCTCTGCTTTGGATACCGAATCTGAAAAGGGGGTGCAGGAGGCTCTTCAAGAGGTGATGAAAGAACGAACGTCGTTGGTGATTGCGCATCGACTTTCGACCATCCAGCAGGCCGACATGATTTTGGTGCTCGACCAAGGAAGGATTGTTCAGCGTGGAACGCATGCATCGCTGATCGAAGATTCGGAGGGACTGTATGCCCGATTGGTATCTCTTCAAATGTTAGAACGTTAATTTTTTGATGGAAAATAACCTAGAAACGAATCCATTCCGTGACGCGGTTTGGGAAGCCAGTTATCGCTGGATCGAAGAAAAACGGTCGTCGGCAGAAAAAGCCATGCAAGCCGCGCAAGAGGCCGCAAACGGAGAGTCCAAAAGTTCGGCGGGGGATAAATACGAAACAGGCCGAGCGATGGCCCAAAATGACCGCGACCTGTATGCCAGCCAGTGGGCACAATGGAATGACCTCCAACAACAACTCCACCGGTTCAAACAAATGCCTATCGAACCGGCCGCTGTTCCGGGTAGTTTAATGGAAACCTCCCTGGGCTGGTTTTGGGTCAGCATTTCCATCGGGCGAATCCTCGTGCATGACCAAATGGTAACCATCTTATCCCCCCATTCACCACTGGGCAAAACCTTGCTTGGCAAAAAGATAGGGGATCCTTTCCTTTTCCAAGGGAAGGAGGGTAGGGTGTTGGGTTTGTTTTAGTGTGGAGATTTTTGGTTCTTCAGGGATTCAATTAAGTATTCTACGTTATCTCGAGAAATTCTGGATTGTTATGAAAAGACGGAAATTTGTTCAGACCTGCTTACCCCTTTTTTTAGCACCGTCTTGGTTGGCCCATTCATGTCGTCAACCCTCACCAAGGCCTTCGAATGGTAAAAAAGTGATCATCGTTGGAGCTGGAATTGCCGGATTAACGGCAGCAAATCAATTGAAAACCCAAGGTTTTGATGTGTTGGTTCTGGAATCCCAAGAAAAAGTAGGCGGGAGGTTGCGCACCCGGCGGGGTGGGCCTATTCCTTTCGATGAAGGGGCCAGTTGGATTCATGGGACCCACCGAAACCCGATCACCACACTGGCGGAGCAAGCAGGTATGCGTACGTTTGAGACACTGGACGAGCATCGAATATCGTACGACCTAGGAGGAATACGTCGGTCGGCCGCGGTATACGATCAAGAAGAATCGAAATTTGAACAAATTCTAGATCGAATGATGCGCCAGGGCCATGCCAACCAAAGTTTTGAGACGGTCTTTTCTCGGTTGTATCCGAGTCAATTCCAAGATCGGCTTTGGAGATTCTTTCTTTCTTCGTATGTAACATTTGACTTGGGTGACCTCGATCAACTATCCTCTCTTTTGTACCAGGAGGGAAAGGTTTTTTCTGGCCCAGAAAAAATAGCCGTCAATGGGTATGACACCCTGGCGCACTATTTAGCAAAAGATATCCGGATTCGGCTCAATGACCGTGTTACGCACATTGATTTTTCAACACCGCGTGTACAGGTCCATCATTCGGAAGGGATTTCGGAGGCAGACTTTGTTTTAGTAACTGTGCCGTTGGGGGTATTAAAATCAGGTCAAATACAATTTACGCCCTCCTTGCCTTCTGCTAAACTGGAGGCAATTAATAAAGTGGGAATGAATTGTGTCAATAAATTCTTACTAACTTTTCCCACAACGTTTTGGGAGAATGTCCAATACATTTCTTACACACCGGCCATCCGGGACAAGTTCAATTATTTCTTAAATGTCAATACGTTTCATCCCAATGCCCATGCACTCATGACCTTTGCCTATGCCGAGGAAGCTCGGAGGACCGAAAAGTTGTCGGACCAGGAAGTGACGGAGGAAATCATGCGGCATGTAAAGGATATGTACGGGAACTCCATTCCGGCTCCCTTGAATCTCCAAAGGACCCGATGGCAGTCCAATGAAAATGCATATGGTTCGTATTCATATCCAACTGTGTCGACCGAAATGCATCATTTTGACCAGTTAGCCGAATCCATCAACGATCAACTCTTTTTTGCAGGGGAGCACACCGAAAAAGATTACTTCTCCACTGTCCACGGAGCCTACCTGAGTGGCCTTCGGGAGGCGGAGAAGATTAGTTCCCGGGTTGATTAGTCTGTAAGCCCCGTTATTTAGCCACTTGAGATCAAAAACCCAGCTGCTCTCTCAATACCTTATATCCTTGTCGACTAACCGACAGCGTGGCCCCGGTTTTTAGCTTCATTTGGTAGCTGTTCTTCTCATATAAATCCACTTTTTGAATGTAGTCGGCATTGACTAGGAAAGACCGGTGTGTCCGGACAAACGTGGCTGGAAGTTCGGCTTCGAGCGCCTTCATGGTTTTTTGTTTTAGGAATTTTTGTCCCTGAGCTGTATGCAGCCAAACATAATCGCCATCGGCTTCGATGTGGGTGAGGTTTTCCAGGGGAATGATCTCAATTTTACTTCCTTGTTTGACCACCACGCGGTCCACTGTCTTGACGGGTTGATTCCACAAAGCCTCTCGAATTTCATGTCCTTTTGGAGGTTGGGCCAATACTTTGTCCATGGTTTTTCGAAAACGCTCCCGAGAAAAGGGTTTTAGCAGATAGTCAAGGGCATTGCGGTCGAAGGCCTCCATGGCAAATTGGTCGTATGCGGTGGCAAAAACAATGGTTGGGGGGGCGATTAATAAGTCCAACACTTCAAACCCCGTCATTCTGGGCATTTGAATATCGAGAAACACCAGGTCGGGTTTTAATTCCTGAATCATCTTGACGGCCTGAAATCCGTCGCCTGCTTCTCCGACCACTTGGCAGGATGGATAGTCTTGCAGAAAGGTTTTGACAAGTGTGCGCGCTAAGGGCTCATCGTCCACGAGAAGTATCGTCATATCGGTAAGTACAATTGAATCGTGAAAGAATGGGAGTCAGAATCTTGGTCAATCCAAGCGGGTTGTTCGTATAATTTTTGTAATCGGGTCCGGATATTTTGTAATCCGGTTTGGCTGCCCTTGGGAGCTATCGCCTCGGGGTCTCGACTGTTTTTGATTTTGATTCGAACGTGCTGGTCTAGGCGTTCCATCCGGCAGACGATGGGTTGGGGCTCTAAACTCTGTTGTACCCCATGCTTAATGGCGTTTTCAACGAGGGTTTGAAGCAATAAGCTAGGCACGAGGAGGTCAGGCACGTCGGGATCCCGTTGAAAGTCAACCTGCAACCGGTCACCGAATCGAATCTGCTCAATCGCGAGATAAGATTCACACATATCCCACTCCTTGGATAGGGGCACTTGCGGTGTTTTCCCAATTTCTAGGCTAAATCGAAGAAAATCGGAAAGCTTAAGAATCATTTCATGAGCCTTGTCCGGATCGATGAGCGTTAAGGTAGAGATGGAATTGAGGCTATTGAAAAGAAAGTGGGGATCCATTTGAGTCCGTAACACCTTCATCTCAGCCTCTTTTAAGGACTCAAACAGTTCTTTTTCATTCTTTCGAACCGCCATGGAGGTCTCATAATAGGCCTGGACATTGAGATACATGACAAATGTGCAATAAGCTAAAATGGAAATTAAGGTTTTTAGGGCTCTCAGTTCGATGGGTAGGCTTGGGCCAATCCATTCGCTGAGGGTTACAGAGAGGGCGGTTAGAATGAGGGCATAGAGGCTGTGATTGAGCAACAATAGGGTCCAGGACTGTCGCTCAGGCCTGAGGTACCGAATCCCAAACCAAGCTCCCATAAGTAGTACAGCTAAAGTAAAATGGTGGAATGCTAAGTGGGCTAAGACAGGGACTAGGGCATCGGGTGGGAGATCCGGATAAATGGAGAACCAGGCGATGCCTGTTAGCAAAAGCCAACAGGCACCAAACCAAGCGAGCCTTTTTCGAGACGTTAGGATAGGATGAATCATGCGATTAGTATCGTTTGATTTCTAACCCTCCCATAACGATGGTACCCGTGATCCGAATTACTTTGGAAGGATCGGTGGTTCCTTCTGGGTATTTGGTGATTTTATCTTCTACCCCTCCCATAAAAGGAAAGGCATCAACAATCACAGTCCAATCTTTTGGCACCGTTATTTGTGCACCTCCCATAATGATGAATACATCTAAAGCAGCGCCTGAACCCAGTTTTGCTTCCTTCAAGTCGATTTCGGCACCACCCCAGATACAGGATATCGAACCCCCTTTGAAATCGGGCGAGGTTAATTTCTTGTTGCTTCCACCCATGATGATGGATTCCTGTAACAAATTGAGCTCTGAGTTCTGAACGGACATGAGTTTGGACGGTGATTTTGGTTGAAAAAACTGGTAGGCAATCGCAATCCCCCCGATGATCATGCCCAAGGGCCATAGTTTGTAGATTTGTTTCCAAATGACAGGATCGATAAACTCGGGTAAGTAAAAGAAGGTGGCGATACCCACTAAAATGGCCCCTTGCGTGTATTTCTTCTGAAGTAGGGCATTAAGGCCGATGAATAGGGGTATCAAACGCCAACTCAGAAACTTGAGTGGGATGCTTTTATCCAGCAAATTAAAGTTGACCAAAAGAAAGGCACCACCGACTGTGATCAGCAATAATGCCCAGAAGAGAGATTGATATGAAGTACGCTTTTCCATAGGATTGTGTTGTTTAATTTGTGTTGTTTGATGATTCAAAATTACTCGGTTTACTAGGGGATGCAGAGGTAGATTCGGTGAAACCAGGTTGTTTTTTCGGTAATCTGTCGAAAATTACCGACGAATGGTACCCGCCATCTCGTAGTTTATCGGTGAATGGTACATCAATATTCTAAAAATTAAGTACATTTGGATACCTAGACTAAAAAAATAGGATTCTATGCAGTGTAGACATTGTCAAACGGAAGTCACCAACAACTTTTGTCCTACTTGTGGCCATCCCAAGGCCATCAAGCGCCTTGACTGGCATTACATTGTACATGATCTTTTTCATGTACTGCATTTGGAAACCGGTATTTTTTCTACGGTTTGGAAATTACTTACTGCACCAGGTAGGACCCTCCGTGAATTTATTTCCGAAGACCGCACTAAGATCGTTAAACCTGTACTTTTTTTGGTCTTGACGTCGTTGGTCTACACCCTCATGATGAAAGTTACGCATGTGGAAGATCAATACATCAAAATTTCCAATGATGGTAAGGTCATGATTCCCGAATACATCGGTCTAATTTTTGAGTGGGTTCGATCCAATTATGGGTATTCTAATCTCCTTATGAGTATCTTCATTGCCCTGTGGTTACGGCTTTTTTTTAGAAAGTTTAGCTATAATCTAGTGGAATGGATGGTCATATTGTGTTACACTATGGGGATGGGGATGCTTTTCTATTTTTTGTTTGGGATTCTCTCCTTGTTGTTTTCGACGGTCCTACTCAATAGTGGTTCTATATTGGCGGTACTTTATACTTCATTTGCCATCGGCAAGGTTTACAATAAGCCCGGCTTTATGCCTTATTTCAAGGCTTTTTGGGCGTATGTGCTTGGATTTATCACCTTTGCGATTGTCTTAGCCGTCGTGGGCATTTCACTTGATATCAGGGCGGGAAATTTTGAAAAATTTAAAAATCAAAAAATAGACGAATCTAGCACCAAGAAAGTAGAAGCGACCTCTGGATTAAATCCGCATTAAAAACTCCACTAAATTTTCTTCGGTCCCAATGCCTAATTTTTGACGCAGTCGATACCGTTTGAGCTCAGCACTCCGAGGAGTGATGTTCAGCAGTTGAGCAATTTCTTTCGTCGACAAATTCATTCGAAGGTATCCAGCCAACTTGAGGTCGCCAGGAGAAAGCGTAGGAAAGTCCTCGATCAACTTTTTTAGAAATTGCTCGTGCACCTGATTGAAGTTCTGCTCAAAAACCTTCCAGTCGTCGGTGCTGGCAAAATGTTTGTCAAGGTAATCTAAAATTTGTTGAACAGATTTGGAAGGAGGAAGCTGATTCAACCTCTCTTTCAATGTTTGCAAGGATTCTGTATTTTTGATTAGTCGCAATGTCGAATTGGCTAATTCCTCTGATTTCCGGATTACATCTTGTTCCAGTTGGGCGGTCCTGAGTGCCATGAGTTCCTGCTGGTTCTTTTCCTCTTGTACTCTTAACTCCTCCTCTTTTTGTTTTTGTAGTCGATCCAGTCTTCGTAGATGCCATTGGTACAAAGTGAAGAGGAGGGAAATTAACGCCAGTGCATATAGAATTTGACTGATAGGATGCCAAAACCAAGGATCTGAAATTTGGAAGGTAATCGGTTTTGATTGTGCTCCATCCGATGTCCTCACGTGCAAACGGTATTCACCTGGTTTTAGGTTGGCATACATGCGCGAGGGCGAAGTCTGCCAAGATCCCCAAGAAGTATCTTCATTTTCCATCCAAAAGGCATATTGAACTTCCCTAGCGTGCGTTGTAACACCGGCTTGAAAATGAAATGTATTCTCCTTATAACCAAAATCGGGGAGAGTTGGGTCATCCTCAGGACGAAACAGCCATCTTTTTTTTCCTTGTTGAACAGACCTGAGGAAAGGTTGATGGAGGGTATTGACACCAGAGGTTTGATTCAGTTCCAACAGCGAGAATCCGCTCTCGTGCCCAACAAAATATAGGCTATCGGCTAGGGTGACTACTTTTTGAGCACCTCCTAATTGGTATTTCCGGGCCAGCGGAATTCGTTGCCATGTGGCTTTGGAGGATTGAAGGAATAATTCTCCGCGTGTCGATATCCCCCATGTGGAGTTTCGAGGCCCCACCTGAACTCGTTGGAAAGGTGCAAAGGCCTGGGACGCAATCTTTCCGTTTTGGTAGACAAAGCTTCCTTTTTCGGTTCCAAGCCAAATGGTTTTTTCGGTTCGTTCTATGCTGGTCACAAAGGGTAAGCCTTGTATGACTTTATTCCCTATCACCTTTTTAAAATCGGTATCGATTGTGAGTTCATGTAGGCCATCATGGGCTGTTAACGCTAGAAATTGTTGGTTGTTAACTTGTACAAGCTCTTTCACTGGCCCAGAAAATCCAGCCAGGGTATGGGAGAATTTCCACTCTCCTTTCTCTTTTTTGTAGATACACAATTGAGTGTAGGTACCTTGTAAAAGTAGATCGGGCTTCACTGGAATTAGATGCCAGCCACCGGTTATGGGAGAAAGTGCCGACCAGCGATTTTGACTCAAGGCGAATGTTCCCGTATTGTGCCCGCAAAACAAGGTATTCCCTTCTTGAAATAGATCCCAAGCCTGGCCTTGAGAACCGGGGACTAAGTAAAATTGATTTCCTTTTCGGTAAAATACGCCATGATTGGAGGCAACGTACAGGGTCCCCTGAAACAAGGTGGCATCATAGACCGTGCCGATCTCATCTGTTCTGTCCTCAAATAGTCGAAGCGAAGCATGTTGCAATACCATGGATATCCCATTATCTAAGCCCAACCAAAGTAGGTTTTCACGGTCTTCAAAGGTAGAAATGATGGTATTGTTTTGAAGCCCACTCGCTTTGGATATCTTCTCCAATGCATTTCCAAACCGGTCAGTTCGAAGGCCCCCGCCCAACAGACTCCCCCAAAAGTAATCGCCATTTCGTAGTTTTCGGGCAGTATTGAGTTGATTTTCTTGAATGAATCGTTGGAGTGTCTTATTCGGATGGGGTTCAAATCGTTTTCCATCGTATCGATAAATTTTTCGCTGCGTACCAATCCAAATTTCTCCGAATCGATCGCCCGGTAAAATGGCCTGAATGGTTTCTTTTCCTAGAAAGTCGGAATCTGGAATTTTTTTCCATTTCCCTTGAGGGGTCACATAAAACAAACCTTGCCCGATTGCTTCAAAATAAAGTTGATCAGCGACCACAAAACCAAACAAGATGGTCGCTGGTGGGGGTAAGGCTTGAACACGTTTACCGTTATATCGATACAAAAAAGCAAAGGATTGAAAGTAAATTTCACCCTTAAATTCGACAATATGCCAAACCTCTTCGGTGGCAAAGGCTCGGTCAGGAACCAAACTTTTTAAGGAAGTATACTGAAGTTGCCCATTTTGGCCCGGCTGCCAATAGCCAAATTCCCCGAGGGCTCCGGTGTAAATTCGCCCATCTCGTCCAACATGAACGGATCGAATGATTTGTTTTTGGGGTAGTTGCCATAAACGCCAAATCGCACCATCGTATTCAAGTAAACCTTGGGAATTTCCGACATATACAAAGCCCGTTTTTGAATCTTGGCTGATCGACCAATTTTGGCGTTGAGCCCCATATTGCTGCCAACTGAAATTGATGACCTCTTGCGGTGAAAAACGAGAATGGACCATCCGCTCCCCTTGTCCTGCACTCACAAAAGGGAAAAGAAGGGCAAGGTATTGAAATAGGAATCTCATTTCTTTCATGATGTAGTCAAAAATGCGATTGTATGCCACTATACGTAGGGAATGATGTAGTATTGATGTAGTCAAAATTTAGGTTTTAAAAAATTTGACATAGTACTTTGTCGTTCAAATTTAGCACTATTACAATATAGACATGCGCTATTTCGTACGAAACTTTATCATTCTTTTTCTATTCACATCCTGTGCCTGGGCTCAACAGGCGGTAGAGGGGACGATTCAAGATGCCTCCACCCGTGAGCCCCTGATTGGCGTGACTGTGCAGATTAAAGGAACCAAGCAAGGAACCATCAGCGATGTGTCAGGAAATTTTAAATTGACGGCTTCGGTGGGTCAAACCCTATACATTTCGTATGTGGGGTATAAGTCTGTCGAGTGGGTGGTGCCCTCTTCAGGACCCATCACCATTCAGCTGGAATCACTAGCCACCGAGTTGTCCCAAGTGGTGGTTGTCGGTTATGGGCAGGCAAGAAAAGTAGACATCACCGGTGCCACAGCTAGCGTAAAAGGGGAGGATTTAATCAAGCAACCCGTTATGACTGCCACACAAGCCATTCAAGGGAAGGTAGCTGGGGTGCAGGTGATTGCCTCGGGTCGGCCGGGAAGCTCACCCGTGGTGCGCATTCGAGGCACAGGCACCGCCTTGGCCGGAACAGCCACTTTGTTTGTAGTCGACGGTGTATTGACCGATGACATCAGCAATATCAATACACAAGACATTGTGTACATGGATATCCTCAAAGATGCTTCGGCCACTTCAATCTACGGGGCTCGAGGAGCCAATGGAGTGGTTATAATCACCACAAAGCGAGGTGAAAAAGGAAAACTGACGGTCGATTATCACCTGAATGCAGGCGTTCGCTCGGCCACCCGAATTGTTCCTATGGCCAATGCCGCAGAATACGCAAATTATGTTAGTGCTGCCTCGGGCCGTCCCATCCCCGCAGGTGAAATTTCGACCGATTGGTACCGGGAAATTCTGCGCAACGGACCCATGCAAAATCACAATCTAAGCATTTCGCAAGGAACCGAAAAAGCCTCTACTTTTTTTAGTTTTGGATTTTTAGACGACCGTGGAATCGTGTTAAACAATGATTTTAAACGATATACAGGACGGATCAACATCGACTATAATTTCCACAAAAAAGTGAAAGCAGGCTGGACAGCCTCTATCACTCACACCGATGACCGCCCGGTTAATCTTGGAGCTGCTTACAACAATGCCTACCGGGCTGCCCCCATCATTCCTTCTTTGGTGGACGGAAAATACGGGAATACCTCATTGTATCAAAACGTGGGTAATCCAGTCTTGGATTTAAACATCGCGTCCAATCAAGTCCGATCGAATCGCCTTCAAGGTTCAGCTTTCGTGTCGTATCAGCCGATTCCATCGCTTACGCTTCGTTCATCGTTGGGAGCAGAATCCTCCAATGGCTGGGATCGGTCATACACCCGCGCTTTTGAAAACGATACGTCCACCTTTATTATGCCGGGTGGAAATCAGCGAAATCCGTTAAGTGGACTACGAAATGGAACTTTCCGGGGAACTCGCTGGGTCATGGACCATACCGCGCAATGGCAACTTGATCAAGCCGGTCACCGACTCGGTATCTTGATCGGTACCACCGCTGAGGGATTTTATGGAGAGTCGTTTGGGGCTTTCCGTCAGCAAGTACCCGCAGCCTCCAATCTTTGGTTTTTGGATACAGGCAATGCCAACACATCCACCAACTTTGGAAACGGAGATCAATGGGCACGTCAATCCTACCTCTCCCGTGTTTCCTATCAATTTAGAGATCGATACTTGTTCACAGGAACGTTCCGTGCAGATGGTAGCTCCCGTTTTCCTGTCCAAAATCGGTGGGGATATTTCCCTTCCATTGGAGCGGGGTGGGTCATTAGCCAGGAATCCTTTATGGCCAATCAATCTTTGTTTGATTTATTGAAACTCCGGGCATCTTGGGGCTTGGTAGGTAACGACCGGATTGCCTCCGATGCCTACATTGTCACCGTGGATCAGAATTTGGCCTATGCATTTGGAGGTGGAATCGCAACGCCGGGCTCTGCCATTACGCAAATCAAAGATAACCAGATTAAATGGGAGACGACCGCCGAACTAAGTCTAGGATTGGACTTCAGTTTGCTCCAAGGCAGATTGCAAGGGGAGATCGGATACTACGATAAAAAATCCCGTGACTTATTGATCAACGTCCGGATTCCTTCTGTAACCGGTGACCGCGATGGCGTGGTACTGACCAACGCAGCTTCCATTCAAAATCGAGGTCTGGAGACGGCGCTATCATTTCGTGACCGCTTGGGCGAGAAGCTATCCTACCGGATCGGAGGAAATGCCAGCTTCAATCGAAACACGGTTGTTGGATTAAATGGAGGCCAGCCCATCATCGATGGGGGCATTGGTGCTGCACAACCCTACACCACCCGCACCGACAACGGCCAACCGGTAGGTAGTTTTTATATTTTGCAAGTTTTGGGCGTCTTTCAAACCGATGGTGAAGTTTCCGCCTACCGGCATTCAGATGGCTCCCTGATTCAGCCCTCCGCCTCGGCAGGTGACTTCAAGTACCTAGATGCCAACGGAGACGGCCGAATCGATGACAATGACCGGGTTTTTGCCGGTTCCTATCAACCTAAAGTGTTTTTTGGAGGAAATGTAGGAGTAACCTACGGAAATTGGGACCTCTCCCTGGATTTAGTTGGACAGGCAGGAAACTACATTTATAATGGGAAAAAAGCGTTTCGGCAGGCTCTCAACGACAATGTGGAACGAGATATGGCTTACAATCGATGGGTTCCGGGAAGTAATATCCAAAATGAACCCAAAGCCAATGCCGGGAATTTGCCTGCCTCAACATACTTCCTAGAAAGAGGTGATTTCTTCCGGTTAAATAATGTGACCTTATCCTACCAGGTGCCATCAGCTGTGGTTTCTAAATTAAAATTAGGTTCCCTCAAAGCGTATGTGACGGCCCAAAATATGCTGACTTGGACTCGGTTCAGCGGTTTTACGCCAGAACTTCTTAGCGAATCTCCAACCAATGCGGGGATTGAACTCAATGCTTATCCAATGACCAAAACCATCGCCGGTGGTATTCAAATTCAATTTTAATCCATGAAAAAGGCAAAAATTCTTGTTTTCACCTTGGTCGGAAGTTGGCTCGCCACGTCTTGTGGTTCAGACTTCCTAGACGTTCCTCTGCAAGGCCGTCCAACCGCAGAATCCGATCCTAATTTTGCTCAAAATCTGGTGATCGGTGTGTACAACTCGCTCATGAGTGGAGAATCCTTTGGAGCCGCTGGAGATGTCCACGGATTTGGCTTTATCTCTGCCACGAATATTATTTCAGACGACGCCGACAAAGGCAGTACCCCGGGCGATCAAGTTGGAACTGCCGGAGTGCTGGACGAATTTACCTTGACACCCACGAATCCTTTTGTCGAAGCATTGTGGGCAGGACATTATAATGGAATCGCCAAGGCCAACCAAGCCCTAAAAGCGATCGAGGAATCCAATTTGCCATCGTCGGTCCGAAATCGCTTGGCTGGGGAGGTGCGCGTTATACGCGCCTATTATTACTTCAATTTGGTCCGGTGGTTCGGTGGCGTCCCGAAAGTCCTGCGGGTTCCATTGAATGTGCAAGATGCCAATTCGGACCCCGCTTTTCAAACGCGGGCCACTCCCCAGGAAATTTACCAAGTGATTGAGGAAGATCTTCAATTTGGAATCGACAACCTTCCATTACGTCGTCAAACTCAAGCGGGTCGCATGTCGAAAGGTACAGCCCAAGCCTTATTGGCCAAAGTATCTTTGTATCTGGAAAAATGGGACCGGGCCCGGACACTCAGTCTGGAGGTTATTCAGTCAGGCCAATATGCCTTATTGCCCGATTACAGCCAGCTTTGGAGACAGGCAGGGGACAATAGTTCGGAAGCAATTTTTGAAGTCCAAACCGGTACATTCAATAATACAGATTTCGGTATCAATGCCTATTCCATGTGCCAAGGACCTCGTGTAGGTGGCCGTGGGGGGTGGACAGACCTAGGATGGGGTTTTTGTACTCCCACGCAGTCTCTCGTCGACGCCTATGAGCCTGGAGATAAACGGGCCGCCTCGACAATCATTTTTATCGATCGATCCGGTACAGGACGCGGTACGATCTTGTTTGATGGATTTCGGATACCCAGTGCCGATTCTGTCGAGAATTTGCGGTACAACTACAAAGCCTATCATTCTGAGAACCGGCAAGTCGAGAGTTTTTTGGGCAATCGAGATCGAAAACAGAAAAATGTTCACCTATTGCGTCTTGGCGAACTTCACCTCATTCTGGCCGAAGCTTCCCATCGACTCGGGCAAATAGGGGTAGCACAACAACATCTGAATATCATTCGCCAGCGGGCAGGGTTGTCTGCCACCCAAGTCGCCGGTGAAGCTCTCCTGCAAGCCATTTGGAAAGAGAGGCGAGTTGAACTAGCCATGGAACACGATCGATTCTTTGACCTCGTCCGAACAGGGCGTGCGGCGTCGGTAATGCGAGCCCATGGAAAGAATTTTGTGGCAGGTAAACACGAGCGCTTGCCTATCCCATCGGTTCAAATTGCCCTGTCGGGTGGTCGTCTAACTCAAAATCCAGGCTATTAAAAATCTTCCTATGTGGACGATACTCCGTTCTTCCACTTACGTACTCGACTAAATCCCTCTTGACGGAGTGAGAGGATCAACCTGTTCAATAGACAAATGAAAATCAAGCAAAAATCCCTCACCTGGGCTGGTTTAGCTCTTTTGGCAACACAATTTATTGCCTGTAATTCCAACGATGAACCCCAATTACCACCCATCGGTGGATTTAACTCAGCTGATGAAGTGGCAGCGGCCAACTTAGTAGCTTACTGGGGGTTTAATGGCGACGGCCGTGAGTCAAAATCGAATGTGGCACCCGACCAATCTACCAATGCAACCTACACAGCGGGTGTGAAGGGGCAAGCGGTTAGTTTGGCAGAGGGTTTCCTACGTTACCCTACGATTCCTGCTTTAAATACCCCAAATGGTTTGGCCAGCTTTACAGTATCGGCTTGGGTGAATTTGCGCAATGTTGAAGGAAAAGCCACCAGTATTTTTGCCTTGAATGAAGCGAGAAATGCAGCACCCGACTGGGGTCAATTGATTAATTTAATGGCTGAGACAGGTTCTTACCGCCCAAGTTCTGATACCTTGGTAGTGAAAGGCTTGTTAGGTCAGTATTCGACCGGTTTACGTCGTGGACATGACAACTTGAACAATTTTGGGGTCGCAGGGACTGACTTCCAGATCGTTCGTGGTGCTGGAAAATGGACCCAAGTTGCCATGAAATACGATGCCTCCACGTCTACCATTGATGTATATGCAAATGGTGTTTTGGTGTCGAACCGTAATTTCCGTGTTCGGGATGGAGGACAGTTAGGCCCCTTGGTTTTCCCTACCGGAACAACTGTCTTGTTCGGAGCATTTGCAAATCAAGCGACTGGCTATCCGCAATCAGCCGTGCAGTCATGGCAGGCCTTGTTTAATGGACAAATTGATGAGGTTCGCGTGTACAACCGTCCGTTATCAGACGGAGATTTAAGTGCATTATACCAACTTGAAAGCGCAGGACGCTAATTTTTCAAGGGCTACTTGGGTAGACTCAAGTAGCCCTTTCATTTTCTTGACTCTATTCCCATGAAATTATCCCTTGTATGGATTTCGGTTCTAGCTATGTTGGCTTGTCGGCCACCTGTGGTTGAACCTGAATCATTTTATTTTTCTTCGATTCGAGTGGATGGTGTACAATCAGGTGGATTTTATGCCAATCAAGTTAAAGGGAAACCAGAGGTAGAATTATCCTTTTCTGCCCCCGTGGATCCTATGTCAGCTCAAGCCCAAATTCGACTATTTGAGCGGGCCACCGCCACACCGGTACCCTTGACGCATGCGTTTTCGCAAAATAATCAGGTGGTGACAGTCAAACCCACCCAAGATTTGAAAAGCTTGACCGCCTACCAAGTGGTCATCAACCCAGATTTGATATCCCAGCGTAAGACGCTTCTCAATACCCTACACCGTTTTCAAATGACAACGGTGGTGGATCCCTCCGATAAATTTCCACGTATTTCGGATGAGGACTTGCTAACACTTGTTCAAAAACAAACCTTCCGCTATTTCTGGGACTTTGGTCATCCTGTATCAGGCATGGCGCGTGAGCGAAATACCTCAGGTGATGTGGTCACATCAGGAGGAACTGGCTTTGGAATCATGGCCATGGTGGTTGCTGTAGAGCGAGGATTTGTCAGTCGTGAGGCAGCGGTGGAGCGGTTGGTCAAACTAACCGATTTTCTTCAAAATAAAGCCCAAAAATACCACGGTGCTTTTGCCCATTGGATCAATGGTTCGACCGGTCAAACCGTTCCCTTCAGTACCTATGACGACGGAGGGGATTTAGTTGAAACGGCCTTCTTGGTCCAAGGACTTTTAACGGCTCGCGAGTATTTTCAAGGAAGTACTCCCCAAGAGCAGAAGTTGCGAGCCACCATTCAATCGATCTGGGAAGGTGTGGAGTGGAACTGGTACACCCAAGGTGGGCAAGATGTATTGTATTGGCATTGGTCGACCAACCACGGTTGGCGTATGAATCATCGAATTCACGGCTGGAATGAATGCTTGATCACCTATTTCCTCGCTGCTGCTTCCCCCACGTTTCCGATTTCGAAATCCGTTTACGACAAAGGGTGGGCCATGTCGGGCCAAATGCGTAATGGAAAAACCTTCGAGGGCGTGACGCTTCCTTTAGGGTATGATTTTGGTGGTCCCTTGTTCTTTTCCCACTATTCCTTTCTGGGTCTAAATCCCAAAGGCCTGAAGGATGCCTATGGAGATTATTGGGAGCAAAACCTTCGGCACACTCAAATCAATTATTTGTATTGTGTCCGGAATCCTCGAAATTATGCGGGGTATGGACCCTCAAGTTGGGGTTTGACGGCCTCCGACTCTCCTAGAGGTTATGCCGCGCATTCTCCAACCGAGGACTTAGGCGTCATTACCCCCACCGCAGCACTAAGTGCATTCCCCTATACTCCCAAAGAATCAATGGCCGCGTTGCATCATTTTTATTATGTTTTGGGGGATAAATTATGGGGTGAATATGGCTTTAAAGATGCTTACAGCCTACACAACCTTTGGTTCGCCGACTCCTACCTGGCCATCGACCAGGGCCCCATCATCTGCATGATTGAAAATTACCGAACAGGTCTACTTTGGAATACGTTCATGAAGGCACCCGAAGTGAAAAAAGCGAAGTCGGTTTTAGGATTTGTGGAGTGAAAATCAATAATTCAAGCAAAGAGTCTCATGTTCTGCATGGGACTCTTTTTTTTACCCGATCCGTAAACCATTTTCTACGGGTGCATCGGGAGAAAGCAAGGTTACTTTAGGCCCATCCACGACACCCAAGATCAAACATTCACTAAAAAAATTTGCAATTTGCTTAGGTGGAAAGTTGACCACTGCTACGATTTGTTTACCGATCAAATCTTCAGGCTGATACAATGCGGTTAGCTGTGCCGAAGACTTTTTCATGCCTAGCTCGCCAAAATCAATCGTGATTTGATACGCAGGTTTTTTGGCCTGTTGAAATACGTCTGCCTGGACAATAGTACCTACACGGAGATCGATTTTTGAAAAGTCGGACCAGGTGATCGTGGGAAACTCAATAGACATGCTCAGATTAATTTGAATGATTAAAATAATTCGATAAATGTAAAGAGTAGATCGGATTATACGAAGGAAAATACTGAGTTTAGGGGCATTTAGCCTCTTTTTCTGTACCTTTGCCGAAACTTTTGGACGGTATGGGCATCTACAAACGATTCATTTTTCCTGTTTTATCCAAATTTGATCCGGAACAAGTGCACTATGGAGCGATGCGCGCTCTGGTCTGGGCACATTACATCCCCGGATTAAAAGGGTTGATTAGGGCATGGGCCAACTACCAAGACCCGAGGCTTGAAAAACAAGTGATGGGATTAACCTTCCCCAATCCTGTTGGATTGGCGGCAGGATTTGATAAAAATGGAATTTGGATTGATGAATTAGCCTCGCTAGGATTTGGATTTGTTGAGATTGGTACAGTTACACCCAAACCCCAAATGGGTAACCCGAAACCTAGGCTGTTTCGACTAAAAGAAGATGAAGCCCTCATCAACCGGATGGGTTTTAATAACAATGGGTCTACCAAAGCAGCCGCTCACCTAAAACGTCGCCATAGCCGAATAATCGTTGGGGGCAATATCGGAAAAAATAAAATCACAGAAAATATAGACGCCGTCCACGATTACCGTCAGGCCTTCTTGGATTTATATGATGTGGTCGATTATTTTGTGGTGAATGTTTCGTCTCCCAACACTCCCGGCTTGCGGGAACTTCAAGAAAAAGGGCCTTTAACGTTCATTTTGAGGCAATTAATGGAAGAAAACGACAAACAACCCGTGTCGAAACCCATACTACTTAAAATTGCTCCTGATTTAACCAATAGTCAACTCGATGATATCATCGACATCGTGAAAGAAACGAAGATTGCCGGTGTCATTGCCACCAATACCACCATCGAGCGATCTGGACTAACTGCCAACTCAACTGAAATCGAGCAGATCGGGGCCGGTGGATTGAGCGGTAAGCCCTTGAAGCAACGGTCCACCGATGTAATTCGTTATTTGGCTCAAAAAAGTAAAAAGTCCTTTGTGATTATCGGGGTAGGAGGAATCCAAAGTGCGCAGGATGCGCAAGAAAAACTCAACGCCGGGGCAGACCTTGTCCAAGTGTATTCTGGTTTTATTTACGAAGGACCCAGGTTGGCCTATAAAATCTGTTCCGGACTATTGAAACCAAATAGCTAAACACAAGGTTTCCCAACTATTCATCTATATTCGTCAGATACCATGGCCGTAGTACCATACAAAGATAAATCGACCGGAAAACGGGAGCAAGTTGCCGAAATGTTTGATAACATTTCACCTAAATATGATTTATTAAACCGTGTCTTAAGCGGAGGAATCGATCTATATTGGAGGAAAAAGGCCATTTCCCTTCTAAAAAAAGAAAAACCACAACTGATCCTCGACATTGCCACCGGAACAGGCGATTTGGCCATTGAGGCCGTTCGCCAACTCAACCCTGAAAAAGTGATTGGTGTTGATATTTCAGCCGGAATGTTGAAATATGGTGTCGAGAAAATGAAAAAGTTGGGTCTACAGGACAAGATCGAACTTCGTATGGGGGATTCTGAGAAATTACTTTTTGATGACAATACTTTCGACGCCGTCATCGTTTCTTTTGGCGTACGGAATTTCGAAAACTTACTGAAAGGGCTCACCGATATGCACCGCGTCACCAAATCAGGTGGCTCCTGCGTTGTGGTAGAATTTTCAAAACCTCGCTCGTTTCCGTTCAAACAACTGTATGGGTTTTATTCGGCAACCGTTCTTCCCTTCATTGGGCGGTTAATTTCCAAAGATAATTCAGCCTATGCCTACCTACCTGAGTCGGTGCAGGCTTTTCCGGACGGTTCCGACTTCCTTGAGATCTTCCAGCAAGCTGGCTTTAAAAATACTGTATGCATACCTTTGACCTTCGGCATTTGTTCCATCTACATCGGAAAAAAATAAGTCTGACCTGCCTGTTTAGTGGGTTGGTCATTGCCTCCTTTGCCCAAGCCCTTCATCAGGCAGATTACGATGCTAAAAAAGTCCGTTTCGGGTATTTATTGGGTGTAGCCCAAACCCACTACAAGATTCGTTATAATGAATTCTTTTTGTTACCTGGAAATCAAAACTACTTTTCCATTACGTCCCCCACAACCTATGCGCTAAAAATGGGGGGCGTAATGAACGTTCGAGTAAATGAGCAATGGGATTTTCGAATCCTGCCAACTGTCGCCATCTATTCACGTGCCTTAGATGTTGTCCAAGCCTCTACAACCGAGCGTTTTCAAAACGAAGACAAAGCTTGGTTCGAGCTGCCTGCCTATTTTAAATACAAATCCAACCGACGTGATAACATTCGCATGTACTTTTTAGGTGGATTTCGTTTTGGGACCGAGACCAATGCTGTGAATTTTAACGGCCGGCGAAGTGCTTTGAATCAATTTGTGATTCGAAAATCTGACTTTGCGCTCGAGTATGGTTTTGGCTTGGAGTTATTCCAACAGTATTTTAAGCTCACCCCCGAGGTCGTCTTTTCCCATGGTCTACCCAATCTCGTCCAACCTGGGTTTAGCGCCAGTACACCTTTAGGTTCGATACAGCGCTTAAATACCCGAGGTATATCCCTTCATCTTATATTTGAGTGATTTTTTGTATTTCTTCTTTTACCTTACGCACTTGTTCCTCCTTGGTTTCGAACCGAATATACTCGTCAGTCCATGTGCTGGAGGCCATCGAAACCTTAGGTTGCCGAAAGCTCATCGCACTCATGACAGCTCCTTTTCCAGTTAAGTGTACCGATTTGATTCCGGCCGACACCAAGCTGGGGATCAACTCGGCTTTCATGCCGGCTCCTGCCATGATCCGGATTTGATCCCCTGCTCGTTCCTGAAGTTGCTTCAATAAAGGAATTCCTTGTGCCACCGAGGGCTGTTGCCCTGACGTCAGGATTCGAGAACACCCCCCCACAGCTAGTAAATCGTCCAAAGCTTGTAAAGGATCGGGTGTCATGTCAAACGCACGGTGAAAGGTCACAGGAAGCGGATCCGCCCAAGATAAAAATGTTTTCCATCGTTCCATATCAATCCGGCCTTCTGGAGTTAAAAAGCCAGCCACGAGTCCGTCTGCCCCAGCTTTCTTCGCCCATCGTACATCCGCCTCCATGGTCCGCCATTCCGTTTCAGTGTACAGGAAATCTCCGCCACGAGGTCGGATCATCACAAACATGGGCAACTGACAAAACGTCTTAGCCACCTCAATCAAGCCCAAGGAGGGTGTGGTTCCTCCTTCAGAAAAACCACCACAAAGCTCGATTCGATCTGCCCCGGCTCGCTCCGCCGCTAAACAAGACTCCAACGAAAAGCTACATACCTCAATCTCGTAATTCATGAAAAAATTATTTGTAAGCTATTGAAAATCAAGTAATTGAATCCAAGAAAAAAAATTATAAAAAAAATGAATACATTTTTGGAAAAAATTCGTTTTTTGGCTAAAAGTTTCTACTTTTGCAGCCAATTTTCTAACACAAACGAAGTGACACTATGTATTGGACACTTGAACTAGTTTCCTACCTGGAAGATGCCCCTTGGCCTGCGACCAAGGATGAGTTGATTGATTATTCTATCCGGTCTGGAGCGCCCAATGAAGTGATGGAAAACTTATCCGAGTTAGAGGATGATGGTCAACCGTACGAAAGTATCGAAGAAATTTGGCCTGATTACCCAACGAAAGAGGATTTCTTCTTTAATGAGGACGAATATTGAGACACGGAACGAAACGGAGCCTTAGGGCTCCGTTTTTTTTAAGGTTTGATGGCGCGAATTACTTCTCGTTTGCGCATGGGGCCTTTGTGTTTTTCAACGATCAATCCGACTTCTCTCAGGCTACGTTGCACCACTCCTTTAGAACAATACGTTGTCATCATGCCACCAGCAGCCATAAGGCCCGCCATTTTAGCAAATACGTCGGTGGTCCATAATTCAGGTTGTGTTTCTGGGGCAAATGCATCAAAATAGATTAAATCATAGGTCTCAGTATCAAGGTAGTTCTCCCAGGTAGTCTCCACTTTTTTAAATCGAAAATGAGGAGATCCCGTTTGCCATTCACCCCAAGGTGACCCATGTAGAATGGAGAGCCTTTCTCGATCCCCATAATTCAGTTGGTTGGCTATTTCCATCGAAATAGGATACGCTTCAATGCCAGTATAATGGGTTTCCATAGCGTGCAAATCGGACTGCTGCCAGGTTAAAAGGGCATTGAGGCCTGTCCCAAAACCCAGTTCAAAAATTTTGATCGGGGATTTTCGGTACCGAGCGGCATCCCAGCCTAGTTCGATGAACACCCGATCTGACTCTTGCCGTGCACCGAAAATGGAATGATAATGTTGTTGGAAATGTTCACTAAACAAGGTGGGTGAACCATCCGCGGTTTCTTTAATTTGCGATTCCATATGGCAAATCTACTAGATTTAAATCATTCTTAGGAAACCTCAAAGGTCCCGATACTGTTTAGTATTTGAAATATCCTGTACCCTAAAATTATCCCGCGTGGAAAACAAACTGCAGCTACTTGACCTGGCTTCAACCGGCCAATTTCCGGATCTTTTGTTGGACTACCTGGCTGAAAAACCAGAACTCCGATCTTTTTACTCGTTTTCTCCCTCGCTAGCTGGACTCGAAAATGCAGTAAATTCTAGGAAATTTGAAGGCCGAGAAGTTCTCGTTCAAGCGCTTGAAAAGCAATATGCGCATCTGGGTACTCCTGCTTCGGTTTCATCTTTACTGAATCAGACGACATTTACTGTCACCACGGGGCATCAACTGAATATTTTTACTGGCCCACTGTACGTCATCTATAAAATCATTACGACCATTCGGTTGGCTGAAACACTGAAATCAGCTTTTCCTCAGTTTGAATTTGTACCCGTTTATTGGATGGCAACAGAAGATCATGACTTTGCCGAAATCGCCTCTTTTACCCTTTTTGGTAAAAAATACACTTGGGAGACAGAGCAAACCGGAGCGGTGGGTCGAATGAACCCTCGGTCGATCCAAGGTGTCCTATCTCAATTGCCAGGGGCACTTCCGCTTTTTGAAAAAGCCTACCTAGAGGAACCTACCCTAGCCCGAGCGGTTCGTCGCTACATGCATGAGTTGTTTGGTGCGAGAGGTTTGGTCGTGGTGGATGGCGATGACCCTCTCTTGAAAAAAGCGCTTCAACCCGCCATGATAGCCGATGTTTTCGAGCAAGTCACTCAACCCTTGGTGCAAAAGGCCACGGAGGTCTTGCAAAATGCGGGGTATAAAACGGTCATTCATCCCAGAGAAATCAACTTCTTTTATTTGATCGATGGCCTGCGCGCCCGGATCATCCAAGAGCACGACCACTTTTTGGTATTAGGAACAGACATTCGATTTACAGATTCTGAATTGAAAAAAGAAATTGAGGACTTCCCAGAAAGATTCAGTCCTAATGTCGTTCTCCGTCCTTTGTACCAAGAACTCATTTTACCTAATTTGGCCTATATTGGAGGGCCTTCTGAGGTACCCTATTGGCTGCAATTAAAACCCGTCTTTGATTTATTTCAGGTCGATTTTCCTGTTTTATTGCCTCGGAATTTTGCGATGTTGATTCCCCCCGCTCAACAAAAAAAGATGGTGAAGCTTGGGGTAGAGATCGATGAATTATTCGATGATGCCCAAGATCTAAAAAAGCGATTTTTGGAACGTATTTCTGATAAGTCCCTTAGCTTGGCTTTTGAGGTGGATGAGGTGAACGAGGTTCTTCAACGTATTGCGTCGCGTGCCTCCGAAATTGATCCCACCTTGGTTCCGGCTGTGGAGGCCGAGCAAGCCAAAATCGTGCACCAATTGGCTAATTTGGAAAAGCGCATCAAGAAAGCAGAAGAAAGGCATCACGAAACGGCCATTCAGCAAGTCCTAGGACTACAAGAGAAGCTTTTTCCGGGGGGTAATGCCCAAGAAAGGGTGGAGAATTTCTTTACGTTTGGACTACAAGACGCTGCCTTGGTAGACGATCTATTTCTAGCCTTCAATCCACTTGATTTCCGCCTCGTGGTAATGTACCGTTAAGCCCAATCCCACAGTAAAATATGCCAGGTTTCTCCGGTGAAAGCATCGGGAAACTCGGCTAATGGGAGAAATCCCACGCGTTGGTGAGCCCGAAACGAACGTGGATTCAGGGAAGAAACATCGGATAAGAGAAAATCAAATTTTTTGGCATGGTGCGTTCGGCAAGCCTGATACAAACCATCGACCAATCCTTGTCCCCGGTACGATTTGTCGACACAAAGCTGTCCGACAATCAAGGGAGCATACTCCATAAGTGGTTTCCCTTTCCAAGACATTTGTTGAATCGCCATTAAATAGCTTTCAAATACAGGATCTCGAGGTAAAAATTCAGGGGTGAGGCCCAACGTATAACCGACGACACGTTCGCCGTCTTTAGCCACTATATGTTCACTGGCCTCATGCATCTCTTGTAAAAAATCCAAGGTGTATGAAGCTGTCAAAAAACCTTGATCCTGCATTTCTTCAGGCGACAAGAATTGACGTAGATTTTGACGCTGAAGGGTCAGGATCGACTCTAAGTCGGACTTGGATTGAGCGGGGGAAAATGTGACCATAGCACTTGATTGAAAAAAAGCCTCCCGGTTGAAGAACGCGGGAGGCGGGTATTTGTAACAAAAATCAATACCGATACATTTCAGGTTTGTATGGACCTTCGACGGTCACTCCAATGTATTCCGCCTGTTCTTGATCCAATTTTTCGAGCTTAGCCCCGACATGCGACAAGTGCAACAAAGCTACTTTCTCATCCAGTGCCTTAGGAAGAACATAAACTTTATTCTCATAGTTCTCGAAATTGTTCCAAAGTTCGATTTGGGCCAAAGTTTGGTTCGAGAACGAACATGACATCACAAAAGAGGGGTGTCCCATAGCACAGCCAAGGTTGACCAAACGGCCTTCGGCTAACACAATGATATCTTTCCCTTCTACATGATAAAGGTCTACCTGAGGTTTGATGACCGATTTGGTGTGTCCATAATGTTGGTTCAACCACGCCATATCAATTTCATTGTCAAAATGACCAATATTACATACGATGGCTTTGTCTCGCATTTTCAAGAAATGACGGTCGCGAATAATTTTGAGGTTGCCGGTGGCAGTAACCAAAATTTGAGCACGCTCTACGGCCTCATCCATGGTGACAACCTCATAACCATCCATGGCAGCTTGAAGCGCGCAGATTGGATCAATTTCCGTTACTAAAACACGACAACCAGCTCCTCGAAGCGAATCGGCAGATCCTTTGCCTACATCGCCGTATCCGGCAACAACAGCAACTTTTCCAGCCAACATCAAATCCGTTGCACGACGAATGGCATCAACCAACGATTCACGGCAACCGTATTTGTTATCAAATTTCGATTTTGTCACCGAGTCATTTACGTTAATGGCTGGTAAAACCAAAGTGCCTTTCTTTTGGCGTTCATATAACCGGTGAACTCCAGTAGTCGTTTCTTCGGATAACCCACGAATACCTGCAACCAATTCCGGGTAAACATCAAAAACCATATTGGTCAAGTCGCCACCGTCGTCTAAGATCATGTTAAGAGGCTTTTGCTCTTCACCAAAGAATAATGTTTGCTCGATACACCAATCGAACTCTTCAGCGGTTTGTCCTTTCCAAGCATATACCTGAATTCCCGCGGCGGCAATCGCTGCGGCTGCGTGATCTTGGGTAGAGAAAATATTACAAGAAGACCACGTAACCTCGGCACCCAATGCCACCAACGTCTCAATCAAAACGGCGGTTTGAATGGTCATGTGTAGACACCCCGCCACACGAGCACCTTTCAGCGGTTGTTTGGGGCCATATTCCTTCCGAATTTCCATCAAGCCGGGCATCTCAGCTTCTGCCAAGGTGATTTCTTTGCGTCCCCACTCTGCCAAAGCGATGTCCTTTACTTTGTACGGGATGTATGTTTTTGTTGCCATGAGAATTGAATTATCCTAAATTTTTGACAAAATTAATGGTTTTCATCTGAAAAATTCAAAGTATTTAAATAATTTATCTACTCAGATTCAGTGATTTAGAAAAAATAACTATATGGCTTGAAAATTCTGGGATTCTCGGGGATATTCTCAAGAATCCGTAGATAAATTCTCTGTTGCCAGGGTTTTGAAAACGGTGAGGACACTTTCCAAGGCAACGCCTCTGGAACCTTTAATCAAGATAAATTGATTTTGAATTTGTTTGTCTATCAGCCAGTTATGAAGTGAAAACTTATCGGTGAAATAATAGGCTTTAGGTAAGTAGGGGAGCGCATGTTGCATATTTTCCCCGTACAGAACTACCCAATCAAAGGCACCTTTTGCGATTAATTTCCCCAGGGCGGCATGTTCGGCGGGACTGTCCGTGCCAAGTTCAAACATGTCACCTAAAATGACAGCTTTGGGTTGATCGCTTGGCATTTCCATAAACATTTGCAGTGCGGCTTGCATCGACGAGGGGTTGGCATTGTAGGCATCCATCCAGAGTGTATTGGAGCCAATGGCCATGCGTTGGGATCGATGGTTGGTTGGTGCATAATCGGCCACAGCTTGCGCCGCTAATTCGGGATTTACTCCAAAGAATGTGCCGATGTACAATGCATTTACAAGGTTATCAAAATTGTAGGGGCCTGCAAGATGGGTGGTGTAGGTTTTATTTTTCCACTGAAAAGTGATGTGCGGGGCAAAGGAAGTGGCCTGGATACCCAGCGATTCCGCAGAATAGGATTGAATTTGGCGGGAGGTTCTTTCGGCAGCCATGTCGGCCAATGGAGGGATGGTCGATTGGACGAAAACGGTACCTCCTGACGCAGCCAGGTAATCAAATAACTCGCCTTTACCTTTACGGACCCCCTCGAGTCCGCCAAATCCTTCCAAATGGGCTTTCCCGATATTGGTAATGAATCCGTGGGTTGGGGCACAAATCCGACAAAGGTCAGCAATTTCTTGTTGATGATTGGCCCCCATTTCAATGACTGCGATTTGAGTATCTTTGGGCATTCTCAATAACGTTAAGGGGACCCCAATGTGGTTGTTGAGATTTCCGAAGGTGGCATGCACTCGGAGGGTTGTTCCTAATACCGCTGCTAGAAGTTCCTTGTTTGTCGTTTTGCCATTTGAGCCCGTCAAGCCAATCAAGGGGATATGAAAGGTATCTCGATAAGCACGCGCCAACTGTTGTAAGCCCGTGAGGGTATCTTGAACATACAAGCACTTAGGGTGATCGGCCCATTCCTCCCGGTCAACCAAGGCGTAGGAAACACCCGCTTGAAACGCAGTCTCGACAAAATCATGTCCATCAAATCGTTCTCCTCTCAGGGCTACAAAAAGATGACCAGGGGTTAATTGGCGAGAATCTGTTGTGATGCCCGTACAAGAGGAATAAGCAGCTAAAAGAGCTTGAGTGGAAGCAAACATGAGGCGAAATTTTTACCAAATTTCTCCTTATTTGTCGAATTTTACCTCATCTGATCCGCGTTTTTTATCCGGTATTTCTGAAAAAGGGATTGTTTCCCTGAGTAGAAAATTTTAGTACTTTTGTGCCACGGGAATTCAACCCCTCCCGACAAGATTCATGCGGACACACTCCCTCCAATTACGTAAACCCCTGGCTGTCATCGACTTGGAAACAACGGGTGTCAATATTTCTCGGGACCGAATCGTTGAGATTTGCATTGCCAAGGCGCAAGTAGATGGAACTGTGGAAGTGAGAACCAAACGGATCAACCCCACCATCCCCATTCCTCTGGAAGCCAGCCTTATCCATGGGATTTACGATGCTGATGTGGCCGAGGAACCTACCTTCAAGCAACTCGCCAAATCGATGGCTCAGTTTCTGGAAGGGTGTGATTTGGCTGGATTTAACTCGAATCGATTCGATATACCCATGCTCGTGGAGGAGTTTTTGCGGGTAGATCCGGATTTGTTTGAGGTTAAAAATCGGCGATTTGTAGATGCTCAGCGTATTTTCCACATGATGGAACCTCGAAACTTAACCGCAGCCTACCGTTTCTATTGCGATAAACACCTAGAAGGAGCTCACGGGGCTGAGGCCGATACGTTGGCCACTTTAGAAGTATTGTGCGCACAAATTGATCGATACGAGTCGGTGGCCTTGACCAATGATAAAGGAGAAGCTTATTTTCCAATTCAAAACGACATGGAGGTGCTTCATCAATTGACAGCCACAAACATGGTCGATTTTGCCCAAAGAATGGCACGTAATGCACAGGGAGACATCGTTTTTAACTTTGGAAAATACAATGGCCGGAAAGTGGTGGATGTTTTGAAAAAAGAACCACAATATTATGATTGGATGATGAATAGCGATTTTCCACTCGATACAAAAAGAAGATTGACGGAAATTCGTCTTAAAATGCTCACGGAAAAATAACAAAATTGGGTAAATAAGGTTAGCATTTAGATTTATCATGTAATTTTGCCCATTATTTCCTTACCTTAATCCTCGAACAATGTTTCAAAACGAAATACCCGAAGTAATCCGGTTTATTCCGATGACAGACTATGTGCTGTTGGCCAGCATTTTGTTTGTCATAGGCATTGTGGGCGTATTGGTTCGTCGAAATGCCCTCATCATTCTTATGTCAGTCGAATTAATGTTGAATGCCGTCAACTTACTTTTAGTCGCCTTTTCAGCATACCGTTCTGACCCCTCCGGCCAAGTATTCGTTTTCTTTATTATGGCTGTCGCAGCCGCGGAAGTAGCGGTTGGCTTGGCTATTGTGGTCATGATTTACCGAAATATTCGATCCATTGATGTGAGCCTTCTGGATAAAATCCGCGGATAATCCAAAGGTAATTTCTATCCCTTATTCGAACGTAACTATGTCATCCATTGCACTTATTCCCCTTTTTCCATTGATTGGCTTTTTGCTCAATGGTCTGGGTTTTAGAAAAGTCCCCAAATCGCTTGTAGCGCCTATTGGTATCGGGGCCTCTTTCCTCTCTTTTGTCTTTACTTACTTTGCCTACACCCAATTGCCCGCCGATGGTACGCCTTTGATTGTACCTGTGATGGATTGGATTCAAGTAGGTGCTGTCAATATCCCATTCTCATTCCAAATTGACTCCCTTACCATCATCATGTTATTTGTGATCACGGGAGTTGGGACGTTGATCCATGTGTATTCGATGGGGTATATGTCCCATGATGAGGGATATGGAAAATTCTTTGCCTACCTCAATCTATTTTTGTTCTCCATGTTATTATTGGTCATGGGGTCCAATTACATCATCATGTTCATCGGATGGGAAGGGGTTGGATTATGCTCTTACCTTCTCATTGGATTTTGGAATAAAAATGCCAACTACGGAAATGCAGCCCGAAAAGCCTTCATTATGAACCGAGTAGGGGACTTGGGCTTTTTGATTGGTATATTCCTGATCTTCCAAGAGTTTGGCACACTTCAATACGTGGATGTTTTTCAACAAGCCACAACTTTGAGCCCAGGTAATGAGGCAGTTATGTACATTACATTCTTCCTTTTTATCGGTGCGATGGGTAAGTCCGCTCAAATTCCGTTGTTCACTTGGCTCCCAGACGCCATGGCGGGTCCAACGCCTGTTTCCGCCTTGATCCACGCAGCTACCATGGTGACCTCGGGTATTTACATGATCGTTCGGTCCAATGTTTTATATACCCTTTCGCCGGCAACCTTGGAGTTTGTGGCCTGGATCGGCTTGGCGACGGCTTTGTTGGGTGCAACCATCGGCATGTTCCAAAATGACATCAAAAAAGTTCTGGCGTATTCAACGGTAAGTCAGCTAGGCTATATGTTCTTGGGACTGGGCGTAATGGCCTATTCCTCCGGATTCTTCCATGTTATCACCCATGCTTTCTTCAAAGCGCTGCTTTTCCTTGCCGCAGGTTCCGTCATTCATGCCATGAGCGATGAGCAAGATATTCGGAAAATGGGTGGATTGTTTGGAAAAATTAAAATTACAGCCCTGACATTTCTTATAGGTACCATTGCCATATCGGGAATTCCGCCTTTTGCGGGCTTCTTCTCAAAAGATGAAATTCTGGCTCACGTCTTTGAACACAACAAGGTTATGTGGGGGCTAGCCGTTTTGGGCTCTATGATGACCGCCTTTTACATGTTCCGATTGTTCTTTGTTACTTTCTTCGGTGAATTCAGAGGGACACAAGAGCAAAAAGATCACCTGCATGAATCTCCAGTTTCGATGACTTTGCCACTCATTGTTTTGGCAGGGTTTTCGATCGTCGCAGGTTTTATCGGACTTCCTGTGGTGTTTCACATGCCTCACCTTTTAGCCGATTTCCTAGCACCAATTTACCAAGGCTCGAAGGCCGTACTACCCACATTTGGAGAGGTACACTTGGATCATGCCACCGAGTGGATGCTCATGGGAGTTTCTGTGGCCGCTGCGGCAATCTCCATTTTAGTTGCATTCCTTCGCTTTGGAAATGGAAAGAATGTTCCAGTAGGTGACGAAGACATGGCAGGTCTCACGAAAGTTGTATATGACAAGTATTATATCGATGAGGCTTATGACCGAATTTTTGTTTCGTCTGTTCGCCACATGGCCCAACTATTTGGGAAGTATGTTGATCCTCGGGGAATCGATGGTGTGGTGAACGGATTAGGCTCGGGTACAGTATGGATGAGTAGTTTACTTCGTCGGATTCAAACCGGTGCTACCTCGGTTTATATTTTTGGGATGGTAATTGGAATCGTGATCATCGTGGGTTTGGCCTTGGGTGGACAAATCCTCGCCCAGCTTCCCATTAAATAATGATTCCTTCAATCCTTTTTACTTAAGACATTTCACGATATGATAACGCTCTTATTTCTTCTAGTTCCTCTTTTGGGTGGTCTCGCTATGCTCGCTTGGCCCCAGCTAGGAAGTCGAATTCTGGCCACCACCATGGCCACCATTTCTTTAATTCTAAGTGTCTATGTTACGGTAGCTGGCCTACCAGAGCCTTTACAGTTTGCATGGTTAGCCGATTTGAATATCTCGTTCCATTTGGCTTGGGATGGTATTTCTTTAGTCCTTGTTTTATTAACCAACTTCTTGGTTCCTATTATTACTTGGGCTGCGGGAGGTTGGTCCTACCAGCAAAAAGAACGCATGTTGGGGCTCATTTTACTTACCCAAGCTGCACTCAACGGCGTATTCCTAGCACAAGATGCTTTCTTGTTCTATTTCTTCTTCGAAGCAGCACTGGTACCTGTTTATTTTATAGCAGCTCTCTGGGGAGGTGAAAACGCCAGCCGGATTACCTTTAAAATGTTTGTGTACACCATATTTGGCTCCTTGTTTATGTTGGTGGCACTAATCTACTTGTATGCCGGGGTTGGTAGTGCCGATTTAGGTTTATTGAAAGCCTACGCCCAAGGACTTGGACAAACCGAACAAGATTTCCTTTTCTTAGCATTCTTCCTCGCTTTTGCCATCAAAATGCCTTTGTTCCCGTTCCATACATGGCAACCCGATACATACACTGAATCGCCTACGCCTGCGACAATGTTGCTTTCAGGTTTGCTTTCGAAAATGGGTGTGTACGGATTAATGCGCATTGCGGTGCCTTTTGCTCCGTTGGCTGTACAACAACTCGGTTCCACAGCTATGGTATTGGCCTTGATCGGTCTCACTTACGGTTCCATCATCGCCATTCAACAATCCAGTATCAAACGTTTGGTAGCATATTCTTCCTTTGCCCACATGGGTTTGATGGCAGCAGGTGTTCTTACAGGTACCCAAGAAGGATACCAAGGGGCTCTTTTTCAGATGGTAGCTCATGGCGTCAATGCAGTCGGTTTGTTCTATATCGTGAAAGCTATCGGAGATCGTACGGGTTCTTATGAATTGAATCAATTGGGTGGACTAACCACCTATGCCCCCAAACTTTCTATCTTGTTCATGGTCATTTTGTTGGGTAGTGTTGCCTTGCCTTTGACCAACGGATTTGTAGGTGAGTTTTTATTGCTAAAAAGTGTTTTCGATTACAATGCTTGGTTGGGTGGTCTAGCTGGACTAACCATCATATTCGGGGCTGTTTACATGCTTCGTCTCATGCAACGATCCATGTTTGGTCCAGACCGTGCAGAGTCCATTTCGGATCTTTCAAGCACCGACCTGGGGGCTTTAATCCCCATCGCTTTGGTCGTCTTGATCACCGGTTTTGTTCCTAGTTTACTTTTGGCTCTTTCTGAATCCTCTGTTTTTCAAATTGTAGGAGGACTGATCAAATAATGTTGAATCCAGAGCTCGAGAGCTCATAGAATATTTTTACGTATGTATCCAATTGTTGCTTTATCGCTGACGGGTCTAATTACCTTATTTCTCGGATTCAACCGATCCCGTCAAGGATTGTTGCCAGCTACTATCTTTTTTCTCCTAGTTGCGGCCGGTTTGAACTTCTTAGACTGGAATGCTCCAGGAACTTATTTTAGTAATATGGTGGAGGTATCCAATCAAGGTATCTTATTCTCTACCATCGTCATTTTAGCGGCTGCTTTCATCGTGGCCATTTCAGGTGATTTTGCCAGTGATTCCACTGCCCAGCCTGCTGAATATTATGCTCTCATGCAATTTGCCTTGGTAGGAGCTGTCATGATGATTCTATTTAAGAATTTGATTATGCTTTTCTTAGGCATCGAGATCCTATCTATATCGGTATATGTTTTGACGGGCTCCGACAAACAAAACATCCGAGGGAACGAAGCCGCTCTAAAATACTTCCTGATGGGGGCGTTTGCCACAGGTATCTTGCTTTTTGGTATGGCTATGTATTACGGAGGAGTTGGAACGTTCGATGTCGTGAATGCTACTTCGATGGTTCAGAATGTCTCTGGAGACTTATCCGTTTACCTCTCCATTGGAATTGTTTTCATGCTGATGGGCTTGTTCTTTAAAGTGTCGGCGGCACCTTTCCATTTTTGGACACCCGATGTTTATGAAGGAGCCCCCACTCTATTTACCGCCTTCATGTCCACGATCGTGAAAACAGCAGGTTTTGCCGCGATTTTCAAGATCATGTATGTTTCTTTCCTAGGTGCCTACTCTTTTTGGATCATCTTGGTGGTAGGAATGACCATTTTGACATTGGTGATCGGAAATATCATTGCGGTTTACCAGGCGAGTTTCAAGCGGATGCTCGCATATTCTAGTATCTCTCATGCAGGATATTTGATGCTGGCTTTGGTTGGATTGCGTGAGGCCTCCGGCGAATCGATTTTGTTTTATTCTGCTGCATACACATTAGCTACCATCACGGCATTCACTATTTTATACGTGGTTTCACGGCAAAAGCTGGTGAACGGTCGTCCGGATGAGCAGATTTCTGTTTTGAATGGACTTAAAACTCGAAATCCCTTCATGGCCTTTGCCCTAGCCGTTTCCATGTTGTCCTTGGCGGGTATTCCCTTGACAGGAGGTTTTTGGGGTAAGTTCTTGGTGTTTTCGGATGCCGCCTCGAAAGGATATTGGTGGATTCTCGTGGTAGCCATCATTTTATCAGCTGTCGGGATGTACTATTACTTTAAACCGATTCGTGCGGCATTCCTGAAAAATGCGGAAGATGAATCTCCTTTGGTGATTCGCCCCGCCATTCAATGGGTTTTGATACTCACCACCACCGGTACCTTATTATTAGGGATCTTCCCGGATGTCATCCGGCAATTGTTTTAAGGAATTGAAGAAAGGCGGGTAATAAACCCGCCTTTTTAATAAAAAATTAAGTACCTTTGTCGACAGCTTTGACAAACATTTTGCTACCAAGAACCGTCCTCAATAGTGTCTTTTCGCCTGTCATCCATCCAAAATAAAGAGCTTAGAAGTTTCATCTCCTTCTTCTTTACCGCTTTGCTAGGAGCTGGAACAAACTTTATCACTCAAATTCCCTACAAATTGCTTTTTGTTCATTTGGGAATGAGTGACAAAACTGCCTTTCCTTGGAGTGTAGCGGCAAGCTATTTGACAGCCACTGTCGTAGCTTTTGTACCTACCAAAATTTACGCGTTTTCTGCCAAGGAATCGGGTAGTACACGAAGAGAATCGGTTAAGTTCTTGATGATTTCTGCCGTAGGGTTTGTAATCCAATCTTTTGTGTCCGCTTTTGCCTTGGATTTTATCGCCAATCCATTTTTAGGTGCCTTTAGTTTGGTAGTTCGTGAAAAAATATCCCATACCATTGGAATGGGGGTGAGTTTTATTGCTAACTTTTTGGGCCATAGGTTCTTAACGTTTCGATCAACCGGAATATACGATAAGATTCGACCCAATCGAGATTGACTTTTTTTTAGATAAACTTACATTTTTAAGGTGTTTTTAAATTAACCTTAAAAATAATTTAAGAAAAGTTTGGTTGATCGCTTAAAAATCCCTTAAATTTGTTTTGTATTTGTAACACTACTAAAAAATCATTCCAATGAAAAAAGTATTTGCTTTGTTGCTAGTTGCTAGCATGGCGTCTTTCGCAGCTTGTTCTTCATCTGAAGAAGCTACTACTGAAGAAGTTGCAGTTGATTCAACTGTAGCTGAAGTTGAGGCTGTTGATTCAGTTGCTACTGATTCAGTTGCTACTGACTCTGCTGCTGCTAACTAATTAGCACAAGATAGTTTTCTATCGTCAAAAAGTCTTGCCATCTTTGGCAAGACTTTTTGCATTATGAACCTTGATCGATCTATCCCGCCGATTGTACGGCCCTTTACATCCTTTCATCTACCGGCCGACACCACGTTTGTTTTGCCGAGTGGCCATCATCTAACCCGTATACAGGCCGGAAGCCAGCCGGTTGTCCGGTTGGAGTGGGTGTTGGCCTGTCCGAACGATTTCCCCCCCGGCACCTTTTCATTATTGGCCAAAACGTTACTTTCGGGTACGACCCGCTTCACTTCGCTTGAAATTTCGGAGCAGTTGGAGCAGCTAGGGGCATTTTATGAAGTCAGTAGTCAACTCGATCGAATTACGGTGACTGTGTACACCTTGGCGCGTCAGTTGGATTCCGTGATACCGATTTTTCGAGATGTGTTGGAAAATGCGATTTTCCCGGAGGAAGAGATTAGGTTGCAACAGAAATTAATGGCTCAACAAATTCAGTTGAATCAAGAAAAGAATAGTTTGTTGGCCAATCAATGGTTTCGGCACGCTCTTTTTGGTGCTGATCAACGACAAGGTTATATTTTAACCGAGTCGGATGTATTGGCTCTCTCGCGTGATTTGTTGGTTCAGGCGTATCAAGAGGTCGTGGTACATCAACCTTTTCACCTTTTTTTATCAGGTAGCCTGACTGATACGGAATTTGATCGAACGCGTGAACATTTTACCCAATGGCCTACAAAAAAATCTTGGTCTGGCTTATCAGAAAAATTTCAAGGATTCAAATTACCTGCTGGGCGGTTGGATTACCCCAGACCCGCTTCTGTTCAAGCAAGTATCCGGATGGGGCGATCGTTGGTTTCTCGAAAGCACCCCGACTATTTCCCCTTGTTGGTAGCTAATACCACATTGGGCGGGTACTTTGGATCTCGATTAATGAAAAATATTCGAGAAGAAAAAGGTCTTACCTACGGTATTTCTTCTTCGTTGGTGCCTAGTGCAAACTATGGGTATTGGGTGATTGGAACGGATGTGAAAGTCGACTTAGTGAATGTGGCCATAGAGGAGATCCATCGAGAACTTCAGCAACTTCGGGACATTCCAATGGAACAGCATGAGTTAGAAACTGTTCAAAATTACTTGTTGGGTTCCTATGTTGGGTCTTTAAATACCGCGTTTGACATTGGAGATAAATTTAAAATGCTGTACACGCAAGGACTTACCCGGGCTTATTATGACGAATACATGGAGAGGATTCGGGCCGTAACGGTTGAGGACATTCAACGTGTGGCCACCATTTATTGGCAAGCAGCGGACCTGACTACCATCGTAGTCGGGGGGAATTAATACGTCACAGCTCGGTATACATCCTCCGTTTCTGCTGGTTCTATGGTTAAAACATTGGCCAAAACCAACCGTACTAAAGTGGCGGAAGCCATTTTGCGATTGATTTGCGCGATTTCCATAAATTTTTCACGGGTAATGGTAGGATGGACTCCCAAGTAGGCCATTAGTTTTTGTTCTTTTTCTCCGTAGTGGAATTTGATTTGAATATTTTTCCGTCTTGCCTTTAGAATTTCACGCACTTCTTTACTGGCTTGAATTGATCGGTCAGCCACGCGGATGTACGATTTGGGCTCTGACTCCAAATGGACTACATGCGGTTTGTCAGGACTTGAGGGAATGCGATAGATGAGTACTTCCCGTTCATTGGGTAAAATGTAACGCTCATTCTGATACGGAAGAGGAGGGCTAATGTGGGTGTGAATGTATTTTTGCAGGACAAAATCGTCCTCCTCACCAAACTTCAAACCAATGATTTCACGATCATCTCGTACCCCGATCAATAATATTCCACCCTCTGAATTTGCAAAAGCGACCATTTCCCGAAGAATTTTTTCCGGATGGTTATTTTTGAGTTTAAATTCCACATGGGCGCCTTCACCTTGCTTGACTAGCTGCTTTAAGGCGATTAAGTCAAGGGTTGAGCGCTCGGGTGCCCGAAATTCCCACGTCATACGTTTAGTGGATAGTTGAACTAAAATACGAATTTACACCATGAATTGTTCAAAAATTACGGATATTCTACCATGAATTTGGCGGGTTGAGTAAATCAAAATTGGAAAACTTTGATAATCAATTGGAATCTCTTTATTTTTGCGGTTCGTTTTTAGATAACAGAATGGAATCTGTAGTAAATTCGAAACCGAACAATGATTCTTTAACAAAGCAATGGCATTAATTAACAAAATCAGAGAGCGTTCAGGGATTGCAGTCGCAGTGATTGCAGTGGCGTTATTACTATTCATTGTGGGTGGTGATATCTTTTCGAGTGCACAAGGTGGTGGCAGTCTATTTGGCGGAAACGACAATAAGGTCGGTGAAATCGCCGGGAAAGATATTGATTATCAGCAATTTATTAGTCAATTCGAAGTGGCCCGGATGAACTTTGAGGCTCAATCCCAGCGCCCAGCGACTGAGCAGGAGATCCAGCAAATTCGTGATCAAGTATGGGAACAGTTCATTTTTGACATTGCCTACCAAGAAGAGTTTAAAAAAATGGGCTTGTCGGTATCTCCAGAGGAGCTACGGGAGATGATTCAGGGAACTAAGAATTTGCATCCGTATGTCCGGCAGCAATTTACAAATCCACAAACAGGCCAGTATGATCGAGCCCAACACATGCAGTTTATTTCTTCTGTAGCGAACAATCAACTTCCTGCAGAGCAAAAAGCGGCTTGGGATAGCTTTAAAACTCAGTTGGTTCAAGTTCGATTGCGTGAAAAGTTTGAAAACTTATTGGGCAAATCGTTGTACGTAAATAGCTTGGAGGCTAAAAATGAGTACATCGCCCAAACCGAGCGTGCTAGTGCCAATTATTTGTTTGTACCTTTTTACTCAGTAACGGATTCGACCATCCAGGTGACTGATAGCCAACTATCCGATTACTTGGCCAAGCACAAAGATGAGTTTCAGGGTTATGATAGCCGTAGCCTAGACTATGTTGTGTTTCAAATTACACCCACAAAAGAAGACAGTGCCTTTTTAAATAATGATATTCGGGAATTGGCCAAAGGTTTAGCTGCTGCGGCAGATCCTCAAGAATATGCTACACGTAACTCGGACTTCCGTTTCAGCGCCAATCGTCCCGCAGCGGATGTTTCTGCTGAATTGAAAGCTACTTTGGCTGCTACCATAGAAGGAGCGATTGTTGGGCCGTTCAAAGAAGGAAATACCTATACCATTCATAAATACCTAGGTACTTCTCGCGATTCGCTTTCAACTGTTCGTGCCTCTCATATCTTGATTTCAGCTGCCAAAGATGCACCTGACTCGGTCAAGAGTGCAGCCAAAGCCAAGGCCCAGCAGATCTTAGCGCAGGCCAAGCAAGGTGTTGATTTCGCTTCATTGGCTCGTATCAATGGCCAAGATGGTACTGCCCAAAATGGAGGTGACCTGGGTTATTTCCAAAATAATGGCTCGATGGTAAAACCCTTCGAAAACGCGGTATTTGGTTTTTCAGGAACAGGAATTTTGCCCAATGTGGTTGAAACGGACTTCGGATACCATGTTGTGAATGTAACTGAGGCCAAAAGCAACTTGATTTATAAGTTGGCTACCGTAGCTAAAGTTTTAGACGCCTCAGAAGCTACCCGGAATGAATTGTATCAAAAAGCTGAAAATCTTCGGACGCAGGCATCGAGTACAGCGGATCTTAAAGCCTTGGCTCAGAAAGAAGGTTTAGTCTTGTTATCTGCGGATCGTCTCCCTGCTACTGCTACGGCCCTAAATACCCTGCAAAATGCGCGCGAAATCATTTCTTGGTCATTTGGAGACGGAGTGAGTGTTGGCGATGTTTCAGATCGAGTTTTTGAAATTGGTGAGTCTTTCGTTGTAGCAGGCGTTCGTTCGGCCTCCGATAAAGAGAATCCTACCATTGAAGATTTCCGCACCGAATTAACAGCCCGAGTACGTAATGAGATCAAGGGTGAACAAATTTTAGCTAAACTTAGCAAAGCTTCTGGTACTCTTGCGCAAATTGCCGCTTCCTATGGTGCGGGTGCGTTGGTGGAGTCGGTTACTGATATCAATTTCTCCAACGGTTTGCTGAACAGCGCAGGAATTGACGCAGTAGCCATTGGTCGTTTGTTTGGTCAAAAAGCAGGCAAGCGCTCGAAGCCTTTTGTTGGTGATAATGGAGTATTCATTCTCGAAAAAACAAGTCAAACAGCCGCTCCTGCCATTGCAGACTATTCAGCTTATAAAGATCAAATATTACAGCGCTCTGGTGGATTTGGAGGGACTTATTTAGCGAATATGTTAATCCGCGAAAATGCAAAAATCAAAGATAATCGGGCTAGATTTTTCTAATACTTAAGTAGATTTAGGATTTTTCAACCTATTCATATCAACAAAAAGGGTCTCGATACATCGAGACCCTTTTTGTTGATATGAACTGATCCAAGAAGTTGGTTTTGAATGAACGGTTGTGCTATGCAAAGATCCTAGCGTTTAAGTCTTTCCGAGGGGACTGGCAGGAAATGAAAGGACCGTATATTTCACGGAATGGGATGCGAAAATAATCTTGCAGGGCGAAGGTTGCATGCATTCGTGAATTGGGCGTTTTCTCTGAGAGGAAAAGGATTAAAAGGCATCCATTAATCTAAAATATAAACCGGGGGGATCTGTTCTGGAAAAAGCAAGGTCGACGCGGGAGTACAATTGCTTTTTCTCATTAACTAGGATTCGTAGTCCAATTCCACCCGTTGGTTGAAAATTTTTCCATTGTAGGGAATTCCAGTCGGGGAAAACCTGTCCTATGCTAGCAAAGGCGGCCGCTTTAAAAAAGCGGTTGATGGTATATCGGTATTCGGTTTGGGCTGCTAAAAATTGACGATCGCGAGATCGACCTTCGACAATGCCTCGACCCATATTGGATCCTCCTAGACGGGGTAGTTCTCGAAAAGGGATTTCTCCACCGGTTGATAAGGTCGCGATGCCTTGAAACGCGATCATGTGCCGTTTGGAGAAAGGTCGATAATGGCGAATGTCCAAATGACTCTCCTGGTAGGTGTATTTTCCTCCTAAAAAGGATCCAAAAAACAGCTGTCCTATTTCGAGGTAAAATCCTTGTGTTGGACTGAATGGATTGTTGCGGCTATCAAAGGTGGTCATCCAGCCACCTCCGGCCACGGTTGTTTCTTCATTTGGCAGCACAATAGCATCTGGCGGCTCCTGGCGGAGTCGGTAGGTGTGATTGTAGCGGATTTGACCACCGGCAAAAATGGATGGAGCTAGGCGCTTTAAAACCGCTGTTTGGAGGTAGGCACGGGAGTAAAAGATGGTACTATTATCGAGGTAGGGGAGTAGGGTGGTGCCAAAGCCCCAGACTTTTTCGGAGAAGTCGGAATATCCACCCCGACCTCGAAAGAACCATTTTTCTTCGGGTGAAAAAATTTGCCAGGCAGGTTCTATGGTTAATTGTCTGCGCAGTGAATAGGCTGCTTGTATCCAGGCAAAGGAGTCGCGGGTAGGGTAGGTAGAATCTTTTTTCGTCGCATTGAAAAAGTAATCCATGGAAACACCAAATCGGACGCCAGTTTCGGGTGAAATTTGAAAAATTGGGATGGGAATAAGATTTACATGTCCATTGACTAAGGAGTCTGGATTTAATTTAGTTTTTAGTTTGGATTTCCAAGTGGTTTCTTGACCTAGGGAAGGGGTTGAGGAGAGGGTCAGAAGCCAGAGGGGGAGGACAAGTCCGAGTGTTTTATTCAGCATGAGTTTCTATTTTCATAAAAAAAACCACCATGAGGACATGATGGTTTAATATGGAAGATATTTCTTTTTAGGAGAAGGTGGGTTCCTCTCCTTCCCATTTGGAGACAATGGCCGTGGCTACGGCATTTCCGGCTACTGAGGTCGCGGATCTACCCATATCCAAAAGCCAATCGACGGCAAATAGGAGGATGAGTCCTTCAGCGGGCAGGTTGAAAAGTGACATGGTTCCGGCGATGACCACAAGGGAGGCCCGAGGCACACCGGCAATCCCTTTGGAGGTAATCAGGAGAGTCAACATCATGGTCAACTGTTGGGCTAATGACAGTTCAACCCCGTAGGCTTGGGCAATAAAGCCGGTAGCGAACGTCATGTACATCATGGAGCCATCGAGGTTAAACGAGTAGCCTAAGGGTAAAACAAAGCTGACTATTTTTTCTGAGACCCCATATTTCTTTAATTGTTCGATCTGTAAGGGCATAGAGGCCTCTGAGCTTGCGGTAGAGAAGGAGAGAAAAAGTGCGTCTTTCACATACGCTAGTAGTTTCCAGTAGGGTACTCGGGCCACAAGGCAAATTGCCGGGAGAATCGCGAGTATGAAGAAAGCGAGGGTAGCAAAAAAACAAACCACAAGGTATAAATACCCACCGAGAATACCCAAACCTTGCGAGGCAATGACTGCGGCTACGGCACCAAAAACTCCATAGGGTGCGAAACCCATTACATAGCCTACGATTTTAAACATGACCTCTGAAACCGCGTCTAAAGCTTTAATCAATACTTTTCCATGGTCTCCAATGGCAGCGGTACCAATTCCAAAGAACAACGAAAATACCACAATTTGTAGGATCTCGTTGGTGGCAAGTGCTTCAAAAAAACTTTGAGGAAATAATTGGGTAATGAAATTTTCCAACGTCATTTTCTTTACCTCAACTCCGGTTTCGGCTCCAGCTTCAGGGAGGGGGATTTGCATCATTTTTCCGGGTTGCATCAGGTTAACCGCTACAAGTCCGGTTACAAGGGAGATGACCGTGGCAAAATAGAAGTACCCGAGTGTTTTGGCACCGATCCGGCCCACCTGTTTGAAGTCGCCAAGTTTGGCAATTCCGACGGTTAGGATGGAGAAAATAAGAGGACCGACGATCATTTTGATCATTCGGAGGAAGATTTTACTGAGTAAGTTGAGGTAAGAACTCCAAGATTTTAGGGTTTCTGGGTCATCGGATAAAAATTGGTTCATGCCGTAGCCAACCAATATACCGAGAAACATGCCAATGAAAATTTTCCAGGTAATGTTTAATTTCATAATCGTCAATCGACTTTGGGTTTTGGGGCTGAGGAAATTGAGCCCGAGTGTTCCTGCAATATACGACGAAAACCAACGCGACAGCCTGGTACATCGGTACAAAATTGAATTTTATCGATCTAAAGGGGGGAAAATTTGGTGAAGTTTTGTGGTATGTAAAACTTTTTACCTGTATGTATTGTATTTCTCCTCGTCGATGTCCGACAAACGAAACACACAACAAAACAGAAACATGGTTTTATTAGAAGATTTGAATTGGCGTTATGCAACGAAAAAAATGAGTGGTGTACCGGTGCCATCGGAGCAAGTGGATGCGATATTAGAGGCGATTCGATTGTCACCCTCTTCCTCTGGTTTACAGCCGTATCAGGTTTGGGTGATTGAATCGCCTGAATTGAAGGAACAAATTCGCCCTATTGCGTACAACCAATCGCAAGTTACGGATGCCTCTCACGTTTTACTTTTTGCAGCATGGGATGCTTACACCGAGGAGCGGGTAAATGGAGTTTTTGCACGCAGCAATTCGGAGCGTGGTTTACCTGATAGCGCGACAGACGCCTACCGAACCAATCTTTTGGCCACTTTTGCGAAGATGACTCAGGATCAACAATACCACCATGCCGCCAAGCAGGCGTATATTGCCTTGGGAATTGCCATGGTGGCAGCGGCCCAAGTGAAGGTCGATGCAACGCCAATGGAAGGCTTTGATGCCACGGCTTTGGATACATTACTGGATCTTCCGTCACAAGGTTTGCGAAGTGTGGCCTTGTTGCCATTGGGTTACCGCGATCCTGCAGGAGACTGGTTGATCAATTTGAAGAAAGTACGTACCCCCGAAAACGAGTTTTTTAAACGATTGTAATAGGGGAGAGGAGTGTTGAGGGAGGAGTGATGAGAGAGGAGTGTTTCAAATTGCCTTGTCAACTCATCTCTCATCTCTCTGCACTCATCACTAAAAAACCTCTGATTAGAGGTTATCCAAAAAATCGTACATTTCTTTTTTGGAGGCGAATTTGAGTTTGTGGTTGATATTTTTGCGGTGCGTTTCGATGGTATAATAACTAAGTCCGAGGTGTTCTGCCATTTGTTCGGTGGTGAGGCCCTCTTTGATTAATTGAAGAACTTCGATTTCTCTTTTTGTAAGTTGGTTTTTTAATTGAAAGTGATCTTGGCCAGGAACTGATTTTTTATTCCATTCGAATATATTTTTTCCGCTCATGATCTGTAAGAGCTGATGAATGAGGACAGGGGAAGCGGTTGTTTTAGGAAAATATCCTTGAACGCCTTCTTTCTCAAATTGCTCGATTTCTCGTTGGTCGGCATACATACTGACGACCACAATCTTTGGAGTATAGGGCAGCGTTTTTAATTGTTTGACAACCTGTAACCCATTTAAATGGGGCATATTATAGTCCATGATGACGAGTTGAGGGAGTTTCTCCAAACATTTAGCGTAGGTTTGACGCGAATCCGATACCTGGCCGATGACGTCAAAAAACTCCGATTCTCTCAGAATCATCGCCAAACCGTCGCTAAAAAGTTGGTGGTCATCAATGATTAGGCAGGTTGTTTTCATTTGGTATTTCGATTATGACATTGGTACCTTGGGTGGTGGCGTCCAATGTGATGATAAATTGAGCCAGGTTGGCTCGTTGGTACATATTTTTAAGTCCGATTCCTTGGGCTGCTTGTGAATTGACCTCCCATCCCACGCCATCATCTTCAATGGTGATCCAGCTGCGGTCTTCGTCTTGAAAGATTTGAACTGAGACTTCTTTCGCGAAGGCGTGTTTTATAATATTGGTAAACAACTCTTGTACAATATAATACAAATTTTGCTGACGATCCTCTGATAATTGGCGATCGATTCCTTTTTGTGTGTAATCCTGAAAATAAAAGTCGGCGGAAGAGAATTCATCGAATCGCTCGGTGAGTCGAGCAAGTTTTAAACTTATTGGAAGCGATTCATTTTTAACTAGATTATGGCTCAAAAATCGAATTTCTCGGATCGCTTCATGCAGAACCGACTGAACCGTCAAAATCGGGATGTCTTTCAAATTCAAATATCCTAAGGCAGAGGCCAAAATATTACCCACATTGTCATGCAAATTGCGACCGACGGCCTGTATTTCTCCGGACCGTATTTCCTCCATGGTCGATTTCACATGGGCTAGTTGATTTTCATGTTTCTTTCTCGATACCAGTTTATTACGTAATTGATAGATGCTGATAATGGATACGCCAAGTAGGGTCAAAATAAAACTAGTCCGAGTGATTTTAAATGAAATCATGGTCTCGGGTGAAGCAAATACTCCAATGATTTGTTCGAAAACAAAAGGTAATAAAGTAAAACAAACTGCTAATAAAAAATACTTCATTTTCGCTCTATAATAAGCGATGATGGCTGAAAAGAAAAGCCAAAATATGGAGAAACTTGAGAAAATTACATAGACTCTGGGAAGGATATTTTCTACATATTGGAACCAAGTAAGTGGAAGAAAATAGAGACTGAATGCCATTCCATTGATTAACATAATTCCATAACTAAATCGTTTGAATAAAGTCTCATTTTTAGGGACATCTTTCATGATTTCAAGCCCGTATGGATGATATAAAATGTTCATGAGAAAAGGCATGGCAGCCAATAATCCACTTTTTTGAAAACCCCAAGGCCAATTGGGAATAAAACTGTCCAAAAACCCGGGGAAGGTAACCAATGATAAGGTAATGGAAGCGATGTACACACCGAGAAGGATCATGGCTCGATCTCGAAATAACCACCCAACCGTGATCATGATGAGAAAGCAGAAAATCACAATAACCAATTCAAATACCCTTGTGAAGAACTGTTGGATGGTTTTTTGGAGGAATGTCGCATAGGTAGAAGCGGAAAGATTGATTTCATGGACACCATAATTGCGTTGGGTGTGGATGATTACATCCACGGAGTCCTTTGCCGGGATGGTGACCGGTATGGCATAGGTAAAGTAGGGAATGATGCGCGTATACAAGCGATCGTTTCGATGGACTTTTCCCCAATGATGAAGTTTCCCTTGGTAAATCGTGTAGGCCTGAAGGGCATCACAGCGAATGTGGTTGTCTTCATCAATGACGATGGTTTGAGGAGTAGAAAGGGCATTGTATACTTTTAATCGAAACCAACCATTGGGGTAGCGAAATCGAGGTCCTAGAAACAATAAATCTCGTGTTGTATTGGTCTTTTTATTGGTAGAGGCCAGGAGGGTGGGTAGATCTTTGACCGTTAGTGAATCGGCTTGAAAGTCAGCTTTCCATTCGAGACCAGCATTCAGTTGGATACTCTCTTGGGGGGCATGCCAAAGGAGGACTTGATTTTGAAAGCGCTTTTTTTCTACTCCTTGGCATCCAACCAACAAAAATAATATCCCTCCAAACAAAAGCAGGTGGAAGAGGCCAAAAGCAGTATGTTTTTGAGGCGAAGATTGAATCATGGTGCAAAGTAATTGAATAAGGAAAGACAAAGAAATACCTGTTGGCAGGTAGTACAGCACGAAACCTCATTCCAAGTTTAACTACGGATCTAGGTGGTTGGGCTCATTAAAGATACGAATAAAGGACACGTATAATTTGAACGAACTAATGATTTAGTCCTATGAAAATCAATTTTAACAAAATCAACTTCTAAAGAACTCTTTATAATAATAGCCTAAAAATACCTGTTATCAGGTATTTCCTAGCCCCAAAACCTACCCGAATTTTGTATAAAAATTGTCTTAATTACCAGCAATGTAAGTCTACAAGTTCTAATTGGGCTTCTGTATCAAAAAAAAACACGCATTTCTTTTGATGGGTAGATCTTTCCTCGAGGGTATTCAGCCCGTATTTTCTCCAGGTTATTGCAAGCTCGATTAGGACTAAAGACCTTATAAACCAAAACCATAGGATGAAAAAAAGTCTATTTTTTCCATTTCTTTTTCTCACGAACATTCAAAAACTAAAAAGTTATTGGCTTTTAGTTTTTCTGTTGTGTGTGGCACAACTAGCCACCGCCCAGGCTATCGTCAATACTTGGACAGCTGAGGCCGGCACTGACGACTGGCACACCCCTAGAAACTGGTCTCTGAATCAAGTGCCTACCTCCGATCATTTTGTATCAATAGGCGGCGGGACGTTTTCATTTAATCCTCGCATTTCAACGGGCAATGCAGAAGCTAAGGCTTTGACTGTACAAGGTACCATAAATAATTCACTTACCGTGGAGGCCACACGTGTACTTACAATAAGAGGAAATGAGTTGATTGGCGGTATAAGGCAATCAATTTTGGTTACATCTAACCTTATAAACAGAGGCACAATTCGCATCACAAACGAAACAAACTCACCAGAAACTGGTATGTACCTTATTAGTGGGGCGCAGTTCATCAATCATGTCGGTGCTACTCTTTCGATTGATAACGTAAGCACATGGGCTTTATCTGTTTTTGAAGGAGTTAGAACAGATCGAATCCCGACATTTACTAACTTGGGTAGTTTACTGGTGGGCACCAACGGTGGGAGTGGTGATTTGTTTGTTGGCTCGAGAAGTAAATTAGAAAATGGCGCTTGTGGGGTACTCTCAGTAAACAATGGTGTTGTGTTTACTCAACCTGGAGGCACTTTGGACAATGCGGGGCTGTTTATCCTTAGCGGAAATGAATTCTTAAATAGTAACATTAGCAGTAATACGGGGTTGGTTCAGAACACCTCCCTAAGCAAATTGACTATTCCTGTGGGCCTTCAGCCCATTTCATCGTTGGTGATGGCACCCTCCGATTGCCCCACCCTTTCCAATGGCTTTGTTACCGTGCAAAATTTGGAGGCCAATACGGCCTACACCACAATCATTGACAATGGAAGTACCCCCCAAATACTTACAAGCGATGCCAACGGGCAGATATTAGTACAAAATCTAGGCTTGGGCAGCAACACCTTCACGCTGCAAAAAGCCTGTTGGCCTCAACCGGCAGTTGTGAGAGTCAATGTTGAGAAAGCAACTTTAATTAATTCGAATGTCCTCACTAGAGCAGCCACCTGTACGGACGGTGGTACTCTGATCGTGGGCACGAATATGGGTTTTACCGGTGCCCAAAGTACCTATTCGGCTACCTATAAATACAAAGGCGTAACACAAACAGGCAATGTAACGGTTAGCAAAAATGACTTTGGAGTAACAGGAATTGTATGCACATTAAGCAATCTAACCGAGGGGACCTACAGCGATATAAAAGTCCAGTACGGCACCTGTGAAGTTGATTTTGCCGGGCCAGTGTATGTCGGTGGTACATTTTCACCAGTTAACTCAAGTTTGACACAACCCGCAGCCTGCAATGCTACCGATGGCCGAGTGGAATTCAATGCCGGAGGTACCCCTTTGGGCTCCTATGCTCTAACCTATAAAAAAAACGGGGTAACACAGAGCACTACCGTCAACGTAGTCGCAGCGGGAAGAAGAAGAATATTTAATCTTTCTGGCTTAGGTACTGGTGAATATACCGATTTTGAACTGACGGGGGCGAGCTGTACGTCCACCTACTCATTAAAAATACGGATAGGGGACCTACCCAACCCTGCTATTAGTGAGACTAAGGCCGCCACCACCGCCACGTCCAACGATGGCAGTATATCCTTTATGGGCCTGGCAGCAAGCAAAAGCTACAGCGTTAGTTATCAAAAAGACGGGGCTGCTGCTGTAACCACCACGCTAAGCTCCGATGCCTCGGGTAATCTTAGTATTCCCAACCTTGGCGGAGGTACCTATACGAATATAATTTTAACCAGCAATTCGTGCAGCACCAATCCATTTTCGGCTACAGTAGCTAGTCCACAGCCGCCAATCATAGCCACCATTCCGGACCAAGTTACTTGCGATGGGCAGACTATTCACAACATTGCCATCAATCTTAGCGGTGGCCTAGATGGACTTAGCCTCTCTGCCAGCAGCAGCAATACGGCCATTACACCCACTTTTACCTTTGGTGGAAGTGGAGCCAATAGAACCTTGACGATGGCCACCACCTCAGGGCAAGTAGGAACAACGACCATAACTGTTACGGCCACCAACAGCCTGAATGAGAGCGGAAGCTCAAACTTTACGTTCACTACTACAGCTATTCCTTCGGCTCCCACGGCCTCGGCCCAGAGTTTCTGTGGCACAGCGACAGTAGCGAATTTGGTGGCGACAGGAACGGGATTGAAATGGTATGCGTCGGCAACGGGTGGAGAGCCATTAGCGACTACGACCGAATTGACATCGGGAACCTATTATGTTTCTCAAACGGTGGAGGGCTGCGAAAGTAGCCGGACGGCGGTGGCGGTTACCCAGGGTTCTTCAGAGCCTGCTTTACCGGCGATCACTACCTTGAACGGTAATGGCAATCGCAACCGAGCTGGGGAGCCGAACTTTGTTTGTCCCCAAGGTGGATTTTTGTTGAGTATAAACTTGGCTGGCGTTACCTTCAATCAAGCGACGGCGAATGATATCAAGTGGTATCGGGAGAGCGGAACGACGCCAGGCTTCCAGGCCAATGAGGATGTGAACATGAACTTGTCGGGTGCTTCAGTGAATATTTCGAGCAATCAGGCTCCGCAAGTGGCTGGACAAAAGCGGACATACTATGCAGTATTAATGGGTGGTTGTAACAGTACTCCGAATCTTTCATCGATTGACATTACAGCCTTCACAGGTGCCTCCTCTGCTGCAACGGGCATTGCACTGAACGGAACTGATTACAACGGAACGGCCTTGTGTCCTGGGACGTATAGCTTGACGGCCACAGGAGCGATGATGGGGGATAATCCTTTGAGTCAAGTATTGTTTGCTACGGATGGGGTGTTTTTCAATGTAAGGAGCCCGATCACGCTAAGTTCTGGGGTGAATCAGGCCATCTATACTCGGATTGTGGATGCCTGTAGCGGGATCAACTACAATTTCCCACAACTTCCGGCAGCCGGAATCACAGTGAATGTCCGGACGTCACCAGCTGCACCCACGGCCTCGGCCCAGAGTTTCTGTGGCACAGCGACGGTAGCGAATTTGGTGGCGACGGGAACGGGATTGAAATGGTATGCGTCGGCAACGGGTGGAGAGCCATTAGCGACAACGACCGAATTGACATCGGGAACCTATTATGTTTCTCAAACGGTGGAGGGCTGCGAAAGTAGCCGGACGGCGGTGGCGGTTACCCAGGGTTCTTCAGAGCCTGCTTTACCGGCGATCACTACCTTGAACGGTAATGGCAATCGCAACCGAGCTGGGGAGCCGAACTTTGTTTGTCCCCAAGGTGGATTTTTGTTGAGTATAAACTTGGCTGGCGTTACCTTCAATCAGGCGACGGCGAATGATATCAAGTGGTATCGGGAGAGCGGAACGACGCCAGGCTTCCAGGCCAATGAGGATGTGAACATGAACTTGTCGGGTGCTTCAGTGAATATTTCGAGCAATCAGGCTCCTCAAGTGGCTGGACAAAAGCGGACATACTATGCAGTATTAATGGGTGGTTGTAACAGTACTCCGAATCTTTCATCGATTGACATTACAGCCTTCACAGGTGCCTCCTCTGCTGCAACGGGCATTGCACTGAACGGAACTGATTACAACGGAACGGCCTTGTGTCCCGGGACGTATAGCTTGACGGCCACAGGAGCGATGATGGGGGATAATCCTTTGAGTCAAGTATTGTTTGCTACGGATGGGGTGTTTTTCAATGTAAGGAGCCCGATCACGCTAAGTTCTGGGGTGAATCAGGCCATTTATACTCGGATTGTGGATGCCTGTAGCGGGATCAACTACAATTTCCCACAACTTCCGGCAGCCGGAATCACAGTGAATGTCCGGACGTCACCAGCTGCACCCATGGCCTCGGCCCAGAGTTTCTGCGGTAGTGCAACGGTAGCGAATTTGGTGGCGACCGGAACGGGATTGAAATGGTATGCGTCGGCAACGGGTGGAGAGCCATTAGCGACGACGACCGAATTGACATCGGGGACCTATTATGTTTCTCAAACGGTAGAGGGTTGCGAAAGTAGCCGGACGGCAGTGTCCATTTCATCAAACACAACCACTCCTGCCCCTACAGCTACAGCCCAAAGATTCTGTGGCACGGCGACGGTGGCGGATTTGGTAGCAACCGGTTCGGGTCTGAAGTGGTATGCATCTGAAACGGGAGGTGAGGCATTGGTTGCTTCTACGGCATTAAAATCAGGGACTTACTATGTTACTCAAACCTTGAATGGTTGTGAAAGTACACGGACCTCGGTTGTCGTGACGTTGAATGAAGCCACTTTACCTCCGTCTGCTTCGGCACAGTCATTATGTGGGGTTTCAATGGTTTCTAACTTGGTAGCCACAGGTAGTAATTTGAAATGGTACACAAGTTCAATGGGTGGTGAAGCCTTGGCAACAACGGCTACGATTTCGACAGGTACCTACTATGTTTCCCAAACCATAAACACCTGTGAGAGTGTGCGTACCACGGTGGAGGTAACTGTGAATACCCAGCCAATTACGCTGAGCACCAGTACATTTAGTTCGCCTTCCACATGTACATCGGTGGATGGAGGCATCAGTTTCAGTACCAGTTTGCCGAATGGAAGCTACGATTTGAGTTATACGGTCAATGGGGAATCTCAAAAGAAAACGGTTGTCGTGGCGGGTGGAATGTTTGGTTTATCGAATCTGAAAGCAGGAATTTACGGTGGATTTACGGTCACTTTTAACGGTTGTACGGGGCAAGTAGCAGGCCCGATAGAATTGAAAGATCCTACCGTTGTGGGTGGCACGGTAAATGGCAGCACGACATTAATTTCAGGAATTAATAGTGGGGCATTGATCCTAACCGGACATTCGGGTCAAATTACCAAATGGCAGTCATCGACCAAGGCAGATTTTTCTCAAGTATTGGATCACGCGATCACCGCGGCACGTTTTGAAATCACGAATCTTTCAGAGACGCGTTTTTATCGGGCAGTGGTAGAAGGTTTAGGTTGTCCACCTGTATTCTCAACCGTAGGTTCGATGACGGTGGTACAAAACCAAGCGCCGATTGCATCGTGTAAAAATATTACCAAAGAGGTGGATAATTTATGTTCTGCTTCGGTATCGGCGGAAGAGTTGGATAATGGTTCCTTTGATCCAGAGGGAGGAGCTTTGGTGGTATCAGTAGAGCGAATGGGACCGTTCTCGGTTGGGCAACATCCTCTCCAAATGACGTTCCGAGATCCAAATGGATTGACATCTCAATGTTTTGCCACGTTAACTGTGGTTGATCGAATGGCACCTTGGATTGTGACAAAAACAGCGGAAATATTCCTGGATGCCAATGGGCGAGCGGTGTTAACGGCAAGTCAGGTAGATGCGGGTTCTTCAGATAACTGTGGTATTCGTTCCATCGAAATCAATAAAACCATATTTACGTGTTCAGACGTTGGTACGTCCAAAGTGACATTGATTGTGACGGATCTTTCAGGAAACCAATCGTTTGCGGAAGCTACTGTATTTGTACAAGATCTCCGTCCTCCAGTGGCTGTAACGAATGCACAAACTGTGTATTTGAATGCGCAAGGGAAAGGAAGTTTGGACGTACCTGCATTTTCACGGGGATCCATTGATAATTGTGGAATTGCAGATGTATCAGTGAATATCGGTGATTTAGGATGCGAGCACTTAGGTAGTCAGTTATTTACTTTAACGGTTCGTGATTTAGTCGGGAATATCACCAAATTGGATGGTCAAGTGACAGTACTCGATACCATAGCACCAAGAATTCGGATGCAAAATGTAGTCCTTTTTGCTGATGGGAATGGGCAGGCCACTCTGACGGTAGCGCGGTCGAATGCTCAAATCGAGGAAGCGTGTGGGGTTCAAAGTATTGAATTCTCTCAGACTGATTTTAGTTGTGGAACTATGGAGCGGCCGGTCGTCATTTCAGTCCGGGATCGTCAAGGAAATGTTGGTTTTGCTCGCTTCTTGGTGACGGTTCGTGATACCCTGGCACCAGTCCTTCGAACTCGACCAATTACGGTCTTTTTGAATTCGGAAGGACAGGCAGAAATTACGGCCAGCCAAGTGGATGCAGGAACCAGCGATAATTGTGGCTTGGAGAATATAGTACTTAGCCAGACCCGATTTACGTGTACCGATGTCGGTATCAAAGAAGTGATGTTTACCGCGACGGATCGATCGGGGAATGTAAGTCGAAGTACTGTAGCTATTTCGGTTCGCGATACCTTAGCTCCTGTGGTGCGGGTAAAACCTGCCACGGTGTTCCTTAATGCGCAAGGATTGGGTCAAATTGCCGTAGCGGATATTGAGGCAGGCACGCGGGATGCGTGTGGTATAGCAAGCCAAGTGATTGCTCAAACTACGTTTGGTTGTGGCGAGTTGGGACTTCGCCGAGTCCTGTATACTGTAACCGACATACATGGAAATTCGGCTTCAGTTTCTTTGGAAGTGACGGTTCGTGATACAATAGCTCCTTTGCTAACTACCAAGCCGATTACCCTTACCTTAACGGAGGATGGAGGCGCAGTGTTAACAGCCGACCAAGTGATTGAAACGGCCACCGACAACTGTCAGGTTACGGCACGTGAGGTTTCGAGAGGTTCATTTAACTGCTCGGCCGTAGGCATGAATACCGTGGTAGTAACTGTGCGGGATGCGAGTGGAAATCAAACCCAACGGCGAGTTCAGGTAGAAGTGGTGGATGTGAATGGTGTCTGTCCATGTTCTTATGCGATATTGGCCAGTGAGGAAGTCGAACTAGTCAATAGCACAGTAAACTTTGGTGGAGTAGGTGCCTACGGTGCCAATGGCCGCGTGACCATTCAAAATTCTCGATTAAATAAGACAAATGTGCTGGTTCGTGGATCTCAATTGAATGTAGATGCATCCAGTATGCCTGACCGTCAGATCCAACGTCGTGCCCCAGACCCCTTCACATTTGAAGAAGGCACGGGTGGAATAAAAGGTACATTGCGTGTGAAATCCAATTCGACTCTGACGGCCTCGGAAGGACAGTATGGAACCATTCGGATCAAGCGTGGGGCAACTTTGACCTTGACGGAGGCTAGAGTTGATATGAAGAAGATTGTTATATCGAAAGGAGGACGTTTAAACTTCACACAAAAGACGGTTCTTCATGTCGATCAACAAGTAAAAACTCGGGATGATGTACAATTCAATGCTACCTCTCAAAGTGTAAAAGTTTTTGCGGGACGAGATCTTGTATTTGGTGGAAAAAATCAATTAAATGGATATTTCCATACCCTCCGGGAGGCTTCTTTCGAACGTAACCGAGGAGACGAGCAAACCCTTGTCCAGGGAACCATTGTAGGACAACGGGTTCGAGCGATGGGAGGGGTTACTTGGGATGGTGGAATTGTGCCTTGCCAGCAGGATGCTGAGGAGGATGACACCCAAGGAAGTGTACCTTTTGTGGCAGAATCGCCCAACGAGGTCTTAACCACCGAAAGTCATTTGATCGGTGAAGGCAATGGTATGATGTTCCGATTTGGCCCCAACCCGACATTTGATTACGTCACCCTATATTTCTTTGAGACACCCGTAGTGAAGCCTGTGATTCGCCTAACCAATGTTTCGGGTCGAGTAGTGACTGATCAAGTTGCACAAGAATGGGTATCCAATCAGGTGGTTCGCCTCAAAGTCGATAAACTAACAGGGGGAAGTTACTTGCTGAGTGTGCAGTTTGGAGCGAAAGTCGAAACGGTAAAGCTCATGAAAGAGTAAAATATCCGAATTAATAAACAAAGAGCCTAAGGGCTGGGAGAAAACCCCAGTTCTTAGGCTCTTTTATTTTAAAAAATCTCAACCAAAAAATAAAGGAAATTTTACAATAATAGTCTAAAAATACCTGATAGCAGGTATTTCTTGGCCTTGTCCCTTCACCTTACTTTGCAATGTTGTAAGTTCCTCAAAAACCAAAAAAAATTGATTTACCACTCATTCGGTTCATTGCTCAAAATCTCTTCGTTTGCACCTAGCTAACTCATTGATTCGAAACAGATAAGGGTATTCCCAAAAATAAGAACGTTCAAGATTTAATCCTTTATTTATGATAAAACCTATACTAGGTCAACTTCAAAACACATGGTATTGGAGCCTTCTTTTGTTGCTGATGCACGCGATGCCCACAGTTGCTCAAGTAACGATCGTCACACAGCCAGAGAGTAAGACCGTCTGTGAAGGATCCTCAGTGGTATTTTCGGTGGTTGCTTCTGGAACCATAGACGGGTACCAGTGGTACAAAAATGGAAGTCCGATTTCAGGAGCCAATGCGGCCTCCTACACTATTTCCTCGGCAGATGCATCCGACGATGGCTCCGAGTATGAGGTGGAGGTTTTGTGTTTATGTGGTTCACCTGAAATGAGCTCGGCCGCCGTTTTGTCGGTGGATTTAAAACCAAGGATTCTCGTACAGCCGCTTGGAGCTACGAAATGCGAGGGAGAAACCATTACCCTGACCGTGAATTCAAGTGATGCCGGGAGTTTTCAGTGGCTTCTTAACGGAGGTCCGATATCCGATGGAGACGGAGGAGGCGGAAGTCTAATCTCAGGAGCTACTACGTCCTCTCTGACCATTTCTAATCTTTGCCCTACCTGCAACCCCGGGTCATACTCCGTACTCGTGGGTGGCCTTGGCTCGTGTGACTTCATAGAAGTCGAAAGTGACGATGCTGTTTTGGTGGTTAATTCGCTCACTGAAATCACCTCGGGTCCAGTACTTAATCAGACCGTTTGTGAAAATACGGCTATTCAATGGACGGTTTCCGTTCTGGATGCCACAAGTTTTGTTTGGAAAAAGAACGGAGAAATTTTGTCCTCAGCCACTTCTGCCACTTTGGATTTAGGTAATGTATCCCTAAGTTCGGCTGGATCCTATACGCTTGAGGCTTCGGGTATATGCAATACGGTTACTTATGGGCCTATTGTGTTGACTGTCAATGCACGTCCTTCCATTTCCGCCCAACCCGTAAACGTTTCAGTTTGTGAAGGCCAAGCTCAGACCTTTTCTGTTTCGGCCAACGCCTCCGGTGGATTTCAATGGCAAGTAAATGGAGCTAACCTAGACGGTGCTATTCAATCCTCTTATTCTATCCCTTTTGTTCGTGCCATTCATGGAGGGAACTACCGAGTTATCGTATATGGTACTGGGGCTTGCTCGTCCGAAACAGTGGTGAGTGAAGCAGCGAATTTGAATGTTTTAATTCCAATTCAAGTTTTAACCCAACCAGTCAGTCAAACCATTTGTCCAGGCTCTCCCGTTGACTTTTCGGTCAATGTTTCTGGAACAGTCACGGGTTTTCAATGGTTTCGGAATGACTCCCGCATTGAAGGAGCCACTTCCAGTCGTTTTTCCTTTTCCACAAATGTTGAGAATGCCAACGACCGATACCGAGTTGAAATAACAGGTCCATGTGGGGTAGTGACAAGTCAAATCGCTTTTCTGACACTTCCCATTGCAAATACACCAACTGTAACAACCAACAAACCTCAGGGAGTGTGCGATGGCGAATCGGCCATTCTGACTGCCTCAGGTTGCCAAGCCAACGAAGCGATCATTTGGTACCGAGATGGGGTATTTGCCACCACGGGTATGACCTTAACAACCAGTACCTCTGCAACGTATACCGCCAAATGTGAATTAAACGGATGCGTTAGTCCGGGCAATAGCAATGCCATTCAATCGACAAAATTATCACCAATTCGGTATACCGTTGAAAAAGAAAATGTTGCCTGTTTTGAAGGAACAAATGGCCGCATTGCCATTTCTCCTGATGGTTCTGCGGGCGCTCCCTTTCAAATTCAATGGCAAAATAGAGCCAGTACCAATTTCGATCTGTCCAATTTGTCGGCAGATACCTATACTTTTACTTTAACGGATCGACTGGGATGCCAGCGTACCTTTTCGGAGTCGATCGGACAACCATCTCGACCCTCTGCCCAGGTGGTGTCTCAAGACATTTCATGTTTTGGAGCTAGAAATGGACAAATTCTGTTGTCGGCCACGAGTGATAATGGGGGGTTGCAATATTTCCTGAATACAAATCCTCCGGTTGCATTCTCCGGAAATCTAAATTTGAGTGGGCAAGCAACGGGAAGTTATCAAATACGGGTGATCGATGCTAGAAATTGTGAGATATTACCGGCCACAACCTTGGAAATTCGGGAGCCTTCCGCGATCAATCTCTCGGTGATTCAATCCCAACGGCCTCGAGGAGCCTCTACTCAAGATGGACTGATCGCCATTCGGGTTCAAGGTGGTACGGCTCCATATGCATCGGCTGTCTGGACCAATACCCTGGGGGCCGTCTTGCCAAGTACCCTATCCAATAACCAATCCTCCATTAACAATATCGGAGGAGGAGCGTATCAGGTTTTAGTCACGGATCAAAAGGGATGCCAGCAAACCCTTTCCACCAACTTGATAGCTCCGTTCCCCTTGTTAATCGAAGCGAAGGTTGATTCCATCAGCTGTTTTGGTCGTACCGATGGACAAATTGTAGCCGCGGTATCGGGAGGTGTTCCGATCTCCACTGGACAACCTTATCAAATAACCTGGCGACGTATAGATAGCAACGGTGGAACGGTACCTGTGGCTCAAAATGTAATGTCGATTCGAGGATTGACAGCCGGACAGTACGAAGTAACAGTAACGGATAGTAATTCCATCCAGACACGGCGCGTATTCTCATTGGTGGAGCCGGCGGCCCTCCGCACGTCCGTTCAAAACTTGGTAGCGAATTATTGTCTTTCAACCCCTTTGGGTGAAGCTACTGTTTTAGTAAATGGAGGACGTGCTCCGTACACAATCCAATGGGATAAATCGACCGAAATTACTTTTGCGGCCAAAAAATTGTATGCGGGGGTCAACAATGCTCTCGTAACAGATGCCTCAGGTTGTACTGTAAACACGGTAATTAATATTGTAGATAGTACCTCTCGGTATCGGGTGAATGTTACCTACCAAGAGCCCTCGTGTTTTGGCCGATGTGATGGGCAACTGAATGCGATCGTTTTGGGCGGAACTGCGCCATATGCATATCAATGGTCTAATCTGATGGAACAATCTGCGCAAGTGCCTTCTGTTTGTGGCGGAACGACCACTTTTGTGGAGGTACGTGACGCAAAAGGATGTTTGGTACGTTCTACGTCTCGGGAGTTAACACGTCCAGCCCCGCGTGCCCTTAATTTGGCAGCTGAAATCGAGGTTTGTCCATCCAAAACATTTGAGCTTTCAGCCGCTGCCGTTCCTTGGGGCGCTAGTTTTCAATGGACTCTACCCAACGGCACTACAAAGTCCGGCTCCGTAATTGTTGGGGATACCGTCGGTATGTACAGAATAACGGTTTTAGATGCCTCTCAATGTGGTGGGACTCAGGTAATTCAAGTCGTTCCTAATCGAAATGTAACCCCGTTATTTACAATTGCTAGTACGGTTCCGTTGAACAAAGAGGTCATAGCGGTGGATTTCAGTACCCCCGCACCTTCTCAAATTCAATGGGTATTGCCAGCAGGTGCGGAATTAATTTCTCAAGATAACGCCAGTGCAAAACTCCGTTTTACTCGATTGGGTGAATTCAGAATTACCCAACGCATAACGGTGAATGACTGCGTGTATTCTACCTCCAAACTGGTTCAGGTTCAAGAAGTTCTGGACACGGGCGATTTTCGGCCACCCGTTGGCCAAACCGATGCACTTGATTTACTGATTCTGGGGAATCCGTCACACCAAGGTCGTATTCGGATTGAAGTACTCAATGCCAAATCAGAAGCCTTCCAACTAACAATAACTCCCTTGAGAGCTTCCCGCCCTGTTTGGGAACAGCACTTTGGCTCCGGTTCTACAGGAGTGATCGAACTTCAAATTCCCAGCGGATTGTCCGAATCGATGTTTATTGTAACGGCTACTTCGGACACCACATCTGTTTCCAAGAAAGTCCTGATGCTACCTTAATTCGACCCACTTTTTAATTCGAATATGATGAAACTAAACATGTTACAAAAAAAAGGCTGGGTTTTCTTAGGAGGACTTTTGCTGGGATCAGCCTCTTTGGTCGGCCAGAGCTTTGACTTAGAGGAGATAAGAAAAGCCAAGCCCATTAAATTTTCAGGGGGACTCAATGCCAATGGGGTATTCAGCGCTGGCCTTCCCAATACCTCCTCTCCATTTGATGTCTATGTGGCGGGTAACTTAAACGTGAGTCTTTACGGGGTGATTAACATGCCCGTAACGGTGAATTATTCTTCCAGAAAAATTAGCTTTTCACAAGGGTATAATTTCAACCAATTCAGTATTGCTCCTACCTATAAATGGATTACGGCCTATGCAGGAACAAACTACATGACCTTTTCTCCTTACTCCTTAAATGGTCACCAATACGTGGGGGGTGGAGTAGAGTTGAAACCTACGGCCAAATGGTTGATCAAAGCCATGGCAGGTCGTTTGATACGTGGTCAGTTTGAGGATACACTCGTCACAGGGCCTACTTTCCGACGGATGGGATATGGGTACCACGTTCAATACAATCCAGGAACCTATCGGATCGGACTGTCGATGTTCCGGGCAATGGATGACGCCTCAAGCTTACCCTTGGAACAGCGAAATTTCAAAGGCAATGTGATACACGCCAAAGAGAATAGTGTCGTCGGATTACACTTAGGCACGACGCTGTTCCATGCTTTGCAAATTCAGGTGGATTACCATAATAGTGTCCTGACCAAGGATCGTTCCCCCAATTATGAGCGTGTCCGTATCCCTTCTTTGGCGGGTATCTTGCTGTCCACCAATGCTACTTCCGAGTCCTTTCATGCCTTTAAAACATCCTTGACCTATAACATGGCCGCAACCAAAACATTGATTGGCGTGGGTTATGAGCGTGTTGATCCCAATTATCTCACCTTAGGGGGGTATTATTTTGTGAATGATCTGGAAAATTACACGGTGCAGGCAGGGCAATCATTATTGGAGAATAATTTGACTTTAAACGCAAATGTGGGTTTTCAGCGGGATGATATCCGAAAAACCAAGGCTAGTCAACAAACGCGGGTGGTCGGGGCTGTTCAAGCGAACTGGAATGTGAATGAAAGTCTGACGATGGGATTAAATTTCTCCAATTTTCAATCCTATAAGTTTTTAAACGATACCTATTCTCGGCTAGTTCGCGTTCCGGGGATTCCAATAGACACGTTAAATTTTGCACTCATTTCCCAAACCTATGGATTTAATTTGACCAAAATCCTACGAAAAACAGAGGAAAGGCAAAGTAGCTTGAGCGCAAATTCATCTTATTTGGCCTCACGAAATCGTGTAGGTGAAAACTTTGATCCCAAGGCTACGTCGGGAATTTGGAATGGGAATCTGAATTACGCGCTTTCCTTTCTACCTCAAAAAATGGGTGGAAATGTAGGGTTGTCCATTTTTCGAAATGATCTCCCTGAGGGGTTGATCCAAGGTATTGGCCCCACCCTGGCGATTCAGAAAACATTTATTGAGAATCTTTCCACGAATCTATCCGTTGGGGCGTTCAGCACGTCCACACGGTTGGCAGAGCCTGCCTCATCAACTCGTTCCTCAGCCATCAATGCAAGTGTAGTCGCTTCGTATTCGGTGGGAAAAGGGCACCAGTTCAACTTGAACACAAGCTTCGTGAAAAGCTTTTCGAATCAGTTTTTAAATGGCAATATAGGGTATTCCTACTCTTTTTAACCCCTGACGCTCACACGACATGCGACAACTTATGAATTTATTTAGAAAAGGAAGTATCTTACTATGTCTCCTATTGGTGGGTCTGATGGCCCACGGGCAAGAACAGTACTTTCCAGTGGTGGCCAAATTTACCCAACGTGCCCCATACCCCATTTATTTGTCTGATTTTAGTAATCCGGGACAGACGAGTTTATCCATCCAAGTTCGCCAAAATGATCGAACTATCTCGGCACGTCCATTTCGCATGCGGATTTACATCGAAGGTCAAGGATTTCGGATTGAAAGTGTAGACCGCGTGGTCGATGAACCTACCTATGTTTTAAACTTTGGGGAAGTCTTTGATCTGCCCGCCCCACAGGTAGCTAATTATTTCAAGCAATACAACCTGAAAGTCACCCCAGATCAATATCGGCAGCCGTTTACCGAGGGAACCTTTCGTTTTGGTGTGGAAATCATCGATTTAGCCACCAACCGGCCTATTTCGGGCATCCAGTGGTCCAATCCAGTATGGATTACCGTCAATGAACCACCGGTATGGGCTCAACCTCAGAATCAGGTAATGCTTCAACCAAGTACTCCTCAGAATATTCTTTTTCAGTGGCTTCCTCGTCACAACAACATCGCCAATGTGGAGTATGAATTTGAAATGACCGAGATTATCGGCCGAGATGGAAATCCGGGAATGATCCAAAGTATTTTCCTCTCTCAACCCACTTTTTATCGTGTTCGAACCCAAAGTCCGGTTCTTCAATACAATGCTACATTGCCTCCTCTTATTGCAGGTCGAATTTATGCGTACCGCGTCCGAGCTCTGGCAAAACGAGGAAATGAGGACGTTGGCATTTTTCGGAATAATGGATTTTCAGAAATTCAATTCCTTCGGTACGGAGAAACCATTCTTCCCCCCACCAACCTCAAAGTGGCATGGACAGATTCTCGGCAAGAGGCCGTGATTAACTGGCGTGCTGAGGCTAATCATTCCTCTTTTGAAGTTGAATACCGAGAAAAAGGGGCTAAAGGAGCTGCCTGGACCAAGCAAAATGTATCACTTCAAAATACAGGGCTATATCATACGCTGAACCTGACCAACGTAGATGCCACCAAAGCATATGAAATTCGGGTGTCAGGACTCAGTAAAGAGGGTCAAAAAGCAACCTCTAATCCCGTGGAATTAGCCTTAGCCCCAGCTCCTCCAAAACAAGAGGCCTTGGTACTTCAAGGGAAAGTAGTCTGGGCTTATCAAGCTAGTCAAGAGAATGTATTCAATGAGGGACGTATTTTGGAAGAGAAAAAAGAGGATGAACGCACGGTTTCAAGCACCCTATCCAATCTGTTGATGGGTTCTCCCGCCACCCGACCCGTTCCGACTCCCCCGAGAGCCATTCGCCATGAAACGTATGACTTGAAACAACCCGGCCAAAAACAATATGCCTTGGAAAAAGCGTCGCTGGTGCTACTTGGCTCCGACGAAGAATTAACCCTCGATAATTACAAAACGAAAAAGGCCAATCGGATTCAAAGTACCTTTACCAATTCCCTAGGGGAATATACCCTAGAAGGAACGAACCTGAAATTATTGAAGGAAACGAAATATCTGTACATATTAGCTGAGTACCCGGATCAAATTTTTTCACCTGCTTTGCAGCGATTGGACATCAAAGCTACAGATACGGGTAAAAAGAATATTCCCCTCCTCACACTAGTGGCCCGCACCCTCCAGTACAACCCGCGCGTATGGGTCGAAAAAAACATCCTGGGGCAAGTATGGCAGGATTTGGAGGAAATTGGCTTATATCGGAAGAAATCCGTTATTGAGGCTCATCCTTTCCTAAAACAAGAGGGCTACTCCGAGGCCGGTAGAACCACCGTGACCTACAATAGCGAGGAATACATAAAAATGACTGATTACCGAAAATTGGGTGATCGAAATGGACTAGTCACTTCGTCTCAAATCTTTTATAACAAGCCTTTTAACGATAAACTCGTTTTGCGCATCAAGCAAAAAGGTAGAAAACCGGTATATTTTCCGATTCCGGACTTGGAAAACAATCAACCCGATAAATTGGCCCAAGTCACTGATTACTTCCAATACTCTCCCCCGCCTTTTGTCATAAGTGGGCACATTGAACGGAAAGGAACACCTACGCAACGGGTAAAAAATGCGAGCGTCCAACTATCTTCCAAGGTGTTCGAGACTAAAACAGCCTTGACGGATAAAAATGGGATGTACGAACTAGAAGTACCTAACCAAGTAACAACGGAAACGCAACTCAATGTACGGGTGATTGATCCATTCAATACCAACAGCACCAACAATCGAGACTTTACGTACCGTCTGCAGGATGAAACCCAAAACTTGACTCTTGAGGGTGTCAGTTATTATGTAGAGGGCCGGATCGTCGATCGTGGTGGTGCTGGTATCTCTGGTGCGCTCATTAAGTGGGGAATTTTGCACGCCAAAACCAATCAAGATGGTTATTTTAGCTTTGCCGCTGTGGGGGATGAAATGACGGGATCGTTGGAAGTTTCCTTTGATGGCTACCGAACCAAAACATACGATAGCAAGCTCTTTAAACGAGAGGCGGTCACCGGAAATTCAAATCAAGAGCGCCAGGCTTCGGTGTTCAAAGATTCAAAAATCAAACGGTCGGATCGGGAGAAAGACGATTATTTTGCAGCTAATTTTTCGAATCCTGCTTTCCAAGTAAGTAGTCGCTACGTCAACTACACAGGGTTAGTGCTGGACAATGAGACCACCTATCGGCTTTTGGTTTACACCAATACCATCAATGCTGCTGGATTCCGAAATGCAGCCGATTCCTCCAAAATCATCTCAGCACTACTTGAAGTAGAAGGAAAGGAAACGAATGTCCCTCAGGCAGAACGTCGAATCAAAGATGAAAAAATAGAAATATGGCGCGGTGGATTGATCGGAAAAACCTTCGAATCGAAATTGGTGGTGAAGGTTTTAAATAAAAAGATTTCTGCCAAAGATACCACCTACACCCCCGAATTTTTAGAGGAGGAGGTCGAAATTCCTTTGCCGGCACGATTCTCTCCCAAAGATACTGTGACCCTCAAAGTACGATTAAAACCCGCTATGTATTTTTATGGCGTAGCCTACGATAGTACCACTTTTATTGCTGGAGTACATGATCCTGCCGACAAAAGTATACGGCGGCCAGGTGATGCCTACAACCCACTCGATAGTGTAGAGGTGTCAGTCAGTGGAAGTAAAGGGACAACCAATAAACAAGGATTGTTCCGTGTTCTGGTACCACAAGGCGAAGAATTTGAATTGGAGGTTTCCAAGGGAGGGTACGCAACCAGTAAATATGCGATCAAACCTGAATTTGCCAAGGCCCACAATGCACCAAATAAAGTTCGACGTCCTGTTTATTTAGTCAAGACCGCTAATGTACCCGAATTTAAGACCTTATTAGGTTTTGATATCAAGGTGGAAAGTGCAGTAAAAAGTTCAGCCGAGACTTACCGGATATCGGGTACCCTTGCGCTGAATACGGGTAAGTTAGCACCGGATGTTCCCTCCACCAATATGTTTAAGGCGGGAAAAACCAAGTCCCTTACGTTTAAAGACTTCATTGTCAAACAAGACCCAACCAACAAGACCAACGCGATCACGATGGTCAGTTCAGCCAATTTTATTGAAACAGAGGCAGAAGCCTTGATGTTCAATTATGCTCCGATCACAATTGAGGGGAATCCCATCGGCGAGCCACACATTCGGCTTGTTCATTTGGATGCCAAAGGAACGGCACTTCCTTCTAATGGAAAAATAGGGGGGTCGGTATTTGTATTTACCCAGAAAAAATTGATGGGTATTAATTTTGGTAAAATGGAGTTAGTCCCCAACACTGCCAGCGCACCGAAAGATCCTAAGTTTGGGAAAGTTAACGACAAACTTTCGGATAAAGAGGGCTTGGCCCGGGAGGAGGCCGCTAAAAAAGCTGCCGCTGCCAATGCCACACCAGCTCCCACTACCGAGGTGACGGGTATTCCAGCGAAAGAACCCCTGCTATTGGCTTTTGCCCCCCTTGCCTTAGACGAACTAATCGATACCAAAGAATTTATCATCGAATTCCCACAAGCCGCTATCCGTGGCGAAACGAAAAAGCTGCTTTCCTCGAAGAAAGATTCAACGGATAAAGAAGACCCCTACAAGGATTACATTAGCTTCAGTATAGGTAGTTTCCCTGGATTGACCAAATTTATTGCCAATGCCACGATCGTACCTAAATTGGGGATTGATCCCACAACCGTAATCCTAAAAAAATCAGGTATTTCGATGAAAGGTGTCTTTTTGATACCCAGAGTGTGGCAATTTTTCATGGATAAAAACAAGCCACCGACCGTCGAGAAACTGGAGATCGATACCAAATTTGAACTGAAAACACTGGTCATCGGAAAGTCCAATCCCGATAAAAAAGAGATTGTGAGTTTCGGCATGGCCGATTCTTGGATGATCTACGTCAATTCCCTCCAGATTTACAATAATTTCCGTGGATTTGGCTTGGGCGGAACAATCAATACCGACAAAAATAATTACGTCAATATCAATTCCTTTGGTCTGTCCGTCATAGGAGGAGAGGTATTCCCGACCCTCGATTTGAGCACTCCAAAAGATGGTTTTAAGTTTAGCTCCCTGAGGTTCAAGACCGTGGGAAATAAGAGTATTTCACTCAAGCGGAATTTAACGGATAAAAGCTATGAAGTGGAAGGTTCCTTACGGATTGAGTGGGATGACAAAGAACTGCCCGCCGCATCCACCGACTCTACCGACAAATTTGGGAAACGGTTGTCTGACGTCGCGATCGCGGAAAACAAAATGAATGCGCAAAATCAAGCGAATGAAAAAGAGCAAGCCGATCTGGCAGCCAAACGACGAGCCATTCAAGATCAACAAAAAGCGTTGGATGCAGAAAAAGATAAATTCTTAGCCGATGTGTCCAAGAGGAGGGAGGAACTTCAAAAGATAGAAGACGAAGTTTCAAAGCAAGAGGAGGCCGTTCGGATCAAGCGAATCGTTCTTACCCGCAAAGGCCGGGAGGCAACAGCCACCGATGAAGAGATTCAAAAGAAACTGGAATCGGATATTCAAAGTCGACGGAAAGAGCTAGATACCCAATGGACGGCATGGGAGAATTCCCGGAATGCAAAAGAAGCGGAGTTTGAAAAGGTTCTGGCAGATCGAAAAAAACGCGAACAGGACGAAGCGGATAAAAAAGTAGCTGATGCCAAAGCGGCTGGGGCCTCGAAAGATCAAGCTGCGCGCCAAACTATTGAAAATGGGAAACAACTCGAGACACCCGATGGGAAACCCAAAGAAGATCCAGGTTGGAAAGAACGATTGTTCCCGATTGAAGTTCAGCTATTCCGATGGTCAACATCTGGTAAATTTGTGGTTTCGGCGTCCTTGAGTCAAGATGCACTGAAAATCGGCCCCGCGGCAGTCAAAGTACGTCGGGTAATTTATGCTCGCGGACAAGGTGCGATAAAGAAACAAGAGATGGATAATTTGCTGAAGTTGAATGAGGCTGAAATGGCCAAAATGAATACAACCAGCTCGTTTAACAACTCGAATTCGTACATCGATCAGGATGGAAAACGCATTGGTGCCACAAGTGTCGAAAACCAACGATCAAAAGAAGGGGCCTCCACGGAAGGATTCAACCTAAAAGCCATTGAGGATAAAGTAGCTATGGCCAATCCGGATGCCATTGGCTGGGCTCTAGGCTTTGCCGGTGGATTGGAGCTCGAAACCAAGTCGCTCAATGTCGATTCAGATCTATCTTTCTATATCGCTGATTTTGATGGGAAGGGCCGTAAATTTGTAGTGAATGAGTTTTTGTTGAAGGTAGATGCCCCTGCCTTCCGCGCTATGGCCAAAATGAAACTCAGTACATCTGGGAAGAAAATCGGTTTTGAAGGGGAGGGCGATTTCGAGGGCGCAAAATTGAAGGCAGCCATTGCCTTGAAATACTATACCCTTTACAATGATAACGGTGGTTTCATCGGAACGGAAGTTGGCGGTGCACTTAAAGTTTCAACCGGGCCTACCGGAATTCCGATGGGTCCCATCACCTGGACCGCTTTGGGGGGTGGATTCGACCGCAACTCAGCCGACCAGAAATTTGCCGTCTTCTTCCTCGGCGACGCTCGAACCACCGGAGTGCCTGAGAAAGTCGTTTCCTATAAGAAAATTCGAGTGTCTCTGGAGTTTGATGGTAAAACCTGTGGACTCACCCCGGTTATGAAAGGTTCTATGGAGCTTTGGTCCGGTGCAGCTGATCCGATGGCACCTAATGATAAAAAAATCTGCAACGTACTAGTCGATCTAGATTTCTGTCGGATGCTCGTCGTGGCCAAAATGGATTGTGAAATGCAATTCTCCGACAAAATGGTAAAGGTGGATGCCCTGGCTTTCGCAGGGAAGTCTACCGGCCTTTTCATTGGAGCAAAAGTTCGTGCTGAATTATTTGGCATGAACTCCAATGGACTTTTTGTTCTGGGCATTTCTTGTGATACCCAAGACCCCAATACTCCTAAAGAACTGGCCTCTTATACGACTACGTTACCAGCTATGTTTTATCAGAATGATAATCGGACGATTTCGGCTTTGTATTTAGGACTTGACATGTCGTATGAAGCCAAGAAAAATGGAGGTTTGAGTGTCTTCGGATTGAAATTTGTCTCCTACAGCGCAGAAGCCCTCGTTAAAGGGAAATTGAACGCAGGGGTGAATTTTTCCAATGGTAATTTTGCTGTTCAAGCCGCTGTCAAAATGGAGGCAGAGGCCAAAGCATCTATTTTTAGCTTCCCGCTATTTGGTAAAGCCGCCCTAAATTTGGACCTAGGAGGGGGTCGAAATAACCAAGTGGGTTGGAATTTCCGCGCCCTAGCGTCTGGAAATCTTGAGATAGGTGCGGGTGCCTACGAAGGAAAAGGATGTAATGATTACAGCATCTCGGGGATCAAGTGGTGCGATAGGAAAGTTTGGTTCACGACAATTTACTATCCATGTGGTACAACTCCCATCTACGTAAAAGTATGTATGTCGGGCCAGATAGGTGTTCTTTATCAAGAAAAGGGACCGGATGAAGTACGAGGTTGGAAATACCAGTTGGGAGGCACGGCTCCATCGGCTATTAAAAATGATAATGCCGGAATGGCCAATGGCTCCCTAACTGTAGGCGGTAGCATCAAAGCGGGGCAATCCATTAACTCGGCCAATGGTATGTACAAATTCGCGGTTCAAACCGATGGGAATTTGGTCATCTACAAAAACGATATGCCCATTTGGACATCCAATACCTACGGGAAAGCCATCACCGAGGTTGTGCTTCGGCCGAATGGGAACCTGGAGGCAATTGATGGTTCAAACAACTCGCAGTGGTCGTCTCAATCCATGCGATCGCCACGGAATGACCGAGCGGTATTCCTTCAGGATGATGGAAACTTGGTCATTTATGAAGGAGAAAGCGCTATTTGGGCGTCTGGTACCAATAACGTGTTCACTGAAGCAGAAGTAGCTCAAAGTGTGGTACTTCGTGCCGAAGAAATGTTACGTCGATGGGATACCAAATATTCTCAAAATAGAAAATATGCACTCCTGCTCCAAGAAGACGGCAATGTCGTCCTGTACAAAGATTATCGAGGGCAAGTGAACGGACGAAGTACAGGCACAGCCCTTTGGGCCACGGGTACGAGTGGACAAGACGTCGACGCATTCAAAATGCAAGATGATGGAAATCTAGTGGCTTATCGCCGGGGTAATCGCCCAACCTGGAGTAGCCAAACCAGTGGGAAGGGAGGTGGAAGATCGACAGTCCTAATGGTGCAAAATGATGGGAACGTGGTGATTTACAAGCGCTTAGAACCTACTAGACCGGGGAATATTCAATTGTATCGGGGCGCAGATCCCATTTGGGCCACCCAAACCGCAGGAAAATAAGTGTTCTGGTAGGTGGACTTGTCCACCTACCCCAAGATTAATACCTATAGATCGAATCAGATGATGATGAAAATTATTTGTTGTTTTGTTACCTTTTTTGGGATCAGCATTTTGGGCATTCAAGCCCAAGAACCCAATCCTGTGGAGGTATACACCTCTCCCAAAGGCGTATTTGTTCGTCTAGGTCAATCCTATTTAACCAACCAACGGATCGGGAAAAAGGAATTTGTGGTGAAACGTCGACTTTTGACCGACAGCCGGGCTCGATCCATCGGCACGATGAAAGTAGTGCCGGGTTTTGAGGAATTTCAAGCTACGTTGGGTATCCGGGAGGTGCGAGAATTCCAGGATATGCTGGGATTAACTTCCTCCAACCAAACTATGCAGTATTTAGAAAGTAATCCCGAATACAAGGAGGTTGCCATTTTAGCCGAGTTAAAAATAGAATTCCTTCAAGCCATGGGTTTTGCCTTTCTTGATCGAACAGCTTCTCGTGATGAGTTTTATGAATACACGGTTTATGAAATTACGGCTGACGGAGAGAAAAGCATAGGCGCCCAACGAGTCTTTCATCAAGCTAAAAATTTTTATTTGTCTCGCATCAAAGTTGAACCCCTCCAAAAGACAGCCTCCGATTCCACTTTGTTTTTTCAATGGCGAGTTCAATACGGCGACAACCAGGCGTTGGTGGCCGAGCAAAACCAAGCGGCAGATGCACTCCTTGCCGCACTAGGAAATCGTTCCGACGCCAACTCAGTCCTTCGCAACGATGAATATCAGCGGGCAAAAGCTGTCTATAAAACTCATCAAAGGGCGCTGTCAGTATATCCTGTTTCACCGATGTTGTCGTATTTCAATGTGTACTACCGTTTAAATGATGAAACCCGTTGGCGATTCTTGGAACGACGGAATTCGTCGCTTGACTCCCTTGGATCCTATCAGTTAACGGCCCGTATTCCAGGAAAACAGGATGATGTGGTCGAGACATTTGTTATCCCGCAAGACTTCGTTTACAACGTTGGAGATAGCTCGCAAATAGAGCGTGGTGTGATTGCCCACAGTGGAAGTGTCGAATTAATTTATGGAGTGAGTGCCCGAGATACCACCAATGCCATTATCCTGCAATGGGCGAAATTAGCCAATAAACCGTATTATACTGGTATCGAGATCGCCCGAAGTAGTGCCAACCAGCCTATGCAGGTACTTCAAGTATTGCCAACCCAAGCCACTACCTTTACCGATTACGATGTATTTCCGGCCGGAACCTTGTTCACCTACTATGTCCGTCCATTGTTTATTCCCTTACAAGGCATCGAACAAGATATTCCTGCACAGGTTGCGATGTCGTGTGCTAAGTTTAGTCGGCCTACGCCGCCATTCAATGTTGTGGCTCAACCAGAAAATACCTTTGCCCGGTTGTCCTGGGAGGTGGCCGATGAAAAAGCAGGACATTCGTATATTATTTACCGTGGAACAAGCCCGTCTACCATGTTACCGATACGTTCAGCAGTACAAGAATTGACGTATTTGGACACGACCGGATATTTATCCCCGCGGTTCACGTATTACTACTCGGTGATGGCCATGAATGTGACACAAGATACCAGTGCACTAGCTCCTTATGCCACCTATATTCCTGTTAAAAAAGAAATAGTACAAGCACCCGCCTCGATAGGACATGACATGATCAACGGGGACGTAGTATTGAATTGGCCGGATGTCAAGTTAAACGACGATTTTATTTCTGGGTATGTTGTTCAGCGACGCATTCCGAATAAAACTTCGTATCAAAATATATCTCAAGGAATTCTACGCTCCAACCTATTTCGCGATAGTACAGCGTTGGAAGGCATAGGGTATGAGTACCGTATCGGGACTTTGGTGGCGTCGGGTGATACGTCCAGTTATTCGCCTGATGTGGCCATCGACGTACCAAAAGCACCGGAGGAAAGCTTTGGGATTTCGGATATCGTATTGGTCAATGTGACCGACGGAATACAGATCAAATGGCCCTCCGTCGAATCACAGTCGATCGAATCATACCAAATTTATAGAAAGTTACCGACGGAGACGACATTTCAACGAGTTGGCTCAGTACGGGGAGGTAACTTTGATTTTATTGATAAATCAGTAAAACCGGGGGTGATTTATACCTACACCGTCCGGTCCCTCCAGTCCGAAAGGGGCGAGAGCGATATCGTTCAAAAGAAATCCATCCTCCGGGAGGTTCCTAAATCGTAGTAAATTGGCAATTTTTTCCTAGTTAGGGCTTGAAAACCCTATGTGGTTACTTTGAAAACCGAGTCTCATTGAGACTCGTTTTTTTTTACCTTAGATAAAAAAAGTATGTACCTCTCTCTTGTCAGTGTTTTAGTTCGTGAGTACGATGAAGCCATTGCATTTTTCACCCAAAAATTGGGGTTTGAGTTGGTAGAAGACACCCCGTTGTCTGCCACCAAACGGTGGGTGGTTGTTCGGCCTTCAGGCCAATCCCAAGGAGGAATCTTATTAGCCCGGGCCGTAGGAGAGGATCAAGAGCGGTGCATTGGAAATCAAACCGGAGGCAGGGTTTTTCTCTTTTTGCAAACGGATGATTTTGAAGGAATGTACCAAAGATTACAATCCCATGATATTAAAATCGTCAGACCTCCCTCCGTAGAGGACTATGGTATTGTAACTGTTTTCGAAGATTTGTACGGAAATTGGTGGGATTTGATTCAATCTTTTTGAAAGTTTCCCTAAGTTCAATCAGGAAATAACTTGATAAAAACTTCTCTCTCGAATGGCTTTGGAGCAAGATCCAAAGCCATTCGAGACTTAAATTGACCTTGTGCTTTACTTCCGAGAGAAATATGGGGGGATTTCGATTTACTTCTTTTTGCAATAGGATTGAAACACTTTGGAGCTCAACCTAGGTGGGTTATTTGCCCTAATTTGGTTTGGCAAACTTCCTTCCTCTTCCAATTGGCTCAATACGCGAATGACACGTTCGGCTGGATAGCTCATTCCCCATTCAATGACCGATGATTCCCGATTATATTCATCTGATGCATTGAATACCCGCAGGCGTCGACCGTCATGCAATGAATCGATCAGCCATGGCTGCCACATAAAGTCCATGTTCGAAGTTAGCCCGAACTCGGCAGGTACGTTTAATCGTTGCTTTCTTTCTGAGACTCATCAAACGATACACACCAAGCACTCCCTTGCAATTTCATGTAAAGCTTTATTGACAGGTTCATCAACATAATTTGAGCAAGACTGAATCCCGCACACATCTGCTTGTTCGTTCAATTCTCATTCTTAAGTCCTTTAAATGTCTAAGATGACTCATTTCTATGCCTGAAAACTTCTTTCGCCGTCCATTAAAGTAACAAGGTTAATCTCTTCCACAGAATCACTCTGTTTGGTTCCCTTTGACCAAATTGATGATTTGGTACCCTAAACATCGTTTTTTTAACAATCTGAATTAGTCAATCGGTTGTCTGAATTTTTGAGAAGGCTACCACTTCAATAGAAAATAATATACCTAATTGGTTTTCAATTGTCAAAAAAATATCTTAATTTACCCCCTAAAATACCTGGTACCAGGTATTTTAGGGGGTAAATCTTGTGCCTAAATTTGAAAAGGTAAAAATTGAATTATTTCAATTTGATGATCAATAGCTTTATTTTGAGAAATATTGAAAATTTTGAGGAGAAGAATACAGGTTATTTCGATTAAAGAGAAGAGAAGTGTGGTAAATGAAATGACAATTTAAAATGTTATTTCCATGAAATTATTATATTATTTTACAGTATAATAGCCCAAGGAAAAGAAGAGGGTCAAGTTTTAAAATATGCTCTTTAATAAACATTGTGGTAGATTATTCAACCATACCATAGGTGTTTTAATATTATCAAGAATTTTATTTTAAATTTATTTTATAATTAATCATTTTAACTATATTAAAAATGGAAAAATTGACTGAAATTGGCCAAGAGAAATCCTTGAAGAAAGATTGGATTTTGCCTGAAATGATCGAGATAAGCGTAGATGGTGGTACGACAGTTATTTTGTCAGAAACTTTTGCTGGAAATAAATCTTAACTCAATTAAACTTTCTGATAGGAACTTTGATTTTAGCAATCATGCCTCAAAATTGGAGTTCCTATTGATCATATAATCGATTTTATACAATGCTATTTGCTTATTGAATAACATAAATTGAGGTAATTTTAAATTTTCAATATTCGAAATATACAATTTGAATTTATCGCGAATAGTATTGGCTTGAAGTTTCTCAAATTGTTTTTTTTGCCAATACTCGGCAAAAGCCAATGTTAACGCCCCATTGGTTTTTGCCTGTAGTCTAACTTGATCGGGTAAGATTCCTAAACACATCGTACGAAATACCATCCGAGTATATGTTTTTGGCTTGAAGAATTCGGAAGGTAAGCTATAGACAAAGCGAATCAAACGTATATCTGCCAATGGATACACGGTTTCAACGTGGTGTGCTAAAGCATATAATCCCTCTGACTCTGTCCTGTGAGCGGTGTGTGGGCGACATATACTTTCTTTCATGATTTCCTTGAATGTTGGATAGAAAGGAAAAGCGTATGAATCCTTTTTGGGCAGTATTTGGTTGTAAATAGATTTTGGATTGAGCAAATTACGTTTGAGGAGAGTTTGGTGAAACCTTCGGTTGTATGTTCCTACCCATTTTGATTGATAATAAAATAGAATCGACTTTAGTCCTTCAATCCTTTTATCTTTTAGGAAGTGGATGATTTTTTTGATGTCTAAATTTCCTAGGAAATCAAAATAGTATAGTTTTCCGTCGTGTGAAACACACTCATCCCCCGGAAATCCACTCATCATAAAACCCACTCGATTTTCCCCTGCTCGCTTGAATAATGTATCCTGCCAAATGGCATCCGTGCTGGCGTGTCCACCCATAATTATATTGGAGGCTTCGAGTTCCTCAAATACATCCAGATAATGAAACTCCTCGATACGATAGTGGTTTTCGCGTTTCAGGTTGGCGTATTCAATAATCGTATTTTGAGTTTCTTGCTCGTCAATTCCTCTTTCTGAGTAGGCTCTGGTTTTGTCATTTAAAACAAACGAGTAGGTATGCAAACGGTTTTTATCCAGGTTTCTAGAAAGTAATACCGCGATGGCCGAAGAATCCAATCCTCCGCTTAATTGACAACCTATGTTTTTATGCGTACGTGTCCGGCAAACCACCGCTTGGGTCAATAATCTTCTGAGTTCTGTATAAATCTCCTCCTCAGTTTGAAAAACCGATATGTCCAAAGGCGTCAGTTCCCAATATTTTTGTTCATGAAATTGCTGAGAATGAGGAATAAACTGGATAAAATACGCGGGTTTTAGTCGTTTGATGTACTGAAAAAAGGTGTCTTCATAGGTAGGAGAAAAGTTTTTAAGTTCGCGAGCAATATACAATTTATCAAGTGCAAGGTCTATCCCTTTTACAGCTTTAATACCTTGTATATAGGTGGAGAAAATAAGGACATTTTCATCTAAATAGTAGAATAAAGGCTTAATCCCCAAATGGTCTTTCGCCATAAAGAGGGTTTTCTTTTCTTTATCCCAAACCACAAAAGAAAAATCGCCAATAAGGTATTCGACACATTTTTCTTGATAAAAAGTATAAGCTGCTAGAAGGTAATCATGGTCTGATTTTTCACTCGGATTTTCTAATTGAATTTTAGCTGCAATTTCTTCTCGATTATCCAATCGGCAGGTGGCCGCTAAAACATACCGCTGATTCTGGTATATTTGGGAAGTACAAACCGATTCAGGTGTATTAAACAAGAATTTATTGCATAAAAAAATATCCTCAGTTTGATATACATCGATGGCATCAGGCTGAAAGAAATCTAGGGCAGAAGTCATTTGTTGAGCAATGACCTGTAGGTTCATTTTTTTCTTTAAATCGATGCAACCAAAAAACTGAGACATAGCGTATATAGCATAAGGTGAAGCTGAATTTCAAATTTACTTTTAATATCAATCGTAAAATACGTAATTTGTAAAATAATTTTGATGTATGATTTTTCAGTATATATCCTTTGGCATTTGCATCCGTTCCCACATTGAGTTGCCTGCGTTTGTTCCTTTTGTGGGTACTAATGATGCGACTCCGATAGAAGTATCGGTAGGAAAAACACCGGATAGTCTAGTGGAGAATGCGACCGTAACAAAACCTTTTGCTACGTTCAACGAGAACGAATTTCTGTACACAGTCCCAAACGTAGCACGGTATTATGTGCGCAATGGGACCCACATCACAATAGAGTCATTGGGAGGCGATTGGTCTGAAATCCTGTTGTTCTTTTATTCCAATTGCATGGCCGCGGTTCTTTTTCAGCGAAATATCATTCCTTTTCACGTATCGGGTGTTTTTGTAGAGAAAGCGAAGGTTATTCTATTTGCAGCCCCTTCTCGCACCGGTAAATCCACCACAGCGGTGATGCTTCAGGAAAAAGGCTATGCGCCGTTCACAGACGATACCGCGGTTTTGTTTGTAAACAATGGAAAGTGCTATGCGCAAGCGTCCTATCCCATGATTCGCCTTTGGCAAAATAGCATTGCACATCAAGCGGTTTTGGAGGAGCATGTGAAACAACCCATTCGAACTGACATTGAGTTGGATAAGTATGGTTTCTTTTTTCACGATACCTTTGTCGTGGATCCAATAGAAGTGGCGGGCATCGTTTTTCTGGATGAAATGGGGGATAAAATAACCATTGAACCTGTCAAGCCGGCTGTTGCCATGCAGTATCTGGGTACCAACATCTACCGAAAACAATGGTTAAATGGCATGAAGAAACAACTTTTGCAGTTCACTCAGCTCACCAGTGTTGTAGGATCCACGGCGATGTGGAAAGCGACTCGACCCAAAGGGATCGATACGTTTCAATCGTTTGCCGATGCCATTGATCAGCAGATTATTCAAGGGGTGATATCTCATTCCATTGACCGAAAATAAGTATGGTAAGTTCAGGTCTCCCCAAAAATATCATTTGGTTGGCCTCGTATCCTAAGTCTGGGAATACGTGGTTCCGCTCGTTTCTCACGGCCATTCAGAAAAATCAACAATTTGATCTGAATAAAATGGTTACTGACGGTATTTTTTCAGGTAAAAATTTTGTTGAGAGTATTCTGGACGTTCATGCTGATTATTTAAGCAAACGGCAAATTGAAGTGTACCAGCGTATCGCCTTTACGCACCTTTCCGAAACAAGCTCCCAAAAAATCCTCCTCAAAATACATGATGCATTCACGTTTTCAGAAATCGATGATTTGCCCTTAATTCCGGAGGCTCCCTCGGCTTGTGCTGTTTATTTTGTACGAAATCCGTTGGATGTTGCATTGTCTTTGGCCAATCACGTGGGAAAATCAGTGGACTATGCGATTGATAAATTCCTTACGAATCCCATAGGCGGCTTAGTCGGTAAACGGAATAGCCCGAATCAACAATTTCATCAACCATTGGGTACGTGGTCCATGCATGTCGAGAGTTGGTTGACCAAGCCAAGTTTTCCTGTACATTTTATGCGGTATGAAGATATGAAGGTCAAGCCTTTTGAGACGTTCCAAGCGGCTTGCCAAGCGATGGAATTGGCCGTGACGGAGGAAGAAATTCAATTAGCTTTGGAGGAAACTCGTTTCGAAAAACTGCAAGAAAAAGAACGTCACGGCGGTTTTCGAGAGAAACCGAGTGCTAACCGTCCTTTCTTTTTCAAAGGCGAGGTAGGGCGATGGAAAAATGAATTGACGCAAGAGCAAATTGATAAAATTATCCAATCAAACGAGCCGATGATGCGGCACTTTGGTTATTTATGATGGAAATGAATCAAGTAATATGGTTTACCGGACTCAGCGGAGCCGGGAAAACTACTTTGGCCAATGCCTTGGCAAAACGGCTACAAGATCAAGGCATCCTTCCGGTTTTACTCGATGGTGACACCATTCGGGCATTGGTCAATCAAACTGGCTTTGACGAGGCCTCCCGCAAAGATCATAATCGTCTGGTAGGAAAATGGGCTAACCTGTTGCAACAGCAAGGTCATTGGGTGATTGTATCTTTGATTTCTCCGTACCGAGAGGTTCGGAACGAAATACGGCAGATGTGTCCAAGGTTTATCGAAGTATACTTGGCCACGCCCTTGGATGAATGCATCCAACGTGACCCTAAAGGCCTATATTCCAGGGCCTTAGCTGGTGAAATTACCCAATTTACGGGAATTTCAGCTCCATACGAAGAGCCTGAGCAACCCGAAATTTCGATCAATACTTCTTTGTTCACCCAGGAGCAATCCTTGGAGTTGTTGTGGAGTTACATTCAAAAAACAATAAAATGAAGCTAAATTCAGACAAGATTTTATTCACTCAACTCGGAGATGAGGGTGTAGTGTACCTAACCGACACAAACGAGTACTTATCACTCAATGAAACGATGTTTTTTATTTTAAAGGCGATAGAGGAGGGGAAGGATATCCCGACAATCGTTTCAGACCTTTGCGATACCTACCAAGTAGATCCCGCCACCTGTCAGCTTGCGGTTGAAAACAGCATTAAGTCGTTTCAGGAGCGAAGTATTTTGATCGAGTAATTACATGACTCCGAATATGCGAAGAATTGGTTTGTTCTTAACGTTCTCTCCTAGACGACAGTATTTACTGGTGTTTACCTTTGTCTTGGCTATTTTTTCTTGGTTTTCCTTTCGGTTCTTTCCGTCTAGGACACGTTTTTCGTCCAAAAAGATGCTGATATTCCGGGATTCGACCAAATTAGATCAAAAATTTCGGTCGCTTTGCTTAGACATTCGGTGGGCTATTTTGGTGGTTTCACATCAGGTATTTTTTGAACAGAAGTGTCGGCACCAAGCCTGGCAAGCCAAAAAGATATGCAATTGGTATGGGATTCCCTACACCATTTTTGTCGGATTCAAGAAAAACGAAGAGGGGCAAATTGAGGGACATGCATGGACAGAGGCCGGGGGTATCCAAATATCGGGTCTTTGTGATCCTCAAGAGTACCACCTGATGAATACCTATTCTAACTTTAAAACCTTAAATGCTAGTCCTGTAACTTAACATAGGTTCGTTACAAACTAGATGATGAAACGGATCCTTTAGACATTTCTCCACTCCCATGAATTCAAAAACCTTCACCCAATCCATTGAATTACAGGCATTACTTCATTGCTTGAAAGTTGAATTGTTTGATGCCCCACTTGATGACCTAATTCGGGTCTTTGAACAGGAAAACTTAGATTGGGTTCGGTTTGAAAAATTAGTTGGGTATCATAAAATAGGTTTTCTAGTTTATTCTGCTGGCAAGAAAATAGGCTTGCGTCATCCAATGATGGAGCGACTTGAAAAAAGTCAACAACAACAAGCCTTTCGGGATTTGGTAGGTCAGCACCAATTAAATGAGATTTTTCGAGAGTTTTCAGCCCGAAACCTGCCTATTTTACCCTACAAAGGCATAGTTTTTAAAGACAAACTCTATGGAAACCAGACCTTGCGTGAGCGAAAGGATCTGGATGTCATGGTATTACCCGAACATGCCGTTGAATCCATTCAACTTCTTTTTTCTATGGGGTACAGGCTTTCATCCCAACGCAAAAGCGATGCAGACGATTTGAGATTTTTGGTAGAACACTTGGCGAGCTCAGAGCTAAGCTTTGTCAGACATATGCAGCGGAGAGAGGAAAGCATTGACTTTCATTGGGGGATGCATGAATTTCCGGCCTTTGAAGATTACACACCTGAACTTTTTCAACACACTCAAATCGATGGAAATGTCCTATCCCCCAATCCAAGTGCAATTTTCGCCATGATTTTGAATCATCACGGGGGTCGAGAATTTTGGGTGCGCTTAAAGCATTTGGTGGATTTAGTTCTTTTCTTGAAGCGCTATCCTGAAATTTCACAGGACGTTCTTCGAGAACAAGCTGGTAAACTACGCATGCAAACCATATTTGATTATGGTATGCACCTGTTGGATCATATTTTTTATGATATCAACTCGAGACGGACAGTTGATTCGAAGGTATTGAAAACTGTTTTCACCATGTGGGAGGAGGGTAATCACTGGGATCAGTTGATTCCCAAATGTAGGTTATTTTATATTAAGTGGAAGATGTTAGACGAAAAGATTCATTTGGTAAGAATGTGCTATTATGAATATGTCGTGCAAACGGGTTATGACTTGCGAATTCCTCCAGTAATTTGGTCTAAAAAAAATCGGTTTTTGAATATAATTAGTAAGACCATATTCTGGTTATTGGCTAAGTTTTCATGGTATCGATATTGAAAAAGCGCCTGAGCTGAAATTCAATACCGCAGGCGCTTTTTTGTTTTTTCTCCTCAATCCAACTCAATCATTTTCATTTTTGGAACCAAGAAATGCATAATAGTCCAGCCAATCAAGTAGGCACTCCCACAATATAAAAACATAATGAAATAACCGGTTGGTAGTTCACCCAAGGCTTTGTAATGGTCAAATAGCATCGGACCAATCTTGGCAATGAGCACACCTCCCAACGCACCAGCCATTCCACCCATGCCCGTAACAGAGGCTACTGTACGTTTGGGGAACATATCGGAAACGGTCGTAAAGATATTGGCACTCCAAGCCTGGTGTGCTGAACACGCCAGACCTATGATGAACACCGCCAACCACATGTTTAACGAGCCTAAGTACTGGGCCGTCAAAGCTGGCAGTGCCGCCATCGCATAGATGAACATGGCTGTTTTACGGGCTTTGAAAACCGGCCAATTTAAATTGGTGAAATATAATGGCAAATAGCCTCCCAATACACTTCCCAACGTTGAAATCGTGTACACCAAAGCCACAGGCAAAGCAATTTCGGTTTTGCCTAATCCATATTCCGATGTCAAGAAGGCAGGAAGCCAGAATAAATAAAACCACCACACAGGATCGGTGAAAAATTTACCTGCAATGAACGCCCACGTTTGACGGAATCGAAGCAATTCAACCCACCGAACTGATTTTTCCTCCCCTTCTTGTGCTGGAATGTCCTCCGGTTCTGGACGTTCTATATAGGCTAACTCTTCTGGACTCACCCTGGGGTGTCGGGATGGAATATCATACATTCGCCACCACAAAATCAACCAAATAAATCCGATGGCCCCTGTCAAAATAAAGGCCCATTGCCAACCCCATTGGACAGCAATGAAGGGGACCGTCAAAGGCGCTACAATAGCCCCAATATTGGCGCCTGAATTGAAAATTCCGGTAGCAAAAGCTCTTTCTTTTTTGGGGAACCACTCGGCGGTTGTTTTGATGGCGGAGGGGAAGTTTCCGGCTTCTGTTACTCCTAATAGCGACCGGACAATTCCAAAGCCAAAAGTAGAGGTGACCAATCCATGCGCCATAGCGGCTAAACTCCACAATGTGGTCGCGATGCCATAGCCCCATTTGGTTCCCAGTTTATCCACCAGTCGGCCAGCTCCCAACATTCCCAGCGCATAGGAGAGATTGAATAAGATCACCAAGTTGCCATAATCGGTTTCAGACCAACTGAATTCTACCTCCAAAGTAGATTTTAATAAACTAATAACCGCTCGATCGAGGTAATTGATGGTGGTAGCAAAGAAGACCAGCGCACAGATGGTCCATCGATACCGCCCGATGGGTTTGGGTGTCATAAGGTAGGAAGGGTTGAATGTAAATGAATTAATAAGTCGGTGATCGAGGTGGGATCATTCAGGTTCTTGAACAATTGTGACCCGATACCCACGGCCTGTACACCACTCCCCAGCCAGCTTTGAAGACTCTCAGGGGTGGGTTCAACCCCTCCCGTTACCATAATGGGAATCTGGGGAAATGGGCCTCTTAATGCTTTTATGTACATCGGAGATAGGGATTGGCCTGGAAAAATTTTCACTGCCGAAGCCCCAGCCATCCATGCTGTCATGATTTCAGTTGGAGTCATGACTCCCGGTATCCATGGAATTGCCTGTTCCCGACACAGTTCTCCCACCGAAAGGGTCGTGCCCGGCTGAACTAAAAAATCGGTACCGGCCTCTAAAAAAGGTATGGCTTGCTCCGGTGAAAGTATCGTTCCAATTCCTAGTGTCATACCGGGACATTGTTGCCGAGTTACCTCACGCAAGCGGTGAAACGTGGCCAAAGCTCCAGGCCCTCGATTAGTCCATTCAAAATGCCGAACTCCCCCTGCATAACAGGCCAAGACGATTTCCACCGCCAGCCCTGCATCGGAATGATAAAAAACTGGTACGATGGGATGGGCTTGTAACTGATTGATCCAGGGTGTTGTCATGTGTAGCTTGATAAGGTAGAAAAAATATGTTCTATTGATTGCTGGGTAGCGTCTCCTTTCTCTCCCAATTTACCGATTGCCGCGGTGGCCGCAAACGATACGGTCTTTGAAATCGACCAATCGGAGGTAATTCCAGCCAATAACCCCGCCATGAAGCAGTCCCCGCTCCCCACTCGATCGATGACCTCGAGTCGTCGGAAAGTAGGAGACTTGGCAGATTGTGTCCGGTCAGACAGGGTTGCATGGTATTCAATTCCACCCGCTGGATGATCAAAACGGTATGTATGAGCAATCCATTGGCAAACAGGATACCGCTGGAAAAGGAACTGATTGGTAGTCGCTTGGTCAATCGAATAGTCTTGCCCTCCCGGGTCCGGAAGCGGAGCCCCCAATAAATGATGGGCTGCCCATAAATTCCCCATAATGACTTGGCAATTTTCTACCAGTTCGGGCATCACTTGTTGTGGAGAAACTCCATACTGCCAAAGCGTGGCACGGAAATTCAAATCAATCGATTGAGGTATTTGGCGCTGGGCAGCCTCTTGGGTAGCCACTCGACAAAGCCTGACCATCTCAGGTGATAAGGCCGGCGTGATCGCACTGAAGTGAAACCAGCCAGCATATTGAAAAACCGTATCCCAATCCACTTCCTCCGGAGACCACGTGCCAAAAGAGGAATGGGCTCTGTCATAAATTACACCACCACTTTTAATGTCCGATCCTTGTGGTAACCAATATTGTCCAATACGCTGCCCACCTGTGGCTAAAGCACTCACATCAATGTCTTCGGCTTGCAGCATCTCACGAATGGCAAAGGCCATCGAATTGGCGGGCATTCGGCTGACGTACCGAGTCGGAAATCCCCAACGACTTAAAGCTCGCGCCACATTTAGTTCTGCTCCACCCAAATACATGGGCGTCTGTTGGTGAGTTTGCCAAAATCCACCAATGTCAGGGGAAAGTCGAAGTAGGATTTCTCCAAAGGTGACGATACGTTTCATGACGAGAAATCAAAATAGTTTTTGGCGTTATAGTAACAAATGTCCTGGACGATTTTTCCCGTCCAGTCGATGTCCGCTGGTAACTCGCCATTTTCGATATCTTGCCCCAACAGATTGCAAAGAATCCGCCGGAAATATTCATGACGCGGAAAGGAGAGAAAGCTCCGAGAATCAGTTAACATGCCGATAAATCGACTTAATAACCCCATATTCGATAAGGCATTCAGTTGTTTCTCCATACCATCTTTCTGATCCAAAAACCACCATCCTGAGCCATACTGGATTTTTCCAGCAATACTGCCATCATTAAAATTACCAATCATGGTAGCAAAAACAGCATTATCTGCTGGATTAAGGTTGTACAAAACCGTTTTGGATAAGGCATCTTCCTTGGCTAATCGTCCCAAAAATTGGGAAAGACCAACTGCTTGGGGAAAGTCGCCTATGCTATCCCATCCGGTATCGGGCCCCAGCTTCTGAAGGGCAAAGGGGTTGTTGTTGCGTAACGCTCCCAAGTGGAATTGCTGCGTCCAACCCAGTTCATGGTACTTCGTTCCCAAAAAATGAAGGACTGTAACCTGAAATTGAGCGATAGCTTCATTTGAAACAGAAAAGCCATTTACTACGGCTTGAAAAGTCTTGTTGGCTAGTTCATAGTCAACTTTTCCAACGGGAATGTATTCCAATCCGTGGTCTGAGAGTCGACAGCCTAAATGCTGGAAAAATGCCATTCGCTTTTCCAAGGCCTGAAATAGGTCAGCCAATTGAACTACTTGAATTTGGGTGATATGTCCCAATTTTTCAATGAATGTAGGATAGGCTGAGTTTTGAAGGAGTAAAAATTTATCGGGTCGAAAGGTAGGTAGCATACTAAGCCCATGCCCTTGCTCAAGGTACGCCAAATGGTGTTCCAAGGTATCCAAAGGGTCATCGGTTGTACATACGACCTCCACCTTTTGTTGCTCTAACAATCCACGAGCTCCCATGGTTGGATGGCTCAGTTGAGCCGAGGCCTCATGGAAAATGGAATCGGCAGTGGAGGGTGATAGTAGGGTATTGATTTGAAAATACCGCTGCAGTTCCAGGTGGGTCCAGTGATACAAAGGATTACGAAGGGTAAAGGGGACCGTGTAGGCCCATTGAGCAAATTTCTCCTCGTCACGGGCATCCCCTGTACAATAGCGCTCAGCAACACCTTGTGTCCGCATGGCTCTCCATTTGTAGTGATCGCCGTAAAGCCACGCTTGGGTGATCGACCCAAATTGGTGATTTTGAGCAATCTGGTCTGGGGGCAAATGGTTGTGGTAGTCCAGTATCGGAAGATCTCGGGCGAAGCCATGATACAACTGGCGGGCCGTCTCTGTTTGCAATAAAAAGTCGTTGTCTAAAAAAGGCTTCATATCGAAATGAGCAAAATAAATGAGTTGGATTTATAAAGAAACGCCCCGCTTCCAAGGAATAAAGTCATCTTGTTGTAATCGGACTGCCGCTGGAATTGCCCGGCCACTGGCTACCTCGATGACGTACTTTAGTATGCGTCTGCCTGCTGCCTCAATAGTCTCAGTACCTTCGATGATGTCCCCAGTCGAAATATCAATAATATCAGGCATGCGTTTCGCCAAGGCATGGTTACTGGCTACTTTAATCACCGGAGCAATCGGATTTCCTGTGGGAGTCCCCAATCCTGTTGTAAATAAAACAACCGTGGCGCCTGAGGCTACCTCGGCCGTGGTGCTTTCAACATCATTACCCGGTGTATTCAATAGCTGAAGTCCTTTGGTTTGGATGGGTTCGGTATAATCCAATACACCTGTGATGGGCGAGGTTCCACCTTTTTTCGCAGCGCCTGCCGACTTGATGGCGTCCGTAATCAAACCATCCCGAATATTCCCCGGAGACGGGTTCATGTCAAAACCAGAGCCTACTGCCTCTGCACGGGCTGCATACCGAGCCATTAAATCCGTAAAACGGTGGGCAAGACTTGCCGAAATACACCGATCCGCTAGTTCTTGTTCTACGCCACATAATTCAGGAAACTCCGAAAGGACTACGGTTCCTCCCAAAGCAACGAGTAAATCGGCTGCATATCCCACCGCTGGATTGGCCGATAAGCCGGAAAATCCATCGGAACCTCCACATTCCAATCCAACAACCAATTCAGATAAAGGAGCCGATTTTCTGGTCGATTGATTGGCTTCTAGTAAGCCCAAGAAAGTTTGGTGCAAGGCTTGTGTTAACAAGGCTTCCTCGGTTCCAAAAGCCTGTTGTTCCAGAATGTACACAGGCTTGGTACCAGGCGTCATGCGTTTATCCAATTCACTTTGTAGCATTTTCTGTTGGGCATGTTGACACCCAAGGCTTAATACAGTAGCCCCTGCAACATTGGGATGCGCAATGTAGCCAGCCAATAAAGCACACAATGCTTGGGCATCATCTTGAGTGCCACCGCAGCCCATATCATGGGTTAAAAACTTGATTCCATCGACTTGAGGGAATACACGATTCGAGGTTGTGAACGCTATATCTTGAGGACTAGGAAGGTCTCGGCTCTGACTAGGAACTCGCTGTATCGCATGCGATTGGATGAGATATTGTGTCAACGGTCGAAAACGCGATGGACTTTGGTATCCTAAATCTGTAAGGAGGGCATCCCGCAATTCCTCTACATTTCGATTTTCGCAAAAGACCAATGGAATCACCACCCAGTAATTGGCTGTGCCTACTTTCCCATCGGGCCGGTGAAAACCATCAAAGGTTAATCCCTCAAATTCGGCTACAGACGGTGCCGTCCAAGATGGTTTTGTCTCCCTTACCTCCACTGGGGCTGCCGCATGTTTGACGTTGAAGGTGTGAATCCAAGCACCTTCCTCTATAGCTTGAGTAGCTTTCCCAACCAACACGCCATACATAGTAAGCGGGTCACCCGGTGCCAAAATGTGAGTAGAAAATTTATGTTTGGCCTGAATATTTTCTTTCAAACGGATCACACGGCCCTGAAAAGTAATTTCCTCCCCAGCTTTTAAATCGGTGAGGGCGACGAGAACATTATCGTCGGGATGTACATGTAATGTCGAATTCATGCTTGGGTAGGTCGTAATGCTGACAAACTCAAAATACCTTGTGTGTCTAATTGATGTTGAATCATTTCATAAGCAGAAAAAACCGCCTCTTCCCATGCCGGCCATTTGGATAAGTCGATTCCCCACATGGAAATTTGACGCAAAGCCACCGCCACGATCGGCTCCTCTCGACTATACCACGTGGCGAAATTCGCCGTCATAGGATCTTGAATCTGATAAGGTTGGCCCTGAAATTGCCCCGTAGCGGTTTCATCCACCTGCATGAGATGAAGGTAAGCGGCAAAACCTAAACTCAATAGTGGAGGAACTTCCCCACGGGTCTCTAGGTATTTTTCAAGAACAGGCAATATCCGCAATTTTAACTTCTGGGTGTATTGGAGCGCAATGCTTATCCAAAAATGATCTAGATATGGGTTTCGAAAACGATCCAAAACTTGGCGAGCAAAGCGATGCGCTTCGTCTAGCGGTACCTCGCTAGAGGGAATAGCCGGAGCGATTTCGTTCAAAGCGACCTCTTGTATCCATTGATTGAATTCAGGATCCGCCATGGCCTGTTTGACTGTCTTGAATCCACTCAGAAAAGCCAAGGCACAGGTAATGGAATGCGTACCATTTAGCAAACGAAGCTTCAGCTCCTTGAATTTTTCAATAGAAGAGTGCAAGCTGGCTCCAGCTCCTGCTCGACAGAAAGAAAGCCGATCCAACAAACTTTCGTCTCCTTCTATTGCCCATAAAGCATAAGGTTCTGCAATGATCGTTAATTCATCTACATAAGGGAGTTCGGCCTGAATTTGCGTGGCCATGTCACCCTGTGGTTTTCCTGGAACAATGCGATCCACCAACGAATTGCAGAATGTATTGGCTGTTTCTAACCAATCAATAAAAGCCGATTCAAAATGATTTAAGTGAGCTAGCTCCAAAATGATGTGCTCTAACTTTTTCGCATTGTCGGAGATCAATTCTGTCGGGATAATGATCATACCTTTTTGAACATCTCCTGAGAACGCCTGATAACGTGCATATAAGTAAGCCAAAACCTTTCCTGGGAAGGAGGAAGGGACACAGGAACGCACATCCTCCGGAACGAGCTGAATTCCAATTTCGGTGGTATTGGAAATGAGAATATCCAGATCGGGGTTGGCAGCCAAGTCTAAAATGGTATCCCATGATTGATCGGCAGATAAAACACGACTAATGGACGAAATCACATGGTTTTGCTCGATGGCGCGTCCATCTTCCCAGCCACGGATGCACACGGTATACAAGCCCCCTTGGTCCGAAAAAGCATCAGAGGTACCTTGATTGGTGGATTTTACCACGACGATTCGGCCTTTAAAATGTCCGCTCTTATTGGCTTGGTCAATAATAAAATCTGGTAATCCACGGAGCAAAACACCCGTGCCAAATTGAATAATCCTTTCTGGATATTTCAAAATTTCGTGAATTTTTTGATCGATTACCGCCGGATGAGATGGATGTAGTGGGATTTTCATGAAGGATTTCGTTTAACAGCTTGGCGCGCAATCAATTTCCAAGTCTTTTGTTCCAAGGTAAATACATACAATACGTGAAGATGGATGGTCTGATCGATACCACCATCCTGGATGTTCGCCGTTAAATCCTGACGGATAAAAGCGGTTTGCGCCGTCCCTTCACATAAAAAAGAGGAACTGCTGATGGATTTGAAATCGGACTTTCCACTAACGAGCGCTTGAATGAAGTCCATCTGATTTTCAATCCGGCCATTTGAATGTCCATAGGATAATTTTGGATGTGTCAAATCCTGTAATCCGACTTCGGTTGGATCAACCAACTGAGTCATAAGCTGATCAAACACAAGTTTCACTTGTGGGCATGAACCTTGCGCCTGCAACGAGGAACTCGGTAACCAACATGCCAGGCAAAAGAGGAGGATGCCCAAGCGGTGCATCAGGGTAGATTGAGTAGCCATCGGGTTAGGTCGTGTAATGCTGAATAATTTTGATAGTTCGCCGGGATCTTTCGTCCATCCACATATTCGTTGTACAACCAAGGATCTCCAATCGCAAAAACACGGCCCTTCCCGAAGGTACTAACCGCTATGATGGTCGAGCCTTCTTTCTGTACTAAGGCTTGCGCGGGAGGTTGTACAGCTAAAACGGATAATTCTTTGACAAAGATTTCCTGCGTGTTTTTAAAGATACGATTTCCTGAAACAATCTGCACAGATCCTTGCTCAAATTGATTATTTACTACCATGTTGAGATTGGTATTGGTAAATTCAATTCCAAATACTTTCGCCAATGTATTGAATTTAGGAAGTTCACAATTGGCCGAATCATTGGCCATTAGAACCAACGTACCGCCCGATTTTACCCAAGCCTGAATTTCCTTGACTGTCGTTGGATCCATAAAATTTGGTTTCTCACTTTCTTTGCGTGTGTCCGGGTCTACGATGATATACACCGACAAGGGATCCAAATCGGTCCGTTTTGGGGCCTTTTGAATCCTCTGTAGGGTAGCGCCATACCGCTCGAAAGCCTGTCCCCACCACCAAAATCCAGAATGCAGTCGGTCCTCCCACGTATAATGATAAGGAACCATCTGGCCCGTTTCATCTTTTCTAAATTCCCGATTGAAATGGTAATCCAACCCCACTTGAACAGGCTTGTCTACTCGAGGAGATTCCGCTATTTCCATCTCAATGGCTGCAAAGATGAGTGGCCCCACACCTTTGAGATCATCCCGGCGGATTTTTTCAGAAAGATAATAAGCCACACTTCCATCCCGATAAGGTTTTCCTCCCAAACCACTAACCGAAACCGTATTTTCCAAGTGCAAATAGCCCAACTCGTCTCGGGTTAGAAAATGCTTTTGGATGCCATCAAAGGCCTTTTTTGCAGCTGCTAAATAAATAGGGGCAATGTATCGCTTTCGAACCGACTTGGCCAACGCATAAATGAACATCGAGGTGCCAGACGTCTCGATGTAGTTTCCTGGAACCTCTGGCCGATTAGTTACTTGATACCACCCTCCCGTTTTAGGATCTTGAAATGGAAGAAGGGCGGGTAAAAATCGATTTAAAATAGCGATCAGTTCGACTCTTCTGGGGTGCTGAACAGGGATGTAATCCAGCACATCCACCAACGCCATGGCGTACCAGCCCATGGCGCGTGTCCAAAAGTTGGGGGATTGGCCAGTTACTTTGTCGGCCCAAGCCTGTTGTTTGCTTTCATCCCAGGCATGGTATAGTAATCCGGTTTGGGGATCCCGCGCATGTCGCTCCATCCATACAAATTGATTGACAATGTCATCAAAATAGGTTGGCTTTTGGAAGACTTGAGCATATTCGGCATAAAACGGTTGACCCATGTACAGGCCATCCAACCACATTTGATATGGGTAAATTTGTTTATGCCAAAATCCTCCCTCTTGAGTCCGGGGTTGTTTTTCGATTTGTTGAAGAAGGAGATCTGCCGCCCGTTTGTATTTTTCTTTCTTGGGCAGGGTTTGTTGGTACAAGGTTAACAGCGTGCGGCCAGGTGTAATCATATCAATGTTATACTTGGCTATTTCGTAAGTGGCAATCTCCCCATTTTCTGAAATGAATGGGTCGATCTGCCGCTGCACATACTTGAAATACCGGACATCTCCTGTATGCTCCCATAGCCGTTCCATGGCTTTCAATAAGATTCCTTGTTCATAATCCCATCGAGCTTTTTTGCCTTCATCCGCATACGCGATGGAGTCTTGATGCAAATACATCATGGTTTTTCCTAGATCCACCGACACCTGAGCCGAGGCCACTCGAAAACCAAGAAGAAACAGTCCAATCCAATAGGTTCTCATCTGATATAAAATTTATCTTTTTCCAAGAAGGAGACCGAAAGCTAGGTCAATCTTCTTTTGAGTTTAACAGGTTCACCCCTCGATTCCAATGAAGACCGTGTAAATTTTTATGCAATCGTTCACGACAACGATTGCGGTAAATGGTCCGGGATTGAGAACTCTTTCTCGTGGGTTCAGGATTCGCTTCTTTATTTAAAGTTCAAATTGTATGAATTCAAGAATCTAATTGGATTTCTTGAATATTAGAACGCTGGCTTGAGGACCCTCCACCTTGGGTTTGGTATTTCCTATCCAGTGGATTCTTTTACTCTCCTTACCTCGAATGATCAGCCGAGTCGGTTGCGCTAGTTGGGTTTTGATCTGTTGAAAATGAACCTCGCGCGCTTCGTAAAGGTCGATGGTCGGGTTTGATAATTGAATTTGGTCCAAATAGATGCCCTCCACTTCGGTGAGTTGAATCCCCTCTTTTGATTCAAACGCCGCGTCCTTGATCCGAATGTTTCGAACGGGCATTTCGGGTATACCCGTCATTCGAATGGCTGTTTTGGCACCATAAGCATAAATCCGTTCTAAATAAAAGTCCCGAAATACGGGCGTTGTTTCATCCACGGGTCGAACCTCTCGGGTAGGTTCCTCGTACTTTTCACCCTCCAAGGGAATCGGATCTTTTGCCGCATAATACATATCAAACAATAAGGCCTCGCCAGGAATTTGATTCATGAAAATGTCTGATATGTAGATTCTGGCCACTTCGCCTCCTCTTCCCCGTGTCGTTTTGAAGCGTAAACCGATGTCAGTTCCTAAAAATTGACTGTTGGTAATGAAAATATCATGAACCCCCCCCGACATTTCAGAGCCAATCACAAATCCTCCGTGGCCATGGAAAACAACATTATCCCGAAACAACATGTGCGCAGTTGCCACCCCTCGAGCTCGGCCTTGGGCATCTCGGCCCGATTTTAAGGTGATGGCATCATCCCCTGTATCAAAACGACATCCCTCCACCAATCCATATTGGCAAGATTCTAAATCCAATGCATCGTTATTTTGCCCATACCAAGGATTTTTGACTTGTACTCTCCGCAACGTAATGTGTTGGGATAATAAGGGATGAAGCGTCCAGGCAGGTGAGTTCTGAAAGGTGACATCCTCAATCAAAATTCCCTGACACCGCGTGAAGCTGACCATATTAGGCCGAAGAAAATCCCGTATCAACTCTTGATCCTCTTTCGATTTTCCTGCGTCCAGTTTACCAGCCCAATTGTTGGCCTCTTCATGACCCAATCGAGAGGACTCAGAAGGATACCACATATCCCCTTTTTTGTTGACTACGCCGCCCTGTTTTACATAACTTGACCATTGACTTCCTGTCAGTTTCGACTTTTTAACCGGCTTCCATACATCACCCGAACCATCCCAAATACCCGGCCCTGTGATGGCAATATTCACCTGCCCAACCGCTGAGATTGGTGCTTGGCATCGATAGGCGGTTTGACCCTCCCAGGTGGTCTCCACGATCGGATAGGCCTGTCGATCGGGGGTAAATTGAATGAGTGCTCCCGCTTGGGCATGCACATTGACATGGCTTTTTATCGTGATGGGGCCGGTTAACCACAATCCAGCGGGTATCAGGACTACGCCACCACCTGCCCGATGCGCCTCGTCAATGGCCTGCTGGATCGCAAATGTAGCCAGGCGAGTCCCATTGCCCACAGCTCCATACCGCGTAATGAGGAATGTATCCTGTCGGAAAACCGGGGCATACACGGTAGGTAGTTGATACAGGCCATGTTGAGGGTAAGGCGAAGGCTTCAAAAAGTTTCGCAATGGGTGACCAAGGCGAACAAGCTCTTTGGCAACTAATTTGGCCATGATTTCCGCCCCATAGGGCGAAAAATGGGTGTTGTCTTCAATGCCTTGCGGAAATTTAGGAAATATACCGCCCGGATAGTGCATAAAAACCCGCTTGGTGGCTTCAGATCCCTCTTTTTGCAACCACTCAGAGCTGGTGGCGTGTAAATCAACCAAGGGAATGTTTCGAGAAACTGCAATAGACCGTACCACCTTGGGGTAGTCACCATGCCCATCCACCAATTGCCCTTGATCATTGAAATTTCGACGCATCACGGGTGTAACCAAAATGGCTTGGGCATTTTTGGATTCGATTTCGTCGATATACCGATTCAAATTTTGTCGATAGTCGGTTTGGGGTGCCGCATAACGAGCCGTATCACTTTCCTTCGCATCATTATGTCCAAATTGAATCAGTACAATATCCCCGGGTTGGAGGGCATCCAAGACCTTTTTCCAATGCCCTAGGGTCCGAAAACTACGGGTGCTTCGCCCATTGACCGCATGGTTTTCGATCGTCACGGCTTGAGTAAACAAATCGACAAAAGCTTCCCCCCAGCCGGTCTCAGGCCGATCAATGGATTTCTTGGGAGCCATCGTGGAATCCCCAATCAAGAACACCCGTTGCTTGGGTGCTGAGATGAATGAAATAAGGGCCCAAAGAAGGGGTAGGGATAAAAACAGGCTTTTTTTCATTGCTTAACGAAGGGTCGAAATTGGAGCTGGATCCATGTCAGTAAAATCAAGGTTTTCTCCCGCCATACCCCAGATAAATGCATAATTTGTCGTGCCGGCTCCAGCGTGGATCGACCAATGAGGAGATAATACCACCTGCTCATTTTGTACCCAAAGTGGTTGCGTGGTTTGGGGAGTTCCCATCATGTGTAAAACCGCTTGGCCTTCAGGAACTTGGAAATACAAATAAACTTCACTTCGGCGGTCATGTGTGTGGGGTGGCATGGTATTCCATACATTCCCTGGATCAAGGACGGTCAGTCCCATGACGAGTTGACAACTGGCGATTCCGCCCAAATGAATGTACTTATAAATTGTCCGTCGGTTCGCAGTCGTCTGATCACCCAAGTGCAAGGGCGATGCCTCTTCCTTCGTCATGCGAGTGGTCGGGTATTTTTGGTGAGCGGGTGCAGATAACAAATAAAATTTCGCTGGATTTTGTGCATCGGCTGATTCGAACTTAACCTCCCGACACCCTTTTCCAATGTAGAGGGCATCCAACGTCTCCAAGGCATAGGATACGCCATCTACCCAAATGAGGCCACTCCCTCCAATGTTGATGACCCCTAATTCGCGCCTCTCCAAGAAATACTCGCTGCGAATTTCAATCGGATTGGGCAAAATCATCGGGTTGCTCAATGGCAAAATACCGCCGACAAGTAAACGGTCGTAAAAGGTGTAGGTTAAGGCCCAAGTATCAGGCTGAAACAAATTGTCCACTAAAAAGGCCTCGCGGCGTTCGTCTGTAGACATTGAACTCGCCTCTCGGGCGCTGTGTGCTGGTTTGGTAAAAAACATAGGAAATGAGAGATTATCGACCCATCCAACCGCCATCAACGGTCAGAAGTGTACCATGAATATAACTTGATGCCTCAGAAGCTAAAAACACAACTGGGCCTCGAAAATCAGTGGGTTCAGCCCAACGACCTGCTGGGATTCGTTGTAAAATGGTTGTAGAACGAACAGGATCTTTTCGCAAAGCCTCCGTATTGTCTGTGACTACATAACCGGGAGCGATGGCATTGACGTTGACTCCAGACCCCGCCCATTCGTTCGCTAAAGCTTTGACTAAACTCGCTATGGCCCCCTTGCTCGCCGAATAACCCGGAACCCAGATTCCTCCTTGAAAACTCAATAAGGAGGCCGTGAAAATGATCTTTCCACTTCCCCTTGCCACCATATCGCGTCCAAACTCCCTCGCCAAAATAAAAGGTGCATCCAAATTGATCGCTAATACGGCATCCCAATCCTCATCAGGATGTTCAGCCGCCGGGCTCCGTCGAATAGTGCCCGCATTATTGATTAAAATATCCACGACAGGATGAGCCTCTCGAACCTGGTTGATCCAATGTTTGATGGCCTCCCGGTCCAACATATTTACCTGGTACGGAGTAAATTGCCTGCCGTGTTGCTCAACCGCTCGGCGAATGTCGCTATCCCCAAGGGGCATGGAGGCCGAAACCCCCAAAATGTTAGCTCCCGCCTCAGCCAACGCTTCCGCCATGGCTAGGCCGATTCCTCGGTTACAACCTGTTACTAGGGCCGTTTTACCCGTTAAATCAAATAAAGAAAGCAAGGAAGATGATGTCATGAAGGACGTTTTTCCATCAATTTGGGCAGGAATAGGATAGAATACCAAGGAAGTTTTGGATTTTATTTATGCAAACGTTTTCGGGAACGTTATCAGAGAATTGGCTTTTATTAATTTTTTAATGGGTAGCTAAAACCCGAACTTCCTTGTATATTTACCTACTCAGACCCAAAAATTACCTATACATTTGGAATCGGTTACCATCAAAGATATCGCTAAAGCACTTAATGTATCTACCTCCACCGTTTCACGGGCACTACGAGGTAGCTACGAAATTAGTCCCGAAACCAAAAAACTTGTCATTGAATACGCAGAGTCCGTCAATTATCGCCCCAATCCTATTGCCCTAAGCCTCAAAGAAAACCGATCTCGCTCCATTGGGGTAATTGTTCCCGAAATAGCCAATCACTTTTTTTCTCAGGCCATCAACGGGATCGAAGCCATTGCCTATAACCGAGGTTACCATGTCGTAATCTTTCAAAGCCATGAGTCCATCGAAAGGGAACTGATCAACTTAGCGCACGTTCGTGCCCGGAAAGTTGATGGATTAATTATCTCCATGGCAGGGAATTCACAAAGTGTAGATCACCTGGCCAAGTTACAGTCCGAAGAATTCCCACTGGTATTTTTTGATCGCGTTCCCGAACAAGTGACGGGCTTTAAAGTCGTTGCCGATAATTACCAAGGTGCCTACCAAGCAACACAACACTTGATTCAACAAGGGAGAAAACGAATCGCCCACATGACCTCTCCTCCCTATTTGTCAATTACCAAAGAACGCCTGGCTGGCTACCAAGATGCATTACGGGATCATCAAATTCCGTATGACGAGTCGTTGGTCCGATACCTTAGTTTTCGGCAAGAAGAGGCCCATCAAGCTGTCCATCAACTCGTTCGTGATCATCATCCAGATGCCTTCCTTACCGCCAGCGACCGAGTGGCTCTCAATTGCTTTGCCGCAGTCAAAGAAACGGGCAAACGAATCCCTGAGGACATTGCGTTCATTGGCTTTTCCAACCTAAAAGTCGCTAATCTTCTCGATCCACCCTTGTCGACCATCGTTCAACCCGCTGTCGAAATGGGGCAGTCCTCAGCCGAGATGTTACTGGATATTATTGAAAAGAAAAATAAAATCATCACCCCAAGAACCGTGGTGATTCCTACTGAGGTGATCGTCCGAAAATCGTCCCTGTAGCCCATTCATAACTCCATACCCGTCGGTATTTCCAACCTTTCTGACGTAAACTGCGTGGAAAATAGGCATGAATTTCTTTAGGAGATACAGAGTTCTCATACGCCTCATCATCTGTCAGCCATAATGTGTCTTGTGTATCCAATAATCCAAATGGCGTAGGTTGAAACGGCTTTTGATTGATCAACCGAGCCGCTAAGCCCATGGGTACCCGGGCCTCACTAAATTGTCCATTTTGTTGATATCGGGCGGTTTGAAGCAAAAATGCCTTCAGTTTTTGTACTCCTTCCGCATGTTCTTCCGAATCCCGCAAGCTTGCAAGTGGCAAACTCGACACAACATGCATCTTCTTGCGAGCACGTGTCAAGGCAACGTTCAGCCGATTCTCTCCCCCTGGTCGATTTAGACTACCCATCTGAAATTGAATATTTCCCTTGGCATTCGGACCATAGGTTGTAGACAACACGACGATATCATATTCGTCCCCCTGTACATTTTCTATATTTTTAACTCGCACATGGGTCCACCCTCGCTCATCGATTCCCTGTTCAATCCTTCGAGCTTGGTGGTAATTGAAGGTAATGATCCCAACCTTTTCTGTTATGGATCCCCAAGAATCAATTAGGTTCAGGATATACTCGGCCTCTAATTCATTGATGCGCCCATCCCATTTTCCCTGTACGCCATGATATACCAAAGCGGGTTCACCCCGTTTCCAAATCGAGAAAGTAGGTAAACAATGTAGCTTGTTCTGATAGAAATGTTGATTGGAAAATTCAATTAAATCCGGATGTGCACTTCGATAATGCCCCCTTAGTTCCAATGTCGGTAGGTGCCATGATGCCAAATCTAGTAAGGAGTCCAAGGATAACTCAGGCTCCTCCTCTTCCTCCTCCCATACGGCTTGGTATAAATCAGAAGGCCGTAATTGATGCTGATCCCCCGCAATCACCACCTGTTTGCCCCGAAATAATATGGGAATTCCGTGCTCCACAGGGCACTGAGAGGCCTCATCAAAAATAACCAAATCAAAGGAGGGTTCCTTGCCTAATGGAAACATAGACGCCGCTGCTTCAGGGGACGTTAGCCAGCAGGGTAAAAGTCGACTAACCTCTTCGCTGAACTCCTGCCACACTTTTCGCAAACTCCAAAGTTGACGTTTCTTTTGTATTTGATGCTGAAGGGGTCGAAATGTCGTCGGATTACGCAATCTATTGTGCGTCAAATCTCGAACCGTCTGTGCTTTAAGTGACTGAATCCACTGTGTTCGAACTGTCGCTTGTTTTGCTTCAATTGCTTCCTGCAATTGATCCTCGACCTCTTGCCAATGTCCAACTCCTAACCGACTCACCTCTGGGTACATTTTTTCTCCAAATTGTCGCCAATAGTGCAGCCATGAACGTCTCAATTTGATAGGCCATTCGGAGTCCTCTTGACAAAGTTTGACCAGTCGATATTCCTCCTCATGCCAGCCTCTAGATAGCTGGCTTAACTCAAATAAGATGGGCCGCATGGATTCAATTTGCTCCAAAGCCCGTGATGGCTCTTCTCGAAATTTCACTTGCCAATAGTCCCCAACTTCCTCCAGCCAAGCTTGCTCATCCAGTGTAAAGCGCTCCCAAGCCATTTCAAAAGGAAGGGAGTCCTCTCTTTTTTCCCACGAGCAATGGGTATATTTTCCTCGCAAAGGCCGTATCCATCGTATATCCTGCCAAATATCAAGCCACTCAGCTGGTGTCTGGGCCGTACACCACGCATGAGTGGCCTTAAATCCTTTCCAGGCAATACTTTGGAGTATCCGATTTTTTAATGCATCCTCCGACTCACCCGGTAGCCGGACTGCCTGCAATGCCTTAGGTAACCCAACAATCCTCCGCCAAGGTTGCCGTTTTCGATTCGAAAGCAAGTTTTCCCATGCCTCCAATGGCCATTGGTCCGAAATAATTACTTCGCCAGCCCAATGGGCCAACTGATTTTCGGTGGTTAAATTCACTCCTTTAGGTATTGGAACTCGCAACCACCGTAAACTTGTGGGGCGTTCACAACATTTTTTCCACCACGTCCAAAAATCCTGAAGGATGGAATCATCGTACCCGCCAGCCCATTCGGCCAGTAATGGAAAACAAACTTTTCTAGAGTTTTGGTATTGATTCCACCGCAAGTGCCCCAACTCAGAAAGTTGTTGCCCCCAAACATGTCGCAATCGGCCGTTTTCGATGAAATCAACAGAGTTTTCTAGTGTCCGAATGTACTTGAGAAACAACCGAATGCCATGTTCTTTTTCGGCATATCGGTCTTCAGACCATTGATGAAATACAGGGGAGTCCCAATGTGGTCCTGCTGGCAAATCACCCAGTGCCAAATAAATGTTTTTCAATGGCCAACCCATGGGCAGTGGAGAAAATAAACCAACCCGTACAACTTCCAAATCTTCGGAATATTGATCAATTCGACGAGACGCTTGCCGAAAATTACGGTCTTGAAACCACGCTTCCCATTGATTGGTCGAGTTTTGGTATTCCGATAATTGCGCTAGATGATGGCGTAGCTTTGAAAAAATTTCTGGTCTATCTCGCTGGATATCGGTCACAAAACCTACAAAAGAGTCCCCCCCCAATTCTTGTAATCGCTCATAAACAGTTTCCAACGCCGCTCGTTTCTGACAAACCACCAGGACCCGCTTGCCTTGGGCAGTAAATCGAGCTACCAAATTGGTAATCAATTGCGACTTCCCACTGCCAGGTGGTCCTTGCACAACCATTGACGCACCTTGTTGGACCCGATTTAATACATACTCTTGGGAAGCATCCACAGGTAATGGATCCAATACCCACTCTTCCCGAATCTTCTCGTCGGCTTCCGTGTTCCATAAAGACCAGGGTGGCTGTGGGTAAAGCTGACTTAAATAGGTGTAATCTTCCCCCAAATACGATGAATAGGAGGGAAAAATACCCAATAGCGCATGCGAAAGTAAAGATAATTCACCGACGGCCTTTTTCTGTAAATCCTGAATACGCCAAGCGGGGTAGGGCTGAAGCGTCTGTTGAAATAAGGCAGAATCCATGCGAAGCCCAGGTAAATATTGACCGATCCAAGCGTGAAGCTTAGTCAGAAAGTCCAATAAACTCGAAATCTCCGACATCTCCCAAGGCCACTCCAGTGGAGGCATTTGCCCAGTCGATTGTCCGTACAAAAGGAGAAATGCCTGATTCCAGGTCGGTGGCTGTGGTATCAAAACCCATTTTCCCCGGTACATGTCGATTTCAACCGGGATCAGGATCAAAGGGCCACGAACTACCTGATCCTGACTCGTTTTACCCTCCACCACTGGATACCCCAAATGCAATGGGGCAGACCCCGTTTCTTCTTTCCAAATTCGAACGGTTTTTAAAAGTCCCTGCAAGGCCAAACTACGGTCATTGGATCGCCCATCACGAGGATCTACCACCGGAAATAATGGAATGGGTTGGGTAGTGAGTAAAGCTTTTTCGATCCACTGATGGGCAGGAAGCCCCCCTAGAAAGTCAAACTCCCAAAAATCGAGGCAAAAGCGGGGCCTCGCTTTCGGGACAACCAGCGAGCGATTTCGACTCGTCAACGGAATCAACCGACGTTGCCAGACTTTCCAGAGCTTTTCCATGTTTTAATGTAAGATCAGTAAATTACATCCCCGAATATCCGACTGATCAAATCGCCCCAAAACTTGGAATTGATGATAATCCGGGGAATAGGAGCCTAGATCTTGGGTTTCGATAAAACAACAGCTATCTACATTTCCCAAGTCAATCACATTAATACCCCCTGTTTTTCCGCGACGAGCATGAGTTTCTTGACCGATTCTTTGACGTGGTAGGTAGTGAAACGGATCATTAATTTCACGTAAATAGATTCGCATAGAGGGAGGAGTATGAAACCATCCGTCACCCAAAGAATACCCTTGCGAAAGCAGTTCTGTCATGCCATATTCAGAGTGAATACTTTGAACAGGCCACGCTGAGCGTAAGGTCTGGTGGACTTCCTCCCGAATCATTTCTTTTCGTCTCCCCTTCATTCCTCCTGTTTCCATCAGGATAAGTCGGTGGGTATTTTCGATTAACCAATCCTCGGCTGGAAATTCAGATAGAAGGTCTAATAAAGCGAAGGTGACCCCCCATAAAATAACTTTCCTAGACTGACTGGATGTGTCCTCCAGCAGACGTCTCAGCTGGTGCATGAGGGCTCGGCGTTCCTCCAAATAAAATCCAGAGGCTGTCGAAAAGGACCGGGAGATAAAGTGCTGAACCATATACACCAGCGACGAGTTATTACGTTCTAGGTAGGAGGGTAGCAAAGCTAAAATATGGTAGTCGGTTAAGGCACCATAGAATTGCTCGAAAATTTTAAGGGAGAGAGCCTCGTAAAAGGCAAGATCCGCAATAAAATGACGGCTGGTTTGAGTGCCTGTGGTGCCGGAGCTTTCGAAGACATGAATGGGGTGAATGCCCTGACATACTATCGTATGCTCCTTAAAAAACTGGATCGGTAAACAAGGAATTTTATCTACCCGTCGGATTTTTGTTGGAGAAACCCCTAAATGTTGAAGATACTCCTTATATATTTGATTCTGGGAAGCTTGGTATTGAAAAATCTCCAACGCCAAATCTTCCCATTGGGGAGACGGCGTTTGGGAATTTAATTGTAAAACAGCCGATTTTAACTCGTCGGAAAATAACATAAATTGGAATAGGATTAATCCTTAAAACGTATGACACGGTCAAAAAAATTCCGTTTGCTAGGTACAAGCATCATCTTGTTTTGGGTTCTACAAAGTTGTTACAAAGAACCGGAATTTGATATGACTCCCGAGATTTCTTTTCAAAACATTCGGAAAGAAATTCGGGTGGATCAATTCACCGGTGCAAATAAGGATTCGGTCATTATCTCGCTTGGTTTTCGAGATGGAGATGGAGACCTTGGCTTGAACGAATCCGAAAAAGCCTTAGCTGAGCGTGATTTAAACTACAACTACATCGTTCGTGTTTTTCGGCGACGTAATGGCCAATTTGTCGAATTTCAGCCCTTTCTGCCCTATTCAGGTTATTTCCCTCGTCTCCGAAATGATAATCGGATTGGCCCTATCGAAGGTGTATTGGACTATTCGATCGATTTTCCGCATCCATTTACACCTCGAAATGATACCTTGAAATTCGAAATTCAAGTCAAAGATCGAGAAGGTAATTTTTCCAATAAAGTAGAAACGGAATCCATTATTTTGAATAACCTACCTCGTTAATTCAAAATAATTCGGAAAGTCGTTCCTTTGTCGATGCCGGTCTCATGGACAAACAGCTGCCCACCGTGATAGTTTTCGATGATCCGCTTGGCTAAAGTTAGCCCTAGTCCCCAGCCCCGTTTTTTTGTCGAAAAGCCAGGCTGAAATATTTTCCGTAAATGAAGTTTATTGATACCTTTTCCTGTATCCTTGAAATCGATTTGAATTCGACCTTTGGATAGAGAAGAAATCGTTACGTCCAACTGGCCTACCCCGGCCATGGCATCCACCGCATTTTTACTTAAGTTCTCGATGACCCATTCAAACAAGGGTTTATTGATTTCAATTTCATGGTGTGGATCTTGAAGTTGATTGTGAAATTGTATTTTGACTTTGGTCGAGATCCGCTTACTTAAATAATTGAGTGACTTCTCTAGAATCGGAGCGATAGCCTCTTTTTTGCGTTGAGGAACCGATCCGATATTCGAAAAGCGCGTGGTAATGGTATCCAGTCGGGCAATATCTTTAGTCATTTCATCGGCCACATCTTGGTCAAATTCAGGGTTGGCCCGCAGTACCTCGATCCAGGCCATCAGGGCCGAAATGGGTGTACCTAGTTGATGGGCCGTTTCTTTGGCTAATCCGATCCAAACTCGGTTCTGCTCGGCTCTTCGCGATGAACTGTAGGCGATAAAGGCCAGCAGTCCAAAAATCAAAAAGGTCGTTAAAAGAATATAAGGGAAATACCGGAGCTGGCGAACAATCTCCGAATTGGCATAATAAACATACCCCACACTTCCCTCGAGTTGAAATGAAATAGGGGGGTGCTCTGTCCGCATTTCGTTGATTTTTTCGTAGATCATGACCTCTTTTTGCTGATTCGTCAGAGTCGAGTCGTCTAATTCCGGGATGTTCACATATTGGCTTGGTGAACCGTCCAAAACCAAAATGCTGGGAACCGTCTCATTGGCCATCACAATCTCCTGAACAAACGTGTAGTCACAATCACTGTTTAGGTCTTTCTCTACAAAAAACTTAATGCTCTCTGCATACAACTGAGCATATTTCTTTTCGCGTTCCTCCAACGAAATACCCAGTTGTTGGAAATAGTATAAAACCAATCCACCCAGGAGTAATAGGAACGAGATAAAGGCCAGCCGCCAACCGGATAGTTGTCCGTATAGATTGAAAAAAACTTGATTTTTTGCCATTGATTTCGAAACTTTTTGCGTTCTACAGACCGTTGTATCCTCAGAAACAAAAAGGTCTGATCACCCCATGATCAAATAACGTTTTTTGTATTATTACCGGACACTTGACAGAGACAATGTTTTGCTATTTAGAAGCTTTCTAAATTTATTTCTCTGATACTTGTCATAATCCCTTGTGGGATTCCGGTCGTATATTTGTAAAATAATTCGGTAAAGATACAGAATGAATAGTCAGTTTAAGGTTCTTTCCTTATCATACAAAAAAGCTCCTTTGGAGATTCGCGAGAAGCTTGCCTTTGACGAGGCTGGCTGCAAGGCGTTGATGACCCAAGCACAGGATCAGCTGGAATTGACTGAGGTGATGGTATTATCGACTTGTAACCGCACGGAAGTGTATTACTCGGGCTCAGAAGAACAAGGGGAAAGCTTAATTAAACTTTTGGCCATCGCCAAGGGAGAAGCCTCCTCGGACGTTCTACCCTATTTTGAATGGATCTCGGACTCTGCTGAAGCAGTTCGCTATTTATTTGAAGTAGCTCTGGGTTTGCATTCACAGGTAATGGGTGATCTCCAAATCCCAAATCAAATCAAGCATGCGTACCAGTGGTCGGCAGACGTGAACATGGCAGGGCCATTTCTCCACCGACTTATGCACTCCATTTTCTTTGCCAATAAACGCATCGTTCAAGAAACCTCCTATCGTGATGGCGCGGCCTCCACATCCTATGCCGCAGTAGAAACCATCGAGACTTTTTTGCCCTTACTACAGCAACCTAAAACCTTGGTGATTGGATTGGGAGAAATAGGGGAAGACGTTTGCAAAACCTTGTCAGAAAAAGGATACACCGACATCACATTAACCAATCGAACCGCAGAAAAGGCTTCAGCCGCTGCCGCTTTGTACGGTTTTGATACCCTGCCCTTCGAGGAGGTAGAAACCGCCATACAAACCTCCGATATCATCATCTCTTCCATTCGGTTGGATCAACCCTTGATCACGGCAGAACTTCTAGCCAATCGAACCGTTGGCCGAGTTAAATATTTGATTGATCTGTCCGTTCCTCGAAGTGTAGCAGCGGATGTCCAACATGTACCGGGTGTTGTGGTGTACGATTTGGACGAAATTCAACAACGTGCCAACGCTGCACTTGAAAAACGGATGGCAGCCATTCCACACGTTCAGTCCATCATAGATGAAGTAGTCGCTGATTTTCAAGATTGGTCCCGAGAAATGATCGTATCACCCACGATACAAAAATTAAAACAGGCCCTGGAGCAAATTCGGAAAGAGGAAATGGCCCGACACCTGAAAAACTTGAGCGAAGACGAAGTGGCTAAGGTGGAGAAAATTACAGCTTCCATGATGCAAAAAATCATCAAGCTTCCTGTACTCCAACTCAAAGCAGCTTGTAAAAGAGGGGAGGCCGAGACACTTATTGACGTTCTAAACGATCTCTTCAATTTAGAAAGCGTCTCCACCCATGGATGATTCCATAAGATAAGAATCTCATCACCTTGAAATAGGGGCTACTTGATACCAAGTAGCCCCTATTTTTATGTTTTTCTGCCCAAAAGCGTCAAAATTACACGATTTTTATTGTGCAAACCTTCGCATGAATCGACAAATACTTACTTTTTGCTTGATCACTTCGATGTTTTTGACGCCAATGCTTTAATCTAATACATTAGTAGATTATTGCATTTTTTTTATAAAAAGTTTAAAAATGGTCAATTTTGTTGCATTATTCTAATAAAATATAGTATGAATTTTGTAGCAATAAATATTAAATCTATTTTTACGATTGCAATTGTCCATACAAGTTGTGGTCAAGGGCACTTTCAAATCTATTAATTAAAATAACCTAAAACGAAATGAAACAAATCTACTTCGTCCCCATTCGCGGGGTGTTGGCATTTGCTATGCTGTGGATTCTTTCGGTGACGGCCTTTGCCCAGAAGGTGGTAACAGGAAAGGTAAATGACAACGGTGGAAGCGGAATCCCAGGTGTCAGTGTGACTGTAAAAGGAACAACCGTTGGATCCGTGACTGATGCAGACGGTAATTACAGCATCAATGTTCCTGCCTCAGGAAAAACATTGGTGTTCTCTTCAATCGGGTATTTAGCACAAGAAATTGCATTGGGCTCTCAGTCAGTCGTCAATGTTGTATTACAAGATGATACCAAAAGTTTAGACGAAGTAGTTGTGACGGGGTATTCCGTGACCAACAAAAAAGAGTCAACAGCAGCGGTATCCATTGTAAAGGCGAAAGATTTGCAAGCTGTTCCCTCTGGAAACATTGAGCAGCAGCTTCAAGGTCGGGTGGCCGGGGTAACGGTTATCACCAACGGACAGCCTGGTACTACTTCCATGATCCGTGTACGGGGTTTCAATGCCGTAGGTGGTAACGAGCCTTTGTACATCGTAGATGGTGTGCCGGTAGGTTCTACGGATTTTCTTTCTCCTGGTGACATCGAGTCCACTACCGTATTGAAGGATGCTGCGGCAGCTTCAATCTATGGTGCGCGTGCAGCCAACGGGGTAATCGTTTACACCACTCGGAAAGGTTCGAAAAAGGCACGTAAAATGGAAGTTACCTACGATGGTATGTATGGGGTAACTGATCCAAACGTTGCGGGTGCACCCAAAATGTTGTCTCCTCAGCAACAAGCTGACTGGACACACATTGCTTACCGGAACAACGCGGCTGCGAACAACTCGCCAGTGGCTTACAACCACCCGCAATATGGAAATCAAGCTCAGGCTACTTTACCTGACTACTTGCATGCTAACGGTCAAAATGGGGTTCGGGGAACCATCAACCGGGCCGCAATCGATGCAGCGTATGCCGCAAACCCACAAAACGTATTCTTGATTCGTCCAAACCTAGCTGGAACGGATTGGTACGATGAAATCACACGTCGCGGAACGATTTCTCGCCATAACCTAGGTTTCTCGGGTGGTAGCGACAACGCTCGCTATTATGTAGGGATGGGTCTTCAGGATCAAGATGGTATCTTGTTGAACAATACGTTCAGTCGGTACACTTTCCGTGCTAACTCTGAGTTTGACTTAGGCAAACGTGTTCGTTTAGGCGAGAACTTGCAGTTTACCTACCGTTCTGTTCTTGGTCAAGCCGGTGCGAATGGTGGTATCGGTATCGCTTCCGAAGAATCGGTGGTGTTGTCTGCCTACCGGATGCCAACCGTTATTCCCGTGTACGATGAGTACGGTAGCTTTGCTTCAACTCGGGCGGGTGGATTTAACAACCCTCGTAACCCTGTTCGGACTTTGTTGACTAACAATGCCAACGACCGTAACTTTAACGCTAACGCATTTGGTAACGTGTACTTGGAGGCTGACCTTTTCAAAGGATTGACAGTTCGCTCAAGCTTGGGTGGTCAGTACAACAACTACTACTTCAAAGATTATAACTACCGCTATTTAGGTGATTCAGAGCCTGAGGCAAACAATGGCTTTGGAGAAGGTTCAGGATATGTTTTTGGATGGGTATTCACCAACACGGCTACCTACAACAAAAGCTTCGGAAAACATAATGTCAATGTATTAGCGGGTATCGAATCATTGAATACAGGAAAAGGTAGAAACTTATCTGCTTCTGGTCAAAACCCATTCACTATGGATTTGAACTACGTGAACATGTCGGTTGTTCAAAACCCAATCGTGAACTCAAACTTGTTCAACGGAGTAAACTTCTACTCGTTGTTCTCAGAAGCGAAGTATAACTACAACGAAAAATACTACGTGAGTGCGGTGATCCGTCGTGACGGTTCGTCACGCTTTGGTTCTAACAGTCGTTTCGGTACATTCCCAGCATTCTCAGCCGCTTGGCGTGTCACCAGCGAAGAGTTCATGAAAGGAAATTCATTGATCAGCGATTTGAAAATCCGCGGGGGTTGGGGACAAATGGGTAACTCGAACAACGTAGACCCAAACAACCAATTCTCATTGTTTGCAGCGGCTCGTAACCGTTCATTCTATCCAATTGAAGGACAAAACAACGGAGCAAACGAAGGATACTTCGGTTCACGTATCGGTAACCCGAACGCGCGTTGGGAAACAGTAACTACCGCAAACATTGGTTTTGATGCTACCTTGTTGAATGGTAAGTGGGAAATCGTAACTGAATTATGGCAGAAAGAAACATCTGACATGTTATTCAACGTGCCAATTCCGGCTGTAGTAGGTTCAAATGCTGCTGCTCCTCGAGTTAACATCGGTTCGATGTTGAACCGCGGTATCGACATCCAAGTAATCAACCGGGGTAAAATTACCAACGACTTGAAATACGATGTAACCGTGAATGCAGCCTTCTTGCAAAACGAAATCACCTCTTTGGCCCCAGGTCAAACTTTCGTGAACGGTCCTACTTTGCGCTCCATTACGCCAGTGCGTAACCAAATCGGTCGTCCTATCTCATCATTCTTTGGATACAAAGTGATTGGTTATTTCAATAGCCAAGAAGAAGTGACGAATAGCCCGGCTCAACAAGGAAAAGGTCTTGGTCGTTTCCGTTACGAAGATGTTGATGGAGATGGTGCCATCACACCTAATGACAGAACGTACCTAGGAAGTCCGGTACCGACTTTCACAGGAGGTATCAACTTCGGTTTGCAGTATAAAAACTGGGATTTTGCTACTTATCTTAACATCGTAGCTGGTAACAAAATCTTTAATCTATCGAAACAATTTACTGACTTCTTCGGTACATTCGAAGGCTCAGGAAAAGGTATCCGTGCTTTGGAATCTTGGACTCCAGCTTTGGGTAATAATGCAAAAGCTCCTATTTGGGAATCAGCTTCAAACATTTCAACCAACGGTGCTGAGAACTCTTGGTACGTAGAGGATGGCTCGTACATGCGTTTGCAAAACGTGGCAATTGGTTACACGTTGAGCAATACGACGTTGTCTAGACTTGGAATCTCGAAAGCGAGAATTAGTGTGTCTGGTAATAACTTCTGGACTTTGACCAAATACCAAGGTCTTGATCCAGCAGTTGGTGGTGCAGCGGATACAAACTTCGGTATCGATGTGGGTAACTACCCTGTTACTCCTAGCTATAACCTAGGTTTGAACCTTTCTTTCTAAGTTTTTTGAACACACACAAAACATTGTTATCTACATGAAATTTCAGTATAATCTAAAAAGAATTATCGTTTCCACCCTTGCGGTGTCTGCGGTAGCCTTTGCTTGTGATGACAGCTTCTTGGATGTTCCTCCTACAGGTTCACTCGGGGAAGCCCAGTTAACATCCCGGGCTGGGGTGGAAGGTGCCTTGATTGGTGCTTACTCCATGCTTTCTTCGAACGATGGATTTACCCGTTTATCTGGACCTGATAACTGGGTATATGGATCGATCCTCGGTGGTGAGGCCAATAAAGGAACTGACCCTGGTGACTTTATCACCATCAACCAAATGCAGCGGTACGAAACGGACCCAGCCAATGGCGACATCAACTCCACTTGGGCTGCCCATTACGAAGGTATCGCTCGGGCCAACGCCGTGATTCGTTTGGCTACTGCCTCTACCGAACTTTCTCAAGCGGAGAAAAACCGGGTATTGGGCGAAGCTCGCGTTATCCGCGGTCATTTCTATTTCAACTTGAAGCGTTTGTTCAATTCAGTTCCATACATTGACGAAACCAAAACCTATGGAAATGGAATTGAAAGCGTTCCTAATTCACCTGATTTTTGGGATAAGATTGAAGCCGACTTCAAGTTTGCTTACGATAACTTACCTGAAACACAAGCGCAAGCTGGTCGTGTCAACAAATGGGCTGCAGGAGCTTACCTTGCAAAATCCATGTTGTATCAAAAGAAATATGCGCAAGCTAAGGCAATTTTTGATGTAGTGATCTCAAGTGGTAGAACAACCAATGGTAAGAAGTTCGGTTTGGTACCTCATTACGCCCAAATTTTCAATGCGGCCAATGATAACCACGAGGAGGCTGTATTTGCTGTTCAAACTTCCATGAACACAGGTTCTACATCCAACTCAAACTGGTTCCAAGATTTGAACTACCCATACAACACAGGTCCTAGTGGTCCTGGTAACTGTTGTGGATTCTTCCAGCCTTCGTTTGACATGGCTAATTCATTCCGTACCAACGATTCAGGGTTACCTTTATTGGATGGTTCGTACAATGCAGCTGCTAATGCATTGAGAAATGATTTCGGTGTTGAGTCAAGCCAGCCACATACTCCAGATATGGGTAACTTAGATCCTCGGATTGACCATTCCATTGGTCGTCGTGGTATTCCTTATCTTGATTGGCAAGATCACCCAGGAAAAGACTGGATTCGGAACCAAGCTTACGCTGGTCCTTACTCTCCTAAAAAATACATCTACTACAAAAACCAAGAAAACGTGTTAACCGATGGTTCTTCTTGGACACGTGGATACTCCACCATGAACTACACCATCATTCGTTTTGCGGATGTATTGTTGATGGCTGCTGAGTGTGAAGTAGAATTGAACAATTTGGAGAAAGCTCGCGAATATGTAAACATGGTTCGTAACCGTGCGGCCAATCCAGCTACTTGGGTGACTAAAAATGGTCAGCCTGCGGGTAAATACGTGATCAGTGCCTATACTGCTCCTTGGACAAACCAAACCGTCGCTCGTAATGCCGTGCGTTTCGAACGGAAGTTGGAATTGTCTGGTGAAGGTCATCGCTTCTTCGACTTAGTTCGTTGGGGTATCGCTGCTACTGAATTGAATGCCTACCTACAACATGAAGCCCGCTTCCTTGTAACGAAGTTCGGCGGTGCTCGTTTCACTGCAGGTAAAGCAGAGTTCTTGCCGATTCCTCAGTTGCAAATTGATTACCAAGGAACTTCAGTTTTGAAGCAAAATCCTGGATATTAATTCTGTCGAAATCAACAAAAAAGGCCTCCAATCGGAGGCCTTTTTTATTGATTCAATACCAATTTAGTCGATCTGATACGTTAACAAGGCATCGTAGGCAACATGTACTTTCTCAAAGTGGAAAGCTCTTTTTGTTTTCTCCCATGTTTTTTCAATCTCATTCTGCGCCGGATTTCCCAGACTCCCTAACAACGTATGCTTAAGGTCGCGAATGGGTTTGAATTGGCCTGCCTCAATGGCCAAACCAATTTCTTTGTAGGCATCTCGGAATGGAACGCCCTCCATCACTCGCTGGTTGACATTCTCCACACTAAATATGACATCGTATTTCGGATCATCTAAGAGTTCGGTTCGGACTTTCATGTGCTCAATCAAAAAAGACGACATGGAAAGACACTCCTTCATTTCGTGGATGGCCGGAATTAAAATCTCTTTGATTAACTGCATATCCCGATGATACCCCGAGGGCAAATTGGCCATGATCATTTGAATTTCGATCGGCATGGCCTTCAAACGATTGGTTTTCCCCCTTAAAATTTCAGCTACATCTGGATTTTTTTTATGGGGCATGATACTCGAGCCGGTCGTCATTTCGGACGGTAAGTCCACAAAACCAAAATTTTGACTGTTGTAGACACAAACATCCATGGCCAATCGACTGATCGTTTGGGCCAACGAGCTTATAGCTTGAAGCAGCAAGGTTTCGGTTTTTCCCCGCGACATTTGAGCATACACTACATTATAATGTAGATCATCAAATCCCAATAATTCGGTTGTTAAACGTCGGTCCAATGGAAAAGAAGAACCATATCCTGCCCCAGAACCTAAAGGATTTTTATTGATGATTTGATAGGCACCTTGAAGAAACTGTACATCGTCCACCAGTGACTCTGCATACGCGCCAAACCATAATCCAAAAGAGGAAGGCATGGCTATTTGAAGGTGAGTGTATCCGGGTAAAAGCACGTGTTGGTAGGTTCTACTTTGGCGGATTAGGTGGTCAAATAACTCGGAAGTTAGGCCAACAATTTGTTCCACTTCATGGCGCATGTACATTTTTAAATCGACCAATACTTGGTCATTGCGAGACCGTCCCGAGTGAATTTTCTTTCCAATTTCCCCCAATTTTTGAGTCAGCATGTATTCTACCTGAGAATGAACATCCTCTATTCCCTCCTCCAAGGTAAAGTTTGGGAGGTCCGAGTAAATTTCTCGGCAGGCCGCCAGTAATTTTTGTGTATCTTCCGTGGTCAATAGCCCAATACGATGCAGCATAATGGCGTGTGCCATATTGCCCAGAATATCAAAAGGTGCCAAATGGATATCCAAAACACGGTCTTGACCCACCGTGAAGGTTTCAATGCGAGAGGAAGTAACCTGCCCAGCTTCTTTTTGCCAAAGTTTCACGTACCGTTTTTTTTACAAAGAAACAAAATGAGGGGGTAAACACCACTCGAAAATTTTAGAATGAAGTCGATTATTTTGCATTTAAGGTTCCCATTCTCGCTGTTTCTGCTTCCTGTTTATTTGTTTTCACTGAGTCAAAATTCGGGTTGGCGGGTGTCAGAGGCAATTCTCCTGGGTTTAATTTGGCATTTGCTCGTCTACCCCGCTTCCAATGCATTGAATAGTTATTATGATCAAGACGAAGGTCCAATAGGTGGATTAGAGAATCCGCCCCAAGCCACTAAGGAACTGTATTGGGTAGCTTTAATTTTTGATGTGATAGCGATCGCATGGAGCTCTTTACAATGGGGATTCGGGGTTGGCCTTGGAATATTGGGCTATATAGCTATTTCTCGCGCGTACAGTAGCTACCCCATTCGTTTAAAGCAATACCCCTTCTTATCGTGGGCCATCGTTGGATTTTTTCAAGGAGCCTATGTTTTTTCACTCAGTGGATATGCATTAACCGACCAACTAGGAGATTGGCTTCCCGCGCTGCTCTCGTCTGGCACCTTATGGGCGATCTACCCAATGACACAAGTGTATCAGCATGAAGAAGATGCCAAACGTGGGGACCGAACCTTGAGTCTAGTTTTGGGAGTGCGTGGAACTTTTATTTTTACCGCCTGTTTGTTTGGCCTTACATCTATAGGGTATATTTATCTCTTGCAGGCGGAGGAAAGGTGGATCTGGTTGAGTAGCCAGGTACCTATTGTAGGATTTTTTCTGTTTTGGATGTACCGAGTGTTTCATCATGAAAAGTGGGCCAATTTTACCTTTACGATGTACTTTAATGCGTTTTCTGCGCTGCTGCTCAATTTGGTTTATTTAATTTTTATCTTGAAAAAGTAATATAGTGCCATGAAAACATTATATTATCAATTCTGTGCGTTAAGCCGTTTCTGCCTTAATTAAGCCACTTATCCTCGTATTTTTCCGCCTATAAGCGAGTTTGTCCGCTTGGGTTTCGAATTAGGCTCTTCTTTAAAATTTACTAAAAAACTTTGAACCTTTTAAAAGTTTCCACAGTTTTTATAACGTGGAAAATAAAGAGCGTATACTAGGAGCAGCGGAAAAATTGTTTTTCCAATTTGGTGTTCGGTCGGTGACGATGGACGAAGTGGCCCAGCAGACGGGTATGTCGAAGAAGACGATTTACCAATTGTTTTCGGACAAGAATACCCTGGTGCGGGAAGTAGCCCAGTATCGGTTGATGACCGAACGCGAGATTGTGCGACAAGTCCAACAAATGAGTAAGAATCCGATTGAGGAGATCATTGTCAGCATGAAAGTACTACGGGAACTAAGCCAAAAGGTGAATCCAGTAATCTTTTATGACTTACAAAAATACCATTTGGAGGCTTGGGGACTGTATCAAGAGCACAAAGACTTTTTTCGTTCCATTGTGGAAACCAACTTAAGAAAGGGGCAGGAATTGGGTTTGTATCGTCCAGAAATTGACCCGTTGGTTTTATCAATTTTACGGATTCAATGTGTGGAGATGGGTTTTGATCAGACCCTTTTCCCCATAAGTCAGTTCAATTTTGAGGACGTTCAAACTCAGTTTATCGATCATTTTCTACACGGTATCTTGACGGAGGAGGGGCAACGCGTGTACCAAGAGACGTTGTCTCAAATCGATTCTTTTGTATTTCCGAACCATTTTCATAATCAATTTAAGTACCAATGAGACTATTCATCCTACTGATCTGCTTTGGCTGGATCGGTCAGGCGCATGCCCAGAGAGCTTTTTCGATGCAGGAGGCAGTTTCGTATGCGTTGCAGTCCCATGCGACTGTTCGTAACGCCCAAGCCGACATTGCCGATGCAGAGCTTCAAATTAAAGAAATTAAAGTAACTGGGATGCCCCAAATCAATGGGCAATTTCAGTACACATCCAACATCATTGTTCCTACCCAGCTCTTGGATGCCAAGAACTTCAACCCACAAGCGGCTGAAGGTGAGGTAGTTAAGTTTCGATTTGGGGTGCCTTGGGGTGGACAAGCCGGTATTGGTGTTAATCAGCTCGTATTTGACGCCACCTGGTTGGTGGGATTGCGTGCAGCCGATACCTACCGCCAATTAGCAGCCCAAGGATTGAAAAAAGCCAAAGAGGATGTGGCTGAACAAGTAACCAAAGCCTACCTTTCAGTTTTGGTCGCTGAGGAGCGGTCAAAAATTTTAGATTTGAACATCGCCCGGCTTGATTCCGCGCTGTCCACCACACGGGCTTTTCTTGCCCAGGGTTTTGTCGAAAAACTAGATGTATCTCGTTTGGAAGTACAACGTAATAATCTTTTAACCGAACAGCGCCGCGTGGCTAGTTTGGTGGAGCTATCTTACCAACTTCTTCGTTTTCAGATGGGGATAAACAACCAGGAGCCCATTCGATTGAAAGATCGCTTGGACGAAGCCTCCATTAAGGCATTGATGGCCTTGCCACAAGAAAATGTGGATCCGGCGGACCGAGTGGAGTATCAACAACTCATGACCCAACGGCGGTTGACTGAATTGAACATCGAGCGATATCAAAAAGCTTACCTACCGTCTGTTTTCTTCACCGGAAGCTTAGGAGCTGGCCATAGCAATACTCGATTTAATCCTTTTGAGCGCTGGTTTGGTTCTTCCGCCGTATCCTTGGGAGTCAATATCCCCATTTTTGATAGCGGGATGAAACGTGTTCAGATTGATCGCCAAAAGTTGAACATCGTGAAGATCGACCAAAGCAAGGAGCTATTGGTGAACTCTTTTGAACTTCAAAATCAGCAAGCTTTCACCAATCTACGCAACGGAATGGCCAATTTGGACATTCAAAAGCGCAATATGGAGCTTGCCTCGGAGGTGGTTCGTGTGTCTCAATTGAAGTACCAACAAGGTGTTGGCTCCAATTTAGAAGTGACAAATGCCGAGAACGATCTCAAACAAGCTCAGACCAACTATTTTGCAGCCCTGTATGATGTCTTGATCGCCAAGGTCGATCTGGACCGCGCACAAGGAAAACTACCAATAGAATAATTCACTTTTACGAAGAGTATAAAATCAAATGAAACGCACATCCCTTTGGGCTATCGCAGCCCTTCTTTTGACCACCTTCGCTTGTGGCGAAAAAGAACCCAAAACTTTGGAGGAAAAAAAGGCCAAATTAGCCCAACTACAATCCGAACAATCCACTCTTAATGCTTCGATCAAGGCATTACAATCTGAAATTGATAAATTATCGCCGGCCAAAGCAATCAAAGTGAAGTCGGTGGCTACTCAAGTTGTCACCACCAACGGCATTGACCATTACGTCGAAACCACTGGCCGTTTGGATGCCATCAACAATGTCCTAGTTAGTCCGCAAATGGGAGGAGCCATTGCCCAAATCCTTGTGAAAGAGGGAGATATGGTCGCGAAAGGACAAAAATTGGCGGTTATCGACAATACAGTGATGCGCAATTCCATTCAGGAAGTTTTGATCCAATTGGAAACCGCCAAAACCATTTTTGAGCGCCAAAAAGCGCTTTGGGATCAAAAAATAGGTACCGAAGTTCAGTACATCCAAGCAAAAGCGCAGGTGGAAGGTTTGGAGAAGCGATTAGCTACTCTGAAATCGCAAGATGCAATGAATATCGTTACAGCCCCGATCTCGGGTATGGTGGACGAAGTACGATTCAAAGCGGGGGAGTTGGCCGCGCCGGGTTTAGGTATCCTTCGTTTGGTTAATTCTGGAAGCTTGAAAGTCGTAGCGAATGTGCCCGATACGTATGCAGGTACACTCTCCATTGGAAATAAAGCGGTGATTCGCTTTCCTGATTTAAATAAAGAGGTGATCAGCACCATTTCTTTTGTCAGCCAAACGATCAATCCAACCTCTCGTACTTTCACCGTTGAGGCGAAAGTTCCAGCTGGTGATCGGGACCTGAAACCCAACCTAACAGCCGAAGTTCGGATCAATGACCAACGCCGCCCCAATGCCATATCGATTTATGAAAACGTGGTTCAACGTACCGATGTGGGTGACATCGTATATGTGGCGGTGAAAGAAGGTAATGGCTATGTAGCCCGTCAACGTAAAGTAACGAAAGGCTTAAGCTATAATGGATTAGTGGAAATTACACAAGGGCTTAGTGCCGGTGAAATGCTGATCACGGAAGGATACCAAGAGTTAGTTGATGGTCAAGCCATCCAATTTTAATTTGTCGACCCAAAGAAATGATGATAGATCAACAAAATTCCCACGAAGAGGTTTTTAAGAAAGGATTTATCTACAATATGATTGGTGGTTTAGCTAAAAATAAAACCACTGTCTACTTGATGATTGTCCTTGTGACCATTTCCGGATTCTTTATCTTTCAAAGTCTACCGAAAGAACAGTTTCCTGAGATCGTTGTGCCTCAAATTTATGTCAATACCGTTTACGCAGGTACAGCTCCTGCGGATATCGAGAATTTGATTAACAAGCCTTTGGAAAAACAGCTCAAAGCTGAAAAAGGGATCAAACGAATCAAATCCAATGCACTGCAAGATGTGTCCGTTATTTTGGTTGAATTTCAAACCAATGTTACCATCAACGAGGCCAAAGAACGGGTAAAAAGTGCCATCGATAAAGCACGTCGTGACTTACCAACCGACCTCACGCAGGATCCAACGGCTTTGGAAGTTAATTTCTCCGAATTCCCGATCATGAATATCAATTTGGCTGGAGATTTTCCGCTCGAATTGTTAAAAAAATACGCAGAGGAAATTCAAGATAAAATTGAAGCCATGCCCGAAATCACTCGGGTCGACATTGTCGGTGCGCTGGAAAGAGAAATCCAAATCAATTTGGATTTGGCCAAAATGAAAGCCTATGGTGTTACATTTTATGAAATCCAAACCGCCGTTCAGGGTGAAAACATCAATATCTCCGGAGGTGAGCTCAATGTGGATGACGTACGTCGGACACTCCGAGTGAAGGGTGAATTCCGCAACGTGGATCAACTGAAAAGCGTGATCATTCGATCTGGCCAAGGGGCCACCGTCCGACTGAGCGAAATTGCAGAGGTAACGGATAGCTACGCAGAACGCCAAGATTTTGCTCGTTTGGATGATAAACCGGTGGTGACACTCAACGTAATCAAGCGGGGAGGGGAAAACCTGGTCATTGCTTCTGAAAAAATTGAAGAAATTTTAGCTGAGTACGAATCGTCCAAACCTCAGGGGTTGGAAGTGCGAATCACAGCCGATCAATCAGAACGGACGAAAGCAGACTTAAACGACCTAATCAATACCGTCGTGATGGGCTTCATTTTCGTAGTTTTTGTCTTGATGTTCTTCATGGGTGTCCGGGATGCGATCTTTGTGGGTTTGTCGGTTCCTTTGTCCGCCTTGTTGGCTTTCTATCCATTGCTGGCTATGGGCTTTACCATCAATACGATCGTACTCTTTGCCTTTTTACTTGGCCTAGGTATCGTGGTGGATGACGCCATTGTAGTGATTGAAAACTCCCACCGGATTTTCAATAAATACAAAAACTTAACCATCACAGAATCCGTAAAAATGGCAGCTTCTCAGGTGTTTGTTCCGGTATTATCCGGTACGCTCACTACGATCGCTCCCTTTTTCCCGCTCTTATTCTGGCCGGGCATTGTAGGGGAGTTTATGAAGTACCTGCCCTTTACTCTGATTTTCACCTTAGCAGCGTCTTTGATCGTTTCTTATTTAATGAACCCTGTTTTTGCGATTTCATTCATGCGCCGGGAGGAAGATGAAGAGAAAGAGCGTACAGGAGGCTTTGCCGATATCAAAACCGGTGTGTTCGCATTGGGTGGTCTAGCCCTACTTTGTTACCTGATTTCATTGGGTGGAAACACCCTCTTCTTTGGGGCCGGAAATATTTTTGTTTTATTCCTACTCCTATATGTATTTAATCATTTCATTTTGACACCCAAAATCATCGTTCCATTCCAGCGGAATCTCCTACCAAGATTGATGAACGGGTATCAAAATTTGATTTCGTATGTCATCACCGGATGGCGGCCGGTTTATATGGTGTTTTCGATGGTTGGTTTATTGATTTTTACCTTTGTCATGTTGGGCATTGTTAAACCTAAGGTAATCTTCTTCCCGAGTGGAGATCCCGACTACGTCTACATTTACAATGTTCTCCCTGTGGGAACTGACGCCCGGAAAACCGATGCAGTGACACGGGAAATCGAAAAGCGTGTGTTTGCGGTTTTAGAAGAAAACAAAGCGATGCCAGCAGTCAACTCCGTTATTTCGAATGTGGGTAAAAATGCCGGCGACCCAATGAACCCTGACCGATCGGCCACTCCGCACAAGTCGAAGGTTACAGTGGCGTTCGTTAGTAAAATGGAACGGGGTGCCGTGAGTTCCCAAGATATTTTGGATAAAATTAGAGATCGAGTCAAAGGAATTCCTGGAGCCGAAATTTCAGTCGAACGGGAACGGAATGGCCCACCCACTGGTAAGCCCATCACCATTGAAATTGTAGGGACGGATTTTGAAAAATTGATTGATCTTGAAAAAGAAATTCGGTCGAGAATCGCGAACTCAGGTATTCAAGGCATCGACGAATTAAAGTCAGATCTAATTACCAATAAGCCTGAAATTGTGGTGAATGTGAATCGGGATAAAGCCTCTCGGGAGGGAATAAGTACTCAGCAGATCGCATTCTCAATTCGGACCGCCTTATTTGGCCAAGAAATCTCCAAATTCCGTGACGATGACGATGAGTATCCCATTCAGTTGCGATTGAAGTCGGAAGATCGTAGCCAGATTGAAAAACTACTTTCATTGAATATCACCTACCGGGATATGAATATGGGGGGAGTTTTGCGGAGCGTTCCTCTTTCTTCGGTGGCTGATATTTCGTATTCGACTACCTACAGCCAAATCAACCGGAAAGATAATGAGCGTATCGTAACCCTCAGTTCGGACGTCGTAGAGCCTTTCAATCCAACGGAGGTTAACAACCAGATCTTCCAAGCCCTTTCCGACATCGATTTACCGTCAGGCTATGCGATTCGCCAAGGAGGTGAGCAAGAAGAGCAAGGAGAGGCGATGGCGTTCCTTGGAGGAGCATTTTTGATCGCCTTGTTACTGATCTTCCTGATCTTAACCATGCAGTTCAACTCTTTGGTAAAACCTTTGATCATCTACATGACCATCGTACTCTCACTGATTGGTGTTTTACTCGGATTTATGCTCTTTGACATGACATTCTCCGTGATTATGTCAGGTGTGGGGATCATCGCCTTGGCGGGTATCGTGGTGAAAAACGGAATCTTGTTGATCGAATTTATCGATACGCTGAAAGATTCCGGAATGCCAATGCGCCAAGCAATTATCCAAGGTGGAGCAGCTCGTTTGACGCCAGTGCTTTTAACTGCCTCCGCAGCCGTTTTAGGTATGATTCCTTTGGCGATTGGTCTGGCGTTCGACTTCGGTGCTTTGTTCATCGACCTGTCGTGGGTAGTCCATGTAGGGGGTGACTCAGCCGTTTTCTGGAATATTTTAGCTTGGACCATCATTTTTGGTTTGATCTTCTCAACCGTTCTTACTTTAGTGATTGTTCCCTGTTTGTATTATCTCAATGAGCGATTCGGTATGTGGTGGAAAAACCGCCAAGCCGCAAAGGCCTAAGTTTAGTATACATAAAGTTTGGTGATCATTCCCGAAGGATTCTTTGAAACCTTCGGGATTTTTTTTGTCTTTTTCCAAGATTTTAACTCATTTATACCCTTTCTGCTTATATTTTTTTTAGAATCATTTTTACACCTTTGGAGCATGATTTTATTAATTGTAATTTTGACACTTAAAGAGGGTTTTTAACCTTAGGCATTTAATTTATTACGTGAAATCATTATTGAAATAAGATTATTCTCATGAACAAATTGCAACTCACATTGGGTGACAAAGTGTATTTTCCTTTTTTGGAGAAACCTGTTGCCTATGAAGGTCGGGAATCGGATAATCCGTTGGCTTTCAAATTCTATGATCCGAATCGTATTGTTGGGGGGAAGACCTTGCGTGAGCATCTTCGTTTTGCGGTGGCGTACTGGCATACGTTTTGTGGAACAGGAGGAGATCCATTTGGGCCAGGTACGAAGGTATTTCCGTGGGATTTATCTTCCAATCCGTTGCAAGCAGCACACGAGAAAATGGATGCTGCGTTTGAGTTTTTCACCAAGTTGGATGTTAACTTCTGGTGTTTCCATGACGTTGATATGTCTCCAGAAGGAAGTAGCCTAGCCGAATACGAATCCAATCTGCGTAAAATGGTTGATTATGCCAAGGCCAAGCAAGCGGCTTCAGGAGTACAGCTTTTATGGGGAACGGCCAATTTATTTTCGAATCCACGGTACATGAATGGGGCGTCCACTAATCCCGATTTTCAGGTCGTGACGCACGCTGGTTTTCAAGTGAAAAACTGCATTGACGCCACCATCGAATTAGGCGGACAAGGCTATGTTTTCTGGGGAGGTCGAGAAGGGTATAATTCGCTTTTAAACACCCAAACAGCGAAAGAACTGGATCACATGGGGCAGTTCCTCCGCATGGCTCGGGATTATGGTCGTCAACAAGGATTTACTGGGAAGTTCTACATTGAACCCAAACCTTGTGAGCCTTCCAAGCATCAATATGATTATGATGCCCAAACGGTCATTGGTTTCCTTCGAGCTCAGGGCTTGGATCAGGATTTTCAACTCAATTTAGAGGTAAATCACGCCACCTTGGCAGGCCATACTTTTGCGCATGAGCTTCAAATGGCAGTAGATGCTGGTATGTTGGGATCGATTGATGCCAACCGCGGCGATTACCAAAACGGTTGGGATACCGATCAATTTCCGGTGGATTTGTATGAATTGACAGAGTCTATGTTGGTCATCCTGGAAAATGGAGGATTTACTACGGGAGGTATCAATTTTGACGCTAAAACACGGCGAAATTCCACAGATTTGGAGGATATCTTCATTGCCCACATTGCGGGTATGGATGCTTTTGCTCGTTCTTTGATCGTTGCACACGATATTTTGGAAAAATCACCTTACAAAAAAATGCGCGCGGAACGGTATGCCAGCTTCCAGTCAGGTGAGGGTGCTCGATTTGAGGCCGGCCAGATGAGTTTGAGTGAACTGGCCTCTTTGGCCGTGGCTGGTGGAGAACCTGCCCAACGCAGTGGTAAACAAGAATATTTTGAATCACTCATTAACCAGTACATTTGATTTTTTGCGAAAACAATAGACCCTGTAGCTTTTAGCCACAGGGTCTTTTTTACTTTGAACGTGTGATCCCAATTAAGCGTTTTTGCTTACTTGAATGTTTAAGATCAACTTCACTTCATCCGATACCACAACACCACCCGCTTCGGTCACAGCATCCCAAGATAGCCCAAAAGCTTTGCGGCTAATTTTTCCAGTCATTTCGAAACCTGCTTTGGTGTTTCCGTAGAAGTCCCCCATTTGGCCTCCATACTCACCTTGCAAAGTAACAGGTAGGGTGGTACCACGAAGCGTCAAGTCTCCAGTGACTTCGTAATTATTCTCCGATTTTTTGGTGAAACTAGTCGAAACAAACGTTAGTTTCGGGTGGTTTTCTGCATCAAAGAAATCGCTTGATTTTAAGTGGCCATCACGTTGCTCATTTCCGGTAGAAATGGAATCAATCTCAGCTGAGAATGTGGCTTTTGCACCTTCAAAAGAATCTTCTGAGATCGTTTCGATAGTTCCTTCATAAGAGCTGAAATCTCCCGTTACGGTGGAGATCATCAAGTGTTTTACTTTGAATTGTACTTCAGAATGCGAGGGGTCGATTGTCCAAGTTGCCATATGTGTATGATTAATATGTATTTACATTAAATGTTTGTACATATAACTGAAGTGAGTTAAAAAAAGTTTAGGGACTTGAAAAAAAAGGAAACAATTTGAATTCTCAAGGCGTTGGGATAGTAGGTAAAAACTATGTCAGGTAGGGGAATGAATTCTGAGAAAATATCCTTAATTTGCTGGAGTAAATAAGTCCCTTCTTTTATAAAACATTAAAAATAAGTATCTTATGTTGAATGATGCGCAGTTGATGCAAATCGAACCTTTGTTGATGGATGATCCCAGTCGTTTCGTCATTTTCCCAATCAAGCACAACGATATTTGGCAGTTTTACAAGAAAGCAGAAGCTTCCTTTTGGACGGCCGAGGAAATCGATTTATCGCAAGACTTAAAAGATTGGGAAAACTTAAATGATGGAGAGCGTCATTTTATCTCCCATGTATTGGCTTTTTTTGCAGCTTCTGATGGCATTGTGAACGAAAACCTGGCTGTGGACTTTATTTCCAAAGTCCAATATGCTGAGGCTAAATGTTTTTATGGGTTTCAAATCATGATTGAGAATATTCATGCAGAAACCTATTCATTGTTGATTGATACATACATCAAAGACCCGGTAGAACGGGACAAGATGCTCAATGCGGTGGAGCACATTGATTGCGTCCGGAAAAAAGCAGACTGGGCGATGCGTTGGATCGAGCAAGGCTCTTTCATCGAACGTTTGATTGCCTTTGCAGCTGTGGAAGGAATTTTCTTCTCTGGCTCCTTCTGTTCGATTTTCTGGTTGAAGAAACGGGGTTTGATGCCGGGTTTATCGTTCTCCAATGAGTTAATTTCCAGAGATGAAGGCTTGCACCGTGATTTTGCTTGTTTACTGTACACCGATCACATTCAAAATAAACTTCCCGAGGAAAGTATCTATTCGATCATCAAAGATGCGGTGGAAATCGAAAAGGAATTTGTTACCGATGCTTTACCGGTTTCACTCATCGGGATGAACTCTGAGTTAATGTGTCAATACATTGAATTTGTGGCGGACCACCTTCTCGAGTCATTGAACTTACAAAAAGTGTATCATGCAAACAATCCGTTTGACTTCATGGACATGATCTCTTTACAAGGAAAAACCAACTTCTTCGAAAAGCGAGTAGGGGAATACCAAAAAGCTGGTGTGATGTCTGACAAAGAGAATATGTCTTTCTCGTTAGATGAAGATTTTTAATTGATTCTGATCCAGTTAAAAGGCCCCTGAAATCGCTATTCAGGGGCCTTTTTTTAGTGCTTTTAACCAATTTGCGTATTTTTGTGTATGGCATCCATTTTTGAGACTCCCATTGAATTTTTGAAAGGTGTTGGGCCACAAAAAGCGCAATTACTCCAACAAGAACTGCAGATCTTCACCTTTGGGGATTTGTTGTCTCATTTTCCCTTTCGGCACGAAGATCGCACGGCGTTTCATCGCATTCGAGAACTTTCCGATGCCGGTGCCTATGTCCAAGTGAAAGGTCGGTTACGGAGTTTATTCCGCGTTGGTGAGGGAAAAAAAGAGCGACTGCAAGGTGAACTCATCGATGGGACAGGGACACTTTCCCTAACCTGGTTTCAAGGCATTGCCTTTCTGGAGAAACAATTGCAAATAGGTGGTGAATACATTGTGTATGGAAAACCAGCTGTTTTTCAAGGACAATTCCAAATCACCCATCCTGAAATGGATGTTTTGACTCCGTTAAATGAAAACAGAGGCTATTTTCAAGCAATTTATCCATTGACCGAGAAGCTAAAAAAGCGGTATGTCGACTCGAAACAGATCAGCAAATGGGTCCGATTGGTTTTAGAACAAACCCATGGACAAGTTCAAGAAACACTGCCATCCTCTTTGTGTCAACGTTTTCGGCTGTTACCCAAAGCAGATGCACTCTGGCAAATTCATTTTCCCACCCAACCCGAAGGACTTAAACAAGCCTTACGCCGTTTGAAGTTTGAGGAATTATTCTACAATCAATTCCGCTTGATTTCGCAAAAAATGGGAAGACAAGAGAAATTCCCTGGGCAAGTGTTCACTCATACCCGTTTGCTAACCGATTTCTATGAAAATCACCTACCTTTCGATTTGACCAATGCCCAAAAAAGGGTCATCAAAGAAGTCTTTCAGGATCTTCGAACAGGCAAGCAGATGAATCGTTTGGTCCAGGGAGATGTCGGAAGCGGGAAAACCATCGTCGCCTTTATTTGTATGCTATTGGCCATCGACAACCACGCCCAAGCTTGTCTAATGGCACCGACTGAAATCCTGGCAGATCAACATTTCCGAGGCTTATCCACCTATGCTGAGCTCCTTGGATTAAAAATTGCTCGCCTAACAGGCTCCACCAAGAAAAAAGAGCGGCAAGAAATACACCAAGGACTTCTTGATGGTACCCTTCACCTATTAGTTGGTACACATGCCTTGCTTGAGGACATTGTGCAGTTTGAAAATTTAGGATTGGTGATCATTGATGAACAACACCGATTCGGAGTGGCGCAACGAGCCAAATTATGGGCAAAAAATAAAGTATTTCCCCCTCATATTTTGGTCATGACCGCAACGCCTATTCCTCGTACCCTGGCCCTTACTTTATATGGAGATCTCGACCTTTCGATCATCGATGAACTACCAAAAGGAAGAAAACCCATCAAGACGGTTCATCAGTTTGATGCCGATCGTTTGAAAGTATTCGAGTTCTTGCGCCATGAAATTGCCAAAGGTCGGCAAGTATATATTGTGTATCCTTTGATTGAAGAATCGGAGCAATTAGACCATAAAAATCTGATGGATGGGTATGAAAGTATATCTCGTGCCTTTCCGGAATGTGCACTGAGCATTGTTCATGGAAAAATGAAGGCGGCGGATAAGGCCTTTGAAATGGATCGTTTCAAACGGGGTGAGACACAAATTATGGTGGCTACAACCGTGATAGAGGTTGGTGTTGACGTTCCCAATGCCTCGGTGATGGTGATCGAAAACGCAGAGCGGTTCGGGTTGTCGCAACTCCACCAGTTGCGTGGCCGCGTTGGGCGTGGTGCCGAACAATCGTATTGTATTTTGATGTCAGATTACAAACTTAGCCACGATACGCGCCAACGACTGCAAACGATGGTAGCTACCAACGACGGTTTTGAAATAGCGGAGGCCGATTTACGTTTGAGAGGACCTGGAGATATGGCCGGTACACAACAAAGTGGCTTGATCGACCTTAAAATAGCTGATCTTTCCAAAGACCATGAAATGTTAAAATATGCTCGTGAAGCAGCCTTCGCGATCTTGGAAGAAGATCCGTCGCTAGAAAGGCCGGATAACCAACCCATTCGGCAGCATGTAAGTAAGATCAACAGCACCGATTTGAATTGGTCGCGAATCAGTTAAAAATTACTTAGGGAAATAAACAGGAGGCATGGTGAATCGCTGAGTTTGAAACACAAAACCAGCAGAGACGGAAAATCCTGGTAATAATTCTAAACTGTTTTGAAACTGCCAAACCCCATCTCGACCTATTTTTTCACGTGACCGTATCCGTTTTGCCCAAGGCGGCCCCTCCTCCAAATTTCCGGTGTTGGGCTCTAAAATTTCCTCTGGATGGCAAGGGAGTTGAAAAATTTTAGACCATTCGGAGGTATTTTCGCCTGCAACCCACCGGAATCGATAAGAGACAAGCCCGGGGCTTTTACATCGGTAGTTATCTATTAAAAATGGTTCTGTTGATGAAGCAAATGTTTCCCATCCTGTTGCATGGAGTCTTTGGGCTTCCAAGGAAAAGTCGGGAAGGGATTGAACAAATAAATGAGTTCCTGTGGTTTGATACCAAACAGAGTCCAAATGTGGTGGAAGTAAGGGCGGGTGGATCGGAAGTTGATAAAAAGATAAAGCCCGTCTTCCTAACCGATTGCTCAAAAGAGCCCCAATAAATGGCGGGTCGGTAGTTAAGAAAGAGGGTAGGTAGGTAACAAATCCTGAGTTGACCGATTTTTTTAAATGTAATATTATTCGATTTCGTTCTTGTGTTACAGATTCCACCAGGCTGGGTTCTGTGCGAGAAGTTACCTGATTGATAAAGAATTGATCGGCAATTTTCCATACACGATTGAGTATGACAGAGTCATTTGGAATAATGAAACGTTGGTTTTCTTGAAAAACCAAATCAAGTCGGTGACCGTCATTGTGTCGTTCAATTCGTTGCACGGTCGGGAAGTGCTCTTCGGGCAATACGGTTAAATTGTAAACATCGCCCCGAAGAAGCCGGTAGATTTCGTTAGTCAATTGTTCATGTCCCTGCCGATCATGGTGCGCACCATCGTATATAGGGATTCCAATGGCCGTGACAGCCCGCATTCTTGGAAAAAGAAGAGGAGTTCGTCGAATCCAATCTCGTAACAATCCGCCTTCTTCCAACGAAAAGCACGATTGAATGGCTAGTTGGACATTGTAAAAATGGCCGTTGAAATCGATATCGTTTTGAATGGCTTGGTAGAGGGAAGTAAAGCGCTGAGGATATTGGATTACCCCTCCCGGATTTCCACAAAGTTCATTTTCTCCTTGTCTCCATAAAAATGCACGAACATGGCCTTTGGCTCCGGCTTGTTGCATTCGAGCGATAAATCGACCATAGGTCGTAGAAAGGTCGGTCGGATTTTGGCTGTTTCGATCAAACAATTGGTTGATCGATGCCCCTCCTTGCGCACCGTTGATAATACAGGTTGGTATACCTGTTTCTTGCAAAATTCTTTTTTGTAGATTTAAACCAATCCCCCCCGTATGTCCATAGGGTTGCTTACTTGGAAACCAAGTTAATTGATTAAGTTGGTAAATATCTTGATTGAAGGTGAAGTTTCGTAATAATCGATCATCCACTGAAGCTAGAACTGCATCATAATCGGCTTGGGCTACCATATTAGATTGCCCGTACAAGGCGATAAAGTCACCACAAACTACCCGATCAACGGAATGTACTAAGGTTGAATCGCCTCCGACATGAATGAAAAAACGAAAGGAATACTCCTGTGGTTTGGCTTGCAGTGTAACTGGAAATTGGAACTCACGTTGAGACAAGGACACAACTTGTTTTGAGTGAGTGTACAATTGACCATCTGCCAATACGGTCAAACTCAAGTGGGTGGCGGAGGGTTGAGAAATCGTTAGTTTCCAGGTAAATGATCCGGAATGAGCATCAAGTCTAGGAACCAACTGGAGGGGTTTCAAGGCCTGTTGAAACTGAACTTGTGCCAGGCTGCTGAAGGAAAAAAGCAAAAATAAGAGTCTCCACATAAAAAAAACCTATCCAACGAAAAGTCTGGATAGGTTTTCAAGTTACAAAATAAATTGAACATTGAACACTCTTTTATCGAGTTGCCATAGGATCTGGATTACTATCCCGATCCCCAGTAACAGTTCCACGAGAGTTTACTGGGCCTAAAAGCAAAATTCCAGCAACATGCGGTGCTGCCATGGAAGTACCACTAATGGACCGGTAGGTAGCCCCAATCCATGTGGAGTTGATTGCCACACCTGGTGCACAGAAATCGACAGGAGGATTTCCGAAATTAGAAAAAGAAGCAAAAACATTGTTTACATCATGAGCTGAAATCGTAAAAATATTGGCTCCATTAACTCGCGCAGGGGATGAAGTATTGGCATCCGCCGAGGAGTTTCCTGCAGCTAATACGAACTTGATACCCTTGGCAGCTGCGTTGGAAACCGCTAAGTCAAGAGCACTCGAAACTCCTCCGCCCAAACTCATATTGGCTACATCACCTACTGCCCCGTTGGCCGAAACAAAGTCTACACCAGCAATAACTCCGGCATTCGACCCCGATCCCGTGGATCCGAGTACTTTAACTGGAATAACCGTGGCACCAGCCGCAACACCTACCACACCGATGGTATTATTTAAGGCAGCAATGGTCCCGGCTACGTGCGTGCCATGGCCATTTCCGTCATTGGTTCCAGCATCTCGTCCCGAAGTAAATGCCGAAAATCCTCTGGAGGCATTTACGCGCAAGTCGGGATGCGATGTTTCAATTCCGGTATCTATTACCCAAGCATTTTTCCCGGTACCATTTCCCGCACCACCAACACGTGTTATGCCCCATGGAATCGTTTGAGCGGGCTGTGTGGTAGTTCCTCCACCTTTGCGTTGAGCAAGCGATACCTCGAAGTCAGCCTCAACGGAAACTACTTCAATGTCGGATGCAATTTTTTGATACAATCCTGGGGTTAAGAAAGCTGAAAAACCTTGAAGGGCCGAGGAATAAACAAACTCGATTTGGCTTTCAGATCCACCATACCGTTTCATAATACCCACTGCCTTACCTCGCATTTTTTCCCCTAGGCCTTTCAAAGTGGCATCTTCTTTAAGCACAATGATGTACTTGCCTGGGATGATTTTCGGTCCATTGGAGGAAGCATTTGCCATCATCTCATTGGTTTCCGAGGTAAGAACATCTTTGGAATCGGGTTGACACCCCCATGCCAATAAAGCAGCAAATCCTAGGGACAATACTTGTTTTCTCATATGTTAGTTTGGTAATTAATGCTCAAATGTTAATTTATTTTGATACAAGTCCAAATTCGTGATCTTTCTAGATGAAATGATTAGCTTTTTTTCGAAATTTCAGTAATTGTCTGATTTTAAATCATTTGACCAAATTAGTAAATTGACCTACTAACTAGATTATTTAAATTATATATGAAAAGGTTTGTTATTTTTGGATACCATACCGTTAAAACCTCCGTGGGATACCGTTATTTTCTCCAAAAAAATTAAAAAGATGCTCATGAATCGTCGCGTATTTGTTTTCAGTAGTTTGTTGGGAGGCGTTCTTAGTTTGGCAGCTAAATCCTCCAAACTTCCCTTGGCATTTTCTACCCTTGGTTGTCCGGACTGGTCCTGGGATCAAATTCTGACATTTGCCCAAAAATCAGGTTTTTCTGGTATCGAGTTGCGGGGTATAGGTCCTGATTTGGACATCTTGTCTTCTCCTGTTTTTTCGAAAAGCCAAAGAAAAGGAACTCTTCGGCAGTTAAATGATGCAGGAATTCAATTATTTAATCTCGGCTCCTCGGCCCACCTGCACGCCCACGATCCGAAAGTTCGGGCCGAGCAACTCGATCATGCAAAACGCTATTTGGATTTGGCCATGGAAATGAACTGTCGATTCGTCCGGGTTTTTCCAGACCATTTTCCGGTGGGTTATACACGGGAAGCCACACTGGAGCAAATCAAATCTGGATTAACGGAATTATCAAACCATATTCATGGATCCAAAACCAGGGTCTTATTGGAGACACATGGCGAGGTGGTTGCCAGCTCCATGTTGGCAAATATCATGCAGGAGGTGAATCGAAAAGAGGTTGGTTTGATTTGGGATCCATTTAACATGTGGATCAAAACCCAAGAAGATGTGGCGGCTATGTATCATAATTTGAAACCATGGATACGCCATGTGCATTTAAAAGATGCACGTGTTTCAGCCACTGGGTTTACGTATGTACTTTGTGGCCAAGGTGATTTTGCCTTGGATAAAGTGGTTCAAATACTGCAAAAAGATAAATACTCAGGTTATTATAGCTTGGAATGGGAAAAGAAGTGGCATCCAACCATCGCACCACCCGAGGAGGCTTTCCCCCACTTCGTTTCCTACATGCAACGCTTTACTTAAGTTTCGAGAAAGAGGTCGATTTCATGTAAACCGAAACGATTTTCTCAATGAGTGGGCCATTCTTTTCTGACTCAGAGGCGACTTTTTTCCAATCAGGATCTTGAACAAAAGATTTCCAATTGTCTTTGGCCGCCACTTCACCTTTTGGGTGAGCTAGCCAATAATATAAAACGGTGGGCTCCTCCAATGTCGTGAAATACATGACGTTTTGAAGATGATGACGGTCAAATAGAGCACGGGTATGATTGGCAAAGCGATCGAGAAGTTCGGGCATTTTTCCTGGCTTAGCATAATAAATCCGGAGTTCGTACTCCCGATCTTTTGAGGCACCTTTGGGTTTTTTGATAGATGAACTGAGACGGGTATCCAGTTTTAAAAAGATGGATTCTACTCGGTTGACAATTTTACCAGATACTTCCGAGGCTGTTCGGGCAGCGTGCCAAGCGGGATCCTCACCAAAAGCTTTCCATGAGGTTTTTCTTGATTCCATCGATGGATATTCCAGCACATAGTACAGGGCATTGGAGTCGGCTGTCGCGTTCCAATAGCCGATGTTTTTCATTCCGTGTTTTTCAAATAACGCTAATGTATGGTTTTCAAAACGTTGCAAAAGTGCAGGTCGTCTACCCGGTTCGCAATGGTAAATACGTAATTCGAATACAGATTGTGCAAATGCACTCGAAATACTGACTAGAAGCGTGAGGGTCAGTAGAAATGATCTTAGATTTTTCACAAGTTGATCGTAAGGTTGGTTGAACAAGATGGAAAGATACAAAACAAGATGAAATTTTGATGCGATAAGCGTGCAATCCTACTACTTTTGCGAATTAAAAAACGGATCAAAATGAAAGGACTCTGGACCATCGGTCTACTCTTCCTCTCAAATGTCTTTATGACGGTTGCTTGGTACGGGCATTTGAAGTTCAGTGAATGGAAATCTACCGCATCCCTTTCCCTGTTGGCGGTCATCTTGATTAGTTGGGGAATCGCACTTTTTGAGTATTTTTTTCAGGTACCGGCCAATCGAATTGGTTTTAAAGAGCACGGTGGACCTTTTTCCTTGGTCGAACTCAAGGTATTGCAGGAGGTCATTTCTCTGTCTGTTTTTATGATTTTTACCTTGGTTGTGTTTCGAAATGAAACCATCAAATGGAATCATTTGCTTGGTTTTGGATTCTTGGTGTTGGCTGTCTATTTCATCTTTCGTAAGTAAAAACGCCTGATGAAGGGTTTCACCAGGCGTTTTTAAATTTACTTCTTCAAATCCTTCATGAGTTCCCGGACTGCAACTTCCAATTGCTTGTCGGTTCCAGCTGAAATCCAGTTCGGCTCGTTTTCAACGATAATATCGGGAATGGCGGGCCCAACCACTTCTTGATTTAGATCCGTATCCTTTGTAAACCAACCTCTACCAGGTAGCCGAATAAAGGATCCATCCATCAATGATTTTCCACCAGTCGAAATAACGGAGCCATTGGTGGGTAATCCAACCAATTTTCCTATTTTCAACCCTTTGTAGGCATGTGAAAATATTTCTGCATTCGAATAAGATCCCTCATTGCAAAGAGCGATGGTCGGCTTGGTCCAGGCGGCATATACCAAACGTTCTCCAATCGGATAGTAATCTTTGAACTTGCTCTTCTCTTTTTCTAAATCTTTGGCAGCCCCACGGGGAATCGTGTAGGCATGTTGTTTGTAATTTAAGATGGTCATGAGGTAATCGGCTGTATTTCCTCCTCCATTGTACCGAACATCAATAACCAACCCGTCTTTTCCATATCCTGCTGCTGTGAATTCGCGTTCCACCACTTCAAAGGATTCGAAGTTCATTCCCCGGATATGTATGTACCCTAAGCGCCCATTCGACCATTGATCGACCAACGCTTTCCGTTGATCTACCCACTCCTGGTATAAAGCATCCGACAGGGAGTTGGTCAATCGCATCACTACTTCGCGAATGGATTTATCTTTTGCCTGAACTTCCAAAACCACTTTTTCATTTACTAAGCCATTCAAATAGCTGTAAAAATTATCCTGACCCGCTATTTTCTGCCCATTCACCGAGAGAATGACCTCGTCGGGAAGTAGCTGACTTTCTTTTTTACTCGCAGGTGTTTCGGGAATAATTCGCTGAACGGCCATCCCTTGCGCACTAGGAGCTAACTCAGCTCCTAAAAGTCCTGTCAGTTCACGTTGTACCTCCGCACGGTCGGGTACGGTTAAACCCATGTGGCTGGCATTGATTTCACCCAGCATGAGATTAAACATATCCCGGAAATCCTGAGACGTGGAGGCAGCCAAGGTCCGGTCTTTGTATTTTAATTTGATTTTATTCCAATCATACCCATGGAATTGCGGATCATAAAATCCATCACGAATGGTTCTCCAGGCTTCCTCAAACACTTGAAGTCGCTCTTGAGCATAATCAATTTTCATTTTGGCACTGAACGGAATCGATTCAGACTGACTGGATTTAAGGTCTATCCGGGCAATACTTCCCCCACGATTAAAGTACAAATACTTAAATTCCCGGTCCGGTTGAACTCCATTTGGATTGGTTCCTCCCCGGGTGATTTCCTTCAAGCCTTTGCCATCCCATTTGATCGAATACAGGTCACTTCCCCTTGCATTGGAGTTGGTGGTGGTGTAATAAAATGTTTCACCATCTTTGGAAATAACCAAATTTGATTCATTTCCAGGGAAGTTGGTTACTTGAACCACCCGTTGATGTATGTTCTTGAGATCGATTTCTACTGGTTTAACATTTTTTGAGGGTTTCTCTGCAGGGGCATCCAGTTCTTGCCAATCTTGGGTTGATCGCTCATAGTCTGCTTGTTTCAACCAGACAAACCAGACATCCTCACTTCTTGAAACGCTCCGTTGGGAAATAAATCCTAGCTTTGAGCCATCGGGACTCCAGAAAGGCCGGCTATCTCGACGTGGGTGCATCGAAACGTTGGTGGGTTTCCCGGATCCATCAGAAGGTTGAATGAATACCTCTTGATTAAAATACAAGTCGGTTTGAGAATAGGCAAGCCACTTACCATCTGGGCTCCACATGATTCCGTCTGGGGAAGTCCATGAATCCGAAAGGATTTTTTCTTGTGAGATGGTTCCATCCCCTGCGATGTTCGCCACCAAGAAGGTGCCTCTGCCTCGAACAAAAGCCACTTTTTTGCCATCAGGAGAAATCACAAAACTACTTTCATCCTCGGGAGTTTTGGTCAAGGGTTTGATGGAGTGCTTCAATGACTTGAACAAGTCTTTCTCTTTAGGATCGGCTGAAACCACGGCATATGCCTCAAAGTTCCCATTGGCACGGTCACTCATAAAGAGAAGGGTGGAGTCGTTCAACCAGGTAGGTTCTTGATCTCGGAAAGGATGGTTGGAAACGTTTACCGTCCGGTTTTTTTCTTTGTCGGCTTGTGAAACAAAGATTTCCCCGCGGATTTCAAACGCAAGGTATTTACCGTTTGGAGAAATGGCCACACTGGATGCTCCATTGGAAAATGTTTTGGTTTCGGTGGCATCCAAACGGTCGTCCGCTGCTATTTGGATGGAAAGGGGAGTCGACTTACCTGAGGCCAGGTTGAGCATATAAAATTGGGTATCTTTTTCCAATACGGCGGTCTTTCCGTCGGCTGAAAGACTATAGGCTCGGATGGACTCATCTTTGAAAGAGGTGATTCGTTCTGGTCCCTTGGCTGGCTTTCCTTCGCTGTCTAGGTTAAATTTATAGAGATTGTAGGCACCGGCATCACTCGAAAGAAAGTACAAGGTCGAATTGCCAACCCATTGAGGAAGAACATCATTGGTGGAAAAGGCTGGTAATTTGGTATGTGATTTCTTTTGAACATCAAATAACCAAATTTCGCGATTCGAACTACCCCGGTAATCTTGACGTGCTACTGGGTTGATGTCGCCTCGAACGTACGCAATAAAACGCCCGTTTGGAGAGGCAATGGGCTCGAAGCCAACGGCGTCCAATACGCGTTTTTCAGTACCACCCGAGGGAGAAATCGCGTATACCTCGGAGGGGCGTTCAATTTGCCGAAATTCTCTGCTGGTCGAAAAAAGAATTTGGTCGGGTTGGTTCCAAGAGGCTAGGTTATCGGAAGCGGAATGGAACGTCAAACGCTTGGGTATACCGCCCGTGGTAGGCATAATGAACACATCGTTGTTTCCAAAACGATTGGCAGAGAAAGCGATCCACTTGCCATCTGGACTGAACGTGGGTTGGCTTTCGTAGGCTTCATGGACCGTCAAACGAGTGGCGGTGCCACCCGCGCTGGGTACTGTCCAAATATCGCCTTGATACGAAAATGCGACAAGCTGGCCGTCGGGACTTAGGGCTGGAAATCGGACGAGAGGCACTTGGGTTTGCCCCCAAGCCATTCCGGCACTAGCTGTTAATGCGATTAGGGTTTTGAAAAGTTTTTGCATGGGTTACATCCAGTTTTTTAACAAATGTACACGTTTTCAAAAAAGGGAGTAGGAGTGCAAGATAGGATGCCTTTTTTTAGCTACTATTTCCGAAAATCCGTGTAATTTTACCCGTAAACTTACTTTTTGTATGAATAAATTTTGGATTGGACTTGTTTGTTTCCCTAGTATTTTTCTTTCCACCCTCGTCAAGGCACAGGAGGAGGTGGCGCTTACGGTGGAGGGAGTCACCTTAAAAGGTACACTAACTTTGCCGGCATCCAAGCCCACCTTTCCCATTGCGTTACTAATTGCTGGTTCAGGACCAACTGATCGCAATGGAAACAATCCGATGATGACCAACAATTCTCTTAAAATAGTCTCTGACTCGCTAGTTCGGCGAGGTATAGCCACTTTGAGATATGATAAACGCGGGGTAGCAGCCTCCAAAAGCGGACAGCTAAAAGAAGAGGATATGGACTTTCAAGGCAGTGTTCGAGATGCTGAGGCCTGGCTTCAATGGATACGAAAGGACAGTCGGTTTGGAAAAATCACGATCATTGGGCATAGTGAGGGGGCCTTAGTGGGACTTTTGGCCTGTGGGTACGCCAACCAATATGTTTCATTGAATGGGGCTGGCTTTCCAGCCGATCAAATAATTTTGCGGCAGCTATCCGAACAAGCACCAGGTTTGGTGGAGCAAGCGAAACCGATTCTTGACAGTTTAAAGCGAGGCTATACAGTAACCCAGGTACCTCCTTTGTTGCAATCGTTGTTTCGACTATCCGTCCAACCTTATATGATGTCATGGTTTAAACATGACCCAGCCTTATTATTAAGTCAGTTGATCATACCCGGACTTATTGTACAAGGTACCAACGATATTCAGGTTTCGATGGAAGATGCCAATCGGTTGGTGAAGTACAATCCTACCTTGCAAAAATTGGTGGTTGAGGACATGAATCATATCCTCAAGAAAGCACCTAAAGATCGTTTGTCGAATATCCAAACGTACTCAAATCCCTCATTACCTGTACCAACGGAACTGATACAGCCTTTGGCCCAATTTATAAAAACTGGTTATTGGAAACGGTAACCTACCCCATTTTCTGTCAAGATATGTTGCGGTTGGTGGGGATCTTTCTCGATTTTCTTGCGAAGGGTACCCACAAAAACGCGAAGGTATTGATTTTCTTGCTGAAAGTCGTTCCCCCAAATTTCCCGTAAGATGTATTGATGCGTGAGTGCTCGGCCTTCATTTTGGGCAAACAAGGCAAGAAGGTTGAATTCGGTATTGGTTAATTTAATGAATTCACCATCCCGGTGGACGGTCCGGGCGATTAAATCAATTTGAAGATCCCGGCATTGGAGAACGGTGTCAAGGTTGGCAGGGAGGTCACGTCGGATCGCAGACCGGATTCTGGCCATGAGTTCAGCGGTCCGGAAGGGTTTCGTTAGATAATCCGATGCGCCGTTATCGAGCGCCGTAACGATATCCGCCTCTTGGGAGTTCACCGAGAGCATAATGATGCTTTTCCGATACCATGAGCGTAATTCTCTAAGAACTTCTTGGCCACTCATGTCGGGCAAAGCGATATCCAATAAAATGACATCCGGGTGTTGATTAGCCGCTTGGACAATACCCGCGCGTCCTGTTTCGGCCTGAGACACTTTGTACCCTTGATTTTCAAGTGCGATTTGTAGAAGTTTCTGAATTTGAGGTTCGTCGTCGATGACAAGAATTTCGGTGGTATTCATAACAGAGAGGGTTCAATCGGTAAAAGTTGTTGGGATTTGTACCGTAACCAAAAGTCCGTGCGGCTCACGATTGGAGGCAGTAATTTTACCATTATGCGCCTCCACAAAACCTTTTACAATCGAAAGGCCAAGACCTGTTCCGCCTGGCTTTGATTTCGGTAACCTGAAAAATTTGTCAAATATACGATTTAATTGTTCGATAGGAATGCCTGGTCCATCATCCGTTACACGAAATTCAATGAATGACAAATCAAAGCGCACAGAAAGCTTGATTTGGGCGGATTCAGGTGTATAAATAGCGGCGTTTGTGAGGAGATTGTATAGGATTTCTTCAATTAATGAATGGTCCAGTTGGGCATAAGTAGGGCCTGAGCTGAGATCAAACACGATGGAACGACTGGGATACGTTTGATTTACTTTGCGTAAAATGGCCCGCATCAGGTCTTCAACCTCGACCCACTCAGGCCGTACCGAAAATCCACCTGATTCCAATCGGCTCATATTCAATAGATTGCCTACTTGTCGATTCAGTCGTTCTCCCGCCTTTTCGATTTGTTCTAGGAGGAGAGTCTGTTGCTCAGGGGCAAGGTCTGACGGATCATCTCTCAAAATATCGACAGCACCTAATATGGTGGCTATAGGTGTCCTAAGTTCATGGGAAAGTGAGTTTAACAAGGTGTTGTATAGGTTGATGGTTTTCTCTTTATCTAGTTTTTCCCGGTATATTTCTTCCGCTTCTCTAATTTTTTGGGTGATGACAATTCCAGCGATGGCTATGATATAATAAAAGAAAATAAGAATTCGATCTTCACTGGATTCAATGTAGAACGAATGTACGGGAGGAATAAAGAAAAAATTCCACATGAAGGCACCAAGGAGTGTAGTAACCACAACGGGCCACATGGAAAAGAATAACGCCATGAAAAAAATCGAAACGGGTAATATTAAAACCACTAAATCAGAACCCGTATATTTTTGAATGAGTAAACCCAAGATATGGATGCCTGTCATGATCCCTAAACAGATCTGGTATTGCCAAGCTAAAGATAGCGATCGAGTGGTAGAGAGGTTCATATGAGGTAGAATGTATAGGGAATCAAGTGGTTGTGATGTAAAAATAAAATAAAAAAAACAGAGTTAAAAGTCTTTAACGGTCAAAAAATAGGGGACTTTCATAGATTCTTGGTGATTTTCAAATCTTTTTTTATCGACTTTTTTAACTATGGCATAGAATTTGGTAAATGAATTATCAAAATATTTATACTACAGTACGCCAAATTAATAGTTTTTTACCGTTTTTCAACGCCACTAAATAAAATATCAAAAAAAATTTACATTGTAATCAATTGATTATCAATGTGTTGTATTATTTTGTGCGAATTGACATATTTTTTTATGACATAAACTTGCTTTTTTGTCATAAAGATTTTTTTATTTTGAACCCAAGATATCCTTCTCACGTACAAGCCTCCTTACGAGAATGGTGCAGGATACAGCAGTTAATCCTTTAAATGTGTGTTCATTATGAAAAGATCATTACACTTTGTGCTTTGGGGTTGTTTGTTGGTCCTTTTGACTGGTCAAAGTTCGATTGCTCAATTATCCTCCTTTCGGGTGAATTACCAAGTCACCTATTCCGTGACAAATAACCAGTATTCCGTGTGGGTAGTGCCCCAGTACAATGTGCCGAATGCAAACAATACTGGTACCGTTGAACGTGGGGCTACGGCTCAAGTATCGCTTAAAGTACCCACTTCCTTCACCATATCCAATATTGTGGATGTTCGTGGAATTTGGGACAAACAACCGCTTAAGTTGGGTCCGAATCAGCAAACCCAATTCCAAGGAGAAGGCCTACCCCTTGAAAATGCCTACTATGTGATTGGAAAAAGTCCTTCTGAGACAGAATATGGCGTTTTTTCCTCAGGTGTTCCCGTGGAATTGTTTCGATTCTCCTCCAATGCTTGTGTTGGTTTTGTGGAGATTTTGGATACGCAAGATCCTTTTGTTGAAGTGGCCGACCGGGTATTTGCTTTGAATACCGCGCCCAGTTTTTATTCGCGTTCCGGTCAGCCTACAGGAGGAAATCAAATTCCCTTGGAACAATACAATGGACCAATTGGATTTGGAGCTTCTTGTTTGCAGGCGAATCCTGACACCTTTTCAGCAACACCTGGATCGACCTCCCAACAAACCGTTTTAGCCAATGATTCTTTCAATGGGGGAACTCCTGATCCGATGGACATCATCGTGACGTTAGTAACTGGACCTTCCCAAGGAACGGCTGTTTACAATCCATTTACAGGAAATTTTTCCTACACGGGTAATCCCGGATTTGTAGGTACTGATACCTATCGTTATCGTATTTGTGACCTTCTCAATCCGTCTGTTTGTTCAGAGGCTACTGTGACGGTAAACTTAACATGCCCTACTTTCGCGCTCCCTGCGTCTCCTGCTCCAGTCAATTATTGTGTAGGAGATGTTGCTACGCCTTTAAATCTGGTTGTCGGAACTGGTTTTCAGGCTGTTTGGTATACCAGTCTGACGGGTGGCACGGGTTCCCTTACAGCACCGACGCCGTCAACTACGTCGGCGGGTTCAACGGTATTTTATGTAGGTATCCGCCAGACTACTTCCGGCTGCGAGTCGGTGGAAAGGATACAGGTTGTAGTGAATGTAACCAACTGCCGAGAGATTTTTGCCTTCAATGATAACAACATCACCCCCCAAAATACACCCGTCACTGGAAGAGTCCTAACCAACGATGATCTCAACACCGGAATTTCAAGTTTGGTCGTTAGTAACACGTTGGTGTCTTTACCAACGAACGGAGCAGTTGTGATGAATGCAAATGGGGTATACACCTACACTCCAGCTACCAATTTTACAGGGGTTGATCGCTTTCGGTACCGCGTTTGTGACTCGGGCACTCCTGCGGTATGTGATACGGCCATGGTTCAGATCGTCATCTATAGCACACCCTCTTTAACGAATAATAATCCACCTATTGCCTTGGATGATGCCTCAACTACTGGATTCAATCAGCCAGTTTCAGGATTTGTGATTCGGAACGATCGGGATCCCGATCCAGCCCAAACGCTCTCAGTAACGTTGGTATCCGGCCCAACTCGAGGAAATGTTGTTCTTTTGCCCTCTGGACAATACACCTACACCCCCAATACAGGATTTGTAGGTGAGGATACATTTGTGTACCGTGTTTGTGACAATGGCTCACCAAGCTTGTGTGATGAAGCTACAGTTGAAATAGAAGTGAAAGCCCAACCGACGAATCTAGATCACTTACCTCCAGTAGCAGCAGATGATTACGCCATTACAACCAATGATACACCCATTTCTGGCAGCTTATTAATCAATGATGTTGATCCTGAAGGTACAACCTTGACCGTCAACACAACACCTATTGTCAATGCCAGTTCTGGAACGGTCCAAATCAATGCCAATGGAACCTTTACCTATACACCTGTCGCTGGGTTTGTTGGTTCTACTCAATTTGTTTATCAAGTGTGCGATGCAGGGAGTCCGATCAAGTGTGCCCAGGCAACGGTGTACGTTCAAGTAACTGCCGGCCAGTTAGCTGTACTGCCTAAAGTCTATTTGCAAGGTGCTTTATTTGGCGTGAACCTGCCGAATACCCTCATGCGGGATAATCTTCGGACCTTGGGGTTATTGCCTTTAACATCCCCTTATCCTACCTTGGGGTGGTCCGAAATCACTACGACGGGCACGGTGAGTCCAGGAGTATTCCAGGTGGAAGGAGCCAATGCCATTGTTGATTGGGTATATGTGGAATTGCGTGATGCGACAGACCCTTCCATGGTGGTTGACAGTCGATCGGCACTTCTTCAACGAGATGGAGACGTGGTGGGTTTGGATGGTGTCAATCCCGTTCGGTTTTCAACCCAAACTCCTGCTCGATATTTTGTCTCCGTGAAACACCGGAATCATCTTGGCGTGATGACTCAAAGTGCGATTGAATTGAGTTCCGCAGTAGCGACCGTGGATTTCCGACAGGCAACTACGCCGACTTTTACGCTAAACAATTTGATAGTTAGTCAAGCTCAAGTGGTAGTAGAGCAGGGGCGAGCCATGTGGGCAGGAAATGTTTTGCGAGATGGCCGCATCATTTACCAAGGTACAAGCAATGATGTAAACGGAATTTACCAAGACATCATTAATTCGAATGGAAATTTCTTTGGATCAGCCTTTTTCAAACTCAAAACATATAATTCGGGTGATGTGAACCTAAACGGGGAAGCGGTTTTTCAAGGAACCGGCAATGACGTGGAATTTATTTACCAAAACGTGATTGCAAATCACCCCGGTAATGTCCTAGGTCAAAACTTCTTTGTGATTCGAGAACAGCTACCTTAAGTTAAACGGATGTGGAAGGGCCCGCGTTTTTCCACATCCCCACCAGTCAACGTGCGTTACTCATCCCTTTCGGATGCCTCCTTATTCTTCATATTTCAGCTTATTTGAAATGTTTACATCGTGTAAGTACTGTTAACACCTCCTAAAACGCGCACAGCAATGAAAAAGTCCCTTATCTTGATGGTCTTCTTAGGCCTTACCTTGGCTTTCACGTCCATCGCTCAGTCGATTCACACGGTTCGCTTCCAAGTCACTTACCATGCGCCAACCGAAACGTATACAGCTTGGGTCGTGCCTTCCTACAGTACTCCCAACATATACAATACAGGTCCGGATGAAATAGGGGTTACGGCTCAATTCTCGCTTCGGATCCCCCGGGGATTTTCAATCACTCAAGTCACGGATGTTCGCGGGGTTTGGGAGAAGAATCCATTTAAATTAGATTTAACTAGTCCTATTTTTACATCCAATGGTATTTCGGGAACACATGATTACTATGTTATAGGTAAAACGCCAGTTCAGACAAACTATGGGCCCTTTGTGGCGAACCAGCCGGTCGCATTGTTTACCTTCAAAGGGACACAACCTGGTGCTTTAGTAGAAGTTTTGGCGCCCAATGATCCATTCATATCGCAGGCTTTAACCAATTTGGCATTGAACGTAGGTTGTAGTTTTTACTCACGCTCAGGGCAGCCGATGGTGGCCAATACGGCGCCTCAAGAGCAATTTGTGGGCGTTTACATGGCACCACCTGTTGCTCAGCAAACCCCGCATCCTGTCAAATTTATGATGACCTATTCCAATTCAACACGTCTGTTTACGGTCTGGGTTGTGCCCTCTTACAGCACCCCCAATATGTTCAATGCACAAGGAAACGAATTTGGAGCCACTGCTCAGGTTACGGTGAAAGTCCCACGAAATTTTGTCATTCAGGAAGTGGCTAGTATTCGAGGTTCTTGGGAGCGTTTCCCGGCTAAGATTGCCACCAATTCGGCATTGATTACCGGAGCCGGCATACAGGTAGATTATGATTTATACGTGATTGGTAAATCGGCTACCGAGACCAATTATGGCCCTTTCCAAGCCAACATCCCTGTACCTCTTCTGTCATTTCGTGGCCGATCAGCGGGACGTAATGGTGTGGCTTTATTGGACAAGGAGGATCCTGTTATTCAACAATTTATCGATAACCTGGCCCTCAATATTGGAAATAGTTTTTATTCAAGATCAGGTCAAATGCCTTCGCCTACGGCCTCCCCACTCGAGCAGTTTGATGGCGTGTTGAACCAGCAGCAAATGCTGATGAGCCAGATGTCCTCCACCGCCTTTCAGAGCCAAGCCTTGCTCGAAATGGAAAATGATGAGTTAGTTGCAACAATTTATCCCAATCCTACCGACGATATGGTTCAAATTGATTACTTTTCGGAAGAATCGGCAGGACCTATTCGGGCGTTGTTGATGAATCCTCGAGGAGGCATTGTGTCTCAACAAGTAAAATCTCCTGGTATGGGTGTTCATCAATTTCAGTTTCAGGTCGCCGGTCTAGAAGGGGGCCAATACCTCATCGGGGTTCAAACGGGTGATCGAATGATCATGAAACGATTTGTGAAGCGATGAGGGGTTCAAAAACCATCTCATCATGAAAAAGTACATTGTATCCATCATTTTAGGGCTTGTCCTTTACGGGACAGGCCCACTTACTGCACAAACATCCACTTTTACAGTGGAGTTCATGTTAACCTACTCTACCCAAACACAGCGGTACACCGCTTGGTTAGTCCCTAATTATGCGACCCCCAATGCCAATAATTCGAACTTAAACGAATTGGGTGCTACAGCCCAGTTTTCGTTTCGGGTCCCTCGCGATTTTACCATTAGTAATATCACCGATGTCCGGGGAACTTGGCAAAAAAATCCAGATAAGCTCAAAACCGATCAACAAATCTACATCGAAAATGGAATTCTGACGGACTGGGATTATTATGTCATTGGAAAGGCACCAATAGAAACCAATTACGGTCCATTTGTCAATAATGTGGCTGTCGCTTTGTTTACTTTCCAAGGTAGTTCGGCCAATGCCAACATCGCTATTTTGGAAACGGCAGACCCTTTTGTAAAAAGTATGGAATCAAAACTCGCTCTGAATGTTTCCTGTAGTTTTTATTCGCGTTCTGGTCAGTCATCAGGCGGTAATTCCATTCCTCTAGAACAGTTCAAGGCGGGGATTACTTTCGAGGCTCTCCAAAACCGAATTGCCGGAAATACCGGGGGCACGGGTAGTACCGGAGGCACAGGCAGCACAGGTGGAACAGGCAGTACGGGTGGTACAGGTAGCACGGGTGGGACAGGTAGTACGGGTGGCACGGGTAGCACGGGTGGAACAGGCAGTACCGGCGGCACAGGCAGTACGGGTAACACCGGTGGAACAGGCAGTACTGGAGGCACAGGTAGCACGGGTGGCACGGGCAGTACAGGTGGAACAGGTAGCACCGGTGGAACAGGCAGTACCGGCGGCACAGGTAGTACGGGTAACACCGGTGGAACAGGCAGTACTGGAGGCACAGGTAGCACGGGTGGCACGGGCAGTACCGGTGGAACAGGTAGTACAGGTGGAACAGGTAGTACAGGTGGAACAGGTAGTACGGGTGGCACAGGTAGTACGGGTGGAACAGGTAGCACGGGTGGCACGGGTAGTACGGGTGGCACAGGTAGTACGGGTGGCACAGGTAGTACGGGTGGCACAGGTAGTACGGGTGGCACGGGCGTTGTGCTTGGTGTCCAGTCAGACCTACTTCCATATCAAATTTATCCCAATCCATCTCAAAACTGGGTGGCCATTCGCGGCATTCAGGTAGGGGAGGCTCCCCTTGATATTGTTGACCTACAAGGCCGTATTCAGTATCAATCCACGCACCAGGATCTCTCCTCTATTCCAATTTCAAGTCTACCCACAGGAACATACTTGATCAGAATAACCACCCCAGACCGCATTTGGATTGGGCGATTCCATAAAAATTAAACTTTTCTTCTCTTTTTTAACGTAACTTTCTAAAAATGAAACTTTGTCGTTTTGGTCCGGTCGACCAAGAAAAGCCGGGAGTGTTACTTCCTTCTGGAGACATTCAAGATGTGTCGGCATTTGGTGAAGACTATACCGAATCCTTTTTTTCTACCCATGGAATTGAACGACTTCGAACGTGGATTCAAACAGCTGGTTCTTCCTGCCCGATTGTACCTTCTGACGTCCGTCTTGGACCTTGCATAGCTCGGCCCTCTAAAATTGTTTGCATCGGTTTGAATTACGCCAAACATGCTGCTGAGTCCGGGATGGCTGTCCCGACAGAGCCCGTTATGTTTTTTAAGGCTACCACCGCACTTTGTGGACCCAATGATCCTGTTTTGATCCCACGAAATTCCCAAAAAACGGATTGGGAAGTAGAATTAGCTGTCGTCATTGGAAAGAAAGCAACCTATGTTTCGCTTGAGGATGCACCAAACTACATTGCTGGATATACTCTGCATAATGACTATTCAGAGCGGGAGTTTCAATTGGAACGCGGGGGGCAGTGGGTCAAAGGAAAAAGTCATGATTCTTTTGCCCCTTTAGGTCCGTTTCTTGCCACCACGGATGAGATAGCAGATCCACAGGCCCTGTCTATGTGGTTGGAGGTAAATGGCGAAAGACTACAGGATTCGGACACGAGTGACATGGTTTTTCCTGTAATGGAATTAATTAGTTACTGTAGTCAATTTATGACGCTCTTGCCGGGGGATATCATTTCGACCGGAACACCTTTTGGGGTGGGCTTGGGTTTCGTGCCCCCTCGGTACCTCAAACCTGGAGATGTAGTCACCTTGGGTATTGAAGGACTGGGGCAACAGCGGCAAGTCGCTGTTGCCTACGATGATCGCACCTAACTAACCTAACCATACATGACGTATTCAACCAAAACCTACAGGATCGCTTTTTTATTGGTGACCCTCCTCTTTTTCTTATGGGGATTTTCGAATCATCTCAATGGAATTTTGATCCCGCATCTTCGGAAAGCCCTTCAACTTACTAACTTTCAAAGTACCTTGGTCGATACCGCAGTGTACTTTGCCTATTTTCTTATGGCATTACCGGCAGGTGGTATCATTCAAAAATTAGGCTATCAAAAAGGTATTGTGGTCGGCTTACTTATCTTCTCGGCGGGGGCTTTTCTGTTCATTCCGGCGGCAGATTATCGGGCATTTCCGATCTTCCTCATCGGATTATTTATTATTGGCTGTGGATTAACGGTCCTAGAGACGGCCGCCAACCCGTATGCAGCCCAATTAGGGGATGCTTCTAGTGCCACGCAACGGCTAAATTTAGCGCAATCTTTCAATGGATTAGCTGCGTTTGTCGGTCCATTGATTGGGGCTCGTTTTATCTTATCGGGCGAGGTGTTGGATCCTCATTTACCCGAAACCGCCCAGTTAATTCAAGAAGCTCAGGCTGTAAAAGGTCCGTATGTTGGATTAGCCATTGGTTTGGTGATTTTAGCCGTCGTTTTCTGGTTTTTTCCATTTCCTGAGGTAGGAAATTCAGAAAAAAGGAGAGCTGAATCTACGAATCAATCTCTTCCTAAACACGTCTGGTGGGCAGTTGTTGCCCAATTTTTTTATGTGGGAGCTCAGGTGTGTGTCAGTAGTTTTTTCATTCGCTTGGCGATGGTCGCGGGGGAGGTAGACGAACGCACCGCTGGTTATTACCTCGGGGTTTATGGTTTGCTCTTTATGGTGGGTCGATTTGTGGGAACAGGTCTTTTCAAGTGGATCAAAGCACCCCACCTATTGTCGGCTTATGCTGTCATGTGCATCCTCCTGAGCTTAATGGCCATTTTTAGCTCAGGAATTTACATAATGATCGCTTTGGGTGGATTGGGTTTCTTTATGTCCATCATGTTTCCAACCATTTTTTCTTTGGGGATAGAAGGGTTGGGTGATGCATCAAGAAAGGCAAGTTCGTGGTTGGTTATGGCCATCATCGGGGGGGCACTTTTTCCACTCATCATGGGTGGTCTGATTGACCTCTTGGATGATCATGTCCAAGCCGGATTTTGGGTTCCGTTGATTTGTTATGCCGTCGTTTTATTTGTTGGAAGTACATGGAAAAAAAACAGTTTGTCTTAACTCTGGACCTCATTCCCGACCCCGTGTTAATCGCTCAGTACGAAGCATATCATCGGTCGGTTTGGCCCGAAATCGAGCAGAGTATTCGCGATGCGGGAATTACCAAATTGGAGATTTTTCGTTATGAAAATCGACTTTGTATGTTTTTGGAGACGCAATCCGATTTTTCTTGGGCACGGAAATCCGAAATGGATCAGGCAAATCCTTGGGTACAACGGTGGGAAGATTTGATGTGGAACTACCAACAAGCCTTGCCCACTGCTGCTCCTGGAGAAAAGTGGATGCTTATGGATAAGATATACGAATTGTTGGCGTAATGAGTTTTTCGTTCTCAGCGAGGGAAGCTACTTCGAGAGGGGGATGCGTACGGGTATCCCCAGAAGTAGCTTCCCTTTTCGACTAAACACAAAAAAGCTCATCATTTCTGATGAGCTTCTTGCGGTCCGGACGGGGCTCGAACCCGCGACCCCATGCGTGACAGGCATGTATTCTAACCAACTGAACTACCGGACCTTTTCAATTCGAACAATCATGCTACGCGTTGTTGAATTGTGGATGCAAAGGTATGCTGTTTTTCTGCCGTTGTCAAGAGTTTTTTTGAAAAAATTATGAATAATTTGAATTAAGTGGAGTAAGGTGCTGAAAACTAAGTAGATAATGAATGGATTTTTTTTAAAAAATAGATGTAGGTACCTTTATTAAAATTTTATAAAAATTATCCATTAAACAAGAGGGATACTATTCCATGTAGATTTACTCTGCTTTAGTTGAAAATAGATATGTTTTCGACTATCATAACATTTTTTTGGTTTAGTTTTTGAAGTTTACTAATTCAGTATCCCTGAGCCTCTTGAGAAGGCCAGTGGGAATGAGTGAATTCTTGCATTATATTTGCAATTGCCACTTACCCAAACATGAATACCTCCTCCTTAATAAAACGATCCTATTTACAGGATGAGCTTTACGCGCGCCTGCAAGTAGAGCCTGGACTGTTTGATTTTATACAAAGTCATGCAGCTCATGGACTATGGTATTGGGACCTCACCCAGCCTGAAAATGAATGGATGAATCCGGCCTTTTGGTGGACACTCGGCTATGATCCAGCCGAGATGCCTCATTCCCCCCAAGCTTGGCAACATATCATTTTTGAGGACGACCTCCATCGTGTTGGATTTGCTGTCGAGAAGCATTTGTCCAATCCTGATCAGCCCTTTGACCAAGTCATTCGATTCCGTCATCGGGAGGGAAGGACCGTCTGGATTCGGTGCCGAGGCCATGCCCTGGTAGACTCTACCGGAAAACCCATTCGGATGGTCGGTGGCCATGTCGACGTTTCGCAAGAGCATCTACATGGTGAATACAAAGCCAACCAATGGATTGATTCCTCGGAACGATATACTTGCTTTTGGGATGGGCAAAAGAATCAACTCATACTCAATGACGCAGCGGCCGAATTAATCGGACAGGAGGGAAATAACAAATTCCAATGGGATCAGTTTCTAGGGCTTTGGACAGAGGAAACCCAAAAACGACTTCCTTCTTCCTTTGTCTTTCTCTCTTCTGAATCAGTTGTTGAGCTTGAGTGGATTACCCTAGATGGATCGTCACGTTGGTTAGCATGGCATTTGGCCAGTGGCCAATGGCAGGAGATAACGTTAAGGAAAAAGCACGCAGAAAGCATCGAGAATGCCCGAAGTTCATTTGAACGGGCCATTACTGGAGCAAATTTAGGTACTTGGCAATGGGATCTCGAAACCAATATCACGGTGTACAATGATCGATGGGCCGAGATGCTAGGCTATACCCTTTCCGAACTCGGTAACACTACCCATTCCACTTGGATCGACTTAATACATCCGGATGATCGAGAGGCCCCAATTGAAGCATTAAAAAAATGTCTCTCTGGAGAACGACGATTTTATGAGTCTAAATTTCGAATGCGTCATAAGGCAGGGCATTGGGTCTGGATTCAAGATCGAGGGGCTATCTTTAGTTGGCGACCCGATGGACGCCCCCATCAAATGTTTGGAACTCATCAGGATATATCCCATAGCCAACGGAGCTTTGATCGCTTGCAAATCTTCATTTCCCAGTCTCCCGCACCTTTGGTGATGTTGGATTCAGAGCTTCGATTCATCGCCGCCTCGGACTTAGCCATCGAGACGTTTCAAATGAAAGGTCGACCTATGGGTAAATCTCCCTTATTTGAGGTATTTCCTCAAGAATCTGATTTTTGGGAGAATGTCTGCCAAGAAGTTCTAAAGGGAAATACCAAGAAGGGAGACTTGGATCCATTTAAAGGCAGGAATGGTCAAGTAGTCTGGATTCGTTGGATGGTTAAACCATGGTTTGACGACGAGGGGAAAATAGGGGGTATTTTAATTTTTGCTGAAGATCAGTCAGATCGCTTGGAGTTAGCTCACCAGCTGAAGGTGAGTGAACAAACTTTTAAGAGCAGTTTCGAGTCTTCGGCAGTTGGGATGGCCCTACTCACTAAATCGCTCCATTTTTCAGAGGTTAATCCTAGTTTGGAGAAATTGTTAGGACGTACCCAAGATCAACTTATTCAGTTAAACCTGTACGAGTTATTTGATCCGGTTCAAAATAAAATCTGCCCACGTGTTTTTGAAGAAATCAAGTCTGGGCTCCGTAAATTTCACCAAGAAGAGCGGACAATCATTCAGCCATCCGGAGAAACAAAAAGCTTTTTAATGGCGGTGGCTGCTGTCACCGACAAAAACGGTACGCCACTACACTTTACTGCCCAATTTGTAGATATCACAGCGCTTAAAGAGGCTGAAGGAGCCTTAGAAAAATCGGTGGCCCATTTACGTCGTCTACTCAATGCGTCGCGGTACGTATCCATCATCGAAACTGACCTGAACGGTTACATCACGTTGTTCAACAAAGGGGCTGAAAATCTCTTAGGCTATAAACCTGAAGAAGTGATAGGTCTCGTCAATCCTCTTTTATTTCACGATCAGGAGGAAATTGAAAAATACCGGAAGGAAATGGAATCTAAAGCGCCTGACTTTGAATTAATGACCGATCGGAGCGTTCGATTGGGGGAAGAAATTCGAGAATGGACCTATATCGCCAAAGATGGTACCCGAACCCCCGTCCAACTGCATATTACCCCTGTGAAAGAAGGAGAGGAGGTGAAAGGGTACTTGGGAGTGGCTATGGATATCAAACGGCTCAAGCAAACCGAAAAAAATAATTTGGATCTACTCTATTTTACCCAAGACCAAAATAAACGATTAAAGAATTTTGCCCATATTGTTTCTCATAATTTACGGTCACATGCCGCGGGGATCGACATGCTCCTTACCCTGGTTGGGGAGGACTCACCGGATATTGAGAGCAATAGCTCCTTTCAATTGATTAAGAAGGCTTCTCAAAACTTAATGGATACCATCACCCATTTATCCGAGGTGGTCGATTTTAACCTATCGGATCACCGAAATGAAGAAGCAACCTACCTTCGGCATGTTGTCGACCAAAGTATGGCCACGCTGACTCCTTTGGCTCGCCTGCATCATGTGGAACTGATCAATGAAGTAGACCCCACCCATCACTTGTTTCTGACCCCCGCCTATTTGGAAAGTATTGTCCTCAATTTCATTTCCAATGGAATTAAGTACAGCCGGACCTCCGACTCACCCTCCTATGTTCGCGTAACCTCCCACCTAACCGAAAAGAAGATAAAATTAATATTTGAAGATAATGGTTTAGGTATTGACCTATCGGTACATCACCACCAGTTGTTTGGAATGTACAAAACATTCCATGAACGAAAAGACGCTCGGGGTCTTGGGTTGTTTATGACAAAAAATCACATCGAGGCACTTGGCGGGAAAATTGATGTAGTGTCTGAGCCCGGTAAAGGGAGTACATTCCACGTAATACTACCAAAAGAATAACCTATGAGCCATATTGTTTTGATTGAAGACGACCCGATTCATGCTTTCATTGCGCAAAGGATTTTACAAAAGTCAAACTTGGTTGATCAAATTACCTTATTTAACCATGGAAAGGAAGCATATGAAGGGATGCTGAGCCTTGGTGCTCAATTGCCTGACCTCATCCTATTGGATATAAATATGCCCGTTTGGGATGGTTGGCAGTTCTTGCAAACCTTTAAATCACACCCTGAATGGGAACATATCCCAGTGTACATCCTTACCTCCTCTACTGATCGTGCCGACAAAGATTTAGCTGATTCCCTGGGAGTTGGTGATCGATACCTCGTTAAGCCACTGACCTCCGTAGCTTGCCAAGAGATCCTTGAAAAACATCTCAACCAGTCATCCTAATTCTTTTTTTTGGAAAAATCGACCAGGACTTTTCCTAAATTTGGAAAAATATGTGCAATTCTAAATTTCCTTAAATTAATTTTAGAAAAATTTACCGTGAAAATCACCTTTTGTTAGTCGTTAAATCCGCCTTAATATCACAAAATAATTTACGTTAAAAGTGAAATAATCTAATTTTAATAGTACTAAATGCGGTTTTACGATATTCAAATTGATATTTAGGTATATGAACTGAATTTTAACTAGGTCGAGTGGGATTTGAAACTATGACTTCGTTTTTGTAGTTTTCAGAATTAAGATAGTATAAAGTCTACTTTTCGTAGTTGATACCAATCCTTTTCAGGATATATTTAGAATGAAAAAGCATGTAGTTTTAGTTGAGGACGACAGTGTCCACGCATTTATCGGGGAACGTTTACTCAAAAAAACGGGTAAAGTTGAAAAATACACTCACTGTACTAACGGAAAAGAGTTGTATGATCTACTCCTTTCTTTAGGAGATGATTTACCTGATCTCATTCTATTGGATATCAATATGCCGATTTGGGATGGTTGGCAATACCTCCAAGCGCGAGCTGAGTTTCCATCTTGGATTTCCATTCCAACCTATATCGTCAGTTCCTCCACCGACTGGGCCGATCGAGACAAAGCAGTTAGCTTTGGGCTGGGTAGCCAATACATCATTAAACCCCTGACCTCCGACAAGGTTGCTCCTTTGTTTAACTAGTTTTTCTACACCCTCCAATCCCTCTTTTAAAATCTATTTGACCTTAAAGGTGTCTTCATCTGAATGAATCCTTCGTAGATTGGAAGGTGTAATGTGAGGTAACTTCTACTGTTATTTACTCCTGAGGATCGAGCAGAAGTTTGGCTATATCCACTTGATCACCAGGTTGTATGGTGTCATCTACCGTGAGTATCAATCGTTTTCCTTGGGAACTCTTCAGGTAAATATTCTGACCCACCCGGAGTGTTACCCCACTAGATGACATCGGATTTAGGTTCGGATTCATCACACCAGGTATGATCAATGGAATAGATCGAAGGGATGAATTGCGTAAGGTAAAATTAATCTGAGGCCCCTCCGCTTCCTCTTGTATGGGTAAGGGGGATTCAACTACATCAATCTTAACGATCAACTCTTTTGTTGTCGGATTTTTAAGGACTAGAACTTGCCCCTCCGGAATTTGAAGGGTTGCCTCAGCCCGTGCACCCAATCCAAACCCTTGCATGAACTTTCCGTTTTCTGGGTTCACTACCTGTACTTCCAAGAGCTGGCCCGAGGCATTGATCAATCGCAGGCTCTGTGGGGCGTATTGAGCCAACTGTAATTCTTTGGTTTGCATGGCGGGTATTGTCACGATTGTACGTGAGAAAGCCACCGAGAGTGTTCCATTCAGTAAACAGAATAAGATAAAATTTTTCATTTGATTTTGATTTGATTTAATCTTCAATACAACAGACCCATGCCGCATTGTTGAGGCAAAGTTGGCCTTTCTTCTCCTTTCCATCGACTCAATTTATACATTGAGACCACCTTTTTTTGAAAAAGAAAATTGAGCCTTATTTTGTAACTTGATTCCTCAACGTGTCCATTCTCGGTCTATGTATCAATCCAACTCCCAAGATGAGCGAATCGCTCAGATGACTTTTTCTTCTGTCTACCCTCATTATGTAGCTAAAATTAAACGAAAGGGTAGGACTGTCACTGAATTACATGAAGTGATTCAATGGCTTACCGGGTATGATGCAACCCAGCTACATCAACTAATTCTTGAAAAGGTATCTTTTCTTGATTTTTTTCAACGCGCTCAAATCAATCCCAAAGCATCTCAGATTCGGGGTGTGATCTGTGGTTATCGAGTCGAGGAAATTGAGAATCCTCTTACAAGGCAAGTACGGTATTTGGATAAATTAGTGGACGAACTTGCTAAAGGAAAAAAGATGGAGAAGATTTTAAGAGAATAAAAAAACCGCAGACATCGATGTGCTTCGATTCTGCGGTTCTTTAGTGGGGCGAACACTTACGATTTCAGAGTATCCTCGTTTTGTTGATCGTCCGGAGTGGATTCTACGGAGGGTTGTTCTACAGGCGCGGATACAACCTCCTCTGGTTTGGTAGCATCCAGAAATGCTTGATATTCGGTGGGCTTTTCAAAAGGTCGATCCCCAATTAACTCGACTAAGTCGTGTTGGAACAGAATTTCGCGTTTCAAAAGCTCATAGGCCAATTTATCGAGTAATTCACGTTTTTCTGTCAAAAGGGCTTTAGTCCGTTGATAGGCCTCGTTGATGATTTTCTTCACTTCCTCATCAATTGCACGGGCAGTGTCCTCAGAGTAAGGTTTGGTAAATGAATACTCGCCTTGGCCTTTGGAATCATAAAATGAAATATTTCCGATTCGATCATTCAGACCGTACATGGTCACCATGCTGTAAGCCATTTTGGTGATTTTTTCTAAGTCACTCAAAGCACCGGTCGAAATTTTGCCAAATACCACATCCTCTGCTGCTCGTCCACCTAGCGCCATACACATTTCGTCCATCAGTTGCTCGGTGCGGTACAAGTACTGTTCACGAGGCAAATACTGGGCGTATCCAAGTGCGGCAACACCTCTTGGTACAATGGAAACCTTGACAAGCGGATTGGCATGTTCCAAAAACCAGCCAGTAATGGCATGACCAGCCTCATGGAACGCAACTATTTCTTTTTCCTCTGGTGAAATGAGTTTATTTTTCTTCTCAAGTCCACCAATTTCACGGTCGATAGCATCTTGGAAATCCTTTGTTTCAACGGCTGTTTTATTCCGTCGGGCTGCAAGCAATGCTGCTTCATTACAGACGTTGGCGATCTCGGCTCCGGCAAATCCAGGTGTTTGAGCCGCTAATTTCTTAGCGTCAACATCAGGAGCTAGCTTCAAATTCCGCATATGGACTTTGAAGATCGCTTCACGGCCAATAATGTCTGGCGCATCGACAGAAATTTGGCGATCGAATCGGCCAGGACGTAACAACGCAGAGTCGAGGACATCCGGCCGGTTGGTTGCGGCCAAAATGATGATACCGCTTTCGGAACCAAATCCATCCATTTCAACCAAGAGGGAGTTCAATGTATTTTCACGTTCGTCGTTTCCACCCGGCATGGCACCTCGTCCACGAGAGCGTCCTACGGCGTCTATTTCATCAATGAAGATAATACAAGGTGCTTTTTCTTTGGCTTGTTTGAACAAATCCCGAACCCGAGCGGCTCCAACACCCACAAACATTTCCACAAAGTCGGAGCCTGATAGAGAGAAGAAAGGAACTCCCGCTTCCCCGGCAACAGCTTTGGCCATGAGGGTCTTTCCTGTACCTGGAGGCCCAACTAGGAGTGCACCTTTAGGAATTTTACCCCCTAGGTCGGTGTATTTTTTTGGTTTCTTCAAGAACTCAATGATTTCTTCCAACTCTTCTTTGGCTTCATCAAGTCCGGCTACGTCTTTGAAAGTTACCTTTACTCGGCTATCGGCATCAAACAACGCAGCTTTGGATTTTCCGATATTAAAAATGGCTCCACCAGGACCACCTCCACCACCCATGCGGGTCATGAAGAAGTACATTAAGCCTATGAAGAATAAAATCGGAAGCCATTGTACGATAGACCCCAAGAAATCTTCTCGTGTAACCGTGTTAGGATACAGTTGAGACTTGTAATTGGCCGGTAAATCTGTCTTGTCTAAGAATGCATTAAATTGATTCATGAACGAATCAGAAGAAACAACATTCAAAGACAAATGAGGGGCTTGCTTGTATCGATTGTTGCCAAGCAAGCGCTTGTATTCTTCCTTCTGAAGGGCTTCTTTGGTCAAGGTGATTTCGACAGTGTTCAGTCCTTGCACCACGTCAATCCCTTTTACGTCTTGAGCCATCACCATCGCCTCCAGTTGTTTGTATTTAACCGGAGATAGCGGGTTGGACCGATTGTATAGCAAAAATCCGATGATCGAGATGATCAGGGCGGCTACCACCCAGCCTTGTATTCCATTTCCCCCAGGAGAGGGCTTACCTTTAGGCCTAGGTGGAAAATTCTGATTGTTTTCAGCCATGTTTGTGTGATAAATTACAATTTTTTAAGCTTTGCGTTGCAGCAGTAACAAGCTGTATTTTTTATTGTTTTAAGGTCGAGAGTGTATCACCCTCCTCAACGTGCCGGACAACGGCATCTCCCCACAACGACTCGATATCATAGAACTCGCGACGGTCCTTCTTGAAGATATGAACGACTACATCCACGTAGTCCAATAAAATCCATTCTTTGTTCTGCTGACCTTCTTTGTGCCAAGGATTCTGTTGGGTATTTTTATAAACTACCTCGTCAACGGATTGGGCAATAGCATCAATTTGCGTGTCGGAATTTCCGGAGCAAATCACAAAAAAATCGGTAATGGCTTTGTGGATTTTTCGTAGATCCAAAATTTGTACATCAAAGCCTTTTTTTTCCAACATCCCGTCCGCAATAAGTTCGGCCAAGGCTTCACTGGAAAGTTCTTTGTTTTTCTTCATTCAATTCTTGTAATACGTTAATTTTGTCAGTTTCCAATCGGTTAAAGTACCTAGGTTGGATGGAAATCTGAAATGCTAATTTAATAAAAATTGTACAAAATTCAGCCCAATTCTTCCATAGTTGGTAAAAACCTCATTTACCTGCCAACTTGTCATTCTACTAACGATGTCGCCAAAGAATTAATTCAACAAAATGACCCATTAGAGGGAACAGTGGTCATTACGGGGGTACAAACGGCTGGAAAAGGACTACGAGGAAATTCATGGGAAATCGAGCCTCATGCGAATTTGACCTTTTCTGTGATTCTTTACCCTGCTTGGTTACTTCCTCAGCGAATTTTTGATCTGACGGTGGCCATGTCAGTAGGCGTCCTCCAAGCATTGCGTGCAGTTGGGGTTCGGTCTACCCAAATAAAATGGCCCAATGATATTTACATCAACCAAAAAAAAGTAGGAGGTATGTTACTAGAACCCAGTTGGGTTGGTAATCATTGTTCTTCCTGCATCGTTGGAATTGGACTAAATGTTAATCAAACTCATTGGGAACAGGCACCAAGAGCTACTTCGTTGGCATTGGAAACAGATCAAAATTGGGATTTAGAAAAATTACTGCCAACCTTGTTGGAGTCGTTGGATTGGGCCTATCGGTTGGTTCAGAACCCAGACCTCCGGTCTTCTTTGTATGAAATTTATTTTGAAAACCTCCTTGGATACAGACAGTGGCGACGTTTTCGAATTGGAAATGAGGAATTGATAGCCCAGATTCAAGGCCTGGACGATTGGGGCCGGTTACGCCTGTTAACCGAAGCCGGAAAGGAACTCCTTTTCGATGTAAAGGAAATCGAATTTTGTTGGGATTGACCACCTGATTTTTATAGATTTACAAAACCTATTGATGAAAAAAACACCCTTTTGGGATATAATTACAACACATGAATCCAGAACGAAAACGGCTCAGGGAACGATCTGATAACAAAGGTTGGAAAAAATGGGGGCCCTACTTGTCTGAAAGACAATGGGGAACCGTACGCGAAGACTACAGTGTTTACAGCAACACATGGGATTACCTTCCGCATGATATGGCTCGGTCCAGGGCTTATCGTTGGGGGGAGGACGGAATCGGGGGCATCTCAGACAATAAACAGCACATCTGTTTCGCACTCGCTTTTTGGAATCACCAGGATTCTATTCTCAAAGAGCGCCTTTTTGGTGTGACGGGTTCCGAGGGGAATCACGGGGAGGATGTGAAAGAGTTGTACTATTATCTGGATAGTACGCCCACACATTCGTACATGAAAATGCTTTATAAATATCCTCAGCAAGCATTTCCGTATACTGAGATTCTCGAGGAAACGCGTCGTAGATCCCGGAAAGATCCAGAGTTTGAGTTGATCGATACCGGAATTCTAAAAGATCATCGATATTTTGATATCTTCATTGAATATGCCAAAGTAGATGAAAATGATCTGCTGATCCAAATCACTGCACACAACCGAGGGGATGCTCCTGCACCTTTGACGATCTTGCCAACACTTTGGTTTCGAAACACCTGGACATGGGGGTATGAGGATTTTGAGCAAAAGCCTATCCTGACCGGTATCGCCAAGTCTCAAGTCGAATTGTATCATCGACTTTTCGGGCGAATGAAGTTGTATTGTGAAGGGGCAGACGAACTGCTTTTCTGCGAAAATGAAACCAATTTAGAGCGTGTTTTTGGTCGGAAAAATGAAACCCCCTATGTTAAAGATGGAATCAACAACTATGTTTTAACAAATGACCGATCGTTCGTCAATCCCAATCGAATTGGGACAAAAGCATCCGCTCAATACAGTCGAATCATTCCGGGTGGTGAGTCGGTGACGGTTCGGCTTCGTTTTTCCCAAAATACGAGTTTGATTGAACCATTTGCGGAATTTGACTCCTATTTTGAGCTTCGTAAAAAAGAGGCTGATGACTTTTATGCGGATATTCAACAGGATGTCGAGGACCCTACGCTTCGGGAAATTCAACGCCAAGCCTTTGCCGGTATGATGTGGTGTAAGCAATTCTATTATTACAACATCGACCAATGGATGAAAGGTGATCCTAAAATGCCATTTGAGTTTAGAGGAAGGAATTTTCAACGAAATGCTCCTTGGCGCCATGCCTACATGGCGAACATCCTATCAATGCCCGATAAATGGGAATATCCTTGGTTTGCTGCTTGGGATTTAGCCTTCCACACCTCCACTTTAGCGCGCATTGACCCTGATTTTGCCAAAAGGCAGCTTGCGGTGGTGCTTCGTGAATATTATATGCACCCCAATGGCCAGATTCCAGCCTATGAATGGAATTTCTCAGATGTCAATCCACCCGTTCATGCTTGGGCCACATGGAAAGTGTATGAGATTGATAAAGAGCAGAATGGAAAAGGGGATATCGCATTTCTGGAGCGTATTTTTCATAAACTTACGTTGAATTTTACCTGGTGGGTGAATCAAAAAGACGAAGACGGAAATGGACTTTTTGGGGGTGGTTTTTTAGGTTTGGATAATATTGGAGTATTCGACCGCAATGCCCAAATTCCAGGTATCAAATTGCAACAAGCCGATGCCACCGGCTGGATGGCGATCTATACTTTAAACATGCTTCGGATCGCATGTGAAATTTCATTGGAACGTCCGGTGTATCAGGATATGGCTTCCAAATTCTTTGAACATTTTCTGCACATTGCTGCGGCCATCAACAAATTCAGTGAGGATGGTCGATCAGGTTTATGGGATGAAACAGACCAGTTCTATTATGATAAAATTTCTGGACCGTATGGAGATGCTTTGCTGATGAAAATTCGGTCTTTAGTAGGGCTTATCCCCTTATGTGCTGTGGAGGTATTGGACGATGAGATCCTTTCAAAACTACCCGATTTTAAGCGAAGATTGGAATGGGTATTGAAAAATCGCCCCGACTTGGCGGAACTCATTTCACGTTGGGATGAACCCGGTAAGGGATCAACTCATTTGCTCGCTCTGTTGCGTGGACACCGCATGAAAATGGTTTTGAAGCGAATGTTTGATGAAATGGAATTCCTATCGGACTTTGGTATCAGGTCGCTTTCCAAGTATCACAAGGATCATCCCTACACATTTAATTTACATGGAGAGAACTTGGCGGTCGTTTATACCCCAGGCGAGTCAGATTTGTCGATAATGGGTGGAAATTCCAATTGGAGAGGCCCTGTATGGTTTCCGCTGAATTACCTAATCATCGATTCCCTATTGAAGTTCTATCAATATTATGGTGATGATTACGAAATTGAATATCCGACCAATTCCGGTCAAATTGTTTCGATCCAAGAAGCAGCTATGCAAATTTCAGAACGCTTGATTTCGGTGTTTCTGCCGAATGATCAAGGCGTCCGGCCGGCTATGGTCGGCAATAACGAACTTGAAAAAGACCCCAACTTTGCGCCTTATTATCTATTCTATGAATATTTCCATGGTGACAATGGTACCGGGCTCGGAGCATCTCACCAAACGGGTTGGACAGGACTTGTGGCCGATTTGATCGCACAAGTCAGTACGTATCGAAATCGTAAGACAAAGTAAAAAAGCAAAATCCGATCGGTTGTCAATGAAACCGATCGGATCTAACCTCTAGATTTTGCATGATTTCCGCCTCCTGCAAAAGTAGTTCTTCCCACCGTTTTCGAACTTTTTCTTTGGGTTGGTATTCTTCGGCAAGCTCAATGAAATTTCGGTAATGTCCGGCCTCCGAAATCATAAGCTCGTGATAAAACTTCTTTAAGGATTCGTCGGCAATTTGTTCTGAGAGAAGTTTAAATCGCTCGGCACTCCGGGCCTCGATCATGGCGCAAAAAAGGACATCTTCCATCAATTGATCATCGATCGATCCCCCTTTTTTGATGCACTTTTGGAGTGCGGCAACATAATCGTCCCGGCGTTTGGGACCTAGCGAAATCCCGCGTTTCTTCATTTCTTTTAAAACTCGCTGAAAATGACCCCATTCTTCTGTCACGACGGGGGTCATGACCTCCACCAGACGAGTCTTCTCGGGATACTTGACAATTAGCGCAATGCACGAAGACGCTGCTTTTTGTTCACAAAAAGCATGATCAATTAAAATCTCGGCTAAATTCATCTCAGCAATATTGACCCATCGTGGATCAGACGGAAGCCGAAGGCCTAGGGTGGTGACTTGTTCAGCCATTTTTCTCTTTTTTTCTTTGTTGACGTTTATCCAAGGTAAGTAAAAAAGCAGGCAAGACCATTAAGTTGGAAATCATACCAATCAATAACGTAACCGAAACAAGTAGTCCAAGGAAAACGGTTCCCTTAAAACCTGAGGCAACAAATATTCCAAAACCAAAAAACAGAATGATAGCCGTATACACCATACTTACACCCGTTTGCCGAATGGTATTTTGGACGGCCTCCACTAGGGTGCGGCCCATCTTGATCTCATCTTTGTATTTTGTTAAAAAATAAATGGTACCGTCAGAGGCTATTCCAAATGCGATGGAGAATATCAATGTGGTGGAAGGTTTCAAAGGAATCTGTGCGATACCCATGATTCCCGCAGTGATGATTAACGGAATCATACTCGGAATTGCCGAGATGAGGACCGTCCGGGCATTTAAAAACTGAGTGGCCATTACCAAGCATACCAGTAAAATGGCCAGGCCCGTACTCTCAACCAAGTTATCAAGTAAATACGCATTACCTCGAGTAAAGACGACACCATTGCCCGTGACTTGTGCATCCACTCGCTCCTCCTCTGGAAGCCAAGATTCCGTCTCGCGATCGTAATTAAACAAGGTGTCAATTTTAGCCTGAAGTTCATCTGCTAAAATTCCAAGGCGTTTAGAACCTACATCCCCAATTTGATAACTAACACGAGTTTGGCTCCGGGTAGAATCCATGAAAGAGGCCAATTGCTGGGTGCTTTGATTGGCATTTCCCGCGTATTCATTTAATTTTTGCAATTCTAAAGCCCCCGGTAAAACGTAATATTTGGAATCTCCACCCCGGTATCCTTGGTAAATAAACTTCAACCCTTCGACAATGGATAAGGGATTGGTGAATTCATCATAGGCAGCAAATTGATTTTGCATGACTTTGATTTTATTCAATATCCGCGGATCTAAAACACCATTTGGTGTTTTGGTATTGATGTCGACCTCAAAAGGAACTACGCCTTTGAAATGCTTTTCAATGAACTTAAGATCAGCGAAAATCGGATCTTCCTCGGGTAGATCATCCACGACATACCCCACCGCTGTGATTCGAGACATTGCCAACACCGATAAAAATACTAAGGCAGAAACAAACCAGTACAGTTTGGTCCGGTGGCCCATCACCACTTGAATGATCCATTCCAAAATGCCTGATACGCGGTCATTGGATAAATGTTGCACGTGTTTTTCGCTGGGTGGTGCCAGATACGAGAAAATGGTGGGTATCAAGATCAAAGAAAGTGCCCAGGTAGTCATGACACACAGAGAAGCGACCAATCCGAATTCCATCAAAAGAACACTTCCAGTGAAGTAGAAAACGAAAAATCCAATAAACGTGGTCAGATTCGCGATGAAGGTAGATTTGCCAATTTTTTCAATGGAGGTAGCGACGGCATTCCGTTGGTCACCCGATTTTAAATACTCCTCTTGGTATCGGTTGATCAGAAAAATGGAATTAGGAATTCCGATGACAATAATCAAGGGCGGAATCAATCCAGTTAAAATGGTGATTTTATAGCCGAACAATTGAATTAAACCGACACACCAAATGACCGAAATGGCGATGATCAAAATGGCAAAGAAAACAATCCGGAAAGACCGGAAGAACAGATACAGAATAAGAGTGGTTACCCCAAAAGCCAAGGCCATGAAAAGGGCTAGCTCCACCGATACCTTTGACATAAAGTTGGTTCGAATGTAAGGCATCCCGGAATAATGCATTTTTATTTTCTGGCTTTCACCATAGGCATTGGCGAGTGCTTCGATCTCACGGGTGGTCGTAATTCTTCCTTTGCTGTTTAATTGCTTTTGGTCAAAGGTAATGGCCATTAAGTGAGCATGGCTTGTTTCACTATACAAAAGACCTTTATAAAAGGGTAGATTTTCAATTTTTTTCTGAATGCTGTCGACATCGGCTTGAGTTGTTGGCTCACTCGAAACAACAGGTTTAAACTGAAATGATTTTTTTTCTTCGTTCTTTGAGATTTCGGCTATTGTCGCATTGGCCAAAACATTTTTAATTCCCTCCACCTGTTTAATGTCTTGGGCAAGTTTTGACCACGCTTTGAAACGCTCCAAAGTATACATGGCGGAGTCCTCGACGGCAATTACCATGACATTTCCATCTTCTCCATATACCTTTTTGAACTGCTCGTACCGTTGGTAGCTTGGGTCGGTTTGAGGAAGAATTCGGGCTAACTCATAGGATAACTCAAGCTTAATGGCTTGCATTCCCATGAACGTAGTGGAGGCAGCTACTAGAAACAGTAGAAGTAATCGATTTGATAAAATGAAGTGAGCAATCTTTTTCCAAAACATAACTTATGGATTTGTTGGGGTAGGAGGGAATAATTGCCGAATGGCTTGAGGAGCCGTAAGTCGATCCGCCAATACATCGGCCTCGGCTTGAGCGAGGCGGTCAGACATCCCAGGTTGTTGTAAAAATTGTTGAATTAGAAATTCGTGTAATATGTGGTGAACCCAGATTTTTTTCTGAGTTTGTCGATTTTTTTCCCACCATCCGGAGGTTTTGGTTTGTTGTTCATAGGCCAGGATGGCTCTCCAAACGACATCATGTCCTGTATTTTCAAGAGAAGAACACGGAATGACAGGGGTGGTCCAATCATTTTCTCTGCGGGGAAAAAGGTGGAGCGCATTTTGGTAGTCTTGGTAGGCTTGCTGTACCAAATGGGCCAACGAAGGATCTGCTTTATGAATGACCAGTCCATCTGCCATTTCCATGATACCTTTTTTGATTCCTTGGAGCTCATCTCCCGCGTGGGGAAGCATTAAAAGCAAAAAGAAGTCCACCATATCCCGAACGGTGGTCTCGGATTGACCTACTCCTACTGTTTCGATCAAGATGACATCAAACCCGGCGGCTTCACATAAAAACATTGTTTCTCGGGTGCGTTGGGCCACTCCGCCCAGCGTTCCACCTGTTGGGGAAGGTCGAACAAAAGCCCGTGGGTGATGGGCAAGCTGTTCCATACGCGTTTTATCGCCCAAGATACTACCTTTGGTTAGTTGACTAGAGGGATCGATTGCCAAAACGGCGACACGGTGCCCTTGTTCTACCAACAAGAGTCCTAATTTTTCGATAAAACTGCTTTTTCCAACCCCGGGAACTCCCGTCACACCGATGCGAATGGACTTCCCGCTGTGGGGAAGAACCTGGCTGATGACTTCTTCCCGAAGGATTTGATCACTTGGCAATTGGCTTTCCACGAGCGTAATGGCCCGGCCCAAAATCACTCGATCTTCGGAGAGAATCCCTTGTACATACGCCTCAATGGGTAATCTTCCTAATGCCATGCAGATACTAATTGAAACAAAGGTGTAAAAATAACACTATTCTTTGAAATTGACGGTACTTACCGTACACGTTGTTTTAGAAGGGCTTCCGCGAGAAGGAGGTCCTCGGGGGTTGTAATTTTCAAGTTTTGATATGATCCTTCCACCAACTTAATGGGGTGTCCGGCAGATTCCAATACACTGGCACAATCTGTAAAATGAGGCTGCTCACCTAATTGGAAGGCAAGTCTCATTGTGCCTAATCGAAAACCCTGAGGTGTTTGCATCAATTGAATTTTGGAGCGGTCAAGTGATTTATTTTGACCGTCGGCGAGCACTTCCCGAGGGGTATCTTTCAAGGCTACTGCTAAGGCGGCTGCCCCCGTATCCAGGGCGGCTTGCATGACATCATGGATTTTGTCTACCTCAATTAGTGGACGAACACCGTCATGCACCAAAACGATGGCCTCCTCTATTTCAGGTGGGATGGACTCAAGGCCACGGCTTACCGATTGGAAGCGTGTCGCTCCCCCTGCGACCACCTGGATTTGATTATTAAATTGATTTTGGCGTGATTTTTCGAGTTGATCCAGTAGTTTTTCCCAAAAAGAAATCTCATTTGCAGGGAGCACTAGCCGAATTTGGATGTCGGGTATAGCCAAAAAAGCATGAAGTGTATGAACCAAAATCGGCTCCCCTAAAAGCGGAAGAAATTGTTTTGGGATGGCACTTTGCATTCGGCTACCACTGCCACCGGCCACAATTATTGCGTAAATCGGGATCATAAGACAAAAAACCCGGCCTGAGCCGGGTGTTTGATTTAAAGAATCAGCATGGCATCGCCATAGGTGAAAAACTTATATTTTTCTTTTATCGCTTGGTGATAGGCCTCCATGACCAAATCATATCCTCCGAAGGCGGTTTTGGTCATTAAGAGGATAGACTCTGGCAAATGGAAGTTGGATAGGAGCGAATTGGCAATTTTAAAATCGTAGGGAGGGAAGATAAATTTATCTGTCCATGCATTGTCAACTGGCTTCAATCGAGAATTCGCCGATACCGAGGATTCCAGAGCTTTCAAGGCGGTGGTACCTACCGAACAAACACGATGACCTTTGTCTAGGGATTCATTCACGACCTCACAGGTGCCAGGTGTAATGAAAAAGTTTTCGGAATCTGTTTTATGTTTGGTGAGATCCTCAACATCCACCTGTCGGAAGGTCCCTATCCCGATGTGCAAAGTAACCGGTGCGAAGTTCACTCCGTTGATTTGCATTCGGCGAACCGTGTTTTTGGTAAAGTGCATGCCGGCCGTAGGTGCAGCAACAGCACCTTCATGTTCTGCAAATATCGTTTGAAATCGCTCACGATCTAACTCATTGACGGGGCGAGTGATAATGTCGGTTGGCAAAGGGGTCTCACCTAGTTCATAGATCGTTTGCATCATCTGATCGTGGTTCCCATCAAACAAAAAACGAATGGTTCGCCCCCGTGAGGTGGTATTATCGATAACTTCCGCAACTAGGTCGCTGTCACCAAAATACAACTTATTTCCTACCCGAATTTTTCGGGCCGGGTCCACTAAAACATCCCACAACCGCATGTCACGGTTGAGTTCTCTCAACAAGAAAACCTCTATTTTGGCCCCTGTTTTTTCTTTGGAACCATATAGCCGGGCAGGAAATACTTTTGTGTTATTTACCACGAGGGTGTCACCTTCACCAAAGTAACTAACAATGTCTCGAAACATTTTATGTTCGATCTTACCCGTCGCTCGATCGACGACCATCATCCGGTTTTCATCCCGTTCCGGACTGGGGTGCATGGCGATTAAACTTTGGGGTAGATCAAATTTAAAGGAAGATAGCTTCATTTGGTATAGTAACAATATTTTTACAAAGGTACAACATCGAAGGAGGGGTTGTCAAGCATTTTGGCCTTATTGTCAAGAAGTTAGGCTAAATAAATTTTTCCCTCCATAAAAATTTTACAATTTCCTCGAATCAACACCCGATCGCCTACTATTTCAAGTTCCAATTCACCAGTTCGGTGGGATACTTGGTGGGCAATTAATTTGGTTTTACCTAGTTCATGGGCCCAGTAAGGTGCAAGATAGGTGTGTGCAGAACCTGTGACAGGGTCCTCGGGTACACCTACCTGTGGTCCAAAAAATCGAGAGACAAAATCCACTTGGTCCCCCGGTGCGGTGCAAACCAAACCACGGGCGGGTAATTTTGCGATTTTTTCAAATAAAGGTTGAATAGACCGTACCTCAGCTTCAGAATCCACGATGGCGAGGAGGTCCCAACCTGCTTTACGGAGGCTTGAAATTTTAATACCTAAACCATCCTCTACTGCTTTGATATACTCAAAAGTTGGCTCAGTGGATACCAATGGAAAATTCATTTCCAGAAGGTTTCCTTTCTTTTGTACATATAGTTCTCCTGATCGGGTGTGGAAGGTCAGAACTTCTTCAGGGAAATCCAAAATGAAAAATAAGACATAGGCAGTCGCCAAGGTGGCATGGCCACAAAGATCTACTTCGGTGGTTGGTGTGAACCATCGAAGGCGATAGCCATCTCCTTCTGGAACAAAGAAAGCGGTTTCTGAAAGATTATTTTCTTGTGCTATTTTTTGTAGGTAGGTGTCGGGAATCCAATCCGTTAAGGGAACTACGGCGGCTGGATTTCCCCCAAAAACATCGTTTGTGAAGGTGTCAATTTGATATTGTGTGAACATACTTGCGGTTAAATAAATTGCCATCTTGTGGATTGAAGAGCAAGCGCAATCCAAGAAAAAAGATACAGGAAGTTTCTTGAATCCACGACTCCACGCCCTAGGGATTCATAATGGTATCCCCAACTTACATACTCTAATTGAGCAAAAAGGGTTCCCTGCGTAAGTTGAGTTAGCTGATGGAGACCGTCAAACCCTACATAGCATAAAAAAGCAGATAACAAGAAAGAGGTGATTTGATTGGTGGTTAAGGAGGAAGTGAACAAACCAATGGCTGTAAAAACGCAACCTAAAATCCACAGTCCTACGGTAGAGGTGAGGAATCCGGCACCATCTAAATTGCCTACGGGGCTACCGAGCGAGTGAATAGCGAGGTAGTAAAATCCGAAGGGCACCAAGGCCATTGCCAAGAGTGTACAGGCCGCAAAGTATTTTCCAAGGAGCACTTGCCAGGTGGTTAATGGTAAGCTTTGAAGTAACTCCCATGTTCCCGTCTTTTTTTCTTCAGCAATCATGCGCATGGTTATGGCAGGAACTAAAAAAAGAAATAAATAAGGGGCAAAAGTGAATAATACGCCAGGCTCAGCGAATCCATAGTCAAACAAATTTGTCGCTGGAAGGACCCAAAGAATGAGGCCACAAAAAATAAAAAAGGTGGCCAACACAAGGTAGGCCACGAGGGATTGGAAGAATCCGGTTATCTCTTTTAGGTAAATTGCCAACATAAATTAAAAATCCATAGCGGGTTTGTTTTTCTTCATGACCGCCGAAATAATTAACGCTAAAATAAGACCAATGAACATGCTACCAAGCACTGCAAATAAAAAAGTGACGCCCGGCGAGCTAAATGCCGACATAGATTCCAAGGATTGTTCAATCATCTCATCCGACATCCCTTGCTTTTCAAATGCCTCAATTTGCATGTCTTTAATCTGCTCTGGGATCGTGGTATCAATAAACTGGGTATAAACAGTTTGGTACAGGGCTCCCAAAAGGCCGGAAATCGTCATGGTAGTGAATCCTATCGTGACACCTTGCCCAAAGCTCATGAATCCTTGGTGCGCTTCCTTGTACTCTTTCATGGCCAAGACCAAAGCCACAATTCCGATAACTAAGGAGGCGGATGAAATCCAGGTATTTTTCCATAAGCCCGTTACGTAAAGGACGGTTGTAATGACAATGGAGATGACACCAAGGATAGCCCCCCATTTCAGGGCCACTTGAGAGGTAGTTAATTTTTCCATAAGGTTATGACGTAATTAAGGTAATTCTCGAATGTAGGAAAATTTAGTTCAAAGCACCAGAAAATTCAGGATGAACGGTTAATCCGCCCCTTTTTGTCGCAATACCATGCCAATTAATGTAATTCCGACAATCGCGACTTGCTTGAACATGAGTTCGTCCAACCATACCTGATAGGGTTTCGCCGTCTGAAGGGACTTCAACTGGGCTTGGAAGGTCTCTTCGTTCAAAATCTTATCAAAAGTGTCACGTTGCGCTAGCAGCAAGGCCTGTCCTTCTTTCAACCAAGCTTGAAATGGGGTTGGATCAATTTGAATAAATAGATATAAGAAGAATCCTGTTAGAAAAGCTGCCCAAAGGTTGGTCAAAAATCCAACTGAAAATGCTTGATAAAAATGGAGAATCCCCTGTTGGTCACGTTTAAGTTGCCACATGGCTAGACCTACAAAAAGTAGATTAAACCCAACATCCGGTCGTCTAGCCCCCAGTGGATTGGGATTGACGAATGTCATGCCCCAAAAAAAGGCAAAACAAACCAATGCGGTGATGGTGCCGTACAGTAGGCTATTAGAATAGATTCGGTTCAACTTCATGTGATTAACTCATTTTGGGTTATTCGATACCCAGTGTTAGAATTTGACGATTTATCCAATTGTCCCCACCACTTTACCGCGCAATGTTTTCCCAAGGAAAGGAGAGTTTTTTGACTTGGAATGAATCATGTCGGCTGTGAGTTGCCAGGTTTCGTTTGGCAAAAATAGGGTTAAACAGGCAGGTTGTCCGGGTGAAATTGTAGGAACAGGTAGTTGAACTAATTTTCTGGACTGATGGGTCCAAAACTGAATGTGTTGCTCTAGCGGAATGACACCCTCTGTATGCAAGGCAGCAAAAGCTGTTTGGCTGTGAATGATCCCAAATTCGGCTAGATCAAATTCTAATTTCTTAGATTCTTCATCCCATGGTTGGTGATTGGATACCACCGTATCGATAGTCCCATCCAAAAGTCCGGCGATCAGAGCCTCGCGATGTTCGCGACCTCGAAAGGGCGGCATGACCTTCAAGTGGGTGTCAAAGTCCACTAAGTCTTCATCGGTAAAGGACAACTGATAAGAGGCGATATCACAACTAACAGGTAATCCTTCTTTTTTTGCCTCGCGAATGAGTGCCACAGCTCCGGCAGTAGAAATCGTCGAAAAGTGCAAGACGGGAACGGCCGATGCAATATTGGCGTACCGTAGCAAAGCCAAATCCCGTTGGATCATAAGCTCCTCAGCCACCGGTGGGATTCCTTTCATGCCCAGTCGGGTAGAGGTCATCCCTTCATGCATTTGACCAAATTGTCGGAGCAAAACTTCATCAGGTCGGTTGATGAGTAACTTACCAATCGGAGCCAAATATTGTAAAGTTTTTAACAAGATATCTGCATTCCAAATGGGTTGGCTACCATCGCTAAATGCCAAAGCACCCGCTTGAGCTAGTTCCATCATATCGGTGAAGTCGGTACCCTTGGTATTTAGGGTGACCGCCGCCATCGGATGAAACCGAACCTCTCTTTGAGCATGTGTAAAGAACAATAGCTGTGATTTCGTTTGAGTAACCGGGTGGGTATTGGGTAAAAGCGCAACATCCGTAAAGCCCCCCGCTTTGGCGGCTCGGGCGAGTGAATCTAGGTCCTCTTGCGACTCATGGCCGGGTTCATGGCTGGTAGCTCGTAGGTCAAACCAACCAGCCGATACATGGAGGTCAGGTTGTGAGATGCGAATGAAATCAGTCGATGGTGGCGCCTGTAAATCAGGACCCATGGCTTGAATTCGACCATCTTGAATGATTATATCGATGGTTTGCAAATGGTGGACTGATTCAGGATGAAGCAACCGGACGTTTTGAAGAAAGAAATTCATTTGGTAGGAGTTTCAAAAAAAAAGCCCCTTCGGGCTTTTTGTTATCCAATGTATGATTGATAGGCTTCCACATCCATAAGGTTATCTAAACTTGATGGGTCAGCAACAGTTAATTTGATCAACCAACCTTCCCCATAAGGGTCAGAATTAACTAACTCTGGACTATCAGCTAAGGCCGAGTTAACTTCTAATACCGTACCCTCTACCGGTAAAAAAAGATCAGAAACTGTTTTTACAGCTTCAATCGTCCCAAAAATGCCATTGGCTTCAATGGTTTCTCCTTCTGTTTCAATCTCGACAAAAACGATATCGCCAAGTTCACTTTGGGCAAAGTCGGTAATGCCGACGAGAGCAGTAGAATCGTCAATGAGTTTAATCCATTCGTGTTCGTTGGTGTAGCGTAAATCAGCTGGAAAATTCATTAGCTTGGGCGTTTAAAATGGGGATAGTGTTTGATGAAAATCGGGTGCAATTTACATCAATTGAACTTATTTTTCTAATCTGATAAATTAAATCGCACGTTGATCCCACCTAAAGTGGAACTCCGATAAAAGGAGAGGGAGTTATAGGGATTATTCACGAGTCGCTCGATGTAAAATGTGCCCGAGAAACGTTTATTGAATTGATATTCAATTTGGGGTCTTAGTTGGAAGTTATAGTTTCCTTGCGTGACGACCGCATCCCCATCCAATCGCCGTTGCAACGCAATGATGTCCCGAATGGTAAAATCAAATCGGAAGTTTAGGTCATTTTTCAAAACGATTTGATTTCCGTCCCGCCCGCGGAATGGAATACGAATGTTATTTCGCCTAAACCCGATGCCCATCACAAAGTCATTGCTATTGAATTCGGCCACTTGGGAATTGGACAAGTTAAGGCCTGCCCGACGCTCCTTATTGTATTCGATTCGCCCTGTAATGTTTTTCTTCGTTGCAAATTGCAAACCAATGAAAGGGGCGTATTTTTCTTCCATGGTAATGGTACTCATAACGAAAATCGGTATAAACAAGGATTGTGTATTGGTTAAGAAACCCAAGGGATACCCTCTGACCAACAAGTTCAAGTATTGGGCCCCATACTCCAACGAGGAGGTGAAATTCCCCACATTATAGGTAGAAGTATACGAATGGTTTAAGGTGATGGAGCTAAATACCCGATCCACCTTTAGGATTTTTTCGACTCCCCCAAAGTCCACCCGCCAATTTGGCAATGGAAAACGAAGGAAAGGATTTAATCGGACTTCATTGGGGTCTTTGCCACTGTAAGCCGCAAAGAATGCGCCTATCAAAACATCTTGTGAATTGATATCGTAGGTTCCAACTTCTGCACCCGGATTTGCAGCCAACAGACGATCCCTCACCACTGTCCGGTAGTTTTGCATTCGGTTGAAAATCTCATAATTATAATTATCCTCCGGACTTTTACTCATGCGGGTAAAGCCGGTACGAAACGACCAAAACGACATCCGAAAGGTACCATTTCGGAAAGGATTCAAACTTTCAAAAGCTCCCCCTGTTTCGGTAGGTCGGTACAGTTCTTGGTAACTATCACCCCGTGCCAAATTCCCTCGAATCGTCATTCGGAATCCTTTGAAGGGCTCCAAATTCGTATTGTATTCAAATGTTTTTTCAATACTTTGGGTAAACGGATCATTTTGAACTGTACTAGTCGAAAGCCATCCATTTTGAGCTGCTCTGACATGAATATCACGGGCTTGGCTACCAAAGACAAACGGTAAACCTGGAGCATTTTGCCAGTTTCGATCCATTCCCATAAAGGTTGGATTTGGTAAAAAACCAGGTAGTATAGTGGCTTCTCTAAGTGAATAATTAAAATTAATTCCCCGGACAGTCATGAGGAGGCGGGTAACTGACTTCAACAAGGTATTGGTTTCCTTCTCGAAGTTTTCATCGTCTCCAGGAGCCCGTGTGTACCGAATTCGAGGCGGTGCAGGTGTGTTGGCGAATCGAAGGTACCGAACCTTGTTGTATAGTTTTACGAGGTCAATACGGCCTTGTATGGCACGTTCACGGTTGTTTTCGATGGTATTTCCAAAGAATACATCCAAGGAGTCCGAAATCCCAAAAGAGGCAGCACGGTAACCAAAGCGCGTGTTGAAACGTGCATCCGCCTGCACCCAATCCAATAAAAAGAACTTATCCAAAGGCAATCGATACGTTGATTGCAGGGTTTGCTCATAGTTTTTAGCCCGACCAAAGGTCCAAAAACTACGCCAAAGCGAGTCTTTCTTGGCTTGGGTATCCAAGTCGCCGATGGGTTCGTCGATAATTGCTGTTAGGCGGGCATTGTACGAAACCTGGATACTTTGTGTAAGTTTCCATTGAAGGTCATATACCCGTTGTGTATTGAAATATTTTTGCACATTGGGTTGAACGCCCGTACTGTTGAGGTCGGAGTTTCGGAAAAGCGTCCGCATAAAACTTCGGTCGTAGTCGGCCCTAAAACCTACCAACGTGGGGAGGGGAGAAAAATTAAAATCCTTGAGCCAAAGCCGATCATTGCGTTCGCTCATTCTCTTTTTAAAGGGTTCCCAATTAATTGCCTTGGGTTGAAATTGATAGGTCAATCCTCCTCGATTTTGTTCGGATAGGTAGTCATCAATTAAAATGTTGGAACGTTGAACCTGGTTTTGTGCATAGGTGAAAGAGAAATTCTCAATATCGTACACCCGTTGGCGGGTTTGATTCGGCCCTCGATTTTTCCGTACATTGGCAAAATTGAATCCACGACTAATTTGTTGGTCGGTGACCAAACTTCGGTATCGTTCTCGCTGGGTAGCGTCCTCAATGCTGGCCAAGGCTCGTTCTAGGGTGATGTCGGGATCAAGCGGATTGAAATGGGGGCGAATCACCGATTGGTCAAAACTCATGTAAAATGGAATACTTAAATTCCATTTTTGAGGAGTGAAACGATCCAATGCTAAGTTGGTGGCAACGCCCAATCCATAGGTATAATCCCGTGATCTCTGTGCAATTTTGGATTGAACACCGCCAAAACCAAAGGTACTCATTTGACCGTTTACTTGAATGGATCCAATATCTGCCAACTGAATATCGGCATTGATTAATCCCGCCTCTCCGGGGGTTTGATCAAACCCATTGATGCGCATTTCATTGGCCCAAATGGTAAAGCTTTTTGGTTGTTGATCTTCTGACTTGGGATTTCGGACCCCAATCATGAGTGTTAAAATGGTGCTAAGGTCTGGGTTTCCTACCACTGTGATTTTATACTCACGTTCCACATTGAGTGTTCGGGATTGTGAATTATTTTCATAGGCAAATCCCCCCACCTTGATTTCATCTGAAAACGGTACATTCAATGGAATACCCTGGCGGTTCCGGGTTACTTTCAACATCCGTAACTCATCCAAGGGTATGTCAATTTCATTCTCAATAGGCCAAATTAACCCAGGGTCTATGGATCCATTGGGCGTAGCCTTGAGCCTAGGAATCTCGATTTCATAGTAGTTTTCTTTGAGATCCGTACCTAAACGTAAAAATGCTGCAACCTGGCCGTCCTCATTGAACTCATTTTCCATGTGCAAGTACATTTGTAGTCGCTTGTACATGTTTAAGTCCAAACGAGTATTCTTGAAAACGCCACGAGCATCACCATCCCGAAGGTTCGTCACGCCTATACTCAAAGATTGTTCATTAAATTGGATCTGTCCCAACTGAGAAAAGTCCCGGTCGCGAACGAAGCCCGGCGGTACGACATAGGGTGTCTGGCCCTCTTTTACCGCACAGTCTCCGGCCTCGGTACAACCATTTTCTTCGATATTTACAGTGGCCACACGCAACTTTGCATCGTAGGGCTCTGGAATTTCAGCCAACCCTACTTGGTTAAGATCTTGTGTGTACGTTCGGTATTGATTTGCCACCAGTTGTAACGTGGCAAAACGTAGGACCACAGGTTGGGCCCAGTCTGTCATGACAGTACGAATGAAGCGAATGGATTTGAATCCAGAAATATTTCCAAATTTATTGGTAAACTGCCGAATGGGTACACGATAAAGATACCAGTTCAAACCATCGGAAGTCACTCGGTCAACTATAAATCCACGTCCTACATCCAATTGGCCCGGTTGAAGTGGGATCTCATATTCATAGTAGGCTTCTATGTCGTTGATGGTGTTATCTCCATTGATGTCTTCTTTATCCGAGGCCGGGGAGTTGGCGGGTGTAACCGTTACGTTGTCATTGGTTAAAGGGGAGTTATTTTCCATCCCCAAGTAATTTTTGAATCGCTCCACCAATCGAGCATTGGTTTGGTCGTAAATGGGATCTAGAAAAAATGTAAAGTCATCACCCGAAGGGTCTTGCTCAATTTTTTGAAAGGCTTGGGCTGAAATTCGTTGTCTCAGGGCATTCAAATAATTTTGGATGTGGGGGAACGTCCGTTCTTCGGCATTCGGTAGCCCATCCAGGCCTATATCCTGCCGAGCACGAGCATCGGGAGCGGAATCAAAGGCATCGTTGATATATTGAACTCGGGGAGCTTTACCCCAAAGTGTATTAACTGGTTCGGAAGTGGTACTTTCAAAAGGCAATAGTCCGTTTTCGAACGAGAAACGATTGTCTGGAATTACATCCTCTGAAACATCACCTAGTTGAAATAGAAGTTTTCCACCGGTGGTATTTCGGCGGTTACCATTAGGGGTTCCATCCCGCACGACATCAGCAAAGGGGTCGAGCAACCAAAATTCGAGGTATTCAACGTTGGTATTGTCAAAATCAGGATCAAAAGTGATACCCCGCATGACGGACCCAAAATTTTGCCTTGGATTAGGCAAAAAGCCGTCTGAGGTTAAATTGGGATTGTAATTGTACATTCCTCGTTCCGACGGGAAATAGGAAAGATCCAGGGTGGCAATAGGGGGTTGCTGACCCAAAGGAGGCCGAGATCGGCCTGGAAATATGGCCTGTACCTCAAATCCTCGTTCATATGCATTTCCATCAGAAGTTAGTCCCTCAGGGAGTCCCGTCAAACCGCCACTGAAAATCCCAGCACTAAAAAATAGGGTAGGGTCTAAGGTATAGGCCGACATTTTGGCCCTCCGGAAATGATACCCATAGATACTCTGACCGGTTTCTTGGAAATTTTCAGGTGTGGACCCCAACCGCCAACGAGTGGGTTGTCTTGTTAAATCATTGATCTGCCGTACCGCCTCAAAATCATCCAACATCGCATTGTTGTTCACTCGACGATTGTTGACCCCTGGGAGCAATTGAGCAAACTCAGCATTGAAACGAATTCTGGACTTTTCCTCTGATTGAACTGTTGGAATTTTATTCAATAAATTAGTTAAAAAGAAGGAAGTACGCAGGTAATTGACATCAACCCCCCACAGCGTATTGTTGACAGGTTCCATGCCCACGGCCGTTCGGGTGATGAAACCAGGTGTATTTTCGCGTAAATCCATCAAGGTGGCCCCTAAACGTAAAAATGGACTAACAACATAGTCCAGACGAAGTCCAAACATCCGTCTGATTTGTGCTTCAAATAGGTCAGGACGTTCATAATCTATCCGAATTTGACGGGAAGAATTGATCAAAGAAGGGTTGGTGATCCGAATTCGGCCAAGTTGCGTGTCGACCTGGTAGTCGGTACCTTGCTGCAGTTGGACACCTCCTGCATAAACTCGTACCGACTGGGGAGATGCACCAAGAGGAAGTGGAATTTCTGTACTTCCTGATCGTATTTGCCCTGATAGAAAGAATTTATTTTTGGTGGTAACCTGCTGGGCATCAATCATGGTCCCTCGGTACAGTTCATTGAAGACGTATTTTTCTCGTAGGATTTCTTCGTCTGAATCGAATTGTCTGGCTAGGTGGCTCCCAAAAGGCTCTAAAACTGGGAATATTACTTTTCCTAATTTTTCTTGTATGGTGATCCCCGGTACATAATCAAAGTTTCCATCCGGTTGAGGATCTTGATTAAAGTTCAATCGATCCAAACCAAGGGCCTCTACCAATGGCCGGTCTTTCATTCGTCGCCCCTCCTGCAAATTGGGATTGTCGATCCCCGTGGCATCATCTTTATACAAAATGCGGAGCTGGAAACCTTCCGGAGTTACCTGTCCTTGAGAAAGCGTGTAGATGTTTTTCATCATCAAATCCCACATCGGATGATTTAATCGATTCCGGATGGTAGAGGATTTTAATAATTTGAGCATCAAGACTTCATCTTCCTTACGAAATGAGTAGTCTTCGGTTAATTCTCCGACTTTATATGCCCGACCATTGAATGTGTATTCATAGGCCACCGCCAAGATCTCATCGTTTCGAAGGGGTGTTAGGAGGGAGATGTACCCCAACTCAGGCTGAATCTCGAATTCCCTGTCGGTAAGTCGTTTAGCCCCCCGAAGTATCTCAAAATCCTCTCCATTCCGTAAATTAAGGCTATTCAAAAAACGAGAGGTATTGTCAATAGTCCGAAAATCTGAATTTTCTACCAATTGATCATATAAATTATTGGCTTGATTACCGGCAGGCCCATTGGGGTTGGTCGAAATGACCGAGCTGGGATTTGCTGGTTTAGCCTCCCCGAGGTCGGTGATACCAACCAAGTTTCGCATGGAATTTACGGTATTGGTACGGTTGGTAACGTATACCTCTACCCGTGTAATTCGCACACCTGAGATCACCTTGGGTAAGTTCCGAAGAGACCTTTCGTAATTTTCCCGAAAGAAATGTCCGAGGAAAAAGTGCCGGTTTTCATCGTAGTTGTCAACACGTAATTCAAAAGGTTTGGATTGATTTCCACCGTTGATCAGGATCGATTCCGTCCGAGATCTTTGTTGAGCAAACACGGTGGTCACATCTAATTTGCCAAAACGTAGCCCCGCCTTTACCCCCATGAGGTTTTCAACCCCCGGAATTAATTGAGACCGCATCGGCATGCTGACGTTTCCCAATTCTAGAACTTGGAGTATATCCTCTGGATCATTTTTGAAGTTTAATTTGAATCGGTTCTCATAGGAAAAAGCGGACTTTGTATTGAAGTTTCCAGTTATTCCCATCTTTTCCCGTAATGCATTGGATGGATCTAAACTACCCAAGGCACCAGCTAGATTGGAAGGGTTAGGAAACGACCGATTGGCCCCAAAGTCATCCAAAGGATTGGCTCCTGCCCCTGGTAAATTGGGTAGGGTATTACCAAGTGCCCCAAGCGGATTGGATCCTCCAGGCCGTCCACCTAAGCCTGGAACCTGCAGTCCATCGAATAAACTATTGAAGTCAATATTGATTTGTTGGTCAAAATCAAATATGCGCGTTCTTCGATTGAACAACGGAATGAGCGGGTTGTCAACAAACTGGTTTCCAACTTTTAGATCGACAGAAACAAAACCTTTAGGCCTAAACTCAGGAATCTTTCCACCAAAAAGTCGGTCAAATACAGGGTTTTTTGATAATTTCGGACGTAAGCCCCGGCCCGAAGTAGAGCTTGTTCCGTCCGACATGTTTTCATATTCTCGAAGTAATTGTTTCCGAACCGCCACCGATTGCAACGAAGCATACTCATTGAAATTCAAAGCTTGCGGTATTTTCTGCTCCAATTGGGGCGCCCATTTTTCGTCCAAAAAAAACTGTTGAGTGGGCGAATGAAAATAAAGGGTAGAAATGGGACCTACTTTAGGTAAAAAGAAGGGAGACTGCTGGGGTTGGGGTGAAATCACACGACTCAGGTATGTATCTTTCCACCGATAGCCTGGGCCACTCCCTGTTGGGGAGGACGATGGGCCCGGGTTTTGAGCAAACACCATTCCATTGATTCCGAACACCGTAAGAATCCATAGAATAAGGCTTCGAGTAGATAGTTGAAACATACGCAGTTAGTCAAAAAGAAAAGGTCAATTGTAGTAACGATTGAGTAGGATTTATATTTCTATCGTAAAGCTAATTTGATTAGCTCCTCAACGGTAACCTCATGAGTGGTCTTTTTCAAAATCACATCAATACTCTTCTCAGCCGTTGCTTTGGGAATACCCAATGTGACCAAGGCAGCCAACGCTTCTTGTCGGACACGCCCCGATATTGTCCCTGATTGAGATGGTCCGGCAACTTGAAGCCACTGATCCTTCTTGAGCTTATCTTTTAACTCAATGATCGTTCGCTGGGCTGTTTTTGCCCCAATGCCTTTGATCCGCTGGATGGTTGCGACATCTTCATGGGCAATGGCCTGTTTTATCTCGGAGCTACTAAGCGAAGATAACATCACCAGGGCGGTCGATGGCCCAATTCCTGAGACCGAAATGAGGTCCTCAAAAAGAGATTGCTCTTCGGGTGAATGAAATCCATACAGTGTATGAGAATCTTCACGTACAATCAATACGGTGTGAAGAAATACAGAGGGTGAGCCAACTTCAGGTAATTGAGCATGCGTTTGAAGTGAAATCTTGACAAGATAGCCAACGCCTTGGGCTGAAATAACAGCGTGAGTTGGCTCTTTTACGGCCAATTTTCCTTCGAGAAAGGCAATCATAAGCAGTATTTAAAAACAAATCAAACTCAAATCTATTGATTTTTTTTGAAACCACCAGTTGCCTGGGATTTACGGTTGAAAAAGGGTACTTAATGGGGAGAGATCGTTCTCGTTCCAAGGGCCGTCTAAGCGCCAAACCTGTTTCCCTCTTTGGAAAATCAATAAGATAGGTGTGCCAGATGTATTTAGTTTTTCTCGAATTCCTTCAACTCGGAATCCCTGGTAGGCCAGAAGTGGAAGGTGAGGCAAAGCTTTGGCTATTTTGTTTTTTTGCTCGGTACATTCCAAGCATGGATCTCCCCCAAGAAAAACAGCGACTACCGGGAAGGCTGCGGCTGTCTGTTGAAGTTGATGGAAGGTGATCGGGGCGATGGGCTCGGTAGTTGGATGCTGGGTTACATAAGGTTTCGATTGTAAAGCCCACTGGTCAAATCCTTCCTTTAAAATATAGACATCTTTATACCCTAGACCCCTCAGGTAGGTTTGGGCTTCTTGGCTAACTTTTCCTGTTTGGCAGTACAAAATAAGAGGAATTTGAGCAGGAAATTGCCCTAAGAATGTTTCTTTGAATTGGGCGTTTTCATAGGGAAACGACAAGGCAAATCGTATATGACCTCTTTCAAATGCAGAGGTTGGCCGTAAATCGATGACCTTAGTGGCCTTTCTGGCTTTCCTTAACGAATCCAACCCAGCAGGATCCAAGGACTGCCCATACGCAGTCGAAAGGCTGATTGTCCAAAACAGGAGGATGTATTTCAAATAAACAAGGTATTTCATCTTAGAATAAGAACAAAGAATGTGCCATTTGAACTATAGGATGGAATAATTCCTGTGGTTTAACGAAAAAGAACGCTGAGACTTGTCGGTTCCCCCCGAAATAGTACGTGCAAAAAGTAGAAAAATTTTCTAACTTTATGTCATTCCGCATCAAGACGAGCAGATCCACTCCGACCCAAATTACCAAGATTTTCAAGGATTTCGAATCAGGCAAAAAGCCTAATCCTAGACTATGGGTTTGGTCTCACTAGTTTACCATAAGTGGCACCCATGTTGGGGTGGCCTAGAAGCTGGCGAGTTCTATAAAATGAAGCAACAGTAGGAAAATTGTATACTTAAAACAAGTATAGGATGATGCAACTACTGAGGTTTACCAGGACATTAATATCATTGAAACAATGATTAGGCATCCAGCCAAAAGGTAGATATTTTTTAGTGAATCAGAGTATTCACAGAAAAGTAGTATGCCAATTTGTGAGCGGAATCACTTAGTCTGCCGCCATGAGAAACCCCAACGAATTCGGATGGAAAATAGGCCCGAATTGATTCCTAAGCTTACCCAGGAATGGCGTGCGATGATGAAAATTGGGTTACCATACAATCCCCCCCAGTAAACCAATACAAATTGCTCTGATTGAGAAAAGTATCGACTCAGTGCAGTGTACTGAATGCTCATATTGGTCAAAACCAGTAGAAAGAATGGAAGGAAAAATAAACTAGGTCATAGGGCTACAACGTCAAATGACCTCACAATTCTTTGGGTGGGATAAGCCCAGTAGAGAAAAAATTCAAATTCCATTCTTGGACTCGGTTTCGCTTTGCTCGACCACGTCCAAGAATAGTAAACGCTGTAAAATAAGACTATATTTTCTGTTTTTAAATAGTACCCAAAATGGTAAAAATACAAAATGCCAACGATGACTGGATTTTCTTCAATGGTTGGATTCAATATTTTATTTTAAAAATACGCTGTAGGCTAGCCTTATTTATCTAGGAGTTTTAAAAGCCCAACCAAATTATGTTTGTATTTCTTTCCAATGGGAATCGAGAAGTCTCCTATGTATACGTTTCGTTTATCAAGACTGGTTAAGTTGCCAAGATTAATGATGTACGATTTATGTAATCGAATGAAGTAGTCTGGCGATAATCGGTTCTCGATCTGTGAAATCTTTTCATTGACGATTAAAATTTTTCCTTGGCATGAAATTTTTGAGTAAATGCCGAAAGCTTCGATGAAATCAATGGATTTAAGAACAAATCGATTGGCTACACGACCCATTTTGAAAAATATGGTTGCGTTTTCAAGATCCAACGTGGGTCGGTTAACAAAATTTAAGACTTTGTGAAGGGCCTTGAAAAAGCGATCTTGATTGAATTCTTGGTATAGGTAATCAAGAATGAATGGAAATTCAAAGCATAATAGAGCATTCTCTTTTTGATTCGAATGGATCAGCGTCGGCGGATAATAAGATTTGTTGGAGAAAGTCCTAAAAAATTCAATTTCATTCCCCTCAAACTGGATGATGCAAAAATGGATCTCCTCTGTTAGTATACTGGATTCTACTTCTTCCCAACTTGTGGCATGCTGAATCAAAATCAGATGGGCAAACCCATGGAGATACTGTTCAATTTTTTCTCTGACGTGGTTTTCGTGAATAAAAAGGATACACCTTTTGATCTTCATTTTTAATCTGGTTTAGGTAAAGAATTCTAATGCCCCTAGAAGGACAGTTAAAGGATACCTACGTCAGATGCACTCTATTTGGATTGCTGAAATCTTAAAGAAAAAATAAAAAATGAATGTATTCAATTCCGCCTTTTATTCAATCAAACTCCTATTTTCTCTGATGAACAATTAATCTACGCCATCTCATGACAAGTTAAAATCGGTTTAGAATATACCAAATTAGGAGTTCATGTTATTAAAATAACTTTATATGGTAACTTCTTCTATTTTTTTTAATCTTGGAGTTCATTTTGTACGTATAAGCAATTAGACCCTATGAAAGTTTGAAAACAGCTATCAAAAGGGCGTTTAGTTTTGACCAACTTTTGGGTATCCACATCCTCTCCTAAAAGTAGGGCATCGATCAACTAGTTAAAATCGCTCGGCTATGCGGACACATCGACTAAGCTTTGTTCCTTGTTTCGATAGGAAAACAAGCAAACTAAATTTTGTCAGGTTTTTGGACTTTCACTCGATCTTCAACATTGGAGGGTTTGTGGTATTCATATTAGGTTCTGTTTTTACAGCATTCGCCCAAACCACACAGGGTGGAAATGCAGGAACTCCATGCAATGTGTATGCACCGCTGGTTTCTCCCACTTATTCCAACCTTGCAGTCGCAAATTCCACGGGATTGTTAGGAAGCGATAACTGGTCGAATAAAGAGCGATTGATCGATAATGATCTCTCCAATTCGGCTTCCTGGACCGCCGTACTTTTGGGGTCTGCCTGGATCGAAGCTCGAGATCTAGCAGCCACCAATTCCAATGTTTTTCCCGCTGGATTTTATGCAGGTATGGTCATTAATGACGTTGATCTGCTCTCATTGGGTGCCTCGGTTCGAATTACTACCTACCTCGATAATGTCGAACAAGAGTCACAAACATTTACGAGTTTGCTTTCGACCTTACTGGATGGTAGCGGCCGGCGGAGAGTCGGTTTTATCACCACTCGGAATTTCAACCGCATCCGATTGACTGTTAATGCAGGTCTAACCGTGGTTTTCACTCTGAACGCGTTTTATGCCGAGGTATTCAAGCCATGTCAAGGTCCTGAACCTTCCTGCAATCTCTTGACCCCTCTAACGCGACCCACGTTCGCATCCCTTATTGAACCTACTCGAACAGGTTTTAGTGGCGTCTCGGTCGGGTCGATTTCAAATTTAGACAATATTGTTAACTCCTCCACAAGTGATTTTGCTACGGTATCTTTGAATGTGGGTATATTAGCATCCGCGAGTGTCTCGGTGCGTAACTTAGCTGAGACATTCCCCGCGGGCTATTTTGCCGGATTTGATCTTTCAAATAGCTCATTAGTGGGCTTGTCTCTACTAGGGAACGTGACCCTTCAAACCTACCTCAACGGAAATCTCCGAGAAACGATCTCCGCCTCCAATTTAGTTTTGGATGCCCCAATTCTAACAGGTTCTAATCGCCAAACCCTAGGCTTCATTACATCCCAAAGTTTTAATGAAATCAGATTAACCTTAAATCAACCTGTGGGAGTTAATTTAGGAGCCACGCAGATTTTCAGTGCCGTGATCAAGAAATATTGCGCAGGGCCCACCTTGAATTGCAATGAAAGTACCTCTTGGTCCAATCCCACATTTCCTGTATTAATACAGAGCAATCGGACTGGAATCGACGGCTTGGCGTGTATTGGGTGCTCGATCGATCAACCCCAACGATTGATCGATACCTCCCTCACAAACTTTTCAACCATTAGCCTTTTGGCCGGTGTTGGGATATCAGGCTCAATTTCGGTACAAGATCCCATCACCGATTATGCAGCCGGCACGTTTGTTGGATTCGATGTACAAAATACTTCCTTGCTGTCTGTCGACTTATTGAATGGACTGACCGTGCGAACCTATTTAAATGGTGTCTTGAGGGAAACAAGGTCTGGATTAAATGATCTCCTGTCCATTGGTACCTCTCTTTTAACGGATGATGGACGAAGAACCATCGGGTTCATAACGGGGCTCTCCTTTGATGAGGTTCGATTAACCGTTGCCAATACGGTTTCGGTCAACCTTGGAACGACTCGCGTGTACCAAGCTATTCTCAAGCGGTTCTGTGAAGTAAATATTGAATGTAATCAGACGTATTTCCTCACCGAACCCGCGGCCCCGGTTGTGGTCAATTCTGTCCGGACTGGAATTGATGGAGTCGCCTGCGTCGCTTGTTCCGTAACCAATGCCAATCAGGTGATATCAGCTTCTACCACCGATTTTTCGACCATCACCCTTGCCGCGGGAGTACTGGCGAGTGGTAATTTGTCGGTACTAGATGGCCTGTCTACCTATCCACAAGGTAGCGTAGCTGGATTTGTGATTCAGGATGTGAATAATCTTCTCCAACTTGATTTATTCAATAGTTTATCCGTTTGTACCTACAATAATGGCCTTTTGCAAGAATGTGCCACAGGATCTCAGTTGATCGACTTGGCAATCCTCGGAAATATAGTTGGATCGGGATCAGGCCGAGTCAATATCGGATTTCGTACCACTCAACGATTTGATGAGATCCGCCTGACGGTTCGATCTTTGACAAGTGTTTTGCAAGTAATTCGCGTGTTTTCGGGGTATGTAGACACCCGAGGAGCAACAGACTCTAGTTTGAATTGTTGCCCCGTTCTTCCTCCCACGGTTTCAAGCCAAATTGTACAAAATACCTGTCCCTCTTCCACGGTCAATCTCAATGCCTTGGTCACTAGCCTTACGCCTGCCAACACTAATTTGGTTTGGTTCAATGGTTCCGATCCGGCAACTAGTGTTCAGGTGGTAAATCCAACTGCGGTAGGTCAGTCGGGACAATATTTCGCATTTTATGTCAATCAAACGGCTCCCAACTCCTGTTTTAGTCCGGCATCGCTTGGGGTCAATGTGGCTATTTCGGCTTGTCGGGTGAAGTTACGACCTAAAGTGTTTTTACAGGGAGCCTTATTCGGTGTCAATCTTCCTGATACCTTGATGCGGGATGATTTACGTCAACTTGGTCGTTTGCCTTTGATGCATCCTTATGAAGCGCTTACTCCCATCTCTCCAATTAGTGCGGCCACATCGGCTGTATTTTCCACCACAGGTCCCAATGCGATTGTAGATTGGGTATTTATCGAGTTGCGAAATGCAGCTGATCCACGGGTGATTATAGATAGTCGTCCGGCTTTACTTCAGCGTGACGGAGATATTGTAGAGGTAGACGGGGTATCTATACCAGAGTTTTCGGTTGCCAGTTTAACACAGTCTTATTTTGTGGTGGTTCGGCATCGGAATCACTTAGGTGTTATGACAGCCAATGCCCTTTCTATGACGACTGAGGGTCGGCTAGTGGATTTTCGATTAGCCTCGACACCCACCTTTAGAATTTCCAATGCCGCCCTAAATCAGGCTCAAGTCGTGGTGCAGCAAGGGCGGGCTCTTTGGGCTGGAAATACCGAACCAGACACTCAAATTATCTACCAAGGGACGAATAATGATGTGAATCCCATATTTAATCGAGTTCTTTCCGATGTCTTAAATGTGTTTGGACTACCCACATTTAAATCCCGAGGATACCTGAATGCGGACGTTGATTTGAATGGGGAAGCTGTTTTTCAGGGGTCTGGAAACGATTTAGAGTTTATTTATCAAAACATCATCAATAATCACCCAGGTAATGTACTCGTTCTTCCCTTCTTCACGATCCGAGAACAATTACCTTAATAAAAAAAGACGCCGCTCACATGGTCTTGGAGCGGCGTCTTGTCGAATGGTATATTGATTACAAACCAAATGCTTGTTTTACTGGGTCAACATAGTCCAGCTTTTCCCAAGTAAAAAGCTCAACCGTCACTTCAGCTGTCTTTCCAGCGTTTTCGAAGACTTTGGTTACGGTTTTGGGCTCCCGGCCCATGTGGCCATACGCGGCTGTTTCGGAGTAAATGGGATTCCGGAGTTTTAGGCGTTGTTCAATCGCATAAGGACGCATATCAAAAATCGCTTCTACTTTTTGTGCGATCTCCCCATCGCTCAGCACTTTTCCATTTTCATCTTGTACCTTGGCTGTACCATAGGTGTTTACATACAAACCACAAGGCTTGGCGACGCCAATGGCATAAGATACCTGAACCAACACTTCGTCGGCGACACCAGCGGCTACTAGGTTTTTGGCAATATGGCGAGTTGCGTAAGCGGCAGAGCGGTCGACTTTGGACGGGTCTTTCCCTGAAAAAGCACCACCTCCATGTGCCCCTTTTCCACCGTAGGTATCAACGATGATTTTACGGCCAGTCAATCCCGTGTCACCATGAGGCCCACCAATGACGAATTTACCGGTAGGATTGATATGATACAAAATATCATCGTTAAATAATGCCTGAATTTCAGGTTTTAACTGCGCCTTTACTTGAGGAATCACCAGGGAGATGATGTCCTTTTTTATGGTAGAGAGCATCAGCTCATCTTCTGCAAAATCGTCGTGTTGAGTAGAGACAACAATGGTATCGATCCGAATGGGCGTATTGTCATCGGCGTATTCGATGGTTACCTGAGACTTCGCATCCGGCCGAAGGTAGGTCATGACCTCGCCAGCTTTGCGGATTTCCGACAAAGTTTGAAGTATTTTATGGGAAAGATCCAAGGCCAAAGGCATGTAGTTGTCGGTTTCTTTCGTCGCATAGCCGAACATCATACCTTGGTCTCCTGCACCCTGAGCATTGGCTTTTTCCTCAAAGGTATCTGCTGATTGGCGGTCAACACCTTGGTTGATATCCGAGGATTGCTCATGTATCGCCGATAACACACCACAAGAATGAGCTTCAAACATGTACTCGGATTTGGTGTATCCTATCTTGGCGATCACATCCCGTGCAATTTGTTGCACATCTAGGTAGGTTTTTGTATTGACCTCTCCCGCCAAAATCACCTGTCCGGTAGTTACCAATGTTTCACAGGCAACTTTAGAATGAGGATCAAAAGCCATAAAATGATCAATCAGCGCATCTGAAATTTGATCCGCCACCTTGTCTGGATGTCCCTCAGAGACAGACTCTGATGTGAATAAATAAGGCATGAAAATGTAATGTTAGTGTTTTAGATGAATTCAACGTCATCAAAAGAGAAGGGGAGGGCCGAAACTATTTTGGTCGGTCAGACCCACATCACTTGACCACCGTAGCGTTCACGTAACTCGGTTGGCTTCACTTTATTTTCCAAGAAAATGAAAGTAAACTCTTGATGCTGATACAAAATTGCATATTTTTTGTGAAATCCTATATACTAAGTTGAAAAATCTTTAAATGGGTTAAAATTAGGATATAATACCTAAAAATATGCACGTATTTAGATAAAAGCTAGGAAAGTTTTTCCTTTAATCGATTCCAGATTAGATGAAAACTAGCCAGAATAAAAGGAATCCAGGGGGCTGTATTCATTACTTTGATTTCATCAATCCACCGGGTGTGTCCCGACAAAAAAGCAAAGACTCGATGAGCTGGATTTTTAAGGAAAAGTTCTGGAAAGAAATACTGGCCAGCGTATCTTTTCCATTTGAGTACATTGAGTAAAATGGCGGCATAGGCCTCCATACGTTTTCGTGCCCAATGCCGCGTAGAGGTCGGGGTTTGGCCTTTTTTTAATTGATGAACGATTTCGCCCAATCGCTCTTGGGTGAGTGCGAAGGTAAATCCAGTGGCAGGTTGCGTGTAGCCCCCAGCAGTGCCAATCCGCACATGTCGATGGGTAACTATTTCTTGAAACGGCGTGTCGGACATCGGGATAATCCCAAATTCTTCTTCCTCTACTTGATAAGCGACTCCCGGCCATTTTTTCTCAATCAAATCCTCCAAAAGTTCGGTGTATTTTTCTTGGGTTAAAATAGGTTCCGAAAAAAAGGTGAGTTCTACCAGTGCCTTGGTTTTTGAAAAGGGAATAACATAAAGAAAAGTACATTCATCATCAACTTGGGGCACACTGAAGTCCATGATGTCGGGCAAGTGGGGATCAAAAACCTCTTGGTTCATCTCGATCACATATCCTTTGAAATGTTGCCAAAGGTGGTTTCGATAGGGTAAGTTAAATGCTGGCCGGAAGGTACTATCAAATACCAAGTCGCCCGAATAACGTTGGTGGGTGGATTGAATCCAAGCATGTTGAGCGTTGCTACCAATATCCAATACCCGGTCTTGAATCCAAGTCACTTGAGGTTGTTGACCAAGAAATTCCCGCATGGCCCGATAAAAGTCGGCTCCGCGAATGAGTTTATATTGGTAAGGTGCCATCGACACCCGGATCTTGTTGTGGTTTGGGTGAGTGACTGCCACTTCATCCCATTTCCTGAAGACCAGTTCATCAAAACGGCCCACTCCTTTTTCCCAATAGGCCCAAGTACGATCATTTTGGGTTTTGGAATCGGAATCGACTAAAAGAATTTTTTTTGATCGTAATTCAGGTTCATGGCAAATGGCATATGCGAGAGACAATCCCGCCATACCAGCCCCCGAAATTAAATAATCGTAATGAGGTGTTTCCATAGAAAAAATGCCCGAGGGTTTCGGGCATTGGGATTAAACATTGACATGTCGCTCAGAATGATAACTTGACCGCACCAGTGGTCCTGACTCTACGTATTTTATTCCACGACGTTCACCCTCTTCTTTGTAGAAGGCAAATAAATCGGGGTGAATAAATTCGATGACTTCATGATGCATTTTGGTAGGTTGTAAGTATTGGCCAAGTGTCAGGATATCGCAGCCATTTTCAACCAAATCATCCATAGCCTTGAAGACCTCGTCTTGGGTTTCCCCCAAACCGAGCATAATTCCGGTTTTGGTACGTTTCCCATATTCTTTAGTCCGCCGAATTTGTTCCAAACTACGACTGTATTTAGCTTGTGGACGTACAGGTCGATACAATCTTTCTACAGTCTCCATGTTGTGAGAAACGACTTCTTGTCCGCCGGAGATCATACGGTACAAGGCTTCCCAATTTCCTTTTGTATCCGGAATGAGGGTCTCGATGGTGGTATTAGGCGAAAGTTCTTTGACCTGGACGACTGTCTGATACCAGATTTCAGCCCCTCGGTCTTTCAATTCATCCCGGTTCACGGAAGTTATGACGGCATGTTTTACCCCCATGAGTCGAATGGCTTCAGCTACACGAGCGGGTTCATCGGCATCATATTCGGTAGGTCTCCCGGTCGCTACCGCACAGAAAGTACAACTGCGGGTACAAACGTTGCCAAGGATCATGAAGGTTGCCGTGCCCTCTCCCCAACATTCACCCATGTTGGGGCAATTACCAGATTGGCAAATGGTATGTAATTTATGGTCGTCAACTATTTTGCGGACTTTCTTGAAGTTTTCTCCGGTTGGTAACTTAACACGTAACCAAGACGGTTTGCGAGAGGTTGTTTCCGTAGTCGCCGGAACAACAGGTAACTCGATCATATTCGTATTAATTCTGGGGATTTATAAGCTTTTTTACTTTTTTGTTTCCAAAATACAAAGTTAGAAAAGCTGCGGTATAAACGGACTGGTTGGAGGTAAATTGCTCAGCCATGATTACAGGAGATCGCGGAAATACGTCTACCGTGAAACCGGCCTCAAATCCAGTGATATTATCACCGAAAGTATTCATATCGATATTTAAAGCAGCCTTAGCATGCAAGCCGGGGATTACTTTTAAATCTCGAAATAAGCCGTGCCAGATCCCGGCAGAACCGACTATATTCCCGACATTATTATGGATATCGGCATTATAGGCCACAATTTCGGGATTGCGATTGGCATCCGTTCGGTACCGAATGTAATAGGGTTTTTCGATTCCCAACGTAGGTCCACCGGCCAAGATACCACTCAGACCAATGCCTTGTTCCCCTGATTTATTAAACAAAAACCATTCTCTGCCGTATTCAGGCCGTATAGCAAAAAAATAGTTTTCTTTACCAACAGCCAATCGAGTTCCCGTAAATTGCGCAAAAGAGCGTTCTTTGGGGTGTTGGATGTTCACGGCCTCAAGTGCTAGGTACCGGTGAATGTATTTTCCGTTTCGTATATCTACAGGCCGAGAGTGTCTAAAGACGAATCCACCGATTAATCCCGATTGGGTGCTGGTGGTCAGTCCATAGGAAAAGATCTTAGAATCCTCAATTTCCTGTTTTTTCTTGGGTTGGGAAAGCGTACTGCCTCGTTGGGCTGTTCCGGTGAAGCTGAGGCCCGCTAACAGGGCGATGAGGATGGGTCGTACCATAACCGTGCTTGGATGAAAGATCAATTTATGTTATGTTAACGAAAAATTTCACATTTTAATAACAAATTTTCGGGTTTTATGTTCAACCCGACGCAAAATCCCATGGCAACCACGTCTCAAATTCAGTACTTAGGAAATTTACGTACCCAAGCCACTCATGTAGCATCGGGTGAATCCATTGTCACCGACGCACCTGTAGACAATCATGGCAGAGGGGAGGCCTTTTCGCCAACCGATTTGGCGGCCACCTCCTTAGGCTCCTGTGCCATGACCATCATGGGTATAGTGGCGAATCGGGAAGGTGTTGACCTGACAGGATCTAACATTGACGTGACCAAAATCATGTCCACTGACACGCCTCGCCGAATAGTTCGCATTGAGGTTCAATTTCACATGAAGTCTGACCGGAGTTTATCGGCCACCGAACAAAAAAAGTTGGAGGCCGCGGCTCATGCCTGTCCGGTAGCCCAGAGTTTGCACCCTGCCATCGAACAAGTGTTTACGTTTCATTGGGTTTGATGCCATGAAATTCGAGGAGGTATTGAATCATTTGTTCGCAACTGCGAAAAACGATTTGGTATACCTCCTCAAAAGCCTTTTCATTCTCATAATAAGGATCAGGCACCTCTTGAACACCACGGGTGAGAGGGTCGTGATCTCGTAGCAGGAAGACCTTCTCAGGCGCAGGTGGTCGGTGAAAATGCTGGTGATAAAGTTGATGGACGAATTCAAAATTCTCGGTATCCATAACAATAAGGTGGTCAAATGTGTCCAACATGGCCAAGGAAAGCTTTTGACCTTGGTGGGTAGTGGATAATCCGTGTTTTTCAAGAACCTTCAGGGTTCTGGGATCTGGTGACTTACCGATGTGGTACCCGGCCGTCCCGGCCGAATCCACATGAAACTGGTCTTGTAAACCTTGGCTTTCCAGGATATGCCGACAGACCGATTCGGCCATAGGAGATCGGCAAATATTTCCTAAACAAATAAATAAGAGTGAAATCATGGGCTTTGAATGGGTTTTCCTTCGGGATCTACTAATATAATGACCTTTTCTCCTTCTTTTTTCATCAGGTATTTTTCACGTGCGAATTGTTCGAGAGAACGATTGGTTCCCAGAACCTGCTGCTCTTCTTTCCGCAGCCGATCCAATTCTACCTGATAAAATTCGGCTTGCTGCTCGTACTTTTTGACTTCCCGAAACAGATCGTATAACCTCCAAAAATTGGCCGTATCCAAAGTCGCCATCCAGAGCAATAGCCCGCCTGCAGAATACAAGTAAAATCGATAACGACGAACCCACGGGGCTAATCGTTTTTTCCAAGATTTTTTATTCATATACTTTTTCCCCTTTTTGTAACCAAACACCCCAAATTCGATTATAAGCATGAACCCGTCGAGTGGGTTTTCCGGGTCCTGATTCCACAGGATAACCTTGATTTACCCATTCGAAAATGGAACCATACAAATTTTGCACGTTTGTATATCCGGCCGACTTCAGTTCACGCCCTATTTTCTCAGATCGTACCCCAATCGAACAATACACCACAATGGGTGTGTTTTTGGGGACGTTTTTTAATGATTCTAGTTGAAAGGTTTCATAGCCAATCCAGCGGGCACCCGGTAGATGACTCACCATGTATTCGTTTCGCTCACGAGCATCTAGCAGCAAGGGTTTCTGCGGCATGTTGGCCAAGGTCGAGACGGCTAAAGTTGGTATATCCTGTTTTAGCATGGATTTTAAAAGCCGATCAAACGCTTTATTTTGAACTTGCTGGGCCCGGGTAATCCCGGCTACACTCAATAAAAAAGCAATCATTCCACTAACGGGTAAGTATTTAAGAAATGAATACATGAAAACTCGTATTTTTCCTTTGGAAAATTCTATTTTTGCCGATTCACAACCAACTACAAACCTAACCTTCATTATGAAATTATTGAAACACAGTTGGGCTTTGGTCTTGACCTTGGTGCTCATTTACGTACTAAGTCATTCCGTAGGATCAATCCCACCTCTTGGAAAACTGTTCAATCCCTTTACAGGTTTCTATCAAAATGCGGTGACAGCCGTCATGACGGATCAAAAGTTAGCCATTCCTTCTCTCAAAGGTACGGTAGAGGTACTATATGACGCCAATGCGGTGCCACATATTTTTGCTGAAAACGATCAGGATCTGTACATGGCCCAAGGATATGTGGTGGCCAAAGATCGGTTATGGCAAATGGAGTTTTACACCTTGGTGTCATCAGGCCGGCTGACAGAAGTCGTGGGAGACCGTGCCTTAGAATTTGATCTATACAATCGCCGGGTCGGTATGGCTCGTGCCGCCCGTGAAATTGCCAAGAATTTGGAGAAAGATCCCTTGTCGATGTCCATTCTCAATGCCTACACCGAGGGGGTAAATGCGTATATCAATCAATTGAGCGATAAAGACCTACCCTTGGAATACAAGATTTTAGATTATCGCCCTGAACCATGGTCGCCTGAAAAAACGATTCTGATGCTCATGAACATGCGAAGTACATTGAATGGAGGTTCCAGCGATTACCGCATGTCCAATGTCGCTGCCACTTTCGGGATGGAGGTCGTTAAGGAATTATTCACCGATTATCCCACCGTTGAATCTCCTATTATTCCTACAGGAACAGCTTGGCCTTTTACCCCGGTGGCAATACCAGAGCCACCTGCCGTCCCGATGGCGATCTCGGATGGAACAGTCGCCATGAATATTCAGGAACCTCGTCCTGAAATTGGGTCAAATAACTGGGCTGTGGCAGGCGAAAAATCAGCCACGGGTTTACCAATTTTGGCGAATGACCCCCATTTAGGACTTTCATTGCCTTCCATTTGGTATCAAATGCAATTGCATGCGCCAGGTGTCAATGTCTATGGGGTGGCATTACCGGGTTCACCCGGAATTATTATTGGTTTTAACCAAGATGTGGCATGGGGGGTTACCAATGTGGGGTCGGATGTGATGGATTTTTACCAGATTAAGTTCAAAGATGCATCACAAAAAGAGTACTGGTATGAGAATGCCTGGAAACCGGTGGAAATTCACCAAGAGGTTTTCAAAATCAAAGGGAAGGGCGAGGTGATTGATACCCTTCGGTACACACATCACGGACCCATCGTATACAACGAAGCCTCCGAGAAAAATCACAACCAAAACGCTCCAGCAGGTCATGCCATGCGGTGGGTTGCTTTGGAATCAGATGGATCAGACCTTCTCACATTTCATTATTTGAATCGTGCGAAAAATTACGATGATTACCGAAACGCTATGTTGTACTACACGGCTCCTGCTCAAAATTTTATCTTTGTGAGTAACCAAAATGACATTTCCATTACACCCAATGGAAAATTACCTTTGAAATGGAAGAACCAAGGGAAGTTTATTTTGGATGGTTCGTTGAAAAGCCATGATTGGGCGGGGTGGATTCCGAAAGAACAAAATCCAAGTGTAAAAAATCCACCACGAGGCTTTGTGAGTTCAGCCAATCAGCATTCGACCGATCCATCGTATCCCTATTATTTAGGTTGGCGATTTGCATCTCCGGAGCGAGGTCTTCGAATCAACCAGCGCCTAGAGGTCATGCAAAAAGCCACGCCTGATAGTCTTCGGATGCTACAGAATGATAACTACAATTTAGCCGCTCAGCGTATTTTGCCCACTTTGTTGGAGATTTTAATGAAAAATAAGTCTCTAGCTCAAAAGAAAGAGGTGCAATCGCTTGCTCAGTGGAACTTTTCCAATGAGGCCGATGCGGTGGGTGCTTCCATCTTTGAGACCTGGATGGAAACCCTAATGGTAGGTATTTGGGAAGACGAATTTTCTCCAGAAAAAAAGAAAATGACCTATCCGACCTCGGATATCACCTTCCGGATGATCCAAGAAAAGCCGGAGGCCAAGTGGTTCGATAATGTGGAGACCAAAAATAAAGTAGAGACGCGAGACGAAATTGTGGTTCAAACTTTTCAAATGGCTTTGGATACATTAACCAAGTACCATGGCGGAATGGAAAACTGGGCATGGAAGTCGGTGAAAAAAACGGAAATTAATCACTTAGTGCCCGCCTTTAGTTCATTTGGGCGAAAGGATATTCCCAATGGTGGAGGTAAATGGATCGTGAACGCCACAACCAAACGAAATGGGCCTTCTTGGCGTATGGTGGTGGCCGTAGACAAGAATTGGCCCAAAGGATATGGGTTATATCCAGGTGGACAATCGGGTAATCCAGCCTCGCCTTTTTATGATAACATGGTCGATCCATGGGTAAAAGGAGAGCTCAATTCCCTAGTATTTTTGCGATCTAAAGATGATCCTACGGCCCAACCCATTTCTCGTTTAACTATTTCAAAAGATTAAATTGTACGTATCATGAAACTTGTCATCATATTAATCGTTCTGGGAGCTGTGCTATCTTTTTTTGGTCCCTGGTGGTCCATTGCAGTTGTATCATTTGTAGCATGTTATCAGCTGGCCACATCGGGTAAAATGGCTTTTGGATGGTCTGCTTTCTCAGGAATTTTCATTTGGAGTGGCTTTAGTTTGCTTCGGCATATCCAGGCAGAGGCCCCCATTACTCAAAAAATGGCAGGATTGTTCCAATCTTCCATCTCGGCACTTCAAGGTGTCCCCAGTTTAGGGGTAGTCCTCCTGTTTGTAGTCTTAGTTTCAGGAATAGTCGGAGGATTCAGTGGTTTGGCGGGGTATCAGGTCAAACAACTATTTAAATAAATTCTCTATATTTGTGATAGAACAATTAATCAGGTTTTAATTTAATCAGTAGATGAAAAAGATTTCTCTTGTGGTGTTGGGCTTAGCATTTGCTTCGGTAGCCTGTAACAAATCTGGAGGCGATGGCGAAGCAGCATCTCAACCAGCGGGACGTATTGTGTATGTAAATACCGACACCCTACTCAATAATTACGATTACTACAAGGATGTCGTAAAAGAGTTCCAAAACAAACAATTTCAATTAGAAAACGAATTGCAAAGAAAAGGTCAATCCTTCCAAAATGAGGTTGCCCTCTTCCAGCGTCGTATTCAGGCGGGTGGTATGTCTCAGGAACAAGCTCAAACAACGCAACAGCAGTTAGGGCAGAAAGAACAAGAGTTAATGATGTACCGTGACAATGCGGCGAATAATTTAGCAACTGAGCAAGCAAAGAAAACGGACGAATTGTTGACCAAAATTCAAGAATATTTGGGGTCTTACAACAAATCAGATAAATACGACATGGTGATCGGCTATTCCAAAGGCGGTGGTGTATTGTATGCCAAAGAAGATCTGGATATTACCAAAGAAGTATTGAAAGGTTTGAATGAGGATTATGCCAAATCGAAAAAGTCGACGACAAAAGTAGATTCGACCGCGAAGAAATAAGGTTTAAAATTCTTTTTGAGGCCTAGTCAGCAATGATTAGGCCTTTTTTTTGTGTATTCGATGATGCAGAGTTAGCCGAAAGACGTCAATAGAGCTCACTTGGGTCCTGCCTCTTGAAAGCAACCAGATGTATCCAGCTTCTATTGCCATCTGTGGAGATACAGGAATCTCAATAGAGGAGGCCAAGCGATTTTGGTCGAATACAAATGCAGCAGGCGTGTGGCCCATCCACTCATTGCTGATGCGCCAAACAAAATTTTTAGGAAGGAGAAGTCGGTACTGAGCTTGGTACCGAAATCGGAATTGAAACGGTGGAATGATGGCTAATTCAGTGGCCTCGGATGGTAAAAAAAAGCGTTGATCTAAACGGATTCTGGAATGAAACAATCCATTTTTGTGTAAGGGAATCCGATGAATCCATTCCTCAAAAAGTCGAACTTCAGGAATATCAACTGTTTCATTTGCTAAGGGCCGTTGTACATGAGAAAGGGATAGCCCAATGGCACCTTCATGACTTGAGCCAAATGCCCGGCGTAAATGGCTGTGGTAGATGGTTTGAACTCTCCGATCCAGTGAGGTAGTCATTCGATTGTCCAGTTCTTGAACCCACGTGTATCGATTTGACAAGTTCCAAGATACAAGATAACGCGTCCACAGTAAATCATCCCCATTTATCCATCGCTGGCCGAAGGATTTAACGGGGATGATTATAAAAAGAAAGGATATTAAACGATACATTTGAGTCGAATCAAACATCAAAAGTAAGAAAATGGATTCAACTGAAACGTATCAAAAATCACATATAGTTCAAATCATTGTTTGGCTTCAAGCGAATAATCTTGAAAGCTTGCAATAGCTTAATAAAGGGATAGGTAGGGTCAAATTCGTGCCATTTGATTCCAAAATTGGCACGACCACCAAATTTATGGTGATTGTTGTGGTAAGACTCACCGAGCATTAAGAAGTCGAAGGGCAATAGATTTTTGGCAGTATCCGAAACTTCAAAATTTCGGTAACCATATTTATGCGCATACCAGTTGATGATTACCCCATGTATGGGACCCATTAGGTAGTGAATCGGTAACAAAAGGAACATCCACCAAGCAGTCGCAAATTGGATGTAAAATAAGGTATACAACACGCCCCAGGCTAGACGGCTGATCCAACGGTCACCTAGTTTTTCCATGAACGGCCAGTTTGGAATTCCCTTTTTGTATTTTTCCTCGATGTTGTCTTGGTTGTGAACGATGGTGTTATAGAAGTTTTTCGTACGCCACATCATATCAAATAAATTCTTTGAGTAATCTGGCGAGTGAGGATCTTTCTCTGTATCGGCATAGGCATGGTGTAGCCGGTGCATGATACCATACGCTCTTGGACTCAAAAATGATGAACCTTGGAAGATAAATGTAAGCCAATAGAAGGTTTTTTCCCAGGCAGGCGACATGGTAAACATCTTATGTGCCGCATATCGGTGTAGGAAAAATGTTTGCATGAGTAAGGATAGGTACCAGTGACCTACAAAGAAAAGGAGAATAGCCATGTGAGCAGCGAGTAAAATGAATAGTATTTATCTGCTCAAAGGTAGTAGGTGCGCTCACTGTGAAATATGATTATTCTCATAAGGAAAAAGAAAAGCGGAGAATTAATCTCCGCTCTTTTGTTCTTTCGCCCACGTATCTTTCAATCCAACTGTCTGATTAAATACTAATTTTTTCGGAGAACTGTCGGGATCCATGACATAGTATCCTTTCCGAATAAACTGATATCGTGTATCGGCCGTTGCTTCCAATAAACTGGGTTCAACCCAAGCAGTTTGAATGCGAAGGGAATTTTCATTGATGAAATCCTTAAAGTCCCCTTCCTCATCTGCCGGATTTTCCACCTTGAATAATCGATCGTAAATCCGTATTTCTGCTTCTTGGGCGTGCTCTATCGATACCCAGTGTAAAACACCTTTTACCTTGATCCCAGATTCATCTGCACCACTTTTGGAGTTAGGAATAAAAGAACAATGAAGTTCACTAATTTTTCCTTCCTCATCTTTCACATAATCATCACACTGGATGATGTAAGCCCCTTTGAGCCGAACCATTTTACCAGGAGCCAAGCGAAAGAATTTTTTTGGCGCATCTTCCATAAAGTCTTCACGCTCAATGTAAATTTCACGGGTAAATGGAACGAGTCGTGTGCCTGATTCGGGATCCTCCGGATTATTTTCAACCCAACACTCCTCCGTCTGGCCTTCAGGGTAGTTGGTAATAACCACCTTTAGGGGATCTGTTACTGCCATAACCCGAGCTGCCACTTTATTTAAATGGTCGCGAACACAAAACTCTAGTAACGACACATCGATCAAATTATCCCGTTTAGCTATTCCTATGCGGTCACAGAAGTCACGAATGGATTCGGGTGTATAGCCTCGTCTGCGCAATCCTGAAATCGTGGGCATTCGAGGATCATCCCACCCTGATACGTACTTTTCACGAACTAACTGCAATAACTTCCGCTTGCTCATGACAGTGTAGGTCAGATTCAAGCGAGCGAATTCGTATTGTTTGGATGGAAAAATACCTAACTTTTCTATAAACCAATCATATAACTCGCGATGGGGTACAAACTCCAGTGTACAAACAGAATGGGTGATCTGTTCCAATGAGTCGGATTGCCCATGCGCAAAATCATACAAGGGGTAAATACACCAGGCATCACCCGTTCGGTGGTGATGGGCAAATTTGATCCGGTAGATCACCGGGTCGCGCATGAGCATATTCGACGAGCTCATGTCGATTTTAGCCCGAAGCACCTTGGAGCCCTCTGGATGCTTCCCTTCCTTCATTTCTTGAAAAAGCTGAAGGTTTTCTTCAATGGATCTTCCTCGGTAGGGGCTATTGGTACCAGGTTGGGTGGGGGTACCCTTGGCTAGAGCAATTTCCTCTGAGGTGCTGTCATCTACGTAGGCAAATCCTGAGCGGATTAATTGAACAGCATAGGCATACAGCTGATCAAAATAGTCGGAAGCATACAATTCTTGCGCCCAGTCAAAGCCCAACCACCGCACATCTTGTTTGATGGACTCGACATACTCAGTGTCTTCCGTCACAGGATTGGTATCATCAAACCGTAAGTTGGTTTGTCCACCATACCGTTGAGCCACACCAAAATTTAAGCAAATGGATTTGGCATGGCCAATATGTAAATACCCATTGGGTTCAGGTGGAAATCGAGTTAGTACTCGCCCCCCATGTGTTCCAGCTTGAATATCTTTTTCTATAATTTCTTCGATGAAGTTGAGAGATCTGCCTTTCTCTGCATTCTCTTGTGTTGCCTCGGCCATGCGTGCTCGGTATGTTTGTGGTTGTACAGCTAAGCGAAATTAATAAAAACTTTAAAGTCCCTGTTTTATGAACTAATTTTAACCCTATAAAGATTCATGGAATCCTAGATATTATTTGAATTATTCTAATTTTTTTAATGGAAGACGAATATACCATCTTGGCTAGTTCGGGAGAAAGCCTCTTTAAAGATCGTGGAAGTAAATTCTTTGGATACGTATTTCCAGTGGAATCGGAGGAGGAAGTTGGATTTTATTTGGATCAAATCCGTGAACTCCATCCCAAAGCCCGCCATGCTTGCTATGCGTTTCGGCTCGGTCAAAGGGGAGAGATCGTTCGGTCCAATGATGATGGCGAACCTGCAGGGTCTGCTGGGAAACCCATACTCAATACTCTTACTTCTAGGGGAATAACCAATATATTGGGCATCGTCGTTCGGTATTTTGGTGGTACCCTACTGGGTGTGCCTGGGCTCATTCATGCCTACAAAGAAGCTACATCATCTGCTTTACTGGAAGCTACTTTTCAGACTCGAATTGTCACTCAGCGCATTGAAATTTTCCATTCTTTTGAACTGACTCAACCTGTAATGCGGTTGATTAAACATTATCAAATACACGTTTTGGCGCAATTGTATGAAGAACTACCTGGCCTTCTTTGTGAAGTTCGATTGGCGTTCCTACCCACCGTCTTGGACGAACTAAATGATCTCTACGGAGTATCTTGGCGATATGAGAACAATTGATGAGTTGATTACCCTTATTCAAGGTAAACCTTTGGATGAGCAGACTTTTTGGGCAGAAAATTACCAAGCGCCCTGGAAACGAGTTTTTGGCGGGCAAGTGCTTGCACAATCATTGAGTGCAGCCTATCAAACTGTCGATGATGACCGTTGGGTCCATTCGCTGCATGCTTATTTTCTTCTAACAGGGGATATCGGCATTCCCATTCGCCTCGAAGTCGAGCGGGTTCGCGATGGTGGAAGCTTTACCACGCGCCGGGTGGTGGCAAAACAAAATGAAGATGTTATTTTCATTCTTTCAGCCTCATTTCAAAAAAGTCAGCCTGGATTTACCCACCAAATCCCCATGCCCAACATCATAGGTCCAGACCACCTCCGTTCTGACCAAGAGCTGCTGGACTCCTACCAAAAGTGGCTTCCTAACAGTGTGGTTGAAAGTGTGTTAACACGGCCATTTATTTTCAAGCCTGTGGAAAGTCTGGTGCCTCCACGGGGTGAAGTGAGACCCCCATTTCGGCACGTCTGGCTAAAAGCCAAGGATGTTGTGGAATCCAATGACCTGCGGATCCACCAGCAGTTACTCACCTACGTGTCCGACTATAATTTACTTTCAACCGCTACACTTCCCCATACACAAGAGGTCTTCCCCAAGGATCTATTTATGGCAAGTCTTGACCATGCCATGTGGTTTCACCGTCCCTTTCGAGTGGATGATTGGCTGTTGTTTAAAATAGAAAGTCCCAGTGCGTCCAATAGCCGTGGCCTTACGCAAGGGCACTTTTTTACGCAAGATGGGACATTGGTGGCCACCGTTGTACAAGAGGGGTTGATTCGACAAAAAAAATAGTGTAGTTTCACTCTCACATCAACCTAAAAACCATACGCATGTCATCATTACCGGCAAGTTTTGCCTCACTCAAGTTACCCATCGTGGTAGCCCCGATGTTTTTAATTTCAGGACCTGAATTGGTCATCGCCTGTGCTCGAAACGGAATGGTCGGTACTTTTCCAGCGTTGAATCACCGAACCACCGAGGGATTTGAGGAATGGGTGGTTCAAATCAAAACCGCCATTTCGGAAATGGATCAGCCAGTACCCTTCGGAGTCAATCTCATTGTACATCCTACCAATCCAAGGCTCATGGCCGATATAGAGGTGATCGTAAAACACCAGGTTCCTTTGGTCATTACCTCGTTAGGGGCCGTTCCAGACCTTGTCGATGCCGTTCATAGTTATGGAGGACTTGTTTTTCATGATGTAATCAATCGGCGCCACGCCGAGAAAGCCGCTGCAGCGGGGGTTGATGGGCTCATTCTTGTTTCGGCCGGTGCCGGTGGACACGCGGGTACCTTGAATCCCATGGCGTTTGTCAATGAAATTCGGTCGTTCTACCAGAAGACAATTCTCCTGTCAGGGTGTATTAGCACCGGTCAAGATGTAGCCTCTGCCTTGCAAATGGGTGCCGACCTAGCCTACATGGGAACCCGTTTTATTAATACAACGGAGGCACATGTCGATCAAGCCTATCAACAAATGATTATTGAATCAGGTACGTCCGATATTGTGTATACCGCAGCCGTATCAGGGGTGAAAGCTAATTTTATGAAGAAGAGTTTAGAGGCAGCTGGGATTCCCGAAGAACGCTGGTCTCAGTCGGCCAAAATTGATTTCGGAAAAGAGCTTGATGCCGCCAAGGCCGAGGCTAAGGCTTGGAAAACAATTTGGTCGGCAGGTCAAGGTGTTGCTTCCATCGATGACGTTATGCCAGTAGATGAATTGGCCGCTGAACTTTCCCATGATTTTAGAGCGGCTATTCATAAACAATATACTTTGCTTCAACAGTACGGATTGTAATACCGAATGAATACCTTATTTCCCCTGTTTGTTAAGCTCGACCTCCAACACATTCTTTTAGTAGGTGGGGGTTACGTAGCTTTGGAAAAGTTGACCGCTATTTTTGAGAATTGTCCGGAGACGCACATCACATTGGTGGCCCCGGAAATTAGGGCGGAAATTAGAGAAATGGCATCGCAATATGCCATTTCTCTTCATGAAAAGCCGTTCGATAGCTCTTTTCTAGAAGGGAAAAATCTCGTCTTTGTGGCTACAAACGACAAAATGGTTAACCTTCAAATTTCAGAAGAGTGTAGACAACGAAAAATTTTGGTGAACGTGGCAGATACTCCTCTTGCCTGCGACTTTTATTTGAGTTCCATTGTCCGAAAAGGAGATTTGAAAATAGGCATCTCCACCAATGGCAAGTCTCCAACCTTAGCGAAGCGAATAAAAGAATTACTTACGGTTGTCTTGCCAGATACCATTCAAGAAACATTGGATAATTTGGTGGCGATCCGAGAGACGTTGCGAGGTGATTTCGAATCCAAAGTGAAGCAATTAAATGAAATAACCAAAGTCATGAGAAAAGACTGATCAGCTTTCTTTGATATCAAGCGCTGTGCAGGCTTTTCGGGCTGCATCTTGCTCGGCTTTTTTCTTATTCCAGCCACTTCCCTCACTAACGGGCTCACCATCCAATGTGACCTGGGCAACGAATTCTTTGTGGTGATGTTTTCCATTCTCTTGGATGATCTCGAAAGCGATCTTTTTTCCTTCCTGTTGAGCCCAAGAAAGTAGAATACTCTTGTAGTTGGTATTGTTGTTAATTACCGCATCCAAGTCGAAGTAGTTGGCAACAAGGTTTTTAATGATAAACTCTTTGGTAAATCGAAAGCCTTTGTCCAGGTAAATAGCCCCAATTAAGGCCTCCATTGCATCGCCGTACATGGAGGTTCGCTTGTGTGACACACGATGGCCATCAAACTGAATTAAATTCTCTAAACCAATTTTTCGAGCTACTACATTTAAAGATTCCCGATTGACAATGCGGGATCTGATCTCTGTCAAGAAACCTTCGTCTTTGTAAGGGTACTTTTTGAAAAGGTATTCGGCAATGATCATACCTAGTACCGAATCACCCAAAAATTCCAATCGTTCATTGGACTCCTTGAAACCTTGATAATGGGTTTCTTTTGAGGCCGAGGTATGGCGGAATGCGAGCAGATAGAGTTCCAAATTAGTCGGCTTTTCACCGGTAATTTGTTCTATCGCTTTTTTAAATTCTTTTTCCTTGGAATTGGATTTGAAGAAATCAAAAAATCGGTCAGCTGCCATACGGTTAGGGGTGATTTAGGGGCACCCGAATTGGGGATAAGGGAAAAGCATGATCCTAGGATCATGCTTCATTCCACTGCTTAAATATCAAGGTGGCATTATGTCCACCAAATCCAAAACAATTGCTTAATACAGTACGGATGGTCCGTTTTTTTGCCACATTGGGCGTTAAATCAATTCGGGGGTCAATCACTTCATCGGTATTGAAAAGATTGATGGTAGGGGGGACGGTTTGGTGCTTTAGCGCCAATACCGCTGCAACGGATTCCACAGCACCCGCACCACCCAGTAAGTGCCCAGTCATTGATTTGGTGGAAGATATACTTACCTGATAGGCATGTTCACCAAATAATTGTTCGATAGCCTTGATCTCTTGTGGATCGCCCAAGGGAGTTGAGGTACCATGTGTATTGATGTAGTCAATATCCTCTGGCTGTAAACCTGCATCTTCCAAGGCATCTTTCATGGATAAGTAAGCACCGTATCCATCAGGATGGGGGGCTGTAATGTGGTAGGCATCCGAGGAAAACCCGCCACCAACTAATTCACAATAAATTTTAGCTCCTCGTGCTTTAGCATGCTCATATTCTTCCAAAATTAGAGCGGCACCACCTTCGCCCAGTACAAATCCATCGCGATCTTTGTCGTATGGCCGTGAGGCAGTGGCAGGATCATCGTTTCGTTCAGAAAGAGCTCGAAGGGCATTAAAGCCACCGATTCCCGCTTGTGTAACTGCTGCCTCAGAACCTCCGGTTACACAGGCAACCATGCGGCCCAATCGGATGTAATTGAAGGCGTCGATGATGGCATTGTTCGTGGAAGAACAAGCCGAAACCGTGACATAATTGGGGCCACGGAAACCATATTTTATTGAAATTTGGCCCGAAACAGAATCCGCAATCATCTTAGGAATGAAAAAAGGATTGAATCGAGGAGTACCATTACCAGTGGCAAAGTTAATAACCTCTTCTTCAAATGTTTTTAATCCGCCAATGCCCGATCCCCAAATAACGCCAATTTTATCTTTTCGAAGGTCGTCAGAGGAAAGACCTGCGTCTTGTACCGCTTCGTCTGCCACAATGACTCCGAATTGTGTGAACAAGTCCATTTTTCTCGCATCTTGACGAGGAATAAAAGCTTGGGTATCCAAGTTTTTTACTTCACAAGCAAATTGCGTCTTAAATGTGGAGGCATCAAAACGTGTGATCGGACCTGCTCCGCTAACGCCTTGGGATAATCCTTGCCAAAATTCCTCGACCGTATTTCCAATCGGGGTTAGCGCTCCCAAACCGGTCACGATAACTCTTTTTAACGTCATGGTGTCTAGTGTTTAAAAATTTAAAGTTCAACATTCAACACTGATGGATTCACTACAGTAAACCAAAAGCACGTTGAACATTGAACTTTCAACAAAAAGAAAATCATTACTTTGAATTCTCCTCTAAATAGGCAACTGCCTGACCTACGGTTTGAATATTTTCCGCTTGGTCGTCTGGAATTGATACATTAAATTCTTTTTCGAATTCCATGATCAACTCGACAGTATCTAGAGAATCAGCTCCTAAGTCGTTCGTGAAAGATGCCTCTGGGGTAACTTCCGCCTCATCAACGCCAAGCTTTTCTACAATAATTTTCGTCACTTTCGATGCGATATCTGACATTTTTCAAAAGGTAGTTTGGTGAAAAACGTTGCAAAGTAAGATATTTTACTTCAAACCAGCAAAATTGATTTCATTTTTTTGAACGGAGAATTGTTGCGAAATTTGTTAGTTGAAACATTGCCCTAGATTCATTTCGCTAAACATATCATCATGTCCTTTCCCATTGCACTGAAAAATCCATCGGGTCCTTTTTTTTTAATCGCAGGTCCATGCGCGATCGAAAGCCGTGAAGTGGCTTTTGAAGTGGCCCACCAGTTGATTGAAATCACCCAGAGACTCCATATTCCATTGATATTTAAAGGCTCTTACCGGAAAGCAAATCGGACCAAGTTGAATAGTTTCACTGGAATAGGAGACGAAAAAGCGCTTCAAATTTTAGCAGATGTAAAAGAGAAATACCAAGTTCCGGTCATAACCGATATTCACGAAAGCCAGGAGGCTGACATGGCAGCAGCGTATGTTGACGTTTTGCAAATTCCTGCTTTTTTGTGTCGTCAAACAGATTTGTTGACCGCCGCCGCCAAAACCGGTAAGGTTGTGAATATCAAAAAAGGACAATTTATGTCGGGAGCAGGCATGGGATTTGCCGTTGAAAAAGTGCTTTCTGTCCATTCAGATGCCCAAGTTATTTTAACCGACCGCGGCAATTCTTTTGGGTATGGGGATTTGGTGGTAGACTACCGAAATCTTCCCGAAATGCAACAATTGGGTGTTCCTGTCGTCATGGATTGCACTCATTCTTTACAACAACCCAACCAAGCATCGGGCGTTACCGGTGGTAAACCAGCCTTAATTGAAACCATCGCTAAAGCTGCTATCGCCGTAGGAGCAGATGGTCTTTTCATCGAAACCCATCCTAGACCTCACCAAGCTCTCTCCGATGGCGCCAATATGCTACCTCTGGATCAAATAGAGGCATTGCTATCTCGGTTACTCCGTGTTCGCCAAGCCATTCAGCTTGAGGCGTAAGTTTGTAAATTTTATTGGAATTGTCCCACCTTATGGCAAATACGTCGCGTCGAAAAAAAGTAGAGTCAGAACCCATCAGCCAGTCGATTTGGTCCATTCATCCAGATCGGCAACGGGTATTTTGGGGCGCAGTCATCTTGATGCTTTCGTTTTTTATGTTGGTCTCCTTTGGGTCATATCTTGTAACGGGGGATATCGATCAAGATATCGTCCAAAAGAAATGGGCCGAAGCGGCCCAGACAGAGGAAAAAGATGCAGCCAATATCATGGGCGTTGCTGGTGCCTACATAGCCCATTGGTTTATTTTTGAATGGTTCGGTTGGGCAGCCTTCGGTTGGCTTCCCATTATGATCTTGGCAGGCCTTTTTTTGGTGGGACATGAACTTCCCATCAAAATTCCGATGAGCCGGGTGGCTTTCAATACGTTATTTTATGTTCTGTTTACCTCTTGTTTTTTGGGATACTTCATCCGACTATTTTCCCTTCCCGCCGATGCCATTGCCGGTGGGCTAGGTATTCGTCTCAATGAATGGTTGTATCACATCATGGGTTTTGGAAGCCTTTTGGTTTGGCTAGTTTTGTTGATCGCTTGGGCTATCTTCTTCCATCGATATGAGGGATATAAGAACTGGTTTAGGCCGGCCGTTGGTCTGGAAACCCCTGCACAAGAACCCATTGAGAGTGTACCCGTACCATCAACTCCATCCTCGTTTCAGATTGAACCGGAGGATTCGTTGGAACTAGAGGATCTCGATGACCCTCACGTGCCTCCAATTAAAACTCCTGAGCCTGTCTGGGATGCAGCTCCTGTACCTCCATCTATTCCTGAGCCAATAGAGCCTGGTGAGGTGTCCTTCACGGTGGAAACAGCCCCAGAACCTGCTTGGGCAGATCCCACTGAAACTGCCCAACAGTTGGTCGAAACGTATGGTGAATACGATCCAACATTGGATCTTCCACAGTACCAATATCCCCATCTAGGACTTTTATCGGATTACCCCAACGCACCCAAAAGCAAGGTATCCGAAGAGGAACTGGAAGCCAACAAAAACAATATTGTTGAGACTATGCGGAACTTCAATATTGGTATTTCCAATATAAAAGCTACCATTGGCCCCACTGTAACCTTATACGAAATTGTGCCCGAAGCGGGCGTCCGAATTTCGAAAATCAAGGGACTCGTTGAAAATATTGCCATGAGCTTGGCTGCCTTGGGAATTCGTATCATCGCCCCAATGCCCGGGAAAGGGACCATCGGAATTGAAGTACCCAATAAAAACCGTGAGACCGTCACCATCAAATCGGTACTGGGAAGCGAGAAATTTCAAAAGTCAACTTTTGAGTTACCTATTATTTTGGGTAAAACCATTTCGAATGAAATATTCATATCCGACTTGGCAAAAATGCCCCACCTGCTCATGGCGGGAGCTACTGGCCAAGGAAAGTCAGTTGGCTTGAATGTGATTTTAGCTTCCCTGCTGTATAAAAAACACCCATCTCAAGTAAAATTTGTGCTGGTTGATCCTAAAAAAGTAGAGTTGACTCTATTTAACAAGATCGAACGGCATTTCTTGGCTATGTTACCCAATGCCGAAGAAGCCATCATTACCGATACCAAAAAGGTGATTCATACCCTGAATTCTTTGTGTATCGAAATGGATTCTAGGTATGATCTCCTAAAAGACGCCGGGGTCCGAAACATCCGAGAATATAACGTAAAATTTGTGGAACGCCGACTTAGTCCAGAAAAAGGACACCGTTTCCTACCCTATATTGTTTTAGTCATTGATGAATTGGCTGACCTCATGATGACGGCTGGGAAAGAGGTAGAACAGCCCATTGCCCGACTCGCTCAGTTGGCTCGTGCTATTGGGATTCACCTCATCGTGGCCACACAACGCCCCTCCGTGAACGTCATTACCGGTTTGATCAAAGCCAATTTTCCGGCACGTCTCTCGTTTAAAGTCACCTCAAAAATTGATTCTAGAACGATTTTAGATACAGGTGGTTCCGAACAATTGGTTGGCAATGGAGATATGTTGCTTTCTATGGGATCAGATATGATTCGACTTCAAGGACCATTTGTTGATACTCCTGAAATTGATGAAATTTGTGAATTCATTGGGGCCCAACGAGCCTATGACTCAGCTTACATGCTCCCCGAATTTTATGGAGACGACGATCCCGATGGTGGAGGAGGGACTCTTGACTCATCTGAAATTGATGCGATGTTTGAAGAAGCTGCTCGATTGTTGGTGGGTTCGCAGCAAGGCAGTACCTCGTTGATCCAACGGAAGTTAAAGTTAGGTTATAACCGGGCTGGTCGTATCATCGACCAACTTGAAAGAGCCGGAATCGTAGGTCCATTTGAAGGCTCTAAAGCGAGAGAAGTGCTCGTGAAAGATCTGACTCACCTCGAAGAAATCCTACGATCATACCGAAAATAAACCTTTTGATCTAGAATTTGTCCAAAGTATTGAACTAGATTGTCAAAAGAAATCTTTTCATATAGTAATCATATTCATATCAACATATCATGAAAAAAATTGGGATCATTACACTGCTGTTTTTAGGAAGTTTACCAACCGTTTTTGCTCAAGGGGACGCGCGAGCTTCTGCTATTTTAGATAAAATGAGTGCTAAATACCAAAATATGAAAGCATTTAGTGCCAACTTTACCTATGGCCCAGAAACTGCCGCCAAAAAGATGACAGGAACTGTCGTGGTCAAAGGCGGAAAGTTTAAGCTTTCCATGGTGGGTCAAGAAATTTACAACAATGGAAAAGAGGTGTACACCTATGTGAAAGAAACCAATGAAGTAAACGTCACCGATTACAATCCAGCCGATGAGGCAGACTTCTCTCCGTCAAAAATCTACAGTATCTACAAAAAAGGGTATAAATACTTGTTCAAAGAAGAACTTAAACAGGGTGCGCAGGTCTTTGAGGTAGTAGAACTTTCTCCTACTGCTAAAAGTGGCTCTGTCGCAAAAATCCAAATCACAGTAAATAAGAATGATAAAAGCATAAAAAGCTGGAAAATTTGGGATAAGAAAGGAAAGACCACTTTATTCAGAGTGGATAAATTTGTGCCAAACTTCCCAGCTACCGATGCCATGTTTACCTTTGATAAAACCAAATACCCAGGGGTAGAGGTCGTCGATTTACGGTAATTTATTCGAATGGTTATACAAAAAAAGCCTCTGAGATTAATTTCAGAGGCTTTTTTACACAATCCCAATTTAAAAACAACTGGTCGAACCATCGCTGCAACAACGATTGTACATTTTACTCATTTGCTTGTATTGCTTGGCCGTTAAGGGAATATATACCCGACCAAAATCTCCTACTTGAACCGATTGTTTGGTTATGGCATACCGCAAATCGATAGGCAAGGCAGTCTTCGAAGGAACTGATTTACCCGGACAAATTTCCCATGCCTTTTCCACAGAACTAGCTCCCACTACATCAAATTGAAGTTGGCTCGACGTGGCGCACATGTAATTCCCTAAACAAAGGTATTTATCAGCCGTTTCTCCTTTAGCGAGTTTGCCATCTTTGATATGAACTCCAATGACCAAAACGGTGGCTTGTTCTGATTTCGAACTGCCATCTTGTGCCGTTGCTTTCCCTGCATATTGAAGTGTTTGGGTCGTGCAAGCATCTGTCGATCCTAGGATTTCCCCAACCGGACTTTCCACGTCTTTCTTGGCCTGAATCAAAGGTTCCGACTCCACAAGGGTTGGCATTGTGTATGGGGCATGTTCCTTTTTTAGTTTTTTGTACTGTTTCTTAGTTAACGTGACGGGTAAAATACCTTGTTTGCCAGCTTGCACTGCCTGAGAGGTGACGTTCATCTGCAATGAAACGGGTATCGTCAGGGAACTACTAGACGGCAAGCTTCCGGTGAAATCACAAATCGGTAGTTTTTGATCCACTACCGTTTTGGCAGAAACACTGTATTCGTATGCAAGTTTGACGGGCACACTCGCTTTCCCTAGATCCAAAGTCTTTCCTTGGTAATCTCCAACAACTTGTAACGTTTGCGTCTCTTGATAAAACTGACCACTGTGGATGGCTCCTTCTCCCTTCACCTGAAAAGATACCTCAACACACCCAGGGCAATCTGGAGTGATTTTACCCTCCTCACACGGATTTTTTTGAGCCATCATCGTCGCACTTGATCCGGGAATAAAAAAGGCATTTCCGCATTTTTTCATTATGTAAGCAAAACAAGAGCCATCTTTTGCTTGAATTTTGAATCCCTCAAACGGTTTACCTAAAGTGGACCACGCATATTGATGCCCTTGGGCGTAGGCACCCATCCAACCAGTGGTACCAGCCTTCAAGACTTCAGGTTGAAACGAACCAATTCCAAAGGCTGGATCCGTGAATCCGCTATAGCCGAGTCCTTGTAAAAAAGTATCTAACTCTTTTCGACTATTTCGGGCATTCGTTTGGTATACCTTTTTAAGGTGGGTATAGGCAGAATAAGCTGTATGATTGGGAATTTCACCGAACTGAGGACTGGCACCTAACTGGTTCAAAACCTTGGGTGCATCAGTCGGCATGCCTTGAAATACGCGATTCAATGTTTCAGAGCAACTCACCGTTTGAGCTTGCACTTGGAAGGTCAACAAGAAGCCCAAAAGGCTACCTAAAATCAATAATCGTTTCATGTACAGTGAATGGTAAGTTGGAAAATACCTCCCATAGGAGATTGGGACTTTTGGTTAAATAACGTGTTTTTCAGGATTTAAACCGAGAGAATACACAATTTATGTTTCTCCAACTCGGGGTTCCTTGTAAAATTAACGCTATTTTTGTGCCATCATTTAATAATGGAATAAAAAATATGAGTTTAGTCACCATTGGTTCGGTCGCGTTTGATGCACTCGAAACCCCATTTGGTAAAACCGATAAGATTGTTGGTGGTGCCGCGACCTACATTACTCTAGCAGCATCCTATTTTACGAAAGAAAATCATATTGTGGGAATTGTTGGCGGTGACTTCCCTCAGGAAATGATCGAAACCCTACGACATCATGGTGTCAATACCGACGGTCTACAGGTAGATCCCTCTGGGAAAACATTTTTTTGGTCAGGTCGCTACCACAGTGACATGAATGAACGTGATACCCTAGATACGCAATTGGGTGTTTTTGAAAACTGGTCGCCTGTTCTACCTGAGTCAACACAAGGAGCTGACTTCCTGATGCTAGGGAACATGGTCCCCGCCATGCAACACGAAACTCTCCGTCGGTTTGCAAAACGTCCAAAATTTGTGATGTTGGACACCATGAACTTGTGGATGGATATTGCCAAGGAGGATCTATTATCTGTTCTGAAGGACATTGATTGCTTGACCATCAATGACTCAGAGGCGCGACAGCTTTCTGGAGAATATTCGATCCGTAAAGCAGCCAAAAAGATCCTTACCATGGGCCCCAAGACGCTCATCATCAAAAAGGGAGAACATGGCGCACTACTTTTCCAAGGCGAGCGGATCTTCTTCTGTCCTGCTTTGCCACTCGAGGAAGTGTTCGATCCGACCGGAGCCGGAGATACCTTCGCGGGTGGTTTTATTGGATACCTAGCCAAAACAGGTGATATTTCCTTTGAAAACATGAAGCGAGCCATTATTTATGGCTCCGCGATGGCTTCTTTTTGTGTGGAAAAATTTGGAACAGAGCGTCTCTTGAACCTATCCCAAGATGAAATTCAAGAAAGAGTTCTTGCTTTTGTTCAACTAGCCAGCTTTGAAATTGTAGATTAATAAAAGCGTTTTCCAAAAAGACACCCGTGGTCCTAAAAAGATCATGGGTGTCTCTTTTTGGGATGAACCTGTCGACTTAAAGATTTTTCTTGATGGGTTGAGTTTAAATTTAAGTAGAGCTGCCGATATAATTTTAAAATCCTCCCTGATCAAAATATACCCGTCGGCGACTGATTTTCAGGTCACGCAAGAGGGAAGACCGAACCCGCAGATCAAAGGAAAAGTTACTGGCCCGTTGATTATTGCCCGCAATCGGAGTCCAGTTAAAGGCCATATCCCAACAATGGAGCTCACGCATAATGCCAATCGTGGTCAGGGTAGGAGCTTTGAACTGGAAATCCCAACCTGTACTCAAGTTGATTTTCCATTTGGGCGTTAAACTAAAATCCCCCTGCATTTGAACTGCCTGCACAATTTGGGCATCGGCTAAGCCTTGTCGAGAATAATTCAGGTTATAACTTAAGTTCAAACTCCAAGGAATACTAAAATCGACATACGCCATTGGATTTGCCCGTAAAAACTTCTCCATGGCCTCCCGGGCAGGATCTTGATTCTCTGTTTTCTTTGGGGCTTCAGGCCGGAAGGTCTTTGGCGATATTCGGGTACTAATGGCCACGTTGAAGAAACTTAAATCCACAAGTCCATCCCCTTGTTGCCATTTGTAAAATCGTGTTCTTCGTCCTGCCGGATTCAATAAGTCTCCTTGGGCATTCACCAGATTTCGATCCACCGCATAGAAATACGGGTCCAAAATGGCGTTGACGTTTAAATTGATAAGATTTTTAAACAATGAGGTATTCGTAGATAAATTGAAAGTGGATAAATTCATGGAATCGGCCAGTAAGTTGTAATTGGCTGCCAAACTTAGGTTATCCAGTAACGAGATCTTCTGAAACTGTTGCTGTGCGGTGTCGGATTTGGCTCGAATCTTGGCCTCCAATTGATTGACTAAGCTAAATCCAACACTTCCGGTTGCCCCAGCGGAAGCTGCTAATTCAGGAAAATAGGCTAAATAACGGAAATTGGTAGGTTCATCATTTCGTACAATGGTACGCTGAAAAAACCGATCCTTTAAGTCTGGAGCAAACGACATCGAAACAGAGGGTGCCATGGTATGCCGGATGGCTTGAATCCTGGATTTTTTTCCAAATTGGAAAGTTCCATAAATCCGTGTATTAACCGCTGCATTCATCGACCAATTGTAGGCATTGAATACACCACGGCTTGTATCAATTCGGACCGCATTGGAATCTGGGATGAACGTGTAGTTCAGTTTTTGTGTGAAAATTTCCCCTCGATACGAAACACCCGGGGTGAAGTTTAAATACTTAGCAATCTTGAAGTTAGGAAGAGTGATTGGCACAGTGTAGGTGGTTCGAAATTGTCCTCGGTTGATTACCTCACGTAGATCCTCCAAACTTTGAATTTGAATAACTCGCGCACTTCGGTTCCGTCCCAAGGCTTGATCACGTAGTTCTTGCTGAGAAAATGGCTTATTCTCTACACCGATCACCTTATAATCGGTAAACGTAGTGGATCGCGACAAACGGGTAATATCATTGGATACTTGTAGCCCTCCGCTGATGTCCAAGCCCATTCGGAACGTTTCATACCATCGACCCACCTGCTTCTTTTCGGAGACAAAAGGATTGAATTGATTTAAACCTACCGAATAAGATAAATTTCCATTCATCACCCGAGTCGATACGTTCTGATCTACCCGAAAACCGCTACTGGTTCGAATCAATTTCCCAAAATTTTTAGTGAACTGAATCGACGAGCCAAAAGCATTATTGGTGTAGAAATCCAACTCGTCCAACCGACGGTTATTTTGGTTAAAACCATTGGAAACTAAATTGACCGAGGCTGAGAAACTTCGGTCTGTTCTTCGGGTTTGTGGACTGTGTGTCCATGAAATATTAAAATCACGGGAAGCAGATCTCGTTGAGAACTCTTCCCCCGGTTTGTTGTAGTTGAATTGTAAATTTAAGTTTCCTGTATACCGGTAGCGTTTAGTATACGTGGACTGCACACCCAATCCCCATGAACCTTTGGAGTAAATCTGACCTAATACTTTAGCTCCAATGTACTCATTGAATGCATGATAATAGCCAAAGTCACGGAAATAAAATCCTCGATTCCGGGGCTCCTCCCCATACGTACCCATAATGAATCCGGAAGTTCCTATTTCTTTTTTCTTAGGAACTGGGAAAAAGCCAAAAGGGAAATAGACGGGGGTTGGAATATCGCTAAGAACAAAATTGAAGGGCCCCGAAATGATGGATTTCTTATCCACCAACTTGATTTTTCGAGCCGCTATGTGAAAATGTGGTTCACTTAAATTACAAGTAGAATATTTGGCATCGACAAGATATAGGTTGTCGACGGAATCTTTCTTCACTGTTTTTCCCTGAATGATGCCTTCGCCTTGTTGAGTGACAATATTTTTGATGAGGGCTTTTTTGGAGGAAAAGTTATAGGAAATGGTGTCAGAATTGTATTCATCGCCAGATTGAATGAAAACGGGTTTTCCCCTTACTCTTCCCGGGAGGGCCTGTGTTGTGTCGGGGCGGCCATGTGCTTTCACCTCATTTTTGTTCCAATCCAGTTCGATATAATCTGCACGTAACTCAATATCCCCATACGAGACGATGGCATTGCCGTAGAGATATACTTTCTTATTGGGTAGATCCATGATGGTGGAGTCCTCTGCTGCATGAAATACCGTTTCCTGGAAGGATTGATTCGCTGCCTTGAGTGAGTCGGGAATCACCGAGACCACCGAATCTTTCTTGCTGGAAGAAAATCCTGGGCCAAAGCGTTTTGCAGCTGTGGTGGTAGGTTTTCGGGCCGGGGTGGTCGGTGAATTGGTCGAGTTGGTAGAGTTTCCAAATGTTGAGGGTTGCATACCCATAGGCCTTGTTTGGGCCTGAACCCCTTGGAATAACAGGACCAGGCAACCCAACAAGAATCGTGTTAGATTACGCTGAACTCGGAGTAGAATGGTGGAAAACAAATCCGTCCTCACAAATGCATGGATTGAATGTATACGCTCAGGTAGTTGGCAACCGTTATGTACCAAACTGTTCGGGATGGGTAATTATTTTCAGGTCCCAGCAAAAAACCTTACCTTTGCATAGCAAAAATAGATGAAAATCTGTTCTCCCGACTGCTTCTTGGGACAATTCCTTACAAAATGAGTAGATCGTACATGAATCGATGGCTTTTTGTGGCTAGTTGGATCTGTTTATCAGGTCTATTCCTCCAAATGATGCGTCCCAGCACCAATGTTCGGGTGGATAGTATTGTCATTGATCCAGGTCATGGAGGAAAAGACCCTGGGGCCCGGTCAAAATATGGGGTAGAAAAGGTGTATGTTTTGGATATGGCTTTGCGGCTTGGTAAAAAAATAAAAAAGGAGTTTCCAGACGTGAAGGTTCTTTACACCCGGGATTCCGATGTGTTTATCCCACTTCACGAACGAGCTGCACTAGCCAATCGAAATAAGGCTAGCCTGTTTATCTCCATTCATTGCAATGCCAATCCGCATTCGAACAAACTGCGTGGAACCGAATCCTACGTCATGGGGTTACATAAATCGAACGACAACTTAGAACTAGCCAAAAGGGAAAACAATGTAGTTCTACTCGAGGAGAATTATAAAAAGACATACAAGGGTTTTGATCCCAATTCTCCGTTAGCCCATATTATGCTGTCTAATTATCAGTCCTCCTTTCGGCAGCAAAGTTTGCAAATAGCAAGTTTGATTGAACAAAAAATAAAAAAAACGGGATATCCTAGTCGGGGTGTCAAGCAAGCTGGCTTCTTGGTCATTTGGGAAACCACAATGCCCAGTGTCCTGTTTGAAGCGGGTTATTTAACCAATGCACAGGATGGTGCTTATTTAGCATCCTCCCAAGGGCGTGAGGAAATAGCACATTCTCTGTTTGACGCATTTAAATCCTACAAATTTGAAATGGAGGGTTCCTCCACAAAGTAAAGAAAGATGTTCTCATTATCAAAAGAAGCCAAAGTTGGCTTGCTCGGGGTCGTTACCCTTACGATTTTTTACCTCGGATTTAATTTTCTTAAAGGACTCGATGTGTTTTCATCTGAAAATGATTACATCGTGTATTATGATGATATTGCAGGATTACAAACCTCCAATCCAGTGACTCTTCAAGGCGTCACCGTCGGTCGTGTGATGGGAATAGAGGTGGATCAGCTTGCCAAACGTGTGAAAGTATCCTTAGCGATCAACAAAAAAATCCAAATATCGGATCAATCCGTAGCCCTATTAGCCGATGACGGCCTGTTGGGTTCGAAATTGATCAAGCTCGTAGCTGCTGTCGGAAATCCCTTGGAAGAGGGTTCCGAAATTAAAGCAGGGAAAGAGGAGGGGCTTCTTGGGGCCGCTACGTCCCAATTAACCCCCACTCTTCAAAAAGTAGACTCGCTGTTAGCTACCTTGCAAGTTGTTACAGCAGGATTCCAAACCACCGGCCCCTTGGTGAATGATGTGTTAGTCTCTGCCAAAGGATCTACCCAACAGCTCAATGGGCTTATGGCCCAAAATGCAGGTAATCTCGCTAAAACCATGCAGCAAGCCGCTTTATTGACAGCTAATTTAAACGCGCTGACCAAGTCTTTGGATGCTCAAATGAAGCCACTTCTTGCCAAAACCCAAGTAATTGCCGATTCTGTCGCTCAATTACCTCTGGGTGCAACCCTCGCTCAAATTGACCAGACCGTCGCCACACTTCAAAAAGTGATGGCCAGTATCGAAAAAGGTCAAGGAACAGCAGGTAAAGTATTAAAAGACGAAAACCTGTATCGAAATCTAGATAAAACAACCGCCAATTTAGCTGCTCTTTTGGAAGATATGAAGGCCAATCCAAAGCGCTATGTACACTTTTCACTCTTTGGTCGAAAAGAATCCGCGGTTCCCACCACGATAGTTGAATCCCCCAAATGAAAACAAAAGGAACAAAAAAAAATAAAGTCAATATCGTCACACTTGGATGCTCCAAAAATGTAGTAGACTCCGAAGTTCTCTTTACCCAACTCAAGGGAAATGGATTTGACGTAGACCATGAATCCACACAGGATGATGCCAGCATAGTTGTGATCAACACCTGTGGTTTTATTGACAACGCTAAACAAGAGTCCGTAGATACCATTCTTCGGTATGTTGATGCCAAAGAACAAGGGTATGTTGATAAAGTTTATGTGACCGGTTGTTTATCGCATCGGTACAAAGACGAACTTGCCGTTGAAATCCCCCAAGTCGATTCTTGGTTTGGTACCAATGAATTAGCTAGACTGCTCAAGACTCTCAAGGCCGATTACAAGCATGAACTTGTCGGGGAACGGCTTTTAACTACCCCAGCTCATTTTGCCTATCTCAAAATCGCCGAAGGGTGCGATCGTCCCTGTTCCTTTTGTGCGATTCCGCTCATGCGCGGTGGTCACATCTCCCGGGATATGGATTCACTTGTACTTGAAGCCTCCAATCTCGCCAAAAAGGGGACACAAGAGTTAATCCTCATTGCACAAGATTTGACGTATTACGGTCTCGATATTTATAAAAAACGAAACCTGTCGGAGTTGATCGAACGCCTGGCCGATGTCGAGGGAATCGAGTGGGTGCGACTACAATATGCCTACCCTGCTGGCTTCCCCTTGGATGTCCTAGATGTCATGGCACGACATCCCAACATATGCAAATACTTGGATATGCCTTTGCAACATGGCTCCACGGAAATGCTGAAACGCATGCGACGTGGAATTACGAGAGAAAAAACAGAGGATCTGATCAAGCAAATTCGTGACAAAGTACCGGATATTGCCATCCGAACCACCCTCATAGCGGGGCATCCCGGTGAAACTGACGAAATGTTTGAGGAAATGTACCGGTTTGTCGAATCAACTCGCTTCGATCGCCTTGGGATTTTCCAGTATTCCCATGAAGAAAACACACATTCCTACAGTATGATCGATGATGTGGATCCCGAGGTAAAACAAGAGCGTGCCGACATGATCATGGAACTTCAACAAGGAATTTCAAAAGAGTTGAATGAAGCTAAAATTGGTCAGGTACACCAAGTTTTATTTGATAGAAAAGAAGGAAACTATTTCATTGGCCGAACGCAATATGATTCACCTGAGGTAGACAACGAGGTATTGGTCGATGCACGGAAATACCTCGTTCGGTTGGGTGGTTTTGCTCAAGTACGCATTACAGATGCCGAGGAGTTCGATCTATATGGGGAAATCCTAAGCTGATGCTATTGTTTTTGATTTGGGAATCTTGTCCACTTGATTCCCAAACTAATGGCGAAATGATTTAGATCCAAAGGGGAGGGAAGTGATTTCGGTCCTTCCCCAAAATCCAATTGATTTTGTTGCATATAAAAGTAGCTTGCCTCCAAATTGAGTGCCAAGCCTGATTTTTTTGTGGTTTTACCCAACAGAAAGTCAAATCCAACCGCAGCACTTCCTCCAAAATTTTGTCCTTGTGCATTGTATGGTGTAACGGCATACTGACCAAAATCACGTTGAATGAATGTGCCACCAGAAAGCCGTGTGTAAACCATCGCTTTAGGATCCAGCACATGACGAAGGTAAAGGGCTGGACCTAAGTAAAGAACTTGGCGTGTGGTTTGCAGGTCATTTTTCAAAAATGCTTCCGCAAAACCGTTGTAATAGTCCACGTTTGTCCCCGAGGCTTGGCTTTGCGTACCGATTCCCACCACGCCAAATCCGATCAGTTTGTTTGCAAAATAAATTATTTCCATTCCAGCTGAATAGCCGCGCGACAATCCTTCGTAATAGGGCAATGAGGTTGAGTTTAAACCTAATAAAGGAACTGTGTAGTTAGATAAGCCTCCACGAATACCTACCTGGATACCACGATACGTGAATTCATCCACCTTTTGAATGGGCGCGGCTTCTTTGGGAGCTGGTAAGGGTTTGAGTTTTTTAGGGGGTGGGGGTGGCCCCGCTGCCTTTTTGGGAGCTTCAAATCGTGATACCTCCGTCTCTTTCTTGGCCACTTGAAACAATTTATCTCGACTTATATCTTCCGAATAAAATTGATAGGCAAACGATTTAACTAAAGTTTTAAAGATTTGGCTTTGCTTTACGTTCCCTGACGGATCAACATACGCGTAGGTAAATCGACTAGGTGATTCCTCTAAAATTTTGCATCGAATCGTTTGGCCAGCCTGAGTGATTATCTGGTCGCGCTGTGAAAAGCCTAGAAAAGAGAAGAACAGGAATGTGATAGTGAGGTAGTGCGATGCTTTCATAAATAGTGAAACGTGGCCATTTTGAGTAGGTCAAATTCTGTACCAAAGTACAACAAGTCGATCATTCACCCGTCCAAAACCTAAAATTTGTCTTTTAGTGAGATTTTTTTTGATATTTTCTAAGAAAAGACTTGACACGAATTTCATAATCTTTTTATCTTTCGAACAATTCAATAATCAATTAATCCCCAATTCACAATATGGCATAAAGTTCTACGTTAACTAATTGAAATTTAATCATGGAAAAAATTCAAGTTAGCGATTGTGAACTTGTGTCTGCTTACATCAAAGGGGATGAAAGTGCCTTCTCTATTTTGGTTGATCGCTACAAGTCCAAAGTTTTTACCACGATAGTACTAGTTGTAAAGGATACCTACGTGGCGGAGGATTTGATGCAAGACACATTCATCAAAGCGATTAAAACCTTACGGAATGGTCGCTATAATGAAGAAGGTAAATTTTTACCTTGGATTCTTCGAATCGCACATAATTTAGCCATAGATTATTTCCGGAGAGACAAACGTTACCCCAACGTCGTTCTGGAGGATGGAAGTAATGTGTTCAATACCTTAAGTTTTTCTGAGGATTCGATGGAGTCCATTCAGGTTAAAAAAGAGTCGCATGAGCATTTACGTATGTTAATTAAGCGATTACCTGAACAGCAAAGGGAAGTTCTCATTATGCGGCATTATGAAGACATGAGTTTTCAAGAGATAGCCGAGGCCACAGGAGTGAGTATAAACACGGCATTGGGACGTATGCGTTATGCTCTCATCAATTTACGTAAAATGATGAGTAAGACCGTATATGCCTATGACACAAACTTGTACACAGAACCCCAATGATGTAATCCGTTATTTATACGGAGAAATGAATGGAGAAGAACTCAATCAAATGGAAGAGTTATTGGCCAAGGACGCCGGGATACTTTCGCTCTACCTAGATTGTTTGGACATTCAGTTAGGATTGAACCAAATCGTTTGTCATCCCTCCGAAGGAGTTGTCAATCGTATCAAGGACTTCTCTGTTCATTACATCGCCGAATGAGTTATTCAAAAAAAAACCAGATCGAACGATCTGGTTTTTTTTATAAATCTGAAAAATCAAACGATTCTAAGAATTTGGTGGTGAACTGGCCAGATTGGAACTGTTCATCATCCATAAGTTTTAGGTGGAAAGGAATTGTTGTTTGGATACCCTCAATAAAAAATTCTTGAAGAGCTCTTTTCATCCGAACAATGACTTCCTCCCGTGTTTGGGCTGTCACGATCAATTTAGCGATCATGGAGTCGTAGTTGGGTGGAATAGCATAGCCTGCATATACATGGCTATCTACTCGAACACCATGGCCACCTGGTAAATGCAAGCTCTTGATTACACCTGGTGAAGGCCTAAAACCGTTTTTCGGATCCTCTGCATTGATACGACATTCCATAGAGAATAATTTCGGATAGTAATTCTTTCCTGAAATGGGTAATCCTGCCGCAACTTTAATTTGCTCTTTGATCAAATCGAAATCGGTTACTTCTTCCGTAATTGGGTGTTCCACCTGGATACGGGTATTCATTTCCATGAAATAAAACTTACCGTATTTATCGACGAGGAACTCGATCGTTCCAGCTCCTTCATAACCAATGGCTTGTGCACCTTTGATGGCGGCTTGACCCATTTCTTCCCGAAGTTCTTGGGTAAGAATAGGGGAAGGTGTTTCTTCCACTAGTTTTTGGTGTCTCCGTTGAATCGAACAATCCCGTTCGGAGAGATGGCATACTTTACCGTATTGATCCCCAACGATTTGGATTTCAATGTGCCGAGGTTCTTCCACGAATTTTTCCAAGTACAGTCCATCATTTCCAAAGGCTGCACCAGATTCCATTTTGGCATCGTCCCAAGCTTTTTGGAAATCCTCAGGGCTTTTGATGATCCGCATGCCACGGCCACCACCTCCAGCGGTAGCTTTCACAATGACAGGATAGCCAATTTCCTCTGCAATGGTGAGTCCCTCCTCCACGGAAGACAAAAGTCCTTCTGACCCAGGAATGACCGGCACACCCGCTTTTTTCATGGTATCTTTGGCGGTTGCCTTGTCACCCATGAGGTTGATTTGGTCTGCTGTGGCCCCGATGAACTTAATCCCGTATTCTGCACAGATTCGAGAGAATTCTGCATTTTCTGATAAAAAACCGTAACCGGGATGTATGGCATCGGCATTGGTGATTTCAGCAGCAGAAATAATATTTTGAATACTCAAATACGATTGTTTGCTAGGGGCTGGCCCGATGCAAACGGCTTCGTCCGCGAATCGCACATGCAATGAGTCACGGTCGGCGGTGGAATAAACCGCAACGGTTTTGATCCCCATTTCCTTGCAGGTTCTAATGACCCGAAGGGCGATTTCACCACGGTTAGCGATGAGAATTTTCTTGAACATATCAGGGTACTTTACGTGAGCAAACGATTACTTGGGTTCGACCAAGAACAGCGGTTGGTCAAATTCAACCGGTGTGGCGTCGTCTACTAAAATTTTAACGATCTTTCCTGAAATTTCCGATTCAATTTCATTAAATAACTTCATGGCTTCGATGATACAGACCACCTTGCCAGCCGCGACATCATCACCTACCTCAATAAAATTAGGTTTATCGGGTCCTGCTGCACGGTAGAATGTACCAATCATGGGTGATTTAATGGTGATGAGATTGGAGGCGGCTGGGGCTTCCGCAACCGTTGGCGCGAGGGCGGGAGCGGCTGCAGGCGTAGCCACAGGCGCTGGAGCCGGTGCTGTCACAGCAACAGGAGCGGCGGCGATCACCGGAGCTACTTGAGAATATCGTTTGATATTAAGCTTCAAGTCAGCTGTTTCGATATTGACTTCGTCAAGACCAGAATTGGAGATAAAGTCAATGAGTTTTTGTATTTCTTTCGTTTCCATACGGGAAAAATTGCGTTAACTTGGGATAAAGATACAAGAAAAGATCAGTTGATCTTATTTTTCTTTGACTCGGGAATCGTACTCATACGTTGCGGTGTTCACCCGAATCAACTCATCATTATCAATGAAAAGAGGAACTTTAATGGTGGCACCCGTTTCTACCGTAGCAGGTTTGGATGCATTGGTGGCGGTATCTCCTTTGATACCGGGTTCGGTATAAGTAACCCGAAGTTCAACATAGGCAGGAAGTTCTACCGAAAGAGGAGTTTCCGTTTCTGCATGGATCAAAACACCCACCTCTTGTCCTTCTTTCATGAGATCAGATTGGGGAACCATGGCCTCTTCGAGACTCATTTGCTCGAAGGTTTCATTGTTCATGAAATTAAACCCAAAATCATCTTTGTAAAGAAATTGGAAAGTATGTTTTTCCACTCGAGCCGTGACGACTTTTTCACCTGCTGAAAAAGTATTGTCTAAAACACGACCTGTTTTTAAGTTGCGAAGTTTGGTGCGTACAAACGCGGCACCTTTGCCTGGTTTAACGTGTTGGAATTCGACGATGCTGTATAGATCGTTGTTCCATTCTAAGCAAAGGCCATTTCTGAAGTCAGCTGTTGTTGCCATGCGTATTTTTCTAATTAATTCAGGGGTTATTCTGATTTGGATGGAGCATCGTAAGCCCACTTGAGGTAACATGAACCCCAAGTAAATCCACCACCAAAGGCGGCAAGAACTACATTATCTCCTTTTTTTAATTGACTTTCGTAATCCCACAAGCAAAGTGGGATAGTTCCTGCAGTAGTGTTACCATATTTTTGGATATTGAGCATCACTTTTTCAGGTCCGATTCCCATGCGATTCGCTGTGGCGTCGATGATCCGTTTGTTGGCTTGGTGTGGTACCAGCCACTGGATATCATCACCCGTCAGATGATTTCTTTCCATGATTTCTGCCGAAACATCCGCCATGTTGGTTACTGCAAATTTAAAAACTGCGGGGCCTTCTTGGGTGATATGATGCAATCGCTGGTCGATGGTATCATGAGATGCGGGGAAACGGGATCCACCCCCCTTCATCATCAAGTGATTTTCACCTGTACCATCTGATTTTAACAAAAAGTCATGGATTCCTACATCCTCAGTGGTGGGTTCCAGTAATACAGCGCCAGCTCCATCTCCAAATAAAACGCAAGTGGTGCGGTCGGTGTAATCGATGATGGATGACATTTTATCTCCTCCAATGACAATTACTTTTTTATATCTGCCAGATTCGATGAATTGGGCTCCTGTGGACAGAGCATAGAGAAAGCCAGAACAAGCTGCCAGGATATCAAAACTTCCGATGGTGGGAATTCCGACTTGCGTGCAAACTAGGTTGGCGGTTGAAGGGAATAGATAATCGGGTGTCACGGTGGCACAAATGACAAGGTCGATATCTTTTGGGTCGGTATTGGTTTTTTTTAGCAAACCTCTAACAGCTTCAGCTGCCATGAAAGATGTACCTAAACCTTCACCCTTTAGGATTCGACGCTCCTTGATGCCGGTTCGGGTGGTAATCCATTCATCATTGGTTTCCACCATCTTTTCCAATTCCTGGTTGGTTAGGATATACTCTGGGACATATCCTTGAACCCCCGTAATGGCCGCGCGTATTTTCATTTTCAGTTAGTTTATGCGATCGATTATTCAGCGAAGGCTTCTTCGATTTTGGTAGCCACCTTCGACTGAACTTGTTTTTGAGCGAGGAAAATCATGTTTTTAATAGCCAGTGGGGAGGAAATCCCATGAGCTACAATTACATTCCCGCGAACTCCGATGATAGGACTTCCTCCCACAACCTCATAGTTCATGCGATTAATGAGTGGGTCCGAGATACCTTGGGACGCGGCATAATCATAAAGCGATTCACCCATTTTGAAAATGACGTTTCCGGTGAATCCTTCGGTGACGATGACGTCAGCGTGTCCTTCGAACATGTGACGCCCTTCGATATTTCCAATAAATTGAATTTTTTTATTGGTTTTCATCAACTGATGTGCTGCTTGCACAACGGTCGATCCCTTTTGTTCTTCTTCTCCAATAGAAAGTAAGGCGACGCGAGGATTTTGAATTCCGAGTGTAAATTGGGCATACAGAGAGCCTAATTCAGCAAATTGAACCAAAATTTCGGGTTTACAATCTGCATTGGCGCCGATGTCCAACATCAGGCTGTAACCCCCATTAATCAATGGAAAAAATCCGGCAATGGGTGGACGTTGGATTGAATCCACTGTTTTTAAAGAAAACAGAGATCCCACCATCATAGCACCTGTATTTCCAGCGCTGCAGAAGGCGTCCACTTGTTTCTCTTTCAAGAGTTTAAAACCAACGTTGATACTGGAATTTGGCTTCTGGGAAAGGGCACGCGTTGGGTGCTCGTCCATTTCAATGATTTCGTCTGCATGAACTATTTCGATAGTACCGGCAGGGTAGGAGGCCTGACGCAGCAAGTCTAGAATTGGGCCTTGCTGACCGATCAAAACGATCTTTGTGTTTTCTGGCAACTCTTGGGCTGCCAACAATACCCCTTCAACAACAGCCTTGGGAGCGAAGTCGCCACCCATGGCATCCACTGCAATTTTCATAAATAGGTATTTTGCGTAATCAGGTCAAAAAAGAAGTACACACGCCTACGCGCAAAAATAGGTAACCGAAGAGGATATCTTCAGTTACCTAAGTGAGGGAGGATATGCTTATTGGTAGTTTTCAACCACCAATTTACCCTTGTAATACAAATTGCCTTCGTACACGTGCGCTCTGTGACGAACGTGAATCTCACCCGTGGTGCTGTCTACCGACAAAGCCTTCGTGGTCAACGCATCATGCGTTCTACGCTTATCTCTACGAGTCGTGGAGACTCTTCGTTTGGGATGTGCCATCTTTTAATTAAACCTATTTAACGTATAAAAATCAATTTTTACTCTTCCAATTTTGGAGGGCTGCCCATCGGGGATCCATTTCCTTTTCTTCCTCTTCCTCCTTAGTTAATTCTTCCTCTGGTTCATGTACGCCATCACTGTATACCCAGATAGCTGTTACATCGTCGTCAGCTTCGTCTTCCTCTGTTCGAACATCGGGATGAATCCGCTTCATTGGAAGTGCAAGAATGATAAAGTCCAGAAGATGCTGCGAAATATCAATCTCAGGAGTTCCGAAAGGAATCAATTCGATGGAATCCGCAAGGATGTCAGACCGATCACCAAATTTAAAAATATATTCCTCCCGAACTTCAAAAGGCTCCCAATACAACTCTAAACTACGATCACACACTAGCTGCACTTCACCTGTAACAAGGAACTTCAGACGCAACATTGTCGAGGATTTGTCCAAAACAACCTCAGCTTTGAAGTGGCCTTCCTCAATGAAATCTTGATCAAAGGCGGCAAAAAATGTTTTGTCACCCTCAAAATCATAGAGGTATTGTTTATCCTCTAACCCCTGTATTGCTAAGCTATATGCTCTAAGTTCCTTTTTCACTATGAGTCAGAAAAGATGCAAATTTACCGCCTTTTTTTGATTTGGAAAAGAATTGTTTACTTTTTCCTTAGGCTATCTCAACTGAGGATGAATCACTTTGTAAATTATCCAAGGTTTGCCCGCTGAATTTCGAATATTTTCCAACAATTTTGCCTTTCATCCAATTTAACCTTATGATTCTTCTAATCGATGTAGGAAATACCGATGCCACTTGTGGGGTATCGGATGGTCAAACGATAGTCGATACGTTTCGAATACCTTCGATTCGGGAGGCTTCACAAGGTTATTTTGAGCATCAATTTCGCCAAATACTTTTTGAAAAATCGATTCCTCTGGATCAGTTCAACCAAATCGTATTAAGCTCGGTTGTACCTTCCATTACCCCGATTTTACATCAAACTGTCACCCAATTATTGGGTTGTTTACCCATTGTGGTGGATGCAACCGTTTTCCCTTCCCTTGATCTAACGATTGATGATCCTTCCGAAATCGGTAGCGACCTCATCGCCAACGCTGTCGCAGCCTATCAAAAGTATAAAAGAAATTGTGTGGTCATTGATTTTGGTACGGCATTGACATTTACCGTGGTATCGGGTGATGGAAAAATTAAAGGCGTATCGATTGTACCTGGTTTAAAGACAGCGGTTAAAGCCTTATTCGCACATACCGCCCAATTGCCGGAAGTGCCTCTGGAGTTACCGCAATCAGTCATTGGTACGAATACCATTCATTCGATTCAGGCAGGTATTTTATGGGGGTATGAGGGTTTGGTACGGTCCATGATTCGAAAAATTAGACGGGAAATGGATGGTGATTGCATTGCTCTTGCAACGGGTGGGTTGTCCTCCATCATTTCCACACTCCATGGCGAGTTTGTGGAAGTCAATATTAATTTAACTCTGGAAGGGTTGCTTGAGATCGCTAAGGTACGTTCTCAGGATAGGTAAAACTTTTTCCAACGAATATACTCGGCCACTTCATCAGCCACTAAATATTGGATAGGATACCCCTCCTGTATGCATTTTCTAATATAGGTAGCTGAAATATCCAATAAAGGTGCAGGAATGAATTTGACTTTAGGGTGATTCTTAAAGGAATGTTCCCCAGTATTAGGTCTTGGGTAGACATATAGCTGGTAATATTCCAGTATTTTATCATAGTTTTTCCATTGTTCGAACTGGACGAGATTATCCTCTCCCATGAGTAAAACAAATTGATGTTGAGGGTATTTCTCAGCCAGTACCGTGAGTGTGTCAATGGTGTAGGAGGGTTTGGAGAGATGGAATTCGATGTCGGTGGCTTTTAGTTTATAATTGGCTGAAATGGCCTTTTCTACCAATGTGAGCCGGTCGAATTCATGCAATAAACTTTTGTTTTTTTTAAACGGATTTTGAGGCGATACCACAAACCATACCTCATCTAAGTCTGTCTGGTAGGCCATGGTATTGGCAATGATGAGGTGCCCAACATGAATGGGATTAAAGGAGCCAAAAAACAATCCAATCTTTTTACTCATACCAACCAAGGCTTTTCAGGAATTTGCAGTGTATCCTCTTGGAAGGAGCGATACAGTTCTTCGGCTTTTTGTTGCGAGGTTTCCAGATCATCATTCAGGAGAATGATATCAAATCGATTCTGAAATGTCATCTCAAACTGCATTTTGTATAATCTTTTGGATAGACTTTCCTCGGTTTCAGTTCCTCGTTCACGCAAGCGCCGCTCCAATTCTTCCATAGAGGGTACTTTTACAAAAATGGCTAAAGCCTTGTCACCAAAGTATTCTTTGAGTTTTAAGCCCCCTTTGACATCAACGTCAAAAATGACATTTTTGCCCGCTGCCCACAACCGTTCTATTTCGGATTTTAGAGTACCATAGTAGCCTCCGGGGTAAACTTCCTCCCATTCAATGAATGCCTGTTCTTGAATTTTCTGATGAAATTCCTCGATGCTTAGGAAATAATAGTCTTGTCCATTGACTTCATTCCGACCCCGTCTGTCACGGGTACAAGCCGAAATGGAGAAACCCAAATTTTGATGGTGCTGTAAGAGGTGCTTAACTAGCGTGGTTTTCCCAGATCCAGATGGAGCACAAAAAATAATGGCTTTTCCCATGAGAGAGGTTCATTTTAAAAGAAATTCCACTGAGAAGCTCAGTGGAATGGATGAATGATATGGCAAATATACGATCAAATCGTAAATGCTGCGTGGTAGATGGAATATTGTAAGGCAAATAGAGCGGCCAGTGAAAGAGCAAGCCCAATTTTTTTCTTGATATCGTCTACTGTTTTGCCAGGACAGCATTTTTTTTCGACTTTTTGAGAAATACTTTGTTTGACCTCTTTCTCCAGCTGATATCCTTCGATACACGGCAGACAGGATTCAATGTTGTTCTTGAAATGTTCCATTTCCTCGGGGGTGGCAGAGCCATCCAAAACGGCTTGAATCATTTCCATGCATCGTTGATGGTTTTCACAATGCTGTTTCTGTGGTACGGTGACAGGCGACTCACTCATTGGTTTTCTATATCACTTAATGTCTTCAAATCAATATCAACTCTCTCTGTAGCCCAACGTGTTGGCGTATGTTCTTAGCTTATCTTTCAATAAATTCCGGGCACGGTGCAACCGAGATCTAACTGTACCAATGGGAATATCCAGGATTTTAGCCATTTCCTCGTAGGTGAAGCCTTCAATGTCACATAAAATGATGACCGTTCGGAAATCCACCGGGAGGGCATTCAACGCATTGGCAACTTCATCGCCAATCATGTCTTGAACTGTCTCCGTTCGTAAATCGACTGTACCTGACACTTCGGCATCTTCTGACGAATTATAGGTAGTTTCTACATCCTGATAATCGACCTTCGAAGGTTCCTTGCTTTTCCGTCGGTAATCGTTTATAAAACTGTTCTTCAGAATTCTAAACAGCCAAGCTTTGGCATTAGTTCCTCGTTGAAATGAATTGATAAATCGAAATGCCTTGAGGTAGGTATCTTGAACTAAATCGTTGGCATCATCTTCATCATTGGTCAAACGGTACGCGAAATTGTACATGGAATCAATGTGGGGCATAAATTCCGAGTCAAAAATCAAATATTGATCTTTTTCCGGGTAGGCGTTTTGTACGTCGACTTCATCTATTTCCATGTTCATTACAATTCTGTATTCTTGGTAAATTTACACAATTTCGTTCATCAATCTAAACAAATCGCCACGACATCTTTAGGTGGTTTCGGTTCAATGGAATAAACATTGGGTTGATCGGTTGAACCTTTTTACGGTGGATGACTTGTTATCTCACAAAGTAGGGCAATTGACAGGCCAATTTTGTTTCGCCTGACAGAATTGCCGAATCGCCCAATCTTTATCGTATCTTTGTCCAATATTGAAAAGCGGTGAAAAATTTTTTAAACGAACTTAATGAGCCTCAACATGAGGCGGTGACGCACCCGGCGGGCCCATTGATGATTATTGCTGGCGCAGGTTCCGGGAAAACAAGGGTTTTGACCTACCGCATTGCGTGGTTGATTGATCAAGGTGTGGATCCTTTTCAAATATTAGCTCTTACCTTTACTAACAAAGCAGCTGGAGAAATGAGGCACCGGATCGAGCAAATAATCGGTCCTGAGGCTCGGAATCTTTGGATGGGAACATTCCACTCGGTATTCGCTAAAATCTTACGAATTGATGGAAATCGACTAGGCTACCAAAGTAATTTCTCCATTTACGATACCGATGACTCCAAATCCTTGATAAAAAGCATCATCAAGGAATTTGGATTGGACGATAAGGTGTATCGACCCAATTTTGTACTCAATCGGATTTCCGGTGCGAAAAACGGTTTGGTTTCATGGGAGGCTTATGCTGAAAATCCGCTCTTTATGGAAGAGGATAAAGCCTCTAAAATGCCTGAAATTGGGCGGATTTACAAAACCTATCAGCTCCGATGTTTTCAGGCAAATGCCATGGACTTTGATGATCTGCTGTTTAATACCAATGTGTTGTTCCGTGATCACCTGGATATTTTGAATAAATATCAACATAAGTTTCGATATGTGTTGGTCGACGAGTTTCAAGATACCAATGTATCCCAATACAATATCACCCGAAAATTAGCTGCCGTACATCAAAATATAACGGTCGTCGGCGATGATGCCCAAAGTATTTATGCGTTCCGAGGTGCCAATATCCAAAATATTCTGAATTTTCGATCTGACTATCCCGAGTTGCATGTCGTTAAATTGGAACAAAATTACCGGTCCACCCAAAACATCGTTCAAGCAGCTAACTCCGTCATTCGGCGAAATAAAGAACAATTAGATAAGCGGGTATTTACTGAAAATGAACCCGGTGAAAAAATTGAGTTGATCAAGGCCGCCTCCGATCAAGAAGAGGGCCGCTTGGTGGCTTCCCGAATATTTGATACGAAATCAAGGTTGGGTCTTTCCAATCGTGATTTTGCCATTTTATACCGTACCAACGCCCAATCACGCTCCTTTGAGGAATCCCTCCGAAAACTGAATATTAAATACCGGATCATCGGTGGATTATCCTTCTATCAACGCAAGGAAATCAAAGATCTATTGGCTTACCTCCGGTTTACGGTCAATCCACAAGACGAAGAAGCCTTCAAACGAATCATTAATCTTCCCAAAAGAGGAATTGGAGACCAAACGGTGGCTCGAATCACGGTCACTGCGGCAGAAAAAAATCTCTCCATTTGGGAGGTTGTCCGTGATATCTACCACTACGTAGCAGGTCGTGCCGCAAGTGCCATCGATCAATTTGCCGTTTTGATCAAAGACTTTCAGCGTTATTTGGAAATGGGAAAAGATGCCTATGATGTAGCCTCCCATGTGGCCAAAACTTCGGGTATACTTCGTGAATTGTATGAAGATAAAACTGTGGAAGGATTGGCAAGGTATGAAAACGTACAAGAACTTTTGAATTCCATCAAGCAATTTGTGGATAGCCCAGAGCAGGAGGACAAAAGCTTGGCCGCTTTTCTGCAAACCGTATCACTTCTCACTACAGCCGATATCGACGACGAAGATGGGGACCACGACCGCGTGACACTCATGACGATACACGGAGCCAAAGGATTGGAATTTCCCTATGTCTTTGTGGTAGGGATGGAAGAAAATTTGTTTCCCTCTCAAATGATGTTGCAACGTAGAGCCGACTTGGAAGAGGAGAGGAGGTTGTTTTATGTCGCCTTGACCCGGGCAGAAAAGCAGGTAATTTTAACGTTTGCCACCCAGCGCTACAACTACGGTCGGTTGAATCACTGTGAACCTAGCCGATTTTTGGATGAAATCGATACAGAATTCCTTCGAATTAGTTCTTCCGGGTTAAGTCAAGGAGCTAGTGAAAAGTCCCGGCAAAGTCGAGATATGTTTGACTCCATGCTCTCCACACGGGCGAGTCGACTTGCTCAGCTCACTCCACTAAAAACCGGACCACCTCCCCCTGTGGCCTCTTCTGCCTCCTCTATGGCTCCTGGTGATTTTACCCCAGCCCATGAGTTAAAAGTAGGGCAGCGAGTTGAACATGCGAAATTTGGCCAAGGTAGCTTGCTTAAGTTGGAGTCCATGGGAGGTACTCAAAAAGCATTGGTGAAGTTTGATCAAGTAGGAGAAAAAACCTTGCTCTTGAGTTTTGCTAAATTGAAGGTTATTGGTTAAAAAATCTTAAAAACCGGAAGACATGCAACGTCACCTCCAAGGATTGCGTCTATGGAGAAACAAAATCGTAAGACAAATATGAAAAATAGTTCTTTGATGTGTGGCGTGGCTATTGTCAGTCTGCTGGCTTGGCATGAGGTATCTGCTCAAGAATCAAAAAAAGAAGAGATTCGAGTAAAAGTAATCCGTGAAAAAGATGGCAAAACGGTGGTGGAAGAGAAGGTGATTTCGGCTGATGGCATGTCGTCAGAGGAGCGAAACCGTCGATTGGATATCGCGGTTGATACCTTAACTAAAGGACCCAAAAAACGAGTCAAGGTCATTGTTGAAGATGGGAAAGAGGCCGAGATCCGGTGGGAGGAGTCAGACGATGAGCTCATTTTGAGAGAGCCCCGTGGAGAGCGACGCATGTTGTTTGAATGGGATTCCCGAGAATTTAAAAATCAAATGAAACGATTGGGAGATGAGCTACCCCGTCGAATCGACATGTACGGCCCAACTTATCGGTGGGATAATCAGCTTTTTAGAGATTGGGGTCAGTCACCATTCCGTGGTGTGGAGGTATATCCAAACAAACCTTCCAATGAAGTTCTCAATGTTCGATTTTTTGCAGAAAACGAAGGGGATGTGACGGTTCGGGTGTTGGACATACAAGGAAAAGAAGTTGCCTCCGAAGTCATTAAAAATCACCAAGGGGAATACATCGGTCAAATCAAGATCAAAAGAGCCAATTCCGGTACCTATTTTGTACTCCTCACCCAAGGAAATGATGGGGTGTCTCGGCGTATAGTTTTGGAAGGAAATTAATAGTACTATGTATTGCATAGTAACAAAACAATTCGTACATTTGTATTGTTAAGTAAAGAGTTGGTTCGTTTTAGTATAAAACATAATCCATCGAATATGAAAAAGGTTTTGTTTGTTTGTGTATTCCTTTGTTGTTCAGCCTCTGTTATGGCCATTGGGTTTCCTGTAAACAATGCCTATGTTCATCAACGGATGGAGCAATCGAAGTCTTTACAAGCCAAATCCCAGTTAGTTGAACAGAAGATGGTGGTGGGAGTGGTTTCACCGGTAGAGTCGGAGCCAATTGAAATAAAACCGACTCAGACAACGTTTATACAATGGATAGGAGCGACCGTGATTCAATTTTTAGCTCGTTTGCTTCCTTTTTCGTCTTGATTGATTTTTTAGTGTACAATACGAAAAAAGCCGGCGTTAGCCGGCTTTTTTTATACGGGTTGGGAGGATAGGGTAAACAGGGTGATTTCGGGCAAAATTCCCACTCTTCCTGGATATCCAATATACCCAAATCCTCGATTTACATAAAGCTTCTGATCTTCTTCTTGGTACAATCCTGCCCATTCTTTGTAACGGTATTGGGCGGGAGACCATTTAAAATCGCCTAGTTCTACACCAAATTGCATGCCATGGGTATGGCCGGCAAAGGAGGCATCAATTGAGGTTTTTCCGAGAACCTGGGCTCGCCAATGGCTTGGGTCGTGAGATAAAAGAAGTTTGACCGGAAGCTCCTCTGTTCCTTGAAGTGCTCGATCCAATTGACCATATTTAGCAAAACCACCCATGCCCCAGTTTTGGATCCCAAGAATCCCGATTTGATCACCGGCAACTTGAAGTTTATGGTGGGTATCTTCCAGTAATTTCCAACCTAGTAATCCGTGCACGCGTTTCATGTCCTGAAGATTTTGTCTTTTGGCTTCTAGGCTTCCCCAGTCTTTGTAATCTCCATAATCATGATTCCCCAAAACACTGTAAACACCCAAAGGTGCTTTCACTTGAGAAAATAGCGGGATATAGGGTGTAGCTTCTTTGGCTTCATTGTTCACGAGGTCTCCTGTGAAAAATACCGCATCTGGTTTAGTGGCCATCAACATATCGATCCCACCTTGAACGGCCCGTTTATTAAAAAAGCTTCCGGTATGAATGTCCGAAATTTGGGCAATGGTCATCCCTTCAAATGATTTCGGAAGGTTGGGTAAATGTAAGTTAACTCGGCGAACTCGGTAATCGTGCGCTCCAGATAGAATTCCCCAAGTCATGGTACCCACTTGAGTGGCTCCCAGTGCCAATGCTGCTTGTGTAAGGAAGGCTGATCTGGGGATGGTAGGGGATTCCAGCGAGGTGCTTTGGGAGGAAAAGCCCCGTTTGACAATGTATTGGCCAGCATACTGAACAAAGCGCCAGATTTCACCTATCCACAATACCAATGTCATCAAGAATTTGGCAGTGTAGAGGATGAATGCAGCGGTAACCAAGAAATTTCGAACTTTGGGAGAAACCACGCCCGGATAAATCCAAAATACCAGAATAATTATGGATAAGGACACTACTGGGATACTCCAAAATACCCATGGGAACGCCTTTTGGAAGGCTGGCCAGCTTTGGCGGATAAAACTTTTTAATACACCATATAGATAGAAATCTATGAGGCCTAAAATGGAGAGAAAAATGAAGAATCCCGTGGTACGTCCCATGTAAAATAGATGTGCGATTTGGGGTAAGAACGGAAAACTTTTCAGAAATGTTCAAAACAACGAAAGGGCACAGGAAATCCCATGCCCTTTCGTATCCATGCGTTTTATTAAACGTTACCTAGGCGTACCGTGTTGGTTCGATTATCTTTCAGTACAGGCACAGAAAGCATATTGATGTACTTGTCTCCTGCTGAAAGTTTACCCTCTTTAACAAGGAAATCTTTGGTTATATCCACAATATCACCAGTGGTGTAGTCGCCGAGGGCTTCGATAGGGAATACTTCGACACCCCAATATAGGCTAAGCTGAGTTACTAAAACCGGGTTGGAGGTAAAAATATAAATGGTAGCTTTAGGGCGATGGTGAGAAAGCCTCGTGGCCGTATACCCAGATGAGGTAATGCCAATGATCGCTTGCACTTGTAAATCCCGGGCGAGACGACACCCAACCACGATCACATTGTCGTTGTCACGGTCTTTAGACTGGTAGGTGGGTAGAGTTACCCGAGTATGGTGACGGAAATATAGAACAGAAGGGTCGCCTAATTGCTCGACTTGGAGTATGGTTTTGGCCATGGTCTCGACGGCAAGGACTGGGTATTTACCAGCAGCACTTTCTCCGCTAAGCATCACGGCATCGGCACCATCCAGAACCGCATTGGCCACATCGCCAACTTCGGCACGTGTAGGACGTGGATTGTCGATCATACTTTCGAGCATCTGGGTAGCCACAATAACAGGTTTGCCGGCTTCATGTGATTTAGCTACAAGCTCTTTTTGAATTAATGGCACCTCCTCTGACGGCATTTCAACACCCAAGTCACCACGAGCCACCATAATGCCATCAGTTGCCTCGATGATGGATACCATGTTGGCAACAGCCTCCGGCTTTTCGATCTTGGCAATTACTTTAGCATGGCTTCCCTGGGCTTTGATGTACTCCTTGATCCGAATGATTTCATCGGCAGTTCGGACAAAGGATAAAGCGATCCAATCAACGCCATGGGCAATGCCGAATTTAAGATCTTCCCAATCTTTCTCCGTGACAGAGTCTTGAGAAATCGCGGTATTGGGTAAATTGACCCCTTTCTTTTGCTTAAGTAGTCCACCGTAAACGACTTCAGTGAATACTTCTTGTTTTTCGATATCAACCCCCGTAACCCGTACTTCGAGCTTTCCATCATCCATAAGAATGCGCTCACCTACCTTGACGTCGCGGAACATTCCTTTGTAAGGAGTTGTCACGCGGGAGGCATTTCCAATAATATCATCGTTGGTAAAGGTAAAGGATTGGCCGGCATGGAGCATAACACCTTCGTTGCCATTTTCCATCAATCCCACCCGAATTTTTGGACCTTGTAAATCTTGAAGTATGGCCACTCGAAAGCCATGCTCTTGGTTTATTTTCCGAATGCGTTCGATCCGTTGCAAATGTTCCTCATGAGAACCATGTGAGAAATTTAATCGGAACACATTGACTCCGGCTTTGGCAAGGGCCAACAACATTTCTTCACTTTCGGATGCCGGACCAACCGTGGCCACTATTTTGGTTTTTTTGTTCATAAGGGAAAAGGTATTTGTTTTTGGCTAGGAAACCGTGCAAAAGTAAAAATATTAAAGCAGACTTGCAGAATAAAATTTCAGTTTATTCCGTGGGTCTTGGCATATTATTCCGATTTCGGCAACGATGCCGGAAGCCAATTTAATTTCTTGTAACTTTGTTTAAACAAACTGTAAACCACAATCTATAAATCGGTTGCAAACCTATGAGTGAACGCATTTATGTATTTGATACGACCCTCCGAGACGGAGAGCAAGTTCCGGGATGTCAATTAAACATTGATGAAAAAGTCATGATCGCCAAAGAGCTGGATCGGCTGGGCGTTGATGTCATTGAGGCCGGCTTTCCGGTGTCGAGTCCCGGTGACTTTCGATCCGTGGAAGCTGTGGCACTTGCCGTTGAGAATGCTACCGTTTGTGGCTTGACAAGGGCAGTTAAAAATGATATTGAGGTCGCAGCCCAAGCACTGAAAAAGGCTCGTCGGCCCCGTATACATACGGGCATTGGAGCGTCTGATATCCATATCAAATACAAATTCAATTCCAATCGGGACGAAATATTAGCTCGGGGGGTAGAGGCAGTAAAATATGCCCGCCAGTTTGTAGAAGATGTCGAGTTCTATGCAGAGGATGCCGGTCGGGCGGATTTGGAGTTTCTGGCCCGTTTAACCGAAGCCGTTATCGCGGCGGGTGCAACGGTCGTCAACCTTCCCGATACAACCGGGTATGTATTACCCCACCAAATGTACGATCGCATTGACTACTTGATGAATCATGTTCCAAATGTAGACAAAGCGATTTTGTCGATGCATAATCACAACGATTTAGGAATGGCCACTGCCAACACCATCGCGGGGATCCGGGCGGGGGCCCGGCAAGTAGAGGTCACGATCAACGGAATTGGGGAACGAGCAGGCAATACATCGCTGGAAGAAGTGGCCATGACCCTTAAAGTACACAAGGATTTAGGATTTTATACCCAAATTCAAAGTGAAATGTTAACGCCTATCAGTCATTTGGTGTCCCGGACCATGCGGATGCCAGTACAGGCGAACAAAGCGATTGTGGGTCGGAATGCCTTTGCTCACTCGTCAGGAATCCATCAAGATGGCTTTTTAAAACATTCTGAAAACTATGAAATTATGACACCGCAAGAGGTAGGTGTCGATAAATCGGATATCGTTTTGACAGCCAGATCAGGTCGACATGCTTTGAAGCATCGGCTCGAGCTATTGGGTGTTCGGTTAGACAAGTCTCAGTTGGATACTACCTACGATCAGTTTTTAGAACTGGCCGATCAAATAAAAGAAGTGAATGATAAAGATTTGGTAGGCCTTTGTCGTACTCTTAACTGGATTTAAATAAGGAGCTCTGATAAAACGGAGTCCATCTTATAGAAAAGATGGACTCCGTTTTTTTTATAGTTTTGGGGCGCTCAATGCTCGATCGAGATGTACATACCCTCCATCCACGTGTAAAAATTCCCCGGTAATATGGCTGGCTTTAGAGGAAAGAAGGAAAACAGCAGTTTGGGCAATTTCTTCCGGCGTGGTGAAACGATGGCCGAGTGGGATTCGATTTTCAATTTTCTGCCTATCCAATTGAGGGTTTCCTTTTAGCCACTCCTCATACATCGGAGTTAGGCAATCTGCTACCACCAATCCATTCACCCGAATACCATCTTGAGCTAGTTCTGTAGCCCACTCACGCGTCAAGGCAAAGCGAGCGCCGTTAGCAGCGGCATACCCTGATGTCCTCCCTTGGCCAGTTTCTGCAACTTTGGATAAAATATTTAAAATTACTCCCTTCGTTTGTTTTAAATAGCCAATGGCCTCATGGGCTAGGAGATAATAATGGATAACATTTCGGTGTAAAGAGTCGATGAAGGATTGATACCCCCCGTTTTCTTGTAGACCGACGAGGTCATTGATACCCGCATTGTTGACTAAACCGTCGATTCGGCCAAAGGTCTGAACCGTTTTTGAAATGACTTCGTTGGCTGCCAACGGGTCTTGAAGATCCACGGCAATCGATATACCAAAGCCTCCAGCCGCCTGAAGGACATCCAAGGTACGTTGGCTCTCCTCTGCCTCCCGGTCAATGATCACAGGATAGGCTCCTTCTAAGGCCAATTGATGCACAATGGCTTGGCCTATCCCCCGGGCACCTCCAGAAACCAAGATGACTTTTTCTTTTAGCTTTAAATTCATGTGTTTTGCAATTTGAGTTGAATGAACGTCGGAAGGCATAGCATGGGGGCATTTTGAAAGCAAACTGGTCTAGTGAAACGGTAAATGGAATTTAAGCCAACCGAGGTAGACCGGCTATCTGTTGTGGCTGGAAATGGCCCGCCATGGACCATGGCTGGGGATACCTCGACACCCGTCGGGAAACCATTGAATACCAAACGTCCTGCTTTTTCCTTAAGAAGTTGGATGAGTTCTAAACTGGAGGCTAACTGGTCAGCTGTTCCATGCAGCGATACCGTCAACTGCCCTTCCATGTGTTCTGCAATTTCTAAAAACTCGGAAGTATCTTGGACGGTGACAATTAGTCCGGAAGGGCCAAATACCTCCTCATGTAAATTTTTCTTTTGGGAATAGGACGTCCAATCCGTTAGGAATACATGGGGAAGTACCATTCGCTCTGGATCAACCCGCTGGCCTGTACCTAACAAAGCAACGTGTTTCTTCCAATCTTTGATGGATCGCTCATATCGTTTCTGAATATCCACCGTCAGCATGGCACCGCCATGAGACACGGTAATTTTTTCTTGAATCAAACGGATTACCGGACTGTCCTTGCTTACAAATAAGACACCCGGATTGGTACAAAATTGCCCAGTTCCAAGGATTAGGGAGTCGACATACCCTTGTGCAAACAGTTCATTTTCCTGATTAGATGGTGTCGGAAATAAAAAAACAGGATTAATACTCCCCATTTCAGCATACACAGGTATTGGTTTTGGCCGATTGGCCGCCAAGTCAAAAAGGGCTTTTCCTCCACGGAATGAACCAGTAAACGCCACGGCACAAATTGCAGGGTGTTGTACCAACTGGCTTCCTGTTGCAAAACTCGGATCGACAAGCATGGAGAATACGCCTTCAGGAAGTGCATGTTCTTGAGCGGCTTGTTGAATGACTCGACCGACCATTTCCGAGGTGCCGGGATGGGCAGGATGCGCTTTGAAAAGAACCGGGCAACCTGCCGCTAGTGCAGCAATGGTGTCGCCTCCTGCTACGGAAAATGCCAAAGGGAAATTCGATGCCCCAAAGACCACTACGGGACCAAGTGCATTTTCCCAGGAAACTAAGGAAGGTTTTGGCAAAGGAGTTCGATCCGGTTGCGCGGGATCGAGTTGGATTCGTCGCCAATCATCCTTTTCTATTGACTGAGCAAAGGCTCTGATTTGATTAATGGTTCTGCCTCTTTCGCCCTCAGCACGACCTCTGGGCAACCCGGTCTCGGCGACGTAGCGATCCAAAAGTGCATCGCCCAAGTCCAAAATGCCTTGAGCAATGGCATGGAGGAAGTTAGCTCGTTTTTTACCGTCGATCGACTGGAAAGTTAAAAATGCCTTTTGAGCCAATGAAACGGCATGTTCAACCTCTGAAGCGGTCGCCTGGTAAAACAAGGTAGGTAATGTTTCCCCTGTGGTGGGTGAATGCGCTTGAAAAGCCAAGGTGCTGGAAGAGGTAATGGAAAAACCGATGAGTTGTTGTCCTGTGAGGTTCATGGTATATTCTGTGGGTATTGAGTAAATGAATTAGGTGGTTACACGATTGAGTAGGCTTCCCATTTGGGCCAAAGTAGTTTTCAAGCGATCACCGGCTTGAAGGTCCGAGAGGATGGTCTGGGTTTGAATGAGGTACATTCCAATTGAAAATCGTTGTTGACTCCAAAAATGCGTGAGAAGCGGAGGAATCTGCCAGGAAATGGATTGTTGAATTTGGGATACGATCACGTTTTCTCTCATCACCTGGGTCATGATTTGCCAAGAAAGAGGCTTGTCGGGTTCGGGAATCCAAAGGCAAGGCCCAATAGAACAATGATCTTGATAAGGATATCCCATGGTATCCATTAAAATATGGACCAGCGTAAGGCCTTGCATTTTTCCTTGAGGATTCAACAAAAACGCAATTCCGGCATTACCATTGGCGATATTTAGTCTCCGCAAGGAATCCTCTTGATTGCAACATCGGCTAGCCGTTGACAAGAGCTGGGGGTGATCTTGAAGTGTCCAAATTTCTTGGCTTCCAATGGCAGGCAGCGAAAAATTTCGAATGTAATCCCAATACCCCGGATCAGGTCTGAGAAATTGAATTTCCCGAGCTACCGAAAAAAACAAATCAGATCTCGAAACAAATTGATCCCAGTCGGTATGTTTGGAAAGGTAAAACTGTCCTTGCGCTTGAATGACAATCCCTCGGGTCGTTCGGTAAACTCGCATGGAGCATTATTTTTCAGCAAATTAGATAATTTGCACGAAAAATTGAAACAGAATCTACCAAGGATGGGTTAGTGAGTAAAAAGGCGTATTTCGTATATGGTAGCTACTGATATTTACATACCATTGGTGAACGATCTCGATGAAATTATTGGGGAAGGAGAAAAGCTTGCGGTACACCAGTCGGGTCAATTGCATAGAGCATTCTCCATTTTGGTTCACAATGGGCAAGGAGAATGGCTGATTCATCAAAGAGCATTTCATAAATACCATTCGGGTGGCTTGTGGACGAACACGTGTTGTGGCCACCCCAATGTTGGTGAGGACATGGAAGCCGCGATCCATCGACGCCTGCAAGAAGAAATGGGATTTGACTGCCCGCTCGAATTCCAATTTAAATTTCGGTATCAAGCGGAATTAGATCATAACTTAATTGAGCATGAAATAGACCATGTGTTCATCGGGCGTTATGACGATTCTTTCGTAGTGAATCCTGAGGAGGTAGCTGATTTTCGATGGATGACGTTTGAGGATATCCAGCGGGAGATTCAAACGTATCCTGAACGATTTACCGTCTGGTTCAAAGAAATTATGAAGCAATTAACCTTACAGAAAAATTGAATAAAAAAAACCATCGAACCTGTCGATGGTTTTTTTTTGGATGAAATCACTTTAGAATTTCAATCCCGGGAAATAAGCTGAATCTCCCAATTCTTCTTCAATCCGTATTAATTGATTGTACTTGGCCATCCGATCGGAACGTGAGGCAGAACCAGTTTTGATCTGACCCGTATTCAATGCAACCGCTAGGTCTGCGATTGTAGCATCTTCTGTTTCACCCGAGCGATGTGACATCACGCTCTTGTATTTATTCCGATGAGCAAGATTTACGGCATCGATGGTCTCGGTCAAGGAACCAATTTGATTTACCTTTACTAAAATCGCATTGGCGATGTTTTGATCGATACCCTCCTGTAAACGTTTGACATTGGTTACGAATAAATCGTCACCTACCAGCTGGCAACGGTTCCCCGCTAAACGAGTTAATTCTGCCCAACCTGCCCAGTCATCTTCGGCCATACCGTCTTCAATAGAAATGATCGGGTATTTGGTAACCCATTCGTTCCAATAGGCGGCAAGCTCCATGTTGGTCATTTGTTTGCCACTGGACTTCTTGAATGTGTACAAGCCTGTTTTGGCATCGTAAAATTCTGAGGAAGCGGCATCCATGGCAATGAAAATATCCTCACCCGGTTTGTACCCTGCTTTTTCAATCGCTGTTAAAACGATTTCTATCGCTTCTTCATTGGAACCGATGTTAGGCGCAAATCCACCTTCATCACCTACATTTGTTGAATAACCTTTTCCTTTCAATACTTTTTTCAATGCATGGAACACCTCCGTGCCCATCCGCAATGATTCAGAAAATGTATCAGCTTTGGCAGGCATGACCATGAATTCTTGAAAATCAATGGAATTATCTGCATGCGCACCTCCGTTCATGATGTTCATCATCGGAACGGGCAAGGTATTTGCGTTCACCCCACCTAAGTAACGGAACAATGGCAACCCAGCCTCCTGAGCGGCGGCTTTGGCAACTGCCAACGAAACACCCAAGATGGCGTTGGCACCTAAAACACCCTTATTGGTTGAACCATCCAATGCGATCATGGTTTGATCGATTAGATTCTGCTCAAAAACGTTCATGCCCAATAACGCCTCGGCAATGGTTTCATTTACGTTTTTTACGGCTTTCAATACACCTTTTCCTACATATACTGATGCATCGTCATCCCGAAGTTCCACAGCTTCATGGATACCTGTTGAAGCACCTGAAGGCACGGCCGCACGGCCTAAAAAGCCGCTATCGGTCATGATATCGACTTCAACAGTTGGGTTACCCCGAGAATCGAGGATTTGACGAGCATGCACGCGAACGATTTGACTCATAGCTTAGCGAATAATAGTTGAGTAAAAAATTGGTAGAGTTAAAATAAAACTCAAAAAATCAATATTCTTAGAAGAATCTATGGATTTTTCGCCACAAAGTAAGGAAATATTTCAGGAATTATTGCCAATTCACCCCAGAATTAGCCGTATTCGTCTGAAAAACATGAAGTTCACTTTTGAAAAAATATAGGTATTATCTATATGTATCGGGAACAAGGCCCATCAATTTTAAGTTATACCTCCACAGTCCGGTGGATTCTACCCCGATTCGTTCGGAATCCCAAAAGAATCCTTGTATTTTTGCGGGCCGAAACTCATTCCTGTTTCTTATTCATAATATAGATCTTAAAATAATGCTGAAAATCAGTAATCTACAAGCAAGAGTTGAAGAAAAGCAAATCTTGAATGGTATAAATTTAGAGATAAAGCCTGGTGAAATCCACGCCATCATGGGGCCCAATGGCTCAGGTAAATCCACATTGGCCTCGGTTCTGGCAGGTCGGGAAGATTACGAAATCCTAGGTGGAGAGGTGGAGTTCAATGGCAAAGATTTACTGGATCTAGCACCTGAAGAAAGAGCAGCCGAAGGCGTGTTCCTAGCTTTTCAATACCCGGTTGAAATTCCAGGGGTTACCACTGTGAATTTTCTGAAAACCGCCATCAATCAGATTCGCAAATACAAAGGAGAGGACGCCTTGGATGCGGCACAGTTCCTTAAACTCACCAAACAAAAAGCCAAAATGGTGCAGATTGATGACCAGCTCCTGCGCCGCTCTTTGAATGAAGGGTTTTCAGGCGGTGAAAAAAAGCGAAACGAAATTTTTCAGATGGCTATGTTGGAGCCAAGTTTGTGTATCCTAGATGAAACAGACTCGGGCCTCGACATCGATGCACTCCGTATTGTGGCCGACGGTGTAAACCAACTGAAGGATGGAAATCGGTCTTTTGTAGTTGTGACTCACTACCAAAGATTATTGGATTACATTGTTCCAGATTACGTCCATGTCCTTTATAAAGGAAGAATCGTGAAGTCAGGTACCAAAGAACTTGCCCTTGAACTGGAGGAAAAAGGGTACGATTGGATCAAAGCCGAGGTGGATTCACAAGAAAATGCACCCGCTTAATCCTTAATTTACGACTTTGGTTATGAACGAAACTAGTGTTATGCAAGATCCCATAGTAGCTCTTTGTCAATCGGATCAAATTTTAGAGGGAGCCCGCGAGAAAGCACGGAATTCTGCCGAAAAACTAGGCATCCCAACCACCAAACATGAAGAGTGGAAATATTCATCTGTAGCCAAATGGATCAAACATCCATTTACTCAAACTACAGGAAGTTTGGTAACCGTGGCTTCTCATTTGGAACATCGGGGATTTCCATCATTGGGTGGGCCGGTACTGACATTTGTCAATGGTCAATTTATGGCTAGCTTGTCCGATCTAAGCGGAGCCAATGGAAAAATCACCATTCAAACCTTGGCCGAAGCGCGGGAGGAAAATTCAGAAATTTTATCCTCACATTTTGGCCAACTTTCTCGAGATGAGGTCGATTACTTCACTGCCATCAATACCGCCTATTCCCAGGATGGTGTTGTGATCCGTGTGGCCGACCGAACCCATCTAGAGGTACCCGTTTTGATTCGACAAATCACCGATGCCTCCCAAGATGCTGTCATGGCGCAAACACGGCATTTAATCGTGGTGGGAGAGCAATCTGAAGTTCAACTCGTCGAGCATTTCGATACAGTGGGTGAAAATCCCGGTTTTTCTAATGCTTGTACTGAGATTTTTTTAGGTAAAAAGTCCCAGATCCAATACTACAAAATTCAAGAAGGTACCGACCAAAGTTACCATATCGGTACCACGGAAGTTCATCAAGCAGATGAAAGTTATTGTTACTCCGCGACAATTACATTGGATGGGCAATTCACACGGAATAACTTGCATCTGGCCGTAGATGGCTCTCACATCGATGGCTTCATGTACGGTCTGTATATTCCTAACAAACGTCAGCATGTGGACAATCACACGCTGGTGGATCACTTAAAGCCGCATTCTCAATCCAATGAATTGTACAAAGGGATCCTAAACGATCAGTCGACCGGGGTATTCAATGGAAAGATTTTTGTACGAGAAGACGCACAAAAAACCAACGCTTACCAAAACTGTCGGAACGTGGTTCTATCTGATAGCGCGACCATGAATACCAAACCTCAGCTTGAAATTTGGGCTGATGATGTGAAGTGTTCACATGGAACAACCACCGGACAGCTCGACGATGAAGTTATTTTTTACATGCAATCCCGGGGAATTTCAAAAGCCGAAGCCATCCGATTGCAACTTCTGGCTTTCGCGGGGGATGTCATCTCTCAAATAAAAAATGAGGCACTTCAGACCTATGTGGAAGAAAGAATGATTCAAAAGCTTTCGTAACATGGAGGAGTCGAGCAATCGACTCTTCTTTTTTACTGACTATTGGAGCAAGGCTACGACCAATACATGATCAGGAATTACCTTCGTGTAGGAGACAAACCGAACAGCTAAATGCACTTCTGGCATGTTGATTTCCCCTTGATGCTCGGACGCAACCTCTAGATTTTCCTTGAAATTCACAGATCGTTTCCCATATAATTTGTACATGGCCTCTTTGGCTGACCACAAAAAGCAAGATTTGATGGGATCTTTTGCCGCCCATTCAATTTCCTGAGGTGTGCAAATACGAGGCAAAACTTTCTCGATCTTAGGTTGGGGCCTTTCCAAATCAATGCCAACTGGCTGGTCTGGATGAAAAACAACGGCGATAAACGACTTGGTATGAGTTAAGGAAAACTCCCAAGAAGTATCCGCAAAATAGGGTTTTCCGAATGCATCTTTCGTTAATTTCGACATGGAAAGACCCAAGATAGATGCTGCATAGTCAAGCAATTGACGTCCATGCCATTGTTCTCGTTGCCTTGGACCAAGCGAAAGCACATCGGGATCCAAATTACTTTCTTCGGTTTTCCAAATAAAAACGGGAACTTTCTCATCAATCCATTTTGTCTCAAAAATGGGCATATCGACCAGTTAGTTATGATTCGGCCAAAATTACATGTTGAAAAGTTAGAAACCTATACAGGCCATCGAGATGCCGTGTATACTGTCATTCCAGGCCCAGATCTGGGTAGTTTTATATCCGGTAGTGGCGATGGTCAGGTGGTTCTATGGCAAACTAAACACCCAGATCTAGGGAAATTAGTCGCCAAAATGGCCCATTCTGTGTATGCCTTGTGGTTGGACCTAGAACGAAATCGACTCTGGATTGGGCACAATTTTGAAGGAATTGTAATTATTGATCTCCATGAATGGAAAGTCTGGAAAACCATACCTTTGGGTTCTGTCTCGATTTATGCCATCCAAGGGAATTCATGCCATGTTCTTATTGGTGATGGCCATGGACGCGCCATTCAGTGCGATGCAGCTTCAGGGGAGGTCTTGTCTGTCTGGCAAGTTAGCCAACAACGCATTCGTAGTCTAGTACTTCACCCCACGTCAGATTATGTTTGGATAGGTAGCTCGGACCACCACATTCGAGGATACAACTTAGTTGACTCCTCCCTCAACTCCGACTGGCTAGCCCACGAAGGTACGGTGTTCGATTTAGCATTCGACTCCAAAGAAAAAGTCTTGTATTCCGTCTCCCGAGATGCCAAAATAAAAAGCTGGCAAGTTTCCCATCACCCCGAGTTGCTTCAGTCGATACCAGCTCATATGTATGGGATTCATACCGCATCCATCAGCTCGGACGGTCGATGGCTGGCTACCGGCAGTATGGATAAGTCTATCAAAATCTGGGATTTACCCAGTTGTCAACTCGTTAAGGTAATTGATAAAGGACGATTTATGGCCCACGGAACCTCTGTTAATGCCATTTCATGGCTCCCAGGGACTTGGGAATTCATCTCAGCCAGTGATGATCGAACACTTTCCCATTGGTCTATACAATTATTGAGTTCTTAAGTTTTGTCGATTGATAAAAAAATACTAAGTTCAACTGGATTTTTATAGATACTAAGCTAAGTTTCAATATATTTGCTTTACTAAAAGTCCCAATAAGAAGTGCCTTCCTATGAAAATCACGCCTCTCGAGATACGAAATCAACAGTTCGATAAGACCAACTTCCGCGGTTATAGCATCGAGGAGGTGGATGCTTTTTTAGGTAATTTATCATTAGAATGGGAACGCATCGTGAACGAAAGTATCATGTTGCGAATGCAGTTGGACATGGCAGAAAAAGAGGCTGCCAAATTTCGGGAAATCCAAATGACCCTTATTAAGACCCTTAAAACGGCTGAAGATACTGGCAACATGATCACCGAACAAGCCAATTTACAAGCGGAGAAAGCTTTGCAGGAAGCCGCTTCAAAATCGGAACAGATCTTAACTGAGGCCTATGCAGAATCGCAGCGCCTGAAAGAGGAAACTGAAAAGGAAATCCACCAACGTAAAGAAGGAATCTCCAATGAAATTCAAGACCTCGAGCGAAATTGCCGGACATTGGAGCACTACCGTAACAATTTATTAGTTCAACTCAAGACCCTCGCCAATACCACGCTCGAGCACGTGGAATCGTTTGACATCACAATACCAACCTATACACCGGAACCGCAACAAAGTAGTGCTCCCATCACGCCACCGGTATTGGTTCAAATGGAAGAACCGGTTCAATCCATACCCGAGGATTTGGAAGCGGAAGAAACTTTCGAGGAAGAGCCCTCCGGCAATGTGGGTGATTCGGATATCCCCACCGTACTTGAGGAGGAAATTCCTCTGGGAGTTGTAGAGACTACTGAATCGGCTTTGGCTGAGCATATTTTGGCGAACCTGAAAGCCGAAGCTGCCATTGAGCAATCAAGCCCCGCAATGGAGGAAGAAAAGTCACTATACGATGATTTTACCGTAATCACGGGTATAACTCCAGAAATTCAACAAGCCCTGATCGACTCAGGGATCACCACCTATCGGGCGCTATCTTGTCTGCCTGCTTACAAAATATTTGAATTCCTTCACAAAAAAGGAGTTGGAAACGATGAATTGGATATTTATGCTTGGACACAAGATGCATTGGCACTAAGTGGTGGTAAATCTAGCCCGTCCGAGATTTCTTTGGTGGCAGAGGAAGAGATCACACCCATTGCCACGGCGACTCCACAAGTGGTGACCAGTCCGAAAAAATCGGTTGTCATTGACTACGAGGATCGAACCAACACCATCATCTCCAATATCCGAGCAAACATGCAGTCAGAGCAAAAGTTGAATGGGAAAGCCAAAAAAGAAGGGGATACCTCTCGACTTGAAGAACTCCTCAAGCATCGAAAAAAAGACCAAAATACAGGTTCATTTTTTGACAACCTCTAAGATATGAGTTATATCGCCTTGCAAGGAATGGAATTCTTTGCCTACCATGGGTTTTATGAGGAAGAACAAAAAATAGGCAATCGGTATGTCGTTGATGTTCAAGTGGACTGGGATATTCGTTCGGCGGGTCGTACCGATGATCTGGTACAAACCATTAACTACGAACAAATTTATGCATCCGTTTCTCGGGTCATGAATCAACAGCACAAACTTCTTGAGTCGGTCGCCGAATCGATCTTATGCGACATTCGATCCTATTTTTCTCAAGGAAAAGTAACCATTAAGGTTGCCAAGTTCAATCCGCCTATCGGTGGAATTTGCCATCAGGCGGTAATCTGTTTGACAGACCCAGAATAAATTGGTAGTATCCTTCTTTTTTTATTTCTTTGAGGCCTTTTACCAGCTCGTTTGTGTATGTTTAAAAGGTTACTCGCCATTTCGGTTTGTCTTTTAGTTTGGGGATGTGGTTCGTCCACGACTTCCAATGAAAATTCCCCTCCAGAAACGACCGACCTGTCTGGACAAGAACTCGCCAAAATCCATTGCGGGGGATGTCACGTTTATCCTGAACCCTCCTTACTCGATAAAGCCTCGTGGAGCCAAGCTGTTCTTCCTGCCATGGCGACTCGCTTGGGCATGGGGAATTGGGTCAATCAATTTATGGGGAGAACGGAAGAAGAAATTAAGCATATTTTGGCATCAGGGCTCTATCCGGAACGCCCAGTTGTATCGCCAGAAGACTGGGAAAAAATTCAACAATTCTATCTAAGCTCGGCTCCAGAGAAACCGCTGGAGCAACCGAAACACCTTCCGGCCCTACCGGAGCTTCCAAACTTTGAAACCGTGATTTTACCCGTAACCTTGACCATGCCCCCTCAGGTTACCTCCCTTAAAGTCCATCCTACTGAAAAAGAATTGTTTATCGCCAAGCGAAATAATTCACTTTTGATTTTAAATGAACAATTCAAAGAAAAAAGATTAGTGCCCATATTAGGACCCGTCTCCGATATGACCTGGCAAAATGACCATTGGATGGGTTTAAAAATGGGTCAAATGGAACCCAATGACCGATTTGAAGGTGAGCTTTGGTCCTACAACAACCTTTTCATTAAAGATACCGAACCCCTCGCCACTAAGCTTCAACGTCCTGTCGATATGACCTGGGGAGATCTTAATCGAGATCAAATTCCCGACGCTGTCATCTGTAGTTTTGGATTTGAAACAGGCCATCTTTCTTGGCGAGATGGGAAATCAGGAGTTATGCAATTAATTAAACCCCAAGCAGGGGCTCGAAATACAGTTTTAGCAGATGTAAACGGAGATTCGTTGTTGGATATTCTTGTGCTGTTTACGCAAGGGAAGGAGTCAATTGTCGCTTTTATAAATCAAGGGAGAGGACAATTTGAGGAGAAAGTTTGGTTGGAATTTCCACCGGTTTATGGTTCAAGCCATTTTCAATATGTCGACGTAACCCAAGACGGTAAGCCTGATATTGTGTATACGAATGGGGATAATGGCGATTATTCCAACTCATTGAAACCGTATCATGGGGTGTACATATTTGAAAACCTAGGTTCTAAAGGTTTTAAAAAGAAATTTTTCTACCCACTCTACGGAGCTACCAAAACTCAAGTGGCTGATTTTGATCAAAACGGACTTCCTGATTTGGCCGTATCCGCTTTTTATGCTCCCATTACGGAAAGTGATTCCCCCGGATTTATACTATTATCCCAAACAAAACCCAATGCATTTCAACCTTTTACTTTTCCAATGTCTAAGTGGGGCAATTGGATGGTTATGGATGTAGCTGATCTGGATCGAGATGGCGACCAGGATATTTTTCTCGGATCATTTCAACGAGGTCGTCAGAGTATTCCCATTCTTAACAAAGAGATGAAAGCATACCCAGAGGTTATTTGGTTGAAGAATAAGAAGAAATAACGGATCCTCTTGGAAATGTCATAAAAAATGATACTTTTGCAATAAGTAAAGGTTTTTCACCATGACATCCTTCGCCATTGCCTTTCTACTCTGTCTGCTCTTTTTCATGGCGCAGTTTGGGTTTATGTAACGTCTGGTTTTTCAACTAGGTAGCATTGTTACATCCCAAATTAAATATTCATGGTTTCTTATACATATCAGTCCCCAGAAGGGGAAAAATCCTTTTTTGTCTCATCTGAAGTAGCTAGGTTAAAAAGGTTGATTATCCATTCCCCAGACAGCGGACTCGGAAAAGTTGTACCCTCCAAAGCCCAAGATTGGTTATTTGAAGATATTGTTCACTTGGATACGATGAGACGGCACGAGTATGATTACTACGTAAAGTTATTATTGTATTTCCTCGATCCCGAAAAGATAAAAGGTAAATTAGCTGAAATTGAGGCTGATACCTCGCGATCCTTTTTCAAACCTTCTCATCCCAATTATTTCAATTCTTCGAAGGTGATTGAATTTGAAAAATTGTTAACAGAGGTGTTAGATGACCCACATGTGAAAATGACGTTGGTCGCGGCGGTCGGAGCTATCGAAGAATGTTCTTATGTGGAGACCCAACAATTTTTGGCATTTTCCTCCCGTGAATTAGCCAAGTTATTGATTACCGGCATTTCGGAAGCGGGAGAAATGTTTTTTCCACCGGTTCCCAACCTTATTTTCACGCGCGACATAGGCATTCAAATCAATGATCACCTTTTGTTAAATAAACCAGCTCGGTTGGCTCGCTCCCGTGAATCCTTGTTGGCGAAGTACATCTTTTTTAACCATCCTTTATTTGAGGAGCTTCGAGGGAAAATCATTGAGATCGAGGAAGACGAAGACCACTTTTTATTACCCGAGGAGGAGCAATTTCACCGCGTGGATACACTGGAAGGGGGAGATGTCATGATGGTCGCTCCGAATCATTTGCTGATCGGTATCTCAGAAAGAACCTCCGTCGAGGCAGGCAGGCAGGTAATGAAAAAGTTGTTTGAAAAAGATGTCGTGCAAAAAGTGACTCTTTTGAAGATCCCAGCCAAGCGAGACTACATGCATATCGACACTATTTTTACGCAAATCAAACGCAACGTTTGGGTTTTACTAGGTTCATTAGGTCGAACCAACGATCAAGCCCGGCGGGATATGGTCTGGGATGAGCTTGGTCAAAAACCCACACATGAAGACCTATTGATCAAACAGTTTTACAAAGAAAGTGGAGAAATTAAACACCGATCCTTTGAAAATCTGGAGGATCTCCTGACTAATATTTCCGAAAAAGACCTTAAATGTACGGATCCTGTCACTTTTGTGTATTCTGGAAATAATGAGTTTCCCTATGGCGCGCGAGAGCAATGGACGGACTCCTGTAATTTACTCGTGATCAAAGAAGGAGTCGCGATCGGTTATGACCGAAATGACAAAACATCCGAGGCATTTCGAGCCGCCGGTTTTAAGACTGTTTTGGCAAAAGATGCTATTCAACATTTAGAAAATGGGACTTGGGATACCGAAACCCTCGAAGATTGCATCATTCTTTTACCCTCAGCCGAGTTGTCTAGAGCTCGTGGGGGGTCGCATTGCATGAGCATGCCAATTCTTCGTTCAAATTTAGATGCCTAAAAAAAATTAAGTAAATTAGCAAAAATCCTAAGGCGTATGATCCAAGCTCAAGCCACATGTAATCTATTAATGATTCGGCCGGTTCAGTTTAAATTTAATGCAGAAACCGCCGTTTCAAATGCATTCCAAAATCCAGAAGCTCAAGCCCTTCAATCCTCGCTGACCCAAGCTGACGCTTTGAGGGAGTTCAATGAAATGGCAGAACGACTGCAAGCGGCTGGGGTTCGAGTCCTTGTTTTCGATGATGTTGCGGACTCCTATTCACCGGATAGTATTTTTCCTAATAACTGGGTCTCGTTTCACCATAGCGGGAAAGTCGTCTTGTATCCTATGGAAGCTACCAACCGTCGTGCCGAACGACGCATGGATATCATCCAATCCCTACAAAAAGATTTTCATGTCGATGTGGTGTTGGATTTCAGTCATTTTGAGCAAGAAAATAAGTTTTTGGAAGGAACAGGTAGTCTAGTGCTCGATCGGATGCACCGCATTGCCTACGCTTGCCTTTCCTCTCGCACCCACCCCGATGTTTTGGCTGCCTGGGCAAAACAAATGAATGGGTACAAAGTGGTAACGTTTCATGCAACAGATCAGAAAGGCCTTCCCATCTACCATACCAATGTGATGATGTGTATCGGAAATACCTTCGCTGTGGTATGTTTGGAAGCGATTGGCAATCTCGACGAACGACTGGCCGTAAAGGACATTCTTGAAAAAAGTGGAAAACACATTATCGAGATTTCACTTGCCCAAATGACTGAGTTCGCGGGAAACATGCTCTTGGTATCCAAGACCAACGGCACACGGTTATTAATAATGTCCACTCGGGCATACCGAAGCCTGACTCGTTCCCAACAAGATGAACTGGAAGATTATGCCGAAATCATGCATTTTGATTTGGATATGATAGAGTCCTGCGGTGGGGGCTCTGCCCGATGTATGATTGCCGAAATTCATCTACCTGAGAAATAATTAACTAAACGCCCGACTCCGGGCGTTTTTTCTATATGAAGGTCATAATTATTGGTAATGGAATTAGCGGAATCACAGCCGCAAAACAACTTAGGGAGCTTTCAAGTGAAGTCGAGATCCAAGTCATTTCCGAGGAAACACCTTACTTCTTTGCTAGAACAGCGCTCATGTACGTTTTCATGCAGCACATGAAAGAACAAGATCTCTTTCCGCATGAAAATTGGTTTTGGTCGAAAAAACAGATATCTCTCATCCATGAAAAGGTTGTTGAAATTGACCCCAAGCAAAAGTGGGTTAGACTGCGTGATCAGCAAAAACTGGTTTATGATCACCTAATTTTGGCCGTAGGATCTAGAACCCGGAATTTGCAAGTACCTGGAAGTGATCTAGAGGGGATACAAGGATTTTACTCATGGCAAGATCTGCAAAAGTGGCAAAACGAAATTCCCAAGGCCTCTACCGTCGCAATCATTGGAGGAGGACTTATTGGTGTCGAACTGGCCGAAATGATGGTCTGCGCCAAGAAAAAAACCTATCTCTTGATTCGCGAAGACTCCTACTGGAGTCGTATTTTACCCAAAGAAGAGTCGGAGCTAATTTCTTGCCATATTGCGTCACATGGCGTTCATCTGATCAGACAAACCGAAGCACTTTCCTTTATTGGGAAACATGGACGTGTTGCTCAAATTGAACTTTCAACCGGCGAAAGCTTACCCGTCGATTGGGTGGGAATGAGCATCGGGGTGGAACCTAGATTGGGCGAAATTCAAGTGAATGATTTAGCCATAAATCAGGGAATCGTAGTCAATGATTATTTAGAAACTTCACTGCCTGATGTCTACGCGATAGGGGACTGTGCCGAAAGTCAAAACCCACCTCCAGGGAGAGCCGCCATCGAAGCTATGTGGTACACAGGTAGGCAAATGGGTGAATATGTTGCCAAACGAATTTTAGGGTATAAACAACCTTATCAAAGAGAGCTCTATTTTAATTCAGCCAAATTTTTTGATTTGGAGTATCAAATTTATGGATACGTACCATCAAGCGTTCATCCCGACATCAAAACCTTTCATTGGTCTCATCAAAACATGATATTTAGAATTGCTTTCGATTCCACTCGACGCAACGTCCTAGGTGTCTCGGGCATTGGATTACGGTTGAGACAACAGGTCTGGACCCAATGGATTGAATCCCAGCAGACAGTGGAGGAATGTTTGCAACATTGGGAAAAAGGTAGTTTTGACCCTGAGTTCACCCCCGCCTGGGGAAAATGCATCAGGTCATCGTTTACGGATCAAACAGGATTTGAATTTAAATCAGCAAAAAAATGGAATTGGTTAAAAAAATAGGACCCATCGGTATTTTTCTTATTGGATTTGGATTTTGGATCAGTATCCTTTTTCAATTTGAAATTAAGATTTCTTCTCATCAATTGGAGGAAATCGTGGAGATACCGCATCTAGAAGCAGACTGGAGTTCTTTGTTGAAAAAAGACGCTTTACATCCTATTCAATTTGCTCATCAAGTAGCCCAAATTGAGTCGGCATTTAATCAAAAAATGATTCAAATGCAGGCTTGGGATCGTCGAATATTTAATTCCTATACGCTTCCATTAGCTAGAAAAGTCTTATCCACCACTTGGACAGAGAAGTTTGGAATCTATTTCTTTCTAAGTTTTGGACTGATGGTGTTGGGTGGATTATGGCATATTTTTCTCCATACACCACGGGGTGGGGCACATCGAAATCACGGAATATACAATCGAAATTTGCAACGAGTAGGATGGATGGTGGGTAGTTTTTTAATTGTCTTTTATATCGTACTCTATTTCTTTCCACACTATCTGGTCAACTGGATCCTCTTTTTTGATCCCCTTGCCCGCATCCTGAATGGTGGAGATGCAAGCCAATGGTTTTTGTATGGCTTTCTCTATACAGTGGCCGTCCTGGTGATGGGCGCCCGTATGCTGCTAAAATACCGCGATATTCCTTACCAGAAGTGGCGGACCTTTTCCGTCATGTTTTTTCAAACAGCCTTCGCATTCCTGATTCCCGAAATCCTATCTGCGTGTCAATTGCCCAGCGCCGATCTAAAAAACATGTGGCCTTTAGATTATTCCTTCTTTTTTGATTATCGATTGGAAGCCAAACTTGCAGGTGGTTCATTTGGTTTATTTTTATTGGTTTGGGGCATCGCTCTTTTTGTTGTTGGGGTACCAGTTCTAACCTATTTATATGGTAAACGGTGGTATTGTTCTTGGGTTTGCGGGTGTGGAGGTCTTGCCGAGACATTGGGAGATCCCTACCGGCAGTTGTCAAATTATTCTCAAAAAGCTTGGGTGTGGGAAAAACGTATTATTTATACTGTCTTGGGGTTGGTCATTCTCATGACTTCCGGAGTACTCTACCATTTTTTTACAGGATCCTCAGTAATTGCTGGTTTCATCTCGGTAGATAATTTAAAATACTACTATGGTTTTTTCATAGGCTCCATTTTTTCCGGAGTAGTAGGAACGGGTTTTTATCCTTTCATGGGAAATCGAGTTTGGTGTCGATTTGGCTGTCCTTTGGCTGCCTATTTAGGGCTTGTTCAAAAATGGAAAAGCCGATTTCGGATCACCACCAATGGAGGCCAATGTATTTCCTGTGGAAATTGTTCCGTGTATTGTGAACAAGGTATTGATGTACGGGCCTACGCGCAAAAAGGAGAAGATATTGTCAGGGCATCTTGTGTGGGGTGTGGTATTTGTTCAGCCGTATGTCCAAGAGGAGTTCTAAAGCTAGAAAATAAGTGAAATGTTATTAATTCTGTATATTTACAAAAAATTGTTATTTACAACTTGACAACAATACCATGACAAGATTTTTTCATGCGCTGATCCTCTGTTTTTCGATTGTTTGGAGTGGTCAAGCTCAAACTTTAACAGCGACGTCCACGGGTCCTACCTCTTTTTCAGTCAGTTGGACACAACCAACTGGTGTTTTTGTTGGTTACCGGATCGGCTATCGTCTAGGTAATTCAGGGGCATTTACCTACAGACCTTTGATCTCAAATCCAGCTACGTTAACTACCACAGTCTCTGACCCTTCGTTTACACCAGGAAACGGGTATCAGTTTCAATTGGAGACATATACAGGTACAACCGGTAGCGAAGTGTTTACCGTCCGAACGTTTGGTTTAGGCTTTACGCCCCCCACGGCTCCTTCGAGTGCCACAGCGACTCAAGTTCGACAAACTACGGATGTTCAAGTAACCTGGACAGATAATTCAACGAATGAATCCGGTTTTCAGCTTGAATATGACATCAACTCAAGTGGATCCTTCATTCGGTTCTCTCCCAATTTAGCTGCGGATGCAACTAGCCAAACTATTACCACACTTGCACCTGATCAAGCCTACCGTTTTCGTATTCGATCTTTTGTAATAAATACGACCGTTACTCCACGTGACACTATTTATTCGGGCTACTCGAACATCTCGTCTACAGTGAATCTAGTTGGTCGTCCAACCGCACCGGAAGGAATTATTGGGAGACAATCTCCAGGTACCAATTTTTTAATTTTTGACTGGACAGATCGGTCCAATAATGAGAATGGGTTCCAAGTTCAACTTTCCGACAACAATGGTTCTTCATTCTTTTTCTCAAGATTTTATCCGCCGAAGAATCCAGGAGATATCGTGACAACCAGTGAAATTGGTGGACTAGCAACCGCAGCAACTTATGTGGCACGGGTTCGAGCGTTTCGTATAAATAACAATCTTTCACCCGCCGATACCTTATTTTCCGACTTCAGTGCTCTGTCTGGTCCTGTTTTCAATCACCCTAGATTGGAGGGTCCCAAAAATCTGAGATTTAATTACCTCGATAATTTTGATCGGATTGAACTGGTGTGGGATGATATCGATCTGTATGAGCATAAATATGAAATTGAGGTGTCTTTAACAGGTACCCCTGATTCTTTTCGAAAGGTTGTGACGGATGTCCCAGGCAATTCGGGTCCAATCGGTCGCTTTGTATTAACGGGCCTCTTGGAAGCACAAGGATACTGGATTCGTATGATCTCGGCGAACACCGCAGGTTATTCACCTTTATCCAACACGATTAATTTAGCTACATTACCATCTCGACCTTTAGCTCCATCCAATTTGCGTGTGGTGGATTCAACGTTAAACGCAATTATTTTGAGTTGGGTAGACAATGCAAAAAATGAAGATAATTTTGTCCTAGAACGGTCATTTGATAATCAGAATTGGGTACCGCTTCAAACATTGCCGCTCAATTCAACAACTTTCACAGATCTATCACTGACCAATGGAACCAAGTACTTTTATAGGCTCCGAGCTCGAAATGCGGGTGGATTTAGTCCATATACGCCTGTCTTAGAGGCCATGACCCGCCGTTTGGTGGCTCCCAATCCGGCTACCAACCTGAAGGCAGAGGTACTTTCCGATACGGAGGTTAAACTGACCTGGAAAAATAGTCCATTTCAAGACTTTACCTATCGGACCAATACGCGATTACGGAACCGGGTGATCGGATTTATCCCAGGAATTAAGGATGTCGATATGGTAATTGACAAGGATGCCGAAGAAGTGATTGTCCGTGGTTTACGACCTAATTTTGAATATTCTTTCCAAATTTATGCGGAGAACGATGGGGGGCAAGGGAAATCTGCATTTGTGTATGTTACCATGTTTGGTCCTCCCGCCGCTCCAGAAAATTTTTCCTTCAGCCGAATTTCAAATGCTTTGGGAGAGAATTACTTGTCTTTCCGTTGGCAAGATCGTTCGACAAATGAGGAGATGTTTATCATTACGATGGGAACACAGGCCAGTGATATGCAAGAACTTGCTCGCGTACTACCCGATACCACTCGGTTTTTCCATTTTCCTCAGGACGAAGGACGGACGCTGTTTTACTCTGTTTTTGCTCAAAATAAGTGGGGAAGATCGACAAGTACATTACCCATCCGCGTGGATATTCCCTACACATTGGCACCCCAAGCACCTTACGGCCTAAAAGGAGTTGTCAAAGCAGAAGGGATAGCCTTGAGTTGGTTAGATAACTCGATCCGCGAGGAATCCTTTGAAGTGTTCCGTTCCTCCAACAACGGTACTTCCTTTGAACGGATTGGAGTATTGCCACGAAATACCAATGAATATTTGGATGCGGGTATTACCACAGGCGTGACGTATCTGTATCGAGTCCGGGCAATTAATCCATTAGGAGCCTCAGCATTCACAAGCACAATTACGATCGCTAATGTTCAAGTACGGGGACAGTTACCCACTGAGTTGGCTACCGTATTTCCTAATCCGACAGCCGATTGGGTGGAAATTCGTGCAGAGAATGGTTTGAATCTAAGCAAGTCAAGAGTACTTATTACCCAGGAGACGGGAAAAGTGTGGATGTCGAATGAAATTCCAGAAGGATCGGATACCTACCGATTGGATATTCGTCGATTACCTGCGGGACTTTATTCGCTGGTCATACAATCCGCACAGGGAAATATTACCAAGAAAATAGTAAAATACTAAAATTTCAGTTTGACTTTCATTCTTTAGATGCCTCCTTACCGAAGGAGGCATCTTTTTTTTGAAATTTCTGATACTTAGTATGTTATTAAATAAAATTCATTTATCTTTGCACCTCGAATATGTGAATGCTTCTCATCTTGTTCAGGCGAAGTCGTTTATCTAACGAAACCGACCTGAATCTGACTGGAGTTTTCGACCAACAGTCTCTTATTCGCTGGATATTATTGCAGGAATCGTTATAGGGCAACAAGGTGTTTCCTCACTAAACAAATACACCTTACCCCGAGGGGTCTACGACGAAGAGTCAAGTTGGGTGCGTGCCCAACCGCTGGATTGTAGTAAATTTTTTACTTCCGTTTGGAGGTCCTCAGAATTTTAGCGAATTTTGCGGCCCGAAACGGGTGTCTTTTTTATAGCGAAATAAATTTTATTGACAATGTCAGGAATTATTGGAAAGAAGATTGGTATGACCACCATCTATGAGAACGGTCAAGCGATTGCCTGTACGCTAATCGAAGCGGGTCCTTGTGTAGTAACTCAAGTTCGTACAGCGGACAAAGATGGTTACGAGGCGATTCAATTAGGCTACGGCGAGAAAAAAGAAAAGAACACCACAAAAGCGTTACAAGGTCATTTTAAAAAGGCCAATACAACACCAAAGCGCAAGTTAGTTGAGTTCAAGGAGTTCGATAAGTCGTTCAACTTGGGTGATGTGATTCGGGTGGAGGATGTATTAGAAGCGGGTGAGTTTGTGGATGCAACAGGCAAGTCCAAGGGGCGTGGTTTCCAAGGGGTTGTGAAGCGTCACGGATTTGGTGGGGTTGGACAGGCCACTCACGGTCAGCACAACCGGTTACGTGCTCCAGGTTCTATTGGTGCGTGTTCGTATCCAGCTCGTGTATTTAAAGGTTTGCGGATGGCAGGTCGCATGGGGAACAAACAAATCACAGTACAAAACCTACGTGTTTTGAAGGTTATGCCTGAGCAAAATCTATTGGTGATTTCGGGTTCAATTCCGGGGCCTAAGAATGCCATCGTAACATTGCACAAGTAATTGCATTTTATTTTTCACTTAATAGGTCGCCCCTGACGACATCGAAACACAGGGATAAATAATGGAAGTAAATGTTGTAGACAAAAGCGGAAAAGCGACTGGCCGTTCGGTTACGTTACCTGCTGAAATCTTTGGCGTAGAGCCTAACAACCACGTTATCTGGTTGGATGTTAAACAATTCCTAGCGAATCAGCGTCAAGGAACCCATAAAGCGAAGCAGCGGGCAGAAGTTTCACGTTCGACCAAAAAGATCCTGAAGCAAAAAGGATCAGGTGGTGCACGTCATGGTTCTCGCAAAGCTCCTATTTTCGTAGGGGGGGGGCGTGTATTTGGCCCAACGCCTCGCGATTACAGCTTTAAGTTGAACAAGAAGGTAAAAGAATTGGCTCGTCGTTCGGCGTTGTCTGTTCGTGCAGCGGAAGGAAATATTGTCGTAGTGGAAGATTTCCAATTTGATGCACCGAAGACTAAGGCGTATATCAATTTCTTATCAGGTTTGGCAGTTAGCGGTTCTAAAACTGTTTTATTAACTCCGGACTTCAATGAGAACGTGTATTTGTCAAGCCGGAACATCCCTAAAACCAAGGTAACAACCGCGGCGCAGGTGAACACGTATGACATTGTGAATGCTGAAAAAGTAATCATTTCAGAAGGTGCTTTGTCGGTGATTGCGTCGATTTTGAGTTAAGGGATCCAATTGACCACGTTTTTAAAGAAATTAATCATGAGCGTATTAAAAAAACCAATCATTACAGAAAAAACGCAAGGGTTCAATGCCCAAGGAAAGTATGCGTTTGAGGTGGATTTGAACGCCAACAAAATTGAGATTGCGAAGGCAATTGAAAAGATGTATGGAGTTTCAGTCACCGAAGTGAATACCATCCGTCAGATCGGGAAGAAAAAGTCCCGGATGACCAAGACTCGGATGACGACAGGTCGTACTGCGACGACTAAAAAAGCAGTGGTCACACTGAAAGAAGGGGAGATCATTGACTTCTATTCGGAATTGTAATTCGTAACGATTTTTAAAAGGTATAGTTGCCAATGAGGCAACTGCAAATAGAACAACAATGGCAGTTAAAAAACTAAAACCGACAACTCCTGGTCAGCGTCATCGGATCGCGCCAGATTTCTCGGATATTACCGCTAGCAAGCCTGAAAAAAGTTTGACCACAACCATCAAGCGTACAGGTGGACGGAACAATGAAGGTCACCGCACAGCTCGTTATATCGGGGGTGGTCACAAACGGAAGTACCGGATTATCGACTTCAAGCGTGACAAAAAAGATGTTACTTGTGAAGTCATGACGATCGAATACGATCCAAACCGTTCGGCTCGGATCGCATTGGTACAGTATACCGACGGAGAGAAGCGCTATATCTTGGCTCCTCAAGGTTTATCGGTAGGTCAAAAGTTGATCGCTGGTGAGACCGTAGCTCCTGAGGTAGGTAATACCCTTCCTTTGATTAATATACCTTTGGGTACGATTGTTCACAACATCGAGCTACACCCTGGAAAAGGGGCTCAGTTAGCACGTAGTGCAGGAACATATGCTCAATTGTTGGCGAAAGATGGTAAATACGTAACGCTCAAAATGCCTTCTGGTGAAATGCGTTTAGTTCTTGGAAAGTGTGTTGCCACTGTGGGATCTGTTTCAAACCCTGATCACATGAACGTGACATTAGGTAAAGCGGGTCGTAACCGTTGGTTGGGCGTTCGTCCACGCGTACGTGGGGTCGCAATGAACCCAGTGGATCACCCGATGGGGGGTGGGGAAGGCCGGTCATCCGGAGGTCACCCGCGCTCAAGAAATGGTCTTTTGGCGAAAGGTAAAAAGACTCGGGATAAGAATAAATATTCTAACCGCTTGATTATTTCACGTAGAACTAAATAAACGATTTATACATGGCTCGTTCGTTAAAAAAAGGACCTTATATTGATTTTCGCCTTGAGAAAAAGGTGGATACAATGAATGAATCAGGGAAAAAGTCTGTGATCAAGACCTGGTCCAGAAGATCCATGATTTCACCGGATTTCATTGGGCACACGTTTGCCGTTCACAACGGTAATAAGTTCATCCCTGTTTATGTTACCGATAACATGGTAGGTCATAAATTAGGTGAATTTGCACCCACTCGGAATTTCCGTGGTCACGTCAACAAAAAAGATAAAGGTAAAAGATAAGGAATAAAGCAGGTTTCCCCTGTTTGATTTCCTGAAGATAATTAATCATTGAAATGGAAGCAAAAGCAAGATTAAACGATTACCCTACTTCCCCTCGTAAGGTTCGGCTTGTAGCTGATTTGATCAGAGGCAAGAAGGTAGGACAGGCTTTGGGCATTCTGAGTTACCAAAACCAAGCGGCAGCACCGGTGATGAAGAAGGTGTTGATGTCAGCCATTGCCAACTGGCAAAACCTGAATGAAGATCAGAAAATCGAAGACGCCGATTTATACGTTAAAAGCATTTTTGTAGATGGCGGTCGGATGTTGAAACGCCTTCGTCCTGCCCCACAAGGTCGGGCCTACCGCGTTCGGAAACGTTCACACCACTTGACCATCGTGGTAGATAGCCAAGTATCGGTCACTACTCAAAATGTTGAATAACCAATAATATTTTCTTAGAAATGGGACAAAAAGTAAATCCGATCGGTCTTAGACTTGGCTACATCAGAGGATGGGAGTCCAGCTGGTATGGTGGTAAGAACTTTGCCGAAAAATTAGTAGAAGACGATAAAATTCGTAAATACTTGGGAGCTCGGATTCCGAAAGGATCTGTATCCCGCATTGTAATTGAGCGTACGCTAAAGCGGATCACCCTAACTATTCACACAGCTCGCCCTGGTGTTGTCATCGGGAAAGGTGGAAGTGAAGTAGATAAGATCCGTGAGGAGTTAAAAAAGTTGACTGGTAAAGACGTGCAGATCAACATCTTCGAGATCAAGCGTCCAGAAATTGATGCCAAGTTGGTAGGTGAGACCATCGCACAACAGCTTAGAGCACGTGTTTCGTATCGTCGTGCGATGAAACAAGCGATTCAATCCGCTGTACGCGCCGGAGCACAAGGTATCAAAATTAAATTGTCAGGACGTTTGGGTGGAGCCGAAATGGCCCGTACAGAAATGTACAAGGAAGGTCGTATTCCATTGCATACACTTCGCGCTGATATTGACTACGCAATCTCTGAGGCCCTGACAGTCTATGGTATCATTGGTATCAAAGTGTGGGTTTTCAAAGGTGAAGTCTATGGGAAGCGTGATTTGACACCAAGCGGTGAAGTAGCCACAGCTGAGAAATCAGAAGCAAAGCGCGGCGCATACAATCGGAACGACAAAGGCGGCGATAAAAAACGCGGCAAACGTCCAAACAATAATTCCAATAACAAGAGATAAACCTTTAGCGTGAAGACGCTGAGGTTTATCCTCCAAAATATACGAGTGTTATGTTACAACCAAGAAGAACGAAGTTTCGGAAGGCCCAGAAAGGAAGAATCAAGGGTATCGCATCGCGTGGTCATGAGATTGCTTTCGGTTCTTTCGCCATAAAATCGCTTGAGCCAGGTCGTATTACGGCTCGCCAAATTGAAGCTGCTCGGATCGGGGTTACCCGGGCGATGAAGCGGGAAGGTCAAGTTTGGATCCGTATTTTCCCTGATAACCCAATCACTAAAAAACCTCTAGAGGTACGGATGGGTAAAGGTAAAGGAGCTCCTGAATATTGGGTTGCCAATATCTACCCTGGTACCATTTTGTTTGAAGCGAGTGGGGTACCTTTGGAATTGGCAAAAGAAGCCTTGCGTTTGGCTGCACAAAAGTTGCCAGTCAAAACTAAGTTTATTGTTCGCAGAGATTACCAAGCCTAAGGCATAAAGAGTAAGAAAATGAAAAAGACAGATTTAAAGTCACTTTCAGTAGAACAGTTGAATCAACAATTGGCCGAAGAAAGAGATCGTTTACAAAAATTGAAGTTTGCTCACGCAATCACGCCAATTGAGAACCCCAATCGGATCACTCAATCCCGTAAGGAAATTGCTCGATTGCTGACCGAATTGCACAGCAGATAATTTTACAGAGATTAAATAAGATTCCAGATGGAAAGAAATGTAAGAAAAGAGCGTATCGGGGTGGTGACCAGCAATGGCATGGAGAAATCCGGCGTGTTGAAGGTTGTTCGGAAAGTGAAGCACCCGAAATATGGAAAGTTCATGCTCAAAACCAAGAAAATCATGTTCCATGACGAGAACAATGAAGCTGGTGTGGGCGATACAGTACGTGTGATGGAAACCCGCCCCTTGTCGAAAAGCAAACGGTGGCGTTTGGTGGAAGTGATCGAGAAAGCTAAGTAATTTCATACATCGTTGATGCAACCGGTGATTCGTCATCTTGTCTCATCAATCAAATTTTTAGAACATGTTACAGCAAGAATCAAGAGCTAGTGTAGCAGATAACAGCGGAGCCAAAGAAGTACTTGTCATCCGAGTTTTGGGTGGTACAGGAAAGCGCTATGCGTCTATCGGTGATAAAGTAGTGGTAACCGTTAAACAAGCCCTTTCCTCATCCAACATGAAGAAAGGAACGGTATCCAAAGCAGTCGTAGTACGGACCAAGAAAGAAGTGCGTCGTAAGGATGGTTCTTACATTCGGTTTGAGGACAACGCCGTGGTGTTGTTGAATAACCAAGATGAGCCACGGGGAACTCGGATCTTTGGACCGGTCGCTCGTGAGTTGCGGGAGAAGCAATTCATGAAAATCGTTTCTTTAGCGCCTGAAGTGCTATAATTCATCTGATAGGTTTAACATACCATCGTTAATAAGTATTCCAATGGAAAGAAAATTCAATAAGCAACCTAAACTTCACGTTCGCTCGGGAGATACGGTGCAAGTGATTGCCGGAAATGCCAAAGGCAAACAAGGGAAAATCACTAAAGTATTTGTTGAAAAACAACGCGTGATTGTAGAGGGTGTGAATATGATCAAAAAACACATCAAGCCTTCTGCCCAAAACCCTCAAGGCGAAATTAAAGAGACCGAAGGGACTATCCACATTTCAAATGTTATGGTGGTAGACCCTGCAACAGGTAAACCTACACGTACTGGACGCAAATTGAACGAAGCAGGTAAACTGCAACGTTTCGCGAAAGGTTCTGGTAAATTTATTTAATTCATTTTCAAACGTTTAGTGGGTCGGAAATCCACTTGACAATCATGGCTCGTCTTAAAGAAAAATACAAAAAAGAAGTAGTTCCAAGCTTACAAGAAAAGTTTAACTACAAATCGGCTATGCAGGTTCCTAAGTTGACGAAAATTGTCGTTAACCGCGGAGTTGGTGCTGCCACTGGCGATAAGAAATTAGTTGACAACAGCGTCGATGAATTAACACTCATCACGGGTCAAAAAGCAGTTCCTACCATTGCTAAGAAAGCCGTTTCGAACTTCAAATTGCGGGAAGGAATGCCCATCGGAGCAAAAGTTACCCTTCGCGGTGAAATTATGTACGAATTCCTCGACCGTTTGATCGCAGTGGCTCTTCCTCGGGTTCGTGACTTCCAAGGGATCTCCGACAAAGGCTTTGATGGCCGGGGTAACTATACCTTTGGTGTAAAGGAACAAATTATCTTCCCTGAGATTTCCATTGATAAAATCAATAAAATCCAAGGTATGGATATCACCTTCGTTACAACCTCTGAAACGGATGCCGAAGCGTATGAATTGCTAAAAGCAATGGGTATGCCATTCGCATCAAACAAAAAATAATCTGATAAAAAACAAGCAATAAAGCGATGGCAAAAGAATCAATCAAAGCTAGAGAAAGAAAAAGAGAACGTCTCGTTGCAAAATTCGCAACTAAGCGTGCTGCTTTGAAAGAAGCTGGGGACTGGAAAGGCTTGGACGCCCTTCCTAAAAACGCCTCTCCTGTTCGGTTACACAACCGGTGTAAATTAACCGGGCGTCCGAAAGGATATATGCGGAAATTCGGAATCAACCGGGTTACCTTCCGTGAAATGGCAAGCTCTGGCCTTATCCCTGGCGTTACAAAGTCTTCTTGGTAATTCCAAAATGTTTTTCTAATTTTGCAACCCGATAAAGTAAGTCGTTTCGATACTGCTTTATCGGTGCTTTTTCATATTAATTCACTATTTTATGGTAACAACCGATCCAATAGCCGACTATTTGACGCGTCTACGTAACGCGATCAAGGCTAGACACCGCGTGGTAGAAATTCCTGCTTCCAACATGAAGAAGGAAATCACCAAAGTTCTTTACGATAAAGGCTACATTCAAAGCTATAAGTTTGTAGAAGAAGGTCCACAAGGAACTATTAAAATTGCATTAAAATACAATCCTGTAACCAAGCAATCTGCCATTGTTAATCTAACTCGTGCTTCAAAGCCAGGTTTACGGAAATACGCCGGAGTAGATGCTATTCCTCGTGTATTAAATGGTCTTGGAATTGCTATTTTGTCAACCTCAAAAGGCATTATCACTGATAAAGAAGCTCGTGCTTTAAATGTTGGTGGTGAGGTATTGTGTTACGTATATTAATTTGTTGACCGCTTCGGGGTAAATCTGAAGCCTTAAACTCTGTATCATGTCAAGAATAGGAAAGAAAATTATTCAATTGCCTGCGGGTGTTTCGGTGTCCGTAGAGTCAAATGTTGTGACAGTAAAAGGACCCAAAGGGACATTAACCCAGGACATTGATCCGGATATGTCGGTGGTTGTTGAGGATGGTATTCTACGTGTGGAACGTCCGACTGAACAAAAGCGTCACAAAGCACTTCATGGTTTATACCGCTCATTGATCTCAAACATGGTTCAAGGTGTGAGCGAAGGGTACAAACGTGAGTTAGAACTTGTTGGGGTGGGGTATAAAGCTTCCAACAATGGAAACATCATCGATTTATCGTTAGGGTATTCGCACAATATTTATTTTGTCGTGCCAAGCGAATTGAAAGTAGAAACCAAAATGGAAAAAGGGAAAAACCCTGTGATCATTTTGGATGGAATCGACAAACAATTGATCGGATTAGTTTCCGCGAAGTTGAAATCATTACGTAAGACAGAACCATACAAAGGAAAAGGTATTCGCTTTGTGGGTGAAGTGGTTCGTAGAAAAGCTGGTAAAACGGCTGGTAAAAAATAAGTAAACTTTCATTCGTAAAGCGACTTAAAGCAATGGCACAAAATAAAACTGAAAGAAGACAAAAAATCAAGTGGCGTATTCGGAGCCGAATCAAAGGTACCCAAGTACGTCCACGATTAACGGTATATCGTTCCAATAAAGCAATTTATGCTCAATTGATCGATGATTTGACTGGTCGCACACTTGCGGCTGCCTCCTCTACCGAGCTTGGATTAACTGGCGTAAAAGTGGATAATTCAAAAGCGGTGGGTGCGAAAATTGCCGAAAAAGCAGTAGCTTCCGGTATCACAACTTGTGTATTCGACCGTAACGGGTACCTATATCATGGCAATGTGAAAGCATTGGCTGATGGTGCTAGAGAGGGAGGATTAGTATTCTAATTTAACGAACGATCTCGATCATGAACAAAGCAACTAAATATAACGAATCTGAACTTAAAGAAAAAGTTGTCGCCATCAACCGTGTTGCCAAAGTGGTAAAGGGTGGTCGCCGCTTCAGCTTTTCTGCCATCGTCGTGGTAGGAGATGGTAAAGGTGTTGTAGGGCAAGGTTTAGGAAAAGCAAACGAAGTAACGGATGCAATCTCCAAAGCTATCGAGGATGCCAAAAAGAATTTGGTGCAAGTGCCAATCGTCAATGATACGGTACCTCACGAAATGCATGGTAAATTCTCTGGTGGTTTTGTATTTGTACGTCCTGCTGCGCCTGGTACGGGTGTAATCGCCGGTGGTGCTATGCGTGCTGTTTTAGAGGCGGCTGGTGTGCACAACGTATTGGCGAAGTCGAAAGGCTCCTCCAACCCACACAACGTGGTGAAAGCGACTCTTGATGCTCTTATGAACATGAAGGCTCCCCACGAAGTGGCTAAACAACGTAATATTTCCCTTCGTAAAGTTTTCAACGGTTAATCGGAAGGTAACTTCCCTAATGATATGGCAACGGTTCGCATTACGCAAGTAAAAAGTACCATCGATCGTCCTAAGGTACAAAAGTTGACGATCCAAGCTTTAGGTTTGGGTAAAATCAACAAGTCAGTTACAAAAGAATTGACAGCCCCAATTCAGGGTATGATCAATCGGGTTCAACACCTGATTGTCGTAGAAGAAATCTAATAGGCAATGCCGAGTGGATTCATATGAATCTGCGTACACTTTAATTTTTTTTAAAAATGAATTTAAGTTCATTAAAACCTGCTTCAGGTGCAGTAAGAACGAACACTCGTTTAGGTAGAGGACAAGGTTCAGGTGGTGGTGGTACCGCCAAAAGAGGTCACAAAGGTGCAAAATCACGTTCTGGTTATAGCCAAAAACGGGGTTTTGAAGGGGGTCAAATGCCCTTACAGCGTCGTGTACCCAAGTTTGGTTTCAACAACATCAATCGCGTTGAATACAAAGCTATCAACCTAGATACAATCCAAGCACTAGCCGACTCTCTTCAAGCTTCTGTGATTACACTCGATGTGTTAAAGGAGAATGGATTGATTGGAAAATCTGATTTGGTGAAAATTTTGGGTCGTGGTGAGTTAACAACCAAACTCGAAGTAACTGCAAATGCTTTCTCAGCTTCTGCTAAAGAAGCGATTGAAAAGGCAGGTGGATCAGCTACCGTATTTACCAAAGTATCTGCGGAATAAGTATTAATGGGTCGCAAGACCCTTTACCTTTTGAATTCGATTCAAAGAAATGAATAAACTGCTTTCAACCTTAAAAAATATATGGTCCATTGAAGAATTGCGTGAGCGAATCCTCAATACCATATGGATTATCATCGTTTTCCGCATCGGGTCTTACATTGTATTGCCTGGTACTGATCCTGAAAAGTTGACTGATCTAACTGCTTCGAATGGTCTTTTGGGCTTGTTGGATACGCTAGTTGGTGGTGCTTTCAGTAATGCATCCATCATGGCTTTGGGTATTATGCCCTACATATCTGCTTCCATCGCCATTCAACTTCTTGGTCTTGCATTACCTTATTTTTCCAAATTGCAAAAGGAAGGAGAGTCTGGACGTAAAAAATTGAATCAAATCACTCGTTGGTTAACCATTGCTGTGACCTTGACTCAAGGTTTTACCTACCTTAAAACGACCATTCCTACTGAAGCAATTATGGTAAGCCAAGGGTTGTATTACTTCTCTTCGGTGATTATGTTGGTGGCCGGTACTATGATGTCCATGTGGTTAGGGGAGCGAATGACCGAAAAGGGAATTGGAAACGGTATTTCCATGATCATTATGATCGGTATTGTGTCTCGTTTCCCAGGTGCGATCATTGGGGAAGCTCAAGCAAGAGGTGCGAGTGGTGGAATCCTTTTCTTTGTATTAGAATTGGTTGCTCTTTTCTTAGTGGTTCTTTTTGCTGTGGCCATCACACAAGCTGTACGTCGCATTCCTGTTCAATATGCGAAGCAAATTGTTGGAAATAAAGTCGTGACTGGACAGCGGCAGTATCTACCCATGAAATTAAACATTTCAGGTGTCATGCCCATTATTTTTGGACAGGCTTTAATGTTTGTTCCATCCTTTGTAGCTTCTTTGTTTGCAGAAAAAAGTGATACAGCCCAAAGCATTGCCCAAACGTTCAGCGATATTACTTCGTGGCAATACAATGTACTTTATGCGTTTTTGATCATCGCATTTACGTTTTTTTACACGGCCATTTCCATTAATCCGAATCAGATAGCAGATGATATGAAGCGCGGTGGGGGTTTTGTTCCCGGTATTAAACCTGGACAACCAACTTCTGATTACATTGCTGCTATTTTGGATCGTATTACACTCCCAGGAGGTGTTTTGCTTGCACTGATTGCTATCACTCCGGCCATAGCTAGTTTGTTTGGTATGACTCAGATTTTTGCTTCTTTCTTTGGTGGTACCTCCTTGCTGATTTTAGTAGGTGTTGTCCTAGATACTTTGCAACAAATTGAAAGTTATCTATTGATGCGGCGGTATGAGGGTTTAATGCAATCAGGTCGCTTACAAGGACGCCAAACTTCGGTAGTTACTAGCTAATCGAATGGGCCAAACGAAAAGTGTTCAATTGAAGACTTCCGAGCAAGTCGAAATCATACGTGCCAACGGACTCATTTTGGCCAATGCCCACGCAGAAGTCGCTAAAATTCTTGAGCCTGGTGTGACGACAAAACAGTTGGATACTGTAGCAGAAACGTATATTCGTGATAACGGTGGTATCCCGTCCTTCAAGGGGTATAATGGTTTTCCTGCTACGTTGTGTATTTCTGTGAATGAAGTCGTTGTGCATGGTATACCAAGTACCCGTGTCATCAAAGAAGGAGATATTGTTTCGATTGATGGTGGGGTTTGTAAAAACGGTTTTCATGCCGATAGTGCGTATACCTATGGAGTGGGAGAAATTTCGAAAGAAGCGGTTCACCTACTCAAGATTACGAAAGCCTCTTTATACGCAGGTATAGCCGCCATTCAGAAGCAAGGGCGCATGGGTGATGTCAGTTACGCTATTCAGCATTTGTGTGAATCGGAAGGTTTTGGTATTGTCCGGGAATTAGTAGGGCATGGTGTAGGAAGAAACTTGCATGAAGCCCCTGAGGTACCTAACTATGGTAAACGAGGGAATGGAGTACGGTTGCAATCGGGTATGGTAATTGCTATCGAGCCCATGGTAACAGCTGGTAAGCGGTACGTGGTTCAAGAACCGGATAATTGGACGATTCGGACCGAGGATCGGTCCTTAGCGGCTCATTTTGAACATACTGTATTAATTACCAAGGAAGGTTCAGATATTTTGACTACCTTTGCACCCATTGAAGCGGTTTTAAGACAAAAAGAATCATTGATAGTATAAGTTTTTATGGCGAAACAGGCAAATATACAAGTAGACGGTGTCATTACGGAAGCCTTATCCAATGCCATGTTTCGTGTTGAGTTGGAAAACAAACACGAAGTCATTGCTCACATTTCAGGTAAAATGAGGATGCACTACATTCGGATTTTACCAGGGGACAAGGTGAAGTTGGAAATGTCTCCTTATGATTTAACAAAGGCCCGTATCGTGTACCGTTATAAATAATACCCAAGAATTTTGTAAAATTAAATATGTATGAAAGTAAGGGCATCAGTTAAAAAGCGTAGTGTTGATTGTAAGATTATCCGTCGTAATGGAAAGATCTATATCATCAACAAGAAGAATCCAAAATTTAAACAAAGACAAGGTTAATTCATTATGAGGATTGCAGGTGTTGATATTCCGGATAGAAAGCGAGGAGAGATTTCCTTGACCTACATTTTCGGAATCGGACGTAGCTCTGCTACGAAAATTTTGAGTAAAGCAAACATTTCTCCTAACAAAAAAGCTGGAGAGTGGTCAGATGACGAGGCGAATGCTATTCGTGCCATCATCAGTGCTGAGTACACAGTAGAAGGTTCTTTGAAATCGGAGGTTCAGCTAAGCATTAAGCGCTTAATGGATATCGGATGTTACAGAGGTCTTCGTCACCGGAAAGGGTTGCCTTTACGTGGACAGCGGACTAAAAATAACAGCCGGACTCGGAAAGGTAAGCGTAAGACTATCGCGAACAAGAAGAAAGCTACTAAGTAATTCATTGTCGATCAGGGAATAGATAGCTATTCCGCCTATTATCAAATATTTTACATCCCATGGCACAAGCTAAAAGGAAAGATAAAGCTAAAAAACGGGTCGTAGTTGTTGAACCCGTTGGCCAAGTTCACATCAAGGCTACTTTTAACAACATCATCATTTCGGTTACCAACTCAACTGGCCAAGTTATTTCTTGGGCATCTGCAGGTAAAATGGGTTTCCGTGGTTCTAAGAAGAATACACCTTATGCTGCTCAAACAGCTGCGCAAAACTGTGGCCAAGTGGCTTATGATGCGGGCATGCGCAAAGCAGATGTATTTGTGAAAGGACCAGGGGCTGGTCGCGAGTCTGCCATCCGGACTATGCAGGGCCTAGGTATTGATATTTTATCAATTACTGACGTTACGCCGCTTCCTCATAACGGCTGTCGTCCTCCTAAAAGAAGAAGAGTTTAATTTATAATTTCCGTAGTGGTAGTTTGGACTATGGGGCTACGCACTACATTCTAATCAATTTATATGGCACGTTATACAGGTCCAAAGGCTAAAATCTCCCGTAAATTTGGAGAGCCAGTTTTAGGTCATTCTAAAGCTTTACAAAAAAAGAACTACGCTCCAGGTCAGCATGGCCGTGGTCGTCGTGGTAAGAAATCGGAATATGCATTGCAGCTTCAAGAGAAGCAAAAAGTGAAATATACGTATGGTATTTTGGAGCGTCAGTTTGCACGCACCTTCCATTTGGCTTCGGTTCGTCCAGGTCAAACGGGTACCAACTTGATTCAATTGTGTGAGTCGCGACTTGACAACGTAGTGTACCGTTTGGGTATCGCTCCTACACGTCGTGCGGCACGTCAATTGGTGGCACATAAACACATTGTTTTGGATGGAGCGGTTGTAAACGTTCCTTCAACTCTTGTAAAACCAGGGCAATTGGTGGGAGTTCGGGAGAAATCGAAAGCTCTCGAAGCCATCACTGAAAGCCTAGGAAGTCATTCCTCGAAGCGTTACAGCTGGTTGGAGTGGAACTCGACTGATTTGGTTGGGAAGTTCGTAAGCTATCCTGAGAGAGATGCTATCCCTGAGAACTTCAATGATCAAGCGGTTGTCGAGTTGTACAACAAGTAATCATTCCAAGCTTTGCGATGCCATCTCCGAAGTCTTTTCGGTGATGGCTTTGCATTGTTTTTTGGGATAGTCCCAAATTCTTTTCGTTAACGAAATATACACCACAGTATGTCAATTTTAGCATTTCAAATGCCCGATAAAGTCGTCATGGAGAAAGCCGACGACTTCCATGGTTTTTTCGAGTTTAAACCACTCGAGCGAGGCTATGGTGTGACCATTGGTAATGCTCTACGTCGAATTTTGCTTTCTTCCTTGGAAGGGTATGCAATTACGGCTGTGAGATTTCCGGGTGTTCAACATGAATTCTCTTCGATCGAAGGGGTTGTGGATGATGTGACTGAAATTATTTTGAACATGAAACAAGTTCGGTTCAAGAAAGTTTCTGAATACATAGATAATAAAATCACGGTTCGGGTCAAAAACCAAACGGAATTGAAGGCGGGAGATATCGCAAAATTCACTCAAAGTTTTGAAATTCTGAATCCGGAATTGGTATTGGCCCGTTTGGACGATTCCAAAGAAATTGAATTTGAGATTGTTGTCGATAAGGGCCGTGGTTATGTTCAATCGGAAGAGCACAAGCACAATGATCTTCCTATCGGATTTATTTCGGTGGATTCAATTTATACTCCTATCAAAAACGTTAAGTTTACGGTAGAGAATACACGGGTTGAGCAACGGACGGATTATGAAAAACTTTTGTTGGAAATCAAAACGGATGGTTCTATTCATCCTGAGCGTGCTCTTCAAGAGTCCGCTAATATTTTGATTCAGCATTTTCTTAAATTCACCGATGAGAACATGGTGTTTGACACGAAAAATGATGAGGATGCTAATGTTGTGGATGAGGAATTCCTTCACATGCGCAAGCTATTGAAGACTTCTTTGCAAGACTTAGACCTATCGGTTCGTGCGTACAACTGTTTGAAATCGGCCGATATTCGTACCCTTGGAGATCTTGTTCGCCTTGAGGTAGCCGATATGATGAAATTCCGGAATTTTGGTAAAAAGTCCTTAACTGAACTTGAGCAATTGGTGGCTGAAAAAGGCCTTCAATTTGGTATGGACGTTATAAAATACCGTTTGGACGAAGAATAAAAGCAGCATTAGTTTAATTTTAACATCGTAATAGGTGGATATTTCAGTTCGCTGCAAACCAATATCTAACCGTTACTTACGAATTATTTTCCAATGAGACACGGAAAAAAAGTAAATCACTTAGGGAGAACTAAATCCCACCGCGAAGCAATGTTGGCTAATATGGCCGTTTCATTGATTAAAGCAAAACGTATTGAGACGACCCTTCCTAAAGCGAAGGAGTTGCGTAAGTACATCGAGCCCTTAGTTACTAAGGGTAAAAATGATTCGACGCACAACCGTCGGACCGTTTTCTCTTATCTTCAAGATAAGGAAGCAATCACCACTCTTTTTGGTGAAATTGCTGAGAAAGTGGCTGAACGTAATGGTGGTTATACTCGGATCATCAAACTTGGCACTCGTCAAGGTGATGGTGCTGAAGTTGCCATGATTGAATTTGTTGATTTCAATGCGGCGATTGCTACCGCGGTTGTTGAAGAAGAAGCCAAAGCCACTACTCGTCGTAGCCGTCGTGGTGGAAAGAAAAAATCTGATGAGGCAACTTCTGAAGTGGAAGCCACGGAGGCACCAGCTGCAGAAGAAACCAAAGAGGATTAATTTTCTTACTTTAAATAGAAGAGGCTACCTTCGGGTAGCCTCTTTTTATTTTTACCTATGAATAAACCTGTATTTGGTGTGATGGATTTAGGTTCAAACACCTTTCATTTGATCTTATTTTATTGGGAAGATCAGAAAATAGTTCCTGTCTTTACTTTGTCTTTACCTGCCAAAATAGGTGAAGGTGGATTCGGGAAGGAGGGCTTATTACCTGAAGCGATGGATCGTGGTATAGCCATTTTATCTCAGTTTAAAGAGAAATTAGATCGGTATCATGTGACCCAGTTTCGGGCCTTTGGAACTAGTGCTTTGCGTCAAGCACCCAACTCGGCATTGTTTTTGGATCGGGTTTTACAAGAGACTGGTATACGAGTTGAGGTTATTTCGGGTCAGGAAGAAGCCTCTCTTATCTTCAAAGGAATTCAGGCTGCTTACCCAGTTCAAAGACCTTCAATGATTGTTGATATTGGAGGCGGAAGTATAGAATTTATTTTAACGAATCACCAGGAGGTGGTTTGGAAGACCAGTTTAGAGATTGGTGGATTGCGATTAATGGAACGCTTTCATCAATATGACCCATTGCCTTCATCGGCTGTTGATCGCATGCAGACTTACTTTCGAGAGGTCCTTTTACCTGTGACGAATGCGGTACATCAATATGCTCCGGAGATTTTGATTGGATCTTCAGGTTCTTTTGATACGTTGGTGGATATGTGGTGGATGAATACTGAAGGGAAGTTGCCGCCTTCTGAAAAAACTCATTTTACATTGCCTCTAGTGGGATTTGATCTTTTGAAGAAAGAAATAGTATCCCGAAATGAATCCCAGCGCCGTGAATTGCCCGGTATGATTCCCCTGAGGTCTGGGATGATGCCTGTCGCGGTCGTTTTCATTGATCATTTGATTCAATCGTATCATTTAAGGGAAATTGTTGTTTCACGATACTCCTTAAAAGAAGGGGCTTGTTATACATTTGCCGTATGATGCACACGAACCATTATTTTTTCAAAGCGCTTCTTCCCACGTTACAACGTAAGTTAGTAGGAGGGAATTTACATGTAGCGTTTAGTCAAGATAAGGATGAGCTCGTGCTCGAGTTTCATCGCGAGAACCAACGATTTTTTATCAAGGCTCAATTGGGAAGTCAATTTTCAGCCTTACTATTTCCAGACCAATTTGAACGCGCGCGACGTAATTCGGTTGATTTATGGACTGACCTATATGGTTTTCAAGTAGAACGAGTTTGGGTGCCGGCTAATGAACGAGTTTTGGTGATTACTTTGGCGGGTGATTTTCATTTGGTTGGAAAGTTTCATGGAAATCGACCTAATTGGCTCGTATTTGAAGGTGAAAAAATCAAGTATGTATTCAATAGTCATTTAAAAACCGATTTTGATTGGACGCTTTCTCAATTGAGTAGACCGATCGACCAATCATTTGCTGCATTTATCGAGTCGGATGGTAATATCCAGGCCTTATATCCTACTTTGGGGAAATGGGTGGTTACGTATTTTACTCTTCGGAAAGAAGTTTTATCCAGTATGGATTTATCTGAGCGGTGGACAGGATGGCAAGAGATTATCCAGCAACTGGAGACACCCAATGGATTTTACCTGGGGGTAGATGACCAACAAATTCCGTTTTTGTCATTGTTCCCCCCAGATGACCCACAATTCGTTTTCTTTGATGATCCATTGGAGGCAGGAAATGCCTTTGTTTCTCGCTTTCAGCAGGTTTACACGTTGGCCAAAGAAAAAAGCACTTGGATTCGAAAAGTTGAAAAAGAAATAAAACTGACGGAAGCCTATTTACAGCAACAATATGCTCGGTTATCTCAGCGAGAAAGTGGACTTAGTTTAGAACAGATTGGGCATATTTTGATGTCATTTTTACATGAAATTGGGCCAGATTGCAGCGAAGTGGAATTGCCTAATTTGTATGAGGAAGGGAAAACAGTCAAAATTAAGCTTAAAGCGGACGTATCACCACAGAAAAATGCGGAATGGTATTATCGAAAAGCTAAGAATGAAAAGATTGAGCAAGATAAACTGGAAGAAAACATTTTAGCTCGAGAGGAGGCATTGGTGCGATTGCAAGAGCAGCTAAGTCAAATTCGGGACCAAACGACATTGAAATCTTTGCGAACCTTAGTAAAAAGGGAATGGAGAAATGCAGAGCCAAATCAGGTTGGAGATTCTCCTTTATTTAAGCGATTTGAATGTTTGGGTTTTGAGATTTTGGTGGGGCGCAATGCGAAAAATAATGATTTGTTGACACAGCGTTTTTCATTTAAGGAGGATTTGTGGCTTCATGCACGCGATGTCCAAGGTTCTCATGTACTGATTAAGCACCAAGCGGGCAAGGCATTCCCTACCCCGGTAATTGAGGCAGCAGCTGGTTTGGCGGCGTATTATTCGAAGGCTCGAAATGAGTCATTGGCCGCAGTCATTGTGACACCTAAAAAATATGTTCGAAAGGCAAAAGGTTTGGCGGATGGGGCAGTAATCATCGACAAAGAAAAAGTGGTCATGGTTCCACCAAGAGCTAACGTATAGTAAGCAAGGTAGGGAAAATTTGGATTTTTTGGGGATTTATCTCCATTTAAAGGAAAAGTCCTTTAACTTTGTGCTTCGATGTGAAAATCGAAATCCCTTCTCAAAAAATGCCTAAAAATCCCCACCTTTCTTCCATCCTGATTATCGGTTCCGGACCGATCATCATTGGTCAAGCCTGTGAATTTGATTACTCTGGCTCACAAGCCGCTCGTTCCCTTCGGGAGGAGGGCATAGAGGTGTCGCTGATTAATTCCAATCCAGCTACCATTATGACGGATCCCATGAATGCGGATCACGTCTATTTGAAGCCATTAGAGAAAAAGTCCATCATCGAAATTTTAGAGAAACACCAAGCGATGGGTCGACCGATCGATGCGGTGTTACCAACGATGGGTGGCCAGACTGCTTTAAATTTAGCGATCGAGTGCGATCAAGCTGGCGTATGGTCCAAGTATAACGTTCAGATCATTGGAGTGGATATTAAAGCCATTGAGACGACGGAGGACCGTGAGAAGTTCCGATTAAAAATGTTGGAACTAGGTGTTGGAGTTTGCAAAGGTCGCACCGCTCGATCTTTTCTGGAAGGAAAAGAGATTGCGCAGGAAATTGGATTTCCATTGGTCATCAGACCTTCCTTTACGTTAGGCGGAACGGGTGGAGGCTTTGTTAATTCACCTGAGGAATTTGATAAAGCACTTGATAGTGGTTTACATGCCTCTCCGGTCCATGAGGTGTTGGTTGAACAGTCCATTTTGGGTTGGAAAGAATATGAATTGGAGTTATTGCGGGACAATAAAGGGAATATTGCCATTATCTGTACGATCGAAAACTTTGATCCCATGGGGGTGCATACAGGAGACTCGATCACCGTGGCCCCAGCCATGACATTGCCCGATACCATTTATCAAAAAATGCGAAATATGGCCATCCTGATGATGAATGGAATTGGTCAGTTTGCGGGGGGGTGTAACGTGCAGTTTTCTTTAAATCCTGAGAACGATGAAATCATCGCGATTGAGATCAATCCTCGGGTGAGTCGTTCTTCGGCGCTTGCTTCAAAAGCAACGGGGTATCCTATTGCGAAAATTGCTGCCAAAATGGCGATTGGATATAATTTGGATGAATTGATTAATCCAATTACGGGTTCAACTTCAGCCTTCTTTGAGCCAGCTATAGATTATGTTATTGTGAAGGTTCCTCGGTGGAATTTCGATAAGTTCCCTGGTTCGGATCGCCGACTGGGTCTACAAATGAAGTCGGTAGGCGAGACCATGGGTATTGGACGTAATTTTCAAGAGGCATTGCAAAAGGCCTGTCAATCATTGGAAATTCGTCGGAATGGATTGGGAGCGGATGGCAAAGAGGAACGTGATCAAGAGAAGTTAAAACAAAGTTTGGCCAATCCTTCTTGGAATCGCTTGTTTCATATTTATGATGCCTTCAAGGCGGGGTTGTCTTTCAATACCATTCAAAAATTGACCAAAATTGATGCTTGGTTCTTGCGTCAAATTGAGGAACTTTTGATCTTAGAAAAGGAGATTGAAAAATATAAAATAGAACAACTTCCTGCCGATTTGTTGCTTTCAGCGAAGCAAAAAGGTTATGCCGATCGGCAATTGGCGCACATTCTCCATTGTTTGGAAAGTGAGGTTTTCCAAAGACGGCAGGATCTGGGAATCAATCGGGCCTACAAATGTGTGGATACATGCGCTGCCGAGTTTGAGGCCAAAACACCTTATTATTATTCCACATTTAATGTTTCATCCGAACATCCCGACAATGAGTCCATCGTTTCTGATCGGAAGAAAATTGTGGTTTTGGGGTCAGGACCCAACCGGATTGGTCAAGGCATTGAGTTTGATTACTCCTGTGTGCATGGGGTTCTAGCCGCCAAAGAGTGTGGGTATGAAACGATCATGATCAATTGCAATCCTGAGACGGTTTCTACAGATCCAGATATTGCGGATAAGTTGTACTTCGAACCTGTATTTTGGGAGCATGTGTACGATATTATTCGTCATGAAAAGCCGGAGGGGGTCATTGTTCAATTAGGTGGTCAGACAGCCCTTAAAATGGCCGAGAAGCTAACCAAATATGGCGTGAAGATTATTGGAACGTCGTATGAGGCCCTAGATTTAGCAGAAGATCGAGGTCGTTTCTCGGAGAAGTTGCGGGAATTGGAGATTCCATATCCTTTGTTCGATACAGTTCGTACCTCAGATCGTGCCGTTGAGGTGGCGAAATCGCTTGGTTTTCCTCTGTTGGTTCGTCCATCGTACGTATTGGGAGGCCAAAGCATGAAAATCGTCATCAACGAGCAAGAGTTGGAGCAACATGTAGTGAAAATTCTGAATGATATCCCCGATAACAACATTCTTTTGGATCATTTCTTGGAAAATGCCATTGAAGCGGAGGCAGATGCTATTTGTGATGGCGAAAATGCGTACATCATCGGGATTATGGAGCATATCGAACCGGCCGGAATTCATTCCGGGGATTCGTATGCGGTACTTCCGGCATTTGATTTGAGTCCGGCAGTGATCGAACAGATCGAAACCTATACCAAGAAAATTGCGATTGCCTTGGATACGAAGGGCTTGATCAATATTCAGTTCGCGATTAAAGATGAAAAAGTATATGTGATCGAAGCGAATCCACGCGCATCGCGCACGGTTCCGTTTATTTGCAAAGCGTATCAAGAGCCCTATGTGAATTACGCCACCAAGGTCATGTTGGGTGAGAAGAAAGTGACGGATTTTGATTTCCAACCGGTTAAAAAGGGATATGCGATTAAAATCCCGGTATTCTCATTTAATAAGTTCCCGAATGTCAATAAAGAATTGGGGCCTGAAATGAAATCGACGGGTGAGGGAATTTACTTTATCGAGGATTTAAAAGATGATTTCTTCCGGAAGGTGTATTCGGAGCGTCATATGTATATGAGTCGGTAAATGAATAAGCTAATTTTAAAAAGGGTATGAAAATTCGATTTTCATACCCTTTTTTTCTGTCATTCCATCATGGGGAAGATCAATGTACAAACAGTACCCTGTTGACTGGTGATGGAAATTTGGCCGTCGTTTGCTTCCACCAGGTCTTTTACCAAGACCAGGCCAATCCCTGTGCCTTGTTCTTGGGCAGTTCCTAGACGAGTCGATTCTTTGGAAGGTTGAAAAAGTGTAGCCAGTACATCTTCAGGAATACCCAGGCCAGGATCTGTGATGGTCAGGTACATCTTTTTATTTTTTTCCTCAGCCTGAATTTCGATAATGCCATCAGGAAAAGTGAATTTAATGGCATTTTGCATTAGATTTCGCAATATTATGGCAAGGTGTTGAGGGTCTAGAAAGGTATGAATTGAGGTATCGATCTTGTTTTGGATGGAGATATTTTTTTTGAGGGCGGTAGGTTTTAGAATTTGAATTTGTTCTTCTGTGACTTGGGCAAGGTAAGTTTTGGTCTTTCTGGGGCGAATTCCCCCCATTTGCGAAAGTGACCAATGGAGAAGGTTCTCCATCATCTGATTGACCTGGCGTATTTGCAGATCAAATAATTGAATGGAATCAGAGAACTCCTTCTGGCTAAGTGCGCCCCAATTGATGAGGTTCATAAACGTTTGTAGGTTGGCAATGGGGGATCTAAGATCGTGAGACAAAATGGTAAATAGACGGTCCTTGGTGGCATTTAGCCGGAGTAATTCTTCTTTTTGTTGCGCAATTTTTTGGTTGGATTTTTGTAACGTCCACAGGAAAATGAGCAATGCAATGACCAAACCAACCGCGAGAAGTAAATAGGTGTGATGTATTTTTTGGGTATTCTTTAAATTTTCGATTTGATGTTCTTTTTTTTCTAAATCAAATTGAGATGATACTTTAAGCAATTGGATTTTACTATTTTCGGTAATAGTTTTTCGAGAAATGTAGGTGTCCAGTTCATGAAATTTTTTGAGGGCAGTGAGCTGTTTAGTTGTATTGTTGGAGGCTTCGTACAATTCGACCAAGTGTTTGTAGGCATGAAAAAGGCGCAAAGTGTCGGTATAGGCATGTTTTTTAGTTTGAATGGATTGAAAGATATACTTTTCCGCTTTGCTAAATTGCTTAAGCTTAGTGGCCAAGCGTGCTAGGTCGTTGAAATAAACGTAGTCTCCGAGACTCCTCTTTAAATCATCTTTCTTTTTTTTCAATTTTAGATACAGCCAGTATGGTTTTTGATTTCGATGGCGTTCCAAGAAATCACAGTAATCCAAGCCATGTGAAAACCATTCATCTAGATTCACTTTTTCATAAATTTTCAGACATTGCTGATAGCAGGACTCGGCATAATCAAAGTGGCTCAATTGACTACTAAAAACGGCTGCGGTTGCATAGCATTTTCCTTTCCATTCGTCATCATCGGTTTGATTGGCGAGAGCTATCGTTTGTTTCAAGTGTTTGAACATCTCTTGGGTTTCTCCGAGTTTGAAGGTAGCGAGGGACAGTAAATAAAAGTATTTGGATTTCAGGTGATTGGATTTTTCAGCTTCTGCTAGAGGTAGGATACAAGTGGCTAATCGAAGCGTACTATCAATGTCTCGTTTATAAAAATATTGATTAAAAGCCAAGTCGAAGTAAGCGAAACCTTCACTCGATTTTAGTTTATGTTTTTGAGCCAATAGCAGTTTTTGATGGTAAAAAAAAGAAGAGGAATCCACATGAAATGACACAATTCGGTAATGATTCCCCAGGGAATCGAGTCGATTCAATTGAGAAGCAATGGAACGATGAATCGAATTTTGAGCTGGGCTTTTGTAGGAGATTAATCCACTGAAAAGCCCAATCAAACTTACTTTGAGAAGAAGTTTAAACACGTCAATTTAGGGTATTTTGAGTTAGGATGTTTGCTTTTTCCTTGGCAATCAAGGCATTAGTTTTGGCGTGTAATCAAATGGTTTTTGATATGCGATTGACTGATTTGATCACGATATTGGTCACCTATAGGTAAAACTTTTCCGGATTGTGTAGTGATCTCATTTTTGGAAATTCGAACAATTGCTTCCCGATTGACAAGAAAGGATCGATGAATCCGAATGAAAACATCGCCCTTTAAAAATTGTTCCATTTTCCCGATCGTTAATATGGGTTGGAATATTTTGGTTGGGGTGATGATTTTTAGAATATTATCTTCGGACTCCATGTATTCAATTTGATGGTATGGAATCTGAATATACGCATTTTGTTCTCTAATGAAGAGATAGGGCGATACTGTGGAGAAACTTTGGGTTTTGCTTAAACGCTCTTTTACCCGATCGATACTCTTAAAAAAGCGGGCGACATCCAAGGGCTTTACAAGGAAATCTACTGGAGAAATTTCGTATCCATCCAGCGCGTATTCCTGGTGGGAAGTTACTAGCACAACTAAAGGGGGATGCGTCAGGTTTTTGATCCATTCAATACCATTGACCTCCGGCATCTCGATATCACATATAAGGAGATCGATGGCTTTTTCAGCCAAGATTTGATACCCTTCTAGGGCATTTGAACCAATTCCGACTAATTGCAAACTTGGATGAAGAAGTACAAGCTTACTAAGGGATTGCTGCCAGAGCGGGTCATCATCCAAAATGAGTGTTCTTATTTGCATCATCTACTTTCGTTCTCACATAATTTTTACTGACAAATCAATCCTGTTTACTTACTCAAGGATATACTATACCCAACGTTGTCACAAGTGGACTTGAATACAGGTAATTGGACACTATATTTATGTCAAATTAAAATCAATTTTTGTGATAAAAAACATATTTTGACCTAATTTTTCCTTTTTAAAGTAGGCTTAACCCTATTAAATAAGTCATTTTGATCCATTGTTTTAATTGAATCTGTCTAGTCCCTTAAACTACATACCTAAGGTTTATCCCTGCATTTAGTTGTCCTTAACCGTTGAATTAGGTCTTTTATTCAAGTAGAAGACCTGATTTTTTTATAAATTGGAGTAATTTGATTGGTAATTGATAATCTAAAAGTCATTTCATTCCAAAAAAAAGGGGAAATGGAGAATTTGGTATTTCGAATAAGAATCCGGCCATATCGTTTTATTTTGCTCTACGGGTTTATTGTGCTTGGAATTTTTGTGGGAGCTGGATTGGCCATGACGAAGGAATCTTTTATTTTGTCGGTGATCTTGGGCCTTACCTTCATTATCTTTTTTCTTCTCGTAAAACGTACTGAGGTCCAAATGGACCAGTCGTTTTTGCGTTACCGGCATCTTGGATTTATTCGAGGAGAGATACCCATTCAGTCCATTCGTTCTGTTCGGATTGGGGGGTATTTATGGGCTGGATTAAGGTTAGCGTTTGGGAATAAAGGTCTTTTAATACAGTATGGTCGGTATGATGAAATTTTAATCGATCCGGAGCCTGCGTCCGAATTCATTGAAGAGTTGGTCAAACGGAATCCCTCCATTCAGATCATAAGGTAGTTACTTCTTATTTTTCGAATCGATCACCAAGGTTACGGGTCCGTCGTTGATAAGGGAGACCTTCATATCGGCGCCAAAAATTCCGGTTTGAATTTCCTTTTGGGTCAGTTCTTGCAGTGCTTGGATCATGGCTTCATATAGCGGGATGGCTACTTCCGGTCGGGCTGCCTCAATGAAAGAAGGGCGATTCCCTTTTTTGGTCAGGGCATGTAAGGTAAATTGACTGATGAGCAGGATATTTCCATCGACGGAAGTTAAGTTTTCATTCATTTTTCCTTCCGTATCTGAAAACACGCGTAGAGCTACGATTTTTTGAGCTAACCACTGGACATCCTCAGAGGTGTCCTCGTGGGTGATACCGAGTAAAACCATGAAACCAACTCCGATTTGTCCGACCACTTCCGAGTTGACGACCACCTGCGCTTCCGAAACACGTTGAATGACTGCTATCATAAGTTTAATAAAAGTTGGGCAATACCAAAATACGCTCCAATGCCAACGAGGTCATTGGCGGTCGTTATGAATGGGCCAGAGGCGATGGCTGGATTGATCCCAATTTTATCCAGTATCAAAGGAGTTAAAGTTCCCATGCATGAGGCAAGGATCACGACGGAAAGAAGTGACATGCAAACTACCCAAAACAAGGAGGGTTCTCCGATTAGGTACACATAGCTTCCGGCTAGCGCACCGATCACAAAGCCGTTAATGAGGGCAACAAGCAGGATTTTCGATAATCTCTTCCCCAAACTGATTTCCAAGCCTGATTTTTCAGCTAGGCTCTGAACGATCAAGGAGGAAGTTTGGATTCCCACATTTCCACCCGTGGAACCCATAATTGGGATGAACATCGCGAGGGCGGAGATTCGGGCTAATCCTTCTTCAAAGGCATGAATGACGGTAGCAGCCAAAAGAGAACCAACCACTCCTACAATTAACCAGGGTAATCGGGCTCTGGCCAGAACCCAAATGCTATCATCTTCCTCTGCTTCTCCTGTAATACCGGCCATGACTTGGATGTCCTCCTCCGCCTTGTCTGTAATAAAGTCGACGACGTCATCGATGGTAATTCGTCCCAAAAGACGCCCCAGTGTATTGACTACCGGGATGGCTTCTAGGTCATATCGTTGCATGATTTCGGCTACTTCTTCCCCCGATCGAGTGGTTTCCACATAGACGATATCTTGTTCGAGAATATTTTCAATTTTGGTATTTTTTCGAGCAAGTACGATTTGTTTGAGGGAGACAATGCCCTGAAGTTTTTGATCGTCGTCTACAACGTAAACAGCATAGACCTTATCGACGTTTTCAGCTTGTTGCCGAATGATTTCAACACATTCAGAAACTGTTTGATTGGATTTGACCTTGACCAACTCTTTTTGCATTAGTCCACCGGCAACATCCTCCGGGTAGTGCATTAGGTCGATGATGAAACGAGCTTGCTCACGATCTTCCAGTAAGGCAATAACTTCCTCTCGAATTTGAATGGGTTGTTCATTGAGAAGGTCGGCGGCATCATCTGAATCAAATAGATTGACATATTTAGCAATTTCTTCGACGGTAAATTGTTCACGGATGAACTTTTTGCGGTCGTCCGAATCAATATTGGATAGAATTTCAGCACCTGTCTCGGTATCTACCAATTGCAGCACATAATGAGCTTGTTCTCCATTAATTTCATAGAGAATGGAGGCAATATCGGCAGCGAAGAGTTGTTCCAGTTCTTGACGAAGGAAATCTTCATTGCGGGCTTCGATGGCTGATTCTATTTGTTCTACATACTCTTTGCTTAGTTCAAATGTCGCCATGGCAAGTGGGGGTTAATCGGTTTTTCGGGAGTCCTCAATCAACCGGGTGAGTTCAAAAAAGTCTTCAACAGACAATTGTTCAGCTCGTTTTTCAAGTAAAGGATGATCGAATTGCACCCCGAGTGATTTCAACGGATTTCGCAGCTTTTTTCGTCTTTGATTGAAACCAACTTTCACTACTTGTGTGAACAGCTTTTCATTGCAGGGTAATGAGGTACGGCTATTTCGACGCAATCGAATGATACCGGAATCAACCTTGGGTGGCGGGATAAAAGCTCCGGGTAAGACAGTGAATACGTATTCGATGTCATAAAAGGCTTGCAAAAAAACACTCAATATGCCATAGTCTTTATTTCCTTCAGGGGAAGCGATGCGTTGCGCTACCTCTTTCTGTAGCATGCAAACGATTTCGGTCACTTGTTGGCGAAATTCTAAGGCATGAAAGAAGATCTGAGTCGAAATATTATAAGGGAAATTACCAATGATCGCCATTTTTTCATCGGGACCCAACGAAAGTACCTCTTCCAAATTCATTTTAAGGAAATCTTGGCTATGAATTCGGGGTGACAGATCCGGGTAGTGTTTTTGAAGGTAATTCACCGATTCGGTGTCGATTTCCACCACATGGGTTTCGAATTTTCCTTGTGGAAGCAAGTATTGGGTCAAGACTCCCATGCCAGGGCCAATCTCCAATACTTTATGATATCCTCCATGACCGGAAAGCAGGGAAACGATGCGTTCGGCGGCTTTTAAATCGCGTAAAAAGTGTTGTCCTAGGTGTTTTTTTGCTTTAACCGCTTCCATCTCGCTACTTCTTCTTAAATTCTGTCAAAATTACCCATTTCTACCTACGAAAACCTATTTTTTTCAGGTAAATTTACCCAATTAGACTATTTGATACCGTATGGAATCGCTCCCTCGCATTCAATCTTTGGAAGAAGAAATAGTACACTTACGTAGTCAGGTTGATTACCTGTCACGGCAAAAAAGCTCACATCAGCTACAGGATTTGGTGGATAACACATCCGAGTTAATCCTATTGCTTTCCCCAGATTTCTCATTTCAATACGTGAATCGTGCTTTTCAGGAGGCATTGGGGTATTCGGAGCGGGAATTGAATGATCTGACATTCTTTGATATTGTTCATCCTAGTGTGCAAGATAAGATTCGAGAGGCTTTCGGTCGAATCAGCCAGGGGGTACATTATCATGATTTGGAGGTGTTAGTTCGCAGCCGGGATGCCAAACGGGTTTATTTATCTGGTGATGTCAATTGCCGAGTGGAGGACGGAGTACCGGTGGCCTTCCGGTGTTTATTTCGGGATATCAGTCAGCGTCATCGAGCTGAAAAGGCACAAAACCTATATCATTCGATTGCACAATCGAATCTGAGAACACGGGAATTGCACGAGTTTTTGCATCAGGTGCATATGGAGCTTCAAAAGAATTTGTACGCAAATAATTTCTTTGTGGCCGTGTATGAGCCAGATGAGGGGGCCATTTATTTTCCTTATCACGTGGATGAACAGTATGAAACCGAGCAAAATTACCTTCGCCGCAAGATGGGGAATGGTATTGTGGAGTATTCGATTGTTCAGAATAAACCCTTATTTCTAAGCAAATCGGATATTGAAGCACTGGTAGAGCATCAAAAAATATTCATATATGGCCAAGTTTTGCCTGAAATCATGGTTTGTGTGCCGTTGAAGGTGAATGGTAAAACCACTGGTGTGATTGGGATCAAATCCTACAGCGATGCCAACAAGTTTTCGAATCGTGACTTGGAGTTATTGGAGTTTGTGTCTGGGCAAGTCGCTCTTGCTTTGCTCAGAAAACAAAATGAGGCTGATTTGATGCGCCAAACGGCTCGACTCAACGCTGTATTTGATAGTTCGTCTCATATCATCTGGACCGCGAATCAAAAGCGATTACTCAGCTCCTTCAATAAGAACTACGAGGCACTTCTTTACACCGTATTGGGGGTCAAGCCTGCGATTCATTCTTCATTGGAGAAAATGGGTTGGCGATTGATTGCCCCCGAGGATCGCCCGATATTGCGAGAAAAATACAATTTGGCATTTGCTGGCAGGCCTCAGTATTTCCAGATGAATTGGGGAGCATTAGATGGTGGAAATGACTGGTATGAATTTTATTTGAATCCCATTCTTTCGTCAGAAAGTGGAGAAATTGAGGAGGTTTCGGGTATTGCTCGAAATATCACCGAGCAAAAAAATGCCATGCTCTCTTTGCAACGAAGCGAGGAAAAGTTTCGGAACATCATCGAATCATTTATTGATATATATTATAGAACAGACCTGAATGGTCGTATAACCATGATTTCCCCCTCGGTGGAAACGCACACTGGGTATGCAGTCGCTGAGGTTATGGGGAATAAAGTGGACAAATTCTTTGAAAATGCGCTTGATTCTTCCCAACATATTAAGTCGCTGCTTAAAGGCGGAGCTTTGACCAATTTTGAAGTGAACGTCAAGCGAAAAAATGGAGAACTGCGGCAATTTATGTTGAATATCCGGATGATTAAGGATAGCCGGGGAATTCCGATTGAAGTGGAAGGGGTTGCTCGGGATATTTCGGAGTTGAAGCGGAATGCCGAGGAATTATTGGTGGCCAAAGAGCAAGCAGAACATTCATTGAAGGTCAAAGAGCGGTTTTTAGCCAATATGAGTCATGAAATTCGGACGCCAATGAATGGCATCATTGGGATGATTGATGTGTTGAATGACACGTCTTTAGCACCTGATCAAAAAGAATACGTGCAGACAATCAAGAAGTCGTCTGAGACACTCTTGACCATTTTAAATGATATTCTAGACCTGTCTAAAATTGAGGCGGGTAAAATGGAATTACATCCGGCTCCCTTTATTTTCAAGGAGTTATTGGATCGACTGGTTACTTTGTTTGCGCAACGTGCGCGTGAAAAGTCGAATTCTTTGGATTATGCCATTGCGCCGGAAGTGCCACCTTTTTGGATTGGGGATGCAACGCGGCTCTTGCAGATTTTTTCAAATTTAACCTCCAATGCTTTAAAGTTTACGGAGCATGGACGGGTGCATATTTCGGTGACCCAGGTTGCTCAACAAGGGAAAAAACATACGATTCGTGTGGAGGTACAAGATACGGGGATCGGTATTTCACCACAAAATCAAGCACTGTTGTTTTCGGCTTTTCAGCAAATCGATAATTCGACGAAGAAGTCCTTTGGAGGTACAGGCCTAGGCTTGGCGATCTCACGGGAGCTTTGCCGGCACATGAACGGAGATATGGGGGTCCAATCGGTGGAAGGCAAAGGAAGTACGTTTTGGTTTACTGTACAAATTAAATCAACCGCGATCGAGCCAATTTCGGAGGCACAACACCAACAAGAAGCCAAGTTGGCGGACTATTTCGTTGATTATTCTCCTTTTGTTCTTTTAGTGGACGACAACCAGATTAACCGAAAGGTGGCGACTGAGATCATGACAAAAGCCAATTGTCGAGTGATTTCGGCAGATAGCGGCCACCGAGCTATTGAGCTTGTGGCTGAGCATCCAGATTTTGATGTCATTCTGATGGATATTCAGATGCCCGAAATGGATGGAATTGAAACCACCCAAAAATTACGTGCCTTGTATGGTGACCGACTCCCCAAGGTAGTTGCCATGACAGCCTATTCGATGCAACAGGATCGGGAACGTTTCCTTAGTTTAGGCATGGACGATTACCTACCTAAGCCCATTCGTGCTCAAGGACTTTTGCAAAAGATTCATGAAATTTTGCAATGGAATTCCCCCCGGTTGTCGTCTCCGAAACAGGTAAACACAGGAGTGAATCGAGTATCAACCGAGGTGGTTGACTTACAGGATATCCCTGCGCTAGATCGGGAAGTGTATCTTGGTTTATTGGACATGGTAGGTGCTGAAACACTTTTGGGTGTATATGATGATTTTCGACAAGAAGCAGAGGAGCAAATACATTTGACTGGCGAGGCATTTCCTACAGGGGATGTAGCCATCATTCAGCGTGAGTTACATACACTCAAGGGAAATTCGGGTACCATTGGCCTGATGCGCATTCATGAAGTGGCCAAGGCGCTTGAAGTTCCGGCTAAATCAGGCGACTTGTCGGGGTTTGAGCCCAAATTTAATCAACTTCAGGCCGAGTTTAGGTATTTTTTAGAGAACCTACTACCTTCCATCCGGTCAGGATCAATTGATTAATTTCGGGAGATACCCGGGAAAACCAAATGAGTATCAGAAAGAGAATCCCGATGATCCCGGATTGAAAAATAAGCTGTAGAAGGGCCCAACTGGAAATGGTTGGGATCCAATAACCTGCCAACATGCAAAGAATGAAAATACCTAGCACAACGAGTTGTTGCATTCCGAAGGGATGAATGCGGAGGAAATACCAAATCAAACCTGTTCTGATGGAATTGTAATACAAAACTGCTAAAAAAGCGGCATACGTGGCCCCTTCAATTCCATAGGCGGGGATTAACCAGTGATTCAGACCAAATAACAGAAAAACAAAGCTGATCACCAAAAAAGAGTCCAACTTATAATATTTGGAATTGGAGAGGATCAATCCGTTGATTCCGTGTCCAAGGTCTAGGAGTTTACCAAGACCTATCCAGAGCAGGGCATATTTTGCTTTGGCGTATTCGGGTTTGATGAATGAAAATAATTCATCCACACTAACCCAAACCGTCGCAAGTAATAGACAGCCTACGACTAAAAGATTGATCGAACTCTTTTTAAAGATGGTTTCAACATCTTGGAGGCGATTTTCTTGGAGTCCATCAATGACAATCGCAGAGGAGGCTTTGATCACGGTATTATAGGACATACCCATGACAGAGGCAAATAAAAAAACAGTATTGTAGATACCCGTATCGCTCAATCCAAGGTAGGTATACACCATGATTTTGTCAAGGTGAAGAATAATCATGGAAGATAATCCGGTGAGGATGGAAAATCCGGCAAATTGAACAAATCCTTTGGCATGCGGGCTGAGAAAGAAATCAAAGGAAGGGCGGAGGGAGAAATTTCCTAGGCGATAGGCTCGATAAATCATTAAAAAGGAGGGCAGAATGATCGCAAAGGCCCATAGTGGCATAAATTGGGGGAATGATATCCAACCCGCTACGACAGCCAGCACCGCCATGAGAACAAATAATCGTTGAAGTACTTGGCTATAGAAAGTTCCGTACACCGAATCGTACAGACCTTTGGCGTAGTTATCAAAGAGATTGAATAGTAGGGTTGCCCCAGCCAATGGGATGAGATACCAATAGTAAGTCTCGAACAAGGCATTTTTTTCTCCTTCTGAGGCTATGATCCAAGGTTTAGCAGCCAAATAGAGGAGTGAGGCAAGGGAAAATCCGATGGTCTGAATCAGTAAGCCAGAGAATAAGTAGCCACGATGATTTTCTGTAGGATTTCGGAAAAATGTAAAGTATTTTGTTCCGGCTGAATTAAATCCAAGGCTGGCGATTTGGCAAAAAATATACATGTTGGAAAGGAGCAACGCCATGATACCATTCTCTTGTGTAGAAAAGAAATTTGGTATAAAAAACGCTTGGGTGGCGGTTCCGATCAGAACGCCAACATACGAAGAAATGGTGCCTTGAATGGTTTGCTTTCGAATAATCCCTGCCATATTAATATGAACGAAAAGCCACGTTTGACAAAACGTGGCTTTTTTAAATTGACGTGTATTTTATTGATTGCTTTGTGCGTCTGCAACCGCAATGGCGACCATATCGACGATTTCACGAACAGATGCACCCAATTGAAGAACGTGAACGGGTTTTTTCAAGCCCATGACGATCGGTCCAATCTTCTCGATTCCGGCTACCTCTTTCACAAGGTTATACGCAATGTTAGAAGAGGAAAGATTGGGGAAAATTAGGGTATTTGCTCGTCCATCTACGAGATCAGAGAACGGATGGTTTTGCTTGAGCAACTCGTTGTCGAAAGCCAAGTGTGCTTGCATTTCGCCATCAACCACCATATTTGGGTGTTTTTGTTTCAGGATCTCGACAGCCTTCCGCATTTTGATCGCTGCGGGGCCATCAGGAACGGACCCAAAGTTGGAGTATGTCAGCATGGCGATTCGAGGTTTGATATTGAATTTCTCTACCTCTTTTGCGGCTAGCTCGGTGATTTCGACAAGTTCTTCAACCGTCGGATCAAAATTAATGGTGGTGTCGGCTAGAAATAAGGGGCCGAAACGACTCATGAGCATGTACATTCCGGATACCTTTTTAATGCCCTCTTGTCGACCAATGATTTGGAGGGCAGGCCGGATGGTATCGGGGTACGAGCGCGTCAATCCCCCGATCATGGCATCTGCCAGACCGGTTTCAATCATCATAGAGCCATAATAATTGCGTCGGCGCATGATGTCATGAGCTTCGGGAAGGGTAAATCCTTTTCGTTTCCGTTTATCAAAGAAAAGATTTCCGTATTCATGCAAGCGATTTTCTTCTTCTGGATTGGCCGGATTCATGGGATCAATAACCAATATATCCTCCGGTAACTCGATGCGGTTTTCGAGTAAAAGCGCTTGAATCTTTGCTTTGTTTCCAAGTAAAATTGGGAATGCGATGCCTTCTTCGATAACGAGCTGTGCGGCCTTCAACACGGAGACATTTTCTGCGTCGGCAAAAACGACCCGTTTTGGATTTTTCTTGGCTTTGGTGATTACCACCCGGGTTAGGGTATTATCTAGGCCAAGACGTTTGGAAAGTTGCTGTTCGTAGGCATCCCAATCGGTAATAGGCGACTTGGCGACACCTGTTTCCATGGCAGCACGGGCTACAGCCGGTGCCACTGTGGTGAGAAGCCGAGGGTCTACCGGTTTTGGAATGATATAATTTCGACCATACACGAGATTGGCTTCTCCATAGGCTAGGTTCACGATGTCCGGTACGGGTTTTTTCGCTAAATCTGCTAGGGCTCGGACGGCTCCTAATTTCATTTCCTCATTGATAACTTTGGACCGGACATCCAAGGCTCCTCTAAAAATATAGGGAAATCCTAGAACATTATTTACCTGATTTGGATAGTCTGAGCGCCCTGTCGCCATGATGATGTCCTCCCGAGCGGCTACGGCTTCTTCGTAGGAGATTTCGGGGGTGGGGTTGGCCATAGCAAAAACAATGCAATCTTTTGCCATGGATTTGACCATATCTTGGCTGAGAATATTCCCTTTGGAAAGACCAATGAAGACATCTGCCCCTACAAGTGCCTCGGCCAAGGTTGTCTCGGCAGGGAGGTGGTCGTTGGCAAATTCGCTTTTCTTGCCATCTAGGTTAGTGCGTGAAGGATGAATGAGCCCCTTGGAGTCAAACATAAAGATGTTTTTCTTTTGTGCACCCAAAGAGTGATAAAGACGGGTACACGATATGGCGGATGCACCGGCACCATTGATGATGATTCGGATGTTGGCTATATCCTTTTCCACGAGTTCAATTGCATTCAACAACGCAGCGGCGGAGATAATGGCGGTACCATGCTGGTCATCGTGCATGACGGGGATGTTCAGTTCCTTTTTAAGACGCTCTTCGATCTCAAAACATTCTGGAGCGGAAATATCCTCCAAATTGACGCCTCCAAACGTAGGCTCCAAAATCTTGACGGTCCGAACAAATTCATCAACGTCTTTGGTATCTAATTCAATATCAAAACAATCGATATCGGCGTAGATTTTAAAAAGTAAACCTTTTCCCTCCATCACGGGCTTTCCGGCTGCAGGGCCAATGTCACCCAGCCCTAGCACGGCTGTACCATTGGATATAACAGCCACTAGGTTTCCTTTTGCTGTATATTTGTAAACATCCTCTGGGTTTTCTTGAATAGCTAAACAAGGCTCTGCTACACCAGGAGAATAGGCGAGTGATAAATCGCGTTGGTTGGCATATTCTTTTGACGGGATGACCTCAATTTTACCCGGCCTTCCTTTTGCATGATAATGAAGGGCTTCTTCGCGTAAAGTTTTGTTTTTACTCATAAAGCAAGAGATGAAGTTTTGCGGTACGAAGGTAACCACAAAACGTACAGGTTACAATGATTTTAAGGAGAATACGCTATTTTGGAGATTGGGTGTGACTTTTTAACTCGTTCCAAACTTCGTAGTCGAATTCTTTTTCAAAACAAGCGATCCAAACTGTGGCGACGCCATTTCCGATAAAATTGGTGATAGCACGGGCTTCGCTCATAAATCGATCCACGCCCAGCAAAAGTGCCAACCCCTCTATTGGGATGACCTCCAGGGCGGTCAGGGTCGAGGCCAATACCACAAAACCACTACCTGTCACGCCGGCAGCCCCTTTGGACGTGATCATTAAAATACCAATGACGGTTAGTAATTGCTCAAGTCCCAACTCAACTCCATAAACTTGGGCTAAAAACACCGTGGCCATGGATAAATAAATGGTGGTTCCATCAAGATTGAACGAATACCCTGCCGGCACTACCAAGCCCACAACGGGTTTCGAACACCCCATACGCTCCAGTTTAGCCATTAATGAAGGCAAACCGGCTTCGGAAGAGGAAGTTCCTAGGACAATTAATAATTCTTCTTTGATGTACCGTAGGAAATCGCCGATTCGGATACCAAATCGGCGTAAAATAAGGTTCAAGACCACCAAGATAAATACAGCCATCGTCGCATAGACAGTAGCCATGAGTTTGGCTAATGGAATTAACGTTGCTAGTCCATACTTCCCGATGGTGTACGCCATACCCCCAAAAGCTCCAAAAGGGGCAAGGTACATCACCCAATGCAAGGCTCGAAAGACCCATTTTGATGCCCAGGATAGTCCGTTAATCACCTGTATTTTTGCTTTGAGTTTCGAGAGGATGATCCCAAAAAGTATGGAAAATACGAGTACCTGAATGGTCGTATTGTCCAAGAAAAACTGGGTCCAGGAGAACTCAGCGGCTCCTTGTTTGAAACCGTCAATTGCTTGGCCGTCTGCTTCTTGAGTGGCCATGACACCAGCCCCGGGCTTGAAAACATAGGCAATTACCAAACCAACCACGAGTGCGAAAGTTGTGACGATTTCAAAATACAACAACGCGATGCCTCCCACGCGGCCTACTTTTTTGAGATCACCCATGCCGGAAATGCCCAGTGAAATCGTCAAGAAAATGATGGGATTGATAAACAGTTTGACCAGTTCGATGAAATAGGTACCCAAGGGACGACACGCTTGAGCCATCTCGGGTGCAAAGTGCCCAAGTAAAGCACCCGAAGAAATGGCCAATATTACCCAAAAAGTTAAATTTTGAAGAATCTTTTTCATACGTTAGGCAGTCAATGCCTTTAGGTACTGCGCATTTTTTTCAGCGGCTTGAAGGAGTGTGGTTCCATCAAAACGTTCTTGCTCCATGATAAAACGGTCTGCACCATGTGTCTTTCCAGCTTGGATTAGTTTGGGGAAATCCAATTGTCCGGTTCCGAGTAAGCAGGAAGCGTTTAAGGGAAAAGCGGGGTTGATGTCCTCGGTTTTCTTTATCTCCTCAATTTTATCCGACTTGTACATATCTTTCAAATGGAGCAATTTGAAACGACCTGGATATTTTGCCATCCATTCCGTTGGGTCTTGCTGGGCGGCTATCACCCAATATAAATCCATTTCAAAATCCACTTTGTCGGCATCGGTTCCTTTCATCATGATATCTTGAGGATATTCGTTCTCTATTTTCATGAACGAATAATGATGATTATGATAACCATATTTCAAGCCGGCTTTCTGGGCAATTTCGCCTAAAACATTGAATTGTTCAGTTGCTTTTTTAAAGTCATCCAGGGTTTTTAAAAAGCCTAAATAAGGATTGATGACATGGGAAAGTCCTACCATTTGAGCTTCTTCCACTAATTTCTTAAAAGCATCTAGTTTCTCAGGTTTCAACGCAAATTCAGGATCTGTGTGTGAACTGATCACCTGAAGGCCAAGGTCTGAGGTGAACGATTTGAAGTCGGCGGGTGTCATTCCCCAAAAGATTCCTTCCGCTCCCTGAAAACTTTCAATTTGTTTGTATCCATAACTAGCTAATGCTTTGAGGGTACCTTTGGGATCTTTGGCCATTTCTTCCTTGACAGTCCAAAGCTGAATACCAAAATCCCCTAGAAGAGCCGATGGTCCCTCCGAATTCTGGCTGGAATTATTGTTGGATTGACACGATGCCAAATAGGATAAGGCCAACGGAGAGGCAACCAACATACCTGATTTTTGTAGGAAAAAGCGACGGTTCATTTGAATAGGGTTGAATTATGAATTATGAATTATGAATTATGAATTATGAATTATGAATTATGAATTATGAATTATGAATTATGAATTATGAATTATGAATTATGGTCGTTCTTGATACCAACTGGGTGCGTGACTTAGCTGACGGGTAAACCTGCAGCTGGGCCGAAAAAAATCTGACCTATAGGATGTGTGCTTTATTGAATGTTCATTCCAGGATAGACGTCATATAAGAGTAACGTCGGATCAGGCAAGATTTGATCGATCCATACACATTAGTAAATTATTAAAAAACACCAATAGCCAAAGCATCGCATCCTGATTTAATTTCTGAGTCGTTTCAAACCCTCCTCGGAAATGATACGGATTCTCCCTGATGTGATGTCGATGAGTTGTTCATCTTTGAAATCAGAAAGGGTTCGAATGGCGGTTTCCAAAGACGTACCGGCTAAATTCGCTAGGTCCTCGCGGCCAACACGGATTCCCTCTTTTTTGTCTTTTTCCGATAACTGCGTATGCGAAAAATACCGTAATAGCGCTTCGGCCATGCGTTTTCGAACCGAGTTGTAGGCAAGTTGCACAAGCTGATTCTCCGTGGTATCAATCTCAGCCGACAACATTTGGATGAATTTTTTAGCGACTTGGCGGTTTCGGAAGAGTAAAGAAAAGAAGTCATCCTTGGGAATAAGGCATATTTCAGTTTCTTCCAAAGCGGCGGCACTATCCAAATAGGGTGTTTCTTGTAAGAGATGGACGTGTCCAAAATAATCTCCGGCTTGGTACAACTGGGTAATTAGCTCCTTTCCATCATCATTGGTTTTATAAGTCTTGACTTTCCCCCTGATGATGAAAAATAAGTAAAGCGGAAAACTTCCTTGACGGTAGATTTCGGACTTCTTTTTGATGGTTCTGATTTCTCGTTTTTCATGCAGAAGGCGAAGCTCTGAGTCGCCACCTGCATCCCGAACCATGCTATCCAATCCCTCTAAAGTCCTTTGGTATTTCTGATGAAGTACCTTGACCTTCCGAAGCCGACTTTCGACAGCCGCCAACAGTTCCATGTCGTCAAAAGGTTTGGTAATGTAATCATCAGCCCCCATGTCCATGCCCTTGCGGAAATCTGCTCGTTCTGCTTTAGCCGTCAAGAAAATGAACGGAATATCGGCGGTTTCGGGATTTTTATTTAGGAGATGCAAGACACCATATCCATCCAAAACGGGCATCATGATATCACAAATAATCAAGTCAGGTTTTTCGGCGAGTGCCATCGTTACGCCTTCTTTGCCATTTTCTGCAACCTGGACGTCATACCCATCGAGCATGAGAATCTCGCTGGTATTTTCCCTAATCTCAGGGTTATCTTCAATGAGCAATATTTTTTTCATGGGAGGATGGTATTTGAATATAAAATGTGGTGCCAGCATTTTCTTGGCTTTCGAATCGAATGCTGCCACCTAAAAGTTGAACATATTGAAACACGATATTTAAGCCTAGGCCAGTTCCTTGAATATTGGAGGCATTGCTGGATCGATAAAATCGATTGAAGATCTCCGATTGATCTTCTTTCGGAATCCCAATGCCTTGGTCTTGTACGGCAATTGTCCATTGGTCATTTTCTTGTGCCACACGAAACCGAATGGATTGGTTTTCAGATGAAAACTTAATGGCATTGCCAAGCAAGTTCATAAGGATGGGACGAAGTATTTTAGGGTCCGACAGAATATGAGCTTGTGGCGGAAATAAAAATTCGGTGTGAATGACTTGCCCTTTCTTTAGAATGCCAACCAAATCGGCTTGAATTTCCTCCAGAAAATGAAGGAAAGGAAAGGAGTACACTTGCAATACCACTTTACCTTCCTCTACTTTGTTGACAGCCAGCATGTCATTCAACATTTCGGTCAGGTGTTTGATTGACGATTTGATGCGCTGAATATGGCGATTACGGGATTCGATCTGTTGTAAATCCGCATATTTTTCAACCAAAGACAAGGACGATAAAACAGTAGCCAGAGGAGTTCTAAATTCATGGGAGGCAATGGAAATAAACCTAGACTTCATGGTGTTCAGCTCACGCTCCCGTTTTAAAGATTGATCCAGCTCGCTTTTGGTATTCTCTAGTTTTTTTATGGCTTCTTTCAAAATCAATGTCCTTTCCTCGACTTCTTTTTCAAGTTGGGATTTATACGTGAGTAATTGAGACTCGGCCTGTTTTCGGATCGTAATATCAATTATAAAGGCGATGATATTCCTCCCTTGTGTGGAATCATACGGACTTAGCGAGACCTCTACCGGAAATTCGGATTGGTCTTTACGCATGGCATACAAATCAAAACCTAGACCCATTGCTCGTGGCTGTGGAGCGAAATTATTTCGGTGATGTACGTGGCGGTCATGGAAACGGGTGGGTATCAAGATCTCGATGGGCTTACCAACTAGCTCCTCTGACTTATACCCGAACATCCGTTCAATGCTGGGATTGACACGTAATATAAGACCTTGTGCATTCGTAATGAGAATGCCTTCGGTGGCAAATGTAAAAATTGCCTCAACTTGGTTGTTCATATCCGATGCGGCTACCGAATTAGGGTCGGTTGTATTCCATGGGTTGGATGGAGAATTTCGAAAAATAGAGGGATCGGACATAAAAAAGTATGAGATAAATCAGGTATTTACTATTCCCTTCCCCAATTTCGGAATTATTTTTTAAAACTGATATCCCTCATAGGTTCAGGTTCGTCAATTGTCCAATTTTGTTGATGTAAAATGGTTCAACTTTACCACGTAGCATCATGATTGTTTCCCCGAATATGACGGTTTTTGAGGTGATCCGAGGCTTCTCCGAGGAGTTTCCGTTTCTTCGGCTGGAGATCTATTGCCAAGGCCAAGAGGCAACCACTGTCTGGTTGGAAAAACCTTTATTCGCATTGAGTCGACTAAAAGAGCCGCTGGACGTCTACCTCCATGCGGATATGCCAGTTTTTGAGGTTGTCGAATCCTTTTGGCAAAATATGGGCTTGCAAGTGGTCATTTTCCGACGAGTTGGAAATTCTTGGTTGGAGACTTCCTTTACCGGAAATTGGACACTAGAACATCAAAATAACATGGGCTCAGCCATGGTTTCTGTCTGGTCTTCGGGTACTTAATTGGGAATCAACCCATTTTTGCCAGGCTGAATCGACCGATAAGTCAAGCGATTTAGGTAAAAATAAGATCGGGTCGCCATTGTTTGCAAATTCCGAATGGAGACCGTTCCATGCGTAATAAAATTATTGGCATACCAAGAGGTGAGATCCAATTGGTACTCATCGACGATTCGTCCTTTATTGGTATTTTGTTGTTCTTGTTGAACTTCCAGGTCCGAAAAGGAATGGTCCTCCTCGAGTCGCATCATCCGTATGAATCGATCCTTTGGGTAGGCAACGAGGAGTTCCTCTTGGGAGGTGGTTGTAACTTGTACTTTTTTGGACAATTCGTTGCTTTCTAAGTTATTCAAAGGGAAACTGTTATTCCATTTAAGCCGACCTTGTTCATCAAATCCGCAAAGGATAGTGTGGGAATACTTAAAGTTGTTGAAGTATTCGCGACCTATTCGATAGACTTGGACGTAGCTGCCTGTGGCATTGGTGGGGGATTTATATTCAGGATAGTAAATTTCTGCTATTAAGACCCATTCATTCCCTTTTTTAACGATGTCGTGCACCAGGATTCGATGCCTAATTTTCACTTCTACCCCCCTTGATTTTTTATTTTCGAGCCTGGATTTAATTCGTTCTTGTCTTTTTTCGGGTAAGTAACTAAAGAAATTTGATAATTGAGTGAAGTCAATAAATTGGGTTTTATCTTGAATAAGGTCATGAATATAAAAACCTACACTGTAATTGGAGCAGCTTTCTGCAAAATTTCCTACTAGTACCCGGCGGTTATCGGGTAAAGAAAGAAGTTTTCCAGTGATGGGAATTTTCCGAGTTTCCCCGATGGTCCGATTGATGACAAGTTTCCCCTCATAATCGTAGGATTTCAAATAGAAAACACATTTTTTCTCGTCGCGAACGAGTACATGGACGAGTTGATCGACCTCGTCCACCTCTATGGTATTGATTCGGAAATAATTGGCATATAAATCGGGCAGCACCTTGGCACTCTTATCAAATAGCTGAATCATTTCGACAACGGGCCGGTCATTGTACATACCACTGATGAAGGCCTTGTTTCCTAACACCCGAAAGAAATCGATATCCATTCGAGTTAATAATTTAGCTTCCGTGAAAATGATATCTCCCGTTTTAAGATTCAGCTGGAGAAATAGCAATTCCTGGGTATCAATTTTCCGGTATATTTGCCAGAGGGACTGATCGTTCTTCCAGGTTTTCTGAAGTGCGAATTCTTCGGGAGGTGTGAATTGCCGGCTCCAGATCATCCGAAAGACTGTATCCATTTTCGAATATTGCAATGAGTTATAGCGACCATATAAATCGGATCGAGCATTGACTAATAAGACACCATCGGTATCGAGGGGGTATACATCAAATTGTTGGTCGATGAGGTCGTTGAGTGGAATTTCGAGTCGCAGATTCTCCTCTACTTGGGCTTGGGCTAGCTGGTAACCTAAGGAAAGAAGACCAAAGATCAAAAGTCGAAAATAGGTCATGAGGGATGTTTTAAAGTAGATATTCTTAGTAAACTAACTCAATCACCTCTAAGTTATGAATTTTTTGTTGATGTAATGAAAAACGAAGTAAGGTTCGTTGGGTATGAAAACCGATCTTCCCTGCCGCTCCCGGATTCAAGTAAAAAAATCGATCCTCTCGTACCACCTTCAAAATATGGGAATGGCCACAGATGAAAAGGTCCGGCTTTACATCCAGCAGTAATTTTTGGACTCGTTGAGGATATTTTCCGGGTCTTCCACCGATGTGGGTCATCAAAATGGTGAGTCCGGCACGTTGGGAAATCCAATTTTCTTCCAATTCTTGTCGGAATTCGTTTCCGTCGATATTTCCATAGACTCCGAACAAGGGTTTAAATTTCTTCAGGGCATCCCACACTTCCCAGCTTCCGATATCACCGGCATGCCAGATCTCGTCAACATCTTTGAAAAAATGGAACACTGCAGGATCCAAGTATCCGTGGGTGTCGGAGATAAGACCAACCTGGATCATGGATTAGTATTTTACCTGAATACCGTGATAAAACTCGGGTTCTTTGTAATCCTTGCGCAAGGGGTGTCCCACCCAGTCGGCAGGCATGAGAATGCGGCGGAGATCGGGATGGTTAAGAAATCGGATTCCCATCATATCAAATGCCTCTCGTTCATGCCAGTCTGCGGTTTTCCATAGGCTCGACACGGAATGGATCTTGGCATTTTCTGGGTCACGGGGAATGGTTACTTTTAAAATGATACTTTTTTCGAGTGGGAGCGACGAAAGATGGTACAGAATTTCGATTGTCCCGACTTCAGGTCCATTGTCGATGGGTGAAATAAGGTGGAGGAAATCCATGAAATGCTTGGGCGACTGATGTAAGTAGGACGCTATGTCGACCAATGCCTCGGGTTTAACCTCAATAAAAGGTTGTATTGCTTCCGAATTGACCGCCACAAAACAATCCGCTGGAAATTGAGCTTGCAGGTCGGCTACTTGGTTGTCGAAATCCTGAAAATGCATGATTTAACGATTTTGAGCTAATAAATAAAGAACGGCCATCCGAACGGCAACGCCATTTTCGACTTGGTCTAAGATAATGGCTTGATCCGAATCGGCGGCGTCAGATGCCAACTCAACTCCCCGATTGATGGGTCCAGGATGCATGATGACGATCGGCTTGGGTAAACGTGACAACCGTTGTTTATCGATTCCAAAAAACTGTGTGTACTCACGAAGAGATGGAAAATATTTTATCTGTTGTCGTTCCAATTGGATACGAAGTACATTGGCCACATCGCACCAAGCCAAGGCTTCATCTAGGTTGGTCATGACCTGCACTCCCAGTTCCGGTAGGTATTTTGGAATTAAGGTACTTGGGCCACAAACCCGAACTTCTGCTCCTAATTTTTGAAGGCAAAAAATATTGGAAAGAGCCACGCGGGAATGCAAAATATCACCTACAATCAGGATCTTTTTTCCTTCTAGGTTTCCAAGTTTTTCTTGCATTGAAAACGCATCGAGCAAGGCTTGGGTAGGATGTTCGTGGGTTCCATCACCGGCATTGACGATATTGGCTTGAATATGTTTTGCCAAAAAGTGAGGAGCCCCGGGGCTACTATGTCGCATGACAATCATGTCGACTTTCATCGCCAAAATATTGTTTACAGTATCCAGCAGTGTTTCCCCCTTTTTTACAGAACTTCCAGAGGCTGAAAAATTGATCACATCCGCAGACAAACGTTTTTCAGCCAATTCAAACGAAAGACGAGTTCGGGTTGAGTTTTCGAAGAAAACATTCGCAATAGTGATGTCGCGCAGGGAAGGAACTTTCTTAATTGGCCGATTGATGACCTCCTTAAACTCTTTTGCAGTATGTAAAATAAGTTGGATGTCTTGGGTAGGAAGATCCTTTATACCTAGCAGATGTTTCGTATGCATGTCGGAGAAAAGTTTGGCAAAAATACAGATTAATCCTGTTGGTTTGGTCTGTCCTTTCTGAAAAATCTGGATTATCCGGCCTCTTGAAACTCTTGCTCCACGAGCATTTCAAATACATGGTGTTTGGCACCCAACGTCTTGGCGGTTTCTCCTAGGGGAGACGTCATGACTTGCAATTGATTTTTAAAGTCTCGCAAGCAGTATTTATTTAAGGATTGTTCAATGGCCGAGGTGAGATTGCTCCCTACACTGGTGAGTAGCCCGTCAATGATGATTAGTTCTGGATTCAAAAGGTGCACGGCCATAGAAAGCCCTTTTCCTAATTCTCTCCCTAGTTCGTAGATTAGTTCGATGGTGAATTCGTCTCCTAGATGGGCAGCCTGGATCATGGTGGGAAGGGTGAGTGGGCGAGGCGCCTCCTGAAGTTTTGTTGGGGTTTTTCGATCAAGACCAAGTTGAGCCTTTCGCAATAAAGAAGCGACGGACGCCACGGTCTCCAAACAACCAATTTTACCGCAATGACATAATTCACCCCCTGGAATCACCTGAATGTGCCCGATTTCACCAGCAAATCCATTGTGGCCTTGAATGATCTCCCCATTTGACAAGACCCCTAATCCAATTCCCCAATCCAGATTTAGCAGCATGACATTTTTCTTTTCGTGGGCCAACCCAAATCGGGTTTCTCCAAGCAATGAGGCTTTTGTGTCATTGATGATAAAAGCAGGAACCTGACCAATTTTTTGCAATAGCGAAACCAAGGTTTCACCACTCGCTTGGTGATTTAAGTAGGTATGATTGGCCAGTGTATCTTGTTCAATCAACCCTGGGCTGGTAATTCCAATCCCCCATATTTCTCCGATGCTCTCCATGTGATCCTGCACCCAAGGAATTAGTTGGGTAGTAAAGTCGGGCTCATTGATGGCTAGATTGATCTCTGCCACGATTTTGACCTGATTCCGTAAATCGAGTTTCTTTAAAACGCTTTGGTAAATCCCAATGTCCAGAATGAGGATGGATTTCTTTTGCGGATTGATATCAAATAAGGTGGGTTTCCGACCAAACTTTGAATTCATGGCACCCAATTCCACGACCCAATCTTCAAGAATTAATTCTTGAACCAACGAAGTGGCCGACGGAATTGAAATACGAAGTGATTTAGCCAGCGTGGCTAGTGTGGAAGCTCCTTCAGTATACAAAAATTTGACACAAGCTTGCTTCGAATGCCGCTTTTTAAGTGAAACTACGGATTCTTGAATCATATTTTCCTGTTAGTTAGGGATCGATAGGATCGAGTGTACTCCTCGAGGAACCAAAACCTTGCCATTTTGGGGAATTAATTGAGGTTTTCCGGTGGTATCTTGCCATCGCCAAAAATCTAATCCACCAACCTTTATGCCAAAATTGGCCATTTCATATTGGCCTGTTATGACATGTTTACCGGTTTTATCCCAAGTGACAGACATGGGAATGGCCCCTTCTAGTGTGATTTCGCGTTGGGTGGTGGCGTTTCCTTGACCGGTGATGGCTAGGATGGAGATCGTAGCCGATGTGGCGGGAGTTTCAGATCCTTGAACATACGATTTTTCTGCATTGGTGACCAAAGCCCACATCCCGTTCGGGTGCACCGCTAGATCGGTCGGGTTCTCTCCCAGTGTACAACGCGATAAAAGGAAATGATTTCCTTCTGCATTGAGTTTGATTACAAACAATTCGCCTTTTTCGGAAACTCGGAAATCGGCTTTCGATTTTTTGGCATCCATCACAAAAAAGTAGGATCCATCGGGAGAGAATTTCCCTTGCACCGGACTTTTACCGACCGCTAAAGTATGATCTCCTTGTTCCATCCGGATCATTTTACCGGTAGGACCATCTTTGATGGCCTTTAGTATGCCCACTGTTTTACTAGTGGCATTGATGTAGGCCACATAATCCCCGGATGGATGCCATTGCACATCCACAATTTTACCGGAAGGAAATGCCGACGGTTTGGTGATGATCCGGATGGGCCTACCGTCTTCACTAAGTTCAATGATTTCGATTTCTCTTTCGTCCTCGGTAGAGGAAATAGCCAAATAGTGGTGGTCAGGGGAAATGGAAATGCTGGTCGCATTTTTAGCGATGGGCATTTTGTATAAAGCTTTTGGTGCCTCCAAGTCGCTGAAATCCACTAGGGTAAGGAACTCTCCCGCTGGTATATCCGTCATGTCGGCGGAAACACTCACTTGTGTAACCTCTTTCCCAAGCCCACCCCGGTGTTCCAATACATAGGCTAATTTTAATTCTGGGTGAATTACAACGCTTTTTCCGGTACGAATACTGGAGTTTGGGACGGGGGTTGACCGAAACACGGTTTCGAGCGGATTTTTCAATGGGAACGTCAACGTGGAAAATAAATCCCGATGATTGGGGTCTCGATTCCAAGTTCCTTGACTAAAGGTAGCGGCCTGCATGTCGGCATCGTGTAACATGAGCAGTCCGGCCGCTTCAAACTGAGGGGAAGTTTGGCCTATCAGCCTTGAAGTGGCAAAAAGAGAAATACAAAACAAAGAAAGGGTTTTAGTTCGCATTGGTTGTAAACAATTCGTAGGTACCCAACAAAAATGTGGTAATGGAGGTCGCGTGGTCTCCTCCTTGAATCGGAATTAATTGAACTTGGGTGGCTCCGCGCCGTCTCATTTCCTCAGCTGCTGTTTCGCTATTATAGAAAGGCACGTAGGTATCGACGGTTCCATGGTATAATCGAGTCGGAATTTTAGGTGCCCAGTTCATCAAATCATTATCTGCTATGGCATTTAATAGTGGTGTGTCTGATCCGGAAACAACTCCTTGGATGAAGGAAGGTTGTAAAAAATTTAAGAAGGGTCCAGAAAGTTGGGTTCGAATACCCGTTTGACTGATTTGTTCAGCAAAGGGAGATCGAAAATAGGTTGTCAATGGACGATTCAATTTATACAGTCGGTCGTAGGTTTGAAGCACCCAAATATAGGATTGGTTATGGTTGATTTCACCTGCAGATGGTTCTGTGACCAATCTCCGAACGGTCAAGGACTTATTATACGCACCGGCTCCACAGGAGGAAGCAGCTAATTTGAATGGGGTTGAGGGGGTTTCTTCCAACTTCTTTTGCATGGCAAGGGTTACGTAGCCTCCTTGCGAGTATCCCGCTAGTAATAATTTACCGTTCCAGTTTACTTTTTCTTTGGTCAAATATTCTTCCACGGCCAACAAGAAGTCTACATTGGGATCCGCCGAACCTTGGCGGTGTTCATAAGGATGAAAGGAGGTTTTTGAAGCTCCGTATCCCAAGTAATCGGGCATCGCAATGATAAATCCAGCCCCGGCAAATAAGGTCCCAAACGTACTTTCTGTACCTGGTTTAAAGTAAGAGGGGGCGTCGGTCTCATCAAATAGAGTGCCATGTTGGATGCTGGCAAGGGCAAGGGGAACATTAGGAAAACCCGTCGGGATAATTAATGCGCCCGAAGCGACCACCTCTTTTCCATCCATATCTTTGGTTTTGTAGGTCAGTTTCAACTGTTTAACTCCCGACCGAACCAACAAAGTAAAGGCAGCGCCTTGGGGCCCTAGGGCTTGGTTTAATGAGGTACGCAACGTAGCGGCATCAACATCGGATACGACATTGGCTTCCACTAAATAGGCATCAGTTTCAGGTGTCGGGGAGTCTGGGGTAGAGCAGGAGGCCAGCCATAGAATGCCCAAAAGTAGAGGGATGAACCGAATTTTCATGAAGGATTGAGTTTATGTTAGCAAGATACGGAGTTTTTCCAAAAAAAATGCCCTCCCCAGCAATGGGAGAGGGCTGTGTGTGTGGATTTAACGGGTTCGAATTACTTTGAAACTAAGTTCAAGGTAACGTTGAAATCGTCATAAATAACCTTCTCTCCAAGACCATCAAAGAAAGAAGAAGAACCAAATTTAACATCAAAATCCGAACGATCGATGGCGAAAGTAGCTTGTGCTGCAACTTTACCGTTCGCTACATTCACATACGCCGGGAAGGAAATACGCTTGGTTTTTCCTTTGATGGTTAGGTCACCGGTGATGGTATACTTGTTACCAGCTTTTACAGTAGCCGATACAATTTTGAAATTCGCTGTAGGGAATTTAGCTACACCAAAGAAATCGTCTGATTTCAAGTGACCTACCAATTTACCATTGTATTCCGCATCTTTCAAATCGTCACAAACGATGGAATTCATATCGATCACAAACGAACCTCCGACTAGTTTTGTGCCGTCAACAGTGAAAGAACCTGATTTGATACCCACGGTTCCGAAGTGCTCACCTGTGAATTTTTTACCTAACCATTTGAATGTACTTTTTGCATTGTCCAACTCCACATTGCTAGGTGGAACAGGTTTGTGAGCAATTGAAGTAAGTGTAGCTGTTAAAGCAACGAAAAGAGACAAAACAGTTTTTTTCATGATAGAAAAAGTTTAAAAGAGTGAAAAAAGATTTAGTTAGATGATCTGAATTTATCGAGTAAACGATTCAGTTCCAATAATTCATCCTCGTTGAGACCCTCAATGGAATCTTCCATTTTGGCTAGTTCTTTGCTGATTTTAGCGAGCAAAGCGACTCCCTCATCCGAGATCGATACATCACATGCCCGACGGTCGGTTTCACGGTTGGTCCGAACTACCAAGTTCTTTTGGACCAATTTATCTACCAAGCGAGAGGCGTTCGACATCTTATCCAGCATGCGATCAATGATGCCATTGATCATAATTGGCTCTGGATGATGTCCCTTCAAAATACGCAGTACATTGTATTGTTGTAAACTAATACCGAATTTCTTGAATATCCGAGTCTGACGGGTACATAGCCAGTTGTTGGTGTACATGATGTTTACCACGGCCTGCTGAGTCGGATTTCGGAAGGGTTTGGTTTGCTTGATTTCCTGGGCTAAATCCATAACTTTGGAAAATTAAGTTGATACGTTAAATGTATCGACATTAATTACATTGGTTTTGAATTTTAAACGCAAATCGATTCCGGTTTGTTTCATTTGTCTAAAAAAAAATGATAAAATTTTCTGGAGAGCTTATTCTGGCCTCTCAATCCCCCCGTCGACAAGAGATTTTAGAGAAACTCGGATTACCTTTTCAAGTACGTGCCCTCGACATAGATGAGTCTTTCTCTTCCCAACTCCCAGCGGATCAAGTACCTGCTTATTTGGCTGAAAAAAAGGCTCGTGCTTTTGGGGATCTGGCCGCGAATCAGGTCATACTAGCGGCAGATACTGTGGTGGTTGCCCCATCGGGTGAAATCTTAAATAAGCCCTCTACTACCGAAGAGGCCTATGACATGTTGATGTCCTTGAGTGGAAAAACCCACATGGTCGTTACGGCGTTCTGCGTCCGGACGTCCCAACAAATCTCTGTGCGGTCCGATCAAGCCAAGGTCATATTCAAAGAGTTATCATCGGCCGAGATCAACCATTACATTGCCACGTGCCGTCCTTTTGATAAAGCTGGTGGGTATGGTGTTCAGGATTTTATTGGATTGGCCGGGGTTGTGCATATAGAGGGGTCATTTTATACGATCATGGGGTTGCCAGCCCACCTAGTATATGAGGCACTTCAACCGTGGATTCAGCTCCACCCATAAAAAAAGCCCCCCAACTAAGAAGTTGAGGGGCTGAAATCACCTGGTCTTAGTTACAATATTCTCGAATGACGCCATACGCTGCAGAGTAACCTAGCTCCCCTGCGCGGCTAAGGTCGTAGCAACCCGCATTGGTATCTCCCAAGGAATATTTAATGATTCCCCGAACATAGAAAGCCTCTGGGTATTTGGAATTGATTTTGATGGCATTAGAGCAATCCAACAAAGCCTCTTTCTGCAATCCGGTTGAAGAACGTACCAAGCCTCGTAGAAAATGAGCCTCTGCGTAGGTCGGATTGAGCTCAATGGAGGTATTTAGATCCAAGAGGGCTCCTTTGGGGTCATTGGCTTTGAATTTAGATAATCCTCGAATATAAAATGCTTCGGATCGATCCTCTGAAAAGGCATTGATTTTTGAATTCTCTTGTACGGCATTGCGCAAGTCATCCAAAGTTTTTCTGGACATACTAGAGGAGTAAACCACTTTAGAGTCCATGTTGGTATTGTTTATTTCGATCGCCTTGGTGAGGTCGGCGGTGGCATTTTTCTGATTTCCGATTCGGGAATAGCAAAAGCCTCGTCCATAGTAAGCTTGAATATTACCTGCATTTAAGCCAATGGCTTTATCAAAATCCAAAATGGCTCCTTTAAAATCATCTACTTTGGTTTTGGCAAATCCACGATTCGAGAAAAGTTCGGTATCCTCAGGGTTGAGCTTGATCGCTTCATCATAATCTTTGATCGCCCCTTGGTAATCGGCAATTTTGATTCGGCTAAATCCACGGGAGGCAAAGGTCTGCGAGCGCTTGGGATTGATCTCTGCACTCCGTGAGTAATCGGCGATACTTCCTTGGAAATCGTCGAGAGCAGCCTTGCAAAAACCGCGCGAATAATAGGCTTGGTATTTAATGGCGTCGTCGGAGTTCAGCTCTACGACCTTGGTAAAGTCTTGAATAGCTTTGCGGAAATCCTGAAGTTTGATCCGGGCGAATCCCCGTTGAAGGTACGCGGAGGCATCATCATCGTTTAGTTCGATTGCCCGGTTGTAATCTTGAAGAGCTGCCCGATTGTCATCCTGTGCTGACTTGGAGACCCCACGGTACAAATAGGCAAGCGAATTTTGAGGACTTAAGTCGATGGTTCGATCAAAATCCAAAATAGCGCCTCGGTGGTCTTTTAGGATTTGTTTGGTGAGCCCACGGTTATAATAACACTGCGCATTTTCGGGGTTCATGGTGATGGCCGTGCTAAAGGCGGTGAGTGCACCAATGTAATCACCTGATTTACTTTTATTCACACCGATATCGAAATAATCGGCCGCAGTTTGTTGAGCTTGGACTTGTCCTAAAAAGAGACAAAAACAAGCTAGAAAATACATTTTCTTCATTTTAGGTTGATTTTAAGAGCGTTAGGTAAGGAGATTACTCCCAACCCAAAACTACGAACTTTTCAGGTTATGTTCTATTTTGAGGAATAAATTCCTTTAAAATCCGCCTAGCCAAAAAAGAAGAACAACTCCTAAAGTACTTAAAGACAATTGTTTAAGTAAGGGGTCTGGATTGGGTAATCGATATACCTGAAGTATATTGACAAAGAAAATCGGGTACATCAATACAAACCATGGGGTATGGTCGGGTAAGGTTTGGTGGTAGAGCCAAAGAGAGGCCATAGCCCCAACGAGCAAGACTATATGATACGCTTTGGCCTTGGTTGCACCCAGTCGTGTGGGAATCGTCCGTTTACCGGCTCGCTGATCCGATGCGATATCCCGAATATTGTTTAGGTTCAAAACGCCGGTGGCTAAAAAACCATTGGCCATGGCTGGAAGCCAAATGGTGTTGGAAAGGGTTTGTGTGAACAAAAAATAAGAACCTGCCACACCTACTAGGCCAAAAAATACAAAGACGGATAAATCACCCAAACCGGCATAGCCATAAGGATTTTTACCGGCTGTATAAAAATAGGCGGCTGCAATCGACGCAAGACCAACCCCGAATAACGACAGAAAGGCGGGTGAAGTAAAACTTTCGAACGCAATGAATAATAAAGTGATGCCTAATAGAAGAGACAGGCCGATCATGATCTTGATGGCCGTCTTCATTTGGGGAATGGTGATCTCTCCTGTCTGGACGGATCGGGCAGGGCCCACTCGCCCTGCTAAATCAGCCCCATTCTGTGTATCCCCGTAATCATTGGCAAAGTTAGAAAGTATTTGTAGGGAGATGGTGGTTAGGCAAGCCATGACAAATACAGGGGTTGAAAAGCGGGCATCAAACCATGCGACGATCCCTCCCATGCCGATGGAGGAGAGAGCAAGTGGAAGAGTTCGCAGGCGTGCGGCTTGGATCCATTTCTTCATAGTGGAAAACTTTATGGGGGGGAAGATACAACAAAAAACCCTATGGCTTGGTGAATAAAAGCTTACACCATTCCATAGGGGGAGTCGATCCAAAAAATAATTAGATGCCGATGGCCTTTTTAAAGTCAGGATCCGAAGGCGTTACTTTCGAGCCGAAAAAGTGAGTTAGTTCACCTTTTTCATTGATGACGTATTTACAAAAATTCCAAGTTGGCTCTTTATCATTCCAACCGTTCAATTCTTTGGTGCTTAGCCATTTAAACAGAGGGTGTTGTCCCGATCCTTTGATGACCGATACCTTGGAAAACATAGGAAAGGAAACCCCATAATTTTTTTGGCAAAATGCAGCAATGTCCTCCTCTGAACCGGGTTCTTGGCCCATAAAATCATTGGCAGGAAAGCCCAAAACCACGACTTTGTCCCGGTTTTTCTTGTAATAACTTTCCCAGTCGGCGTATTGAGGAGTGAAACCACATTTTGAGGCTACGTTCAAAATGATTACTTTCTTACCTGCATATTCTTTCAGGGCGACTTTTTTGCCATCTAAGGTGGTGGCGGAAAAATCATACAGCGAACCCTGCGCCTTGGCGGGTGCAGAGGGGGCTTCAGCTTTGATCTTTTTGTCGGAAAAAATGTTCTTTAACGTTTTGAAATTCATGGAAATAAGCGATAAGCAAATAATGATACCAAATAAAGTGATCCGCATATGGTTGTGGCGTTTACTGGTGTCAAAACCATGAATTTTATCAGAATGTTCAAAGAGAATCGCGATGTCCCAGATTTTTAAGTTGTTGGATGTGGGCCTTAAGTGCTTGCCGGACACCTGGGTGATTCACATAGGTCAATCCAAATTCTTGTGCAGTTTGCGCGACGATAGCCGAGAGTTTGGGGTAATGAACATGCGAAATATGGGGGAACAAATGGTGCTCCACTTGATAATCCAAGCCACCTACATACCATGAAAACCATGTACCCGTACCAAAAAAATTGGCCGTGGTTTGTAGTTGGTGGATGGCCCAATCGTTTTCAATTTGTCCGTTTTCTGAAAGATGAGGGTGATCAGCCCCTTCCACGATGTGGGCCATTTGAAAAATGATGCTTAAAATTAAACCAGCTACTAGATGCATGGTCATAAAACCCAAGAACCATTCCCCTAGTGAATACGATGTAAACATGGCTGGGATTACTCCAATAAAAACAATATAGCCTACCTTGGAAGCTAAAAGAATCCAGATCTCCTTTTTTGGAAAGGGCTTAACAATCTTTTGCTCTGCCAACGCATTGAAAAAATAGATCTCTTTAAAATCTTTCCATAAAAAAGATATCGTCATAAGACTATACAAAAAGAAAGCATAAATATGTTGAAATTGATGTAAGCCCTTTCTTTGATCGTGAAATGACAGGCGCAAAAGAAATTTACCCGTAATATCTTCATCGACTTCGTGAATGTTGGTGTACGTATGGTGAAGTCGATTATGCTGTACCTCCCAATTGTAGGCATTTCCTCCCAAAAAGTAGATACTAGATCCTAGAAGACGATTGATCCATTTGTGTGAGGAGAGAGAACCATGAAGAGCATCGTGCATAACACACATGCCTACGCCTGCAATGCCAAAACCCATCAGAACGGTGGCCAACCAAGCTACCCAACCGGAGGGTTCCGTTATTAAAAGCCAGAAATATGGAATAAAGTACAGGCTGAGAAGAGAAATTGCTTTGATCAGATGTGGCATGCCACCTGTTTTGGCTACTTGATTTTCTTTAAAATAGGCTTCGGTACGTTGACGGAGAACAGAAAAAAACAATCCTTTGTGTGGATTTGAAAAAGACAACTTAGACATAAAACTTGGTAAAAAAAGAGTGTTTGGCCCAACAAGGTACAACAAAACATTCCTTTTCCACCAAGTTTAGTGCACTAATTATTATTGATTTAACATATACCTGTTTCGATGTCGCAGGCGTTGCCCTCTACCGATGTTTGTACTTTTTCTTCTTCAAGAATTTGGGTCAGAGCTTGCACAAACGTGGTGGTGGCTTGCGCCCCACTTACCCCGTACTTATTGTTTAAAATAAAGAAAGGAACCCCCGAGATACCACCTTGTTGGAAATGTTGAATTTCTGCTTGAACGGTGGATCGAATCTGGTCATCGTTCCAAATGGAGGCTGTTTTGGGAGCATCCCACCCAAACTCAAGTAAGAGGTTCTGCACTTGTTCCAACTGACTCAGATCCAAACCTTCCTCAAAATAGGCTTTGAAAAAACGCTCTTCCAGTGCGTCCTGAAATCCTTCCTGACCTGCCTGATGTAACAATTGATGCAAAGGTAAGGTCTGAATGGCCTTGGGCATTTGGTCAAACCGAAACGAAATGCCCTCTTGTTCACCTACTTGAGTTACCTGCTGAAAAATCTGTTCAAGACGACCAGAATCACCAAATTTTTTCACAAAATACGTATCACGAGGGAGTCCCTCCATCGGAATGGTTGGATCCAGTTGGAAGGGATGCCATTGAACAGAAAAAGTGCCAGCTGGGAATTGGTCCAAGGCTTTTTCAAGACGTTTCTTGCCAATGTAACACCAAGGGCATGCGACATCCGAAACGATCGAAATAGGAATTGACATGATTTTGTTGGATGATATACTGGCAAACAGTCATGGAATACGAAAAGTTTGGATAAGTCCACAAAGCCTCCGATTTGATGGGGTTTCCACTCAAATCTCAAACTTTCCTTTTACTTTTACCCTAAACCAGATAAACGAATATGAAAAAAACGATCTTTTTACTCGTTTGGTCTGTGGTAGCTTGGGCACAAGCTCCCAGTTCCAAAATAACGGTGACCGACATGACCCAAATCAAACAAGTGGCCAACTTGGTGGTGTCGCCTGATCAGAAAAAAGTAGTGTACGAACTACGAAGCATTGAGTCCGTAGAAGGCGCTTCGTGGGAATATGATTACAAAACTCATTTGTATGTATTAGATGTTGCCTCCGGTACGACTAAGCCTCTCACCCGTGGAAAAGTGTCTGCCTCTCAAGCATTCTTTGCACCGGATGGGAAGTCTGTTTATTTTGTCCGATCCGACCAAGGGAAGTCCACGTTGTATCATATGCCATTGGACGGGGGCGAAGCACAAGCCCTGTTTAGTTCGTCAAGAGGCTTGGGTTCCCCCAAAATATCACCCGATGGTAAGCAGGTTCTTTTCTCGGTCAGTATTTCCTTCCCAGAATTACTAAAAGACTCCGTATTAAATCCGTCCAAAACCGTTCCGTCATGGTCTTTTGAAAAACCGGGCTTTGCTTCCAATGATTTCTTGCAGCCTCAGAAGGGTATAAAACCTAATCCTGATGGATCTTTGGCCGAAATTCGCGCTTTTTTACAGAAAGATGTGGAGGATAAAAAAGCCAAAGTAATCAACCGACTCAATTTTCATGGTGAAGCCACCGTGGAGCCGGATATGCGATTTTCCCATCTGATGATCGCTTCCTTGGAGGAAAATGCCAAAGCAAAACCATTAACTACTGGCTTTTGGTCCGTTGGGCAAGCCAATTGGTCGCCCGATGGTAAAACCATTTGGGCCGTCACGGGGAAGGATCAAAATGAGCATCCCGATCGAGAGCAGGAATCGATTGTGATTCGGATTGATCCTGTTACAGGGCAGAAAAATACAGTGGTAGAGGAGTCCGGTAAAAGTTTTTCTCAAGTAAGCATTTCGCCCAATGGCCAATGGATGGCTATGGTGATGAATACCCCCAATCTACTTTCGTTTGGCCAATTGGTGATTGCCAAGGTAGATGGTACACAACGGCAAGTGGTTGACTTTGATCGGGTTCCGGGTAGTTTGGACTGGGCGCCTACTTCTGAAGTTCTCTACTTTACGGCTTCTTCCAATGGTGGAATTCCATTGTTTCGATATACTTTGAAGTCGAAAAAAGTAGAACGACTCACCGATTATGAAACCGGAATCTCCGACTTCGCTCAAGTAGGCAATGGGTTGGTTTATGCCAAAACGCAAGTTTCCAATCCGTCTGAATTATATAGCAATGATTGGACATTCAAAGCCGAAAAAGTGCTTACTTCTCATAACTCAACTTGGTTGGCGGGTAAAAAACTGAGTTTGCCCGAAAAAAGAACGTATAAAAACAGCTTGGGACAGTCGGTGGAATATTGGATCATGCCTCCCACCGAACGGGTCGTTGGCCAGAAATACCCCCTTTTATTGAATATGCATGGAGGCCCGACCGCCATGTGGGGGCCTGGCGAGTTCTCCATGTGGCACGAATTCCAATTTTTCTGTGCCCAAGGGTATGGAGTGGTGTATGCCAATCCGCGTGGTTCGGGTGGGTATGGCAAAACATTTCAATTTGCCAATTACCGCGACTGGGGAACGGGTCCACAAGAGGACGTCCTAGCGGCTGCTTCCGATGCCGCTAAAGAATCTTGGGCAGATCCCGACCGGCAAGTCATCACGGGTGGGTCGTATGCAGGCTATTTGACGGCCTGGATTGTGGCACATGATCATCGATTCAAAGCGGCATTTGCCCAGCGTGGGGTTTATGAGCTAACCACCTTCATGGGCGAAGCCAATGCATGGCGTTTGGCACCCAATTATTTCGGATTGCCTTGGGAAGAGGAGTCTGTTACCAAGTTAAAAGCCAATTCTCCTTACACGTTCGTAGATAAAATTAAAACGCCTCTGTTGATCAAGCATGGCGAAAATGATTTGCGTACAGGGGTGTCACAGTCCGAAATGATGTTCCGAAGTATGAAATACCTAGGAAAAGAAGTGGAATATGTTCGGATGCCAGGAGGGACTCACGAACTTTCGCGTTCCGGAAACGTTCGGCAACGGATCGATCGAATGCTCCGGATTTATGAGTTTTTTGAACGCTACGTAGGCAATTCCAAATAAATTCGAAGGTGGATACAACATGGGACGCTCGATGATTCGGGGGTCCCATTTTTTGTTGGGTGGGATGGACTGATTTTCCTTGAAATTGTCTACATTCGGATTAAATTTAACCCAATACCCTATTCAACCCTGACCTTTTTAACGCATGTTTGTTATTGAAACCATCATCCAAGAAATCAAAGGATTTTTCGGACTTGATCCACTTATTCAGCTAATTCAATCGGGAAATTACCAGATTCTATTCACCCGAGAGGGAGCTGGAGCTGTTTTTGGTCCCATGATTCCGATTTTACTCATCATTGAAGTAATCCGAGCTTTTTTCTACCGGCGATTGACGTTTGTTCAATACCGAATCGCCTTTTTTACCTACGTTTTCAATCGGTTTATTTCTCGATTTATCTCCATTGGCTTGGTCGGTTATTGCATCGCCCTGTTTCAGCCGTACGCGTTGTTTACCTTGGAGTTTTCATGGTACGCTTTCCTGTATGGGTATGTGGTGTGGGAATTAGCTCATTTTGTCTACCATTACTTAGGGCATAAAGTAAGGCTTTTTTGGTGCCTACATTCGACGCACCACGCTCCCGAGTACATGAATCTGTCGGTGACTTACGCTCATTTCTTTTTGGAAGCGCCTTATGCCGATTTTATCCGAACTACCTTGTGCATCCTACTGGGGGTGGATCCCAGCACACTATTCCTCATCATGTTCATCGATGGCACGTGGGGGGCTTTCATCCATGTGGGGGAAAACCTACTTCGAGATGGCCGGCTCGGGTTTCTACAACATTATATCCTGACCCCTTCTCACCACCGGGTGCATCATGCGCGCAATCCACTGTACATGGATACCAATTTTTGCAATTTGCTTTCTATTTGGGATCGTGTTTTCGGGACGCTTCAGCATGAGGAAGTAACTACCGCTCCCGAATATGGAATCACTCGGCCGATGAAAGAAGGTGATTTTTTAGATGCTTATTTTGGGGAGATCACGGCGTTATTCCACGATGTCTACCATGCCCCAACCTGGAAGGCCAAGTGGCTGTACATCTGGATGCCTCCGGGTTGGCACCATTCTGGGGAGCATAAAACAGCCAAAGTGGTGAAAGACGCTTTCCTAAAGCAAATGAGGGAATCGTAAAATGGAGATTAGCTTATCAAAGCTGGAATGACCTATTTCCCTCAAATTGGTTCGCTTTTTTGATCCTAAAGATAATCCTCCACAAGGAAAAAAGGGCAGAAATGGGAGTACGGGCGTTAAAGCCATTTGGTAAATACGATTTTGTGAAGATAATCCCCGTCTAAATTTAGGGAAGGCGATATGGCCTAAATCTAGATGTCAGGAGTATGTCACTTTAAATTTATGTTAGGGATTGAGTGCTTAGTCTCTAATAGCCATTATAAATGCCTATGTGGAGCAGAATACGTCCAGCGGCTACCCAAACACTAATATTTCATGCTTGATGTTTTGGTGTATTTTCATTAAGTAGTCACGGGATTTATCTGAATTTGTCCACCGATTGCCCGTAATGCTTTCATGATTGTCTCAAATTGAGGTTTTGCTCCGTCAGATAAAGCTTTATATAAACTTGGTCTGCTTAATCCGGTTTCTTGAGCAATTTTGGTCATTCCAATTGATTTTGCAACATGCCCAATAGCTACAATAACATCAGATTCATTTCCTTCTGCTAAAACAGTATTGAGGTATTCAGCTATCATTTCGTTACTTTCCAAATAATCAGCTATATCAAATTTAGAATTTTCCATTTTTCTGCCTTTTAAGTCGTTTTAAAATCTCCTTTGCCTTTTCGATGTCTTTTTGTTGAGTTGATTTATCCCCACCAATGAGTAGAATAATAATTTTGCCTTGTGATTCTTTGAAATATATCCTATATCCCTTAGCATAGTGGATTTTCAATTCGCGGATGCCATCTCCAACAGGTTCGCAGTCACCAAAGTGCCCGTCAGTCTCAATCTTTTGAATGTGAAATAATATTTTTGCTTTAGCTCTTGCCGTTTCTTAAGCCAATTGTCAAACTCGCTGGTTTTCTCAATTAGGTACATTCAATAGTTTGTATCCAGATGGATACAAGCTTACACAATCTTTTTAAATTAAGAAAGGCTGAGCTCAAAATTTACTAGTATAAAATCAAGAGAATGTTCGACGGATTTGTCATTGAATAGTCATAACATCCGAGTGGCGCTTGGTGAAACAACGGATTTTGGACAGCAACAGAAACATTCCATATACTACAAAAGTTGAACCGATGTGGCATGTTCATTACATTTGGACACTTTGAATGGAGACTTTGGCTTTTTAAACCCAACCTTGGGCCGCTCTTTTTCTCGAATGCGTCACCATTGAGCAAGTAGACCGGGTTGATTGGTTCGTTTGGAGCTTTGTTTACCGTTTCCTTTACATTCGAACATGTGAAACACCTCCTTACGGATCCACTACCTAAATCCCTACCTCAGTAGTCCATAATTTAACCGGAGTCCTGAAAATACTGTCCCAGCATCTCCGCTTTTTCTTGGAAATCTACGATCCTGTGCCTGGATTAACTTATTATAAAAATTGATAAGATTCTTTAGCGATATTGGTTTTATTTATTAACTTTGTGTATTGAAATAGGATAGAACTCATTTTTTTCGATTTGCCTTCGTTGTAAATTTGGAAGGAGGAGGGGCATCCTTCTCAACCTTTTGCTCATTTTTATTTTATCATATTATGGAACACAATCATTCAATGAACGGCGGGAAATGTCCTTTCACAGGAGCGACAGCCCCGTTAAAACAAGTAGCGGGTGGTGGAACCGGCAACCGAGATTGGTGGCCCAACCAATTGAAATTGAACATCCTTCGTCAGCATTCGACCTTGTCGAATCCGATGGATCCCAACTTCAACTATGCCGAGGAATTCAAATCGTTGGATTTGGCAGCGGTGAAGCAAGATATTTATGATCTCATGACCAACTCACAAGATTGGTGGCCGGCCGATTATGGTCATTACGGTCCGTTCTTTATCCGGATGGCTTGGCACAGCGCCGGAACGTATCGGATCCATGATGGTCGGGGAGGCGCCGGTGCTGGAACGCAACGCTTCGCACCTTTGAATAGCTGGCCTGATAACGCCAACCTAGACAAGGCTCGTTTGCTTCTATGGCCGATCAAACAAAAATATGGCAAAAAACTTTCTTGGGCCGACTTAATGATACTGGCAGGAAACTGCGCCCTTGAGTCGATGGGCTTTAAAACCTTTGGTTTTGCCGGTGGCCGGGAAGACGTATGGGAGCCTGAAGAAGATGTCTATTGGGGTTCCGAAAAAGAATGGTTGGGAGATAATCGGTACACAGGAGACCGTGAACTCGAGAATCCATTAGCGGCCGTTCAAATGGGACTTATCTACGTGAATCCGGAAGGCCCGAACGGAAATCCAGATCCGATCGCTGCGGCACGTGATATTCGCGAAACCTTTGGCCGCATGGCTATGAATGACGAAGAAACTGTAGCTCTGATTGCGGGTGGACATACCTTCGGAAAAACGCACGGTGCGGCTGACCCTTCCAAATATGTAGAGGCTGAACCAGCCGGTGCTTCGATCGTGGAGCAAAGCTTGGGTTGGAAAAACAACTTTGGCAAAGGACACTCCGAAGATACCATTACCTCGGGTTTGGAAGGTGCTTGGACCACTACACCAACCCAATGGTCCAATAACTATTTCGAAAACCTATTCGGTTATGAGTGGGAGTTGACCAAATCACCTGCGGGTGCCCACCAATGGCGTCCCAAAAATGGGGGTGGAGAAGGTACAGTACCTGATGCCCACGATCCATCTAGAAAGCACGCTCCCATGATGTTGACTACCGACATCGCCCTTCGTTTTGATCCTGCCTACGAAAAAGTATCGCGTCGATTCTACGAAAATCCGGACGAATTCGCTGATGCCTTTGCACGCGCTTGGTTCAAACTAACGCACCGTGACATGGGTCCAAAATCTCGTTATTTGGGTCCTGAAGTACCTGCTGAAGAGCTTATCTGGCAAGATCCAATTCCAGCAGCTACCTATGAAATCATTGATGCAGCTGACGTAGAAACCTTAAAGGGCCGCATTTTGGCTTCTGGCTTATCGGTCTCGGCCTTAGTTTCAACCGCTTGGGCATCTGCCTCCACTTTCCGGGGTTCCGACAAGCGAGGTGGGGCCAATGGTGGTCGTCTTCGTTTGGCTCCTCAAAAATTCTGGGCCGTCAATCAGCCAGCTCAACTTTCGGGTGTGTTGGATGTGTACGAAGGAATCCAGAAGGAGTTCAACGCCGCACAATCTTCGAAACAAGTATCCATTGCCGACTTGATCGTTCTGGGTGGAGTAGCCGGTATTGAAGAAGCTGCTCGCCGGGCAGGTGTGGAAGTAAAAGTACCGTTCACGCCAGGTCGTACCGATGCTTCGCAAGAGCAAACGGATGTTGAGTCGTTCGCCGTTCTAGAGCCAATCGCCGACGGTTTCCGTAACTACATCAAAGCAAAATACCCTGTGTCGGTGGAGGAGATGTTGATCGATAAGTCGCAACTCTTAACCCTAACCGCTCCCGAAATGACGGTATTGTTGGGAGGTATGCGGGTATTGAACACCAACTTTGATCAATCCAAGCATGGTGTATTCACCGATCGTCCAGAGACCTTAACCAACGACTTCTTCGTGAATTTGTTGGATCTTGGAACCACTTGGAAGGCCATCAACGCCGACGAGACCTTGTTTGAAGGAACAGATCGGAAAACAGGCTTGACGAAGTGGACAGCTACCCGTGCGGATCTCATCTTCGGCTCAAATTCGGAACTTCGTGGTATCGCGGAGGTCTACGGCTGCCAAGATGGCCAAGCGAAGTTCATCCAAGATTTTGTGGCGGTTTGGAACAAAGTCATGAACTTAGATCGCTTCGAATTGAACTAATCCATATCATGGGATTCATAAAAATAGCCCCGCTTGAAAAAGTGGGGCTATTTGTTTTAGTTGGGAATCCGGGCTTTTGCTTGTCGTATCTTTCGACGAATTTCCCGATTATTCTCAATGGCCTGGGCTATTTCATAATAGGATAAGGCGCGGTCTGGAACGTCCATTGCGAGTAAATCGTCACCTTGATTGATGGCATTTTCCCGAAGCATGGTTAAATCAATTGCGCGATTCAACTCCAGGTCTTGTTCCAGAGATGTGGCCAACGCAATGGCACTTTTTGTTTCCTGAAAGTTTTCCTCGTAATATGACAAATTTGCCTGTTCTAAGGTCCTTTGGTAAAACTCGAGCTTATCTTCCCTTGTGATGGGCTGACCCGACCGGGCACTTTGCCAAAGCATCCAAATGAACAGCACTAAAAAAAAGGAAAGCAATAGGCCGATGACCCACCATTTTCTTTTGCGCTTTGGTTTTGGCGAGGCAATCGTTGGTTTAGGCTGCCAAAAATCAGCTAAACCTGGAGTATTTCCGGCCGTATTGATCTCTTGACTACCTTCCCCTTGTATACGAGTGAATGCCGAGATTTTCATTTGACGAAGTGTCTCCTTATCGACCCAGTCAGTCCATTCCCCGTTTATTTTTGCTCGGTATTTCATGGTTTACGATCCAACAAAGTTTCTAATGTCAAAGAATCCAATTGTAAAGCTTGTCCATCCCGAAGAATAGCTTGGGGATACTTTTGGTTTGTATCTGCTTGAAAAAAACGGATATTCTGTAGGAGATTCTGCAGCGTATCACGTTTGGAGGCCTGAGTGAAAGTTTCATACTGCCAGGTTCGCAGTTCAGCTTTGGGATCGATGGGCTTTGGTGCTGGTTGAAAGTACAAATATCCGGCCAGTCCCCAGCCAGAAACCGCGATAACCCAAGGAAGTATTTTTAGCCATCGATTCGGTAGGTTGGGTGGAACCTCCTCCTGGAAATCGTCCTCTTCTTCGTCTGTTTTGGATAACAAAGCCTGAACTTTGGGATGATGCTGAGCCATTTTGGGGCTTGGGGGTGGTTTTGGAAGGCCATCCATTTGTCCCCAAATGGGAAATCGATCGCGTCCCCACTTTTCTTGCATCCGAAGAAGGTGCTCGGCATCGGTGGTGGCATATAAGCGTTCGTAGGGTTTCCCTATTCTCTCCAACTCTGCAGCCTTTCCTTTAAGGTCTGGGAACGACAGGCTCATCAGGTTTTGAGTAGGTATTTCCAAAGGCTGGGTACGTACTTTGTGGAACAAATTACCTTCCTGAAAATGGATCATACCCTCCCAAATAGCCTTTGCTTCCTGAGTGAAATTCGTTTTTTTAAATTTCTGCTGTTGAAGTACCAATTTACTAAAATTGACACGAGCTGCTTCCAGAATATCCATATTGATGGGGTCCCAAAGGAGATCTTCAGCAGAAAGTAAAGCCACGCCATAGGTGCTTCCTGCAATGCGGCTACCATCGAATGCTTGGGCGAAGGCATACACTTTCAGTAACGAATGCCATTTTCCAAATTGGTCTTTGAGGCGGTATTTCGCCCAAACGGGTGGGTTATCCCGACGATCAATGGTCATTATTTTGGATTCCAAGGCTTCAAAACCAGGAAATTGACTATTGAATTCGGTGGCAAGGCCTTGGGCATCAAACGCCTCCCAAGTAAAACTTTGGGATTTCCCGAAAAATAATAGGTACATATTAATTTCCAAATAAGTTATCCCACCATGATTTTCGGATCAAATCTTTTCGAGTCGTGAGTTTGTAGAGCATTTTCCAAAGGCGTAAGGGATTTTCATAGTCAATTCGAACGATGGTCTGCATTTTGATTCCCTCGACAGAACTCTCCAAAAGTTTACCAACCGAATAATCTCCCCAAGTGACCTGTGTTTTTTTGACTAGGTTGTACAAAGAGGGTCGTTTACTTTGGATAAATGACTCAATATCTTCATTTGGATCGGGGTTTCGGTCCCATTGCGAGGCAACCACCACAAATTGGGCATTTTTGAGGATGTCTGGTTGACTCACATGGAGAAAATTCAAGAAATCATAATGAAGCGCATCCTCGCGGTCGTGGGCATCTTGTCGACTTTCATGATCTAGCCGCGCGGGTTCAAAAGGTGTAATTAGTAGGAAAATGACTTCAGTTTCATCAATCTTAATTCCATTGAAGACCGCATTGATTTTGTCGGTAAAACTGGCCCCTTCGTTCACTTTGATCCGCTTGAGGTCCTCTCCTGACAAATCCAAAAAGCCAAGTTTGACAGGTGGAGATTTGGGATCATTGGGTTGGATCGTCACACCTAATAAATCCAATGTTCCCTCCTGGGTTGGATCGTATAGACTCCCTTCATCAAAATATTTGATCATTTGATTGGCGGCAATCCGACCCTTATCAAATGGGAAATCTTCTTCTTGAAATAAACGAAACGGAGTATTGGCTCCTTTCACAGCATAATACATCAAACTTGAAAGCAGGAGTGATTTTCCGGCTTGAGGAAATCCAACCGGAATGATGAGTTTCCGGCGGTCTTTGCTAAAGCTGGAAAAAACCAAAGCAATATCGTGTGGATTGAGGTCATCCAGAAATTCTCTTTTGGAGTTAGTCGTAGGTTTCGAGGGGGTTGGTTCCCCAATATTTAAGTCAAAACTCATGATTTAGAAACGATTGGGTTTGGAATTGATTCGGGCTTGCATCGGTGAGTTGGCGGCAACATCCTCATTTTGAGCGCGAAGGAGGAAGTATAAGGCCAGCGGTACCAACAAGTCGATGAACAAACAAATTAATAAAATTCCCCAGGTATCCAATTTGCCAATTCGCTCCCCAACCGACGAGAGCGTGTGGGCAATGCGACCTAAATTTCGAGTCTTGGCTTCCCCGAGAGTTGGAAAAACAGGTTTCTGAATGGCTTCGTTGATTTGGGTGGTGGCATTGTCTATCCGAGTAACGACTTCCTGCATCAATCGGATCTGGGGATGGGTTTTTACTTCATCCAATAGAACCGGGCTGTCGTCTTTGATAATTTCCTCCAGTTTGGGGGAATATTCGGTTTTCAATTTGTTTAATTCTTGCATTCCCAAGTACAAATTCATACCATTCCCTTCACCTTTTTGGGCCATTTGTTTGATCACAAAATTTTGAATCTCACTATCCAAAATCTCACTATATCGGGCCGCAATTTGGGTTCTTTCGGCATCTGTACCTCCAACCGTAACATTGGGTTTTAAACTCCCTCCAGTTATTTTATTAAACTGATTCAAATAGTCTTTGGCACGTGGTCCAAAACCAGCTTGCCCGGCGATTTCATCCAATAAGTTCTTTTTCAAAGTATACAAATCACTTACCGTTTGAACTAGTTCGGTGCCGTAGTCCATTTGGCTGGCATAGGCCTGCAACGTATCGTTTAGGGCAATGGCCTCTTCTTTGACTAGTTCTCGACCTAAATAGGAAGGATAGAAATAATTCAGGTTAAAAACAAAAAAGAAAAAGCCACAAATGACATAGAAACCCAGTGCGAGCTTTCGGCCTGCCACGGCAAAATAATAAGTCAACAACATCAGCAATAGAATGATCGCCGCTATGGCCAAACTTCCTACTTCCGAGTTGAATGGGCGCATCTCTTTAAGACCAAGATGGGCATGCCAAAAGCCTACGAGAAATACAATAAAACTGAGCAGCCAAGCACCCAGAAAAATAAAGCGAGGGGTTTCCTTCTTTTTCATTGGAGAGAACGTGATTGATAAGGTATGTTGGTTTGTCGGGTATAAAACTCGAAATGTCGACCAAGATTGTTTAAATTTAAGAAAATTTTAAGTTCTAAAGAAAATTCTCGGTCCATTGGTCAATTTCATGGATGAATGGAATTGGTTATGGGGATTTTCTTACCAAAATCCATTATTTGGTGGAACTTGACCTGAAAGGAGTTGGAGGGTGGTGAACTGATCATGATGCGGTTCATGGTTTGGGGTAGGGGGGGATGTAATTGGAGATTATCCCCAAATAAAATCCGACCCACCTTCAAGCGTTGCGGCAAGAAAATGGGTCGGATGTAGCCATCGGGAGTATTATTTTACATCGATGTGCAGCTCCTTTAATTGTTCCGGGGAAATGGTGGAAGGGGAGTCGATCATGACGTCGCGGCCACTGTTGTTTTTGGGGAATGCGATAAAGTCACGAATGGTATCGGCACCACCAAACAAAGAGCAAAGGCGGTCAAAACCAAAGGCGATGCCGGCATGAGGAGGGGCACCGTATTCGAAGGCCTCCAGTAAGAATCCAAATTGTTTTTTAGCTTCTTCAGGCGTGAATCCCAGCACTTCAAACATTTGTTGTTGCAAACCTCGCTCAAAAATCCGGACGGATCCACCGCCCACTTCGGTACCATTGATCACCAAATCGTAGGCATTGGCCCGAACGGCCCCGGGGTTGGTGGCAAGCAGTGGGATATCTTCCGGCTTAGGGCTGGTAAACGGATGGTGCATAGCAAACCACCGGTTTTCTTCTTCCCCGTACTCCAAAAGCGGGAAGTCGACCACCCATAAAACCTCATATTTTTGGGGATCACGAAGCCCAAGGCGATTGCCCATTTCGAGGCGTAATTCGTTCAGTTGTTTCCGGGTTTTATCGGCTTCTCCTGAAAGAATAAGGAGTAAGTCGCCGGGCTGGGCGTTCATTTTTTGCGCGATGGCAGCTAAATCATCCGGGGAGTAGAATTTATCAACCGACGACTTGAACGTTCCATCCGCATTGCAACGAATGTACACAAGCCCTTTGGCTCCAATCTGAGGACGTTTGACCCAGTCAGTGAGTTCATCCACTTGTTTACGGGTATATTCGGCACATCCCGTGGCACAAATTCCGACTACGAGCGCGGCATCATCGAAGATAGAGAACCCTTTGCCCTGGGTAACGTCGTTTAATTCGATAAACGACATCCCAAAACGTATATCCGGTTTGTCGGAACCATACAATCGCATGGCATCGGCGTAGGTCATGCGAGGTACTTTGGGGAGGTCAATTCCTTTCACTTGCAAAAACAAATGGCGGATCAATCCTTCAAAGGTAGTTAGTACATCTTCTTGCTCTACGAAAGACATCTCACAGTCGATCTGGGTGAATTCGGGTTGACGATCGGCTCGGAGATCTTCATCCCGAAAACACTTCACGATTTGATAGTAACGATCAAATCCTGACACCATCAAGAGTTGTTTGAATGTTTGTGGGGATTGCGGCAGGGCATAAAACTCACCCGGATTCATTCGGCTAGGTACCACAAAGTCGCGAGCCCCTTCGGGGGTAGACTTGATGAGCACGGGTGTTTCGACCTCAATAAACTGTTGTTGATCCAAGTATTGGCGTGTTTGCTGCGCCATGCGGTGGCGAAGCACGAGGTTTTCGCGAACAGGTTCCCGGCGTAGATCCAAGTAGCGGTATTTCATGCGGAGGTCATCTCCACCGTCGGTATCGTTTTCAATTAAAAAGGGTGGAAGTTTGGCCGCATTTAGAATGGAAAGAGCTGTAATGTCGACCTCAATGGCTCCGGTGGGAAGTTGGTCATTTTTAGCCAAGCGTTCAATGACGACACCCGTGGCCTGAACAACGTACTCCCGGCCTAATGAACGAACGGTTTGAATGACTTCGGGGGCGGTTTTCCCTTCTTCGAGCCGAAGTTGGGTGATCCCGTAGCGATCTCGGAGGTCGACCCAGATCATACCACCTTTGTCGCGTATACGTTGAACCCAACCTGAAAGAGTGACGGTTTGTTGTGTATGTGCTAGACGAAGTTCGCCGCAAGTATGTGTTCTTAACATGTTGAAACAGATAATACTAAATAATGGAAGGACCGCAAAGATACGGATAAATCCAAGGAAGTGAGGTTCAAGAAAGGGTTAAAAAATCGCGGATTTGTTTTTCACATTCGGCTGTGATTTCTTCGGCGGTAAAATCTTTTGGTTCAATGGGGGATAGGGTTACCCACGTCATTTGAGTGAAACTTCGAAGAGGGAACAAGCCTTTGGGATTGAACCGCCCCGTTCCGCTGATCGCCACTGGAACGACCAACGCACTTGGGGCTCTTTTGATTAAAGTAGCCAAACCACCTACCTGAAACGGTTTCAGTTGGCCGGTGCGGGAGCGTGTTCCTTCGGGGAAAATGGCGGCTGAAAAGGTATTTTCTTGAATATATTTGCCCAAACGAGCAATTTCAATGATTGCTTTTTTGCCATCTTTCCTGTCGATTAAAGCGGCACCACCCACCCGAAGGTTGTAGGAAATGCTGGGAATGCCTTTGGCTAATTCTACTTTGGATACAAAAAGAGGCGTGTAAGCACGAAGAAACCAAATCATGCCTGGGATATCAAACATACTTTGGTGATTGGCCACGAAGATGATGGGTCGATCCGTCGGAAGAGTAGTGGATGTTCGAAGTGACGCATGGGAGCCTGTTAACCACCAACCTTTTACGATAAAGAAATTCAACCAATTAACCGACGCTTGGTGGGCGGCCCGGCCAAAAAGTCGAAAACAGATCACTTGGATCACATGAAATACGAGCAGCAAGATACCGAAATACAAGAGGTAGATACTACCCAATACATAATCTAGAATTCTTTTCATCGAATCAACAACGTTGTGGGGTTTTACGCCGCAAAAATACCTAATTATTTGCCAACTGACCCTTTTTGCGAAGGTTTTTCGGTTCCCAGCGATAATCCCTTGGATTTTGTCGCCATTTCCCCTGTTTGGATTCCTTTTTCTGTATATTTGATTCTGTTTTGACTTTGACAAATTTATATCCTTATGTTCTTACCTTCCTCACGGATTGAGGTGATGAAATTCATTGGAGAAAAGATTGATTCTTTTGTTGATGAATTTTTGAAGCCCATCGATACCAATTGGCAGCCGGCGGATCTTTTGCCGGATGCAACTTCCGAAAACTTCTTTCAGGAGGTCAAATTATTACAAGAATCTTGTCGCGAGCTTCCTTATGATTATATGGCGGTTTTGGTCGGAGATACCATTACAGAAGAGGCTTTGCCCACCTACGAGTCGTGGTTGATGGGTGTGGAGGGCGTGAATCAGCAAGAAACAGCCGGCTGGAGCAAGTGGGTTCGGTGGTGGACAGCCGAGGAGAATCGGCATGGGGACTTACTGAACAAGTATTTGTATCTGTCGGGCCGAATCAACATGCGGGCGATGGAAACTTCCACCCAGTATTTAATTGCCGATGGATTTGACATCGGGACGGGTACTGACCCTTACCGAAACTTTGTCTACACCTCTTTTCAAGAATTGGCTACCAACTTATCGCACCGTCGTACGGCTACCTTGTCGAAACAATTTGGCAATACCCATTTGTCCAAGATTTGTGGATTGATTGCAGCCGACGAAATGCGCCACGCCAAGGCCTACAAAACCTTTGTTTCCCATATTTTTGAAGTGGATCCGTCTGAAATGATGTTAGCCTTGGAGGATATGATGAAAAAGAAAATCGTCATGCCGGCGCACTTCCTTCGGGAAACCGGTGTAAAAATGGGACAAACGTTTTCTCATTTCTCGGATGCTGCCCAGCGTTTGGGTGTTTATACTACCCTCGATTACATTCAAATTTTGGAAGATCTTCTGGAAGAGTGGAAAATAGAAAACATTCGAGGATTAAACGAGACCGCCGAAAAAGCCCGAGATTATTTGGTCGCACTGCCGACCCGATTGAAACGAGTGGCTGAACGCACCAAGGTGCCAGAGCTGGAGTATGAGTTCAGTTGGATTACCCGGTAATTTCTTTTTAGACTGCTTTGAAAAAAGCAGTCTTTTTTACTTTCATTAGTTATGCTATGTTAAAAGCAGTTCACCACATCGCCATTATTTGTTCCGATATTCAAAGATCCAAACATTTTTACACGCATGTGTTGGGATTGACTATCCAACAGGAAATTTACCGAGCCGAGCGGGATTCTTATAAAATTGACCTGGCATTGAATGGAACCTATGTTATTGAATTGTTTTCATTCCCCTCGCCACCTGCACGTCCTTCTAGGCCAGAGGCGCTCGGTTTACGGCACTTGGCTTTTACGGTAAACCAAATAGAGGAGGCCGTGAAGCGCATAGAGGCTTTAGGGGTTCCTTGCGAACCCATCCGGGTGGATCCCCATACAGGAAAGCGATTTACTTTTTTGGAGGATCCAGATCATCTACCTATTGAATTGTATGAACTTTGATATCCGTTTTTCAGCCCATTCTCCTGTCGAAATCACCATTTAACCCAACCGTTTTGGTTGAGCGAACGGAAATGAATATCTTCGTTTTGTAAAATAATCGCCCAGTAAATTATGGCAAAAAACTCCGAAAAACCACGAGTGCATAAAGATCTCGATGGATTTGATATCGAAATTAATTCCTTTGGGGAGATTCAAATGTCGTATGATATCGATAAACTAAATTCATTTTTAAATGAGAAGGTGGACGATAAAAAATTACGTCATTTAGGAAAAGAAGGAGAGGAAACAGAAGAAGAAACTGAAACAGAATCATAAACCATGCGCAGTCACGAAATTGATTACAAGATTATTGGAGAGGACATCCAGATTGTAGAAGTTGAACTAGATCCCAACGAAACCGTCATCGCCGAGGCAGGATCTATGTTATACATGGAAGAGGGAATCGTTTTTGAAACGAAAATGGGGGATGGGACTGAAGCCAACCAAAGTATTTTGGGTAAGTTATTCTCTGCCGGCACTCGGGTGCTGACAGGTGAATCTTTGTTCATGACCCACTTTACTAATCGTGGCTATGGGAAACGGAAGGTTGCCTTTGCGGCTCCGTACCCAGGAACAATCATCCCGGTTGAATTGGGCCAAATTTACCAAAATACCTTGATCGTCCAGAAAGATGCCTTTTTGTGTGCAGCCCTCGGCACAAAAATGTCCATTCACTTTAACCAGCGAATGGGCGCAGGCTTTTTTGGTGGCGAAGGATTCATCCTTCAGAAAATTCAAGGTGATGGCAAAGCCTTTATTCACTCCGGTGGGGTTGTAGTAGAACGGCAATTAAACAATGAAACCCTGCGAGTGGATACGGGTTGTGTCGTGGCGTTTGAACCTCAAATTAGTTTTGATATCGAACGTTCAGGTTCTTTGAAATCCATGGTCTTTGGTGGTGAAGGACTTTTCTTAGCTACCTTACGAGGAACCGGAAAAGTATGGATCCAGTCGATGCCGATTTCCAAGCTTATTCAACGGCTTTCTCCAATGGGGGGCAATGCTTCCAAAGAAAGTGGATCGGTTTTGGGAGGGCTCGGAAATATTTTTGAATAATCCCATTGAACTAATTCAAAACGGCCTTGTTTTTATAACAAAGGCCGTTTTTTTATGACATTAGAAGAAGCCCAAAAACAAGTGGACACCTGGATTCAAACCATTGGTGTTCGGTATTTTAATGAGTTGACCAATACTGCCATATTAATGGAAGAGGTAGGGGAGGTCGCGCGGATCATGGCACGACGGTACGGTGAACAATCCGAAAAAGAATCCGATCGAGGAAAGGACTTGGGGGATGAATTGGCCGATGTTTTATTTGTCTTGATCTGCTTGGCGAATCAAACCGGCATTAATCTAACCGAAGCCTTAGAAAAAAATCTAGCGAAAAAAACGGACCGTGATTTACATCGACACCGAGATAATCCAAAATTGACATCATGAGCGAGGAGATCATCAATAAAGTAGCCCTGAGTGGATTGATTACACTTGATTTGGCCGAGTTTTATACCCCAGGAGAGCGAATGACTTATGACCTGGCTGACCATTTGTATATGGGTCTGATCTTGCGGGAAAAAGATTTACGTGAAGCATTAAAATCACAAGATACCTCGGTTTTTCAAGGAAAATTCATTTCGATCCATTGCTCAGCTGATGCCATTATTCCGCAATGGGCCTACATGCTTCTGGTACTTCAAATGGCTCCGCATGCGTCATATGTTCATGTCGGATCACCCGATGAACTGGAGTTTGCTTTGTTCCAGCAAGCGTTTGATCGCCACGACTTTTCTCCTTACGAGGGCCAGCGGGTGGTGGTGAAAGGTTGTGGGGATATTGCCATTCCTTCTAGTGTGTACGGGGAAATTACGAGACGACTCCAGCCTTTGGTCAAAAGCTTGATGTTTGGTGAGCCATGTAGTACGGTGCCCTTATTCAAAAAAAAATAAAAAGTTTTCATCTTTTTTTCGCCCCTTGACGTAGGTACAGGAAATCCCAAAACAACCTGTACCGATGAATGTAAAAAAAGTAGCCAAGGTGCTCTCTGTTTCGTTAGGGGGCCTATTTTTAGCTTTTCTTGTGTATGCCAATTGGGAGGAAAAGCCCTTGTCAGCGGATGTGCCTCCTATGTCTCTCGTGATATTGTCGGCGGCGCAGCCGATTGATTCTCTTCAATTCGAGCAAGTTCAAACTTGGTTGTCGGAGCAACCTGGCGTTCGGGCCGTTGGAGGGCAAGCGGCAGATCAGCAATTGGCCATTTCCATTGATCCCAACGAAACGGCAGGTCAAAATCTGTTAAGCGCTTTACAAACCCAAGGGTATGCGTTCAAGCCTACCACCTTTGCGGCAGCAGATCCCAACACCCCTCAATGTCCTGTACCGATGGAATACATTCAGGCATTCCAAAAAATTACCTACGCATTCAATTTTCGTTAAATAAACCCAAAACAAAAATCACATGAAACGTTTCGTTGCAATTGCATTGATGGGCATGACACTATCGTTGTCGAGCTGCCAGAAAGAAGAGGAAATGGCACCTACGCTGTATGAGCGCTTGGGTGGAGTGGAGGCAATCACCTTGGTGGTGGATCAATTTATCGCTAATGTGGCGTCCAATCCCGACATGGTTCGTACGTTCCAACCCTTATTGGAGGAAGTAGGCCGGTTGGGGGCTAATTCACCTCGGTTGATTTCTTTGCGAGCAAATTTGATTGATCAGATTGGGGAGGCCTCTGGTGGTCCTCAAAAATACCGTGGAAAGGACATGGTAACAGCGCACAGAGGAATGAACATCACGGTGAATGAGTTCAACTCTTTGGCCAAGAACCTTTCAGACGCATTAGATAAATTTAATGTGCCTGCGCAAGAAAAAGGGGAGTTAATGTCGGTTATCGGAAGCTTACAGCCTCAGGTAGTAGGACAATAAGAAGGAATCATTGAAGAATAAGCAGAAAGCCCTCAGAAATGAGGGCTTTCATTGTTTTTATCCATGTGTGGTGAACATCCTGTGCTTCAAATTTGTTGGTATCCTAAATCCTTGTTTTGGTCGTTTTTTACTTCTTTGTTTCCTTTTTAAGGCCGAAAAGAGGTTTTTTTGGGTTAAATTTAAGAAAACATTCCGTTGATCATGTTTCTTTGGAAAAACATACAAGTTGGCTTGCGATTGATTCTGACTGCCGTTTTGATGGCGTGTTTGTCGGGATCAGCTTTGCTGACCTGTTGGGAGTCCGGGGTACAGGAGGAAACTTGTTCGTGTGAAAAGATAGAAACTGAAGACGCACATGAGGTTAAGTTTGATCCGGTCATCGAACTGGATCCTACGAATTTATCCAAGGGTCTCATGATGTCTTCTCCTGTTTGGTTATTGGACGTACATGAGCCCATCCATCCTGCTTTTCAAACGTTTCCTTTGGGATCGCCCCTTGGTTTGAATTATCCTCCTCCCGAAGCCTAATCCCTGCCTTCGGTCAATATCCTTTTTAAATAATCCATACGTTTTATGAAATCAATCTCCCTGTGGGGGTTAACCGCCTTTGTGTGGTTAAGTCTCTCGTGTAAAAATACTTCTGAAGAAAATACAAACGAGGTATCTTCCTATCCAACGACCTCACCCATCTTGGTTGATACAACCATGACCACCGATTATGTGGCTGAAATTCATGCCATCCGAAATGTCGAAATTCGATCTCGCATCGATGGATACCTTGAAAAAGTTTTGGTGGATGAAGGCCGCAACGTGAAACAAGGTCAGCTCATGTTCGTGGTGGGTAATCCTGAGCTGGCGGGGCAGGTGGCCAAGGCATCTGCCATCTTAAAAAGTGCCAAAGCGGAGGTATATGCAGCTGAGTTGGACCTTCGGAATGTCAAACAGCTGGTTGACAAAGGCGTTGTATCTAGCACCGAATTTGAGTTGGCAAAAAATAAAGTAGCTATTGCTCGAGCGCGGGTAGAGGAGGCTCAGGCCGAGGAAGCCAATGCGAAGGTGAAGGCGTCCTATTTGGAGATTCGGGCACCTTTTAGTGGGATAGTCAATCGGATTCCCAACAAAATAGGGTCGTTGTTAGAGGAAAAAACTTTGCTTACGACCTTATCTCAAAATGAAGAGGTATATGCCTATTTTGATGTTTCTGAACGGGAATACCTCAATTTCGCGACATCACAACAGGCTACACCCGGTACAGGTCGGGATGTTCAATTAAAGCTAGCCAATAGTACGATCCACCCTTTTAAAGGATTTATCGAAACAACCGAGGGCGAGATTTCCTCATCTACGGGAAATATTGCTTTTCGGGCAAAATTCCCCAATCCTCAGCGGGTGTTAAAGCATGGAGCTAGTGGTCGGGTTTTGATCAAGCGACAGCTGAATAGAGCGATTTTGATCCCTCAGAAGGCGACCTTTGAAATTCAAGATCGGGTTTATGTGTACACTGTGGATGCCAACAAAAAAATTAAAGCACAAGAAGTGCAGATTAGCCAGCGTCTTCCTCATTATTTCGTGATTTCACAGGGTGTAACCCCTCAAGATCAGGTAGTGGTCGAGGGACTACAAGAATTACGCGAAGGACAAACGATTAAACCCCAGTTTGTGGCCATGCGAACGCTGATGGCTCGACTGATTTCAAAATCTTAACTTTATGGTCAAAACATTCATTAATCGACCCGTTCTTTCACTGGTCATTTCGCTATTTTTTGTCATTCTTGGGGTTTTGGCTATGGTGGGTTTGCCAGTCACTCAATACCCAGACATTGCCCCCCCAGCCGTTTCGGTGATCACCAAATATACAGGAGCCAATGCAGAAGTGTGTGCGAAAGCAGTGGTTACACCTCTTGAACGAGCGATCAACGGGGTACCGGGCATGACGTACATGCAGTCGGTTTCAGGAAACGACGGCACCTCCATCATTCAGGTGTACTTTCAGGTAGGAACCGATCCTGACCAAGCGGCCGTGAACGTTCAAAACCGGGTATCAACGGTATTGGATGAATTGCCTGAGGAGGTGATCAAAGCAGGGGTTTCCACCGAAAAAGAGGTCAACTCCATGCTGATGTACATCAACCTGATCTCGGACGATACTTCCTTGGATGAAAAATTCATTTACAACTTCGCCGATATCAACGTATTAGCTGAACTCAAGCGGATCGATGGTGTCGGATTTGTGGACATTATGGGTTCTCGGGAATATGCCATGCGTATTTGGCTAAAACCGGATCGGATGGATGCCTACAATTTATCGGCGGAGGATGTCATCCAGTCACTTCGAGATCAAAACGTCGAGGCAGCTCCCGGGAAAATTGGTGAAAGCTCGGGTCGTGAGGCTCAGTCTCTCCAATACGTACTTCGGTATACAGGAAAAATGACCGAAATAGAGCAATATCAAAACCTCGTCGTTAAGATAGCAGACAACGGAGAATTGCTCCGGTTGAAGGACATAGCCGATGTAGAATTTGGTTCGTTGGATTACGACGTATTGTCCAAGGAAAATGGAAAGCCATCCGCTGCCATCGTTTTAAAGCAACGTCCTGGGTCGAATGCTTCTGAGGTAATTCAAAATATTAAAGACCGGTTGGATTTTCTCAAAGAAACGACGTTCCCTCCGGGAATGAAGTACACCATCAGCTACGATGTATCCCGGTTCTTGGATGCCTCGATTCAGGAAGTATTGAAGACCTTGATCGAAGCGTTTATTCTGGTTGCGTTGGTGGTCTTTTTATTCCTTCAAGATTTTAGATCGACACTTATTCCTGTTTTGGCCGTTCCGGTCTCGCTGGTTGGAACATTCGCTTTCATGCAATTATTTGGCTTCTCGATCAACTTGTTAACGCTCTTTGCCTTGGTATTGGCGATCGGGATTGTGGTGGATAACGCGATTGTGGTCGTGGAGGCGGTTCATGCCAAAATGGAGGAGGATCATCTAGGACCTCGGGAGGCCACTATGGAGGCTATGGAGGAAATTTCAGGTGCTATTGTGGCCATCACGTTGGTGATGTCGGCGGTATTTGTGCCGGTAGCTTTCTTATCGGGTCCGGTGGGGGTGTTCTATCGTCAGTTCTCGGTCACCATGGCCATTTCGATTGTCATTTCGGGTGTCAATGCCTTAACCCTGACTCCCGCGTTGTGTGCCATTATGTTAAAAAATACACATGGACAACCGAAAAAAGAGACGGTACTCACGCGTTTCTTCACTCGTTTCAATTTGGCTTATGATCGATTATCGGATCGTTATAAAAGTATTTTGCAATTGATTGCCTCGAGACGGATGGTCACGTTAGGAACTTTGGTTGTGTTCTGTGTTGCCACTTGGGGAGTAGGTAGTGTATTGCCAAGCTCCTTTATTCCAACAGAGGACCAAGGTACGATCTACGCGAACGTGACTACGCCTTCTGGAGCTACTTTGGAGCGTACTGAGGAGATCATGAACGAAATAGACCGTGTAACACAAGAGCTTCAAGAGGTAGAGAGTATTTCGAGTTTATCGGGATATTCGATGATGACGGATGGGGTAGGTGCGTCGTTTGGTATGAGTACAATCAACCTAAAGCCCTGGGATCTTCGGGATAAGACGGCAGTTGACTTGATTTCCGATCTCAACGAACGAACTAAGCATATTAAAGGAGCTGATATCCAGTTTTTCCCTCCCCCGGCCGTTCCTGGATTTGGAAATGCCTCTGGATTTGAGGTTCGTATTTTGGACAAAACAGGGGCTGGAAATCTTCAAAAGACAGCTGAAGTAACCAATGCTTTCTTGGAAGATCTTCGGAAACGACCCGAAATTAAGGAAGTTTTCTCTGGATTTAACCCCAACTTCCCTCAATATCTGATCACCATGGATCAAGCCGCAGCTGCACAGAAGGGGATATCGGTGGATCGAGCGATGAGTAATTTACAGTCGCTGATCGGGAGTTACTACGCCACGAATTTCATTCGCTATGGTCAAATGTACAAGGTAATGGTACAAGCCAATCCTGAATTTCGGGCCAAACCCGAGGATATCATGAAACTACGGGTAAAAAATAAGGATGGGGAGATGGTACCCTACTCTATATTTTGTCAAATTTCTCGTGTCTATGGTCCCGAGCAGCTCACTCGATACAACATGTACACGTCTGCCATGCTCAATGGCGAACCCGCTCCAGGGTATAGCTCCGGAGACGCGATACGGGCTATCGAAGAGGTCGCTAAAACGTCATTACCTCGTGGATACACCTATGAGTGGTCTGGCATGACCCGGGAAGAGGTACTTTCGGGTAATCAGGTGATCTACATTTTCTTGATTTGTTTACTTTTTGTGTACCTCCTGTTGGCGGCTCAGTATGAGAGCTTCTTACTTCCATTGCCTGTTTTGCTTTCGTTACCAGTTGGAATTTTTGGTTCCCTGTTTTTCCTGTGGATCATGGGGTTGGAAAACAATATCTACGCACAGGTAGCGATGGTTATGTTGATTGGCTTACTCGGTAAGAATGCGATATTGATCGTGGAATTTGCGATACTCGAGCAAAAACAGGGACGAACTCGCCTACGGGCCGCCATTGGTGGGGCATTGGCACGTTTTAGGCCTATTTTAATGACCTCTTTCGCCTTTATCGCGGGATTGATCCCATTAATTTTCGCCTCGGGGGCTGGAGCCATCGGAAATAAAACCATCGGTACCGCCGCCGCAGGGGGGATGTTCTTTGGTACTGTATTGGGTGTATTGGTTATTCCAGGTTTGTATGTGGTATTTGCCCAAACGAAGAAAGCAAGTCGCAAAAAGAAAGAGAAAAAGGAATTAGTGTATGAAGAAATATAAAGTTGTTGTGGCCCTTTTGTGGGGTTTTGCTCTGGTTGGGTGTAAGATATCAAAACCCTTGCCGGATGATCCGCAGTTTGTTTCACCTAAGCAATTTTCTGCTCAGGATACGCTGCGGGAAGTGGTTCTTCCCAAAGATTTGTTGACTCGGGATACGTTGTTGGTTCGACTTATTGATTCGACCCTTGAGCGAAATCTAGACCTTCAGTTATTGAATCAACAAGTGGCCAGAATGGCTGCCCAAATGCGGTTGGTTCGGGGTATTGATCGTCCAGATTTGATGGCCGGCCTGACGCAAGGCCAGCGCCGTTTCGGAAAATATACCATGGATGGGGTTGGAAATTTTGATACCAATTTTTCACCCAATCTCACCCCGGATCAAAAAGTGCCTCACCCTCATTTGCCTGATTATTTGATCGGGGTACAATCTTCTTGGGAGATTGATGTTTGGGGGAAGTTGAAGTCGACTAAAAAGGCGGCCTTGCATCGGTGGTTCGCTAGTCAGGCAGGTCAGCGGTTGTTTAAAACTCAGCTCGTAGCCGAGGTTGCGTCTTTGTATTATCAGTTGGTGTTGTTGCGCGAGGAGCAAACCATGTTGCGGGAGAATATCCTTTTGCAAGAAAGGGCCTTGGATCTTGTGCGTGTGATGAAACAAGCCGGTGAGGCCAATGAGTTGGGGGTTGAGTTATTGGCTGCCCAACTGCTAAGTTCGCAGGCGACCCTCACCAACGTTCAGCAGATTGTCAACGAAACCCAGTTGACACTGAATGGTTTGGCAGGCCGATTTCCTCAAGAAATCTTGACCAATGGCATGCCACCTGAGTCGTTGGAGGGCGTACAATGGTCGGTGGGAACTCCCGCGAGTCTGCTTCGAAATCGCCCCGATATTGTGCAAGCCGAGGAGGAATTACGAGCCTCAAAGGCCGATGTCGATGCCGCTCGATTGGCTTTTTTGCCTGCTGTCAATATCTCAGCTAATTTAGGATTTCAAGCGTTTCGAGCTGCACTTTGGTTTAATCCAGCTAGTATCGCGTATCAATTGGTCGGAGGGGTGGCAGCCCCTTTGCTGAATCGCAGGGTGTTGGAGTCGCAGTTGCTGATGTCGCGCGCCGATCAACAGGCCGCCTACATTCGATACAAACAGGTTATTTTAACTTCTTTTCAGGAAGTAAATCAATTTCAATCTCGAGCCCTGAATCTGCAAGAACAGGTGCAACTAAAAAAGCAAGAGGTAGAGTTACTTCGTCGATCCATTTCAACGTCGACTGATCTGTTTTTATCTGGCCGGGCAACCTATTTAGAAGTTATTACTGCTCAGAAGAATGCTTTACAAGCTCAAATTGAATTGATCGATCTGCAACGAAATTGGGCCACTGCCTTAGCCCAATTGTACCGATCCTTGGGAGGCGGATGGTAATAGTCGAAAAAGGGTTGATTTCCTGATGGAATCAACCCTTTTTTTTATGATTTTACCCATATTTTGGGACCTAATATTCGTTTTGTCCCATTTTTGATTTCGTTTATTCTTGGTATTTGAGCGATCGGGCCGTACTTTTATGCCGTACTAAATTTTACTAGTCTCATGTCCAACCTCACACTCCTCGGAAGATTCGTTCTGATCGGAGTCTTGCTTGTCAAGATGTGGGTGGCCCCTTTGCTTTTTTTGGACTATGAGATTCGGAAGGAGTACATCATACAAAATTATTGTGTGAATAAAAATCGTCCGGAATTACATTGTGACGGTAAATGCTATCTCGCTCAGCGAATGCAAGCTTCGCAAGCTCAAGATGAGCAGCAAGCCACCGACCAATTCCTTCGGACTTTTTTTATGGCCGATCAATGGGTGCAGGATAACCTAGCCTTTGATGTAACTCCTGATCTCCTAGTTCTTGGGGAAACCGTGTCGTTTCCTCGCATCGGGTTGCATACCCCAGATGCTCCCATTCTTTCCCTTCTTTTGCCTCCTAAGCTCACCATTATTTGAAAAATCGCTCCTTAGAGCCTTCATGAGTCTATCCTTTTTGGGTTAGGCATCTTGTACATTCTCCAAATCTTTGCGAGAATTCAATTCTTATTTTTTTCAAATTAGGTAAATTATTTCATGAAAAATATCTTTTTGGCCTCCATGGCCCTCATTTTTTTTGCTTTTGTTTCGGCATGTTCCCTAGAGGATGAAATCAATCCCAACGATAAAAATGCCGTAGTGGTTGAGTTTGAAAACATCGTTGGTGGGCAACGCTTGGCTTTGAACACTGTCACCTACACCAATCCAGCAGGTGAGCCCTTTACAATTACCCGGTTAAATTACTTTGTTTCCAATGTCAAATTGACGAAATCGGATGGCCAGGTGGTTTCCTTTCCCGATCGGTATTTTTTGATTCGTCAAGCCGATGCCAATTCACTTAAAATTACCCTTCCTGACGTTCCGGCGGGGGACTACATTAAGTTGGATTATTTGATCGGGGTGGATTCTCTCCGGTCGGTGGCCGACATTTCTCAGCGGACGGGTGTTTTAGATCCTGCTTCCTATGGGGACGACAACATGTATTGGTCTTGGAATTCGGGGTATATTTTCTTCAAAATGGAAGGAACGTCCCCCCGTGCCACCACTCCTGCACAAAATTTCCAGTTTCATATCGGAGGTTTTGGGGGTTATTCGGCTCGCACGGCAGTCAACAGCCGGACGATTTCGTTGCCTATGGCCCAATCGGCCCAGGTTCGGAAAAATGTTTCACCCACCATCCATGTCTTGGCGGATGTACAAAAAGTTTTTTCGGCTGGGCATACGATCAATGCCCGGAGTATGGTGCATAGCCCTGCAGTGGCAGCACCTGTGGCCGATGGGGTTAAAAATATGTTCGCTGTGGACCACGTACACAACGATAAAATGCCATGAGAAAGATCCTTCTAGGGATCAGCTTATTGGCATGGACTATATCCTGCTCGTTCATCGAGCGGGATATAGACCCCGCTACGTTATTTCAAAAACCCGCGGATTTTCCTGATCCCGTTTATCCATTCGAGAAAAATCCGCTGTCGGCTGACGTGGTAGAGTTAGGAAGGCAATTGTTTTATGAACCCAAATTATCACGTGACAACACGATTTCATGTGGCGAATGCCACAATCAAAGCCACGCCTTCACACACCATGGGCATGTGTTTAGTCACGGCATTGAGGCTAGAGAAGGGAATCGAAACGCGCAACCTTTGATCAATCTAGCTTGGCAACCCCATTTCTTTTGGGATGGAGGGGTTTTTGACTTGGATCTCTTTTCCTTGGCTCCCATTGAAAATCCGGTCGAAATGGATGAATCGATCGGGCGTGTCTTGGAAAAATTAAGGAAGGATCCGGCCTACACTCGCCAGTTCAAGAAAGCGTATGGGTCGGAAGAGGTCACGACCGAACGTTTTTTAAAAGCACTTTCTCAGTTTATGTTGACGTTAGTTTCGGCTCAATCGAAATACGATCAGTTTAAGGCGGGTAAGGCTGTTTTGTCAGCCGACGAGTCGGCTGGTTTGGTGCTTTTTCAAGAAAAAGGGTGTGCTACATGCCATCCTGCCCCGCTGTTTACCGATCACTCGTTTCGGAGTAACGGACTTCTACCCATCTTCACGGGAGATTTGGGACGGTACCGAATCACGGAAAATCCAGAGGATAAAAACAAATTTAAAGTACCCACGCTCCGAAATGTAGAGGTATCGGGCCCATACATGCATGATGGTCGCTACCTGACACTGGACATGGCCGTTGAGCATTACAATAGTTTGATCGAAGATACTGGGACGTTGGATCCCGTATTGAAAAGTAAGCGAATCCCGTTGACTGGGACAGAGAAACGACAACTGGTCGCCTTTCTAAAAACTTTGACAGATCCGACTTACTTGCAAGATCCCCGTTTTTCAGAATTTTATCGACCACGTTAATTGAGTGACCCACATGAAAAAAATGGGAATAATTATTGGCTTTCTTCTTCTTTTTATATCCTGGACCGCCTCCGCTTGTGATGTGTGCGGGTGTGGCAATGGGGGTTCTTTTTTTGGGTTATTACCTCAGTCCCATTCTAGCTTGTTGGGCGTTCGGTACCGAACTAAGAGCTTTGATTCTCACCTCCAAAGTACCTTTTTTCGTGCTCAGGAACAGTTTCATACGACCGAAGTTTACGCTCGTTTTTACCCGGTGAATAAAGTACAAGTGATGGCGTTTTTACCGTACCATACCAACCAACAAACGTTGGTTCGGGATCAATCTCAGCAACGACTACAGGGACTGGGAGATGCTACCGTCCTAGTGCATTATGCCCTATGGAATACCCTGTTTGATTCCACCGCGCACCAATGGGATCATGTTCTGTTAGTTGGTGGGGGCGTGAAAGCACCGACCGGAAAATATCAATTTGATGAAAGCAGGGGTGAGGTAGCCAATGCCAATTTTCAGCTAGGCACGGGCAGTTGGGACTTTCCGATATCGGTAAATTATACGCTACGAAAAGGAATGAATGGATTGAATGTGGATTTTTCCCAACGCTTCACTACCTTTAATTCGCAAAATTACCGATTTGCCAACCGACAAATGCTGGCGATCACCTATTTTCAACACCGGTATGTGGGCAAGATTTCTTGGATGCCTAATGTGGGTATCACCGCAGAACGGGCGGGCCAGGATTGGAAAGACGGGAGTCGAAATCCCTTTACAGGAGCCCAATTGGTGCAAGGTACACTGGGTACTGAGATTTATTGGGGCCGATGGGCGGTCGGGGCCACCACCTATGTACCAATCACTCAACAATTATCGGGTGGTGAATTAAAAGTAAAACCGAATCTTCAAGCTCATATCACCTTGAATTTTTAATCGACGCATGACACGACAGGAAGCCTTATTAGCCCTTTCCGGAGGATGGATCTCACCCAAATTGAAAGAAACGAAATCGTTTCAACGTGATTTTATACCGGCTTGGAAACGCTCGGAGGAATACACACGGGTGATCTTGAATCAAATGCCTGAGGAATGGTTGGATTTTCGGTATACACCCGAATCTTTTACGTTTCGTACCCAATTTGTGCACTGCATTACCTTCACAGCCATGCAATTAACCGCACGATTGAAGGTGAAAAACCCCTACATGCATGTACATGATTGGGACGAGATCAATAAATCGGAACTTGACCAACGCTTGGCTGAATTTTATGCTTGGGTAGAGCGGTTGGTGGGCCAATGTTCGGTCACACAGTTAGCCGAAATGCAGGGATTCTCGGGTGATGACATTCCCATGTGGCGCTTATTTTATGCCTTGGAAAATCATATCATTCACCATCGCGGCCAGGCCATTTGTTATTTACGGTTGAAAGGTATCACCCCACAGGGGTATGTGGGTTGGTAAATCCGAATCGGGCCCAAACCTCGGGAAAGGGTAGGCTAGATTCGATCTTTTCTCCGGTGAAGGGGTGTTCCCACTCCAATTTAGACGCCTGAAGGTAGATACTGCCATCAGGCGTTGTTCGTTTATATCCATATTTGATATCTCCCACAATGGGAGCATGGACTGCACTAAGTTGAGCCCTGATTTGGTGAAATCGACCCGTTTTTAGTTGGATTTCGAGTACATGATATCGGGAACTAGAGGCTAAGACTGAATACTGAAGTTCTGCCCGCAGGTATCCATCCTGAGGCGAATTTTTAAGCTTAGCCTTGTTTTTATCTTGTTTTATCCAGTGAATCAGCGTGCCTTGCGACTCCGGAAGTTGCTGGACCATGGCATGATAGGTCTTTTGTATTTGTCCCTGTTGGAACATCTGTGTGGCGCGGGTCATGGACTCCCGATTTTTGGCCAGAAGCACCAGCCCACTCACTCGTTGATCTAGGCGATGTACGGTGTGAGATCCTGGAAACAAAGACGCTAAACTTGCCACTCCATTGGCTGCGGGAGTGGTAGGCATACCGCTCGGTTTATGTACGACGACAAAGTGTGAATCCTCCCAAATGATCATGCTGAAGCGGCTATTTTTTTCATTGCATTCACAAAGGTATCCAATTCTTGTGTGGTCGTAAACACATTGGGCGTGATCCGGCATCCTTTGACACCGGCTCCGTCAATAGCCACGGTCCAAATTTTAAATTCTTCCAATAGTCTTTGTGCTAATTTAGCGGGAGACATACCTTCAATGCCTACATTTCCGATGCCCGAACTCCGTGCGGGATCAAGCGGAGATTGGATATGAATTCTGGGTACTTCCTGCAATTTAGTTTTCCAGTAGGCGTATAAGTATTTCAGCCGAGCTTCTTTTCTTGCAGAGCCGATGGCCTGATGAAAGGAAATGGCGTCTAAAATGGTTAGATCGGTGGCAACTGCGGGTGTTCCGGTATGATTCAATTTACGGATGTCGTGGTCAGGGTAATCGGAATCACCAAACATCGGCCAAAGACCTGGTATTCGTTCTTTTTTTACGTAGAGCATCCCAGCACCCAATGGGCTACTGAGCCATTTATGCAAGGAAGCTCCGTAGAAATCGACGGAAAGATCCCTCAGTTTAAAGTCGAGGTGCGCAACGGCATGTGCGCCATCGACTAGAATGGGCACTCCCTTTCGGTGCGCCATGTCCGCTATTTTTTGAATGGGTAAAACCTGCCCGGTAATATTAATTAAATGACTGACTAACAGTAGCTTGGTTCGAGGGGTGATGGCTTTTTCATACAACGATACAATTTCTTCATCGTTTTGGGGCTGTTGAGGAATGTCCACGCGCTTGGTTTTCATGCCATACCGTTTTTCCATGAGCTCAAAATGATGCAACATAGATGGATAGTCTTGGTGGGCGGCAACGGCTTCGTCTCCGGGCTTCCAATCAAAAGCTGAAATGATGGTGTCCAAGGATTCTGTGGTATTTCGGGTAATGATGATCTCCTCCAAAGAACACCCCACTACCTTGGCCAGCTCTTTTCTGACGGCCTCGTTGTCGGTAAATCTACGGTTGCGCATATACCAAGAACCTAAACGATTGACGGAAGTCAGGTGCTCAAAATAACGGTCTAAGGTTGGCTTGGGCGTGATGCAATAATAACCATTTTCGAGGTTGATAAAATCAGGGGTGAGGATGTAATGAGCCCGGAGGGTATCCCAAAAGTCGGCTTGGCTAGCTAACGTTGAGGGGCTTAATGCCCAGACGTCAGACGAAACTCCGGCCACGGCAAGGGTTTTGAGGAAGGTACGTTTATCCATAGGATTGGCAGTTTAGGAAGGTAAAATACCCATTCTAAGTTTGCAAAGCAACCCTATATTTTTCCTAACTTGGCCGGACAAACTAAAATGCCCGATGAAGAAATTTTTACTCGGATTTTTACTTCTCTTTTTGGTTATCGTTCTGGGGTTGAGTTGGTATTTGCATTCGCTCAAACCGGTTCGGTCAGGGGAACTTAACTTGACCGGATTGTCTGCTCCTGTGGAGGTTCTGTACGATACCTATGGGATTCCGCATATCTATGGAGCCAATGAGCCCGATGTCTGGCGAACCCTTGGCTATGTTCACGCGCAAGATCGCCTTTTTCAAATGGAATTGCTGCGGCGGGTAGGCGACGGGCGGTTGTCGGAGGTATTCGGTGAGGACATGTTGACGGTCGATCGCTTTTTCCGATCATTGGGTTTTCGACAATATGCTCAGAGAACCATTGATTCTGTGTACAAAACTCAGCCCAATGCCGCCTTTGTTCAAAATGCCGAGGCCTATGTTGCCGGAGTGAATGCCTTCATCGAACAAGGCAAAACACCGATCGAATTTACCCTAGCGGGCATACCCAAAACACCTTTTGCACTGGAAGACGCCGAGATCATCGCTTCCTACATGTCGTTTACCTTCATGGAGGCATTTCGGGGCGAGGCTATCACCGACTACCTAGTTCAAAAATTAGGTCCGGCCTATGCACGCGATTTGGGCATTGATACCTCGTTGGATGAACCCAAAATTCCGGTCGATGCCCTAACCCTCGCGGCTCTTTCCAGAGATTTACAAGGGTGGGAGTCCAAACTACCTGTACCTCCCTTGTTGGGTTCGAATGGTTGGGTGCTTTCGGGGAAAAAAACCAAATCGGGGAAGCCTATTCTCTCCAACGATACCCACATTGCCTACGCACAGCCAGCGGTATGGTATGAAGCTCATTTGGAAGCTCCTGGGTTGCGATTTTACGGTAATTTCGTAGCTGGGGTGCCATTTGCCTTCCTTGGCCATCAGCAGCACGGCGGATGGGGTCTGACCATGTTCTTGAATGACGAGATGGATTTTTATCGAGAAAAAGTGAATCCCCAAAATCCCAATCAAGTATGGTTTAAAGATCATTGGGAGTCCCTCGATATCCGGCACGATACCATTCAGATAAAGGGTGGAAAAAAAGAACCCATCACCATTCGAACTTCACGCCACGGTGTTTTGATCAGTGATGTGATGAAAACCAAGGAGTTGGTGGCTCCGTTTCAGGGTGAGACTTCGCCAATTTCCGTCTTTTGGACCTATTTAAAATTTCCCTCCCGAAATTTACAAGCTTGTTATGGTCTGGCAAAAGCCCAAGACGTGTCGGCAGCTGAGGAAGCCGTGCGGAAAATTCATAGCCCGGGCCTGAACGTGATGTGGGCTGATACCGCCGGAAACATCGCTTGGTGGGCGACAGGCAAACTCATCGATCGTCCAGCATACGTCAATTCAAAAGTGGTATTGGATGGTAGCTCTGGAAAAGATGAGCCATTGGGATGGTTGGATTTTTCGGAGAACCCTCAAATTAAAAATCCTGTTTCAGGCGTTTTATACACAGCGAACAATCAACCTGCTGCCCGAAACGGGAAGTTGTTTCCCGGCTATTATGTCCCGACCGATCGAGCCGCCCGCATCCAGGAATTACTTTTTACCGAGAAAACGGATTGGGCCCTTGACCAAGTTCGAGACGTGATTCATGACGTGACCAACCCCCGATTTGCCCAACTCATTCAGCGGACCTTTCCTTCTTTTGAAGGTCAGTTAAAGAATCCCAAATCCAAGCAAATAGCGTCTCTTCTCATGAATTGGACGGGTCGACATGAGAAACAGGATATAGAACCAGCCATTTTTTACCGTTGGATGTACCGTGTGGATGAATATGCCATGCGGGATGAACTTGGGGAGGTTTATTTTGATATTCTGCGTTGGAATATGGTCTTGGAACATGGTCGACAAGGGTTGTATGAAAATGCAAACTCAGTTTGGTGGGATAATCGGAATACTCCTCAGAAGGAAACTCGTGCCGATATCCTGGCCAAAGCTTTTGATCAAGCAGTGCAGGATTTGGTGGCCCAGTGGGGAGATAATCCACAGGAATGGCGTTGGGAAAAAATGCATACCTTAACTCATCCCCATCCGTTGGCTGTAGTCCCAGTCATCGGATCCTATTTCGAGGTTGGCCCGCTACCAGTACCGGGAGGGAAGAGTACCATCAATAATTTAGATTTTCGGGTGGATTCCACCGGTCTTTATCCAGTACGCTATGGTCCTGCTTTGCGACGGGTGATCGATTTTGGGGATTGGGAGCGGGGTACGAGTGTCAATCCAACCGGGCAATCGGGTTATTTCCGAGATCCGCATTACCAGGACCAAGCGGCGATGTTCGCTGAGTCGAAAGCCCGGATGGAATGGATGAATAGGAAGGATATTGAGATGAACCAGTCGTCTATGCTTCGTTTGAAGCCTTGATTTTCTAGTTTTGATTGGTAAAAGGAAGTTAATGAGGGTATTATCTTTTCATTAACTTCCTTTTTGTATGGGTCCGATTATCATTACATTATCAGATTTTTGCAAAAAATTTGATTTTCATGGTAACCAACCTATACGATTATTTGAGGGATGTTTGCCAAGACTCCTTAGCTACCAATATACAAGAACGGGTGGTGAACGCCCAAACCATTCTCTATCAGCCACCCCAACGAGTCACACCTATTTTCGAAGTAGTTCGAGGGGTGGTGAAAGTAGGGTCTCATTCCTCCAAAGGAGAGGAGGTAACGCATTATTTACTCAAGCCGGGCGATTTTTTTGGAAACCTTCAGTACTTAAATGTGGGATTCGCCGAATTTGCCAAAACCCTGACCGCCGTTCAGTTGAGAGCATACAATCCCAGCTTTTTTCGGACCGTCACCACTCAGTATCCTGAGGTTTCGGAGTGGTTTGCCAAAAAACTCGTAGGAAGGTGGTACCAAGCAGAGAAACAATTGTTTACGGTTACTGGGTTGAATGCCCAGGAGAAAGTCGCCAGAACCTTGATCCAATACGAGGGAATAATTGAGGATGCAGGGGGCAGGAAACTGTTGCTAAGGGAACTCCTAACCTTGCAAGATATCGCCGATTTAACGGGTATGACCCGACAAACCGTATCTAAAGTGGTAAAGAGGATTCATGCCATCCCATAAAAAAAACGGGAAGTCGTTAGTCTGACTTCCCGTTGAATTTTCTGTAGTTGGTCTTAGAAGAAATAACGTCCAGAGATTTGAACCTGGAAGGGTGTACCTCCTGGGTTAGCTACCCCAACATTAGGATTGATTTGGTAGACATACCGTTGGTTGGCACGGTCAAAGTTTCTTAACGTCATGAGGTTCTGATTTCCTAGGTTCTTGGAAGTTCCCCATTCTTTTTTCAACATATTGGCCACATTGAAGATGTCGGCACCTAGCTCGATACCGGTTTTCTTGGCGTTATTGAAGTAGAATTTCTTGGCGATACGAAGATCCCAAAATCCAAAATAACCGTTTTCGCCTCCGTTGCGCTCGGCTACTCGACCCAGGCTGTTCATCATGTAGTCTTTGGCTAAGTTATTTGGATTGGCCAATGCCTCGCGCATCACGTTCAATTCAGACTCCGAAAGACCCGTGTTGGCCGCATTAGGATCGAAAACAAAAGCTAAGTCGTTGGTATTTACAAAATCACCATTGACGTTCCCGTTCACCACCAAAGAATACCGCGTACCGCCAATTCCGGAGTATCGGATGCCGACGGTCACTCCCTTAAATGTGGGTAGTGTTCCGAAGAAAACGACTTTTTTGCGGAACTGGCCATTGGAATAACTCATTCTCGATAAATCGCGCGGATCGTCCACGACCATTTGGGAAAGTGTGGCACTGTTGGCTACGTTACCATTGAAGGATGTATTGTCCTTTGAGTCATTCCAGGTATAGCTTAACGTTACCTGTCCATCACGGAAATACCGGTAGGTTCCATCAATAATCGCAGTATAGGTATTGTTTCGGCCCTCGCTGACAAGTTCAAGAACGCGCCCGATCTGAGTGGTTTTTCTACCCCGTGTCCAGTCGGCATTTCCATTGGTTGTGCTGATGGTTTCTAATGGAACAAAAACTCCACGGTTTCCTTCATTGGCTAGACGGAAAAACGGCTGATCCACCATGTTGCGGTCAAGGTACATGTAATTATTCCGGGCCAACGAGGCGATCAGGTTAACCCCGATTCGAAGACGTTTGTTGATGATTTTATTGTACATCACATTGGCTTTGTAGACGGTCGGCACTTTAAGGTCTTCGCTGTTCATGTTGATGGTCGTAACGGGTGAAACGCCCGGGAGATTCAATAATTCGGCTCCAGGTGCCGTAGTTGGGTCATTCCGGTACGAAACGAAGTTGGGTGTGGGTACAGCACTTCCTGTAATGTCCACTGCCACAATCTTGGTTCCATCAAATTGGAGATTGTTGACATCCGTGTAGTTGTTTAACGCAGAGCCAAACACACCCCCACCGATTCGAATGACATCGGTTTGCTTCTCATTGATGTCCCAGGTGAATTGGAAACGTGGCTGAATTTGAAATCCGCCTGTTTTGACATCCGTCCGTAAGCCTAGTTGGTCAAATACGACTTGATTAAAGTTAGGGGCATTGAAATACGAGGTATAATCTCCCCGAAGTCCTAAAATCAAGTTTTTGCCGTTCCCTAAATCGGTATCAGCTTGGCCATAAATTCCGCCACCGAAGATGTTTTGTTTTACGGTAGGATCGGTTAACGCGACCTCCCGGGCGTATCGGAAAGGCCGGAGATTATCAAAATTATCCAAACCGGTGAAGAAGAAACGACCGTTGAATTCGCTCGTGGCCAACGAGGTTAGGTTATTCAGCATGAGGTCCGCACCGAAGGTGTAATTGGTCTTTCCGGCATTGTAATACACATTGTTGACGAGCTGATAGACATGAGATTCAAATCGCTCGGGCAAGAAACGTTGTCCACCTAGCTGAATATTGGTATTGACCGTCCGGTTATTGACTTGCGACTGTACGTTTTGGACAATGGCTCTTGGAATATTCTCACTAGGTAGTTGGCTGTTAGGGCGGCCGTCATCCAAGGTATAAAGGTATTGTACTTTTAGCTCATTGGTCAGATTGGAGGTCAAGCTAGTACGCAAGGAGGCCAAGAAACTATTGGCTTTCGAAAGGTGATCTCCGTAGACTTCGTACAAATTTATAGTTGTATTGTCATTCACACCTTGGCTGTTCAAATCCCAGGAGAAGTTGTTCCGAATGGTGATCAAGTTTTTGGCATTCATTTGGTAGTCCAGTCGCGCAAAGGCAGTGTGAGAGTACCGAAGTTTGTCGAAGCTTCCCGTTTGGGGCGAATTGGCAACCCCGTATTTAGATCGGGCGATTTGCAAGTACCGATCCAAAGACGCCTTGGAAACATTGAACCGGACCTCATCTTCTGGAGTTTGGAGGTCGGCTATGAACAGAGGTTGGGCATCACGTTGGCCGTCATAGGCCACAAAATAATGCAATTTGTCTTTGATGATTGGGCCACCTAACGTCACACCATATTGCTGGATAGAGAATTCGTTATTTCGGCGGTTGCCTCGAATATCATACTTACTAGCCAACCAATCGGCGCGATTGAAAAAGAACGCGGATCCTTCGACTTTGTTGGTACCGGTTTTGGTGACGGCACTGATGATCCCTCCACCGCTACGGCCATTGGTGACATCATAATCGTTGGTCAAGACCTCAAACTCCCGAATAGCCTCCATCGAAATGGAGAAAGGCCCGCGGTTGGTGGATCCACTCGACAAGGGACTCCGGTTGGTCATGCCATCAATCGTGTAGTTGGTCGATGAAAATAATTGCCCTAACAGGCTGTTTCCGTTTGCCACGGGAGAGAGATCAACCAAGGAATTGAAGTTTCGACCGTTGACTGGAAGGGTAGCCATGTTTTTTGCCGAAATAGCCGTGGAGCTACCCAGTCGGTGGATACTATTGGTGATGGAATTGGCAACCACCGACACCTCGTTGAGATCGTTGCTTTGCTCAGTTAAAGTGAAATCCAATTTGATTTGGTCTCCTTGATTCAACGAAATGCCTTTCACAATTTTTGTTCCATAGCCCACATAGGAGGCGGTAACGGTGTACTGATTTCCGAGCGGAATTTGGGAGATTAGGTACGTACCCGATACCGTTGAGGTTGTCGCAATGGTAAATCCGGTTAATTCATTTTTGACCGACACCGAGGCTCCGATCAAAACGTCCCCTTCCGTACTTTGGATTTTTCCTGAGAGGGTGGCGTTCACGATTTGGGCATTGGCAACGTGTGGTTTCCATACCACAGCGAGCAGCAACACCAAAAAACAACAATAGGAGGTAAAATTCCGTAACAACATGGTGTGGATAGATTTGATGAAAGCTCAAAACTAGATCCACCTCTGGCCTTTGGCATGTTAAAAATTAACAATCTAGGCGTATTTAATGGTAACTTAACACAACAAAAAAGCGGGATACCTTTCGATACCCCGCTTTGCTTATTTCTTCTCGGCGCGTTCTTTTATCTTTTCGTAGATCATTACTTGGTTGGATGCAATTTTGGAGAAACCCCGAACATCATCTCCACTCCACGCATTATTCATCTCCCCATACGAGCCAAAGATCGGCGACATGAGGTCGTAGGGGGACTCGATACCCAGTAGCTGGAAGCGATAAGGCGCCAACATCACCCGAACGGTTCCTGTGACATGCTCTTGGCTGTTTTCCATGAGTGCCTCCATATCCCGCAATGCCGGTTCATTGAACTGCCCCTCATGCAATAGCATGCCATAAAATTCGGCGATGTTTTGTTTCCAATATTGTTGCCACTTGGTCAGAACGTGTTTTTCCAACAAATGATGGGCTTTGATGATGATCAACGGAGCGGCAGCCTCAAAACCGACCCGACCTTTGATTCCGATGATTGTATCACCCACGTGAATGTCGCGACCAATACCATAGCTACTGGCCAGTTCGTGCAAGCGTCTGATGGCATCAACTGGGTTTCGGAACCGCTTCCCATTCACTCCCTTTAGCTCGCCTTTCTGAAATTGAAGGGTGATTTCTTTTTCTTTTTTACGTTGAACTTGGGTCGGATAGGCTGATTCCGGAAGATAATCCCAAGAGTTGAGTGTTTCTTTTCCTCCTACAGAGGTCCCCCAGAGTCCTTGGTTGATTGAATAGGTAGACTTATGCCATTCTCGTACGACTCCTTTGGATTTCAAAAACTCAATTTCATCCTCCCGAGATAACTTCAGATCCCGAATGGGGGTGATGATTTCAGCTTCGGGTACGATGATCCGGAACGCCATATCGAAGCGGACTTGGTCGTTTCCGGCGCCTGTACTGCCGTGTGCAATGGCTTGGGCATCGATCGACTTCGCATATTCGGCCACAGCCATAGCTTGAAAAATACGCTCTGCCGACACCGAGAGAGGATATGTATTATTTTTTAGGATATTTCCATAGATCAAAAACCGAATGCATTTTTGATAATATTCGTCGGCTACTCGGGCAGTAAAGTGAGATTTTACTCCCAATTCATAGGCTTTACGTTTAATATCCTCTATTTCCTCGGTTGTAAATCCACCGGTATCCACCAAAACAGAGTGGACTTCCATGCCTCTTTCTTCGGTGAGGTATTTTACGCAAAACGAGGTATCCAAACCACCACTATAAGCTAAAACGACTTTTTTCATGTCACGAGTTATTGGTAAAAATGAGATTCTAAATCAAATTTATCTGGGTACTGTAAAATACATGATGGTGGCAATGACACCAAACACAATGTTGGGCAACCACACAGCCAAGAGAGCGGGCATATTGCCAGCCTCGGCAATTCCTTTCGACAAAATATAAAACAGGATATACACAAAGGCCAAAACAAAGCCGATGGCAATTTGAACTCCTACGCCGCCACGTGCTTTTCGGGCCGAGACGATCAAACCCATCAACGATAAGATAATAACCGCAAACGGGGTAGCAAAGCGTTGGTAGTATTCAATTTGATACGGGGCAATGCCCTCTCCACCCCGCAATTGAATAACACGGAGCCGTTCTTGGAGCTCGGGAATGGTAAAGGTTTCATGTTTGGCTTTGGAGCTCTCGAAGTCCTCTGGCGAAAGGGTTAGGGTGGTGTCGAGCGGAGCTTGGCCAAAAATTAATTTGTCTTTGCTGATGCCGTATTTCCGAATCCGGTAATCGTATAGTTTCCATCGTTCCGTGCTATCGTCCCATGTGATTCGGCGTGCAGAGAGCTTTTCGACAAGTTTATTTTTTTCTAGTTTTTCAAGAGTAAAATCGTACCCCGTTTTGGCTTCGTTGTTGTAGCTTGAAAAATAGGCATAGACATTCGGGGCCACGGCGGTATGGAAATCGCGGTCGGAGAAGTAAAATTTCTCCCGAACATACGTATTTTCAAATTGAATGCGTGTTTTGTTGGCGCGGGGTAAAATCCATCCGACCATTACAAAGGAAAACAAGGCGACCATGGAAGCACCCACAAAATAGGGCCACATGATTCGGCGGAAGCTGATACCCGCACTCAGCATAGCCACAATTTCGGTATGAGAAGCCATTTTTGCGGTAAAAAATACCGTCGAAATGAATATCATCAGAGGGCTGATGTAATTGGCCCAATACGGGGCTAGGTTGGCATAGTATTGAAACAAGATTGCACGCATTGGGGCCGATCTTTGCAGGAAGTCGTCATTTTTCTCCACAAAGTCGATCACCAAGATCACCACCACAATGATGAACACGGCAAAAACATAGGTAGTTAAAAACCGGCGGATTAAGTAACGGTCTAATAATTTCATATCCTCCTTCCAACGCAAAATGCGCCCCAAAGGTATAAACATTTTACGGGAAAATGACGGGAATTCCTTACATTCGACGTATCAACACCTCAATCTTACTATGAAGCGTATTTACTTTTTCTTTTTTTGTTGGCTGAGTGCCTTTATCCTATCGGCTCAGACCACTTTTCAGGTCAAAATTTCGCCGGCTCTGCATGCCCAGACCTTGGACGGCCGGTTGTTGTTGCTGATTTCGAAGAATGAATCCTCCGAGCCACGATTTCAGATTCAGGACGGGCATGCAACGCAGCAGGTCTTTGGTCAAGATGTGGAGAATTGGAAATCGGGAGCGGCCATCACGATGTCCAATGCCAGCACCTATGGGTATCCGATCGAAAAATGGGCCCAATTTCCTGCTGGGGAATACACCGTGCAAGTTTTGTTACATAAATACGAGACCTTCAAGCGCAAAGACGGTTTCACGGTCAAAATGCCTATGGATCGGGGAGAGGGCCAGCAGTGGAATCTAGCTTCGGGTAATTTGTATAGTAAGCCAGTGAAGATGAAGATCAATCCCAAGCAGGTGGGCGTGGTGTCGGTCGTTTTGACCGAGGAGATTCCGCCCATTCCAGAACCGAAGGATACCAAATACATCAAGCACATCAAGATTCAGAGTAAATTACTTTCTGATTTTTGGGGCCGCCCGATGTTTTTAGGGGCGCATGTGTTGTTGCCGGAAGGTTTTGATGAACATCCGGAAGTGAAATATCCATTGGCCATCTTTCATGGTCATTTTCCAGCAGACTTTGATGGCTTCCGGACCTCTCCGCCCGATCCGAATGTACCGACGGATGATTACAATCCTCGATTTAAGATCTATGGATACAATAAAATAGTCCAGCAGGAAGCGTATGACTTTTACAAGATGTGGACTGGCCCAGACTTCCCCCGAGTTTTAGCCATTGAAATTCAGCACCCTTGTCCTTTTTACGATGATTCGTATGCTGTAAATTCTGAAAACATTGGGCCTTACGGAGATGCCATCACCTATGAACTGATTCCGCACATCGAAGAGCAATTTCGGGGCATTGGGCAAGGCTGGGCTCGTTTTACGTATGGAGGATCCACGGGCGGTTGGGAGGCATTGGCGGTACAAGTCAAATACCCAACTGAGTACAATGGATGTTTCGCGGCTTGCCCGGATCCCATTGATTTTCGAGCCTTTACAACTGTCAATATTTACGAAGATGCCAATGCCTATTTTTATGATGCCGATTTCAAGAAATTAGCTCGACCTGGACATCGGGATTACCTAGGGCAGATTTCGGCCACCGTACAACAGATGAATCAAAAAGAACTGGCACTCGGAACCAAAACCCGCTCGGGGCAACAATTTGATATCTGGGAGGCGGTGTATTCCCCTGTGGGCCCAGATGGGTATCCTAAACCTATTTGGGATAAGAAAACCGGAGTAATTGATAAAAAAGTGGCCGAATACTGGAAGGAAAATTACGATTTGGCCTACTTACTCAAGCGAGATTGGGCGAAACATGGAGAAAACTGGAAAGGACGTATCCATATTTACTGTGGGGATATGGATAATTTTTATCTAAACAATGCCGTGTATTTGGCTGAGGACATGTTGAAGACTCTCCAGAATCCACCTTACGATGGAGTTGTAGACTATGGGGACCGTGCCGAGCATTGCTGGAATGGCGACCACACCCAACCCAATTACATAACCCGGTTGAGGTATCACCGGATGTTTATTCCGAAATGGGCTGAACTGGTTAAAAAAACAGCACCTGCTGGGGCGGATTTGACCTCCTGGCGGTATTGAGATTCCTCCTTTGAGCACTTTGGGTTGTGGAACGGAGGCGTAGCTCATTTCTATTCCAACGGATGAGTTCAGTTGCAAGCTAAGGTCCTTGGGGCCTTACTTGATTTTTTGTAGGTGGGATATTCGCAATGACTTTTTAGGATAAATTAAAGTGAAGGGTCTAGATGATGGACAGTTGATGCGGTTTAACCTAACAATTGACATGTCAACTGAGTACAACCTTGAATCTGGATTGACACCATGGGTGCTTTAGTTTCCATCGCAGCCCTTAAGAACTAGAGAATAGACACAAACCTTTTTATGTCGTCGGTGCGGTCTATCAGGTGACGTCACTCGTAACCTGATAGGCCGCACTGAATTACACGGTGAAACCCATGGTCGACTTTCCCTCAATGGATCCACCGAATTCCATCACCCCAATCTCTTATCCAACCACCTTCCACCAAAATCACTATACTCTGTAAAATTACTATGTTCCTTGCCTCCAAAACGGTATGGATTCTGAAGGTCCCGGTTCTTGTGCGAGCCACCCAGCTCCAAACCAAAGGGGGAATAATTCCGGATACTTAGAACCTCATTTATGCTGTCATTTACACTTTGTGCTATTAGCCCATCATTATTCTTATCTGTAAATATTACTCTAACATTCCCCAAATGATCGGCCAAGACATACTGCCATTGATACTGCGGGCTTTGTGGTTTAATCTCAGCGGAAAACTGATCATGGGCTGTGGCCTCAAAACCGGGTAACAGGGTGATTTGGTTCTCCGCCTCGTATTTCCCTGCGGTAATTTTCTGGGTTGAAACGATATTTGCCCCGTGAATATTTCCGTTTTGTCTGCCCGTTTGGTATACAGTACTTTGTAGGTTCTTGATGAAACCGCTAGGGTGACGAACCAAGTTAAGGGTATTTCCTTCAAATTCAAAAGAGCCTAGGTGGGCACGTGAGCTTACTAAAGAATCGCTTGCAGTAAATTCCCTCACCTGCCACTTTCTCCCCGTTGCATCATACACCACTTCCTGCGTTGCGCCATTGTCTTTGGTGAATTTTGAGGGTAAATTGAGGTAATTATAGACCGTCAAAATTTGATTGGCGGGGTCATAGGTGGTATTGCCGTTGGCATCGTAACTATAACTTCCGGTGTTGGGTTGGGACAAATAATTTAGAGTGTTTCCATTCGATTTCTAAAATAGACTACTTTACCTAAAATCAAGGGACTTAAAAATATTGCTACACAGGTTATCCAAAACATGATTCCTTCTGGTGGTAGTGGAACATTTTTGCCCCAAATAACTCTTGAAAGAACAGATAAGACAACGTAAACTATTAAATTAAAAATTGAGAATAATAATGGTTTGTATAGCTTGATATTTACAACATACTTGAACAATAGAAAATACAGAATTATAAAAGGTAAACCATAAAATAATACTCTCCAGAAATTCCATAAAGTGGCTACATCAAAACTACCTTTAATATGTGAATCCGGAATAGAATATAAAAAAATCATTAAAAAACTACTTATTGTTTCAATAATAAATAGACTTATATATAATAATATAAAACTAATTATTTTACTCATGGTGTGCTTTTTTTATTAGTTCCTTACCTAATTTAACTCTATCTGCATAATTTTTAAAATTAAATGACTTTCCACCATTAAAGCTTTCTTTCATTACATCTTTAATAGCTCCAGGACCAGCATATTTTGCTACATCTCCTGTGAAAAGCTGATTAATATTGCCAATAATAGAATTAAGGTCATTTCCTTTATAACCATTGATATATTCTTGGACTTTTGATTGCTCAAATTCAACCATTTTTAAGTCTAGAGCCATTCCTGTCAATCCTTCAAATAATTGATTTGCTCCATTTGCATCTATAAATCCTCCTGATAGCTTACCGTTTGCCAATAAATCTTTTGCATTTTTCATATTGTGAGAAAACAAAAACTGATTTCCGCCTTTCAAAAAAGCTTCTGTATTGTCTTTTATTACGCCTAAATTAATAGTTTCAGTAGCACCAACTGCATTTAATCCTGTTACTAATTCAGCTGCTCCAAACCATTTAGACCCATAACCTTTTGCGTCTGCTTGACTTTGAACCCAACCATAGTAAGCATTTCTTTGGTAAACAGACTGGAAAGCATCCGCTCTCAAATGCTGTGTACTGTAGGCAGCTGCTGCATTAAATGTGTTGTTGTCATAAATACCTGCTGTAGAATACCATTGCGTAGGTTTTAGGGTAAACCAAGGATTTAACCTTTGATATGATGGCACAGGCTCTCTACCATCCGCATCAAAGAATATGATTTGATTATTTGCCATCGCCGAGTATGGCGACCATGCAGTAAACTTCTCCGTCAACGGATCCACCTGCGCCCAAACACCCAAATGTCTATCCAAATACCTACCTCCAAAATCTGTCAAGCCCTTGAATCCATTTTCTTGCTTGCCATTAAACTTGTACTCAAACTGCTGTTTTAGATTCTGATGACTGCCACCCAGCTCCAAGCCAAAAGGGGAACGGAATTCTATATTTCAATTATAGTTCAAAATTCCTAATACTTTTCTAAATATTCTCTCCAACTATTTGGATATTCTTTTTGGGATTTTTTCTTAATATAAACTGGTATTGGCGTGGCTCGGTAATCAATGTTCTTGCCCTTAAGAAAGTCAACTATTTTCATTTTGTATTCGTATTCATCCGTGTCAAATTCAAAAAAATCTTCCCTTAATACATCCACTAAATACATTGGCTTCCCTTTGTCGTTTGGATTTTGCTTTTCCGAAGGAATAGAATAATCAGGACGGTAAAAAATAGGACGTGTATAGTCTGCTCCATTTTGAAGTAAATAATATGATATTTCATATCTGTCAATAATTGCAGATTCACCTAATGCAGATTGCTTATACTCATTCTGATAATTTACATCTGCTCCATTCTTTACAAGTAATACAACCAAATCTAATTTACCTGTTTTAGCTGCTTTCATTAACGCAGTCTTTACCTTGTCTGGCTCGGTTTTATCCATCTGTACATCATTTACATGTGCTCCTTTCTGTAAAAGTATTTCCGCAAATTTCGTATTGTATTGTTTAAAAGAACACGCTTCTATAAGTGCAGAAGTACCCTCATAAGTATTATGAATATTTACATCTGCTTTATTTTCCAACAAAGTTTTAAACGGTTTTATTTGCTGGTTCATTATTGTAAGCATCAAAAGCGTATTTCCAAATTTTGGTTCTTGGTAATTTATTAGCTTGGGGTCTTTTGATACTATTTCATTTATCTTCTTTTCATTTTCATCCTGGACCGCTTTGGCTAAGTCCCAAGCTGGGGTATTTTGAAAAAGGCGATAATCACCCCCTGTTAAATCTTGTTTATCCACTTGCTTGTCTCTATTGATGTTTGAGCAAGAAAGCAACAAACAAGAGAATATTATTTGAAATATCATTACTTTCATTATTTTTTGTACTCATTAGGATTTTTAACTCCAAAATTCTTTAATATATTATCCATACTGTGTCCATTATAAATGGAAGATGCGTCTGTTGGTATTAAGTAATATCGATTGCCATTTACATCAGGTAAACCTGTATTATTTTGAATATTATTCAATGGATCTGTAGCCATAATGTAGGCATCAATTTTGCTTTCAGATTTGAATGGTGTCTTCCAAGTTCCTTCTACAATTTTGGTAATATCACTAATGCCTGCGGCATTAAATGTTATTGCTTTTCTCTCAGTAACCAAAGCGTTCAAAGCAGCTTCGCCACCGCCTAATGAGTGCCCTACATATGTTAATTCGGTTGCTCCTAATTCTCCTGAAATTGTCTTCGCATTGTCAGCAGCTTTGGTATATTGCTGAGATAAACCTAAAGGTTGTCTTACATCCGCTCCAACGTCTTTCCAACTTGCTTCCGTCCCTGCTGTTGCGTAAGTATATTCAGTAACTCTACCATTTACTACTCTTTCATAAACTAATGATTTTAATCCTGTAGAACTATTGTTCAAGTCGCTACCTGTTAAACCAAAACTTCTACTTGAAACTTGCCAACCACCTGTTAAAATTCCATTCTTTTTATCTCCATAAACGTGAGCTGCCATTCTTGCTGCTTCTGCTGGAGTAGGTTCTTGTCCGTCTGGGTCTGTAAATCGTATCGGGTTACTGAAGAATGCAGAAAAGGGACTCCATGAAACCATTTTCTCTGCTTTGGGGTCAATTGTATTCCATCTTCCCAAATATTTATCAAACCACCTTCCTCCAAAATCAATTAAGCCAGAGAATCCATTCTCTTGCTTGCCATTAAACTTGTACTCAAACTGTTGTTTTAGATTCTGATGACTGCCACCCAGCTCCAAGCCAAAAGGTGAATAATTTGAAATTGAAAGAACTTCATTCAGGGCTTCCGAACTGTCTTGTCGGATGAGCCCATCTTGGTTTTTGTCGGCAAAGTCTACTCGGGTATTTCCTAGATGATCTTTTAAGGTTTTTATCTGATTTTAAGACTCAATAACATATTATCCTATCTAAAATCTTTAATCCAAATATCTAAAATTTGACTTATAGTTGCCATAATGTATATTAATTTTTGGCGAATAAAATCAAAAATAATAAGAAATTTCGATTGTAATTTATCAGATTTTTCGTTTTGAGTATTATTATATTTTTTAAATAATTCTACTTGGATATTTGTGGCAAAATGTAATATTATTAATCCGACACTTAAAAATAATATATTGAAAAAGTCATCTGGATTCATTAGAAAATCATTATTGATTAATCCTAGGTGAAATATCAAAACTATTATTATTATTCCAAGGTATAAATGAGCCTTTGGGTATTGATATGATTTTTGCAGTTTTAAGTATATTAGCCAATTAACTACTACAAAAAATATACTATAAAAAATATTCAATAACATAAATTAGCTTGTTTAAATTTTTATTTATTCCTTTTAGATGTGTCGTAGCTTGGGGATATAAACTCAAACCCTAATTTACCTCCTGCAATAAAGGAGCCTGAAATAAAGGCACTTAAATTGTAAGTGCCTTTAACTGTATCTCTATAACCTCCTATACCAGCACCAACATTTGCACTACCTAAAGAGCCGCCAATAATGACACCAAGTTTGTATCCAAGTATGGTAATACTGGGATTAATTTCACCTTTTAATGTGTAAGCACCAACTTCTCCTCCAATATAATATCCTCTTCTACTATTTTCACCTGTCAATTTCCCGATAGTACCTTTGGCCTCCGCTAATAAAACATTACCTTCTGCACCCACTCCAATATTATTATTCTCCGTACCACTTCTTAAATTAGCTGTACTTTGAAAACCGGTTATTTTTACAGCTCCATCAAGGGCTAAAGTGCTTTTTCCTGTACCTGTTGTATTATTATATTCTGCTCTAAATCCTGTTACATTTGCATCTGCTCCGCCATATTCACCCGAACCAATGTAGCCTGCACTATAACCAGCTACTACTCCTTTGGTTTGAGTTGTATATGCTAAGGCTGGCGAACCATACAGTCCATTAGGTCTTACAACTACTTCATTTAATTGCCCTCCATTTCTTGTCCACTGACCACCACCGAAAGTATAAGTAGCCCCACTTGTTTTGAAAATTTGACCATCAGTTGGATTTTTTACCATTTCTTCACAAACTGGACACCTCCCATCTGGATCATTATAGGTGATTGGATTACTCCAAAACGCTGAATACGTTGATCTACCTACCTGATTTGGATGCTCCGCCAACGGATCCACGTGATTCCAACCAGATCTGTTTGAGTCATACCACCTTCCTCCAAAATCTAAATACGAAGAAAAAGCATCTACCTCCTTCCCTCCAAAACGGTATGGATTCTGATAGTCTAGGTTCTTGTGGGAGCCACCTAGTTCTAGGCCAAAAGGGGAATAATTCCGGATACTTAGAACCTCGTTCAGTACGCTATTGGTATCTTGCCGGATGAGCCCATCTCCATTTTTATCGGCAAACAACACCCGTAAATTCCCCAAATGATCCGTTAGTGCATACTGCCATTGATACTTAGGGCTTTGTGGTTTAATCTCAGCGGAAAACTGATCATGGGCTGTGGCCTCAAAACCGGGTAACAGGGTGATTTGGTTCTCCGCCTTGTATTTCCCTTCGGTAATTTTCTGGGTTGAAACGATACTTGCCCCGTGAATATCCCCGTTTTGTCTGCCCGTTTGGTATTCAATGCTTTGTAGGTTCTTGATGAAACCGCTGGGATGACGAACCAAGTTAAGGGTATTTCCTTTAAAATCTAAGAAACTTGGTTCGGGAAAATATGCTTTTCTTCCTACGTACTGATTTAAAGCGAAGAAATTTTTCTACTTTTACCACGTACTATTTTCGGGGGAGCTTACTACACTTCATCTTGTGGGTAATTTATTCTCCAGAGTGCAGGAGTATCTTCAATATCTATACTTTCTCCCCTATAATAAAGAGTCCATAACGGTTCTTCTGGAAAATTGTTTATTTGTATCCAACATTCTTCCTGTGGATATTTATCTGTTGAAAACATCCTTATTTTTCCTTGTAAAGGATTCCAAATAAGGGATTCACCCAAAATTCTATTAATTTTTTTAAATATTCCCAACATTATTCTCCATATTTTTTATTGTAATTAGCATTTGTTTTTTTACCACCATTTATAATATCTTGATATAAAGCATCACCTCTTAATCCTTTATTGTAAGACTTATTATAGTAATAATCATAACTTTCTATAGCAGGTAAATTATTTGCAGCTTTTTGATCAAACATTAAATCTCTTGCCTGTTGTTTAAATAAATTTCGTTGCCCTACTATATTTCTTGCATTTGCTTCAGTTGGCGATACATTTATATCGATACCATCAACGGTACTCTTATACCATTTCCTGACAGCATCGCCATCAAATCCTCCAGTAATTTTTCTGATTTGGGTAGCATTATATCCCATTTTATCCATCAAGCCGTTTATAATAGATTTTGAACCATATTTATTTAGCAATTGTCCAAACCCACCACCTGCGAGGTCTCCAATAAATGCTGTAGCAAAATCAGTTCCCGCTTGAGCAGAAGTATAACCACCTGGATTATTAGCTGCATTAAATAAAACATCTGCAATTGCCGTCCCAGCTGCTTTACCAATTTTTCCACCCGGTGTTCTCCAAGGAATTAAGCCTTCAGCTCCTGATCTTGCAACTTGATAATAATTAACATTATCAAAAGCTTGACCCCAACTTTTAGTATTTGAATTGAATAAATAATCCATACTTGCCTGAGCCATCATATCGGCTGCTGCTCCTGCACCTGCTTTTAATAACCAAGGAATAATTGGAAGTCTACCATCAGGGTCAATGTATTTCAGAGGGTTATTTAGAGCGTAAGCATATGGTGATGAGAATGGTAACTTCTCCGCCAACGGATCCACCTGCGCCCAAACACCCAAGTGTCTATCCAAATACCTACCTCCAAAATCTGTCAAGCCCGAGAATCCATTTTCTTGCTTGCCATTAAACTTGTACTCAAATTGCTGTTTCAGATTCTGATGACTGCCACCCAGCTCCAAGCCAAAAGGGGAATAATTTGAAAGTGAAAGAACTTCATTCAGGGCTTCTGAACGGTCTTGTCGGATGAGCCCATCCTTGTTTTTGTCGGCAAAGACTACTCGGGTATTTCCTAGATGATCTCGGAGAATATAGTTCCACTGGTAGCCTGATTTAGGCTTTATCTCTGCATGGAAAACAGGGTCAGACTCAAATCCCGGCAAAAGACTAATGCTCTGATCAGCAATATATTCAGATTTTATACCACTTTTTAATTTTTGGGTGGAAATGATCTTTCCTCCCTCCAGATTTCCGTTAGCTTGACCGCTTGAGTTAATTTCAGCCCCTAGATTTTGGATGAAACCCGTCGGGTGAAAGGCTCTTTGCAAAGTGTTTCGCTCAAATTCAAAACTGCCGATGTAACTCTTTCGAGAAAGGGTATCGCCATTTCCCAAAAATTCCCTCACCTGCCACTTTCTTCCCGTTGCATCATACACCACTTCCTGCGTTGCGCCATTGTCTTTGGTGAATTTTGAGGGTAAATTGAGGTAATTATAGACCGTCGAAATTTGATTGGCAGGGTCATAGGTTGTATTGCCGTTGGCATCGTAGGTGTAGGTTCCGGTGGAAAACTGTCGAATTCTCTCTAAAGCATTTAATAACCTATCTTTGGTAAAAATCATCAAATGGGCTTTTCTTTACCCAGAATACTCTTCTTGCTTTAAAGATGATCTTCTAGCCAATCAGTCATTTGGGGATTTGTCAACTAATCTTCAACTGTCGCTTTTTATTCATTGGTCGCAAATTTATTAGACACACTTTGATACACAATCTTAGGCTTTGTTGGTTTATTTACTGAAATTCTATCATTTGATTTATCGCTACTCTGAACCAATCCCAAAAACTCTCGTAAATTTCTCTTCTCTCCCATCCATCAGAAGCATAATCATGAATTATAACGACGCTTTCTGGGTTAGACTGTTCCCAGCAAGCTACATCATCATTATCGTATCTTCTCGCAAATGGTATGAGGTTTCGTTTAGGATATCTTTCTTTTAACCCTTCATATTTTGCTTTAAGCAATTCATTCGATAAAATGTGCCAAGGGCTTAAATCAATTAGATTTTGCTCTACAATTTTTAAGAACGATTCAGGATAGTTAAACCATTCGGGTAATTCATTCTTTGCTATTAAAAATTTTGATTCTTCCATTTTAGTTTATTGATTTGAACCTGTAATTTTTCCTCCTTGTGGATATTGCTTTCTAAATCCACTTGCCTGATTTTGAATCCTATTTTCTACAGCTTGTCCATAAGTTGCTGGTAATGCTCTTTTTTTATTTGGAAAACGTTCTGCCATACTTGCAGGAATTGGGGAGTCGTGACTTAATACTTTAGCTTGTACTGGCGTACCTGTTCGGCTAGCTGCTAAAACCCTTGTATTGTCAAGTGTTGTAAATTTTTCATCTGACATTTTTACAACATCAACGGCTGCACCTTTCCAACCGCTTTTGGCCATGCTTGCTTGAATTTCTCCAACGCCTGTAACAGAACTTTGACTAAATCTTATCACTTTTGCATCTAAACTAACAACATCCGATACCACACCCGCCTTACCCAAACTAGCAACTCCTTTTGAACCAGCAACGGCAATACCAATTTCTCCTACTACGTTTCCTACGATATTGGCTCTTGTTCGTGTGTCGCCTGTATTCCAATCACTTTTGGTTTTTTCAAACAACATTCTTGCACCAACAGCTGAGTTTAATTGCCCTACTTGCGTATTTAGACTTGCCATACCTTCTATGGTTTCAGGTAGGTTTACCGTTATGGCTTTTACATTTCTTGCTACTGATTCGCCTACTCCCAAAAAAAATCCACTTACGGCATCTACTACTTGACCACAACAAGGCTCATCCAATGCACCCGCCACCAATACTATTGAGCAAAATGCTCAACTATGGGCAAAGCGATATAATGATCTGATAGAACCCGGTCATGGTTTGTTTTTAGACTTCAAACAATACCCCGAGCTTGAAAAAACCGCCATTAATTACTTTTTAAATTCCTATGGCCGAACACTGGAAAAACCCTTCTTTATTAGGAAGCCTATCATCCATTAGAAACAAGCTCACAACTCATTAAGGTATAAGAGTAAAGCAATGCATTAAACAATTCATCATTCCATTCTATTATATTATGATAAGCTTTAATAGCATTTTCTAACCTAACTGGTGCTATATACTTCCTGTAAATCAGTTTTTCATTTTCAATTGAACTACATTTTCTGATTTTTGTTCCTTTAAAATCTTCAATGTAAGAAGGGCTATCTCCAATTTTATAATACGGTAATTTAATATTGGACAAGTTCGTTTTATCATTTCCAATTACATCCCAATGCTTATGATAAAATTTTGCATCAAAAGTATTTCCAAACAATAAAGGTGTGCAATCTTTAACAACATTTGCCAAATTTTCGATTGGCTTAACTTCAAACAATTCTTTGAAAATAATTACACTGAGTGACTTTTTGTCTGGAATACTAATGATTTGTCCTAATGAAACCCCCTTTTCATTTATTGGTACTTTAAAAATATCTCCTACTTTTAATTTCATCAATTTATTTCTTTTTTATTACATTCTTTTTATTGGAAGTACCACCATTTGGATTTGACTTATTTGTTGGACCGTTCATTTTATCTAAATGTTTTTGCTCCTTTTTATCAAGGTCTGTTGGAAACTTCCCTTTACTACTTCCACGATCCAAAACATCAAATTCAAAATCTGAATCTGGATTTGTCCTTGCGTGTTCTTTTTGTCGTTCTAAGAAACGTTTTTCGTTCTTTGCTTGTCCGACATATGGTTTTAAATTTCCGCTTGCATCTTTCCTTAAATAAACTATGCCTTTATCTCCAAAAAACTCAGCTACTTTTTCTGAACCTAATTGAGCTGCAAAACCAATAATAAAGTCTTGCCCCATCTGTTCATTTGAGTAATCAGTGCCATTAACTAATGATTTACCGTAGTTAATCATTACATCTGAAAAAGCGACTCCGGCAGCTTTACCATATTTTCCACCTGGTACCCTCCACGGTAACATACCCTGTGCACCTGATATCGCTACGTTAGACATATCAACATTACTTGATGAAAATGCATCAGATAACCCCATACCACCCGCATAATTCATTGCCCCTTGCAACATATAATCTATGCCTGCACCTGTTAAGCCTTTAGCTAGGAATGGACATATTGGACACCTCCCATCTGGATCATTATAGGTGATTGGATTACTCCAAAACGCTGAATACGTTGATCTACTTACCTGATTTGGATGCTCCGCCAACGGATCCACCTGATTCCAACCAGATCTGTTTGAGTCATACCACCTTCCTCCAAAATCTAAATACGAAGAAAAAGCATCTACCTCCTTCCCTCCAAAACGGTATGGATTCTGATAGTCTAGGTTCTTGTGGGAGCCACCTAGTTCTAGGCCAAAAGGGGAATAATTTCGGATACTTAGAATCTCATTTATGGTGTCATTTACACTTTGTGCTATCAGCCCATCATTATTCTTATCCGCAAATATTACTCTAACATTCCCCAGATGGTCTGCCAAGACATACTGCCACTGATACTGCGGGCTTTGTGGTTTAATTTCTGCCGAAAATGCATCATGGGCTGTGGCCTCAAAACCGGGTAACAGGGTGATTTGGTTCTCCGCCTTGTATTTCCCTTCGGTAATTTTCTGGGTTGAAACGATATTTGCCCCGTGAATATCCCCGTTTTGTCTGCCTGTTTGGTATTCAGTGCTTTGTAGGTTCTTGATGAAACCGCTGGGATGACGAACCAAGTTAAGGGTATTTCCTTCAAATTCAAAAGAGCCTAGGTGGGAATATAAACTTATTAAAGTGATCGTTAATAATATACATCTTTTAGAATAGCATCTTTGGAAAAAGTATATTTTTCTAATGTTGGATTATCTTCTATTCCTATTTTTTGTATGATTAAATCTCCGTTTTTTTGTTCGTATTTTTTCATCAAAAATATGTAGTTATTGTTAAATCCAGAAAAATTATTCTGAATAGAATCTGGTATGTTGATAACAGAATTATTTTTTAATTTACTAAGATTTAATTTAAATATTGTAGTAGGTTTATTGTCGAAATCATAAAACCGATAAATCTCAAAGATTTGACCTTTTTCGACTTCAAATTCCCTAGATATTCTTTTGAATCCTTTTTTTATTAATTTTACTTGTATAACTTTTTTTGTTGCTCTTTTTTCTTCTTGCACCTCATAACTGGTTAGAATATTATATTTTTGTTGATTACAGGATAATAAGAAACTAATAAGTATAGTTACTAAACTAATATTTTTCCTGATATTTTTTGCTTTCATATTCAAATACTGTATTAAATTTATTTTTATATTTCTCATTTAACTGATTTTGAATTTTATTGTATGATTTAAAGCCTGGATGATTTAGGTTTTTTTCTTTTAGGGCTCTATGATCTTGTAGTTCACTCGTTAATGAATTAACTTTCGTGTGCAAGTTTTTAAGTCCACCTTTTTTATAAGATTCTATTAATTCATTCGACTTATATCCATGAACTCCAATTTCATGGGCTATTGTCTCAACTAAACTCTCCTTAGTTTGTCCCACAGAATGAAGGTTTAATGTGAAATCAATTTCGTCATTATTTTTAATCCTAAACCCTAATGATCCGTCGATTTGAAGTGTTGATGAGTAACCTTGGGCTAAATCTTCTGAAAATGTATAATCAACAATATTAAGAGATATGTTTGAATGTTTTCCGTCTTGATTAAATACAACTCCAGCAATTTTTTGACCCTTTTTTGCGAATTGCGAAAAATAGTTAAATCCTTCCTTTGTATTTAATATATAATTTAAAGCTATCGCTGTTTTTTGTGAAATCTTACCCTTTTCATAAAGGAATTTTGTGCCACTATTGTCAGTTCCTTTTGAATACCATAATATAATTTCTTCACCTGTAGGGTCTATAAATTTCAATGGGTTTGAACCCAATCCCAAATAAGTAGATAAATTAAAAAAACTTTCACTTTTTGGATCCACCTGCGCCCAAACACCCAAATGTTTATCCAAATACCTTCCTCCAAAATCTGTCAAGCCAGTGAATCCATTCTCTTGCTTGCCATTAAACTTGTACTCAAACTGTTGTTTTAGATTCTGATGACTGCCACTCAGCTCCAAGCCAAAAGGGGAATAATTTGAAATTGAAAGAACTTCATTCAGGGCTTCCGAACTGTCTTGCCGGATGAGCCCATCCTTGTTTTTGTCGGCAAAGACTACTCGGGTATTTCCTAGATGATCTCGGAGAATATAGTTCCACTGGTAGCCTGATTTAGGCTTTATCTCTGCATGGAAAACAGGGTCAGACTCAAATCCCGGCAAAAGAATAATGCTCTGATCAGCAATATATTCAGATTTTACACCACTTTTTAATTTTTGGGTAGAAATGATCTTTCCTCCCTCCAGATTTCCGTTAGCTTGACCGCTTGAGTTAATTTCAGCCCCTAGATTTTGGATGAAACCCGTCGGGTGAAAAGCTCTTTGCAAACTGTTTCGCTCAAATTCAAAACTGCCGATGTAACTCTTTTGAGAAAGGGTATCGCCATTCCCCAAAAATTCCCTCACTTGCCACTTTCTCCCCGTTGCATCATACACCACTTCCTGCGTTGCGCCATTGTCTTTGGTGAATTTTGAGGGCAAATTGAGGTAATTATAGACCGTCGAAATCTGATTGGCAGGGTCATAGGTGGTATTGCCGTTGGCGTCGTAACTATAACTTCCGGTGTTGGGTTGGTAGCCGTGCGGGTGATTGGAGGCATCGGCTACCGATTGAATTTTGGACGATAGGGGGTTTGCATAGACATACGTTAAGGCATCAATATTTTGTAAATTCCAAGCCCCGTTGTTTCGTACCAAGTCGCTTCGGGTCAAGCTGCTGAAATTCCCCAGCGCATCTTTGTACTGATACGTCTGGCTCTGAGTTCCGTTGGTGGCGGTCCGAATCCGCTGCAAGGCATCGTAGGTATAGGCATAGTTTTGGAAGGCAAACCCGCGGTTTTGTTGTTTCCAGTTGGCGATATTTCCATTGGCCAAGTAGGTCAATTCCATGGCAAACAAAGGTTGGTTGGTGTTTTCGGTAGGCCAGTCGTTGGCTGTGGGTGCCAATCCGCCACTGCCCGTGGTCCCGCCATTGATATTATGCAAGAATCCTCCAGCCCAATAGGAATAATCCATGGTTTGTAAGTTACCCCCCAACTTAGTTTGCAAGGGATTGTCCAAGGCGTTATAGGCGGTGGTTTCTTCCACGGTTTGGGTACTTCCATCCCAAGTTACTTGGGTTTGGGTAGGCCGTCCTCCCTGGTCGTACAGATAATTTTGGGCTAGGGTATAAGCCGCGCTCTGCACATGCACGGTTTCGCTTTGAGAGGTAATTTGATCACGGGCATTGAGACTCAGGTGGGTCGTCAGGGCGGTCGGTTGCGCCAAGTGTAAGATGTGATTTCCCGCAAAGGCAACCGGACGATGGAATGGATCAAATTGCGTCACTTCCGAGGAAATGAACGTGCCATTGGGCAAACCATTGGCACCGAAAAGAGCGTATGTGTTTTTATACGGCTGCCCAAAACCAAGTCCTGCGGATTTGAATTCGGTTTCGGAGAGTACGTGTACAAAAGTTGTGCTACTTAGGCTCGAAACCGTGCCGGTTTTGGTGACCCGCCCATAGGCATCATACGCACTGAACACCACGGGATGTATGCCATCTTGGCGGTGGGTGGGCAGGTCGCGTAGGTCATAGGCAAATTCGGCCCACGCTTTTTCGGGTATCTTTTTTCGGATCAGGCGATTGCGCCCATCGTACTCGTATCGATAGATAAAATCCACATCGCTGGCGGTTCTGCCATCGGGCAGGACGCTGAGTAGGTTGTTGCGGTCGTCGTATTGGTACTGGGTGGTATTCAGCAGTCCTTCTTTGCCTTGCACCGTGCTACGTTTTCTCCCTCGAGTATCGGTGAAAGTTTGGGTGTATTCACCTAATGCGTTGGTCAGGGTTTGGGTGAAATGATCATTTTCGTTTCCGTAGGTGAGGGTCTCCATCCCCAGCGGAGCTGGACGGGTGATGGAAATTGGACGGCTCAAGGGAGAATCCTCGTAGGAATATTCGGTAAATGCCGAAGAAGCAGCACCAAAACCGGGCAGATAGTCCCGTTTGACTCGACCGGCCGGGTCATAGTCGGTTTGAGAAACAACGTCCTGTCCACCTTGGCCATAGCCAATTTTTCTCAGCTGAATAGTTCGGCCCAAGCCATCCAAGACTTTTTCGGTAGTCAAGTCGGCCCCGGTTTGGTAGTCCGTTGCCACACGGATTCGGTTATTGGCGGGGCTGTAGGTGTACCCAATGGTGGTGGTAGCCTTGCCGTTGTACTGATTGATGGATCGCAGACGGCTGAGTTTGTCGTAGGCGTATTGGGTAAACAATCCGTTGGGTTCTGTGTATTTTTTGAGCAACGTGGTATTGGGTTCGTACTCGTATTGCCACTGAAAATCCAGGTAGTTTTTTTGGGTTAGAAGGTCTTGGTTCCAGGTGTAGGTTTCGGGCGACCAACCGCGGTGAGTTAGGGAGCTTGGATTTCCCCACGTGTCATAGCTGTTAAAAGTCGTCTCGGTTTCCCACGTATTCAAAACAGGATTGAGGCGTTGTAGCAAGAAAGGTCGAGGGAAACCAGCAAAGGTGCTGTAAATCGTCCATTCACCCCCTTGAATCACTTGATTGACCAACCGTTGTTTTTTGATCGGAATACCAATCATGTGGCGAGTCAAAAGACTTGAATTATTGGTTTCTTGGGCATATTCAATGGTTTGTTTTTCCACGGTGCCATCCGGATGCGTAGTTTGGATTTCGGTAGGTAGCAAGTGCGCTTTGTCGGACCGGTAGCTAAACTGGGTGGTGGTGGTTAGGCCATCGACGTTATTTTCTACGCTCGACAACCGGAAAGGCTTGGTGCCTAAGGAATAGACTTTTGCCAATCCTATTTGGCTGCCCCCGCCGCTAGTTCCCCAATAGGCCTTGACAAACAAATTACTTGCCGGATTATTGAAGGTCAAGGCATCTGATTTTTGGGAATTGAAGGTATAAGCCTTGATAGCTCCACTCGGGGAATACGAGCTTTCCGACTCCAAATTTCCGGTACTGATACCGGGTTGGGGTGGGGCATAGGGTAATTCTAGGTAGCTTTGGTAGGGCTCGTAGAAGTATGAATATCGCTTAAAACCGGCACCCGGCGTACTTTCCTTGACACTTTTATAGGCCACCGTATAGCCCTCAAAGGTAGTTAACGGAACGGGCGGAAAATCAAAGAAGAAATGCGTGGTAAAATTCACACTCGGTACGTTAGGATTGCAGGTTGTGGTGAAATTCTTCACAAACCCATAGACTGGTTTATTGTACAAAATACCACTGGAGCGACCTGTAAAAACAGGATCCAGGTATTCATATTCCTTGATGATATCTCGGTTAGGGTCGATTCCATCGTGGTGCCTAATTTTCTTGATCCGAATCCCCCCAACAGGTCTATTTTCAAAATTGGTGGTTTGTGTTTTTTGCAGAAGCTTCACCTCACCTTGGGCATTGACGGGATTGATGCGAAACGTGTAGGCAACTCCATTTTGAAGAGAAGCAGGAAGTCGTCCTCGAAGTTGGGTCATTTGCCCACAACTTAGACTAATGGTCCTGCTAAAAATTTGGGTTCCCCCTTGGTGGATACTGAACACCACCCATTTGGGCAAAGGCGACCCTGAGGCGGAATTGCAACAATACTGGGTTCCGTTATTGACCAGATTGAGTTCAAAAAAAGTAGAAGCTACATCGGTTAATGTAGTGGTGAACTCTGAAAAATCCGTCGTTACGTTGGAACACGAGGTTTTAGAGGTAGATAGATTTAAATCCGTTAAATTTACAGTCTGTATTGTATCAAATGCTACATTTCCTTCATACTCAAACTGAGTGAATCCACCTGAAGGATACTGTATTTTGGTTAAACTTCCCAGTTTGGAAAATTCACTTTTAGCGGTTTTGTCGGCACCTCCCTCGACGGCTTCGATATTTTGAAAACCATTGTAATATTCGAGTAGGGTATAGGGAATATTGTATCGAAAAGATTTATTGTTTTCAGCTCCGTTGAAATACCCCCAATGGTCTGTGCCTGCGGTCAATTTATGGGGTAGGTAATTTCCGTTTATATCATATTGAAACGTGTAGGGGGGGATGACCACGGTAGAATCACACGATTTTTCCTGGACAGCGGTCAACAGCAATCGTTTTTTGTTTTCATCGTCTAGGCCCGAAGCGGCAGAGGTTGGGTCAGAGGTGAATTGATAGGAAAAATCCATTTTTTTACAGAAGGCACCTTGTTGAATTTCCACACGACTCAACGAATAGGCTGTTTTTTGTCCGACGATCGGGCTAAATACATCTTCTCGAGTCATTGTCGAAGGAATCCATCGAATGAGATCACGCCCAGTTGATGAAACCATTTGGGTGAGGCGGTGGCCTTCTACCTCGATTTTATTGAATAAATTACCAGAAGTTCCAAAAATACCCTCCTTGTCTCGGTTGCCATAAGCATACGACTCAGGTGTGTAAGTCAGATCGACAGAATACTGGCCATCGGCAGATTCGATTCGAACCAACTTCCAAGTAGAGGCCGTACGAAACAAACTTTCATTGACACGGGAGACTTCAATGGCTTGATATCCAGTGGCATTCTCGCCAAAGATATATTTAGTCCCATCGGTAAGCGTGACGACAAACTGGCGAATCCGATTGGGATCACTCAGGCTGGGAGACAAGGTATAGGTAATTTTCACATCATTTTCTGGAATTTTAACTACCTCACCCGTTGAATTGATGTAAAATTTACCGGAGACCTCACCCGCAGAGAAGGTGAAAATATCAGGCTCTCCATCAAGCTGCGCGGTCACCATACTACTTAACGGGTTGGGGTAGGAAGGATGGGTAAAACAAGAGCCATTAAAGGTAGTGGAGCTTCCGTTTGACCAATAGCCCCCAGATGCTTCATCGCGAATACCTTGAACCGTTCGGCTGATGATTCCACCGTTATATAAAGCCCAACCCTGTCCAACCCAGGAGGCAATCTCGGCTGGGCGTAGGCCAGAGGCGTGGTATTGTAAACGGATCGGAAGTTGGATCGGTCCAGCCTGAAGGGTATGAATAGGCACCTGTATGGAGGGAATCCCAGTAAAATAATCAACCGGAATCTCACCATACTTTCCCATGGCAACCGCATCTGGGGTAGGAAGTGAAACCTTCCTATCTTCATTATTTACGGCTTGAGTATACCCTATAAAAGGAATTAGAAACAGAAATAGAGTTTTTTTCATGGCAAATTGTTACTGACAAGAGGATCGATTCAATAAATAGCGTCTTTTCGTTTGCAGAATTTCCCACATTCGGTCTTTTTGGCCTTTGGTAAACATGTTAAGAAATTGGTCTTGCGTATTGTACATAAAGTTTTGGGGCATCGTGTAAACGACATGCGAATAGCAAGAACTCCATCCCTCCGTTTGTTCAAAATGTTGAGCCGACATCAGAGGGGTATCTGCGATGTCATCATCAAGACAATCCCATAGGGGTGCTAATCCAAAATACCGACCCATAAGGTGTGTGAGTGTTTTCCCCAAAGAAAATCCGGGTTCGTCCGAACCGACTAGGAAGTGGGAATCCAAGAATATGGCATCCTCTGCCAAAAAATCTTGTGAAAAATAACTAGACCCTGCCAATCCATCCAAATCACCGATAAATATTGGGATCGATCCTTGCTCAATAGGAATAGAGGCTAAAATTTGGGGTACCTGAATTGTTGAATCAAGTTTTTGTATTTTGGGTAAATTAATGCGTTGGAAATTTTCACAAAATCGAATCTCGGTATCGGCAGCCAACGAACCATAGATAGAATTTTTATAAGTTGATTTGTCAAAAGTTTGACGACTGAAGTCTTGATTCAGCGATTCTACTTGCAAACTAAGCCGGGAATTAGATATCTCCGCCTGAGCAATAATAAAGGTAAGCTTTAAAGAAACGGGGTGGTGAATGGAATCTCGAACCCATACCATCGAAGATTGACTCATTAGAAATCCTTCTGTATTGGACTTTTGAATCCCATAATGTCGAATTTGACTTGTGGCATTCCAAGCGATAAACATTAAAAAACTAATCACCCAATGATTTAAAGTCATCTTGATTTAGAGCTAAAATTATATATAAAAAGTAATTGTATGTACAATATATTATAAAAATCAGTAAATCGGAAATTATATACTGAAAAAACACACATAACGTCATTTTAGAGGATTGAAATTAAAAAAAGAGCCTTGTATTTATTGAAATAAATACAAGGAGATTGAAATCTTAAAGACAATTCAATAAGCTTGAAGGTATAATTTTTAAACAGGTGGTACCTGCTGGGGCGGATTTGACCTCCTGGCGGTATTGAGATAGCCCCTGAATATATTTTCAACTCATCCCCCCCAAAAAAAACTCCTTGTTTCATTGGCTATTTCACAAACGAAACAAGGAGTTTTTTGAACTAAATACAATCGATTGAAAGGGTGCTTACGCCTTCCCAAACAACTCATCAACTTTATTCCAGTTCACTACGTTCCAGAACGCCTTCACGTAGTCTGGGCGGCGATTTTGGTAGTTGAGGTAGTAGGCATGCTCCCACACATCCAATCCTAAAATGGGAGTTCCCTGATCCGGCGCTACGTCCATGAGTGGATTATCTTGGTTCGGGGTAGACGTGACCTTCAACTTCCCGTTTTGGACAATCACCCAAGCCCAGCCAGATCCAAAGCGACTTCCCGCAGCGGTATTGAAGGCCGTCTGCATGGCTTCCAACGAACCAAAGTCACGCTGAATCGCCGCCAAAACCCGGGCGGATGGGGTTGTTTTGGTGGGACTCAACAACTCCCAAAAAAACGTGTGGTTCCAATGTCCTCCTCCGTTATTGCGTACGGCCACCGGATGCTGACTCATTTTTTTGAAAAGCTCCGTCAACTCCATCTTTTCCATGGGAGTATTGGCGATCGCCGCATTGAGGTTGTTGACGTAGGCCTGATGGTGCTTCCCGTGATGAATCTCCATCGTCTTTTTATCTATATGGGGCTCCAGGGCATCAAAAGCATACGGTAAAGCAGGTAGCGTGTACGACCCAGCCACTACCGGAGTGAATTTCGCGGCTCGCGCCATCACAGTGGCTGCCATTCCACCAAATAATGTTCCTAAAAATGCTTTTCTGTTCATTTCTGTTGGATTGATTAAGGTTAAACAAAGCTATTCATTCTACCCAGGAACCAAAAGAATTGTTTAGGATTTTACTTTAAACTCGGAGGTCGTATGGAATACGATATCCGGATTGTTCTCTTGATTCATACGTAGAATCCAATCGGTCTCAGCCAAAAATACTGGATTTTGGTCTTTGTCGTAGGCAATAAAATTGTTCTTTAAGCGAATAAACTCGGCCAATTTTTCCGGATCCTCACTCGTAATCCAACAGGCTTTGGAGTAAGGCTTGCTCTCAAATCGGCACGATGCCCCGTATTCATGCTGCAGGCGGTGTTGGATAACCTCAAATTGAAGCTCCCCAACCGTGCCAATGACTTTCCGATTCCCCGGCTGCATAATAAACAACTGCGCAACCCCTTCCTCCGAAAGCTGCATCACGCCTTTGTCCAACTGCTTGGTTTTCATCGGGTCGGTATTGATGACCTCCCGGAAAAGCTCCGGCGAAAAGCTCGGGATGCCGGTGAATTGCAAAATCTCACCCTCCGACATCGTATCCCCAATCTTAAAATTCCCTGTATCGTACAATCCGACCACATCTCCCGGATATCCTTCCTCGACCACATTCTTGCTGTCGGCCATGAACATATACGGGTTCGAAAAACGCATGTCTTTTCCTGACCGGACATGTTTGTAGAACTTTCCTCGTTCAAAAACACCCGAACAAATCCGCAAGAACGCGATGCGGTCCCGGTGCCGTGGGTCGATGTTGGCGTGAATTTTAAAGACAAATCCGGTGAATTTCTTCTCATCTGGCTCTACCACCCGCTTGTCGGTCTCCCGCGAAATGGGGTGAGGCGACATTTCACAGAAGGTATTCAGTAATTCCATCACTCCAAAATTACTGACGGCACTCCCAAAAAAGACGGGCGCTAGATTTCCTGCCCGGTAGGCCTCGCGGTCAACTTCATCGTAGATGCCCTCGATCATCTCCACATCTTCCCGCAGTTGAGCGGCGTCTTTGGTACCCACTTTTTCGTCCAAAACAGGCGAATCGATCGGAATTTCGAAGATATCCTCCTCCAATTTGGTTTTGTTGACCGCAAAGAAGTTCATCTTTTTTTCCAACAAATGATATACCCCTTTGAAAGTAGACCCTCCATTGACTGGCCAAGTGATGGGCCGAACCCGGATGTTGAGTTTATCCTCCAGCTCATCCAATAAATCGAATGGATTCTTGCCCTCCCGGTCCATTTTATTCACAAAAATGATCACTGGCGTTTGGCGCATTCGACAGACTTCCATGAGTTTCTCGGTCTGTTCTTCCACCCCCTTCACACAGTCGATCACCAATATAACGGAGTCCACGGCGGTGAGGGTTCGGTAAGTATCCTCGGCGAAATCCTTGTGGCCGGGGGTATCCAGGATATTGATTTTAAGATTTTGGTAATTGAATGTCATGACCGAGGTCGCCACTGAAATTCCCCGTTGCTTCTCAATTTCCATGAAGTCGGAGGTCGTGGTTTTCTTGATCTTGTTATTTTTTACGGCACCTGCCGTCTGGATCGCCCCTCCAAAAAGTAATAACTTTTCAGTGAGCGTGGTTTTCCCGGCATCGGGGTGGGCAATGATGGCAAAAGTGCGGCGTCGGGCCAATTCCTGTTCAAAATTCATATGGGCACGGGTTCTAGAGAACCGAACTATTTTACGAGTGATTTAATTTTAAGGATGCAAAGTTACCTATACCTTTGGAAAATATTTCAACCTATTTCGGAAAATGCAAGATACCTACGAGCACATTATTGATCAGATCCTCGAACAAGGCTATGGGGTTGTGGATCAGTTCCTCCCGCCCGATTTAGTTTTGGCCCTGCAAGCCTCTTTTGCCCAACGGCAAGCGAATCATCAGTTTCGGAAGGCGGGAATCTCCAAAGATCAGGCCGTGGTGGATTCCATTCGAGGCGATGAAATCTTTTGGCTCGAAGAGGAGGGAGCCCTCCCTGCGGAGCGTCAGTATTTGGATTTAGTCACCGATTTTTCAGCCTACCTCAACCGGACTTGCTATCTTGGGATTCGGAGCCATGAATTTCACTATGCTTCCTATCCTGTAGGAACATTTTATAAACGACATTTGGATCAATTCAAGTCCGATTCTGCCCGAAAATTATCCATGATTTGCTACTTGAATCCGGATTGGGAACCTAGCCACGGCGGAGCGTTGCGATTGTACTTACCCACAGGCCCTTTGGATATACTACCCGAGGGTGGGCGTGTAGCGATCTTTCAGTCCCATACCATCGAGCATGAAGTATTGCCCGCCACGCGGGAGCGGCGAAGCGTCACGGGTTGGTTGAGGGGGTAGGCCATTTCTCGACCAACAGGTAGTTTCGATATTCGCCAACACGCCAACCGGTCAGGCGGTAGATCCACAACAAGAAACGAACCTTCAGGCTGTATTTTTTTTGACGGATATCGTGCTGAAATTGCCAGGATTGATTTTCGATGCGATTTTTCATGACCGCCGGATGTTGGCCCTCAAATTCAACCAAGGAATCGATCTGGCTGTAATCAAAGGTATCTGGGGCTTTCCCATACTTTTGATGGAGGCGCTCGTCTGATAGCCAAAAAGCACTGGTGTTTTTTATCTTCTCCATTTGTTTTTCGGGTGGCTTGACCCATCCATAATGGTGAACGTGGGCGGGAATCAAGGCCACCCGAAGCTTCTTGTTTTCGCCTTTTCGAAAACCCTGGGCATCCCGGTAGCTGTAGACTTGTCGACCCGACTTAAATACCCGGATTTCGCGCCGATACCACTTTCTGGAATCGGCAATGTACCTGTAGGAGCCATAAAAATGACGATAGGAAAAAAGGAGTCCGTCGATGTCATCACGGTGTTGATAATACGCCATGGCTTGTTGGATGATCGGTAGGTCTTCTTCTGGAATGACTTCATCCCCTTGTATGTAAAAACACCAGTCCGTATCAGGTGGAATGGCCGCCAGTGCCTTGTTGGTTTCCTCGGCTAAAACGCGTCCGCCCTCTCGAAGTCGGAGGTCCCATTGGGTTTCTAGGATTTGGATTTTTGAGGAATTTAAGGCTTGCATCGCCTCTAAGGTATGGTCTTGGGATTGGCCTACGGCGACCACAAAATGATCACAAATGGGCAGTATGGATTGAATGGCCTCTCGGATCGGATAATCATATTGAATGACATTTCGGGCAATCGTAAATCCAGTGACTTTCATGTTTTTATTGCAAAGGTAGGGGTAGTTTGGGATTCTTCATCGACATGAATTCACTTTTCATCTATTGTCACTTGAAGTTACAATAAGATTTAAGGAAATTCCTTCCAATTTAACCCCAACCGAAAAAAACAATGACAACCAACCGACGCGATTTCTTAAAAAAAGCGGGTGCCTTAACTATGGGATCTGCTTTATTTTCAGCACCTTGGCAGGCTACAACGGCTAAAAGTGCGTTTAAAAATATTGGTGTTCAGCTCTTTACTGCGATGTCGGCCTTGGATAATGACGTGCCGGGTACACTGAAAGCCATCGCTCAAGCGGGGTATACGGAGATCGAGTCGGCATTTAGTCGAAAAGGGGGATATTATGGCATGACAGCCAAGGAGTTTTCTGTGTTTGCCAAAGATTTGGGATTGAGCTGGAAGAGCCACCACATCGGTGGGGCTGCTCGGCCACCGCAAGCCAATGCTCCAAGTAATGCACCTCGGCCAGCCATGAAAAACCTACGTGATCATTACCAAGAAGTGGTGGATGACATGGCAGAGGCGGGTGTTCCTTATTTGGTTTGTTCTAGTACACCCATCAAAACGTTGGATGAGGTCAAACGCTCGATCGAGGTATTTCAAAAGGCTGGAGAGGCATGTCAAAAAGCAGGCATTGTTTTTGGATTTCATAACCACAGTGCCGAATTTGAGTTGGTGGAGGGTGTGAAGCCATTCGACTTAATGGCCAAAGAGTTATCGCCTGATATCCTAAAATTTGAGTTGGATGTAGCCTGGGCGATGAAGGCTGGGGTTGATCCCGTGGCACTATTCAAAGCACACCCTAAGCGCTTCCCTTTGTTGCATGTGAAAGACTTGGAAAAAGGTACATTTAAGCCGGTCGAAATTGGTGCGGGGTACTTGGACTATTCCCAAGTATTTGCTCATGCCAAAACAGCAGGCGTCAAGCATTTATTTGTTGAGCAAGACGGGGCACCTGAGCCGGTCAAAAATCTCCAAAATAGTATCACGCACCTTCGTAAATGGTTGAGTTGATCCTTAGAGTGGCCTATATCGTCAACCCCAACGAGATGTACAAGGTCCCGTTGGGGTTTGCTTATCGTGGCATTTTTAAAACGCTCGAGATAATCGAGGCACGTTGTCTTTGGGGTAATCTGTAGTTAGTCAATTGGACAGGGTCTGAAACTCAATTTGTTGACTTTATTTGGGAACAAAATCTATAGTTTGATTAATCATTTAAAAAAAAGGTTAACTTTGTTCAGTACCTTCAAAAGGTACGTTCAATCCTAATTTTTGTGCTTTGCAATTTCAAGAACTCCCATTACATCCGTTGACCCTTGAAGGGATTGACGCCATGAATTTCCAACAGGCCACGCCGATTCAATCCGAGGCCATTCCGATTATTTTGTCCGGTAACGATTTGATCGCCTGTGCGCAAACCGGGACCGGAAAAACCGCTGCCTATTTAATTCCGATCCTCGATAAAATAGCCCGAAAGGATTCTGACCACACCGTGGCTTTGGTGTTGGTGCCAACTCGTGAGTTGGCTAAACAAATTGACGAACAGCTGGAAGGCTTTAGTTATTTTATTTCGGCCACTTCCATCGCCATTTATGGGGGAGGGAAAGGGGAAAACTGGGATCAGCAACGAAAAGCGTTGGTCGAGGGCGCCGATATCATCATCGCTACACCGGGCCGTCTGATGGCGCACATGAAATCTGGTAAAATTGACTTCTCGTCGCTTGAGTGTTTGATTTTGGACGAAGCCGACAAAATGCTAGATATGGGCTTTTCAGAAGATATTCTTTATATCATCAAACACTTGCCTGAAAAACGCCAAAATCTGCTTTTCTCGGCCACCATGCCCAAGAAGATCCGGGATTTTGCGGATAAAATTTTGGTTGACCCAAAAGAAATTCGGCTAGCTGTTTCCAAGCCTGCTGAGGGCATCGATCAGCAGTTTTACATGGCCACGGACGAGCAAAAGTTACCTATCTTACTTCATTTGTTGCAAGATGCCCAACCGGATGGCATCATCCTATTCACCTCCCAAAAGAATAATATCCAACGGATTGTTCGGGCTTTGAACAGAAAAGGATGGGAGGCGCGGGGTGTCTCGTCGGATATCGAACAAGGCGAGCGTGAGGAGATTCTGCGAGACTTTAAAAATAAGCAGGTCAAGATTTTGGTGGCCACCGACGTCCTTTCCCGCGGCATTGATGTGTCGGGCCTGAGCCATGTCATAAACTTTGACGTACCCAGGGATGCAGAAGATTACATCCACCGAATTGGCCGAACTGCGCGGGCGGCCTCTACAGGTACGGCGATTACGTTCGTCAATGAGAAAGATCAGTTGAAAATTCCAAAAATTGAGCGATTGTTGGGATACGAGGTTGTTAAACAATCCATCACAGAGTCCCTGGGCTTAGGCTCAGCTCCTGTGTACAGCGTACGGCCGCGACCCGCTCAATCGTCCAGTTCAGCCCCATCCAAAAAACGTAAATTTAAACCCAAAAGACCGCATGGATCAGCGACTCATAAATCTGTATGACGAGTACACCCACAAGCCTTTAAAGCGTGATGAATTCATTCGCCGTCTGGTTGAATTAACCGGAAGCATGGCCGCTGCTATGACGGTCTTGCCGTTGATCGAAACCAAAAAAAACCATATTCCCCTTACCTCACCCGACGACCCATCGTTGGTGGCGGCTGACATCACGTATTCTACCCCCCATACCCAAATGAAGGGTTATTTGGTCATGCCTTCGACGAAAGAAAAGCGGGGGGCAGTCATTGTGGTCCATGAAAATCGAGGGTTAAATGAACACATCCGGGATGTGGCACGCCGGGTCGCGAAAGCGGGCTATATAGCCTTAGCTCCCGACGGCCTTTCGCCCAAAGGTGGTACTCCCTCCAATGAAGATGAGGCTCGTGGGCTGTTTCCGACCTTGGATCCCGATCAGACCTTGGCCAATTTCGCAGCGGCTGTCCCATATTTACGGTCGTTGGACGTCTGCAATGGTAAAGTTGGGGTAGTCGGATTTTGTTGGGGGGGAGCCATGGCCAATCGGCTGGCTTTTCGTGGAGATCGGATCGCCTGTGCCGTGCCTTATTATGGACGCCCAGCCGATCCGTCTGACATCCGACCAACCCAAACTCGATTGCTCCTTCAATACGCTGGGCTAGACACGCGTGTCAATGAAGGACTGCCGAGTTATGAAGAAGCCTTGAAGGCGAATAAAGTCGCCTATGTACTTCATATTTACGAAGGGGCTCAGCATGCGTTTAATAACAATACGTCGGAGGCTCGGTACAATCCGACCATCGCTACCTTGGCTTGGGAGCGGACATTGGCTTTATTTCAAGAAACATTGAGGTAAATTTATGAAGGCATTGGTGCTCGGTGGGGGCTCTCTCAAAGGTGCATGGCAAGTTGGGGCAATCCAGGCGATCTTGGAGACAGGTTTTGAGCCAGACATGATCTACGGCATTTCGGCAGGTGGCCTGAACGCCGCCTTCATGGTTAATGAAGCGGGCCGTCAGATGGAAACCAACAAGAAAATTAACTGGGATTTGGTCAATAAACAACTGATCAACTTCTGGCTGGAAAACATCAATAAACCCTCAGATATTGGTTTTTTGCGTTCCAAATGGTCTTTGGGCTTGGACACGGTTTTAAGTCGATTCGACGGACTCATTGATACCAATCCCCTGCATGAAAAACTTAAAAAGTACATTGATCTCACCACCTTACGGCGAAGTCCCATCCGACTCAAAGTAGGTACCGTGAATATCAACACGGGTGAAATGTATTACGCAGACCCGTCTGAACAATATTTCTTAGATTACTTGCGCGCTTCAAGTTCCTTGCCGATTATCATGCCAGTTATTCAAATTGGAGGAGACCACCGCCAGGCTTTCTTGGATGGGGGGATTCGTGAGGTAGTTCCATTAAAACAAGCCATATTAGATGGAGCCACTGAAATTTATGCGGTGGCCACCCATCCCAAGCATCGTAAAATGGAAGCAATCAATTACCGAAGTTTTTTTAGCCTGATGGAACGGGTCAAGGATATTTCGGTGAATCAGTTTGAAAATTCAGACATTGAATGGGCGGAGAATTATAATGAGTCGATTATGGAAATTGGTGGGTTTAAACTAGCCAAACAGATTAATTTAACCGTTATTCGGCCGGCAGAACCCGTCAATATCCACCTGACTTCCTTTGACCGGGAGGATGTCAAGAATGTCATTAAAGAGGGTTTTACGTTTGCCTATACGCAACTTCATCAACCTAAATAATAGGACAAATCAACGGAAGTTGATACTTTTTAAACCCATGGTTGATTGGTCTTAATAGGTTGTGTAAATTTACCCTAACACGTAAGTACCTATAAATCTTCCTCCATGAACGTCCTGATTTGTCCAGATAAATTCAAGGGCACATTAACGGCTTTTGAGGCCGCCCATGCGATTGCTCAAGGGTTACCACCGCAAGTCAATTCGATGATCCATCCAATGGCTGATGGGGGGGAGGGATCCTTGGAGGTAATCGCAGAGCAAACCCAAGGGCATTGGGTTTTTTCTTCGGTTCATGATCCGCTTTTTCGGCCTATACAAGCCCGTTATTGGGTGTCGGGTGATACTGCCTACATCGAAATGGCCAAGGCATCTGGCTTGGACTTACTACACGATTCTGAAAGACAACCCTGTCAAGCTACCTCGTATGGTACAGGTGAACTGGTGTATCACGCCATGACGTCGGGATTTAGAAAAATCATGTTGTTTATTGGGGGAAGTGCCACGGTCGATGGCGGTGTGGGGCTTCTAGCGGCGTTGGGCTATCGTTTTTTTGACTCCAAGGGTAACACTCTTTCGCCGGTGGCAGGCAACTTAAGTTCTATAGAGTCCTGGTTTGAGCCCCGGTTGAACCTCGAGGTATCGGTTGTTTGCGATGTCACCAATCCATTGCATGGAGACTTTGGGGCTGCGCGCATGTTTGGTCCACAAAAGGGGGCCTCACCTGATCAAGTAGAACAACTAGCGGCGGGATTGTGGCATTTTGAGAGGAAAGTAGCGCAAAAATACCGTATTGACTGGGCTCTTTTTCCGGGAGCGGGGGCTGCTGGGGGTGTTGGATGGGCAGCCTTGGCCTTTTTAGGGGCGACATATCAAGCTGGCTTTGACTTCATCGCCCAGGTAACGCAATTGGAAAAGAAAATTCAGGTGGCCGATCTCGTCATTACGGGAGAAGGAAAAATCGATGCCCAGACTTGGCACGGAAAAGTGCCCGATGGAGTGTATCGACTAGCCAACCATTGGAACAAACCCGTAGTGGCGCTCTGCGGCATCCAAGAAGGACCAAGCCCGATACCGGTTTTTGATTTGGTGTCGGTGGCAGGCTCAAAGGATTTGGCCCGGTTAGAGGCCGGGAAGTGGCTGAAGGAGTTAGCTGGTAGATTGATTTGATGAAGTATATTCTATTTTTTGGAAGAAAATGTCAAAAATTGGAAGGTTCTTTCAACGGTAATAGAATGTTTAACTCCTTAAATAGCAAACTTCGAAATGTTTTTCCGATGGGTACAACATTTGCACCGATATAAACATGAAAAGCATCAAAATGGGTAATCTTTCGGATGGGAACAACATAGGATTTATGAATTCTGCGAAATAAATCCATTGGTAGTATTGCCTCAAGCTCTGAAATTTTGTAGTTGACCTTGATGGCTTTTGACTTCATGTAAATCATACAATACGCGAGATCTGCTTTAACATAAAGAATATCATCAATTTCAATTGAACCAAACTGTCGTCCAATTTTTAGAAATATGCGCATGGAAAGATTCCTAGATTGAGACAGAATTGGAGTCCCCAATCGGTTGACTATCAAATGAGTTCGAATCGGATTGTTCAAATTAGGTACCCAGTCCAATAGGGTAGGGTATTTTAACCAGAAAAGTCCCTTTTCATCATAGTTTGCCACTAGACACAGAGGCTTGGCCAGGAATAGCTGTGTAAAGGATTGATAGAATTTGGGCTTTATCAGGTCGGCTTGAGACAAAAATAATAGGACTAAATCGATCTTTACTTGGTTCAATACAGGATTCATTTCCTCCAGTGTGGAAACATAGTGAAAGGAGCCAGTAAATGAATGAGCAGCTAATACATTTTGTAGTAATTGAAGTTGATTCGCTTCTCCTTTATAGACTAAAATATCAATTTTCATGATGCCGGGGTAGTCTTGGGTATTAAGGTTTGGACTGGTTGCGTGGGTTTTCAAGACGAGGCCACCCACGGAACTGGCAAAACTAGAGTAATTTCAATTTTCCTCTATTGGTTCGGTATGTAGGTTGGTACAAATTGTGTACAATAATCTCCATTTGAAATTTTATATACAAAAGTGGGCGGTTTAGATGCAATCTGTGTGGTTTTTCTGGATTTTTAAGTATTCCTACAAATGTATTTTTTAATTTTAAGTTTTACTCCTTCATGAATCAACCGAAAATACTCCTTGTAGAAGATGATCCAATATGGCAAATTAAAATCCAATTTATTTTAGAGGATTGTGGTTTTAGTATGCTGGGGGTCAATAGCCTGAATCAAGTTAAAAGTTTGGGAACCACACTTCATGAGTTTCAACTGATCTTATCCGATGTGGTTCTCCCAGATGGCTTGTCTTATTTGTTTTTTAAAAGTCACCCGGTTCATATTCCCATCATTTTCATGTCGGAGTATGCAGAACGAAAGCACTTGGATCATATCCTCGATATTCCACATGCCTCATTCTACATCAAACCGGTTCACCAATTAACTTTAGAAGCAGCCATTAAGTCAAGTTTAAAGGCTTTCGAAGATATGGAGTCACCTTTCATCGAGGTGCCTGTACGGTATGGGGTGAAGAAAAAAGTGTATCTGTATGAAATCCTTTGGATCGAGGTAAAGTTAAATTATGTTTCCTTGAAAACCCCAGAGAAATTGTATGTTTTTAAAGGTTCATTTCCGATTATTTTACCTTTTTTAGATGAACGATTCCTCCGGATTAGTAAATCTGTTATGGTGAATAAAAATCATATTGAAAAAGTAAATTTGAAACTTAATATAGTATATATTGATGTTAAAGTTTTTGAAATTGGTAAGGTGTATCGAGCTGAATTTATTAAATCATATTACAATGCTTAATTACAATAATTTGTTTTGTAAATGTTCTTTAATTTGGCTATTTATAGTACTTAATTTTTCAGATTCGTTTGCGGAAAGTTTTAAATTCAAAGACACTAATCCAGTATTTAATTTAGCTGTTCAAGAGGAATGGTTGAAGCAAAATCCTCAGCAAAATGAGCAAAGAATCCTTCGATTAATTAAGGTTGAAAGAACATATTACTGGCAAAATATGAATATGTTAGGAACTTTTTTATCCGAGATTAAGGATTTTGGGATACGGACTAATAATTTACATGTTAAAGCTTCCTATTTTTATTTAAATGCCTTAAAGTTTTATATAGAAAATAATCATTTAGCTGCATTTAATTCGGGTCGAGAAGCACTACTTACTTTTCAAGAAATAGATGATTTAGAAGGTATTTTATATGTTAATTGTTTGCTTATACAATTAGCATATGATCGTTTTGGTGGCGCTATAATGAGAAGTGATTTTTTTTTAAATGAAAATTTAAAAAATATAGAAAAACATATTAATATAGTGAAAAATGAGCATTTGAAACTTCAAATGCATTTTTCAAAATTGATATATTTATACAGTAATGGAAAACTGAGAAATTATAGTGAGTATGAAAAGCAAGTAAATAATTTGTTGTCATTTTGCCTAACGAAACCACAATTGAACTATAGTTATCATCGTATAAAGCGCTTATTAGCTATTAGTTATTTTTTTCAAAATAGATATAAAGATTCTTTTAAGTTAAATATAGAATTATTAAATGATTTAAATGAATTACAATTTGAAGAACGTGCCGCTATCTATTATAACTTATCAAATGATTGTTTTGAATTGAAAGAATATAAAAAAGGTTTAATATTTGGTCTAAAGGCTATTGAAATTTTGAATCTAATACAATCAAAAAACAATAGAATGTTTTATGCAATTTATCGTAATCTTCAATTTTTTTCTTACAAAATTAGAGATATTGATAGGATGCAATCCTATTCAGATAGCACAATAAAATATATTCAAATTGAAACAAATATTAATCAGGCTTCGATCATGACTGAAATTCAAGGAAAGTTTTTATTTGACCAAAAGAAAAGTCAAATTGAACGTCTTGAATTTGAAAAATTGATTGGCTTATTGATTATTTTAGCTGGGTCTTTAATTGCCGTTTTTATTTCGTATTTATCTGTAAAATTATATAGAAAAAATAGTAGGTTAAATAACCTGATTCAATTAAGAGAAAATTTAATAAAAATTTTAGCTCACGATCTCAGACGCCCATTACATGCATTTACTGGTCTCAATGCTTTGGTATCAAAGCTTTTAAAAAACAAGCAATATGAATCAATTAAAACTATTTCAGATTCTATTGATATTTCCTCAATAGGAATAATGCAAACTATGGATAACTTAATGTATTGGGCCATGACACAAAAAGAGTCTTATGTGATTGAATATAGGGAGTTTTTTATTAATGATATTTTAATTTCTATTCGCGATTTATATTTGCCAGTATGTCTGCAAAAAAATATTTCTATAGTTATTAATTGTCCAACCGAAAAGATAATTAAATATGATAAAAATGTTCTATCCTTAATAATTAGAAACTTAGTTGATAATGCATGTAAATGTTTAAATACTAGTGGTGTTATTAAAGTAAGTATTTCTGAAATTAATTCTTCTGAATTTGAAATATTAGTTGAAGATAATGGTCCCGGTTTCGATCCAAAAATTTTAGAAGTTTTTAATCTTGTTATACGTCAGCGTAAAGGTCTATCATTCATTTCGTCAGATAAATTAGGATTAGGTTTAAATATGATAGCTTTTTTCTCCAAACATTCCAATCTTTTAGTTCAAATTGACTCATACGAAGATCGAGGTAGCAAAATACGGCTAGGTCCTTTCTATTCTTAATTATTTCTATTAATTTTTTTGCATACCAATCTAGTCAATTCATATCCATATTTAAGTATTCATACCAAATATTGCATAAAAGTTGTCATTAATTTGGTCTAGGTTATGATAAGGAATTCAAGCCTTTTACCTAGTTTAATTCAAATTATTCTTTGAGACACTTAATGCTTTTTTGTATGAAAAAACTACTTTACCTTTTCGGTTCTATTATTTTTATTCCTTTTTTGACCTATTCACAAATTAAAATAGGAGATAATTCTAATGTCATTGATCCCTCACTTTTAATTGAAGTTGAATCAACCAATAAAGGAGTATTATTCTCAAGAGTTAATTTGGCAAGTTCATCTGATCAAACGACTATTTCTAACCCTAAAGTAGGTACAGTAGTTTATAATTTGGGTTCAGGTGGTTTGAGTTATAAAGGTTACGTTTTCTGGACTGGGTCAGAGTGGCGTGGTTTAAATTCAACCATTATTTCCGATGGAAGTGTTAATCTACTTAATTGCTCCTCTTCTTCTTTAACACCTTCCTCCTATGTTTCTGGTGTTCCTTATTCAGGTGTTCTAACTATACCTTATTCAGGTTCTAATGGAGGGGCTTATCCTGAAGAAGTGTTAGGGCCAGTTAATGGATTAACAGCTACTCGCAGCAGTGGTAATTTGCAAGTTGGTACAGGAGTATTGTCTTATATCATTTCTGGGACCCCAACTGTTTCAAGTCCTTCTACAACTGTTTTTAATGTTTCGATAGGTGGATCATCTTGTAGTGTTACTGTGGGACAAAATACCGTATTAGGTATAGGACAATCTGCACAAGGAGTGTATTTAATGTCGGTCACCCAATCTCAAGCTAATCCAAAAGTTGATTTGAGGACTCTTTATCCAGGCGGTTTGCCAGTAATAGACGGTCTTGAAATTGGTTTAGTTGCTGAGAGCCGTGATCAGTATCGACCCAGAATTCGTAATGTGAGCTCTTCCCCAATCGTCATAAGCTTTCAGACTTTCGCCTCTCAAGTAAACCAAAATAGGACTGAATTAAATATTACGTTGAATCCTCCTGGTATAGGTACTGCTTCTTCAAACTTTACTGTTGTTGATCAAGATGATGTAGTTTCTTGGACGAGTTCTGCTGCTGAAGTAATCACAACTAATCTGCAAGTTCAAGTTGGATCCTCTGCCCCTTTTTCTTATAAATGGTACCGATTCGAATGGTGGGCTATGGAGGTTAATAGTGAGAAAAAAATATTTTTAAGGGTGACTAGATTGAGTTAATTATCTAATTAGATATAGGTTATTATTCTTTTCTTAAATATGTTAAAAAAATATTTCAAGTGTCCAATTAAATTTTTACTCTGTTTAAAATGAATTTGGATTGGTGTTTTTAAAATTTTTTCCAGATAATATATTAAGTTATTAAAATATAATGAAATGTTAAGATATAGTACGGTAGTTTTTAGAAAGATATTGAATATCCAAGTGTTTTATCTCACTTTTATTTGCAGTTCTTTTAGTGTATTTGGTCAAATAGGAAACTTCGTTCCCTCTAGTGGTGAGGTTGTGAATTTAGGCTCCATTGACCTCCGAACAAGCACACAATGGGTAACCCAGCGTTCTTTGAATCCAGGTTTCTTTTCCTCAAAAGGAATAGGTTTATATATCGAGTCGAGTGACGCGCACCATGTTAATGGGTATGTGAAAAATTATTGGACCACCGCCAACCGAGTCTATCGCTTTCCAGTTGGAAGTGGTACGGATCTTCGCTATGTTGAGGTGAGTGGCTCCGTTCCGGCCAATGCAATATTGGCCACAGCTTGGATACTTGGTGATCCGAGTTCGACACAAGACCCCACTGATCAGGCTTTCCATCCGGTTACTTCTGTTGCGGTTGGAATTCAGGCCGTATCTACTGTTGGCCAATGGGATTGGCTCGATGCGAACAATCTGGGTTCTGGTGTAACTGTTGCCGTCTCCATTCCTGACATGACCTCTTTTGGCCTAGCATCAGAATTGAGGTTGGTAGGATGGAATGGTTCGCAATGGATAAGTTTAGGTTCAACAGGTGCCACCACCACTACAGAAGATGGCGTACTTTCAGGTACAATGCTGAATGGAATTACCGCTTTGGGTATTGGAAAAATAACCTCTGGAGATACTGACGGAGATGGGGTTCCAGATGCACAGGAATTAGTTGACGGTACGGACCCCAATGACAAAACAAGCTACCTAGATACCGACGGAGATCGGGTACCTGATTATGTTGAAACCAATTTTGATAGTACCAATCCAGCTGATAAATCGGATTATAAAGATACCGATGGGGACCTGGTTCCAAATTACATCGAAACAGTATTTGATGCAACCAACCCAAATGATGCACTCAGTTATCTGGATGCGGACGGTGATAAAGTGCCTGATTATGTCGAAACAACAATAGACAATACAGACCCTAATGCATCAACTTCGTTTAAAGATTCCGATACGGGAGGTGTTCCTGATTACGTGGAGAGTATCTTATTTTTGAAAAGTGGCCTTGCTGCGACGAATCCAAGTCAAGCTTCAGATGATTCTCAAGATTCCGATGGAGATGGTGTACCCGATTATCAAGAACTAGTCGATGGAACCAACCCGTTAAATCCTACAAGTTATCTGGACAGTGACGGTGATCGCGTACCCGACTATATTGAGGTAAATGGAGATGCTACCGATCCCAATTTAAAAACAAGTTACAAAGATACCGATGGTGATTTGGTGCCAGATTATGTAGAATCCAAGTTAGAGGCTACCGATCCTACCAATAACCTAAGTTTCCGTGATTTAGATGGTGACAAAGTGCCGGATTACGTGGAATCAGTTTTGCAAAATACTAATCCAATCCAAGGTGCCAATTTCTTAGATACAGATGGCGGTGGGGTTCCTGATTATGTCGAAACCATCCTTTATGTAAACCTCGGCCTGAGTGCCACCGATCCCAATCTTGCCTTAGATGACGCCAATGATTTGGATGGAGATGGTCTTTCTAATTATGCTGAATTGAAGCAAAATTCGGATTTGAATGATCCATGTGATCCAAGCCGTCCGGCAGGGTATACAGGCTATGTTGCCACCAATCCCATTTGGGCGGCAGCCGATTGTGATGGGGATGGATTTTCAAATGGAGCGGAGGTTTTAGCTGGAACAGATCCCTACAATGCCAACTCAGCTATTAAGCCGGACTTATTTCCAAATTTTACCTTTGGAAATTCCATCTTCAACATGGGAGGTGAGCGCTATGTGATCATAAATATTAACGAAATCAATGGGGCCTCAACCAATGGAACTGGAATACAGTTTTTCATTCCCAAAATTTCAGGTTTCCAATTGAATTTTGACAATACACTGTCCTCGGTCATGGTTTTGACAACAGAAATTGTAAACAACGCCAATTGGACAGTCACAGATAATGGAGTAGGCCTCCTGTTCTCATCCAACACAACCATTTCCGCAAATGGAAGTAGTCGAGTTGCATTGAAGCTGACAGGACAGGCCGCTGGTACCGCTGCAAATTTGACGGTTAATATTATTCAGGGCTCTGGTGGAGAGAATTTTCCTTACAACAATGTCGGGGTATTATCTCAATCAATTCAAAACTAAGATTCAGATAAGGGTGGGGGACTTCTCCTCTACCCTGAATCGAACCCTAAAATTTCTTCGGTATGAAAAATATCATATTAGCCTTTTTGTGTCTTGTCTGCCTGATTAATGTGGCAAATGCTCAATTTGCCGACCCGGGGGTATCGGGTGCCAACTTTTCGCCGAATCAAATTGAGGTTGGGCAGTCAAGTATTTTAACCATTTCGTTTGCTAATTCGGGCTCTAGTTCTATTCCCTCCAACTCCATCGAGGTAACCATATCGGCTCCAAGTACTTACTTTACGTCAAATGGAACGACTCCACCCTCTGGAACAGCAGGGGCCCTTTTTAATTGGACCTACCTAGGAGCTGATGTTTGGAGAGGACGAAACAATGCATCTATTCCCGCGTTTGGTGGGGGTACTATTACCTTACAAGTTACAGGTGTATTGGTTTCGCCAAGCTTTGAAACCGCCAACATAAACGTTCAACCAGTGGCCAATTTTACTAGTTTTTTCGATTCTCCTAGTAATAATAATCTACAAGCTTCCCTTAAAGTCAATATTCCATCGAACTTGGACACAGACGGTGACGGCACTCCAGATGTGAATGAACCAGTAGGTGGTATTAACAATCCATGTTTACCCGCTCGTTCGGCAGGTTACACCGGGTATGTAGCCAGCAATGCGACTTGGGCAGCGGCGGACTGTGACGGAGATGGCTTCTCCAACGGCCAAGAGGCGACGGCCGGCAGTGATCCTTACAATCCAGCATCGACACCGACGACGGATACAGACGGCGACGGCACCCCAGATGTGAGTGAACCATCCGGAGGGATCAACAATCCATGTTTACCCGCTCGTTCGGCAGGTTACACCGGGTATGTAGCCAGCAATGCGACTTGGGCAGCGGTCGACTGTGACGGAGATGGCTTCACCAACGGCCAAGAGGCATCTGCCAGCACAGATCCCTACGATCCGAACTCGCGACCAATTATTTTGGTCAATACCGTGGATTATCAAGTCACATACAACGCTTCGACGGGTCGATATACCGCTTGGGTTGTACCGAATTATTCTACCCCAAATGCCTATAATCCAGACGTAAATGAATTGGGAGCCACAGCTCAAGTAACCTTGGAAGTACCGATTGGATTTACCATTCAGGATATTCAGGATGTGCGAGGTACTTGGCAAAAAACACCGCTTAAATTAGGAGCTACAATACAGCCCCAATTAGCCGGTCAAGGTTTACCAGGAGATCGAGCTTATTATATCATAGGGAAGTCACCTGTCGAAACGAACTATGGTCCGTTTACCTCAGGCCAGCCTGTGGCATTGTTTACCTTTACCGGAACCAGTTGTGCAGATGGAATCGAGGTAATTGCAAAAACAGATCCTTTTGTAAGCGTCATGAATGCGGAACTCTCCTCAAATGGCGCACCAAGTTTCTATTCTCGTTCGGGTCAGCCAGCAGGTGGTAATATAATACCGTTTGATCAGTACCGGGCACCTTTTGGCCCTGCCGCAGTTTGTATTGATGCCACTGACGATGTGGTCTCCACCCCGATCATTAGTGCGGTAGGAGGCATAGCGGTAGTCAATGTTCGTATCAATGATCAGCTAGGAGGGTCACCCGCTACCCATGTCAATACTACCTTGGGTTTAGTTTCTACATTACCAACAGGTTTGACTTTAAATACCACAACAGGTGAAGTGCAAGTCCAAGCGGGTACAACTCCCGGTGCCTACACGTTTTCTTATCGTTTATGTGAAGTAGCAAATCCTGTAAATTGTGATACGGCCACGGTGAGTTTGACGGTCAGTAGCACTCCCAAAGCTCAGCTTTTGCCCAAGGTCTATCTTCAAGGAGCCTTGTATGGAGTATTAACTCCCGAAACCTTGATGAGGGATGACCTTCGAACGAAAGGTTTATTGCCATCAACTAGTCCTTACGGATATCTAAGCCCAATAACGGCGACTGGCAGTATTGCACCAAGTGTATTAACGGTAACAGGCGCCGATGCGATTGTAGATTGGGTTTTCGTAGAACTTAGGTCGGCATCCGACAATAAAATAATTGTAGATAGTCGGGCAGCACTGGTGCAACGAGACGGAGATATTGTGGATTTGGATGGAGTATCCCCAGTGACCTTTGGATCGGCAGAAGCAGTAGCCTCTTACTTTGTTTCAGTGCGTCACCGCAATCACCTAGGTGTGATGAGTGAGTCGGCCTTGTCGTTTGGGCTGACGCCTTTGGTGGTCGACTTCCGAAGCCCATCAACTCCCACGTTCCGGATCAATACGTCTGCCCAAAACCAATCTCAGGTAGTCGTAGATCAAGGCCGTGCACTTTGGGCAGGAAATGCTAATCAGAACAATGAGATCATTTATCAAGGAACAGGAAATGATGTAAATGTGATCTTCCTGATTGTGATCAACAGTACCGCCAATGTGTTTGTTACTCCATTCTTTAAGCTTAGAGAATATAATCGGGGTGATATCAACCTTGACGGTGAGGTCGTGGCTCAGGGAACGGGGAATGATGTTGAATTTATTTACAATAACATCATCAAGAACCACCCAGGCAATGTCTTGATTCAAAACTTTTTTATAGTTAGAGAACAACTACCTTAGTCGTTAAAGAAATACAAAAGGTAATTAGTATGCTATTTATAATTTTAAAAAAATTCTATAAGTGAATACAATTAAAAAAATAAACAATTTAATCTTCAATTACATGAATAAGTTTGGTTTTTTTGTAACATTAATTCTTCTTACTTCAACAATTTGTAATGCCCAATTAGGAATTGGAACAGGAAATCCTGATCCCTCTGCCATTCTAGAGTTAAACGTTAATTCATTACCGAGTTCAGGTAAGAAAGGTTTTTTAGGACCAAAAGTTGCGTTAACATCCTCAACGGATGTTGTCACAATCCCATCCCCAGCTAGTGGATTGATTGTTTATAATCTCGGAACTGGAGGCTTATCGCACATCGGCTACGTATTTTGGGATGGAACATCTTGGAGAAAGTTCGAGAACACAACAACATTAAATGGGTCCTTGGGAACTTTGAATTGTTCAGGTTCCGAACTTTTACCCAATGGATACACTGCTGGAGTTCCTTACTCAGGAACTTTGAAAGTGCCTTATGTCGGTGGAAATGGAGGTACATACTTAACGGGTTCTCCTATCCCCTCGACAGGTGTGACTGGTTTAACGGCAACTTTGCAAGCTGGAAGCTTAAATGTTGGTCCCGGAGAGTTAATTTATACCGTCTCTGGGATTCCCAGCTCATCTTCACCCTCTTTAGCAACCTTTTCACTTCCCTCAACTTTAGGAGCTCAAAGTTGTAGCGTTCAAGTTGGACAGACAAAGTTTGATTCTGAGGGGAGTAAAGTTTATAAAGTAAAATTTAGAGGTAGAAATACTGAAGGTGCAGGTTTTCCCAAACCAACCTTAATTGCTCCTGAACTAAATTTACAATTTAGGTGGGCTGTAGTTGGTGGATCCAATTACCTTCAAGTGCGCTTAATTAATGCACCCACTTCAAATGTTGCTGTATTTTATGTTGCCTCATGGTCAGGTCAAACAGTTAGTGGTACATATAATACCTTAACTTTTACTCCTTCCAACTTTAGTACTTATCAAAATATAGACGGAAATTGGAGTGGTATTTGGGGCTATTATTATCAATTCGCAACAAACGAAGTAAGAACAGGCGATAATAATCCAGTTAATTTTGTAGCTAACCTTTATGGCCTATGCGGTTATGGAAATGGATGGGGTGCGGCTAATGAACCATACTCTCTTGCAATTGAATTGTTTTAACTAATCTTTATTTTCTAAACCTTAATTTTATCTAAAGAATCAAATAACCCTTGCTTCAATCCACTTAATATTAAAAAATTATGTGAGGGTTTAGTTTAAGCAATTAAAAATAATTGAACAATTAGTTTAGTTAAATCCTTGGGCATCTTGACTTGGGGATTTTTTCTATACCACTTAGCAAGGAATTTCCTGTATCCTTGTGAATTTTAACACTTGGGTTGTAATTTTCAGCTTCAACACTTCATCCTATGAACAGGACCTCACCGCTTTTTCCAGAAGTTGCACCCACCCAATCCGAGAGGACGCCTCGCAAAGGGCGGATCACCTCAGAGGGAATTACCCTGCAATCCCATTACCCCCACGTACATTGGCCCCATACCCAATTTACCGCGGGAATTCCCCCTTTTTTACGTGGTCCCTATGCCACCATGTACGTTCAACGGCCTTGGACCATTCGCCAATACGCCGGCTTTTCCACCGCCGAGGAATCCAATGCCTTCTATCGCCGAAACCTCGCCGCTGGCCAGAAAGGTCTCTCGGTCGCCTTTGATCTCGCCACCCACCGGGGCTATGATTCCGACCACCCCCGTGTCGAGGGAGATGTAGGTAAAGCGGGTGTCGCTATCGACTCGGTAGAAGACATGAAACGACTATTTGATCAAATCCCCCTCGATCAAATGTCTGTCTCCATGACCATGAATGGGGCCGTTTTGCCCATCATGGCTTTTTACATTGTGGCCGCCGAAGAACAAGGCGTCCCAAGTCAAAAATTAACCGGGACCATTCAAAATGATATTCTCAAGGAATTCATGGTCCGAAACACCTATATCTATCCGCCTGCGCCCTCCATGCGGATTATTGGCGATATTTTTGCCTATACCACGCAAAATATGCCCAAATTCAACTCGATCTCCATTTCGGGCTACCACATGCATGAGGCCGGTGCTCCTGCCCACATGGAGATCGCCTATACACTGGCCGATGGTCTGGAGTATATTCGCACTGGCCTAGCCGCCGGCATGTCCATCGACGATTTTGCTCCGCGTCTTTCCTTCTTCTGGGGAATCGGCATGAACCATTTCATGGAAATTGCCAAAATGAGAGCCGCACGGGTGCTTTGGGCCAAATTAGTGAAGCAATTCAATCCCCAAGATCCAAAATCCATGGCCCTCCGGACCCACTCCCAAACCTCCGGCTGGTCCCTAACGGAACAAGATCCTTTCAATAATGTGACCCGTACCTGCTTAGAAGCCCTCGCGGCGGCTATGGGTCATACCCAATCCTTGCATACCAATTCACTGGATGAAGCCATCGCTCTACCAACCGATTTCTCGGCCCGAATTGCCCGAAATACCCAGTTGTACCTACAACACGAAACCCAAATCTGCCGCGTCGTCGACCCTTGGGGTGGCTCTACGTATGTCGAAACCCTGACCCACGAATTAATCCAAAAAGCCTGGAAGCTAATTGAAGAGGTGGAGGAGTTGGGTGGGATGACCAAAGCCATCGAAGCGGGACTTCCCAAACTACGTATTGAAGAGGCCGCCGCCAAAAAGCAAGCCCGCATTGACTCCGGAAAAGAGGTAATCGTAGGGGTCAATCGCTACCAAACGGAGGAAAATGAACTCATGGATACCCTGGAAATTGATAATCAGGCGGTCAGAGCCCAACAAATTATGCAATTAAATGAAATTCGAGCCAACCGAAATACCAGCCGTGTCCAAGAGGCCCTGAGCCGTCTGACAGAAGGTGCTAAGTCGGGTGGGAATTTGCTGGCTTTAGCCGTGGATGCTGCCAGAGAGCGAGCTACGTTAGGTGAAATTTCAGATGCCCTCGAGAAAGTCTTTGGTCGACACCAAGCAATCATCCGGTCGATTTCTGGTGTATATAAAGCCGAAGTCAGCGATAATGAGCAATTCCAAAAAGCAAAGCAAATGGCTGATGAATTCGCAACACTCGAAGGTCGACGTCCCCGAATTTTAATCGCTAAAATGGGTCAAGATGGACATGACCGAGGTGCCAAAATCATCGCCACCAGTTTTGCCGATTTAGGTTTTGATGTCGACATGGGTCCGCTTTTCCAAACACCTGCTGAAACAGCCCGACAAGCAATCGAGAATGATGTACACATCGTGGGTGCCTCCAGTCTGGCTGCCGGACACAAGACCCTCGTTCCCCAATTGATCGACGAATTAAGAAAGTTAGGTCGAGAAGATATCATGGTTATTGCCGGTGGTGTGATCCCTCCCAAAGATTATGAGTATCTTTACCAGGCCGGTGTGAAGGGGATCTTTGGACCCGGAACCATCATTTCGGTGGCCGCCCAAAAAATCTTACAAGACCTCATGAATTAAATGCTTAATTGATATGCGACTCTTACTCCTTGCTTTGCTTTTTCCCTGGGTTACCACTGCCCAAATGTCGGTCATGACTTTTAATATTCGCTTAGCAACTCCGTCAGATGGGATCAACCAATGGGAAAATCGAAAGGAGCGGGTAGCAGAAACCATCCTGTGGCATGAAACACAAATTTTGGGAGTTCAAGAAGCACTGCACAATCAAATGATGGATCTTCAGGCTCGACTGCCCGACTATGCCTATGTAGGTGTCGGACGAGATGATGGAAAAACAGCCGGAGAGTATTCCGCCATTTTTTATAAAAAAGCGCTTTTTGAGGTAATTGAATCCCGCACGTTTTGGTTAAGCACCACCCCCGAGGTACCCAGTTTTGGTTGGGATGCCAAAATCCGACGGGTGGTCACCTGGGCGAAATTTCGGGTTAGAAGTTCCCAAAAGACCTTTTTTGTATTCAATACCCATTTTGACCACCAAGGTGTGGAGGCACGCAGAGAAAGTGCTCTTTTGTTGAAACGAAAAATTCAAGAAATTGCTGGGAGCAGTCCAGTGGTGGTGCTGGGCGATTTCAATGCAGAACCTACTTCAGAACCCATGCAAATCATGCTAGGTGCTACTCAACCACGCGTGTATGATGCCCGAACTCAAAGCTTAACACCCCCCTTCGGTCCTACCGGGACGTTCAATGGATTTAAATCGGGAGAACTGTCTGACCAACCCATTGATCATATTTTGGTGACCCAAGAATGGAAAGTAACCAAGGCAGCTACGTTGTCCCCAACTTGGAAGGGTTTATTTGCCTCTGACCATTTTGCCGTGGTGGCCTGGTTGCGTTTGCCTTAAAATGCTCTTTCCAGTTGTTTTTTCTTTTCCCAAGGAGCGGTGGTTTGCCGGCTCATATCCCACAAAAAAAATAAAACAAGGCCAAGAAAGAGAAGAAAGATGATTTTAAAAAGATTTTGATTCTTCTTTGTCGCCATAAACTAGTCCGTTTGTTTGGGTGATTGATAGGTAACAAACTCGCACGTTTTTGAACCGACCTCCGCCCACGTAAAGGTTGGTAAAACGCGCAATTGAACCCAGCTCGCCTTATCCATCGACCCGCCGTTTGCTTGCTTGGTAAGATATTCGCCAAAGAAGGTGATATCGGGATTATGCCCAAATAGAACAACCGTCTGGATATCCTCCGGTAGGGTATTGATGGTTTCTAGGTAAGCCCTAGGTCCACCGTCATATAACCCTTTTTTGGATACAATTTGTTCAACCGGAAAGGCCAACTGTTCAGCAAATATTCGAGCCGTTTCAGCCGCACGTGGAGCAGGGGAGGTGATGAATTGATCAATTCGAATCCCCACTTCAGCCAGCTTCTTACCCATCCGGGCCGCCTGCATGATCCCCGCTGAAATTAACTCTCGCTCAAAATCAGGAAAACGAGCACTGCCCTCTTCCGCTTTAGCATGTCGAACCAGAAAAATGGTCTTATCCATAGGTCAATATTTTCCTGCAATTTAAGGGTTTGCTTGGATTTTTATCATGCAACCTTTCTAAAAATGAAAAGGGACTTCCTCCTGCTTGGAAGAAGTCCCCGGAGAAAATGAGGTCTTCTACTTTTTCTTCAGCCTCTGAATCTCCAAGTCATTATAAATTGGTTCCCAATCAATTTTCCATTCTTCCCGGTTCCAACGGATCACAGCTTCTTGATTTCCTTTTCGATCAGTTTCTGTGAAAACCAATAAAAAAGTAGGGAATCGATTTTGAAGTATCGACATAACATGCGACGGTAACGATAGGTCATACCGATCCTCCAATTCCAATTCTTGCTCAATTAATTCTCCAGTTGAGGAAAACGTCAGCTCCCAATAGGTTGCTCCATCCAAGATGAGTGCCTCCCACGTTTTGGAATTTTCAGACGTTGCTTTAACAAATTGGGCTTGTGGATAAAGACGATCCAAAGTCGACTTCACCGATCGAGGAAGTTCTGTCTTGAGAAGATAATGAAATGGGCGTTCTGTTGTATCTGAAGATTGCCCCAGGTTGAGATCCCTCCATACGGTTTCTCTTTTTATTTTTTTAAGCGATACACGTTGAGTAGAAATTGACCACTCCGCCTCCCATTCTTCTTGATTGGCCCGGATAACCACCTCTTGATTACCTCGTTGGTCGGTCTCTACAAAAATGACTTGATAACTAGGAAATTGAGCCGATAATAAGCCGGTTATCTGTGGCACCATGGGGCGATCAAATCGATAATTCCGAAGTACTTTTGACTTGGCTAACCTCCCGACTTGTGTAAATTCAGCCTCCCAAATTTGATTTCTCCACTGGTACGTTATCTCCCATGTCAATGAGTCTTCTCGCTCTCCTCGTAAGAAAATTGCCTGAGGAAATTGACGGACAAAACTCTGCTGAATGACCATAGGTAGTTCTTGCAATAGAACATAACGGTATCCCAACACCGAAGAAGAATCTATTTCGCCATTTTGTACCTCCTGTTGTGAGATTGGATCTGTACTGATCGGACTAATCGTTTCATTTTGGCAAGACATAGCCATGAGAGCCGTTCCTACGGCTATCCAAAAAATACTAAATTTCATACGTCTGATTTGTTTGTTAAAAGGGGATATAGTTTTTATTCTGTGGCTTATACGAATCGAACCAACTTTTTGGTGTCGCCGTATGGTGCCTAATATGGTTGGGATCAGTCATCAATCCGTAAAAATTGCCCATCCCGGGTAAACTCAAGTGTGACGCCATTCGCTAGGCGAAGTTCTTGTCCGTCACGATCAAGTTCCCAGCCAAACGCTTCAATGTTGGGGAAAAACTCAGCTGCTTTGTCAAGTAACCGGGCATCGATCGCACCCCGCGGTATAGCGGTACGGCCTTCAATTTCAGTGATTTCTCCTTTTCGATTAAACTCCAGCCGGGTTAAATTTTGTAAGGTTACATAGTATTCTCGACTTAAGCTGGACTCATCAAAATCTTGTACAATTTGAATGATGGGCTGGTCAACATAAAATCGTTCAATAAAAGCCAATGCCGAGGCGGGAAGTTTGGATTCTGGGATTACACGATCGTCTTCACAACTAGTGAAAACAAACAAACCCAAAAACAATACAATTACATAAATAGGACGAAACGGTTGCATGGTGGTATTGGTAAATTTCCACGAAATACGGAGCCCTCCTCTTTTTTGCTTCCATGCGTTTTTATTTTTTATCCTTGGAAGCATTTCCTCTTCCAATCTCGTACCTTCGACTATACTAATTGATGTACGCCGTGTTTTTTTCATCCAAGAAAAAAAGTTTGCCTCATGTAATTGAACAGTGCAAACGAAGGCACCCCGCAAGTCAGAGAGAACTTTTTGATCGGTTCTCGGGCTATGCCATGGCTATTTGCCAACGGTATGCAGCCAATGAATGGGAAGCCGAAGAGATGGTCAGTGATGGTTTCCTCAAAGTTTTTAACGGTTTGGATAAATACAATACAGCCTTGCCCTTTGAAAGCTGGTTTAAGCAAGTCATGATCCATAGTGCCATCGATTACTTCCGAAAATACCAACCAAAAGCTGTTTTTTCATCGGTGGAAGGTGTAATGGAAATTTCGAGTGATTTGGATTCCTCCCAAGCTTTTGAAATGGAAGAGTTACTTTTGATGGTCCAAAGTTTATCACCAGCCTACCGGTTGGTTTTTAGCTTATCTGTCATCGATGGCTATTCACATGAGGAAATTGCATCGCAGCTCCAAATCACCGAAAGCGCTGTCCGCGCTAATTTAGCTAAGGCCAAAGCGAAACTTAGAGAGCGCTTAGCCGAAAAAAGTCAACGTAGTTTTCAATCTCAATCTCAAGGTTATGTCAAACCTTAACATGGACGATCTTTTTAAGAAGGCACTGGACCAACCCACGGCCCCCGTTTCCTCCCGGGTGTGGTCTACGATTCAACCCCTCTTACCCAAACCTTGGTATCTACAAGCTTGGATTGGGTGGCTCGTGGCGTTTCTTTCCCTCGGTGGACTGGGGGGGATGACCTATCAAGTTGTTCAAATTAAAAAAGAGGTTCAAAAACTTCAATCGACATCCGCCATTCGTTCTCGGGTCGATACCGTATATGTTTCACGAGTCGATACGTTGTACATCCTCAACAATGCCAGTGGTTATCCCGTAGCATCAACTGAGCTTCGTACGCCAACTCATTGGGTGTATCGCGATACCAATCAGCAACTTGAACAACCTAATGCTATTTCCTCGCCCATAAAACAGGCTGCAGAGAGTTCATCGAGGCCTACTTCAAACCTAAATCCTACGCCCAATCTGAATGAATCGCTAGCCCCAGAGATGATAGCCGAAGAAGGAAAACGACAACAGGAGACCTCAAACGAGACAAACGCTGCAGAATTAGCGGTAAACGAGTCCTCCAAGTCACCCGAGTCTATTCAAGAACCGGTAGTTGATACTAAAGAAAATCGCACCCAACGACCTCTCACGTCCGATATTCGATTGGTCGTATCGCCGGCAGTCAGTACCCAAGGTTCTTGGTCGACTCGTTGGGTGGCCGAGTGGGAAATTAGACAAAAATGGGCTGTTGGTACGGGTTTTCAAGCCGATTTTTACCCTGAGTTTGAATATGACCGCGTCGTTGACTTTACCCGAGTGTATGGCCGTCCACCCAATCAAGTGTATGCCGAACTGGCGGATATTTCAAACTCCGTGCAGCAACGCATGGAGGATATTGAAATACAGCGGGCTGTTTTTTCGGTTCCGCTCTATGCAAGATATTATTTCGAAGGTTCACGAAATTGGCGTTTTTATCCGGAAGTCGGCTACCGTATCAATGTTTGGACACGCGAACGCGTGGACGTGGATATTGATACAGAAACCGGGCACGACTTCCGTTTATTTACCGCGAAAAATCCAACGCAACAGTTTTCCAAAGCCTTTATTGGGGTGGGGGTAGAATGGCAAAATCGAGGTTGGGCTTTTCAAGCCGGAAGCCGGTGGGTTAGCCAAGAGGGTATTTCGTTTCAAGTTGGTGTAGCTAAAAGTTTATTTGGGAAAAATCAATCCAAACTCTGGCGATTTTGAACGGATTCTCCCAAAAATTTTTGATTTTAGCAGTTCATCAATTTTGGAGTATCACATGACCACTTTGCAGGATATCATTACTTATTTGGAAGCCTGGGCTCCTAAGGCCTGGCAGGAGTCATACGACAACAGTGGTCTTTTGGTCGGAGATGTAAATCAACCCCTAACTGGGGTATTGGTTTCCTTAGATGTGACCGAGTCGGTTGTAGAGGAGGCCTATGAAAAAGGTTGTCAATTGGTCATTGCTCACCATCCTCTCATCTTTAAGGGAGTGAAATCCCTCGCAGGCAATGATTATGTTAGTCGAGCCATTCGAAAGGCCATTAAGTTGGATATAGCCATCTATGCAATCCATACCAATTTAGATCATGCTGGGAAGGGCGTCAGTTACGAAATGGCAAGTCGTTTAGGGCTTCAAAACATTCATGTGTTGGATCCCCAAAAAGGAAGACTGAAAAAACTGGAGGTTTTTGTGCCCGCTGCGAATAAAGAGGGGGTACTCAAAGCTTTACACGATGCCGGAGCAGGTGAAATCGGGAATTATAGCCAATGTAGTTTTCAAAGTTTTGGCCAAGGAACCTTCCTTCCGTTGGATGGGGCTCAACCAGCCATTGGGAAGGTCAATCGCCGGGAAGAAGTCCAGGAGGTAAAATTAGAGGTCCTTTTCCCAAGTCATTTAGAAGGAGGTATCTTGCGTGCCATGCATCAAGCGCATCCTTATGAGGAGGTGGCTTTTTTTGTGTTTTCATTGGACAATGTGCACCAGGAGGTTGGGGCCGGTGCAATAGGAGAGTGGGCAAGTCCCAAACCTACTCATGAGGTACTACGTCAAATTCAATCCGTATTTCAGGTACCGGTCATTCGTCATACGGCTCTAGTTCATGAGTCGATCCAGACGGTGGCATTGTGTGGTGGGGCCGGTAGTTTTCTAGTACCTAAGGCTTTAGCCAAGCGAGCCGATTTGTATATTTCGGCGGATTTTAAGTATCACGAGTTTTTTGATGCCGGTGATCGGATGATCATTGCTGACATCGGACATTATGAAAGCGAACAATACACAAAAGACTTGATTGTTACCTATTTATCCAAGAAATTTACTAACTTTGCGATCCATTTATCAGAAAGACAAACCAATCCGATTAATTATTTCGTCTAAATTTCAGTAATTACCTGAAAGGTTCAGGCGGCGAATCATACGTATATATATGGAAATTGCAGAAAAATTAAATGCGTTGCTCGAGTTGCAAGCCATTGATTCTCAGTTAGATGAATTGAGAAAATTGCGCGGTGACTTGCCAGAAGAAGTCAAGGATTTGGAGGATGAAGTGATTGGCATCGAAACACGGCTGAAGCGATTCAAGTCCGACATCGAAAACTTACAAGGCGAAATTGCTAAGCACAAGCTCAACAAAAAGGATTCCGAAAAATTGATCACCAAATACAAGGAGCAGCAAATGAACGTTCGGAATAACCGAGAGTTTGATGCTATTTCCAAGGAATTGGAAGGTCAAGAGCTTGAAATTCAGTTGTCGGATCGTCGCATCCGGGACGCTGAGTTCAAGATCAAGGATAAAGAAGAGGAAATGACCAAGGTACAAATCCAATTGGATACCCGTAAAATTGCCTTGGACGCCAAGAAGAAGGAATTAGAGAAATTGATTGCCGAAAGTCAAGAGGATGAGCTGCGTTTGTTGAAAGAATCGGAAAAGAAAGCCAACAAAATCGAAGAACGTTTGCTCAACGCTTACCAACGTATTCGGGGTAATGCTAAAAATGGCTTGGCAGTGGTAGCGGTTGACCGCGGTGCCTGTGGAGGCTGCTTCAATGTAGTTCCCCCGCAACGTCAAGCTGATATCATGGAAAAACAAAAAATTATTGTTTGTGAACACTGCGGCCGAATTCTGGCAGATGCGGGATCCATCGAAGTACACAAACGCAGAAAATAAAGTACCCAAAAAAGTCGAGCCGAGAGGTTCGACTTTTTTTTGTTTGAACCTGATCAGACCTTAGGCATTTAACGTACGATGTGATACACCTCACTCAATAATTTTTTAGGTCCTTCCAACCTTTTAAATTCAAAAGTATCTATAGACTAAACAATAGAATACAGTGAGAAACAAAAGTTGGATCAATCTATTGATAGGGTGTATCGTCATTGGGGTGGTGAATTCTGCCTGTCAGCAAAATCAAGAATTAATCTCACCAGCCAATCGCCTCATGATCTTGGACCGTTTGGAGGGGAAATGGGTCCTCAAAAGTAGTAGACCGGGTTTTCCTGCCGATGCCCCCCATGTGGTAGCAACAACGAATGAATCCTATGTCTTTGACGTGGATAAGCTTGGCTACGCTTATTATGTGAACAATAAAGTAAAAGAAAGAGGGCAATTTACACTTGAAATGGCCATCAATTCAAGTTCGAATCAATTGACCATTACTTTTTCTGCCGACAAGACGCGAGCATCGCTCGCTTTTGAAGAGGATAAGGTTGTAATTGGAAACCGAATTCCGAAGGGAGCGGTATTATTTGATTACGATGACTATCATTATTTTACCAAGCATCCTTGAATTAACTCCAAGAAAAAACGCCTCTTTTACACAATCAAGTAAAAGAGGCGTTTTGTGATTTTATCGTCTTTTAAACGTCGACACGAGCATATTTTGCATTTTTCTCGATGAATTCTCGACGTGGTGCGACATCGTCTCCCATCAACATGGAGAACAGAAGGTCGGCTTCGGCAGCGGAGTCAATGGATACCTGTTTGAGGGTTCGATGCGCTGGATCCATGGTTGTGTACCAAAGTTGCTCGGGGTTCATTTCACCCAAACCTTTGTACCGTTGTACACCCACACTATCTTCACGGCCGGCCCCAGCTAGTTTGCGAACCGCTTGTAAGCGTTGTTCCTCGGTCCAGCAATAGACTTCTTCTTTTCCTTTTTTAACGAGGTAAAGAGGAGGTTGAGCGATGTAAACATAGCCAAGTTCGATCAACTCCCGCATGAAGCGATAAAAGAACGTCAGGATCAAAGTTCGGATGTGGCTACCATCAATATCGGCATCGGTCATGATGATGATTTTGTGATAGCGGAGTTTGGCAAGATTGAGTGCTTTTTCGTCTCCATCTTTTCCAAACTGCACACCTAAAGCGGTAATGATGTTTTTAATTTCTTCGTTTTCGTAGATACGGTATTCCTGCGCCTTTTCTACATTTAGGATTTTTCCTCGGAGCGGTAAGATAGCTTGGAAAGCGCGATTTCGGCCTTGTTTTGCACTACCACCTGCCGAGTCTCCCTCAACCAAGTAAACTTCACACAGACTTGGGTCTGACTCAGCGCAGTCAGCCAATTTTCCAGGCAGGCCAGTTCCGGTCAAAACATTTTTCCGTTGCACCATTTCGCGGGCTTTTCGAGCCGCAATTCGGGCTTTGGCAGCTAGCAATACCTTTTCAACGATCATGCGAGCTTCTTTCGGATTTTCTTCGAGGTAGGTTTCCAACATGGATTGTACACAAGAAGATACCGCCGAGGTAACTTCTGAGTTCCCCAATTTGGTTTTGGTTTGCCCTTCAAACTGAGGTTCTGCTACTTTAACAGAAATGACCGCGGTTAGCCCCTCACGGAAGTCGTCCCCAGCGATCTCAATTTTCTCCTTCGCTAAAATCCCTGATTTATCGGCGTAGTTTTTGAGTGTCCGGGTCAAGGCCATTCGAAAACCTGAAACGTGGGTTCCACCTTCATGGGTGTTAATGTTGTTTACGAAAGAATACACGTTTTCGGAATACGAGGTATTGTAGATCATCGATACTTCTACGGGTACACCATCCTTTTCACCTTCCATGTACATGGGCGAGGCAATCAAACGCTCACGTCCTGCATCGATGTATTCCACGAATTCCGTTAATCCGCCCTCGGATAGAAATTCAACGGTTTTGGGTGTGCCATCCTCCTCCAATTCACGAAGATCAGATAGGATTAATTTAATACCGCGGTTCAAAAACGACAATTCCCGAAGTCGGTTGGCAATCGTTTCAAATTTATACTCCGTCGTTGTAAATATCGAGTCATCCGGTTTGAACGTGACGGTTGTGCCTGTACGATCGGTTACTCCAATTTCACGGACAGGATACAAAGGTTTTCCAATGGAATACTCTTGTTCAAATACCTTCCCTTCCCGGTGAACCTCAGCACGTAAATGGGTGGATAGAGCATTCACACAGGATACCCCCACACCATGCAATCCCCCCGAAACTTTGTAGGTGTCTTTGTCGAACTTCCCTCCAGCATGCAGGACCGTCATGACGACTTCAAGCGCCGATTTCTGCTCCTTTTCATGCAAACCTGTGGGAATCCCCCGCCCATTGTCTTGAACAGTGACCGAATTATCCTCATTAACCGTGACAAAAATAGTATCACAATGCCCAGCCAATGCCTCATCAATGGAGTTGTCTACGACTTCCCAAATCAAATGATGGAGTCCCTTGACACCAATATCACCAATGTACATGGCAGGGCGCTTTCTAACGGCCTCGAGGCCCTCTAAAACTTGAATATTGTTCGCTGAGTAGTCTTTTTGTGGGATGTTTGATACGTCAGACATAAATGGTGTTATAGTTCATAAAGTAGGGCAAGATTCAAGAAAAACTATTCAATTTATCTTGCTTTCAACACGTAAATATACGCTTTTTTACATAAAGAATCTTGGATTTTTTTCATTTAAAGCAAAAGATTTGATGGATTATACTAGGCTATGGTTACTTGCGTTAGGTTTAGAAAACATTTGTCTCCATGTATAAAAAAGTAAAACGATTCAGTCTCTTGGCGGCTGTCTTCGGATTCATCTCCTTTTCCTCTTTTTGCCAATACAAAACAGCCGTTGGGGTCCGCTTTAATTCAGCTCCTGCTCTCACCATCAAACATGCACTCTCTAAAAAAAATGCGATTGAAGGCTTACTGTTCGGTTATGGGAATGGCCTTACCGGCACCTTGCTCTATGAAGTCCACCAAAATTTAGGTGAAAAGAACTTACGATGGTACTATGGTGCTGGGGGACACTTAGGTGTCTGGCGAGAAGGTCGAAGACGGTATGGTCCTTACTACATTGAAGATGGCGGGTTTCATTTAGGGGCCGATGGGATTCTCGGAATCGAATATACGTTCTCCGGGGCTCCCCTGAACTTGAGCCTCGACTGGAAACCGGCGTTTCAGATCATCGGGAACCCAGGCCTCTACCTAGGCGATGTAGGTTTAAGTCTTCGTTTTGCCGTTCGATAAAAACAGGAGGGATTTTACCCTCCTTTTCAAAAATAGTTCGTAAAATTGAATTCCAATTGTCTATTCAATTTTCAATTTTACGAATTAACGATGTCGAAACCACTGTTTTTCGTCAGTGTCCTACTATTATGTCATTTTAAAGGGTATTGCCAATCCTTTTTTGTGGTGCGTCACGCGGAAAAAAATACCTCCATTGCCGATAATCCCCCGCTGACAGAACTTGGTGAGGCCCGAGCCAAAAGATTACGTGGCATTTTAGCCTACCGTGAAATCCAAGGTATTTTTTCCACCGAGACTACCCGAACCAAGCATACGGTTTTGCCTTTGGCTGAAAGATTAGCCATTCCTATCCAAATCTATGATCCTAATAACCAAACTCGATTGATTGACTCCCTCAAAGGAATTAATTCCAATGTTGTCATCGTTGGCCATAGCAACACCATCCACCATGTAATCAATGGCTTGGCTGAGAAAACGGTCCTGGAGGGCCCTTTGGATGAATCCATCTACAATAGATTATACGAAGTAAAACGTCGAAAAATTGGAAAGCCGGAGGTGAAAGTCTATGAATTTTAATTCAATCTCCATACTTTCTCCTCAAAAAAAATCCCTAAATCGGCAGATTTAGGGATTTTTTTATAACCAGCAATGGGTCAGTCAAGCATTAAATAAGCTTTGATGAAATCATCCAAATCGCCATCCATGACCGATTGAACATCGGAGGTTTCATGCCCCGTCCGGGCATCTTTGACAAGCTTGTAGGGGTGAAACACATAGTTTCGTATTTGTGATCCCCACTCAATTCTTTTCTTGGAGGCCTCAATGTCCGCTCGGGCAGCATTTCGTTTCTCCAATTCAATCTGATACAACCTAGATCTCAACATGTTCATGGCATGTTCACGGTTGGCATGTTGACTTCGCTCGATCTGACAGACAATAACAATTCCAGATGGCTTGTGCGTAAGCTGCACCTTCGTCTCCACTTTGTTTACATTTTGTCCACCCGCCCCTCCAGATCGTGAGGTTTGAATCTCAATATCCGCATCCTTGATGTCAATTTCAATGGAGTCGTCAACCAAAGGATAGGCGTAAACGGAAGCAAAAGAGGTATGACGCCGAGCATTCGAATCAAATGGTGAGATCCGAACCATTCGGTGAACACCATTTTCAGATTTCAAATAACCATACGCCATAGGACCTTCAATTTTCAATGCAGCCGATTTTATTCCAGCTCCATCTCCATCTTGCCAATCCACTTGCGTGACCTTGTACCCATGTTTTTGAGCCCACATGAGGTACATCCGATACAACATACTCGCCCAATCCTGGCTCTCGGTTCCACCCGCTCCCGAATTGATTTCGACAATCGCCGAGAATTGATCTTCCTCTGCCGAAAGCATTTTTTTAAGCTCCAACGCTTCAATGATCTTTTCAGCCCTTGCTCGTTCCTCAGCCAATTCTTCCTCCGAAACTTCTTCCATCAGAAAGAATTCATGCAAGGTTTCTAAATCACCAATGGCATTTTCTGCCTCCAAATAAGCTTCCGTCCAGTTTTTTAGGATCTGGATTTCCTTTACTACTTTTTGAGCATGCTCTGAATCATTCCAAAATTCAGGCTGTGCTTGTTGATTTTCTAAATCTGAGAGTTTTTCTACGCGTTGATCGTAGTCAAAGATACCTCCTCAAAGCCGACACTCTGGCCTTCAAATCTTTCAACTGTTCCGTTGTCATGATTTCCTTAGGTGTTTAACATCATTTCAACTTTTTAGGACCTTCCTAAAAAGCGTCGGCAAAGGTACGGATTTTTTTTCAGGGTTGGTAGATTCCCTTTCGTCCGGCCATCCAATAACTTCCCCAACATGCCAGTCCCAGTAAATGTATTGGGATACATCCGAACAACTCATATCCCATGCACATGGCTGTCCAAGGGGCGGCTACAACACTCCCAAATTGTGCGACAAACCCTAGCCCTGTGGCTAAAGGTGCCTCCATTGGTATCCATTGCGCCAACGAATTACCTGTCATGGCACCAATGAAAAAGAGGGGAGTGGCTTCACCTCCTTTGAAACCAATGGAGAGGGTCAAAAGGGTCAATAGGAGCTTGGTCAAGCCAAAGTACCAAGGCAAAGGTTGCACAAAAGCTTTTTGAATCCACTCCACGCCCAAACCATGAAACGGAATTGACCAAGTACTTTGAAACGCTAGCGCTAGTCCGAGACCACCACAAGCCACACGCACGTATGGGTTAGGCACCCAATCAGGTAGGGCTTTCAGAAAAGAAGAAACCCGTTTGAAAACTTGAGCCATCGCTCCAATCAAGAGGGCCAAGGCGGCCGTGTAGGCTATGGTGGAAAGGTCCCAATGAGACAATGAACCGGATAGGGTAGGATACACACTGTGATGTACATGCCAAAGATCAGAGCAGACCCAGTGGGCACCGTAACTTGCCGGAGCGACCCAAGGAAGATGATACCATTTTCGATCAGAGGTCAGCTCATAAGCAAAAAACATACCCGCAAGTGGGGTTCCAAACACCGAAGAAAATCCGGCTGCTATGCCCGACTGTATCAAAAATGTACGGTGTTTTGGGAGCCATCTGGTCAATTGGTCTGCCAAACTACCTCCCATTTGAACGGCGGTTCCTTCGCGACCGGCGGATCCTCCCCCAAGGTGGGTCAGCCAGGTGCCAATCAAAACCCAAACCGACATCTTCCAGGAAATACGTGTCTGATTTCCTGCAAGTGCTTTAACCAAAGCCTTGTTGCCTTCTTGAACTGTCTGATCTCCATATTGGTAAATGAACACAACCAATAGGCCGATCACCGGGAGGGAAAAAAGCCAAATGGGTTGATTTTCCCGTTGCTCGGCCACCCATTCCAAGCCTATTAAAAAAATGGCCGATGTCGATCCCGCGAGTAGTGAAATAAGAACGGTAGCCAATAAGCCTACGCTTATCGATTTGAAATCGAGGTCTCGCCACTCCTTTTGCAACATTTCCAAAAAATTCTTCGTTTATTTGTTAGGTTAACCTTTTTAGTCCACATGAGCAAACTTTGGCGTCTATTTTCCTTCATCACTTGGTTGTCGCTTTCCCAAATCCCTGTGATGGGTCAATTACAAAGTTATAAAAAAGGCTTAAGCTTGTTTGAAAAAGGGTATTACGACCAGGCCATTCGAGAATTGTCTAAAGTAAAGGACTTGGCGCCCTCCGAGAAATCTAAACTCTTCACTAAAATAGGAGATGCCTACCGATTGACCAATCGCTGGACCGAAGCCCAAGGATGGTACGAGCAAGCCATAGTTTCAGGAAATACATCTCCTGAGTTGATCTTTTATATCGGATATGCCCAAAAAATTAGTGGACAATATTCCGCCGCCTTGGCCTCCTTTGAAAAATTTACCCTAGCCGGTTCGCAAGACCGTGTGTTAAACGAACGCGCCAATCGGGAAATCAATACCCTCAAAATCATGGATGAGCTTTTGGTTTCAACTCCCGATGTGGTTGTTTATCCCGTTTCCTCCATCAATACCACAGGGGCGGAGTTTTCTCCTGTTCGATTCAAAAATCAGTTGGTTTTTACGGCCTCCAAAAAAGATAAAGTATATGCCAATGGCTTACCGTTTGTCGGCTTGTACCAAGTAAAAATAAATGAAGATTTGTCGTTTGGCAGCCAAGCAGAGGTTTTCAGCCCTCAAGTATTTGATCCTGAACGGAATGAGGGAACTCCCGCGTTTTCGCCTGATGGGAAAATGATGGTGTTTGCACGAGGAAATACGGGAAAACGTAAGGACCTTTCTCCAGATGTAGACCTCTACTTAAGCCGCTTGGTTCCTGGTGAAGGTTGGACGAGCCCGCAGTGGATATCCGCCTCCGACTCAGCCAGTTGGGATGGATCGCCTGCCTTTTCAGGTGATGGACGAACCATCTATTTTTCATCCAATCGGCCAGGTGGAAGTGGTGGATTGGATATTTACCGCGTGAATATGGATGCCTCGGGCCGTTTTGGCAAACCTGTCAATATGGGCAAGGCCATCAATACCGCAGGGGATGAAATGTTCCCATTCGTTTCGGCCGATGGGAAGTTGTTTTTTGCCTCCGATGGCCACCCGGGTCTGGGAAAATTAGATCTTTTTGAAGCTGTTCGAGTTGATGGAAAAATCACCGTTCGCAACCTAGGTATTCCCTATAATTCTCCTATGGATGACTTCGGTCTTTCGTTAGATGAAGATGGAAATGCTTTCTTCTCCTCCAATCGACCTGGTGGAGCCGGTGATGATGACGTGTACTGGATTCCTGCTCCCGAAGTACCTGAAGAGGAGGATCCCGTATTGGCACAAGGTAATAAGCCCATAGATCCTAAAAACCCCTCCGGTTCCGGAAATCCATCCGATGCCAAACTGGTTCGTTATTTCCTAGCCGGAAAAATTCAAACACCTGTCGATGCCCAAAAATGGAACCCCTTGGATAGTGCTACCATCAAAATATACGCGCTAACTGAGGATTCTGAAGAGCTTTTGACCACGTTGGTTAGCCAGTCGGATGGAAACTTCGGTCCGGTGGCGGTTCAGGCGGATACCGACTACATGATCCTCGCGGAAAAGAAGAACTATTTGACCAAGCGGGAGGCCTTTACAATGTATGGCCGGTCTATACCCGTTTCCTTGCTTACCAAATCTGTTACCGACACCACCTTCTATACCCAGTTGACACTCGAGCAGGTGTTTGTAGGCAAAACATTTCGCCTAGAAAATATCTATTATGATTTTGATAAGTTTGATATCCGCCCAGACGCAGCCTTGGAGTTAGATAAGCTAGTTCGGATACTTCAAGATAATCCGCAAATTAAAATTGAAATGGGCTCCCATACTGATGCACAGGGAACCGATATGTACAACGCCAGACTATCCCAACGTCGGGCAGAATCGGCGGTGAAATATCTGGTATCCAAAGGCATTGATCCAGAGCGTCTGACAGCCCGCGGGTATGGAGAGACCGAGTTGATCATTTTAAATGCCAAAAATGACACCGAACACCAAGTCAATCGACGAACGGAATTCAAAGTGGTTGAAATTCAGGGAGAAGATTAACGGCGGTTGTCTTCCCCATCCAACATACTCAAGTAACTTTGGTAGCGACTTTCTGCGATAAGTCCCTCCTCAACACCCGATTTGACCGCACAGCCTGGCTCATGAACGTGACGACAGTTGTGGAACCGGCACGAGTTAAGTAAGGCCCGCATTTCAGGAAAATAGTGGCCTAACTCCTCCTCGCCGATGTCCAAAAGTCCTAATTCTTTGATGCCAGGGGTATCAATTAGGTATGTTTCAGGGCCTAATTCAAACATTTCAGCAAAAGTAGTGGTATGAACCCCTTTGTTGGCAAAAGTCGATACCTCCGAGGTACGCAAATCAAGATCAGGTGCAAGGGCATTGATGAAAGTCGATTTTCCCACCCCTGAATGACCTGCCACTAAGGTGACTTTCTGATTCAATGCCTCTCGTAATTCGGTCATGCCAATCCCTTGCAGTGCCGATATAAAGTGACACGGATACCCCAATGGTTCGTATAATTCAGCCAATTCTTGTTGATAATCCAGCGCTTCTTGAGGCATGAGATCGATCTTATTAAATACAAGCCGGGTGGGGATACGAAATGACTCCGCCGACACCAAAAAACGATCCACAAATCCCAAAGAAGTCCGAGGAAATGTCAGGGTAATGATCAATACCGCTTGATCCAAATTGGTAGCTAGAAGATGGCCATGCGCTGTTTTATGAACCGATTTTCGGACCAAATAATTTTCTCGGGACTGGATGTCCAGAATGACACCTCGTTGTTCTTCCCCCTCTTCCGCCTGAACCCAAACGCGGTCACCCACGGCAATAGGATTGGTCACTTTCAATCCCTTGATTTTGAATTTCCCTCGCAAACGACACGGCCAAATTGAACCGTCTGCCAATCGAACATCGTACCATGAACCAGTAGATCGCATGACCATGCCCTCCATGCGTGAGGTGTTTTCCATTTCTTTGGTTGCCAAATTGTATTCTTAAAATTTTCTTAAAAAATAAAGTAGCGTAACAACTTTTTGTTTCGCACAATCGTTTATACAACAAAGCTAATTCATTCAAACTAAAAACAATTCAGGTTATGAAAAAAGGAATCATCTGGGGGTTAGCCGCGGTGGCATTGGGCGCTGTGGTGTATGGGCTTACCAACAAAAATGGAAAGAAGGTGGTCTTGCCAAAGCTGAAGTCTTTGGTGAAATAATTTAATTTTGACCAGCTTCTATTTGGCGGTATTTAATTTTGAATATGAGGTTTATTCATGGAGGAACGGCGGTTAAAAAGTTAATTTCGATTGTTTTGTAAAGTCCAAAATTATTTTTTAATTAGGGCCATGTTTAATCTTTCAATGCATGAATTCTCGGAACAAAGGCAAGTATGATGTAAAGCGAACTAGCTTAACAAATGACTTTTATGATTTTGACGGAAAAAGAGGGGTGAAGGCACCTACTGGCAAGTCAGATAAGCGCGTGAAAAGTAACAAGAGACTGTATATCGACTCGTATTACGCTAGTAGTGAGGATGATATGTAATGAAAAACCCGAGTCATTAACTCGGGTTTTTCATTTTTAATCAATTGATGGATCTTTTATTTCATTTCTTAAGGCAAAGAATTCAAGAACAGCCTGTCGACCTGAATTCAATAACATTTCTTTTTCTGTTACCGGCACTTTTCGAGGCATGGAGCTAAATCCGAGGTCATTGATGTAAATTGTGCGCTCCGGATCCCGAGGATGTGGAGGAGCTACATTTCGCATCAATAAGCCTGATAATGCCGACATATAGGTTCCAAAGTCTTGGATAGTCCGAGGGGCGATCGTCTGATTCTGATTCAGATCGTAATCAATTTGGTCACACCGTTCCAATCGAAGGCCAATGGTTTCGGTATTGAAAGGTTTTTCACCCGTATTGTGTATATTTTTGATGAATTCAGGTCGGTCAAACACCTCAACCGGATAATTCATCAATAAACCTCCATCCACAAATAATTGACATTCAGCACATCCATCTTCCCAAACTTTTCCTTTGGAATCGAGCCATATGGCTTCGTAAAATAAAGGAATGGACATGGAAATCCGGACTGCATCGGCAATCCGCATGGTCGGATATGTCTCATGCGAAAAAATCTCAATACGTTGTTCTGTTAAATTAGCACCGGTGACATATAAATCACGAAACGGATAGGTTTTGGCAAGTTCATGGAGATCAGCAAAAGTCAAATTAGGATTGCCTGTCCGTTGGGCGATCAACGTTAGCATTTTCATATGAAATGCATCCCCTTTATACCAACCAAATTTTTTCAATAAACGTTTGGTACCCTTCACGATGAATCCGTCGTCATTGAATGATTCAATCGGCGTAGAGTGAATAATTTCGGTGATTTCATCCGCATTATAACCCAGAGCAAAGAGGGCAGCTTGAATCGCACCTGCCGAGGTGCCGGCCACCCGTGTAATGGATTGTAATACACCTCGCGACTCTAATTCGGCCAAAGCACCGCCATAGGCAATGCCTTTAATTCCCCCTCCCTCCATCACCAAATTTCGATATACCGGTGATTGGGCTTGGGAGGGTAAAAGGGCTACCAATAGGAGGAAAAGTGCTAGAAACGATTTCATGGTTTTCTACGATATCTGCTTCAATAACAAATCCTTGACCGGGAATGTTCCTATCAACGAACTTGGCCTGTGCCCCGGCCAATCCATTTTTCAGTGACCAGTTTTTCCAATGCAAATGGTCCTCGGGCATGTAACTTTTGGGTGGAGATACCAATTTCGGCCCCGAGACCCATTTCGCCCCCGTCTGTGAAACGTGTTGAGGCATTGTGATAAACCGCTGCCGCATCCACTTGTTGTAAAAATTGTTCAGCAATCTCTGGATCTTGCGTGATGATCGCTTCGGAATGTTTTGAGGAATGTTCACGAATATGCTGTAAGGCTTGTTCAAGCCCCGAAACAATCCGTATGGATAGCGTAAGGGATAGCCATTCCATGCCAAAATCGCTCGCCTGAGCCAATGCAATGTCTGGATATCCTAAGGTTTGGATCAAGGGAAAAGACAAGGCATCGGCTTTTAATCGAACCTGATGTTTCTCCAGTTCAGGTAATAGGATAGGAGCTAAGTCGGGCCAAACGGTTCCATCTACTAAAATCGTATCCAACGAGTTGCAAACGGAAGGTCTTGATACCCGGGCATTGACAATAATTTGGACGGCCATATTCACATCAGCTTTGGCCTCGACAAACGTATGACAAACGCCCGCACCCGTTTCTATGGTGGGAATCAAGGTATTTTGACGAACATGTTGGATCAATCCATGAGAACCTCGGGGAATGATGAGATCCACAAATTCGGTGGCCTTTAGCAGATCATCCACAACCGATCGGTCGGGTGGAAGCAACGTGACACAGGCAGTTGGCATTTGAAAATCAACCAAAGCCTGTTTTAGTACGGTTACCATCGCCTGATTGCTTTCCCAAGCTTCTTTCCCTCCTTTGAGTATGCAGGCATTTCCGGACCGTAAACAAAGGCTGGCCACATCAAGGGTTACGTTGGGTCTTGATTCGTAAATGACCCCAATTACCCCCAACGGGACGGTCACCTTTTGGATGTGCAATCCATTGGCATGTTGTCGTTCGAGGATGACTTGCCCAAGTGGATCCGGCAAAGAGGCGATAGACCGTATAGCATCGATCTGCTGGGCCAATCGGTCATGGTTTAAGACCAATCGATCAAATTTAGAATCTTGGGGATCCATTTTCAAGAGATCTTTTTCATTTGCTTCCAGAATCCTAGGAATAGCCGTTGTTAGAAGATCTGCCAAGTGCAGTAAAAGTTGTTGCCGAGCGGAATCCGAGGAAATGGATAAAGAACGTGAGGCTTCTTGGGTGGATTCGAATAAAAATCGGGTATTTGTCATATTTTGGTTTCAAAAGAGGTAACAAAAAAACAAATATTTCAGCAAAGAAGGGGTAGATGGATAGGTGAAACTTGGACTTTTTGTTTATTTTTGACCAATTCCCTTAAAGGTTCAACCAACCCCTATTCTTGATTATGAAATCATCAACCGATCTGTTTACAGACCGTGACCTCGAACAAATCCAAAAACGTGGTAGTCAGGTAGCTGACATAGAAACTCAAATTTCGTATTTTCAACAAGGTTTTCCTTTTTTGGCCGTGAAAGCGGCAGCTACCGTAGGACAAGGCATCGTTCAGCTGGATAACCAAGCTCTGGAAACGTACATCGCTCTCTTTGAAAAAGAGTCAGCCAAGAAAAAATTGCTGAAGTTTGTACCTGCCTCCGGTGCGGCGAGCCGTATGTTTAAATCCTTGTTTGCGGCGTTGGAAGAAGGCAAGAAAGATGCTTCCGTGGAGCAATTTTTGGAAAAGGTGGGAAAATTTGCGTTCTACCCAAGTTTAAAAGCGGTTCAACTGGGGGAGGGTGACATAGCCACCATCCAGGCCTTGCTCGGTGAGGAGGGTTTGCAGTACGGCCAAATGCCCAAGGGTTTGTTGGAATTTCATGCCTATCCAGATGGCGTTCGAACGGCTGTAGAGGAACACTTGGTCGAAGGTGCACTCTATGCCGCTTCTCAAGGGAAAGTCCGATTGCACTTCACGGTTTCTCCCGAACACAAAAAGAAATTTAAATCGTTGATACAGAAAGTTTTACCTGTCTACGAGGCGAAGTTTCAGGTAAAGTACCAAATTTCATTTTCGGAACAAAAACCTTCAACAGATACCATCGCAGTGGATGGAAAAAACAATCCATTCCGCCAAGCTGATGGCTCTTTGTTGTTCCGTCCTGCAGGCCATGGGGCTTTGCTGGAAAACCTGCATGACCAAGAGGCGGATGTTATTTTTATCAAAAATATCGACAATGTGGTGCCCGATCACCTAAAAGATACCACCGTACAATACAAAAAAGCATTAGCGGGATTGTTGCTGAGTTATCAAAAGCAGTTGTTTAAATTTGCGAAACGTTTGGAGAAGCCTGAAGTAACCGCCTACACCGTTCAACAAGTAGCTCGCTTTTTGAAGAATGAGCTGGGAATTCAGCCTCCCAAAGGATATCGTACCTGGCCGATGGAAGAAAAATTGGCGTACGTTCGGCGCAAAGTGAATCGACCATTGCGGGTTTGTGGTATGGTGAAAAATGTGGGTGAACCGGGTGGTGGACCGTTTTGGGCCAAAAATCCGGACGGATCGGTGTCTCTCCAAATTGTGGAATCAGCCCAAATTAATTTAAAGAATGCGCGGCAGAAGCAGATTTTTCAGGAGGCGTCTCATTTCAATCCTGTGGACTTGATCTGCGCCCCCAAGAATCATAAAAAAGAGAAATTCCCTCTGTTGGATTTCCGTGATCCTCAGACTGGATTCATCACCGAAAAATCACAAAGCGGGAAATCACTCAAAGCCCAAGAGCTGCCAGGTCTATGGAACGGCTCCATGTCGGACTGGAACACCCTTTTTGTCGAAGTGCCGCTCATCACCTTCAATCCGGTCAAAACCGTTAACGACCTTCTCCGCCCCGAGCACCAACCGGCGACTTGAGGAAAAGATACATGCAATTGATATTTTGAAAGTTTGAGAAAGCAAAGAATTAATTCTTTGCTTTTTTCTTTTTCCTAATTATTTATACGTATGTTTAAGTTATTAAGTATAGATAACGAACTAACTCAATAATCTTCCATGATTACTCTTTTATTAGGGCTAGTATGGCCCCTAATCCTTCCTTCCATGGAGGAAGATCCCTTGAAAAAGCTTATTCAGAAAATTGAACTCTACAATCAGACATTTCCCCGCGAGAAAACCTTTCTTCATGTCGATCGCCCTTATTACTCGGCCGGAGAGACAATTTGGATGAAAGCCTATTTAGTCGATGGGGTACTGCATCAGCCCGATACACTGAGTATACCTTTGTATGTCGATTTGTTGGAAAATGAGTCAGGAATGAGGGTTGCCCGCCGAATTCTAAAATTGAATCAAGGAACAGGAACGGGCGACATGACACTTCCCGATACCCTCGCCCCAGGTTTGTATCGGCTTCGTGCATATACCCGGTGGATGCAAAATTTACCTCCCGACTTGTTTTTTAATCGGGATATTCTAGTACAACCTGCTAAAAAATCTCAGGTAGTAGTCCCCAACACCCAAGAATCCCTTCCCTTTGATTTTCAATTATTTCCCGAAGGAGGCCAATTGCTGGCCGGCGTCGACAATCGAATTGCCTTCAAGGCCACTCAACCGTCGGGTAAAGGTGTTCCGGTGACTGGGTGGCTGATTTCAACCAATCAAGACACCCTCCAAACTTTTAAAAGCCAACATCAAGGCATGGGATTTTTCTATTGGCGCCCAACTCACCCAGACTCTGTCCGGATCGTCGTCCAAGATAGTTTAGGCCAACAACAAATGATTCCAGTTCCTACCATTTTGAATGAAGGCGTAAGTTGGGTGGTGGATAATGTTTCGAACAAAAATCTGATTCGGATCAATGTACAAAATCGACTACCTAATTCAGCTTTGTACATCATCGGCCAGTCGCGTGGTGTAGTCTTTTATGCAGGAACCATTCCTGCGGGAGTCCAAAATACATTAGTGAATATCCCAAAAGATAAGTTTCCGGAGGGAGTTGCTCAGATCACGGTTTTCGATGCGGCCCACCGGCCTCATGCTGAACGTCTGGTTTTCATTCCACGGGAACAAGAAATACAATTCCAATTGAAGCTCAATCAAAAAGAATTTCGAACCAGACAAGAGGTAATTCTGGATATTGAAGCCAAAAATAAGGAAAATCAACCGGTGGAAGGAAATTTCTCGCTCTCCCTTGTTGATAGTCGCCAAGTACTAGGATTGGCTGAAATGGAAAACCTAGTGTCGAATCTGTTGCTCACCTCGGAGGTCAAAGGCGCTGTGTATCAACCCAACTACTATTTTGACCCGACCAACCGGAAAGCTGCCTATCACCTCGATATCCTGCTCATGACGCAAGGATGGCGTAAATTTACTTGGAAAAATGTTTTGCAAGAAGCCTGGCCCGCCACACCTCATATGTTGGAACGCGGTTTAGTGATTTCCGGTGAGGTCGCTCGACCCAGTGGGAAGGCCATCGGGGAGGAAGCGGTTATTTCTCTTTTAATTGGACAAGATTCGACTCAACAATTTCTGACCGGTTCGGCGGATGCCTCTGGAGATTTCATGTTCTACGGATTGGACTTTCAGGGAAATCAGCCTGTAATGATTCAAGCGAAAGATGCCTCGGGGGAGGATCTGAAAGCCAAAATTCGACTGAATCCCGAGGCGAATCCCGTTTATTCAGCTCAAATTTTACCTACTTCCATTTGTACATGGCCATCGAAGTCGGTGAGCAGCAAGGTTTTAGGAGATTTTAATCTGAATCATCTCTCTCAATCCGCAAATTTCCGGTTGGATCAGGGAATCGACCTCAATGAGGTGCAGGTCGTGGGGAAGGTGATAAAAGAGCCCGTTCGGGACCCCCGCGTTTTGTATGCTCGTCCGGAAGCCGTCGTGAAAGGCGACGCCAGTCCGTCGGCATTGACGGTTTTCGATTTGTTGCGAGGGCGAGTGGCAGGCGTTACGGTGGTCGGGGATCGAATGAATCCGAAGGTGTCCATCCGCACCATGGGGCAGTCGATGCAAGTATCCTCCAATCCTTTGTTTTTATTGGATGGAGCCCCCGTCACGATGGAGACGTTATTGGCATTGGATATTCAATTGGTCGACCGCGTAGAAGTAGTCAAAAGCCTACAAGGATCGGTGATGTATGGAGATCAAGCTCGAGGTGGTATTATTTCGGTTTTCTCCAAAACCGGTCGGTTGGATCAAGAAACAAGTTGGCAAAAGGATCGATCAGGAACGTTGAATACCGAAATCGAAGGATACTATATGTCGAAATCGTTTTATTCTCCACGATACGATCAACCGGACGTGATGATTCGTCCCGACTTTCGAACTACTCTGTTTTGGGCACCCATACTTAAAACAAACCAAGAGGGGAAGGCAACTTTGCGATTCTTTACTTCGGATATCGCGTCTGATTTTCGATTGGATCTCCAAGGGTTTTCTTCATCTGGACTTTTGGGAGCTACGACAGAATGGCTGAGGGTTCGGTAAATCACCAAGGAAAAAGATGGCGGATGGGGGCGATGTCCTCCTCCACATCGACATCCGACAGGGTGGGAAGTTCAATATGAGGTAATCCGCAGCTTTGAAAAGCGGCTCGGGCTTCATCGGCCACATGGGCATGGCTCCAGGTTTTATTCAGAAAAATGGTGGTCAGGTGGGCATGGGTGATACCCTGTGCAAAGTTAACCCCAAGTCCATAATAGCCGCCATCAGTGGCCGGGCCAAGCACTATAGGTTGAGAATCGAGCGCTTCAAAGGCATGATGAAGTATTTCTGGAGTAATTTGAAAGCAATCGCTCCCAAGAATCATCACTTTTTCATATCCTTGGTCTTTTGCCAAGGAAAACGCCGAATGCATTTTTTGTCCTAAGTCGGGTGAAGGGTCTTGAACCCACTTTTGAAAATCAGGGGTAGGCCATTCGTCTTGGTGGATTATCTCTTGGGAGTAAAAAAGCATCCGTTCAACGGGTAACTGGAGGGCAACCTCTCGAGTGTGTTGCAAGAGGTAGCGGTATACCTCCAGCGCACTTTCTGGACCGATGCTGGCGGCCAATCGTGTTTTTACATGGCCTAGTTGCGGATTTTTAACGAAGAGTAAAAGGGCATTCACGATACTTTCCTAGTTTTGTGGGTCGAAACTAATTTATAAGATGGCAAAAAAAATCATTTTTACTAGCCAGGCGCCCGCACCCATTGGTCCGTACAGTCAGGCTGTTTTCATACAAGATACGTTATTTGTTTCAGGTCAGATCGCGGTGGAACAATCAATTTCGGGTGATATCGTAGCCGAAACGCACCAAGTATTGACCTACGTTGGCCATATTTTGGCTGAGGCGGGTTTAACATTTTCGGATGTCGTGAAGTCTTCTATTTTCCTGAAAAATATGGATGATTTCGGACAAGTGAATGAAGTATATGGTCAATATTTCCAGGAAAATCCCCCTGCTCGTGAGACTGTACAAGTTGCCAAACTACCTAAGGATGTCAACGTAGAGATTTCGGTCATTGCAGTCAAATCCAATTAAGGAACAATCGAATGGCGTTGTTCAAGCTCTTCTATGGTAGCTTTACATAGGCGTTCCAAAATGCCCAAATCGATATCCAAGATTTTTTTTACGTAGATACAGGCTTTTCCCATCGTGAATTTTCCGAGCGATGGTAATAGGGAATCGGTTATAGGACCAGGCGTATACACATAGAGGGAAAATGCTGATTTTCGGGGAGAAAATCCAAGGAGAGGTGCTTCACCCGAATGTCCGCTGGCATAGGTGTACTGATATCGACCAAATCCAATAATGGACGGACCCCACAAAATAGGTGGGAGGCCCGTCCATTGTTGCATAGAACTTATCAGTTGGCGACTTTCCTCCCGCTTCCATTCCTGCTCCACCCATTGGTCTAGAAAGATCGTCAGAGATTGATCGGTCGGTTGGGTTTTGTTCGCCATGGTTACTGCCCATTAAATAGTCTGTAAGAATTTCATGAAACGATCCAACGGAATGTTGGCTTTGCTCGCATAACCTTTTGCTTGTTCACCGGCCTTTTTTGCCTCAACTAAATCTCCTGATTTTTGATGCAAGCGTGCCCACTCAAGGTAGAAGTCAGCCCATTCTTTATCGGCTTGGATCAGCGGCTTCACGGCGTTCATCCACGTTTTTACTTGTGAAGTATAACTTGCATTTGGATACAAGTCATTGAAAACTTTGGCAATGTAGATCACCGAGGGAGGGTTTTGTTTGTAACGCTCGTACATTCGAGCCCCAATGGGCAGTGCTTGCGATGCTTTGTTTTCACGAATGAGCGCCCGGATTTCATACTCCCAGGTCACGCCTTCCGAGTATTGTCCAGCACCCGCTTTGCCCATCAATGATTTCACTCGCTGAATTTGCGCGGTGGAATATTGTAATCCACGGGGGCTATACAAGGAAGCCTGAATGATAGCCCCTAATATATTGTTCTCCAATCCTTCGTGGCCTTCCGCCTTTTCATAGGCCGCTGCCTGTGGCACATGATCAAACCAATACTTGGCAAAACCATTGTCGATATCCCGCACACTCTTTTTAGTTAATTTCCAGCTTTCTTGGGAGCCAAGCTTTTCTTTTGGGTAGATTTCAAAAAGTTTATTGGCTGCTTGTAAGTTGGCTACGGTATCCTTGGCTACGAGGGCATAGTTGGCATACGCGGCCAAAAACTCGATCGAGGCCTCTCCTTTAGCCAGTCGGTCGGCATAACTAGACGCTCGTTTGGCAGGATCCAAGGCGACTTTGGCTACTCCATTGATCGAGGCTGCTGTGTTGATGACATCCCCTTGGTGCACTAAATTACCGTCTGAGTCAAAAAATAAAAACTGGGGAAAAGAAGGTAGAAAAATATTCTTTTGATTTAAGAAGGCCACTTGTTCTTGATTCCCGACATCTAATTTATAACTCACAAAGTTTTCGTTGTAAAATGTTGCCACCTCCTTGTTTTTAAACAGAGGTTCCATGGTTTGACATACCGGGCAGGTGGGAGAATAACATTCGACAAATACCAATTTATTTTGTTTTTTGGCCAAGGCAAATGCATCTTGAATGTTTGGGATCCAGGTAATTTCGTTGGGATTGACCTGCACATTGGCATTGGCTTCTTGGGGTTTCGACTGGCAACCCATCAAAAAAAGAAAGGTAGCCGAAAGGATCAAAGAAAATTTCATACGTCGCAACGGGTTCTTTTATTTTTACTGAACAAAGGTAATTAAATTTGCCTCCCACTCATTTTTTAAATCTGGAATTAACATGGTCGTTTACGGAATACCGAATTGTTCAACCGTCAAAAAAGCTTGTCAGTGGTTGGATGCGCATGGCATCACTTATACTTTTCATGACTACAAGAAAAAAGGGATATCCTCCGAAAAGCTAGCAGATTGGATGACCATTCACTCGTGGGAAAAGCTAATCAATCGGGCTGGGACAACCTATCGCAAATTACCCGATGAGGTAAAAGCTGCCATACAGTCAAAAGAAGCTGCTCAGGCTGCAATGATTCAACAACCCTCCATGATCAAGCGTCCTATCATCGAGTGGCAAGGGCAGGTCATTGTGGGATTCGATGAAACGGTATATACTACCTTCGTTAATTAAGACTCCGCCTCAAGAAAGTCGCGGATGCGGCGGGCCTTATCTTTCCCTACCAAGGCGATGAGCTCTTCGTCTGGAGATTGTTTGATTTGGGAAATGGTTTTAAAATGTTGCAACACTTTGGTGGCTGTGTTTTTCCCAATTCCCGGAGCCGACTCCAGGGAGGAAATGAGAAAATTCTTACTTCGCCGGTTGCGGTGGTGTGTGATACCAAAGCGGTGCGCCTCATCCCGGCAACGTTGAATTAGTTTTAATGACTCCGATTTTTTATCAATGTAAATGGGTAGGCTATCTTCTGGGAAGTAGATTTCTTCCAAGCGTTTAGCAATACCGATAATCGGGACTTTTCCATACAGTCCGACGGCTCTTAGCGCTTCGCAAGCGGCAGATAATTGTCCTTTTCCACCGTCAATGATAATCAAGTTGGGTAGTTCATCTTCCTCTTGCAGTACTCGAGCATAGCGTCGTTCTACTACTTCTCGCATGGTGGCGAAGTCGTCGGGTCCAACTACGGTTTTTGGAATGTAATGCCGATAATCTCGAGGGGAGGGTTGGCCATTGATGAAGCAAACCATGGCTGAAACCGGGTTGGTGCCTTGGATATTGGAGTTGTCAAAACATTCAATGCGGCGGGGGAGATCGGTGAGTTGAAGATCTTGTTTTAGTTTTATTAAGACCCGATCTCGGCGATTCGTCGCACCACTCTGGGCGATGGCATCACGCTCCGCTTTCTCATGACGGTAATACATGACATTACGAAGCGACATTTCGATGAGTTTTTTCTTATCCCCAATTTGAGGAATTGTGACGTGAACTTTGAGATCCAAGGTCAATGGAATATTACAAATAATTTCTTTGGCTTCCGATTGATATTTTTGTCGTATATCAAAAATAACCGAAGTCAGAATCTCATCATCGCTCTCTTCAATCACCTTCTTAACATCAAAGGTTTGGGTTTGGGTAATGGTACCGTTGTTGATTTTAAGGTAGTTGATGAAGGCAAAATTCTCATCTGATTGAATGCTGAAAACATCGGCATCCACGATCGATGGATTCACCACCGTGGCCTTACTTTGGTAATTTTCTAGGTATTCCAGCTTTAACTTATATTGATGTGCCTCCTCAAAAGCATATTTTTCGGCGGCTGCCATCATTTTTTCTTGAAAATAGACTTTGGCGGGGCCAACATTTCCTTTTAAGATTTGATGGATTTGATCAATTTCTTTTTGATATGCCTCCTCCGTCTGCAATCCTTCACATGGGCCTTTGCAATTTCCGATGTGATACTCGAGGCAGATTTTATATTTTCTCGCCTCTACATTCGCCTGGGATAGATTGTACTTGCAGGTCCGTAATGTGAAAAGCTGGGTGAACATATCCAGCAGCGCATACATAGCTTTAGCATTCACATAAGGTCCATACATTTTACCCACTCGACGATCCTCAATTCGACGCGTGGTGATCACCCGGGGAAAGCGTTCATGTGTGATACAAACGTAGGGATAGGTTTTATCATCGCGCAATAGAATATTGAACTTGGGTTGAAATTCCTTGATCAAGGTATTCTCTAATAAAAGCGCATCGTATTCAGTAGGAACAACGGTGTATTCAATTTCCCGAATCTGCTGCACCAACCGACGGGTCTTTCGGTCATGGCGGGAGTAGTTGTAGAAATAACTACTGATTCGATTTTTTAAATTCTTGGCCTTACCCACATAGATGACCTCTCCTTCACTGCCTAAATACTGGTAAATGCCGGGTTCTTGGGGGAGTAAAGGAATTTTGGATTTAAAGTCAAATACGATTTCGCTCATGTTCAATTACACTGTATGATCCCTTTGGCCAAAAGGTAGGGCAAGATGATGTAAAGAGTTACACCTTTGATTAAAAAGAAGAAAAAACCTGCCCATCCCATTCGTTTGAGCCATGCTGTGATTTTCTGTTTTCTATCCATACCCTGCAAACGCTTTTTTGGTCAATCAAGTTTGGAATTGGGTTCAGATTTTCGATGGATTGATTCGAAAATAAAACGGCGAGCCTACTAGATCAAGCTCGCCGTTTTTTTTATTTTGTTTTGAGATGTCGCTCAAGGTAATCAAAATAGGTTTGATATAAGAGGATTCTACTTTCCAGACTATAGGCAACTCCATGATTTCCGGGAGGATAAATGCGTAAATCAAGATCTTTGCCTGCGTCGGTTAACCCTTTGACAAGTTGGAATGTGTTGGTCACATGTACGTTGTCGTCCATCATGGAATGGGCAAGCAACATGTTGTCTTGTAGATTCTTTGCTTTGGAAGCCAAAATCGTTTTCTGATAGCCAGCTTCATTTTCTTTCAACAAGCCCATGTAGCGTTCGGTGTAGATGTTATCATATAAACGCCAGTCAGTCACAGGGGCACCCACTAAACCCACCTTGAACACCCCTGGGTGGTGTAACAGGGTATAGGAACTCATGAATCCACCATAGGAATGACCCTGAATCGCCATGTTTTTCCCATCAATCCATGCATTTTCTTTCGCCAAGGTTTGGGCTACATCCACAAAATCTTGCGATTCCCAGAAACCGAGGTTTTGATAAACCTTCTGCATGAACGCTTGGCCATATCCACCACTTCCTCGGTTATTGACCGATGCCACTACATATCCCTGCTGGGCCAACCATTGTTCCCAACCATTGCCAGCCCATTCGTTATAAACCGATTGTGAACCAGGACCTCCATAAATGGTGAGTACCAAAGGATATTTTTTATTTGGATCGAAGTTGACAGGTTTCACAACATAAATATCCAAGGATTGACCATCTCGGCTTACCACTTTCTGAAGGTTGCGACGGGCAAATGGAATTTTTTGGATGTATTCCCCAACGGCTGTATTTTCTTCGAAAGTATGTACAATTTGACCTTTGGCCTGGCGTAAAACCACTTTTCTGGGTTGTTCTAGGGAAGAATAGGAATCGATAAAATAGGTGCCTTGCGGGGCAACATTAACTCGATGAACCCCCGGCTCCGTGGTTAACCTGGTTTTGGTTTTTCCATCCACTGACACAGCAAAAACATGGCGCTCGAGCGGAGATGCTTCCGTAGATGTGTATAAGATTCGATTATTGACTGCATCAAACGCCTGAAGGCTCGTTACATCCCAGTCGCCTTGTGTCAAGGTTCGTACCTTCTTTCCTTCGTAAGAATACACTTCTATGTGCTGGCGCCCCGACTGACCTGAAACCCAAAAAAACTCGTTCCGCCCCGCCGGAAACAACATAAGGTCATTGGTATTGGCGAAAAAATCAAATACATCGACCCACCCTTTCTCATCCTTCTCCTCTAGTATTTTGGTGGTTTTGCCGGTGGTGGCTTGGGTAAAATACAAAGTTAGGTGATTTTGAGCCCGATTGAGGTGCTGGATGGCCAACTGACCTGACTTGGAGGTCCAATAAATACGAGGTACATACCCATCTTGTAATTCAAACTCAGCCCATTGGGTGGTCGGTTGTCCTTTTAGGTCGAGGATACCGATTTTGACTTGAATATTAGGATCCCCAACTCGTGGATAGGGGATTTTTTGAAAGGACGGATGCATGCCCTGAAAATCAGACATTTGATAAATAGGTACCTGACTTTCATCGGAATGCCAAAACCCTATAAATTGGCTGTCAGGAGACCATGTCCAGGCCTGAACCAAACCAAATTCTTCCTCGTAGGCCCAACCAAAGCGTCCATTGTAGATGGTGGAGGTAGCATCAAAGGTCAATTGCTGCAACTTTTGGTCAGAGAGATGCAGGACAAATAGATTTCCTTCTTTTTCATAGGCTACTTTCTTGCCATCCGGGGAAAGCTCAGCCGTACGGGCACCTTCGGCTACTTTGGTGAATTGGCCTGTTGAAATTTGATATAAAAAATAATCGGCATCACCAGAATAACGCCAAACAGGTTTAAAACGAGTTTGGAATAACAAGAACTGTCCATCAGCAGACCATTGAAAACTTTCGTAGGTAAAGGGTTGGTTGGTATCCGGGAAGTTCTTACCGGCTGCCACGAAAACAGATTGAGTCTGTTTGGTCAATGGGTCGAATTTGACGATGGAACCTGGCTTGTCTATAAAGGAAAAAGCTTTGCCTTGGTCAATCCAGTTGACACTCGAAGGGCCCGAGCGGCCTCTCATGCGTCCTTCTGCGGTCATGGCCTCCCGTAAATTAGTAAAAGGTTGAGTTTGTGCAAGGGCTGTAACTGCCCACATGCACAAGAACATGATTTTTTTCATTCCAGGTTATATTGGATCCAATTATTGATCCTAAATTTAGAGAATCTTTCCAGATTACGTTTTAGAAATCTACCAATTCTCTAAATCACATGGCACAAATCGCACAAATATGGATTTACCCGATTAAATCATGTCGGGGTATTTCCTTAACCGAATCCGACGTCGATCCCCGTGGGCTCACTTGGGACCGTCGATGGGTTTTGGCAGATGAGGCGGGCGTTTTTCTAACTCAACGATCCACGCGTGCCTTGGGAGAATTTCAACCCCGGCTATCGCAGGATGGCCTATGGATAACCCATATCCCTTCCAATGAAGAAATTTGGCTTCCTTTTACCCCCGAGACATCCGAAGAGTGCATAATTCAAATTTGGGAGGATCAGGTCCCTTGCCTTCGAGTAAGTGATGCCCTGGATGATTGGTTCTCTCACCACATTCAACAGAAAGTCCGGCTGTTTTTTCAGCCAGATCAGTCGATTCGACCAATCGAGGCAAAATACCAACTCACAGGTGCAGAGCACACGAGTTTATCCGACGGATACCCGATCCTCGTATTAAGTGAGGCCAGCTTGGAGAAAATCAGTCAGGAAGCTGGAAAAAAAATGGATGTTTTGCGCTTTCGTCCGAATCTCGTGCTCCAGGGTTTAGAGGCTTTTGGTGAAGACAACCTCACTAAGTTTTGGGCGGGTAGTGCCGAGCTGGCTTGTGTAAAACCATGTGCTCGGTGTGTATTAACCACCGTGGATCCCACCACCCTAGAGGCTGGACCAGAGCCTTTGAAGTCGTTGGCTCATTATCGAAAACAGAACCAAAAAATAATGGTCGGTCAAAATACGGTGGTTCTCAAGACGGGAGTTTTACGTGTCGGGGATGTAATCCGAATGCAGGAAGATAGACAATCGACCTAGAAGTGCGGTCCATTCAAAAAACACAAGAAGACACTACGGAGGGTAAGTGTCTTCTTTTCTTTAAGGGGAGCAATACAGTCCATGAAAGTCTGATGATTTATACTTTGCAAGAACCTTGCCAACCCTTAGTGCAATTTAAGGTTGTTCAACCAAAGCCTTTAATTTTTTAATATTCTGCAGAGACTCGTTTTGGATCGCCTTCATCTGTTGGGGGGTAACATCTGGTTGTGCCGCCCCATGGTCATGGTGGTGGTGATCATGACCCTCATGGTCGTGATCGTGCTCAAAACCAGGCACTTCCACAAGACTTTCTTCCCAATTTTGGAAAGCTATTCGCAAAGAATCGAAGCGGACCGAATCGAGTTTGACCAACGAGTCAATTTTCGGTTCAAGATCCTGTTGAATTTCAATGGCCTCCAAATGCAGTTGGTAAGCCTCTTCAAGGAAGGGGTCTTTTTCCTTAGTTTGATTTTGGCAGGCCATCAGGATGCCAACCAGCGAGATGGAAACAAAAGCTTTGTACATGAGTATTTCCTTTTGGGTTGATTGTTTAGAACAAATCTAGTATTTATCACGCTACGTCGCAATCCTTATCCGGTTGGAAAGTTTATTGAGGGTTTGCGGCATATTTTAATAAATTTGTAGATCATGCATAACGCAAACAATCAACCAATCATTACATTACTATGAGAAAAATTGTGTTGCTGGCGGGTTTTCTGGGCTTGGCCACATGGGCTTCTGCTCAGTCAAACTACCTCAGCTACGATCAGTTGAAAAATAGGCTAACGAAGCTTTCGACCGATCATGCCGCCCGCTTGTCGGTTTCCTCCATCGGGAAAAGTGCAGGTGGGAAAGATATCTGGGCTGTCACACTCGGAGAAAAGGGATCCACCAAGCCAGCACTTCTGATTTTAGCTGGCGTCAATGGAGAACATCTCGCAGGTACTGAATTGGCCGTTCAGGTAACCGAAAAACTTTTGACACATGCCTCTGCCGATGTCAAGGCCCTCTTAGCTTCTAAAACAGTTTACATCATTCCCGTTGGTTCTCCAGATGCACTTGACGCCATTACCGCCAAAGTGAAAATGACGAAGTCGACCAATGCCACACCATTCGACGGCGATCGAGATGGGCGTGTCGATGAAGACGGTCCGGAAGATTTGAATGGGGATGGAAAAATCACCTTCATGCGTATCCTAGATCCAACAGGTACGTTTATTACTCATCCAGATAACCCGGCGGTCATGATTCCAGCCGATCCAAGCAAAAAGCAAGTAGGTACTCACATTGTCCTCACAGAAGGGATCGATAATGATCGGGATGGCCAATGGAACGAGGACGGCCCTGGGGGAGTAAACATTGACAAGAACTTTACCTTCGACTATCCCATTTTTGAAGATGGAGCAGGAACGTACACGGCCTCTGAAAAAGAGACGCAAGCGATCTTGGAGTTTTTGTATGAGCATCCCAATATCTTTGCCACGTTGACGTTCGGCCCAGCCAATAATTTAACCGTGGCACCTAAATTTGATCGGACCAAAGCAGGTCGTCGAATTCCGATCGGTTGGTTGGAGCCTGATGCCGAGGTGAATGGCCAAGTTAGCAAATGGTACAATCAGCAGGTATCCGAAAAAAATGCACCTGAATTGCCCATGACAAAAGGTAATTTTGCCCAAACAGCGTATTATCATGCAGGACGATTCAGCTTCTCGACACCCGGTTGGTGGGTTCCGGCGGATACGGCCAAAAAAGCGGCACCATCTAAAGAGAAGGTGGATCCCATGGTGGATTTTTTGCGTTGGGCAAAAGCTGAAAAGCTGTCCGATGTTATGGTGGAGTGGAAATCCATTTCACATCCTGATTTTCCAGGGAAAACGGTTGAAGTAGGTGGAATCGCACCTTATGCATTGTTGAATCCCCCCGTGGAGTATTTAAAACCCGTGGCAGATAAACACACCGCTTTTGTAGTCGATGTTCTTCAAGCGATGCCGAAAATTCAAGTGGTGAATCAAAAAATAGAAACGCTTTCCCCAGGTCTAAATCGGGTTACGGTTGAGGTGGTGAACAAAGGTTTATTGCCTACTTATGCTGCCATAGGAGATCGGGTTCGTTTCGTGAAGAAAATGAAAACCACCCTTGACCTAGGTACAGGCCAGACCTTGATCTCAGGAAAAAAGATGGATCTCAGCAAATCGCTCAAAGCCGATGAAAAGTTAACGTACACCTGGTTGGTGCAAGGTGCTGGAAAGGTAAAAATTACAGCAGGATGTGATACCGCAGGTGAATCTTCCATTGAAATTACATTGAAATAATCATGCGCCCGACGATCAACATGAAAAAAACACTTCTTGGATTATTGAGCTTAGTGGCTGTAGAAGCTACTGCTCAAAAAACCCCCGCCATTGCGCCAGAAGACCTCACCGGGATGCGCGCGATTGGGTCTCCGGCCAACCCGAAAATTAAAATGGCCTGGAACAACTATGCCGATTATACCCAGTTGACCGCATTTTGTCAAAATTTAGCCAAAGCCCATCCCGATTACGTAAAATTGGAATCGATTGGGAAATCGGTGGAAGGCCGTGACTTATGGATGCTCACTGTGACCGATTTTAAATCGGGAAACCCCAATCGAAAACCTGGTTTCTTTATTGATGGGAACATTCACGCCAATGAGTTGCAAGGCTCTGAAATCGCCATGTACACGGCTTGGTATTTAGCGGAAAATGCCTTGACCATCGAGTCCATTAAAGAATTACTTCGAGACAAAGTTTTCTACATCGCACCCTCTGTAAACCCCGATTCCCGAGAATACTTTATTCATTCTGCCAACAATGCGAACTCTTCCCGTACGGGCCGCTGGAAATTGGACGATGACGGAGACGGCTTGATCGATGAGGATCTTTTAGATGATTTGGACGGTGACGGAAACATCGTGATGATGCGCCGGAAGTCCTCAACTGGACGTTTTAAAGCCGATCCCGAAAATCCCCTTCGGATGATTCCAGCTAAACAAGACGAACCTGGAGAATATGAAATGTTAGGTTATGAAGGTATTGACAACGATGGAGACGGGCAAGTGAATGAGGATGTCACTGGAACCTATGATCCTAACCGAGATTGGGCCTGGGGGTGGCAGCCTGATTATATTCAACGTGGCGCCTTGTATTATCCAGGCACTTTACCCGAAACCAAAGCCGTTAAAAACTTTGTGGTGTCTCACCCCAATATCGCAGGCGCTCAAAGTTACCACAACTACGGTGGTATGTTCCTTCGGGGGCCTGGTGCAGCAGAGGATGAGCCATTCTATGACCGTTCCGACGTGTCAGTCTATGATTTTATCGGAAAATTAGGTGAAAAGATGATCCCCGGATACAACTATTTTGTCATCCACAAAGATCTGTATACTGTTTATGGTGGGGAAATCGACTGGTTATCTCTAAATCGAGGTATTTTTACTTTTTCCAACGAGTTGATGACTTCCTATAAGCTCTTCAACGCGAAAAGCAGTGAAAGCCGTTTTGCGAATACCGAATTCTACGACTTTGATAAATACCTCCTCTTTGGTGATGCTTACGTGCCATGGAAAAAAGTGAATCACCCACAATTTGGTGAGATTGAAATCGGTGGTCCAAAGAAAAACTACATTCGGAACCATCCCGGATTTATGCTGCAAGAAGACGCCCACCGGAACATGGCTTTCACCATTTTGCATGCGATGCAAATGCCAAAATTGGATGTTATCGAGGTAAAACAGAAAGCCTTAGCCGGCGGATTAACCGAAGTAACTGCCACCGTGATCAACCAGCGGATTATCCCAACTCACTCCTCGCATGACATAAAATACCGTGTCGAAAGACCCGATTATGTTTCCCTAAAAAACGCACAAGTTGTAGCAGGTATGTTGGTAGAAAATGAGGACTTTGGCCAAACCAAAGAACAAATCTATTCTCCTGAGCGTTTGGAGGTAAGAAATATCCCAGGAATGGGTGGAGTTAAGGTTCGCTGGATTGTCAAAGGAAAACTTGACAAGGCTCAAATTGAAGTAGATAGCCAAAAAGGCGGACTTGTCACAAAAGCACTTTAAAATACCGGACCGCCTGGGTCGTTTACTGGATAACTAGATTTTAATTGGATATGAAACGGATTATCGTATTAACTTGTGTGACCATGGGCAGTGTACTATTTGGGTCATTCATCAACAGTACACCCATCACTTGGCAAGATTTAGCCGATGTTAAATTTGCACCCAAGTTGAACAAGGAGATAGGTGAGTATTTTTTATATCCTACCTTCGGAAAAAAAGTCCTCGCCTTGGATAACAAAGTGGTCGAGATTAAAGGCTACATGATTCCATTGAGTGCAGAGGAAAACGTCTTGGTCATCTCCTCTAAGCCGATGGCCGCATGTTTCTTTTGCGGTGGCTCGGGTCCTGAGTCGGTAATTCAAGTAAAACTGAAAAAGCCGATGAAGTTCAAAACAGACCAAGTGGCCACCATCCGAGGTCAATTGAAATTAAATCCTGATAATATCGAGGAGTTAAATTACATTCTCCTCAATGCCGAGACGGTAGCGATACATTAAGTAAAAAGGGGCAGATCGATCGATCTGCCCTTTTTTATTTAAGCTCTGAGGTGAGATTTTCTTTGATATATCCTCCATCCCAACTTTTATCTAGTAAATCCATGTGCTGCTGCTGATCATTCTCCAGTAATTGCATTTGCCATTCTAGCTCGTCTTTCATGTGGATTACATAGTCATTCATGTCATATCGTTTGCTGGCCAATCGGTGAAGTGAACGCTCATCGAAATCGAGAAACTTTTGTCCCTGCCGAGTCGCTGTGTACCGGCGAAAACCCAATGCCACCAAGGCATCAACCCCCATGTGCACGGCACTGTAAAGAGTCTCTCGGTAGATACTTTTTATCCCTACATCCAAAAGTTCATAAGCATCAAACCGATTTCGCGAGCGTGCCAAAATTCGTACATGCGGATGGCTTTCTCGGATCAATTGAATCATGGACTTATTGGCCTCTGGGCTATCAATGGCCGCAATAACCAACTGGGCCTCGGCCAAACCTGCGGCCTCCAAGATTTCGAGTCGAGTAGCATCACCAAAAAAGACCTTGAAACCCATTTTTCTAAGTAATTCCACTCGGTCCGAATTATTATCCAAAATAGTGGCTTCAATCCCATTCGCCCGAAGTAATCGGCCCACGGTACTCCCAAAATGCCCAAAACCAGCAATGATGACTTTTTGGAAGGAATCCACGGGGTCGGGTTCAGGTTGCTCAATCGTCCGTTTGGTTCCGTAATAAGGTTCAAGCAAGCGATCATTGAAAAGCATTAAAAAGGGCGTAGCTGTCATGGTGATGGCCACTACAGCCATCATTTGAGCCGAAACCACTTGATCGATCAACCCAAGTTGTTGAGAGAAGGATAGTAAGACAAAGCCAAATTCTCCGATCTGACTTAAACCAAACGAAAAAACACGGTTTTGATCCTGACTCATGCGAAAAATTCGACCTACTCCAAATAACACCCCAAATTTGATGATCAATACCGCCATGGCCAAGGATAAGATCAAAAGCGGATTGTTCATGATTTCCTCAAAATTGATCGTCACCCCGACGCTAAGAAAAAATAAACCCAATAAAAGACCTTTGAAGGGTTCAATATTACTCTCTAGTTCATGACGAAATTCGGAGTTCGCCAAAACAAGCCCTGCGATAAAGGCGCCTAATGCAGGGGATAGTCCGAGGAACTCCATCAATGCCGAAACCCCAATCACCAGAAATAATGATGAGCCAACCAGTAGTTCCCGCATACCAGCTTTAGAAACATACCGTAAAAAAGGAACCACCAAGTACCGTCCTGCCAACAATAAAACGGCCAAACCGACTATAACGCCAAGTGCCTGAATCCAGGCGGGTTGATCGGCAAAGGCAGAGGCGTGCACATTCAAGGTCTCATTTTGAACCGGGGCAAAAAAAGGAAGAATGGCCAAAATGGGGATAAATGCAATATCTTGAAACAAGAGAACAGCAAAAGAACCCTCTCCCGCCACCGATTTGCCCAAATTTTTCTCTTTTAACATTTGCAAAGCAATAGCTGTAGACGACATGGTAAATGCAGCAGAAACGGCAATACTGGCTTCCAGGGCAAATCCAAAAGCCATTAGTAGACCAAAAAGTATGGCCCCAGTTATCAGAACTTGTATGCCACCAAGTCCTAAAATGGCTTTTCGCATATCCCAAAAAGAACCCGGGTCTAGTTCTAGGCCAATGATGAACATCATAAGAACAACACCAAATTCAGCTGCATGCATGATGTCTTGTCCGTTATCTCCGACCCATCCTAAAACGTAAGGTCCAATCAAAATGCCGGCGATGAGATAGCCTAAAATCGAGCTTAGGCCTAATTTTTTAGCTAAGGGAACCAATAAAAGTGCGGCTCCTAAGAAGATTAAGGATTGAGTTAATAGAGAGTTCATAGGTAGTCATTCATGGTGGTATAAGGAGAAAATTCTTGTGCTAAAAAAGCAGGATCCTGCAATTTTTCCATCAGGTTTTGCAGATCCGCGCGATACCCTAGGATGTCCTGTAAAGAGAGACGGTGGGTGGCATGAACGACAAAAGGGGGGAGATAGTCCATCTGGCACACCCGAGCCGTTTGCTCGAAAGGCTTCAAAAAGTCTTGAATCGGTGCGCCATTCGCTCCCTCTGTCGTATAGGCATGAGCGCTTCCTCCGGTGGTTACGATTTGGATTAACTTTTTCCCTCTCAATGCGTTTCCACCTGGTCCAAATGCCCATCCAACCTCAAATACAACATCCAACCATTGTTTCAATAAGGGAGGGGAACTAAACCAGTATAAGGGATGATGTAGGCAAATAACATCATGGGCTTCAATCAGCTCTTTTTCATAGGCTATAGGGAATAAAAATTCAGGATATTTTTCATACAAATCCACCCATTCGACCCGACTCGGGTCATACGCTTTGATCAACTCTTTGTTGACATTCGATCGCTCAAGCAATGGGTGGGCAAATACCACGAGGATTTTTTTGGCCGGCATAGTCGGTCAGTTCAAAAGGTTATAAAAATTGATATTCGAGATAGAAGGTTAATGAATCATAAAGATCCTTGTATAAATATAAATAAAATTATATACAATTAGTTCATTGTATATAACATTCTTTACTATTTTTTGGAGAATTGAATCCAGACTTCCGACCCTCGTCGGGGTGGAATTGACAATGGAGTGGGGGCGAGGTGATGGAGGTGAAAGTACGGTTCAAAGAGCGATCGGTATTCGTCGATGGATCCACCAAAGGGAGGTTCAGGGCCTGGGAAGGACCGATTGAATAGTAATCCAACGAGATATCCCGTAGGTGAAAGAAGGGAGTGCATGTGCCTCGCATATTCGCTACGGAGGGAGATGGGTAAGGCACAAAAGAAAGTTTGCTCGAAAATCCAATCGAACTGCCCCGTTAAACGAAAGAAGTCAAGCTCGTGTAGGGTCAATCGTTGTTCTTTTATTTCATGAGGGAAGGATTGACGAAGGCGTTGAAGGGGTAGGGGGGCAAAATCGAGTACATGAACATGCTGAAATCCCTGCTCTAGCAGATACCGGGCCTCATGGGCATGGCCACAACCGGGTAAAAGGATCGATGCCTGTCGGTCTTGGATGGTTTGTGCCCAGGCCAAAAAAGCAGGCGACACCCCGTGGATATCCCAACCGGTTCGCCCGTCTTGATACCGTCCTTCCCAATATGCTGCGTTTAAGATTGACATAAAAAAAACGGGTTGCCCCGTTTTGTATCTTATTTGGAACGACTCGTGATTTGTTCGCCTAATTTCAGCAGTTGATCCGCCGATCGATATCCCAGGACCGACTCCACCACGCGACCACTAACTGGGTCAATAAACAATAGGGTAGGGTAGCCTTGAATTGGATATTTAGCAGCTAATTTAGGTCCCTCGCCGGCCTCCATGTCTATTTTGGCATTGACAAACTGGGCGTTGAAGAACTCCCCCAATTTTTTATCCGGAAATACCCGGGCTTGCATCGCTTTGCACGGGCCACACCAAGAGGTGTAGGCATCTAAAAAAACTAATTTTTTCTCTGATTTGGCTTTATTTAAAATTGACTGCCAGTTGGAACTTTCGAATGAGATGCCCTGAGCTTGAGCCGGGCGGATGAATGCTAAGACCGAAAAAAGGCATCCTATGGTTAACAGCGCGTATTTGTTCATTTTAAATGGTTTGTTCATGAATAGATAACGTCAAAACAAGCGATTAAGTGAGAAAATTAACAAAAGATTAACAGCTTAATCGTACGCTTCATCTTCGTCACGGTTGGGCTTGGATCCCCCAACTTGCATGTAATCCAGATCTGCATACTTATCCTCGTATTCATCCCGAATATCCTCTTTGAGGTTACCATCACCATCGTAATCGGTATCATCTCGGATTAATTCTTTCGCTTCTGAGGCTGTCATACGCACTAAATAATACTTTTCATCCGTCTCGAAGGGCAGAGCACTCACAAGCTTACCATCCTTATTGGTAAACCGAATGAGATGGTCGACGAATCCGTTCGGATAGGTCAATTTTATTTGCTCTTGGAGAGCCTCGTCCATTTTATCAAAGTCTTTGATGACTTTCGGTTTTGATTGACTCATGGTTAATTTGGGGTTTTCACCTGACTTCTGCACGAATTACGCAGAATTACAACGAAATATCAATTTTCTAAATTAAAAAAATGAGAAAAAAGTTTAGAGAAAGTGCATAAAAATTATCTCCTTCATAACCAAGCACGTGTCTTTTTGGCGTAAATTCGCTTTCTGTTTTGAATTATCTAAATCCATTGAATGAAATGAAGCCAATTCACAAAGCCCATCCATGGCATGGTATTCCTATTGGGGACAATGCGCCAGAGGTGGTCACGACCTTTATCGAAATCGTTCCTTCCGATACCATCAAATATGAAATTGACAAAGAATCCGGTTATTTGACCATCGACCGTCCTCAAAAATACTCCAATATCGTCCCTGCGCTATATGGATTTATTCCCCAAACTTATTGTGGGGATGGAGTAGCCGATTATGCTCGGAACAAAGGGGTAGAAAAAGTGAAATATGGAGATGGTGATCCACTCGATATCATCGTATTATCCAGTCACAACATTCCGCACGGAGATATTTTATTGAAAGCACGGCCCATCGGTGGTTTTTGTTTTCTTGATAAAGGAGAGGCCGATGATAAAATCATTGGTGTGTTGGTGGGAGACCAGATTTATGGGCAATACAAAGATATTTCGGAACTTCCCGATGCTGTCATGGAGCGTGTGAAACACTATTTCTTGACTTACAAAAATCTACCAGGCGAACCTCAACATACAGAAATCGCTTATGAATATGGTGTCCAAGGGGCTCATGAAGTGATTCAACAATCTGTCCTAGATTATCGAGATTTGATATTCAAGCCACTTTAAAAAAATCCGAGTCGCCGACTCGGATTTTTTTTTGCCCCAATTAAAACTTAAATTCCTGCCTCAAATTCCAACTAAACTTTCAATGAAAAAATTACTGCTCTTGTGCGGGCTCTGCAGTCTCTCAGCCCAAGCACAAAAAACCTTACTACATTGTGGGCAAATTTACCACACTCAAGATGGAAAATGGGCAAGCAAACAAACCATCGTGGTAGAGAAAAACAGAATCCTTCGTATTGAGCCGGGTTTTTCCAAGCCCAGTGCCGGTGATCAAGTTGTGGACCTGACATCCCAAACCGTCTTACCTGGATTGATTGATATGCATGTGCATATCGAGTCCGAGACCAGTAAAGACCAATACATTAAACGGATGTCACAAACTGCTGCTGATATCGCATTTGAAGCTCAGAAACATGCGCTTACGACCTTGATGGCAGGTTTTACCACGGTTCGTGATTTGGGTGGTACGGGAGTCAATATTTCTCTACGCAATGCCATCAACAAAGGACTCGTCTCCGGGCCAAGAATCTTTACCTCCGGAAAAACCATTGCTACCACAGGGGGACATGGCGATCCTTCCAATGGTTGGCGACCCGACATTAAGTTTCCGGATGGTACCGACGACGGTGTCGTGAATTCTGCCGATGAAGGTCGACGTGCCGTTCGCCAACGGTATCAAGACGGAGTTGACCAAATCAAAATTACCGCTACCGGTGGTGTGTTAAGTATCGCAAAAAGTGGAAAGGGGCCCCAATTTACAGAAAGTGAATTGGATGGTGTCATTCAAACAGCCAATGATTATGGCTATCACGTGGCTGCTCATGCGCATGGGGCTGAGGGAATGAAGCGTGCCCTGCGGGCAGGTGTCAAGACCATCGAACACGGTACATTTTTGGACGAGGAAGCCATCGCTTTGTTTAAATCGAAAAACGCGTATTTAGTTCCAACGATCATTGCAGGTAAAACAGTGGCCGATTCCGCCAAAATTAAGGGATACTATCACCCTCTTATTGTGCCAAAAGCCATCGAGACAGGCGGATTGATTCAAGAAGCTTTTGCGAAAGCGTATAAAGCCGGTGTGAATATCGCATTTGGTACGGATGCCGGGGTATTTCCACATGGATACAACGCAAAAGAGTTTCAATACATGGTAGAGGCTGGTATGCCGATGGCCGAAGCACTAAAAATTGCCACTGTTGTGAATGCATCCATTTTAGGGATGGACAAAGACCTTGGGACGATCGAAGCGGGCAAACTAGCTGATATCATTGCAGTTACAGGTAATCCAGTTGAAAACCCGGCAGTTTTAATGAAAACCACCTTTGTGATGAAAGATGGGCAGGTATATAAGAAGCCTTAATAAAAAAATACCTCGAGGTAAATCGAGGTATTTTTTTTGATCCGAAAATAAAAATCTTATTTGCGGTACATCACTTCCTTCACGGCTTTGATCGTCCGCTCGGCACTTGGTAAAGTGGCTTCAATCAAAGTAGGCGCATAATGAAGTGGAATATCCATGCTGTTGACTCGAATGACAGGGGCATCCAAATAATCAAATGCATTCCGTTGTAGATGGTAGGTAATCTCCGAGGAAATGGCAGCAAGTGGCCAAGCTTCTTCAACGACCACACACCGGTTGGTTTTTTTCACGGATTGTACGACCGTCGCGTAATCAATCGGCCGAACCGACCGGAGATCAATAACTTCCACCGAGATACCTTCTTTGGCTAGTTGCTCCACGGCTGGCATTACCACCCGAGAAAGCATTTTACCGAAGGTTACGATCGTGACGTCCGTTCCCGCTTGAACCACTTTCGCTTGACCAATCGGAATCAGGTATTCGCTCTCAGGAACCTCCCCTTTATCTCCATACATAACCTCCGACTCCATGAAGATAACCGGATCGTTATCCCGAATCGAGGCTTTTAATAAACCCTTGGCATCGTAGGGGTTGGATGGGACAACCACCTTAAGTCCAGGAGTATTGGCAAACCAATTTTCAAAGTTTTGTGAGTGCTGAGCACCTAATTGGCCAGCATTCCCGGTGGGTCCACGAAAAACAATAGGACAACTATATTGCCCGGCCGACATTGCCATGATCTTAGCCGCACTGTTGATCACCTGATCAATCGCCACCAACGAAAAGTTGAACGTCATAAACTCAATGATCGGGCGCGTGCCATTCATCGCCGCACCCACGCCGATTCCGGCAAAACCCAATTCCGCAATCGGGGTATCGATCACACGCTTTGGACCAAACTCATCCAACATGCCTTGACTAGCTTTGTAGGCTCCATTATACTCGGCGACCTCTTCGCCCATCAGAAACACATTCTCATCACGACGCATTTCTTCTGACATCGCTTCCCGAATGGCTTCCCGAAATTGAATCTCTCTCATATTAAAGGCTTAGTAATTTACAATGTTTATACCCTGAACAAGGTGTGGGGTCTCAAGGCGAGGCAAAAATAGAAAAAAAGGCTCAATTCCCAATACACCCCCATTTCCCTTTGGTTTTTTCCTCCAAAAGTGAAGTATAGGTAAAATCAATGATATAATATTTTGGAGGAAAAAATTCAACCGACGTATAGTATAAATAACTCAAAATAAGTGATTTAAATCATCTAGATCCCTGTAATTTAGGTTTTCCCACTTTTTGACCGTTCCAATTCAGTTTGTATCCTATTAAGATTTGAAATTTTATATAAAATATAAAAATAGTAAAATTTCCAACCATTCCTGGGTGTCTTTGTTTAACAATCAAACCCAAAAATTAAACAAAACTATGGCAACTGTATTTCCTATTCTAGACGTTATGAACATTCCGGTTGACGATCCGGTCATCTTCACATTCTTTACCGGTTACATGGCTATGTTTGCCGCTTCTGTGTTTTTCTTTTTCGAAAGAGGCCAGGTAGACGGCAAGTGGAAAACCTCTTTGTTGGTTTCTGGTTTGATCACCGCCATTGCCGCTGTACATTATTACTACATGCGTGATTACTACGCGGCCACCGGCGAAACACCCACCGCCCTTCGGTACATTGACTGGACGTTGACGGTTCCTCTGATGTGTCTTGAGTTTTATCTATTGTTAAAACCAGCGGGTGCAAAGCCTGGTTTTATGTGGCGTTTGATCTTGGCTTCGGTGGTCATGTTGGTGGCTGGTTACATTGGTGAAGGTTTTACTGATGGTTCTACGTCGCATTCCGTTACTTGGGGGGTCATTTCAACCCTTGGCTATGTGTACATTTTATATTCAGCATGGGCTGGGGAAGCCAAACAATTGGCTGCTTCAAGTTCATCACCTTCGGTACAGAAAGGAATTCAAGCCCTTGCGTGGTTTGTTTTGGTAGGATGGGCGATCTATCCTATTGGATACATGGCTATGCCGGGAGGATGGTTGAGTGGCGTACTAGAGCCCAAAGACATGAATTTGTTCTACAACATTGCGGATGCAATCAACAAAATTGGTTTTGGTTTAGTGGTTTATAATATCGCTATCTCGGAATCAAAGGCTGCAAACGCTTAATTTGAAAAACAAGCCTTTTCGAAAGTCCCAGTTCATTGAACTGGGACTTTTTTAATATAAATATACGCCTGGTTTCTGGCTCGAAATACTAACCTCCACATGCTCATTCAATGTAGTAGATAAACTGTATCCAATGTAATCGGCGGCTATGGGATATTTCGGATGATTTCTGTCGACTAAAACAGCCACCTGAATTTGTTTCAACGGAATCGTCATAAAGGGCCGTAAACTATACGCCAAGGTACGGCCTGTATTCAGGACATCATCCACTAAAATCACCGGTTTGAATCGAAAGGTGTCAACCTCCGACTGAATGTGGATGTCGGGTTGGATTTCCGAGGTCTTATCAAACGAAATCTCAGCAATGATGACCTCAATCGGGGTGATTTCCTTCAATACATCCACTAATCGCGTGGCTAAGGCAAATCCTTCCCCTTGTATTCCGGCGATAACCAAAACCGGCTCGTCCATATTTCGTTCGTATATTTGGTACGCCATCCGCCGAATTTTTTGGTTCATTTGGGATGCATCCAACAATAAAGTTTTGGGGCTCGACATCGGCACTTCGTTTTTATTAGCACAAAGATAAAAGGCTCTAAAGATCAAGATGGATTATTTTAAAAAGAAAATTCATGGTTCCTACCGGATGGAAGGTCTTTCCTTGTATTTTTGCGCTTTGATTATTACATCTTTTGTGACTTTACGTAGTCTATTATCATGATCGTTAAAACTAAAAAATTCTCACTCGATAAAAAAGTTTACCGCAATCTATCCTTTTCACGCCATATGCGTCAATCTTGGTATTGGCTTTTAATTCCAGCTGCCGTATTGGTTTTAGGTCTTATTCTGCATTTTACGGGTGTATATAAAAATTGGTGGGTGTCAGTTGTGGCCTTGTTGGGTGCCGCAGGTTATACGTTATTTTGGTATGCTCAATTCTATGCTGCCACTGAGATGGAACAAAACCAGCAAATGTTCGATAAATTTGCTTACGAAATCGATAGCCGACAAATCATGGTGAAAATCAATGCCAAAGAGGGTGGTATTGTAAAATGGGATTCCTTTACCCACGCTGAGAAACTACCCGATGCCTTTTTGTTGGTGATGAACAAAGCTCAATTTCTTCATTTCCCATTTCATGTATTTAACTCGGAACATGATTTGAAATTGTTTGAGAATATATTACGTCGGAAGAGCTTATTATCCTAACTCGAATTCATATGAAACGGATCCTCTTTTGTCTCTTTTTCGGAATGGTATTTCATGTCCATGCCCAATCTGAAAACGCCGCTGTCCAAGGGGCCATTCGTCAGTTTTTCAATGGCATGCATGCCTCAGACTCTCTGATGATCCGGAAAGTTACATTCCCTGAAACGACCTTGCAGTCCGTTATGTTGACTGCTGACGGGAACGGTCAGGTAAGATCCACTAAGTTTAATGATTTTGTTAAGCAAATTGGAACTCCCGTGGCAGGGCGAAAGATCGAGGAACGCATCAGCCAATATACCATTCACGTGGATGGCCCTTTAGCGACTGCCTGGACACCGTACACGTTTTGGGTCAATGACGCATTTTCTCATTGTGGCGTTAATACCTTTACCCTCGTCAAGAGTCCATCCGGCTGGAAGATTTGGTCCATTATGGATACTCGTCGAAAAGGCGACTGCCTCAATTAATCGTGTTACTATTTTAAAAAGGGAACGTCTAGACTACACTAGGCGTTTCCTTTGTTATTTGTCCCTGTAAAAAGAAAATGAAAAGAGCCATCATTCTAGTGGGTCTGCTTGCCATGCTGACCACCAGTTGCTTGAAAGAAAAAAAAGAGCAACTCATTCAATCCGACCAATCGGCCCTCGCGACTTTTTTTGCGGATTATCAAGCCCAATACCTTGCTTTTTTCCCTCTCGAAGCCACGCAACAAGGGGTTGATATTCACAATGGGACACTTGGAAATACACTGACTGCATCGCACCGCGATTCATTGATCTCATTCTTTCAGACCACTGAACAAAAGTTAGCTGTTTTTGAACAAAAATCTCTTTCTAACAAGGAACGCTGGCAAGTTGAAACCTTGCGTTTTACGGTGGAGTCTGCACTGAAGCAAGCATCCATACCTTTTCATGAGATTCCGTTCAATCATATGGAGGGGGTACCATGGACTTTGGCCTCGTGGGCTGATGGTAAGGGTCCTCAGCCCTTGAACTCACCCGAGGACCATAAGAAGTGGATCAATCGTCTGCAAGGCTTTCAAGCTTGGTCCGATACGGCCATCGCTTGCTTTCGGTCCGGTATGGGAAATGAGCATGTGCTTCCCAAACCCATTGTTATAAAAATGATCTCGCAACTCCGTGATATCCTCGCGACCGATCCAACACAGAGTATTTTTTATCAACCTGTGGTTCAATTGCCCGCTACTTTAGACGAGGTAACCAAAGAAGAACTTGAAACGGAATACCTCCAAATTATCAGTCAAGTCTTACAACCTTCTTATGGAAAACTTGCCGATTTTTTAGAAACCGAGTATCTACCGGTAGCTCGTGAGACGTCTGGACTAGCCGGGATGCCGGGTGGAAAACGACAATATGACTTTTGGGTATCCTATTGGACAACCACTCAATTAACCCCTGAAGAAATTTATAAAATTGGCGTTTCAGAAGTCGTACGCATTCAAAAAGATTTGGATAGTATGCAGAGAAAAGTGGGTTTCAATGGTTCGAGGGCTGAATTTTTTAACCATTTAGCTACCAATCGGAAGTTTTTCCCGTTCCAAAAACCAGAGCAAGTCATCGGGGTCTTTCAACAAACCCAACAGAAAGTTCAATCGAAAATGAATGAACTTTTTTCCCAAATGCCACAAAGTGTTTTAGAGATTCGCCAAACGGAGGCGTTTAGAGAAAAGACGGCAAGCGCTGAATATGTCCCAGGGCATGCCCCCTCCAAGCGTCCGGGCATTTTTTATATCCCCATTCCTAATGCCGCAGAATACAACGTTACCTCGGGCATGGAGGCTTTATTTTTGCATGAAGGCATACCCGGTCATCATTTTCAGGTTTCGTTGCAACAAGAAAACAACCGACTGCCTGCCTTTATGCGGTATGGTTGGATTGGTGCATTTGGAGAAGGTTGGGCATTGTATTCTGAATCATTGGGAGAAGAATTGGGATTGTACGAAGATCCATACCAAAAAATTGGAGCTTTGAAAGAAGAATTACATCGAGCCATTCGATTGGTTGTCGATGTGGGCCTACACCGAAAGGGTTGGACGCGTGAAAAAGCGATTCAATACATGCAAGCGCAAGAACCCATCACGCAAGCTGAAGCCGAGCGTGAGGTGGAGCGGTACATGGTCTTGCCTGGGCAAGCGTTATCCTACAAAATTGGGGCTCTGACAATTTTGGAATTGCGGAAAAAGTATGAATCTAGCCTTGGTGAACGTTTTTCATTGATTTCCTTCCATGACGAATTATTGTCCGATGGATGTTTGCCTCTATCAGTGGTCAGTAAAAAAATGGATATTTGGGCTAAAAAACAGGGGCGGAAGGAACTTGAATAGTAAGCCCATCATACGCCAAAAACACCTGGGGAGGTAGTTGAGACTGAATGTCTCGGTGCCTCCCTAATTTATGACTGATATGAGTGAAATAGGTTGTTTTGGCTCCAATCTTGGCAGCCATCTCGAGTGCCTGTTCCAAGTTAAAATGTGAAATGTGGGGGGAAATTTGAAGCGCATTTAGGACGAGTACCTCCAGATTTTGAAGTTTCGACAACGAGGAGTCACTGATAAAATTGGCATCGGTGATATAAGCAAACGACCCCATCCTAAAGCCATAGACTGGAAGTTTGTGGTGCATCACCTCAATGGGTTCAAAGGTAATACCCGCTACTTCAAACACCGAATCTGTGATTTCGTGGGTTTCCAATAGAGGAATACCCGGGTATTTTTCGTCTGCAAAAGCGTAGGCAAATTCTCGTTTCAGTTGTTCCAAAACTTGTTTGCGACCATAAATAGGAAGGTTCTTTTGGCCGTAAAAGTAATTAAAGGGTCTGACATCATCCAGGCCTGCCGTGTGATCTTTGTGTTCATGGGTAAAAACGACACCATGTAGATGAAGAAGCCGAGCCCGGAGTGCCTGCTGTCTAAAATCAGGGCCGGTATCAATTACTACCGCTTGTTGTTGGTGTTTGACCAACAAGGAGGTTCGCAAGCGTTTATCCCTAAAATCAACGGATTGACAAACAGGACATTGGCAAGTCAGAACCGGGACACCCCCGGAAGTACCTGTACCAAGAAAGGTAAATTCCATAACAAAAAAGGATCAGGACAATGCCTGATCCATCATCAAGATTCGGTTAGTTCCTTGACCACTAATACTAGTTTATCAAAGTTGAGCGGTTTCATCAAGACTTCTTGAAAGCCCGCTTGTTTAAATTCTTCTTCGGTGTAGTTGCGGGCATTTCCGGTGATTGCCACGACCGGAGTGGCTGCCTTTTGGGGATCAGCAAAGCCCCGAATTTCCCGCACACATTCCATTCCATCCATGATCGGCATGTTGATATCCAACAAGATGATGTCAAAGGATTCTTTTTGTAACAAGTGAATGACCTGTTCCCCATTCTTGACTGCTGTAATTTCAAAATTTTGAAACTCAAGAATTTTCTTAGCTAGGTTTTGAATAACCGAACTATCTTCGGCAATAAGAACTCGTTTGGCTGAGGACATAAGGTTTAAGATATAGATGCGTTAGAATTGTAAATATATACGTTTCCAATGATAAACAAATGAATTTTTTCAACTAACTACCCTTTAATCTTTTCTAAAAAATACAAGGGTTGGAATAAATTCTATTTATTTTTGTGCGCTCTAAATCTCAAACCATGAGAATTGACCTCGCTCAGGATCAAAAGGTGTTTTTTATTTCAGATCTTCATTTAGGCGCTCCAGATCATACGGGAAGTCAGATGAGAGAGCGGACGATTGTTCAGTGGCTCGAATCCATTTCTCCAGAAACACATACCCTTTTTCTTGTGGGTGATTTGTTTGATTTTTGGTTTGAATTCAAACAAGCTGTTCCGAAAGGATACACTCGACTTTTTGGCCAGTTAGCCCGTATGGCCGATCAAGGCATCCAAATTATCATCTTTTCAGGAAATCACGATATGTGGATGGGCGATTATTTCACACAAGAGTTTAACGCCCTGGTGCTTCGAGAGCCGCAGACGTTTACGATTCAAGGCAAGACGTTTTGGATTGGGCATGGGGACGGGCTTGGCCCCGGAGATTATCCCTATAAATTCTTAAAGCGAATTTTCGAAAATCCCATCTGCCGGTGGATGTTCCATCATTTGCTACATCCCAATCTAAGTTTACGCTTGGGTTATGCCTGGGCCCGGCATAGTTGGCAGTCCCATGTCAAAAAGGGCGATATGTACCAGTACAAATCGCCAGAATACGAGATCCTTTACCACTATTGCCAACAAAAACACCGGCAAGATCCCCATGATTTTTATATTTTTGGCCATCGACACCTGCGGTTGGACATACCCATTGGTGAGTCTAGCCGCTATGTGAATTTAGGTGATTGGATCCAACTTAAGACTTTTGCTTCGTTTGATGGAAATAACCTGGAATTAAAAAGTTATTCCTCTGATTGATTCATTTCTTTCCGGGCATTAAAATAACCTTGAATTACGGTATACGTGGTGATAGCCAAGAAGAACAAGATGATGTAATGGACGTAATTAACGATCCACGGAAATTGTACCCCAAGCCAATAGCCTCCCCCCACCAAAACTACCGACCAAACTGCCCCGCCGGTTAGGTTGTACACCATGAAACGTCCAAAATTCATGCGGACCAGGCCCGCCAAAATCGGAGCGAAAGTTCGAATAATTGGTAAAAATCGGGCGATGATTAAGGTTTGCATGCCGTATTTTTCAAAGTAATTCTTCGTACTATCTAAATGTTTCTTTTTGAAAAACAAGGAATCAGGTCGATTGGTGATCCGGTCCCCAAAAAATCGGCCGGACACATATCCAGTTAGTGCCCCTAGGACAGCTGCGACAAATATACCACCCACCAATAAGCTGATGGGTACAGGAAGCAATTGGGTAGAGCAAAATACCCCGGACAGGAAGAGGAGGTAGTCACCGGGTAAAAAGAAACCAAAAAACAAGCCATTTTCGATGTAGACAATCAATAAAATGGCGACAAGTCCACCTTGCTGAATGATTTCCTCTGAATTCAATAAATATGAAAAAAAGTCAAAAATAGGTTGCATGGTGCCTTGTTAGGTTATTGATCGAATTCGGCTAATTCCAGCCATCGTAGTTCTTTTTCCTCCAACAGATTTTCCAAGGTTTTGATTTCATTCCCCCAGGAAGATATTTGTGTGTAATCGGTGGTACCACCATTCATTTTGGTGGTTAAATCTTGTATTTGAACTTCAATGTCTGCAATTTCTTGTTCAAGTTGTTCGTATTCTTTTTGTTCTTTATAGGATCTTTTTCTTTTCGTAAGAATCTCCTTTGTCTGAACCGTTGGACCAGTCGATGTAGGTTTTACAGAAGGGATCGAAGCTAATTTCTGATCCTCCTCTTCACGCCACAATCGATACTCGGTATAATTGCCTGGAAAGTCTTTGATAATCCCTTGTCCTTCAAAGGCAAAAATATGATCCACCAATCGATCCATAAAATAACGATCATGAGAAACCACCACCAAACACCCTCCATAGCTTTCTAAAAACTCTTCAAGTACATTCAGCGTATCGATGTCCAAGTCGTTGGTTGGCTCATCCAAAATAAGGAAATTGGGACTTTGAACCAAGATTTTAAGTAATTGAAGCCGTCGTTTTTCACCACCACTCAACTTGGCAATGTAGTTGTACTGCATCTTGGGAGGAAACAAGAACATCGTCAGAAAAGAAGACACGGATAGTTCTTTTCCATCCCCTAACTTAACCACTTCCGCCAATTCTCGTACGGCCTCGATGACTTTTTGATCTTCGGAAAACGTCAAGCCATCCTGGGTATAATACCCTATTTTCAAGGTTTCTCCTTGCACAATCTTACCCATGTCGGGTTTGATTTGCTGAGTGATCAATTGCAATAACGTGGATTTCCCCGCCCCATTTTTCCCGACAATGCCGATCCGATCTCCCCGCTTAAATGTATAAGTAAACTCTTTGATCAAGGGCTTTGCAGGGTCGAATGCTTTGGAGACATGTTGAATCTCCAAGATTTTTCGACCTAACCGTTCCGAACTCATGCGAAGTTCCAGTGAATCTTCTCGTTTAAATTGGGAGGCTTTGTCTTTTAGCTCGTGAAAAGCATCAATTCGGTATTGGGCCTTGGTGGTTCGGGCTTTGGGTTGACGCCGCATCCACTCCAATTCTTTCGTTAACTGATTCTTTAGTTTTTCTTGAGTAGCTGCCTCACGCTCCTGCCGCTCCGCTTTTTTCTCTAAAAAATAGGCGTACGATCCGGTATACTTATAAATTTGCTGATGGCTGAGCTCTAGGATGCGGTTACAAACCTTATCAAGAAAATACCGGTCATGGGTGACCAACAACAAAGTAGTTTGAGCTGTCGACAAATGACCCTCCAACCATTCAATGGATTCCAAGTCTAGGTGGTTGGTCGGTTCGTCTAAAATCAGAAAATCAGGGTCTTCGATCAATACTCGGGCTAATGCAACTCGTTTTCGTTGTCCACCTGAAAGCTCGCGCATGGGTCGGTCGAAATCATGGATACCTAATTTCCCTAAAATTTGTTTGACCCTCGCTTCATAATCCCAACCTTGCAATGAATCCAAAATTTCCATACTCTTTGCGAGCGAGGTGTGGTCTTGGGTTTCCAATGCTTTTTCGTACGCCTTGATGGCTTGGGTAATGGGGTTGTCAGCAAAAAATAGAGACTCGAGGACCGTCAGGGTAGGATCAAAGGAAGGATCTTGCTCCAAATAGCCCACGCGAATGTCTTTTCGAATACTGATGACCCCGCCATCAGGAGGATATTTTCCGGCAACCAAATCGAGTAAGGAGGTTTTACCTGTTCCATTGGCCCCGATTAAGGCTACTTTCTCTCCTTGTAATATACCAAAGGTGAGTTGTTGGAACAACCACCGCTCACCTAAATTCCGTCCTATATTTTCTGCTGACAAATAATTCATACACAAAGATACACCGTCGAGGAGATTAAAACCTGAGGGAAATTGAATTTCCGATGCAACCTTCTCGATAAAAAAATCATCTCTTTTTTGATGAGAACAAAAAGAAACCATTTATTTTGTTAAATATTCAATTTCTAAACCTTTTTCGTATGAAAAAATGCATCATGGCCATCCTAGGTTTATTTGTTACGGTGGCGGTACAAGCAACTGAATTACCTGAATCGGTGGATTTCTCTGCATTAGAGCAGATTGAAACTGTGGTAGCTCAAGAAGGGCTCGATATGGAAGCCTTGCAAGCCCAGCACCAAAGTCTCGCTTCCTCTGTAGAATGGGCTCCCGAGTCCACGGTTTCGTTTGTTGCCAAAGAAATGCCACTAGTGAGTGGTTTTTGGTGGGGGTGTTGTTTAGGAATCGTCGGATTAGCTTTGGTTTATTTCATTACCGACAACGATAAAGCGGAAGTCAAGAATGCCTTAATTGGATGTGTTGTCTCAACCTTGATTTTTGGTATTGGTGGTCTTATCGATCCCTTTGGTTGGTTTTAATCACCGCTCCAGATATTTCGTTTTTTTGAAGCCAAGACCTCTCCAGGATCGGGAGGGGTCTTGGCTTTTTTGATTGCCGATTGTTCCTTACTTTTGGTCTCCACTAGATCCAAACATCCATGTCTCCTTGGTTAATGTCTGCTTGGTTGATGGTTCAATCACCTGTTGATACCATCAAGACCTTTGATGAAGTCGTGGTCGAAAGTTATCACGCCCGACAGAAACTTCTTCAAGTCGCAGCCCCTATCTCGGTTCTCTCTCCCAAATTCGTTGCACTTTATGATCAAAATTCTCCATTAAGCCTTCTCAATTCAGTTCCAGGGGTGCGAATGGAAGAGCGCTCTCCTGGTAGTTTTCGATTGTCTATTCGAGGTTCTTCGGTACGATCGCCCTTTGGTGTCCGCAATGTGAAGGTCTATTGGGAGGGTATTCCCATAACCGATGCCGCTGGAAATACATTTCTAAATCTACTTGATTTTGCCCATGTGGGGAGTGTGGAACTCCTCCGGGGGCCCGCAGGTAGCGTCTACGGTGCCGGGACAGGTGGGGTTGTTTTGCTGTCAGGACGATCCGGAAATCAAGGAAATACTTTACAAACTCAACTGACCACGGGGAGTTGGGGTTCCATTCACTTGACCCAGCGACTCAGTGTAGCTTCAACGAAACTGATTGCCCAACTTCAGTTATCAGGTTGGCATAGTGATGGGTACCGCGACCATACCCAGGCTCAAAGGCAATCTGCCCATTTTCAGTCTACATTTTTTATATCGCCCAAGCGGCAAGTCCATGTGCAAACCCTGTGGGGTGGAATCGATTACCAAACTCCAGGAGGATTAACCCAAGCTCAAGTGGACCAAAATCGCAGACAATCTAGGCCGGCTACCCCCACTTTGCCAAGTGCTATCCAACAAAAAGCCGGGATTAGTCAACAACAACTTTTAGTAGGAATTTCCCAAAAATATCAGTTCAATGCCCACTGGCAGAATGAAACGTCTCTCTTTACATCTCAGCATAGGCTCCGAAATCCATTCATTACCAATTTCGAGATCCGAGATGAACAATCCATTGGCAGTCGATCGGTCTGGTACTGGGATCCCTCCCCAAGGTGGTCCTTTCGATTTGGCGGGGAATGGCAGCAAACCTATTCCACTTTTGACGTGTACGATAATAACCGAGGGGTGATCGGTAATCGACAGGTCGAAGACGAAGTTCTTTCGACCAACGCACTCTTGTTTGCTCAAGCCGATTGGTCATTTTTGCCTCAATGGAAATTGACCTTTGGGTTGGGTGTTCATCAACAAAGCTTTGATTTTTTTAGACGCCAAGGTCCCGGGGCCAATCAAATCCAAGATCGGCCGCAAACGCCAAGCACACCGCGAGTGGCTTTACTTCGTGAGTTAGGCCGCAATCAATCTTTGTATGCCTCCTGGAGTCAAGGATTTTCAGCACCAACGGTTCAAGAATTTGTATCGGTCCTTCGCCCCAACCAACTCTTCTCTCCACTTCGGTCTGAGCAAGGTATCAGCCAAGAAATGGGTTACCGTGGCCAATACAAATCATTAAGTTGGGATATTCATGGGTATCAGTTTCGTTTGACCGATGTATTGGTACGGCAAGTGGATCCCGCCGGTCAAGAATTATTTGTCAATGCCGGAAAAGCCGTCCAACGGGGTGTGGAGGGTCAGCTTAAATTATCACCCCGCTCAAGGCCTGGAACTTTCGCACAACTTAATTACCAAGGAATCCGATATACCTATGAGGTTTACCAACTAGGATCCAATGATTGGGCCGGCAATCGCCTTCCCAGTGTACCTGCTCGGGTAGCGACATACCTTGGAAATCATCAAACTCGGTGGGGTGGATTCCTCTGGACCCAAGCCCAGTGGGTGGCCAGAACACCTTTAAATGATGCCAATACGGTTTGGGCAGAGGATTTTATCCAAGTTCAGGCCCGATTGGGATGGAAATGGGAACGTCCTTCCTTCCAAGCTCAGTTATTTGTGGGAGGAGATAATTTATTGAATCAAACCTACAGCCTTGGAAATGATGCCAATGCCATTGGTAATCGATTCTTCAATCCCGCTGCCCCCAGAACTTGGCAGTTGGGTTCCTCTTTGCGATGGAATTGGTGAACCATTTAAGTAACTTGTATGTTTAGACATTAAATACAAAAACATACAATTATGGAAATGATTTTTCATCAAGCTTCGACCCGTGGGCATGCCCATCATGGATGGTTAGAAAGTTTTCATACGTTTAGTTTTGCCAATTACTATGAGCCGTCGCGTCTCCATTTTGGGGCCTTGCGGGTTTTGAATGACGATAAAGTAGCGGCTGGACGCGGATTCGGTCGTCATCCGCATGATAATATGGAGATTGTCTCGATTCCGTTGGCGGGAGCGCTAGCGCATCAAGATAGTATGGGGAATTCGACGGTAATTCGGCATGGTGAAGTGCAAATCATGTCGGCCGGTACAGGCGTATATCATTCGGAAATGAATCATGATCCTCAACAGGAGGTGAAGTTTTTGCAAATTTGGGTATTTCCGAAAGAGCGAAATATCACACCTCGGTACGATCAGATGGAATTTCCAGAGTCGGATCGAATGAATGCGTTTCAAACCGTGGTATCCCCACTTGGAACCGCAGATGGTGGAGTGAAAATCAACCAAGATGCTTGGTTTTCATTGGCTAATTTTACTCCAGGGCAATCGCTTACTTATTCTTGGCATACACCTGGTCATGGCGTTTATTTATTTGTTTTGGAGGGAAATCTGACGGTTGAGAAAGGACAAAAAACACTCAGCCGACGGGATGGGCTGGGTATTTGGGACACCCAGAAAGTTGAAATTCAAGCTACCTCTGATGCTCAATTGTTGGTGATGGAAGTACCTTTAAAATTTTCGGCATGAAAAAACAGGTGAGTAAACTCTTCACGGCTGGACGTGAACAGGTGGGCGAACACCCCATGTACCAGCCTTTGCCCAGTCCGGAAGCGCCTGAGCTAGATCCATTCCTACTTTTGCATCACCATGGCCCGCATCTGTTTGCCCCTTACAACCAAGGGTTACCTTTTGCCCCGCACCCTCACCGAGGTTTCGAAACACTCACCATTATTTTGGCGGGAGCCGTAGAGCACGCAGACAGTCTTGGCTATCAATCCACCATTGACGCAGGCGGAGTTCAATGGATGACGGCCGGCCGGGGGCTAGTCCATTCTGAAAATCTACCCGCCGTTATGCGAGAGGAGGGTGGGGAGATGGAAATTCTCCAGCTTTGGATGAACTTACCGGCTCGACTCAAAAAAGTGCCACCGAGGTACCAAGGATTTCAAAAAAAGGACCTTCCGGTGGTTAATTCAGGAAACGGTATATCGACCCAAGTCATCAGTGGTGAGCACCGGTCTGTGAAAGGGCCTGCCGAATCGTCCACTCATCTGACCATTTATTCGGTAGCATTCGAATCAGGAGCCACCGAGGAATACACCTTACCTGCTGGTGAACAGGTTTTTTTATATGTGACACGTGGGGAAGTGGTGGTCAATGGGAAATTGGCCTACGATCACCAACAGGTACTGTTTAAACCGGAAGGAACCAAGGTAGAGATAAAAACTCAATCAGTAGGTCATTTTATTTTGGCATCGGGCTCTCCATTAAATGAACCTGTGGTGCAACACGGTCCGTTTGTAATGAACTCGACTACTGAAATTCTGGAAGCCATGCGAGACTATCAAATGGGAAAAATGGGTATCATGTAAGGTTTTTTTCGTAGGTCTGAGGGAGAATTGGTTATATTTGGCTATTCAACCTTGGATCTACGACATGAACTTACCGATTCGGAATTCCATTCTAGGAATTTTATTGGCCACTACGCCGGTCTTTGCACAAGAAACGCCTCCCTTTCTAACTCAACATAATGCAGCTTGGGTAGAGAAAACCCTGCAGTCGCTGACCTTAGAGGAAAAAATTGGTCAAATGCTGATGCCTCGTGGAAACACGTCTGGTAGAGGTTATAAACCCGACATATTGAAAGAATGGGTGAGTAAATACAAAGTGGGTGGATTGGTGTTTTTTGCAGGACAACCGACACGACAAGTTCAAATCGTGAACGAATTGCAATCGCTTTCCAAAGTGCCCCTGCTTATTGGCATGGACCTGGAATGGGGACTCGCCATGCGGCTTGATTCCACGGTGCGTTTCCCCTACCAAATGACCTTGGGTGCCATGCAGGGCAATGAAGAATTACTTTACCAAATGGGGCAAGAGGTGGCCAAACAATCCAAACGGATGGGCGTCCACATCAATTATGCCCCGGTTGTCGATATCAACAACAATCCGGCCAATCCCGTCATCAACTTTAGATCCTTTGGAGAAGACAAGGAGTCGGTGATGCGAAAAGCCCTCGCCTACATGAAAGGTATGCAATCCGAACGATTGTTGACGTCCGCCAAACATTTTCCTGGACATGGTGACACCGGAGTAGATTCCCATTATGACCTTCCGGTTATTTCTCATGATAAAAGTAGATTAAAAGCTACCGAATTATATCCGTTCCAAAGCCTTATCAACGAAGGCATTTCGGGGATCATGACAGCGCATTTGAGTATCCCGAATCTCGAATCAACACCTAATCTGGCCTCCACCTTCTCAAAAAATATCGTAACAGACCTCCTCAGAAAAGAAATGGGTTTTCAGGGTCTCGTGTTTACGGATGCCATGGACATGCAAGGAGCTGTTAAACATTTTCCAAAAGGTACCGCTCTAGTGAAGGCCATTTTAGCAGGCAATGATATTCTGGAAACCTTTGAAGACGTCCCCCAGGCATTCGAAGCCATACTGGCTGCTGTGAAATCGGGCGAATTAACTGAACAGGTGATTAACCAACGTGTCCGAAAAATTTTGATGGCCAAGTCATGGGTAGGTTTGGATCAATACCAACCGGTGAAAGAAACCAACCTGATTTCGGACGTGAATACAAGGACATCCGATTGGCTAAATCGCTTATTTGCTGAAAAAACTTTAACGGTACTGCGAAATGATGGGAAGATCCTTCCTATTTCTTCACTCGATCAGGAAATAGGTGTCCTTTCCCTAGGAAGTGCCCAACCTACGTCTTTTCAGCGAATGTTGGCTCAATACACCAAGATTTCAGCCTGGCATTCGCTGGCGGTAGAGGCAGACTCCGTTCGGGCGCCCATTCTATCGGAGGTGAAAAAAGTGAAACAATTGATCGTCGGAATTCACCTTCCGTCCATCCGGCCATATGGAAATTACGGAATCACCGAGGCTCATGAAAAGTGGGTTTCAGCACTGATGGATCTACATCCGGATGCCATTTGGGTGGTGATGGGAAATCCTTATTCGCTGGATAAAATTCCATCTCTTAAAAAAGCCAAAGCCTTGGTGCTAACAAGTCAGCAAACCAATTATTTAGAGGAGGCCGCTGCGCAAGGAATCATGGGAGGAGTGGATATGACGGGTAGGTTGCCCGTAACGGTGAATGCCGATTTTCCGCTACGTGCTGGTGTCAATGTCATGTCGAACGGTCGATTGGCTTTTGGATCTCCCGAAATGGTTGGGATTTCTGGAGAGCAACTAGAGTCAAAAGTTGATTCGGTCATTCTCGCAGGTTTACGTGCCGGAGCGTATCCTGGCGCTACGATGGAAATCGTAAAAGATGGACGTGTCATTTATCAAAAGGCATTTGGAGCACAGACATTTGAAAATCAGGCGGGCGATCACCAAAAAAGTCAATTCGAGCAAGGGACCAAAGTCGATGTCATGGATGGAGGAAAAAATGTCCTAACCCAAACGAAAGGTAAGTCTGAAGTCCCAGCCAATCAACCCTCTTTGACTGTCCAGTCATTATACGATTTGGCCTCCTTGACCAAAATCACTACGTCGGCTCTAGCCATTTTGCAATGGAAGTCGGAAGGTAAATTTGACTGGAATGCACCTGCAAGCCAATATTTCACGGAATGGAAAGGGACCAACAAGGAAAATCTTCGGTTTATCGATATGCTAACCCATCGGTCTGGACTCAAAGCCTGGATTCCTTTTTGGATGGATGCCGTCGATACCTTGGCTACGTTAAAGAAGGCAAGTCTTGATCCTCGATGGTCCAACGATTGGGTAAAAAATGAAATTCCACGCACTTTTCTTCAGCGGTTGTTTGGAAAAAAGAAACAAGTTGAAATTGACTATGTAGGTACACTAGCCAGTAAAAAAGGGTTCTGGATGAAAATTGTTTCACCACAAACCTTGGTTTGGAAGCCCGGTATTTTTTCCAACGAACGGAGTGATGAATTTCCGGTGGAGGTCACAGACTCCCTATACTTGCATCGGTCGTATGCCAATAAAATTGCCAAGCAAATCCAAGATTCACCCGTCAATCCAGCCCAAGGCTATGTATATAGCGACTTGCATTACTACCTCTACCCAGCCTTAGGACAACGATTGACAGGGATGTCGTGGGATTCATATCTTAAGAAAACCTATCACGCATTGGGAGCCTATACCTTGACGTACAATCCAAGATCTTACTTTCCGCTAAGTCAAATTGTACCCACGGAGCGGGATACCTTGTTCCGCAAGACTTTGATTCACGGCCGGGTTCATGACGAAGGGGCCGCTTTATTGGGTGGTATCTCCGGACATGCCGGCTTATTTGGTTCTGTTCATGATGTGACCAAATTGATGCATCTATACCTAAAAAAGGGGACATTGGCCGGAAAAACGTATTTCCAATCGGCTGATTTGGAGGCGATGACAGGTTATGTCTTTCCAGAGGAAAAAAACCGACGTGGCATTGCCTTCGACAAACTGGATTTGGATCCAAAAATCGCCAATGGGCCACGTCTAGCCTCACCTCAAAGCTATGGCCATTCCGGGTTTACTGGCACCTTTACTTGGATTGACCCCGTGCACAACTTAGTGTATGTCTTTTTGAGCAATCGAGTGTATCCGACACGAGACAATGGGAAAATCTCCACAATGAATATTCGAACCGAGGTTGGAAATGCCATCTACCAAGCTATGCAGAAAAAATAGGTGTTTCATCGGGAGAAAGAGGGTCTCCGCTGGCTCCATTTACCAGACTCATAGAATGGTTTGAGCTGTTGCCATAGATGGTATTCGTATCGAGAGCGGGTCAGCTGGATATCGGTTTGAAGAAATTGCAAGATGATATCCAAAAACTCTTTTTGACCCATTTCCCCGTTCTGATAACTGGGAAGGGCGTTTTGATAATAGGCATTCCAAACATCAAAAGCAGATTTACTGGCTTTGTATTGGGCCAGAGTAGATTCAACTTGGCTTCGGGCAATGGCTGATTCCTTGATCAAATCATTTTTTATCTGTTGAGCCTGTATTTGAGCTAACTGGAGGTCGTGCTTGGCTTGTTGCCAACGCAAACGGTAAGAATTTCCCGCAAAAATGGGTATCCGAATTTGGATTCCAAGTGAAGCGTTAGCCAATTGTCCCCACTGGGAAAGCAAGGGGATTGTCCGAAATGTACTCTCAATCGCGGGAGAAAGTGCGGGTTGAATGATGCCTTGGAAAAATACGGGTACGGTATCCATGCGCACAATTCTGGACTCGGCGACTTGTTGAAACAGGCTCGAATAGGGAAGATTGACACCTCCAGTAAGCGAAATGGTGGGGAGACGACTCGCCCGAATATCCGCGAGTTGGAGACTTTGCCATTTCTGTTTCCATTGGGAATGGCGGTAGTCGGGATGCCACGAATAAAACTGTTGAAATAAACGATCGTCTGGGGCGACAGCACGGTCTTGCAGTGTCGGCTGCATATCGTAGTCTTCCAGTAAAATACCTTGGGGTTGGGACGACCCGATGAGGTGGCCCAATGAAATTTTCTGGATTTTTAGATCTTGTTGAGCTTTAGTCAGTGCCCACTCGGCATTCGACAGCTGCGCATTGAATTGGAGGAGTTCGAGGGGCTGATCCGGACTTGGACTGATCTTTTGAAGTAATTGGTATTGCTCCTCCGCGTGTCGAACCTGAGCCTGCGCAATTAAAACCTGAAAATATTGTTGAATAACCTGCACTGTCAACAGCGCTTCGTTTTTTTCAACTTGTGTTTCGGCCATTTTTTCTTGAAGATCTTGCATTTCGACCGCTAGATTTTTACGGCCGCCTGCATACAGCGTCTGCGACAGTGAAACACCCAGAATCGTATTGACAAACCCACGTGTGGCAAATTGGTATGTGGTGGGATCCAGCGACCGGCCCATGGATAGCGTCGGATTAGCGTAAACCTCGGCTTGTGGTAGGTAATCGCGGCGAACAAAGTCCGACTTCGCCGACTCCAAGGCCCTGGCATTTTGGGCTTGCAAGTAAGCACCATGATGAAATTTGGCTGCTTGAATACACGAAGCCAAGTTCATTTTTTGACCCCAGGAAGGTAAAGAGAAAAGAAGAGTGAGTGTAAGAGAGAGGTAACGGGCAGACATAGGAGAGGGGAGAAATGCCGGGGAAACTTCCCCGGCCCAATCATTTAACGACGAATTCCATTCAATAATCCACCTTGTCCTACATGAAGGTTTAGGTTGCTTACATTGGCATTAAGTAAGCCGGGTCCACCCACTTTAACTTGTGTACCTGTGACGGTTGCGTTAACATTATTTCCTAATGCCTGAACACCTAGGCCTTGAACGCCTACGTTGGCGATGGATCCCTGACCAACGGTGGCGGTAGTTCCTACAGCAGTTACACCTGCTAAGTTGGATACTTGAGCACCCAGGGCTGGAATACTAGCATTGGCAACACTACCGTGCTGAAGGACAGTTGCTTGCGTCCCAACGGCTGAAACTGCAGCCAAGCTACCCACTTGTCCCACCAATACAGGTACTTGCGCGTTGGCGAGGCTATTTCCACCTACAGTTGTTTGAAGTCCTGCGGTACCCACACCGGCAACTTGTCCGACAGAGGCCACGAGTTGATTAACCCGCGCTCCCACAACTTGTTGGCCACCCACAACGGCTGTAGTACCTTGGGCCCCCACTAATGTATTTCCGGCTTGAACGGTTGCATTTTGAATATGGGCACCCAAGGTCTGTCCGCCTTGAGCGACATGGGCTTGAATTCCAGAAACCGTAGAACGTAGAATTTGAGCTTGCGTAGTTGCGGTTGCCGCACACGCAATGAGGAGAGATAAGACCACTTTTTTCATAACGAATAGAACTTTTGATTAATGTTGTGGAGATATACGTATAGGGAGGGCTGTTTGGATGTGAAGGCAATAAAAAAAGGGCAGATATTTTTTTGCACTTTTTTTTCGAATTCCAATAGGAGTTTTCTAATTTTGTGACCCGATGAGCTTCGGGGTGTAGCTCAGCCCGGTTAGAGTACACGTCTGGGGGGCGTGTGGCCGCTGGTTCGAATCCAGTCACCCCGACATCCTAGAGCGACGAGAGTCGCTCTTTTTTTGTGCCTTGGGGAAACCTTATTCAAGGAATCCGTATTCCATTTTTTTAAACGAATAATGCTGAAGGTTTGGAGAGCATCTTTGGCTTTACGAGACTGTTCATTTTAGTTTGTCTGCTAACTACTTTAGGACCAATGAAGAAAAAACGTACAGTTGAGGATTGCTGACAGATCGCCTTTACAGTGAGTAGGGTATTTTAGGTCAAGAAAGCCCATTTAGTGATATTTTACAACAGATGGTTAACACCCTAGTGGAGGGAGAGATCGACCGTTTTCTTTCGGAGGAGCGAGCTGCTGGAAGTCGTAATATACGGAATGGGAAGACATCCAAGCGGGATTTGAGTGAAGTGGGCTCCTTGGACATTTCGATCCCTCGCGACCGGCATGGGGACTTTGAATCTGAGCGAGAGCTGAGTAATGGTTTGGATGAGCAGATCTTGGCGTTGTACGCTCAGGGGAACTCGGTGGAAGACGTCAGACGCTTGGTAGAAGATATCTATGGAGTGAGTATCTCGGCTGGACAGATTTCACAGATTACAAACAAGATACTTCCTCAGATCCAAGAATGGCGTACAAAAAGCCCGTAAAGCTTCTATCCGATCGTGTATTTGGATGCGATCCACTTCAAGGTGCATCAGGAGGGCAAATATACGAGTAGTACCTTTTACACGGTATATTCAGTGAATTGGGAGGGTAATCGGAATATATTACTTCGGGCGGAGAAAGAGCCAAGAAATGGGGATAAGTGATGGAGGACTTGAAATCCAGAGGTATGGCCGATATTTTGGTAGTGTGCACAGACGATTTGCAAGGATTCTCCGAGCAAATTCAGGAGATTGTTCCATTATTCAAAAATGCATCGTCCATCAGATGCGAAATTCGCTGAAATACGTGGAGGAGGTGGATAAGAAGCCTGTCATTAAGGACTTACGGAAAGTATATACTTCTACCACCGAAGAAAGTGCGCGAACCGTACTAACCGTTTTGAGGCTAAATGGGGCAAAAAATACAAGTATATTGTCAAGCTATGGACGGAAAATTAGGGGAACTGATGGCCTTTTTGGATTTTCCATTGCCGATGCACAAAATGATTTGTACGACTAATCCGGTGGAGCCGCTTCACCGAATTATGTGAAAACTGCTCAAAAGCAAAGCCGCCTTACTAAAGCACCTTTACTGGTCTATCACTAGGAACGAGAAATTATGGAACTCTATCCGCAAAGAGTACCTCAAAAAAGTTAAATCAAGAGGGACTGGCAGAGGAGGCATTCGGCCTCCTCTGCCAGTCCCTACTAGAATAGTATTTTAAACCTAGACACAGTAAACTGAACTATTCCAATGCAATTTAGCTAATCAAAATGTATCCAAAATAAACATTAAAGTCTATTTGGGATGATAGAATCACATACCATTTCATTACGACAAAATTCCTGAATCTGCAGTTCCCCCAGCTCCGGCTTGGGTCTTGTCTGTCATGGAATAGATTTCGAGATCTGGGGTAGACCAAGTCAACTTGGTTTCGATGGTCTCCTTCTCGGGAGAGGTTTCTTGTTTGTCCATTGTGCTACGTTGTTTGATGGGAAGAGGTGTTACAAACTATATACAAATTTATTCTTCTAAACCTAATTTTCAAAGTAATAGACTATAAGACTTATAGGTTTTTGTTTACCCATAAAAACGGCTATGGACTTTACAATGAGGGGCTTCGCCTCCACCTTTTACGATTTCACGATTGCAAATTAACCAAGCATGCGCTTGAAACTCCCGGGTATCTGGATCTCTGTGTACACCTAAGTATAGGGTACTTTTTCGTTTCCTCACAGAATACATAAATTTTGCACACAAGGCCTGCTCAAAGCACATGGTTCGCCAACAAGAAAATCGGTGCTCTTTTTTTTGTCTAGGGGAATCCTTATTCAAGGAATTCGTATTCCAACTTTTTTTAAACGAATAATGCGGAAGGTTAGGAGGGCATCCTTGGTTTTACCCAATTTAATTTTCATTCTATTGAATTACTTTTTTGAAAAATCATCACTTTGTTCTCACTTCTTGGGCTGTATTCCTCCTTGAATTCTGCAATAATCTAGTTTACTTTGAAGTATTATTTAATTTTTCACAAGGCTACCATGGACAACTACAGTTTTAATTCATTAGCTATCGAACGCAAGACCGACAATGTGTATAGTACACTTCTTGATGATGAGTTGGTCATTATGGATGCTATGTCTGGCGATTACGTAACCCTGAACCCGATAGCCCGAGTCATTTGGGACAAATTGGAACATTCTATTCATCTAGATGACCTAATATCGCATTTACTTTCTGCCTACGACATTACGGAAGAGATTTGCCGGGAGGAAACGATACGTTTCTTAACAAAGCTACATCAACTTGGTTTGTTGAAATAATTCTCCTAATTCTTTATTTCAACTTGTTTAATAATGAGTATGTTGTTTGGACTTCTAAGTCTTACTGATGACGAGGTAAATTCAGAGCTTTTAGGTTGTATGATGCAGCCTCTGATAGCCATGCCTCACCAGGAATCCGATCAAATTTGTCATCAAGAAGTAGGGTTCGGACGTGTCTTGCGGTATCAAACATCGGAAGATATTTATGATAGTCAACCTATTTTTGATTCTTCATCTAATATTCTATTTACCGCCCAAGGCCGTATTGATAACCGTGAAGAATTGGCCATTGACTTAAATATTGTCGATCCAAGTCAAGCATCGGATAGTTTTTTCATGTGGAAGGCATTTCAAAAATATGGGAAGTCGGTGCAGGAAAAGTTAAAAGGAGACTGGAGTTTAGCGGTTTATGATTTTCATCAAAAGGAATTGTTTCTATCTCGAGATACCCTTGGCTACACCGCTCTTTATTTTTACCAAACCGACCGGTTTTTTTCTTTCAGTACTTCAATTAAATCAATTTTAGCCCTTCCCTTTTTCCAAAAGGAACTAAACGAATCGTATTTTACATCATTTTTCAGTCTATGGAATCTCACTTCTTTGGTTGAGGGCAACGAAACCTTTTTTAAACAGGTTTTTTATTTAAAAGGAGGGTGCTCGCTCACTTTTAAAAATCGGGAAGTTAAAATTCAATCCTATTGGCCCTCTGCAGATAGGTCGGAGATAATTTATAAAAATAAGCAAGATTATTCTGATCGCATGGCCGAGTTGATATATGCTTCGGTCAAAGCCCGGTTGAGAAGTCACCTGCCTGTGGCTTCTATGTTGAGTGGCGGATTGGATAGCAGCATGGTAAGTTATATAGCGGCCGATGTATTAAAACAACAAAATACGCAACTTGCCACCTACAGCCATGTTCCTTTATTTAAAGAGGAGTTGATTGTTAATTCAAGAGCGAATTCAAGGGTGTTAGATGAAACCCCTTACATCGAGGCGTTAGTCAAGGCATCTGGAAATATTGTACCTACTTATTTGAATTCAGCTCACTGGTCACCTTGGCAAGGTAGTTTAGCTGCTATCGAGGCCCAGGATGGATTTATCCATGCTGCCCACAATGCCTTTTGGTTAACCGATATATATAAAACAAGTGTGCAAAATGGTTTTGGTGTATTGTTAACAGGTGCAGGTGGAAATGGTTCTACTTCCTTTGCTGGCATTGATTACCTCCGTCAAGCCAACCTATCTCGGTTTATTAGGAATCCGAAGACCTACATTCATAGGCAAGTGGCCAAGCCCTTGGTTTTAAAGTTTGGACGTCACTTGCAGGTTTTCAATACCCTTCCATCCGAAATCCGCTTGGGCTATCTATCCGAGTCCATGCTCACTAAATTTAATGTTCTGGAGGAAGTACAAAAAAAGGAAGGGGGATATTTAAAATATTACCACCATGTTATAGAACTGAAGCATCATTTTATTCAACTCTACCAAATGCGTTCCCTTTTAGGTGCGTCCTTTGGAAATTTCCACGGAATCCAATTACGAGACCCTACTACGGATGTAGATGTCATGAATTTCTTTTTGTCAATACCCAATGAGGTATTTTTTGATGAGAATTTCAGCCGGAAAATGCTTGTCAAACGAATGATGGACCAGCGAATGCCCAAAAAAGTTTTATACAGCCAACATAAAGGGCTTCAGGGGGCTGATATAGCCTTCCGAATGCGGGAGTCAAAATACGAAATCCTTCGAGAACTAGATCGATTAAAGAAATCGAGTTACGTAAAGCATTACATCGCGATGGAAAAGCTCGATCTGGAGTTGCGTGCTTTTTTTAACCACTCGGACAATGCAGCCTCAAAACAACTTCAACTTGGATTTAAATCACTCCATGCCGCTGAATTTTTAAAACGGTATTTTGATTGATGGAAGTATAAATTGATTATTTGAAATGATTTAATCGAACTGGTTTTTCTTAATCCATGAAAAAAAAGATCCGTTTTCAAATAAAGTCAAAACGTTTTATTGAATTGATACAAACGAACAGCCCGAATAATTTAACTTGTTTATTCGGGCTATTTGAGAAAAAGACAGGTTTTAAGAAAAAATTGATCCATCCCCACTTCCAAACGATCCAGCTTGGGTCTTGTCTGTCATGGAATAGATTTCGAGATCTGGGGTAGACCAAGTCAACTTGGTTTCGATGGTCTCCTTTTCAGGAGAGGTTTCTTGTTTGTCCATTATGCTAAGTTGTTTTAATGGTTGGAGGTAACACGAATTATGAACAAATTTATTCTTCTCAATCTAATTTTCAAAGTAATAAACTATAAGTTTTGAAGGTTTTTGTTTACCCATAAAAACGGCTATGGACTTTAAAATGAGGGGCTTCGCCTCCGCCTGTTACGATTTCACGGTTGCAAATTAACCAAGCATGCGCTTGAAACTCCCGGGTATCTGGATCTCTGCGTACACCCAAGTATAGGGTACTTTTTCGTTTCCTCACAGAAAGCATAAACTTTGCACACAAGGCCTGCTCAAAGCACATGGTTCGCCAATAAGAAAATCGTCGTGCTCTTTTGATCGCTAGTTGGATTGAGAAAAATTCGTTTTTATTAGGTAATATATCTTCCTGATTGGCCACAGTACGCCCCAATAGTGGAAGAATTTTACGAAAAGGGAAAAACACCAATAAAATTCGGGCCAGAGCTAAAAATACCCAAGCTTCAAAAAATAGCCAAACGTCGGTAAATGTTCTATGGTTTGCCATAGAATATGGATTAAGTTTTTTTAGTAAAAAAATTGATTTTATTGTTATTTCGTAGGGTAGATGTAAAGGTAATCGATCCCAAAGCTATATCCCAAGTCTAAATGTGATGGAAAAGTCCTTTGAGAAAAACAAAAAACTCGCCCAGGATGGTCAAGAAATGAAATCATAAAGCAACTTACCACTATTTTATAAATTCTTCATGGAAAAAAAAGATTTAATGCGTCTGACCGACGAACAACTCATTCAAGAGAAAAAGAGGCTACAAAAATCTAAAATACAACATGCGCTGCTGATTGGATTCTTAGTGGGTATCGTAACGGTGGGGTTAGTGAGTTGGTTTATATCATCAAAAAAGAGTATCGGCTTCCTCTTGCCTTTTGTATTCCCCATGGTGTTTATCTACCGTTTGTGGAATTCCCCCCAAAAAAACAAAGAGTTGGAAGAGGTCCTGAGAGAACGGGGACTTGCCTAAGCTGTATATAAACCTTTGGTTCATGAATTCTCCCCTAAAGGATTGATCAAGTAAATGGAAGGCTAGGTGGTTGTTTATCTGCAAATTCCCTCTAAAGTAGGTTTGGATGTGGATCCAAGCTTGGTTTTAGTTTTATTTGGTGCGCGAAACAGTCCATTTCAGATCGTTCCCTCGTTTGCAAACCGGTCGGTTTTTTGATAAATTGCACGCAAGCTTATAAGTTGTTAGTAAAAATTCATAATCAATCCACTCTAGAAACAGATCGACTTGCGTTTTATTACCTGAACCCGAGTCAACAATGCTCCCAATAGAATGAAAAAAGTATTATTCATTGATCGCGACGGCACCATCATCGTCGAACCTCCCATCGACTTTCAAATAGATTCTCTTGAAAAACTGGCCTTTTTACCCCACGTGCTTTCTCAGCTAAGGAAAATAAGTGAGGAAACAGATTATGAATTAGTGATGGTTACCAATCAAGATGGGTTAGGAACCAACTCTTTTCCTGAGGAAACTTTCTGGCCAGCTCATCAGAAAATGATGGATACCTTGGCAGGTGAAAATATTCAGTTTCATCAAGTATGCATTGATCGTTCCTTTGAGCACGAAAATCTTCCAACTCGCAAACCAGGTACGGGCTTACTTACGTCCTATCTTGAAGGTGATTACGACTTAGCCAACTCTTACGTCATCGGAGATCGTGTGACAGATATTCAGTTGGCCGTTAATCTCGGGGCAAAAGCTATTTTTATTGGATCCGAAGTACCATCTTCTTTAACGGAGGATCAAAGAAAGGCTTTGGCCTTGACCACCCTGAGTTGGGTTGAGATTTACCAATTCCTTCGTCTACCTGCTCGTACAGCCACGGTTCATCGAGTGACTAAGGAAACTGATATTTTTGTTTCGTTGAATCTGGATGGTACAGGTAAAAGTTCGATGTCGACGGGGCTCGGATTTTTCGATCACATGCTCGATCAACTCGCTAAGCATGGTGGTCTGGATCTGACCATTCAAGTAAAGGGAGATTTGCATATTGACGAACACCACACCATCGAGGATACAGCCTTGGCCCTCGGGGAGGCCTTTCTTCTGGCACTGGGGGATAAGCGAGGCATTAGCCGGTATGGATTCCTTTTGCCCATGGATGAGGCCCTGGCGCAAGTTGCCATCGATTTTTCAGGCCGTCCGTGGTTGGTTTGGGATGCATCCTTCCGACGTGAGAAAATAGGGGAGATGCCAACCGAAATGTTCATGCATTTCTTTAAGTCGTTTTCGGATACCTCCAAGTGCAATCTCAATATTCAATGTACTGGGGACAACGAGCACCATAAAATCGAAGCCATTTTCAAGGCCTGGGCAAAAGCCATCAAAATGGCTGTCCGCCGTGATTTGGCGGCGTTGGATAGCTTACCGAGTACGAAAGGGGTTTTATAAAAAAAAGAGGCGCAAGCCTCTTTTTTAGTTTTATTGATCTTTTTCCATACGAATGGTTCGAATCGGAAACGGTATTTGAATTCCTTCTTGTTGAAATCGTTTGTGTAACCGTCGAATGAATTCGGACGACAAGCCATACTGAAGGGAAAATTCTTGGGCACGTAAGATGGTACGAACGGTAATGCTGGACTCTGCAAAAGCTCGAAAACGGACGATGGGTTCAAAGTCTTCGACGCCACCTTCCACCGAGGCTAAGACGTCGGTGGCGACTTCTTTGCAGATGCGCTCCACATGGTCCAGATCGCTGGCAAATGAAACACCTACATCCACCATTACTGAAATTTCACTATCGGGTAGAACGAAATTTCGGACAATAGAACTGGAAAGTTTAGAGTTTGGAACGATGATTAAGTGATTGGACAGAGCTCGAATGACCGTATTTCGCCACGAAATGTCCTCAACATATCCCTCTTCTAAGGTCGAGAGTTGTACATAATCTCCGGGTTTTATTTTTCGACCAGCGATCAGTTGGATCCCTGCAAATAAGTTCGAAAGTGTATCTTGTAAGGCCAATGCGACAGCCAAACCACCAACGCCAAGCGCTGTAAGGGCTGGAGCCACCGAAATTCCCAGTACTTGAAGGGCACCCATTAGGCCTAAAATGTAGATGAGGGCTTGTATGATTTTGGTAAAAATGGAGCTTTTGACCACTTCTTGCCCTAACTTTTCTATTTGGTAATTCGTAAAGGCGACCACCATTTTAGCACTGAGCCACGTGACGATGCCGATAATAAAAATAAGAATGCCTTTTTTTAGCTCTGCGCGGTATTCTGGGAAAATGGGTGCCGTATGGTAGGCAATCACAACACCTGTGATCCATCCGATGGGGATGATGGTTTTCTCGGCAAGGGTTGTTAAAAAATCATCAAAATTAGTTTCTGTGGTTTGGGCATATCGTTTCAGGATGGGAATGACGATGGACTTGATCACTTTTCCGATCAACCAGCCACCGGGTAAGGCAGCCATCCAAATGATGTAATCTAAATTGTCTTGTACGATTTGAAAAATAGACATGAAGTATGAGTTGGTGGCAAATAAGTCGTTGGATCCTTAAGGTGTAATCTCCTCTAAAATTTCAGATCGAACGATATCAGGGTGAGAATCAGCAATCATATGGCCTGCATTGGGCAAAAATATGAATTTACTGCGGCCTTTTTTAAGACGTTTTTTAGCGTATTCAAAATTATCCAAGGGAGCGATCCAATCCTGTCCTCCCATTAATACGGTGGTTTTGACGGATAAATTGTCCCAATCGGGTTGAATTCTCCTTAATTCTTTTTCATGTGCAAATTTTTCTTCGGTGGCTGCAATCATGGCTTCACTTAAGAATTGCCGTACCAACCAATGTTTGGCGGCATAGGAAAACCAAAAATATTTTTCTTTATCTGGGTCGATTACAGGTGAGATCATCACCACTTTTTCAACCAATTCCGGGTGTCGAACTCCAATTTGAGCAGCAATAGCGGCACCGTAGGATCTGCCCACCACAATGGCTTTTTGTCCTGATGTATTGGTTTTAAGGGCCTCCACGATGCGGTCAGCTTGTTCTGGAATACTGGCAATGTCACGGCCTTTTCTAGATAACCCATACCCTAGGCGATCCACGGCAATCAGTTGATACCGATGAACCAGGGAGGTATCTTGGTATAATTTCATATAAGATCGCCAATTTCCTGGGGCGCCGTGAATGAACAAAACGGGCGGGTGGTTGGCTTGGCCCATGGTTTTAAAATGCAGGCGTCGTTGGTCACGGTCAATAATATGGGAGTGAATTGGCCCTTCGATGGGTATTTGAACCTTCGGAGAGCAGGCCATCAATGCCCAACCTAATAAACCCATAATACCAGCAATATGCCACTTACCTTCCATGTTAAAACCTTTATCTCCCTTTAAGTTAGATAAAATAAGGTGAAATTGCAAATTAGCCAATTAAAAAGAGCTCTTGGAAGACTTCTTCCAATTTTCCTACGGGGCGAAGATCAATCGAATAGGAAGAGGACTGAATACCTTTCAAACTGAATTTGGAGACATACATGCGTTTATATCCTAGCTTCTCAGCTTCTGAAATTCGTTGTTCAATGCGATTGACGGCTCGAATCTCCCCCCCCAAACCAATTTCTCCGGCAAAACATACAGAGGCTGGGATCGGAACATCCTCATAGGAGGAGGCAATGGAGGCACAAATGGCTAGGTCGATGGCGGGATCCTCGACCCTCAATCCACCGGTAATATTTAAAAACACATCTTGGGTGCCCAATCGAAAGCCACCTCGTTTCTCTAACACCGCGAGTAACATTTGCAAACGGCGCAAATCATAGCCAGTGGCGGATCGTTGGGGAGTTCCGTAGGTGGTTGGGGAGACAAGAGTTTGTACCTCGATCAGCAAGGGCCGATTTCCCTCCAGCATGGTCGCAATGGCAATACCGCTTAGTTCCCCTTCCCGTTGAGCAATGAGTAGTTCGGATGGATTGGTCACTTGACGTAATCCGGTACCGACCATTTCATAGATACCCAGTTCAGAGGTACTACCAAATCGATTTTTGGTGGTACGCAAAATTCGGTAGGTCATGTGTCGATCCCCTTCAAATTGTAAAACGGTATCGACCATGTGTTCCAACATTTTAGGTCCTGCCAAGGAACCATCTTTGGTTACATGACCAATCATGATCACTGGAATATCGGATTCCTTGGCAAATTTCATCCATTCGCTGGTACATTCTTTTACTTGAGAAACACTACCTGCGGCGGAATCAATGTGAGGGGAAACCAAGGTTTGAATGGAATCGATGATAATGACATCGGGTTCTACCTGTTCAACTTGCTTAAAAATAGTTTCGGTGGAGGTTTCGGTTAAGACATAACAAGTCGGATGAGCTATACCAATGCGATCGGCACGTAACTTGATTTGTTGTTCACTTTCCTCTCCTGATACATACAGTATTCGATAATCTTTGAGCTGCAAGGCGATTTGTAGCATTAGGGTAGATTTCCCAATTCCAGGTTCTCCACCAATCAAAACCATGGAGCCGGGTACAATTCCCCCTCCCAAAACCCGATTGAGTTCAGCATCCTCGGTGATGATCCGGTATTTTTCAACGGGAGTGATGTCCAATAAACTTTTGGACTGAGCGCCGCTCCGTGTTGCCCCGAGGCGCTTGGGTTCATCTTTTTCAATTAATTCCTCTACCAAGGAGCTCCATTCTCCACATGAAGGACACCTTCCCAACCATTTGGGAGATTGGTAGCCGCAGCTTTGACAAAAGTAGGCTGATCGCGATTTCGCCATGAATAATGCAATGGTTTATACCTTTTCATCGCAATATACGTTAAATTGCCAGGAACAAATTATTTTCAACAAATGCACTGTCTCATGAAACGCTTCATTTGGGTCGGATTCATCTTAGTATCGATGCCTAGTTTCGCCCAGTTTGACTTAGGAATTAAAGGGGGAGTTAACGTCTCCAGTTTGGTTACCGATGCGGGATCTTTCCGAGATAATATCAAAGAAAGTTATGCGACCCGTACAGGATTCGCTTTTGGGGTCTACACTCGTTTTGGTAAAAAATTGTACCTTCAGCCAGAGCTCATGTTGGCCAGCAAGGGTGGGGAGATTGTTATCGACAATCAAACCTATAAAGTGAATTATTCGGATATTGATGTTCCAGTGCTGGTGGGTTTTAAGCCGCTGAGTTTTCTTCATATCGTCGGAGGACCGGTGGCATCTTTAAAAGTTTCGGAGGGAGATAGTTTTCGGGAGGCAATTTCCAATTATGCTTCCAATCCTGACGAAGCATTTGCCAAGTCTTCCTTTGGATACCAATTTGGGGTAGGAGTAAAGATTTTGGGAATACAACTCGATGTTCGCCGGCAAGGAAGTTTATCGGATGTGTCGATATTGAACATTCCCAATGAACCAAGATTTTCCCAGCGAGCGCGGGGTTGGCAAGTTACCGCTTCCTTGAACATTTTATAAAACAAAACCCCCAGTCGATCGATTGGGGGTTTTGTTTATTTTTTCGGTCCTCGTTGTTTTTTCAAGGTCATAGGTGAAATACCCATGATGCGCTTAAATTGACGCGAGAAGAAAGTAAGATTTTTATAGCCGATAGCTTGGGCGGCTTGTTTGACCGAGAAATGATGGTGCAAGATCAAATCTTGAACATACTCAAACCTTTTCTTCTGGTAATAATGGTAATACGATGCTCCGAACATTTCTTTGAACAAAATCTGGAATTTCTTGGTAGAAACCCCGACCATTTCCGACAATTCTTTCAAATTGTAGGAGTCGACAGTAAAATCGGCTGTCATGCGGCGTTCGGCTTCCCGCATTTTTTCAAGATGGTGATGGCTTTTGAATGTCTTGCGAATGTAAGACCCGAACAAATGATTTAAATAGACCTCAATAAACTGGCCAATCAATTGCTTTTTGCGGTTAACATCATTTTCCTCCCGGAAATTAATGGTCTTGAACAACGACAAAATGCCTATATCTTCCAACTCCTTTTGGATCACTGTGGAGTTCCGATGAAGTTGCTGCATGAGATCTTGTCTCAACAGTATTTGACTTTCCAAGTAGATGGAACGCTCTGAAAGAAACGCTTGGTCAAGGAACAACAAAACAAATTTTGTATCTCCTTTGAGTTGCCGTAAGACATAGGAAGGATGAACTTCCAAGTGGCCAAACGTAGGGTGGCCTAATGTAGGGAAAAACTCTAGGATGGATAAACCACTCTTTTGAGAGTCGGTCATAAAGAAACCAATCATTAACCAGTTTTTACTCACCCGAGGCGAGAATACAATGGTTCTCTCTTCAAAAAACAACATATTGCCAACCATGGCAAAGTTGTCATTCTCCAAAGGGATCATTTCAGAAGAACCAATGACTGTATGGTTTCTGTATTGTCCAAATGAGGCATCTTCCTCGGTAGAGGCTTCGGCCGATAAAACCACGTTTAACTTTTCAAAGAGTTGACGCGGATGGGCTAGGTCTAGGATGTAGTTGTTGTTCATGATTTTACTAAGGTAATTAAGGAGGTGTGCATGATGATTTGGTTGATTGAAAGCGAAGTAATAGATTGTTCATGCTTAGGATGAGACCTGTTAATACATCAAAAAGACGTGCAGGAGATATTCTAAAGCGAATTCCATTCACTTTGGGATCAATCAGTTTACTTTTTTATGTTATAAATTATAAGTGGTACCTCGTAAAATTATAATTAATTGAAAACAAAACAAAATATTGTCAAACAATAGGGCAAAAGTTGTAAATAATGTACTTTGTTGGTCGAAAATACAGTTCAGAAAAAACCGTATATGAAACTAAGTCTACCTCTGTTATTTTATCGAGTCCCGCTTCCAAAAAAGATCCAAGCGGTAGCCATTTGGCCCTTTGTTTTTGTCCGAAAAAGCAAAGTGTCTTCTATCATCCTCCAACATGAACGAATACATTTACGTCAACAAGTGGAAATGGGATTTCTTATTTTCTATATATGGTATATTTTGGAGTGGCTTATGCGATGTATCCAAACTCGGTCTTGGACAAAAGGCTACTACCAAATTAGTTTTGAGCGCGAGGCATATCGACACGAAAAAACGCCTCAATACCTAGTATCAAGGCGTTTTTGGGCATTCTTGAATTATTTATAAATCGCGAATATCAAGGATAATTCCGTTCTCCACTTTTTCTTGAGTTAGGTAGGTGAAAATGACTGGAGCGACATCGGCCGGATGAGCCAACAGACCTTGCTCTTTTAATTCGACGAACTTGTCCAACATCGGAAATTGCTCCTTGGGGGTGGCTCTAATCTTCTCTTGCATAGCGGTATCCACGATACCCGGGGCAAACGAAATCACCTCCACTGGAAACTCTTGAGTTTGTTGTTCTTCTGCCATGACCCGGACAAACATATCCACTCCGGCTTTTGTACTGCAATATGCTGCCCAGCCAATGTAAGGGTTTTTTCCCGCGCCTGAGGAAATCACCAGGATGCGTTTGCGAATTGGTTGGGATTGGGTTTTTCGAATGAAGACATTCGAAAGTATCATAACCGATGTTAGATTTAATTGGATAGAAGAAATCAACGATTTTTCATCCAAATGTCCAGTCAGATGCATGGGTTCCAAGGTTCCTGCATTGTGAATAAAATACAGTTCCTCCAGGTTTTCAGGAAGTTGATTCAAACAACTTTCTGTCCACTTTTCCATAGATTCGACGTCCGATAAATCTCTTTCCCAAAAACGGTATCGACTTCTTTGATCATTTTGTATTTCTTCCATGTCTCGTCGTCCGATACCCCAAACGAGAAAAGATTGATCTATAAAATAACGTGCTAATGCATTACCTATTCCTTGAGATACACCGGTAATGATGACCAATTTTTTCATTTTTACCTGTTTATTTGTTTCAATTGTATTCTGAATAAATCTTTTGAATTCCAGAAAATATAGGCGACAACGCCCAAAGTCACGATTCCCCCCATAACCACCGAGGGTACAGTTCCCAGGAGGGTGGCCGCTACTCCCGACTCAAATGCACCAAGTTCGTTGCTACAACTCACAAATATACCGTTTACAGAACTGACGCGCCCTCGTAGGTGATCTGGGGGTAATATTTGGAGAATTGTAGACCTGATCACCACGCTGACGCCATCAAAGACTCCTGTAAGTGCCAATGCCACCAATGAAAGATAGAAATGGGTGGACAGCCCAAAAAGAAGGGTGGCCAAACCAAAGCCTGTAACGGCAATCAGCATATTTCGCCATGCATGGCGGATGGGTGGAAAGTAGGCTGTGCCGATCATGCTGAGCACAGCCCCGACACTTGGGGCAGCGCGTAGTAACCCCAATCCTTCGGGGCCTACTTGAAGGATATCCTTCGCAAAAACCGGCAAAATAGCAATGACACCCGCAAACAGAACGGAAAACATATCCAGAATCAAGGCATATAGCATGATTTTATGGGATTTAACGAAGCGAAATCCCTCCAATAAGCTTTCCTTCAAAGGTTGCTTAGGTGCAGGCGGAAGTTTACGGCGTTTGATGAAGTTGGCTAAAGCCGATACCAAGCCCAACAAACCCAAAACTACCCACAATGTATTTGTTAATCCCAAGTAGGCATAGAAAAATCCACCGCTGGCCGGCCCAATAATAACTCCCGTTTGCCAAATTTGAGTGCTCCAGCTGGCAGAATTGCTGTAGTGTTCGGGTTTTACCAAAAAGGGTTTTAAAGCAGACCAAGCTGGGTTGTAAAAACCCCTAGAAGCCCCAAAAACTAAAACAGAGCCATAAATGGACCAAGTTTGGAGAGAAACGGACAAACCGGTGTCGGGGTGTGTTGCCCATATCAACCAAAGGGTGCATACTGCCACGACCAAAAAGCAAATTTGAGCTATGATTCGTTTATCATGGAGGTCAGCCAAATGACCTCCAAATAAAGCGAGCGTTATGTAGGGAATGGCTTCAAATAAGCCGATGAGTCCTAGGGCAAGAGGGTTACCTGTGAGTTCATATAAATAATAACTCACGGCAACTTCTTGAATCAGTACAGCCAGGGTATAAAAAAATTGGGTCGTGACGAATGCCCTGAATTCAGGGTATCGCCACGCGGCATACGGATCATGCATTTTGAACTAATTTAGCCATGTAAAATCCATCAAATCCATCCCGAGCGGGAGAGGTCCGGTATTCTGCTTCTAGATGAAAAGAAGAGTTTTGGGAAAGGAATTGTTTAACTTGATCTTCCGATTCACTGGGTAGTATGCTACAAGTGGCATAAATCAACTTTCCTCCTGGTTTTAACATCTGGCTATATTCCTGCAAAATGGAGGCTTGAGTTTGTTTTATTTCGGCTAAAAATTCAGGTGAAAGTTTCCATTTACTATCTGGATTCCGTCTTAACACACCCAAACCTGAACAGGGAACATCCAAGAGTAGGCGGTCAGCCGATCCTTTTAATCTTTTTAAGGTTTTCGGGTCAATTAATCGGGTTTCAATGGTTTGAATGTCCTGTCTTTTGGCTCGCCGTTTCAATTCTTGAAGCTTCCAGCCTTCCACATCGAGGGCAATAATCTTTCCTTTATTTTGCATCAAGGTAGCCAATTGAAGGCTTTTTCCTCCAGCTCCAGCGCACGCATCGATAATGCGCATACCAGGTTTTGCTTCTACAAATTGGCCGATGCATTGGCTTCCTGCATCTTGTACTTCAAACCAACCTTGCTGAAATGCCATGGTCTTGAACAACTGGGCCCGCTCTTCCAAACGCAATGCACCTGGAACTTTTTCTACTGGAGTTGCTTCAATTCCTTGTTCGGCTAAGGAACGAATGAGATCATGTACATTCGCCTTTAGGGAGTTAAGGCGAATAAAGACGGGGGCGGGTTGATTCATAGCTTGAAGTTCCACCTCCCATTGAGCCGGTCCAAGTTCTCTCCATCCCACCTCATCCAACCAAGTAGGAATGGATTGAGACACCGCACGAATGGACTGAGCTTCCTGCCATCGACTTTCCAATCCATCGGTCGTAAAGGCAGGAATTACTCGCTGAATCTCCTTTAAATCATATTTTTTCATCCACAACCAAGTGGCTATCATGTGGTGGGCATCCTGGGGAAGCTCAGGGTATTCTTTTCCTATCATAAAGCCGATTAACCGGTACCAGCGTACCATCTCATAGGTATTTTCGGCCAGAAATGCCCGATCGCGCGCCCCCCATTTTTTTTGGTGTTTGAAAGCATATTCGATGGCTTTATCTGCTTGCCTTCCATGGACGAAAATTTCAATCAAGAGCGCTTGAAGGGCCTGAATGAGTGGGGGGAAAATTTTTTGCATAATCGTCAAAATAGGGGACAAAGGTACAAAGCTCATGGGGCTTTCCGAAAACACACTAGGTAAAGTTGGGGATAAATCACAAAATCAACTCAGTTTTCATGGTATTCTTCCTGTTGACCTATTTACTTTGTAGGGAAATGGTGTAAATTTGAACATACCTAGACCCATTCATCAACCCATATGATATCCAAGAAAGCCAAATACGCTTTAAAAGCTCTCAAATTCCTTGCGGAGAAGTACTCTGAGAACAAACCGCTGTTGATTTCCGACATTGCCGAAAAAGAAAATATTCCGAAAAAGTTTTTAGAGGCTATTTTACTTGAATTACGGAATCATGGTATTTTACTCAGTCAAAAAGGAAAAGGTGGCGGATATATGCTTCGAACCTCTCCCGATCAGGTAACACTCGCCAAGATCCTTCGGACCATCGACGGGCCCATTGCCCCAATGTTATGTGTATCACTACATTTTTATGGTAAATGTGATGATTGTTCCTCCGAAGAAACATGCCGCATACGTCCCATCATGGAGAAAGTTCGGGATGCCAATTTGGCCGTTTACGAGAATACAACGCTACAGGACATGTTAGAAATGTCGTAAATTTTTGATCCAAATCCCTATTTTTTTGGTTTGATCACTACACGATCATCCAAACGAGCTACATGACAACTTTTTTTGAAAGCGTAAATCCCTACACCGGAGAAACCGTAAATCGATTTGATTTACATACTTCATCTGACCTCCACCAGATGATTTCTACAGGTCACCATGCCTACTTAGCCTGGAAGAAGACCTCCTTCGAATTTCGCACCGACCTACTTCAACGATTGGCCCACCAGCTAGAAACCGAAAAAATGGAATTGGCTCAACTGATTTCCACAGAAATGGGTAAGCCTATCAAGGAATCTTGGGCTGAAATTGATAAATGCGTTGGTATGATCCGGCATTATGCCCTTTTTGGACCTGAGGCCCTACAACCAGTAACCGTTACCGCTGCCACGGTAAAATCCTATATTTCGTATCAACCCATGGGCATTATTTTGGGAATCATGCCTTGGAATTTTCCCTTGTGGCAAGTTCTTCGGTTTGCGATTCCTACGCTACTTGGAGGAAATGTGATCCTGATCAAACCTGCACCAAATGTCGTGGGTGCCTCCTTGGCTTTGGAGCGGATATTTCAAAAAGTTGGGTTTCCAATCGGGATTTTCCACATGATTTTGATCGATACACCGGCCATTGAACAGGTGATCTCCTCGCCTGAAGTCCGAGGGGTAACACTAACAGGAAGTATGCGTGCCGGAGCAGCTGTAGCATCTTTGGCTGGAAAGTACATCAAAAAATCAGTCTTGGAATTAGGTGGAAGTGACGCACTCCTTGTCCTACCTGATGCGGATATCGATACGGCAGCCACAGCGGCAGTCGCTTCTCGTTTTCAAAATGCAGGGCAAACGTGCATCGCAGCCAAACGCTGGCTTGTGCATCAAGAGGTTAAGGAATCCTTTTTACATGCCGTATTGACGCGATTGAAGGTCTGGACATTGGGAAATCCTTTGGACGAATCCACCCACATGGGGCCAGTAGCCCGGCCCGATCTAGCCGCTAATCTGTCACGTCAATTGGCTATGGCTCAAGAACAAGGTGCGGTCACTCATATTACCGGGGACCACCGATTTTGTCAGTTTTATCCTACGGTATTGGAAGTGAATACCCCAGATCACATCGCATTTCAAGAGGAGTTTTTCGGGCCCATCGCCACAATAATGGAGATCAAGTCCGATGAGGAGGCGATTGATCTGGCCAATGCTACGGCCTTTGGGCTAGGTGCCAGCCTTTGGACTCGGGATTTAGAGAAAGCTGAACGGTTGGCTAGCCAATTGGATGTAGGTACCGTAGCCGTGAATCAAGGGGTTAAGTCTGATGTTCGTTTGCCGTTTGGAGGTACTAAAAATTCGGGATACGGTCGAGAACTTGGCGTTTTAGGATTGCACGAATTTATGAATATTCAATCTGTTTGGATTGAGCCTTGATCCGATTACCTTTGCATCGTAACGAATATTTACCCATGTCTAGATCTAATTTTTTGACTTTTCTCTGCATTGTTACGTTTATCAATAGCGGCTTTCAACTTTTTCAATCGGCTGAACAATACCAAAAGGCTGATATTCAAGCCGAGCAAGGACTCGAAATCCTAGATGATGTTCGTGACCAAATGGACAACGGAGACCTCAATGAGGAAGGTGCTTCCGCTGTTGATCAAGTGATGAGTGCCTTTCAGGGAAATTGGACACCTGCCAACCTGCGTGGAATGGCTATTTCCAGCATTTTAACTAGTTTACTTTGTATCATAGGAGCTGTGATGATGTGGGGTTTACAGAAACGTGGGTACTGGGTGTATGCCGCAGGAATAGGCGTATCTGTTTTAGGTCCATTGGTTGTTTTTGGGGGAATATTAGGTATCAGTCAAGCTTTTATCGCCCTTATATCCGGAGCCATTTTCCTTTGGTTATACCGTCGACAATGGAATCAATTCATCGCCTAATTCCGAAAGTTTCGGTTCTATTACCTGCTCGAAACGAAGAATTTCAGATCGAGCAGGTGATTATTTCTCTCAAAAATCAACAATATACAGATTTTGACGTCTGGCTGGGAGATGATCAATCCACCGATCAAACCTTGGCCCGTATGCAGGCCCTATGCCAAGGAGATAATCGTTTTCATATTGTTTCGATCCCTGCATCCTCTGCTTTAAATCCATTAAAAGGAAAAACGAATGCACTTCAGTATTTAGGAGATTTAGCTAAAGGCGAGCTTCTGCTCTTAACAGATGCTGATATGGATTTGTCGCCTACCTGGATACAAACTTATGTGGACGCATTCGAAAAAAATCCACGTTTGGGAGTGGCAGTAGGAACTACCTTGGTCCGAAATAGCCATTGGCAATCGATGGAGTGGCTTTGGGTCTTGCAGGGTTTGGCCTTAGCTTCCACATTTCAATTACCCACAACCGGCATGGGAAACAACATGGCCGTGCATCAGAAAGCTTGGAAGGCGGTCCAGGGTTTTACCCAAATTCCCTTCTCCATTGTGGAAGACTATGCATTGTATCATCAGATTATTCAAGCTGGTTTTGAATTTAAGCATCTTTTTTCTGACCAAGTGTTGGGTTGGACTTTCCCTCCCGACAACCTGTTGCAACAGCGAGCCCGGTGGATCCGGGGCGCTTGGAAAACAGCTAGCCCTTGGTTGATCTTAACCTGCTTTACTTTAGTTTTACTCCCCTTGTTGGTTTGTATTGGTCTTGTCTATCCGGTATGGGGACTCTACCTAGGGCTGGCCTATCAAGTGTTTGGGACCGCATGGGGTTGGATGGGTGCCAACCGGATTGGATGGAAACCTCCCGGCTTGGTTTTAATTTTCTCCCCTTGGGTCTTACCCATTCGCCTAACCCATCAGGCACTGCATGCCTTTTTTCAGAAACAAGTAGTTTGGAAAAATAGGACCTATGACGTGTAGTCAAAGTGCCGTTTTAAATCATTTATGGGTTGTTCGATCAAATACCAGGAACAGGTCGCCATGGCCACGGTGATGGCATAATACAAGAAAAAGCCAGGCCACCAACTAAGTTCAAACCAATGGGTGTATTGTCCTAATTTTTGTACAATCTTCACAACCGGGTGATCCGGTGGCGTGTGGTAATAATTGAACACATAGTTGTGAAAGAGATATATTCCGTAGCTGATCTTTCCAATAAAAACAATAGGTGTACATTCCAATATTGGCCGAACCCGATCAAGGGGAGAGGGGCGTTGCATACCCTCGACAATCAGACCAATCATGGTCACAGACAACAAAGATTCAAAAAGTCGTAGGGCAACGGTGATCCATGCATTGTGGGGATTGTCGGGTTGGTGTCCCAAATACAAAACGATTAAATACAGAACAAGAGCAATAAGAACGGTAGAGGGTTGACGAAATCGTTTCAACCAGGTTTCACTTTTGTGAAATTGTACATAGGCCAGCCACCCCCCTAATCCGAAGGCATCCAGACAAGTAAACATGAGGACATAAGAGGCGATCCAAGAAACACCGGTGATATAAAAATAGAGTCGTATTCCCACCGAGAAGAGCAAAAAAGCAGGGAAAATCCAACCCGTTCTTTTTTGTGGAATGAAAAAAAGAAGAAACGGAAAGAATAAATAATATTGTTCTTCCACGGCTAATGACCAAAGGTGATCTGAGGAACCAATCCAAGTAGCTTGAGCCGCCATATACACGTTGGTTGTATAAGTGACCAGCCAAATCATTTTTTCACGAACGGCCGGTACATCCAAAAACCAAAGAGCGAGTAAGGTTAGATAGTACAATGGAAAAATCCGAATCGTGCGTCGAATAAAAAAGCGTTGCAATGACTTTTTGTAGGAACGGCCATGTAGGTCATCTTGCGATTTGGCGTGTAAGAGAATACGCGTGATTAAATATCCGCTCAAGACAAAAAATAGGCAAACTCCTAAGTATCCGGCCGGAAAGCCGAGTTGATCACCTGACCAATGGTCCAGCAAAACCAAGGTAACGGCCAAAAAACGAATACCATCAAGTGCTTTTATATGTTGTAATGACATGAATTACCAATTTTTGGGTTTTTCTGGCTGTGTGTAACCTTTGATTCGAATTGTTTTCTGTACGTTTAACCATTTCCCCCCTGGAGGTTGATCTAACCACACAAAGGTATCATATAAGCCAGAGGGAAGATTCATGCGGCTCACACGACCCATCAAGGAATGACCCCAAGGACGAAACACACGTTTTAAGAAAAAAGGTTGTACCGATTGATAGAGAGGCTGTACTTGCGTCAGGGAGTCTCCTTTTATGATGAGATAAGCCGATCTAAAATCGGCGTCCTCTCCAAATTCGAAGTACGCTACCTCGGTGGGTTGCATCGCGACTGAGTCCACCCAGCGAGGCGCTTGAAGCGCTTCTTTTGGTAAAAAGGAATCTGCTAGGATGGATTCAGGATGCTTGTAAGGATGCTGATTCATCGGAATTTTTCCACTTCGATCAGCAAAATATAGATTGGCCAGGTCAGCCGTTCGATCTTGAAACGTGTAAAGGTGAAAACGATAATCCAACAAATAACTATTGAGATAAAAAACAATACTAATTCCAAAACCCACCCAAGCCCAGGTTCTTTTCCATGGAGTTGGCACAAGCATATAGGCAAATGAGAAGGCAAGTAAGGTCAATAAATTGGAGTATATTTTGTATTTGCTAGTAAATAGGATAGAGGTAGGGTAGGGCATTCGGGCAATGACCGTTCCTAAGATGGTACCCAATACAAAGAGTGAAAAAGAGGCGAGAAGCAATTGGTACCAGGTGATAGGAAGGTATTTTTTGAAAAACATTTGAAAGGGCAACCGTACCAGAAAAAATACGACCACCGCTACGCAGAGCCCACCCCATAAAATAGCCAAACTGTCTCTTCCTGATTCCCAAATAGAAAATGAGTCGGTGACCGCACCCGATAACATCAGAAATCGCCTAAAGACCTCTGTAAATGTGAACGAAGTGGATTGGACCGAAAGATCAGTTCGATTGGTGAACGTTAGCAAATGAAGGAGTAAACAAACACCCCAGAATCCTGCGGCATACCCAATGGATTTCCAACGTTTTTGAGTGGCTAGTAGTAAAACAGAGATGAGAGGTACAATCAATCCATTTCCGCTGGTAAATAAGGCAAAAAAACCGGAAAGTAAGCCGAGTAGAAATCGGATATCTTGGTAGGGTAATTTGGATTTGGGTTTTTGGCTATGAAAGAAAAAGGTGGTAATGGCAAAAAAGAGAATACCAAAATTTTGAAGAGAGGCCATTCCCCAATAAAAATTTTCGTAGAGGGCTAAGGTAAAGACCAACCAAGAACCTGTTGCCCACCATATCCAACGATCGGGATTGTTTTTCCATCCAGAAGCCCAGAAAAGGAATGTTCCGAGCAGAGTTAGATTTCCAACCATCATCATCGTATCATACTGAATGGTCCCTTGAACCGAGTAAATAAGGAGTGTGACCAATCGGGTGAAGGCTATTCGGTGTTCGTTATGTTGGGAAAACAGAGCTTTTAATCCAGACCAAACTCCATTTTTTTCCCAGGTTAAAATAAAGGCTTTTAGCGCATGGTCATCCCACAAAGGTACATTCATGGCGTACGAATGGAATAGGGAGGCTAATATGGCTACCGGCACCAGGGCTACTCCTGCAAGAAGGATAGGTTGCCTTTGGGTCGTAAAAAATCGCAGCATAGATTTACATAGGTATGATAGGGGTCAAACGAGCAAACTAAAGTAAAACTCAATTTGGCAGGGGATTGAAACAAAAATACTTACATTTTCAATACCGTAAGCTCTACTCTTCGGTTTTTCTTCCGGCTTTCTTCCGATGCATTCGACGCCACAGGACGAGCAGGGCCCCAGGATTTAATTTGGATCCGTGCCGGACTGATACCTCCATTTTGACAAATAAAATCCTTGACTGCCTGCACCCTATTTTTTGCTAATTCGATGTTCAGATACATATCGCCTTGATTATCACTGTGGCCCTCCAACAGTATTTCCATCCCCGGATTTTCTTGCATCCAGGTGATTACTCGTCGGAGGTCGACCAAGGATTCGGGTCGTAATGTGTATTCACCTTGATCAAACTGGACATTCGGGAGTAAAATGGTTTGCCCGGTTTCTAAAGTTGACAAAAAAATGTCCTTTTTAAGTTCCCTGTACATGGTTTCTTTTTTGGCGTCCAATGTCTCGGTAGCTTGCCACGGATCAGCACCTTTTGCCAGAATTTCATACTTTTTTCCGATCGGCAATATCAGTTTGTATTCCCCTGTTTCAGGGTCATATGGAATATCTAAGGTAAATTGCGTAGAGTCTCCCACCGATCGAACGGAAATAAGGGCGGACATAGCCTCTTTTGTGCCTGTCTTGTACACCGAACCGTGCACAAGTAAAACGGGATCTGGTTTGATGCTCTGGAATAACTTAATCCGAAAGATATCTTCTTTTCCTAAAGATTGTTCCTCCGAACTCATGTAAGCGTATTCTCCTGAGGCAGGAATGGTGAAATACCCGTCCCATTTGGGGGTATTGATGGCAGGACCTAGATTTTCTGGTTCCGACCAGTTCCGCCAAGTATCATCCAATCGCCGGGTTAAAAAAATATCGCCCCCTCCATAACCGGCGTGCCCATCCGAAGTAAAGAACAACGTGCGGTTATCGGCCGCTAAAAAAGGCGATCCTTCAATTCCTGCCGAATTGACCACCGACCCTAAGTTGACAGGTGGACTAAAACTGCCATCTCGCTTAATTCTGGAAACATACAAATCCTTATTGCCTTGTGTATCTTGCCGATGCAAGGACAAAATCAACATCTTCCCATCAGGTGAGAAGGAAAACTCCGTGTAACTGGAATAACTGTAATAATCTTCAATCTTAACTTCCTCCGGAAAGGACCACGTCAGACGCTTTTTTACGGTCTTGGACAGGCCTAATTGTAAACTACCATCGGGTTTGTAAACATTTAAAACATACAGCGTTTTTCCGTCTGGGGAAATGGCAGCGGCAGCATTATCATCTTTGGTATTGACTGGTTTGCCCAAATTTTCGGCTTCTGTCCATTCATTATCTTTAAGTTGCCGAGCCATCCAAATATCCTGTCTGGCTGGATTATCTACGTTGTCAGGGTGGTTGATGCGGGTGTAAAAAAGCGTTTTTCCATCAGGTGAAATGATGGGAGCTACCTCCCCGAATTTTGAATTGACATTCTTGCCTAAATTTTGTTTTTCTAAGTTACTGGGAAAGTCCTTGACCAACCGAATGACTGATTTCAATGGCTGCTGGTGGTCGGCAATGCCTATCGCATCTATCTGCTTGTAGCCTTTGATCCGTGGGTGATCGATCACCAATTTTAGGCTGACCACTTCAAATTTCGTCCTTGCTATAGGCACATACCAAAGTCGTCCCGTACCTTTGAACGGTACGAAAGGTTCGTTGTAAACTTGGTATTCTTTACCTTGGGCATCGTATAAGAAAATCTTTGAAATAGCACCAGCATTGTAGTTTTCAGCGACTACGATTTGTTGCACAAATTGAGGTTTAGAGAACCCCACCTGAATCCAATCCTCGTCAAAATTGGCTCCATTGGGCATCCAAGCCAATCCGCTTAGAACGGTCTGTGGTAAAACATTGGGACGTCCAAGTACCTGATTGGCCTTTTGAAATGAAGGCTGTTGGTAATTTACTTTTTCAGAGGATACACCAATGACACGGCTTGCCCACTGGAAATCCTGAGCCAAACTCGTCAAAGAAAGAAAAATACCACCTAGTAACCCCGCAATTTTCATTTGTCTTGGTTCAAAACAGTCAAATATACCATCTTTCTACAAAAACCGACATGCTTTTTATCGCGGAAATCTGTATTTTAGAGGGTAAAAGGACTAAAATGAGGACCGTAGGTGGGTGGGTGATCGTGTTTTGCTGTTTTTCTTTTGGGGCTTTTGGGAGTCAGGCTGGAAAAGCGGAGACTCTCAAAAAAAAGATTACTGAGCATGTAGCTAGGCTTTTGAGAACTCAACCCTTACCTCATTCGACCTGGTTTTCTGTACAGGACCTTGACGTAGAGGAGCAAGTTAAAGGACCAGTTTTTCATGGAAAAGGGACCTTCCGATACAGTTGGAGCCGAATCACCCCCTCCTTTGACACCCTATTGGTCTTTACTCACCAACAATCGATTGCCTACCAGCGAACTGATGTATGGGAAAGTGCACAAGTAAAAATTGCCTCCTCTCTGGCCCAGTCAGTCGTTCGATATGCAAGGCAATGGTGGACCCAAAATGGAGGCGGTAGCCCGGCCTTGATCGATTCCGTTCGAATTCAATGGCTACCAGATCTCGCCCTTGAGGATTCGGATACCTTGTATTATCCGTTGAGGAAGTTGACATGGTCTGATTTCCGAGGAGTTCCACGTATGATGAGCCGTTATGGAGCCGAAATTTTTTCGAATATGGGGTTTGATCTCGAAATGGAAGTCAATCGCCATCTTTTAACCATCAAATTGCAAGGGAAATGTTATATGATTCGGGGAATTTCGTGGGTCCGGCCCGGAAATACCCATCCGTATACGTTAGCCCACGAACAGCTCCACTTTGATATCACCCAGCGAAGTTTACTTTATTGGAAACGTTTGGTGCAAGAGTTACCCCGATACTGGCACCCGGATGATTGGAGTACAGCCATCCAACAGGCCTACTTGACGGCCTTCCGTCAAATGAATCGTTGGCAGACATCCTATGACCAGGAAACAATCCACGGCCAAAATGAGCAAAAGCAGGTGGAATGGCAATCCCAATTTGGCCTAGAGCACCCATATTGAGCCGATTTTTCCTACCTTTGATCTATGAAAGCCACGCAGGTAAACTTTAATTTTCAGAAAATCATCGTTTCGGTTGGGATCCTTTTGTTTGGTCTCAAGGTTTGGGCGTGGTATGTCACCCAATCGGTGGCTATTCTTACCGATGCTTTGGAAAGCACCGTGAACGTCATTATGGGTCTTTTTGGTTTGTATGCTCTATATTTAGCTGCACAACCTCAAGATGAGAATCACCCCTACGGTCATGGAAAAATTGAGTTTCTTTCTGCTGCTGTGGAGGGTACCTTAATTTCATTGGCAGGTGGTGTGATAATCTGGGAATCGCTGACCCGTTGGGGAATGTCGACCCTGAATTCTGAATGGGATACGGGTATTTTCCTGATTCTCATCACGGCCATTGTCAATTACATTCTTGGACATCTATCAGAAAAACAAGGAAAGAAAACAGGATCATTGGCCTTGATTTCGAGTGGACAACATCTCAAAACCGATACCTATTCCACCTTAGGAATACTTGTTGGCCTTATTTTGATGAAATATACGGGTTGGAAATGGCTTGACTCTGCCATAGCCCTGGGTTTTGGGGTATTTATTGGTTGGATGGGTTATCGGATACTTCGAAATTCAATAGCCGGAATTATGGATGAGGCTGATACCCAACTTTTGGATGAAATTGTTGCCACATTGGAGCAAGGCCGGCAAGAGAACTGGGTGGACATTCACAATCTGCGGGTCATCAAATACGGTACCCACCTACACATTGATTGTCACCTAACGGTTCCTTGGTACCTAAATGTGCATGAAGCCCATCAAGTTTTGGATACCATGCAAGAGATTGTTCATGATCGTTTTGGTGATGAAGTTGAGTTTTTTGTTCATACAGATGGATGTTTACCTCTATCTTGTGGGATATGTTTGAAACAAGACTGCCATGCTCGGCAAACACCTTTTCAGGAGCGAATACAATGGAAAATCGAAAACGTGGTTTCCAATCAGAAACACCGCTCTCAGTACCAATGAAACGGGTGTCTATTTCCTTGGTATGATTTTAGCTCCATACTGGCACCACCTACAGTGAAATCAACATCGACCTTCACAGGCACGTGGTTCTTGTCATCTGATACCCAAATCCGTATGCCATTTTCTCCATCAAATAATTTGTTAGGGGGTAAGATGGGGTGCAATTTGATCACTTTCAATTGTCCAAATTTGGTTTTGACAGAACCTCTACCCGCATATCGAATCTTCATTTGATATAATTCATCATCAAAGAATACAGGAGTGGTTATGATCTGGCCGGGTTTCCATTGGTCATAGTCTAAGGTGCGGAGAAAGTAAAAGCCAGAAATCAAATCTTGAACATTTTTAGGTACCTCAAACTCCTGTGTTTGGTCTTTTTCGACAGCCCGCACGCGCTGCCTATGGTGATCAAAAACCAAAATTTGATCCCGTTTATATTCTCGTTCTCTCGCTTGGTAAAAAAATCGGTGAGAAAGTAAGGTGGTTGTGTCTACCCAAGATTGATAGGTATTGCGAACCTTGAAAAAATCACTCAGGCCCGTTGTCCTCCCAATGATTTCTACCTTGTAGCAAGGTCGTTGATGAACATACATGATTTGAGGTTCCACCCGAACATTCGCCTCGCCAATCGGGACAAAACTGAGTTTGACTTTGTAGGCATATTGCTCTCCTGGCTTGAAATGCTCGTTCCGTACCATCCGATTCGGGGTTTCCCACGAGGTAATACCCAATACAAAGAGGGAAAAAATGAGAAGAGAAAGCAACCTTGTTCGCATATAAATATCGGGTGATACCATGCGAAAATAACGAAAAAAAGGGAACACTTGTTATTTATTCATAAACATATCGAAACGTAATATGGACAAGTCGTAATCCAGGATTATCCAACGTGACTGGAGCAGGAGAAGCCTTGAAAATATCATTTGTAGGTAGGGTTCGGGCGATTGGAAAGACACTCACATAATAGCTATTTTGGGCTTGGTCAAAAAGAAAGTCAGGCCCATGTGTACTTTTTATATCATCAAAACAACGGTATTGATTGATGTGATCAGCCGAACGTACCCCTAGCTTAGGAATAGTGGAAAGGGTAGTACTATTTTGACTGTCTTTTACCTCATGCACAATGCCAACCAAATCCAACGAGTTGTCGTTGTCCAACACACAAATTTTCATGGATAGTATCCTGATATTGGCCGAACTTTGGTTTAGGCCTAGTGATAAGGGAGCGATGAGTCGATACGTAGAATTTGAAAGGGCTGACATTTCAGCCTCACCTTCTTGAAATGATCTAATTTGTCCATTGAATTTGAGGATACTGGCGTTTTCCAAAGGTGAAATTCGATCTGGGGTAAATCCAGCTGAATTAATTGAAAAATGTAATAGAGGAGAGGATCGAACCAATTGCCCCTCCGAATTACCAAATATGGGCGTAGCTTCAGTAACACTTCCGATTTGAAATGATTGGGCAGATAGGTTTCCCGCGGATATTGAACTAGCCGATTAAGTCTGTGAAAAATTACCTTGTGCCACCGACAGTTGCGTTGTTTGGAGATTTTGCAACTGAGCCAAACCCGTAATAAAAGAGTTGGCATAGGTATTGGATGGTCCTTGAATGGTAGAATTAATAATTCGTGTGGCTACCATCGTATCTGACGTTATTTTTTCTCCAATACCTTTTCCTGGAGAAATGGTTAGTGCTTGGGCATAAACTCCCAATGAAGTAATGAAAAAAAAACAGATGAGAATTGTCTTGTTCATGAGTTTTGGGGAGTTTATATCAGTTGGATGCCTAATTCGACGGTTCGATCCAAAAGTGCCTTGGTTCGCCGCCGTGAAACCAAAAAGGTCTCTCCATTTTTCATTCTGACTCTCCCTTGTTTGTTTTGCACTTGAATATTTTTAACAAAATGCAAATTGATCATCATGCCCTTTCGGATGACAAAAAAGAATTGAATATCGGCCAGCTTGGAAACATAATGTTTTAAGGTAAAGGAACTGAAAATTTCCTTTTGATCCTTGACACGAATGGAAGTGTAATTTCCATATCGACTTGTCATATATTGAATAGACTGGACAGCAATTGACTTTTTGCCATAATTGAAGGTGATGGTTTGAGGGATCATGGGTCTATCAGTTTGGATTATCAAACATACCCAAGATCCCTATATCAAATGGAAAGATTCCATCATTGGTAGTTCCTTCAAAACAAACAGTCCCAAAAACTCAACAATTGGTTTTAGGCATCAAGCCATTGTTTAAAAGCAGAAACCTTTTCTTTAGGAATGAAAATCTCTTGCTCAAAGGCAGGTTGAGTAAACAATTGAATTCTTCGCGCCAAACTAGGTTTCATTTTGATCACCGAATCAATATGCAAAATAAATCGACGATTGACCCGAAAGAACTTCTTAGGGTTCAGTTGGCTGATTAGTTGCTCCAAAGTAAAATCAATGATGTATTTTCGTTTATCATGTGTCACTAAGTACACTACCTTTTCATCTGCAAAAAAATAGGCTACTTCATCCACCCGACGCACCGATATCGTGTCGCCCAGCCGAACCATGAAACGAGTTTTATAGGATCGATCTGGTTTGCCTTGTTGCATCCAAAGAAATTTTTGAAAAGAATAACTTAACTGTTCCGGCGAGATGGATTTGACCAGGTAGTCGATACAGGGTAGTTTGAATGCCTCCAAAGCATGTACTTCCGAATCCGCAATTAAAATTACGGGTATGCCTAAGGATTGTAAAAAAGGCAAAGTGGGGCCATCTTGAACATGTACCTCCGAAATCACCACATCCGGCGTTGGATGTGTCTGCCACCATTCCCAGGTTTCTTTCATCGAATAACATACGTCTTCAATGGAGACAGGAATACTCATTTGCTTTAATACCTGCAAGGTTTCTTGTGCTTCCTCCTCAGATCTTTCCAACAACAGAACTCGTAGCATAGGTCATCTTGGCTTGTTTAGGTAGTCATTCAAGCATAGGCACAGCGGTTGGTTTTTCTCTCTAACTCCCTTTTCTGTAAAAATGTTTTTATAATTTATAGATGAAATAAGTGGGCATAATAAAATAAAAAAGAGATCATTCGGGCTGAATGATCTCTTTTTGTGGGATTTTTAGATGTATTATGGAATAAGTACGCGATCGATCGCATGAATTACCCCGTTGGTCGCAAGGACATTAGCCAAAACGACATTGGAAGGTTCACTATTTTGTCCTCTTACTTGCACACCCGAACTCGTATTAACAGCGATAGCAGCTCCTGAGGCGGTGGTCACATTGCCTGAAGGAAGATCGGGCGAAAATACACGTCCAGGCACTACGTGGTACAATAGGATGGAGGTTAGCTGTTCGGCTGTTAAAGCATTGGGGTCAACTCCACTCGCAATTAGAGCTTCAAATGCTGCGTTGGTGGGTGCAAAGACAGTAAAATTGCCACTGGATAGAGTTTCGACGAGTCCAGCTCGAGTGACTAAGTCTACTAAAATACTAAAGTTTGGATTGCCAACCGCAATGTCCACGATACTCTGGGTCGGGGGGATAATCACGTTGTTAATGACATGAATGATACCATTGGAAGCTTCAATATCAGCTCCCACCACTTCGACATTTCCGTTAATGAAAATCCGTTGGTTATTAACCGAGAAGAAAATCTCTGAATTTCCAGCGGTGGTCACAGCTCCAGGCTGTACTTGAGTTGAGGGTACTCGGGCAGGCACCACATGGGCAAGCAAAATAGGGGTTAATTGCTCACGAGTTAAATTGTCCACCGACGTAATTCCTGCTGCAATGAAAGCATCGTTGGTAGGGGCAAATACAGTGAAAGGGCCATTTCCCTGCAATACGGTCACCAAATCGGCTTTTTGAAGGGCAGCAACCAAAATGGAGAATCGGCTGTCTTGTACCGCAATATCTACGATAGTGTTAGGTGGAGTGACCGTTTCTTCCTCGTTATTGCAAGAGGTGAAGGCAAAAACAAACGTTAGGAGGGTTAAAAACAATGCCGTCTTTTTCATGTTGTCTGGTTTAATTTGAATGAAAAGTGAACGTCAAAAGAACGCAACACTTGGTTTTTCGTTAAGTTCATACCGACGAACCAGAAAAATAGACGACCGAAAAGGGTATTCAAAGGAGTGAATCGGATCAGGATGATTTCAATCGATTCGGATTTTCCGAGACAAAGGCATCCCATCCCTTCTTTTTAGATTGATTCCCCGTCAATGCTTTTGTTTTGGCATGCATGTGATGACACACCGCCACCGCTAAGGCATCAGTGGCATCGAGAAACATTTTTTCTAAGGGTTGCTTGAATAGGTTTTCTAACATGAAAGCCACTTGCTCCTTGCTGGCATTTCCGTTTCCGGTAACCGATTGCTTGACCTTTTTAGGAAGATATTCAACAATGGGAATCTCCCTAGCCAATGCCGAGGCCATGGCCACACCTTGAGCCCGACCCAATTTTAACATGGATTGAACGTTTTCACCATAGAAGGGGGCCTCAATAGCCATTTCATCGGGGAGGTACTCATCAATAAGTTGAGTGATTCGTTCAAAGATACGCTTCAATTTCGCTTCATGACTCGGAAGTTTTTCAAGACGCAAGACGCCGTATTGAATTAACGATAAGGTACTTCCCTGAACGGAGATGAGTCCATATCCCATTATCCGGGTGCCGGGATCGACACCTAAAATTATTTTTTCTTGTATTTTTGTCTTTTCTTGTCCCACCATGATGAAAAAAAATCACCCTCTCGCCTGGGTAAAGATAGTAATTGTTTTGGGAATTTGGTGGGTTGCTTTTCAATCTTGGCCGCTTTCCTTTCACCAATTCTCCATACCTCAACTAACAAGTTCCACGTGGCTTTGTCTCTTTTTTTTGGGAACATTGAATTGGATAATCGAATGGCTCAAATGGCATCGATTGGTTAGCCCTATAACACCCGCAAGTCGCAATACACGGTGGAGAGAGGTTAACCGAGGGTTTTTATTGGGTCAGGGGATACCTTTTGGGGATTGGCTGGGTCGTATGATGGAGTGGTCTCGGAAAGACCAAAAAGTAGGCTGGGCTCTCAATGCCTACGCTTCCTCATGGCAAACAGTCTTGACCGTCGGGGGAGCTTTTCTGACGGGATATCTGTTTTTTCCCACTTGGCCTTGGTTTTTTTTGTGTGCACTTTTTTTAGTGTACTTCATTTTACATTTCTACACCGAACGACTTTCTTGGAAGGGGCATTCATTTCCTCGCGTTCGCCAATGGGAAACTGGTGTTTGGTCCTCCCTGAGGCATTTGATTCTCACCTGGCAAGCTCTCATTCTGACCCAATCATTTGGATTTCAGTTATCTCCCTGGGAAATCATAGCCGCCTGGCAATGGATCTGGTTCATCAAAATGTTAGGGGGAATTCTTAACGTTTGGGGAGAACTAGGAACTCGCCAATGGTCCGGTGTCTTTTTCTTGGGTAGTATTGGGCTGCCTGCCTGGGAATCCACAGTTTTAATTTGGCTACTTTGGATTTTAAACAACAGTATTCCCTTTATCCTGGGAAGTATATATTGGCTACGTTCATGGAAATCATCTACTTCCTTACCATAGGATCCTGGGCTTTTGGGTTGTTGGTCGGCTTATATCGCTGGCTGGGTATGTCAACGGTACTTGAGGCGTCTCCTGAAGTTCCTACCATTGCTGTACTCATTCCGGTTCGAAATGAGTTAAAAAATCTCCCTGCTTTGTTGGAGGATTTGGCACATCAAACCAAATTTCCGTCGGAGGTGTGGATTTTGGATGATCATTCAACCGATGGGCTTGTGGATTGGTTGGCTGTTCATCAAAAATCGTTTCCATTTCAGTTACACCTTTGGACATCAGATCGGCCTGAAAATAGTTTTCTTTCGCCTAAAAAATATGCCTTGAGTCATTTGGTGCCGATTCTGTCCGCCGAGTGGATTCTCACCCTGGACGGCGACTGCCGGGTAAATTCTAGATGGGTGGAAACCATGGCCACTGCCATGAAAAACGCGCATTTTGTGGCCGGACCTATTTCTTTTATAACCAATCGGTCCCTTTTTTCGAAATGCCAGGTTGTGGAGTTAGCTAGTCTGCAATTTACGGCTGCTGTGACGTTATCCTCCGGTCAGCCAACTATGTGCTCCGCTGCTAATATGGGTTTTCGACGTGCTCTTTTTCCAGGATATGCCGATAATCTAACCATTGCCTCTGGCGATGATGAATTCTTGATGCACGCGTACCACGCACTTTATCCGGGAAAGGTAGTTTGGGTCAAATCACCGGAAGCCCTCGTTCAAACCCATCCTCAATCGTCCTTTTCCTCTTTTTTCCACCAACGAAAGCGTTGGGCCAGTAAATGGAATCGGTACCAAAGCTGGACGCCGACACTTTTGGCCATTTGGGTATTCTTCGTGAACTTAGTAACAATTGGATGCTTGGTTACCGGGAATCTAGGCCCTGTTTGGCTTCGGTGGTCCGTCGAGTTTTTAGTCTTATCTGCCTTCCTTGGATATTTCAAACAAATCAAATTCATTTGGTTGATTCCCCTCGTTCAACTAGTGTATCCTTTTTATGTGGTCATCTTTGGTATATTGGCACAAAAAAAATCAACCTACGAATGGAAAGGAAGAAAATGGGCATCCTGAATTTATTTTTATTTGCCGGAACTCGTTGGTTACGGTTTTTCTTTCCAACGGGTTGGTGGAAAATCAGGACTCAAGACAAGATCCTCTACCTAACGTTTGATGATGGCCCGATCCCAGAGGTTACACCGTTTGTTTTGGCCACATTGTCCAAATTTCAAGCGAAAGCCACCTTTTTTGTTATCGGAGATAATGTGAGAAAATTTCCCGAAATCGCAAACTTGATTCTCAATGAGGGCCATGCCCTAGGAAATCATACCGATCACCATGTGTCAGGGTTTGCTACTTCCACGGCACAATATGAACAAGAAGTGGCCGACTGCCAGGCTCGACACCCTCAAATGAAAGCTTGGTTTCGCCCGCCGTATGGACGAATTACGTTTCGGCAGTTTTGGCGTTTGAGAAAGAAGTATGACATCGTTTTTTGGGATGTTTTAACCCAAGATTACGACCCCTCGCTCCCTCCTGAGGCTTGTTTGCAAGGGTCTTTGCGGGCCATTCGTCCTGGATCGATTGTCGTCTTTCATGACTCATGGAAGGCCTGGCCACGGCTTTCGTTTGTTCTTCCCCATTTCTTAGAAGAAGCTGCAAAACAAGGATATCGTTTTGACCTCCTTCCCATCCCAATTAAACATTCCACCAATACGTTAACTTAAGGACAATCGCGCGGTTTCGAACTTTGAATGAATCCGCAAAATAATTGTCGGTATAAACAAAGAAAAGATCGGATGCCGGACTATACCGCCACTGAAATCGGGTATTTAGATTGATGTTGTTCGACTGGTTGTTATACTGAAGAAAATTGGTAAAAAATAACTTGTTTGATAAGGTAACATCCAACCGAGAACCTACCAACCAAAGGTCATGCGCTGTATTTTTGAGTTTCTCCGGCAGTCGAGCATCCGATTCAAAGGTAATATGGTTGTAATTAGCACTCACCGACAACGAGGCATACGGTTGGAAACGATATCCTATGTTTCCATTGATATTCAATCGAGTACCATCTGCAAAATATCCCCCATACCGAACATTCGTACTGTAGGTAAATAAACTCTTGGGTTTGGAATCATACGTTGCTCCTACGGCACGCCAGCGATGTTGCGTATTTCCTTGGATGAACTCACGAACATAATTAGTCGGATCAAAGGGTGCAAACAACTCCACATAGTCGGTCGCCGTCCATACGGATAGTTCCGACCGATTGAAAAAGCTGACATTGTAGGAAAGTACATTGGTATGCTCAATTTCTTTTGTCAATTCTTTATCAAAGAAATAGTTCAAACTCAATCGAGGCCCATGCGAAACAATGCGATTTGACTTTGGAAAAAATAAGTAACCAAATGTGGGATGCAAGTGACTATAATCTCGTCGACGGACAAATCCAACCTCATTAGCCTGAATCCCATCTCCTACATGTTCGCCTGTTAGGCGGGCAATTAGTTTTCGGGTCGACCGCTCAATGCGAAAGGCATATATTCCATTGGAGCTGGTACTGAGGGGAGAAAATGTTTTTATTACGAACGCCTTCCCCGTCCACAAGTTGTCTGCCGAGGCTAGGTTGTATTCCAGACCCACTGTTCGATTATAATCTGGAATCGGATTTGTCATTTCTTGATTTCCAACGGTCTGACGATTCACCACGATACCGGATACATACGATCGAGAGAAAACTTTTCGTTGCAAGGCCATCACGGAATAATGAGAACCCGGTGTGCCCGTACTACTTTCTCCCGTTTGCATGTGCATTAGGCCTGTGCGCCAGTTCGAATTCAACTTGCCACTGATTCGTCCACCGTATCGAATCGGGGCATCAAGGCCGATCCGTCGAGAGAAAAAAGGACGAATGGAATTGGAGCCAAAATCATTGAAAATATCACCGTTTTCCAAGAAAAACTGGCGTCTTTCCGGGAAAAAAAGCTCAAATCGATCCAAATTGGTTTGTTGAACATCCACTTCCACTTGAGAGAAATCTGGGTTCAAGGTCAGATCTAAGTTGAGAGACGAGGTTAACCCCACTTTGGCATCCAAACCGATGTCCCCATCCGATTTCCCTGGCCGATCTGGTACATAAGAACGTTGCCGATTGAATGTAGTGAACGGAATTAAAGAAATGTTAGCACCTGGTTTAGGAGGTGGGTTTTCCCAAACTAATGTTCCTGTGTAAGCCAAAGAGGCTGAGGGGAATTGTCTGGGTACAGGGGCCCATGAGGATTTCTCATTGGTTTTTAAGTCCAATCGGCTGAAGTTAATCCCCCATTCCGTAACCCCTTCTTTGTACCGTAGTGTTTTGAAAGGTATGGCGGCCTCCCAAACCCATTTTTCCTGATCATAGCTTACTTCCGATTGCCACTTATTGTCCCAACTCAGGTTGATGGCCCCTCCATTGGCCATTTGACCATCCCACTGCCCACCCATGGCATTTGAACCAAACGAAAATCCATTGGTTTGATCTTCGAAAGGATCTAAAAAGAGCAAATCATTGTCATTTCGTCCAAAATTAAAATCACGGCGCATCGATTCCACGACATATTTTCCACCTTCTTTGCGATTGTAGTTGATGAAAAGCACATAGATGTTTTTATCGTCATAGCACATCTTTACTTCCGACTTCAACCAAGATTTCGATGTATCCATGGGCTGAATTTGCCAGAAATCAGTTGCGATTTCGGTCGACTGCCAAGCTTTTTCGTCTGGTTTCCCATCCACAATAATGGCGGAAGTCGCCGGGCGTATGGTGTACCGGTAAGAGGCGTTGGGTTTTTTTTGAGCTTGCGCAATCAGGCATCCACCTAGCCAAAGGAGGATAAACAGGCGGTTTTTCATTCGGTTGAATAAAGAAAAAGATTTCGTAGGTTTGCAAAATTAATCAATTCAAATCGAGATAGGACATGCAAATCGCACCGAATGCCGTGGTTACGGTGACATACGAATTATATATCGATGCAGAGGGGGAGAATCAAGACGAAATGGAAATCGTTGAGGTCGTCGGTGAAGAGGAGCCGATGGTATTTATTCATGGAATGAGCGGTTTGCCCGAGAGCTTCGAGTCTCAGTTGCTTGGCAAGTCGGTGGGAGATGACTTCTCTTTCTCCGTTGATTCCGAGGATGGCTACGGGGAAATAGATCCTGATGCCATTGTCAATTTACCCAAAGATCTTTTTGTTGTGGACGGTCAGCTAATGGAAGACTTACTTCAAGTTGGCCAGTTTGTTCCTTTTAATAATGAGGATAATCAGCCTATGACTGGGCGCATTGCCGACATCGGGGAAGACTATGTGGTTGTCGACTTCAACCATCCTTTGGCGGGTCGTCAAATGTATTTTGAAGGTAAAGTCATTGCCGTACGCCCCGCCACAGCCGACGAACTGGATCACGGACATGTGCATGGCCCAGGAGGAGTACAACATTAATGAACCGAATCATTAGGTTAGCTGATCCTTCAAAATAGAGAATCGGTAAGGCAACGATTCATTTTCATACAAGATATGGTAGGCGAAATCGGTAATCGGCATAGGCACATGTAAACTCTTATTCAGTTCAAAAATGCTTTTGACGGCGTAATACCCTTCGGCTACCATATTCATCTCCATTTGGGCTGTCTTCACCAAGTACCCACGCCCAATCATATTTCCAAAGGTTCGATTTCTAGAAAATTGAGAGTAGGTCGTAACCAACAAATCGCCCAAATAAGCGGAGGAGGACAGATCTCGTTGGTCGGGATGGATGGCCTCCACAAATCGTTTGATTTCTTGCATGGCGTTCGACACCAGGACGGCCTGGAAGTTATCTCCCGAACCCATCCCATGGCTGATGCCACAGGCAACAGCAATGATGTTTTTCATGACGGCAGCATACTCTACCCCGATCAGGTCTCCCAAAACGGATGCTTTTACATACCGGCAAGATAGGAGGGAAGCAAATTTTTCTGCTAAGGGGATATGAGGTGAAGCAATGGTTAAGTACGACTGTTTTTCTAAAGCTACCTCTTCTGCATGGCACGGGCCAGCAATGCAGCAAAATTGGTCAGGTCGAATATGAAACCGATCCGTCATCCAGTCGGTGACCAACTGATGTGTACTTGGAATCATCCCTTTGATGGCCGAAACAAGATGTTTATTTTGAAAATGCTCAGGTCGCAACTCCGATAACGCATCGGCCAAGAAAGCGGCTGGAACAGCTAAAATGATCCAATCTGATTTTTTAATGCTTTCCTTCAACTGAGTAGTTGGCTTAACACGGGTTGGGTGGATCGCCACACTGCTCAGATAATGTGGATTATGTCGATGCTGTTTGATATGGGCTACATCTTTCTCGTTTCGCATCCACCAACGGATCCGAACACCCTCTCGTTCACTGATTATTTTAACCAAGGCAGTAGCCCAGCTACCTCCTCCAACCACGCAAATTGATTCCATGAAGTGTTTAAGTACTATTCATGCAAAGATAGGATGAAAAAATAAAAGGCAGCCAAGTGGCCACCCCTTATCTACATACCTAAACTAAACTGTTATTATCTTGAAACGGCCTCCGAGAGGCATCATTTTTTATTTTCTTTTTTTACTTCTGCAACTTTCTTAGTAACTAAATCACCGTCTTTAAGGTTTTTGGAAACTTCTAAATAAGGACCCGTAATAATTTGTTCACCTTTGGATAATCCACTTAGTACCTCAATAGTTCCCGCCGAAGTATCTGTAATTCCCGTTTTAATCTGTCTAGCGACAGCTTTGCCATCTTTGTAGACGAAGATGATTTCTTGGGCTTTTACAGGCTTTTCAATTTTCTCAACGTCAGACACTTCCTTTTTAGTATCTACTTCCTCTTCTTTTTTCTCATCTTTTCGTGTCGTGACAGCCGCAATTGGAACTGTTAAAGCATTTTTACGCATTTCGGTCACAATATCCACGGTGGCTGTCATCCCCGGTTTAAATGGATACCGTTTACCTCCTTTTACATCGACTATGTCACGGTAAGAAGAAGGCAAGATACGGATATTGACCTCAAATTCGGTTACGGCATCGGTAGACGTGCTGGCTGCATTGGTTGCTCCGGTAGCATTGTTAGCTGTATTGGCAATTTCGGTGACAATTCCCTTGAATTTCTTGTTGGTGTAGGTGTACGCGTCCACTTCAATATCGGCAGTATCTCCCATGGCAATTCGAACGATGTCGTTTTCACTGACATTCACCTTAACTTCCATGTTATTTAGATTGGCAATCCGCATAATTTCGGTACCGGCCATTTGGGAAGTACCCACTACACGTTCGCCAAGTTCAACAGATAACTTAGAAACAATTCCGTTGATTGGAGCGTAGATATTGGTCTTTCTTAAATTTTCCTGCGCGTCTTTCAATGCAGCATTAGCACTGGCAATCCCGTAACGTGCCGCTTCATAACTTGCTTTCGAGGCATCCAGGTCCTGTTTGGCAATTTTAAAGTTGGCCTCGGCGACTTCGTATTCGGACCGTGAGATTACTTTATCACTGAATAGTTTTTGCTGCCGATTAAATTCCAATTGTGCGCGCAAGAATTGAGACTCTGCTCGAGCAATGGCGGCTTTTGATTGTTCAGCCGAGGCTTTGGCTTGGTCGACACCAGCACGAAAGCGATCGACAATCGAGGCGTAGTTTTCTGGTTGAATTTTAACCAACAACTGTCCCTTTTTAACTGAATCACCCTCTTGAACGTACAGGCCAATGATTTCACCAGGTACGTCAGGCGAAATTTTAACCTCAAGCTCGGGTTGAATTTTTCCGGAGGCTGCCACCACCTCGGTGAGGTTGGAGGTAGTCACCTCTGCCAATTCCACTTCTGTGGGCTTTTCCTTGCCAATCCACCCCGCTTGTTTAGCTACAAGGATTAAAATAACCAACCCCGCGACAGTTCCGCCAAGGATATACCAAATTTTTTTAGAATTCTTTTTCATGTATAGGTAGTTTAAGGATAGGGTATCAAGTCCCCATTCCGAATATTAAAAGTTCAAAGGTTTGTTTTGATAGAAATCTAAGATTTTCAACCGGAAAACGAAATCATATTTGGCTTGGATCAAATTTAACAGGGCCCGGTCTAAGTTGGTTTTAGCCAAATTATAATCCACCAAATTGGAAGCACCGGCGTCCAATCGAGAGGAAGCGGCCTGGAAGGATTTCTCCAATGCTTCCACCTGGCTTTGGGTAGCCTGATATCGCCGAGCAGCATTCAACATGGTTAAATAAGCTTGATCAATGTTTTGCCGAATGGTCAGGAGAGTCGATTCGGATTGAACCTGGGCTTGAGCGATCTGAATTTTGGCTCCTTGGCTTCTGTATTTTACCCCATATCCATTGAAAATAGGAATTTGCATATTGACCCCAAAGTTCACGTTTTGGTTATTTCCTAATTGATTGAAATAGGGAATGTTTTCCCGAATCACATTTTGTTGAGGTAAATTCAAGATAAATGGTATGGTTTGTCCATCGAATGTGGCCGATACCGGAACTTGTTGGAAAGTTTCGGGGCCAAAAATGGTACGCTTGGCCGCGGTAGAGAACGTGGTCCCCCAACCTGTGCTTAGGGAAATTCGAGGTAAACGACCCGCTTGAACAATGGCCAGTTGACGGTCTGCAATATCCAAACGGCGTTGAGCCGCTTTGACCTCCGGTAGGTAACCAATGGCTTTTTCATAAATCTGCTGAGCAGATTCTGGATAGGGTTGGATCGCTGGATTAGGTACATCCACTCGTTGGATGGCGATCTCCCGAGAGTCCGTAATATTCAACGCTTGTTTCAAGGTTAATTTGGCATTCTCCCAGGTATTATTTGCGTTCACGAGATTCAACTCGTCATTAGCAACTTGGGCATCCAAATCAAATAAGTTGGTCGGAGGTACAGAACCCGCATCCACAAGCTTTTTGGTTCGATCGTATTGAAGGCGAGTCACTTCCACTTGTTTTTTGGCTACCTCAATTTGATCCTCCGCCGACAAGATATTTAAATAAGCCACAATCACTTGCAAGGAAATATTGTTTTTCTGTGCCTCATAGGTGAATTGATCCGCTTCCACCTGCAATTGATTACGCTGAATGGTATTCTTGATTTCGCCACCTTGAAACAAAGGCATTGAGGCATTTACCCCCATATTATTTGTGCCAATAGCTGTTGTTACAATGCTGTTCGAAAAAGGATCGATGTTCCGTCCTGTGAACGAGTTCAAATTGAAACCTCCATTGACGGAAGGGTATTTCAACCATTGTGATTGGTTGGCTGTGTTTCGACTCGACTCAACACTCAATGCACTGCTTCGTAAGGTTAAGTTGTTTTGAATCGCATAATCCAAGCAGGCTTGGAGGGAATACCGGACGGGTTCGGATGTACTGGTGGCGGATTGGGCCGTCGCCATGTGTACACCCAGCCAACATCCAAGAAAGTACCATTTTTTGTTCATATACTTTGTCATCTTCTTTTCAAAAACAAGTTTACAAAAGTTTCATGGTAGCCCACCTGACTATGGGATAAGCGGTTGATTGCGATTTACAATGGACTCATTCTATTAGATAGCCATGAATTTTTGATCAGGATTATGTAAATTTGTTGGTATGAGATGTACCTTCCTCATTTGGTTAATTAGCTACGTTTGGATTTCATTTTGTCCGCAAGCCTCGGGCCAAGATCGATCCGTGACCATCGATGTGGGTAAATCGAGGCTGACCATGCAAGAGGAGTTGGTGTATCAAATTACCTTGGAAAATGAAGCCAGCCGCGCCAAGTCAGGTCTTATTGACTTCCCAAATCTACCAGGCTTTAAAAAGGACCTGCAAAAACGATCTTTCCCCGTGGTATTTGAAGATGGAAAACGCAAAAAGATCGATGTTATTCAGCAGAAATACCTTCCTGAGAAACCAGGTATCTTCCAGTTTCCCCAGTTCCAACTCTTGATTGATGATCAGAACTACATTTTGGCTCCTCGCCGAGTGACGGTAATTGATTCCATTCCCGCGCTAGCCACTTTTGTACCCAAAGTTCTAGGAGGCAAGGAGGCATTTCTGGCTACCTCCCTCTCAAGCAAAGAGGTCTATGTTGGGCAAGAGGTGATCATCGAAGTCGCCTTGTATATACCTAAACAAACTCCATTTGATTGGGATTTTCCGAAGGACGTCTCCGCCCAAATTGAACAAATGGCCCAACGAATTAAACCCTTGGACTGCCTTGAAAATCGGGTCATTATTTCGTCCATTACCTCGGAGGAGGTGAAGTTAAACGATCAAAATTTTACTAAATATCGCCTTTTTCTCTCTCGGTATATTCCTTTAAAGTCGGGTCGTCTTACGTTTCCAAGTGTTGAATTTAAGCCCAGTCGAAAATCGAAAGGTGAAAGTACTTTTGCTTCAGTTAGTCTTAAAACTTCGTCCGAGGGCCTTCAGGTTATATCTCTGCCCGATCACCCTTTAAAAGACAAGGTAGCCGTGGGGTCGTTTTATTGGAGTGAGCGATTGACTCCGAAACGTCTCGAAATCGGAAAGCCCGGAGTTTATGAAGTTCGTTTACAAGGTAGCTCTTCCCTTTTATTTACGACATGGCCAGCCCCAGCCTCCGACGTTTTTTTTGATTTCTATCCCGACCCCAATCCCACTAAGCCCATTTCTGGAGCCGTTCGAACATTTCGCTTTCAAATTATTCCTAAAAAGGCTGGAAAGGTGGATTTGAACCGATACTTTCAATTTTATTATTTCAATCCTGCCCAACAAAAATACGATACATTGAAATCTAGAATCCAGGTAGCCATCGGAGGGGATTCCGTTTCTGTTGCCGTGAAATCCGATAAAAAAGAGAGTATTTTTGATCGATTGGCAGAACGTCAGGTAACAGATTCCTATGTGAACCTCCGTTCTTGGGGACAATCTCTAGCGAATTTGTGTATTTTCGTGGTATTTATTAGTTCAATCTTTCTTTTTTATAACCGTTTTAACCAAAAATCATGAGCAGCACATATGGGAAGCTTTTTAAAATTTCCACTTTTGGTGAATCCCACGGAGCAGCCATTGGCGTAGTCATTGACGGTTGTCCAGCTGGTGTGCCGTGGGACGAAGATTTCATTCAAAGCGAATTGGCCCGCCGGAAACCGGGTCAGTCGCGCATCACAACCCAACGAAAAGAGGCTGACTCTTTCCAAGTATTATCAGGAGTTTTTGAAGGATTGACAACGGGTACCCCCATAGCACTTGTTATTTTTAACGAGGATCAGCGTTCCAAAGACTATGGCCATATTGCAGATAAGTTTCGGCCTTCCCATGCCGACTTCACCTACACAGCTAAATATGGTGTCCGTGATTACCGAGGGGGTGGACGTAGTTCGGCCCGAGAAACCGCGGCACGGGTGGCTGCAGGAGCGGTGGCTCAGCTGGTACTCAAGTCATTGGGTGTTCAAGTGATGAGTTACGTCTCCCAAGTAGGCCCCTTGGTTTTAACTAAATCCTATACCGAGTTGGATCTGTCCAAAATTGAGGACAATGCGGTTCGTTGCCCAGATCCCGAAATGGCTGAGAAAATGTTTTCTTTTATTGATGAAACCCGAAAAAAGGGGGATTCAATTGGTGGAGTCATCACCGGGGTTTTGAAGGGTGTGCCAGTAGGGTGGGGAGAACCCGTATTTGATAAACTGCATGCAGAGTTAGGCAAAGCCATGTTAAGCATCAATGCGGTCAAAGGATTCTCGTATGGGAGTGGTTTTGAAGGGGTTAAATTGTATGGATCCGAACACAACGATGCATTTTACACCGATGAGTTGGGACAAGTCAAAACCAAAACCAATCATTCGGGAGGCATTCAAGGGGGAATTTCCAATGGAGAGGATATTTATTTTCAGGTCGCATTTAAACCGGTAGCGACCATCATGGTCGATCAGGAAAGTGTCAATGAGGCCGGAGAATCCGTGGTGGTGTCAGGCAAGGGCCGGCATGATCCCTGTGTTCTGCCAAGGGCTGTACCGATTGTGGATGCGATGTCGGCATTGGTGTTGGTTGATTTTTATTTGCGTGCCAAAGCCAATCGGTTATAAATGTTAAGATGGGTATACATGCAATATCCCCTCCAATTCAAAATGAATGGAGGGGATATTGTATTTCTCAATAAAGCTTATTTTGCTACTTCTAAGCTCGCTTCACGGGCGTTGATGGTTTTTCCCCGCATGCCGCGAATTACTTTCTCCACCTCACGCTCAGGAACTTCCACAAAGCTGAATTTATCGTACATATCAATTTGCCCGATCAGTTTACCTGGTAATTTGGTTTCAGAGGCAATTGCTCCTACGATGTGGTTAGGAGATACTTGGTCTTTGCGGCCAAGGTTCAAAAACAACCGAACCATGCCTGGCTCACCTGTGCCGGCTGGATTTCCCCGACGTGGTGCACGACCGCGGCCTTCGGAGGCTCCTCCACCTGACGATCGGAAGTTTCCACCACGCTCAGAGCGTCCTGTAGAAGCACCACGACGTTCGGTTGATCCCCGGCGCTCATCCGACAACTCATGGTCAGCAAGGGTCGTTTGAACCGCACCTAATTGCATCCGAATCAAGGCAGATAAGATGTGATGAGTGGCAATACCCTCGTTTTTCAATTGATCGACGATGGCTTCAAATGATTCATTTCCTTCAGTTTGGATATTTTCTTTCACTTGCTCCATGAAACGTTGCGTACGCACAGCTTCAAGATCTTCACGAGTAGGTATTTTTCCTTGCGGAACCACCACTTTGGTGTAGCGCTCAAGGTCACGGAGACGGCTACGATCTCGCCCTGTAACCAATGCAAAAGCTTTCCCTAATTTACCAGCACGACCCGTCCGGCCAATTCGGTGCACATAGTATTCAAGATCCATTGGAAGGTCATAGTTGAACACAGCGTCCACTCCAGAGACATCAATACCACGAGCGGCGACGTCGGTAGCCACTAGAATCGAACAGTGACCTGTTCTAAATTTGTTCATAACTTGATTCCGCGCAGCTTGGCGGAGATCTCCGTGGATGGCCTCTGCAGCGTATCCACGCGCCTGAAGTTCATCCACAACCTCATCCACTTTGGATTTCGTATTACAGAAAACCAACATTAATTTCAATTGGTGAACGTCAATCAAACGACACATCACCTCGGTTTTCGCTTCACGTCGTACAGAATAATAAAACTGTTCAATATTGGCATTCGTGATCTCGTTGCGAGTCACTTTCACAATTTGAGGATCTTTTTGGAAACGCTTGGTGATGGAAAGGATCTCTTTGGACATGGTCGCCGAGAAAAGTACCGTTTGGCGCTCTTCTGGGGCATGGCTCATGATTTTTTCAATATCCTCCCGAAAACCCATGTTCAACATCTCATCGGCTTCGTCAAGGACTAGCATTTTAAGGTTGTCTAAACGCAAGGTTTGACGATCCATATGGTCCATGATCCGGCCAGGAGTTCCTACCACGATATGGGCACCTTTCTTGAGGTTCTGGAATTGACGTTCGTAGGATTCTCCACCATAAATGGCTGCTACGAGTAATCCACGCTTGAATTTTGCCAATTTGTAAATTTGTTCTTTAACCTGGAGAGCCAACTCACGGGTTGGACACATAATAAGGACTTGGGTTGTCCGATCTTCAACGTCGATTGATTCAATCGCGGGAATACCAAAAGCAGCGGTCTTTCCGGTACCTGTTTGAGCTTGACCGATCACATCTTGTCCAGTCATGACTACCGGAATGGCAGCGGCTTGGATAGGAGTGGCCTCTGAGAAGCCCATTTCTTCAATGGCTTGTAAAATGTACTCCGATACGGGGAGTGAAGAAAACAGTGCTGTTTGCATACAAAGATGTGGACAGGACGCTCGCTATCGTCCTGCGATTCAAAAAAATGGATTAAGGCGGTAGCGATACGCCCTTACGTGAACATCACGGATGAATCCGTTGCCTGCTCTGAAGGGTAAAGTAGAAATAAAAGTGTCTTGCTTTTAAGACGTTTGCCGATTGCAGAGGCTCGAACGGATAGTTCGACGAGAACTGTTGCAAAATTACGAAGTTTTTTCCGGTAAAAAAGATTGTATGCGCTTATTTCCGAATAATCTATAAATAGTCCTACGAATACTTGCTATTTTTATGCCTTTTGGCCAAATATTATTTTGAGTGTCTTCAAAGCAAAGCCCCCTACATTGGGTGAATGCAGGGGGCTTTACTGAAAATCTGTGTTTATTCTTCTCCTTCGGCAGCGTCAAACGAAATCCCAGCGGCTGAGGCCCGTACATTTCCTAATTCGGAATCCACCGAGTACATCGACTCACCTTCCATTAAATCAATAATTTCTAGAGCTCTTCGCGCAACAAACTCCTCTTCAATTTGCTCTTTTACAAACCACAAGGCCAATTGCTCGGTAGCATAATCATTAGCTTGACGGCTGGTTTGAACGATTTTGTTGATGGACGTTGTGACTGCTATTTCGCTTGCCAACGCGGCTTCAAAACATTCCTTCAATGACGTGTACTCTTGTTTAGGGAAAGAGACGTCTGGAGTAATGGCGGTACCTCCCATATTGATGATGAATTTGAAAATCTTCATCATGTGGGCTTTTTCCTCGTTGGACTGGGTATAAAAATAATTGGCACTATTTAGAAAACCATTGCGATCACACCAAGAAGCAATGGCCAAATATTTCTGAGAGGCCTCTGCCTCCATTTTTACTTGCTCATTTAGTACAGATTCTACCTCTGCTTTGAGTGATGTCCGCATACGCATTAAATTCTTCATAACTTCGTCGATCTTTTCTCTTGTTTATACACGAAAATAACGCCAAAAGCCGAAGATATGTTCGCATCTTCGGCTTTTATTGCATATTTAGAGCTAGTCTAATTTGTGATTTATTCAGGTAGGATCTCCACTTCTCCCCAAATTTCAAAAAGCGTTTGATACACATACAAACTGAAGGCAGCCCCAGAAAGCAGTTCTTTTAAATGAATTAATTCGCAAAGGGTCAAGCGAAAACGCTGATCACCGTTCGGGGCCTCCAGCCACATCGAGTCCACGGCATCATCCAAATCAAATAGACACGACTGAATATCGATTCGGTCAACTAATTGCTTAAAGTGTAGGAAGTTATGAACTTTAAATTGAACATCCCAGGTTGCAAACTTCACCTCAATCAGGCCGAGATGGTCATGCTGCCAGATCGATCCGTGGGTGGTTTGGTACAGGCAATGCGAATTCATAGGATCAGATAGTGGATATTAAGTAAGGACAAATATAAAATTAGTTTAGAATAAGTCCAAATAAATCAAATCATTCCTGACGAATGTCATATTTTTTTCCGACTTATTCAGGCAGTTTTGTTTTCTAGACAAGCCTTAAAATTGAATTGATATGAAAGCACCCTATAATTTCCTAGATTGGCCAGATTGGAAAGAGACCGTTCAAGAACGATTGACAAAGCCATACCGAACGGAAGGCCCAGCTTCTGTTTTAGATCCTGAATTAATTCGGGTCCTTACAGCTGTCTATGATGAGGAGCTCGGTACCGAAGAACTACGTCGGTTTTCCTTGCCCCAATTGGTCATGTATCTACAATCGACGCATCGATATTATTTGCAAAAAAAGTTGCCGGAGATTGAACAATCTTTATGGCATATCATGAATACTTGCCAACAGGCAGAGGCGTATCAAGTCTTGAGTAGTTTGGTTTTATTTTTTAATCGCTACAAAGAAGAACTAATCGATCACATTCAACTAGAGGAAAAAGGGTTATTCCCCTACATTTGGCAACTTCACCAAGCTTACTCAGAGGAATGGGAGGGCGTGGCATTGAAAAAGGTGTTGGATGAATCTCCGTTGAAAAAATTCAACGAGGACCATCACTCCATTGAGGACGAGTTGGTTACTGTAAAAAATATATTGTTTGATTATGCGAAGGGGAGTGATTTACCCCTATCTTTTCGGGTGTTTTTAAATCAAGTTCAATATTTTGAATTGGAATTACAGAAACATGCCTTAATTGAGGACCATGTGCTTGTTCCGTTGGTTCGAGATATTGAATTGGAACTGAAGGCGCACTTGTGACCTTCCCTAAGAAAAAACGTCTATTCTAAAACTTTAAATCAAGCAAAACGATGTCCGAATCAAATCCGAAAAATTGGCAGTCCTCTCTTCAAGAATTACAGGCGAAAGCCAAAGAATTGGTAAGCGAGGAAAAATTAAATGAATTGAAAGCTAAGGCCACCGATTCTGCCGAAGACCTTGAGGCCAAGGCCCAAGAAATTTTAAACGAAATGGAGACTAAGCTCGCAGAAATAAAAGGCAAAGCTGCCGCCTACGTGAATGAAGAAAACGTAGCTAAATTGAAAGCCGAGGCCCAAGAGGAACTTGAGGATCTGCGTGAGGATGCCGAAGAGGCGATCCAAAATGCAAAAGCAAAAGCGGCGGAAGTGGCTGCTGAGGCCGAAGAGGCGATGGAGAAAGCCAAATCGGCAATCAAGTCTTGGTTTTCCTGAATAAAACCTCGGTAAAAAAAGAAACCACCTCGCGGTGGTTTCTTTTTTTACATCATGTACTTCAATCGAATCACTTCTTTCTCAGTCAAAAACCTCCACATACCTCGGGGTAAATCTTTTTTAGTTAACCCCGCGTAGACGGTACGGTCAAGCTTAAGTACTTCATAGCCGAGATGCTCAAAAATTCGACGAACAATCCGATTTTTACCTGAATGAATTTCTATGCCAACTACCTCTGCATCAGGGGTTACAATCCCTAAGTCATCCGGTTTGATAAAGCCATCTTCAAGCTCAAGACCTGCTTTGATTTGTTCAAAATGTTCAATGGTGATGGGTTTGTCCAATTCCGCTTGATACACTTTTTTCATATTATTCCCTGGGTGAGATAACTTTTCGGCCAATTCACCATCATTGGTTAAAAGTAAGAGTCCAGTGGTATTTCGATCCAATCGCCCCACAGGGTAAATCCGCTCTTTGCAGGCTTTTCCGACTAGATCCATGACCGTTTTTCGATCTTCTGGATCTTCGGTGGTCGTGATGTAATCCTTTGGTTTATTGAGGAGCAGATAAACAAGTTTTTCTTTGTTTAAAACTTTTCGGCCATAGGTTACATTGTCAGTAGGCTGTACCTTATAACCCAATTCGGTAATCACCTGACCATTCACTCGAATTTGTCCTGAAGCAATCAGTTCGTCTGCCTCCCGGCGGGAACATAATCCTGCATTGGATATGTATTTATTCAATCGAATCAATTCATTTTCGTCTTCAACTAATTTGGATTTCACGCGTGGGGGAAGCGATTTTTTGATTCGATCCTCTTCATACGTAGGTTTACCCCCGGTATCAACTCGACGACTGTGATCCAAGGTGATTTCCTCTTGTGTACGAATAGTGGGAGCTCGTTTTCCAAATCCACCTGATGTTTTCTTTTCTGTATCAGGTTGTCCGGATTCACTTGACCGATTGAACCTAGGCTCTGCTCGATCCATGGTTCTTTTTTCTGACGAACCACGAGGGGAAAAACGAGAGGATTCTGTTGACGGTCCTCGACGCTCAGGGCGGTCGTCTCGTTGGAACCGTGGAGCTGAATTACCGGCCTCCCGGCGATTTGGGCGGTCGTTGGATTGGAAACGATCCCCAGGTCCTCGACGCTCAGGGCGGTCGTCTCGTTGGAATCGCGGAGCTGAACTGCCAGCTTCACGTCGTTCTGGGCGGTCGTTGGATTGGAAACGATTCCCAGGTCCTCGACGCTCAGGGCGGTCGTCTCGTTGGAATCGCGGAGCTGAGCTGCCAGCTTCACGGCGATTTGGGCGGTCGTTGGATTGGAAACGGTCTCCTGAGCCTCTTCGCTCGGAGCGGTCTGTATTGCTTAGTCGCGTTGGCGACCCATCGGCCCGGGTCAAGGGCTTTTCAGACGATCTAGAAAATGACTTTTGTGTGGAACGTGGTCTTTTGCCAGTATTTCCGGATGGGCGATCCGATTCTCGTTTGGGGCGGTCAAAGGAGTTCGACCGATCCATGCCCTCGCTTGATTTTCGATCTGTGGTATTCTTCCTTGGAGAGGAATTAGTTGGTTTTCGCATAAAAAAAGCCTGAAGTTGGCTGTAGTAACCTGCAAAATTAAGTAAAATTTGGGATAACTTTTGCCTTCTATCCTTATTTTAGTCCAGTATTCCGGAATCACTCGGAAAAATGGGAGAGGGGTGGTATTTTCGTTAGACATCAAACTTTACTAGATATACCTATGGTCGCATTAATTTCTATTGTAGTTTTTATTTTGGTCTTCATCATCATGACGGTGAAGGTCGTTCCGCAGCAGCGTGCATTTATCGTTGAGCGTTTAGGGAAATTCTATGGTACTCTTCAGCCAGGGATTAATTTTGTGATTCCTTTTTTTGACCGGGTTGCTTACAAACATAGTTTAAAGGAACAAGCATACGATATTCATGAACAAATTTGTATTACCCGAGACAATGTTCAGGTTCGGGTGGATGGTGTGATTTTTCTTCAAGTCATTGATCCTCAAAAAGCCTCCTATGGTATAAACGATTTTGTGTTTGCCGTGACGCAGTTGGCCCAAACCACCATGCGGAGTGAAATTGGTAAAATTGATTTGGATAAAACCTTCGTTGAGCGGATGGCCATCAACTCGGCGGTAGTGGCGGCGATCGACGAGGCAGCCATTGGTTGGGGTGTGAAGGTTTTGCGGTACGAAATCAAAAACATCACCCCTCCACAAACGGTCCTTATGGCGATGGAAAAGCAAATGCAGGCTGAACGGGAGAAACGCGCGGTTATCCTTGAGTCAGAGGGTCGCAAACAATCCGTTATCAACATCGCGGAAGGTCAAAAAGAGCGGGTTGTATTGGAATCAGAGGCCTTAAAATTACAGCAGATTAACCAAGCGGAAGGGGAAGCATCAGCCATACGGGCCGTTGCAGAAGCTACAGCGGAGAGCATTCAATTGGTGGCTCAGGCCATACAATCAAATGGAGGAATGGAGGCTGTCCAATACAAAGTAGCCGAGCAGTACATTGGGGAGTTCGGGAAAATTGCCAAGGAAACAAATACCTTGATTTTACCAGCAAACCTCACCGATGTATCCTCCTTGGTCGCTACGGCGTTGAGTGTCGTCAAACAACAATCCTCCAAAGGAACCACTTAATGGAATAAACTATGTCAATGACAGATTTTGAAATCTGGATCGTTTTCGGCGTATTTTTTTTACTGCTTGAATTGGCGATCCCCTCTTTTTTTGCTTTGTTTTTTGGAATTGGAGCGCTCACGGTCGCGGCTTTATCCTTTCTTGGAATTGTAGAAGGTGTTGCCGCCCACCTGATCGTTTTCGCTTTGGTTTCGACGGCCTCGATGGGGTTCTTCCGAAAACAGATCCAATCGCTATTATCCAACAAAAAGTCGAAAGGTTACGTAGAACATATCGGTGAACGGGTGAAGGTTATTGAAACCATTTGGCCAGGTCAAGAGGGCCGTGTCTTGTATCGAGGTACCGAATGGATCGCCATAAGTAAGTCCTCAGATCCAATCCAAGTGAATCAGATTGCGACTATTTTACATGTAGATGGCATCCGATTGCTCGTTGGGTAACTCGGGTTTAGTTTAATCCAAAACTCCCCAAAAGGCGCTACCTTTTGGGGAGTTTTTTGGTTGATGGGGGGTTATAATAAGGGAGTAGTCTGCATATTTTGAAAAATCAATCCCGTTTTTTCGGAATCAAGTTCGATCATGATGACCGCATCTTTTTGAATCTCACCTTTTAAAATGAGTTTGGATAATTCATTCATGATGCGGCGTTGTAGCACCCGCTTCAAGGGTCTCGCACCGAAGACAGGATCGTACCCTTCTTGGCCAAGAAAATCCAAGACTTCGGGAGTTGCGTCCAGAATGATGCTTTGTTCGGCCAGTCGTTCTTGAATTTGTTTGAATTGAATCTGGACAATTTGCCGAATGTGTTGTTTGCCCAAAGGATCAAACAGGACAATTTCATCAATTCGGTTTAGGAACTCCGGACGGACGGATTGCTTCAGTAGGTCCATAATCGCCGACTTGGCTTCTTCCTTGAAATAGACTTGCCAGGCTTTTTCATCTCCTTTGGCCTCCATGTATTTTTCTTGAATCAAAGATCCTCCCAAATTGGAGGTCATTATAATCAAGGTGTTTTTAAAATTAGCGATTCGTCCTTTATTATCGGTTAATCGGCCATCGTCCAACACTTGCAACAAGACATTCCAGACATCGGGATGTGCCTTTTCAATCTCATCCAACAAAATAACCGAATAGGGTTTTCTTCGAACCGCCTCGGTCAATTGTCCGCCCTCTTCATAGCCGACGTACCCTGGAGGTGCACCAACCAAACGACTTACAGCATGGCGTTCTTGGTACTCACTCATATCAATTCGAACCATGGCTGATTCATCGTTGAACAAATAATTAGCGAGAGACTTGGCTAATTCAGTCTTTCCAACACCTGTGCTGCCTAAGAAAAGAAAACTACCTATGGGCTTTTTGGGATCTTGCATGCCGGCACGGCTTCTACGGACCGCATCGGCCACACGTTCAATTGCTTCCTCTTGTCCGGCCACTCGCTGGTGGAGTTCATCTTCCAAATGCAATAGTTTTTCACGCTCACTTTGAAGCATTTTGGCTACTGGAATTCCCGTCCATTTGGCGACAACCTCAGCAATATCTTCCGAGGTTACTTCCTCATTAATGAGTCGTTGCTCATCTGGATGATCGGATTTAGAAAAATTCTGCAACTGATTTTCGGCCTCTGGAATTTTCCCATATCGTAATTCAGCCACCCGGCCATAATCTCCAGAACGTTCGGCTTGTTCAGCTTCCAGTTTGAATTGCTCGAGTTGTTCTTGGAGTAACCGAATTTGATCGACTTGACCTTTTTCTTTCTCCCACTGATTTTTAAGTTCATCATAAGTGGCAGTCAAATCGGTTAGCTCTTTCTGTATAAATGCCTCCTTTTCTTTGTCATTTTCACGACGAATTGCCTCTCGTTCAATTTCAAGCTGCATGATTCGTCTCCGCAGTTCATCCATTTCCTCTGGCATAGAATCCATCTCCAAACGCAGTTTAGAGGCGGCCTCGTCCATCAAATCAATGGCCTTATCGGGTAGAAATCGATCTGAAATATACCGATGAGAAAGTTCCACAGCCGAAATCACGGCATCATCTTGGATTCGAACGCCATGATGCACCTCGTATTTCTCTTTGATTCCTCGAAGGATAGAAATGGCATCTGCCACATCGGGCTCATCGACCATAACCGACTGGAAACGACGTTCCAGGGCTTTATCTTTCTCGATGTATTTTTGATATTCTTTCAGCGTTGTCGCCCCTATGGCATGAAGCTCACCTCGTGCTAAGGCTGGTTTTAAGAGATTAGCTGCGTCCATGGCCCCCTCTCCACCTGCTCCCGCACCGATAAGGGTGTGGATTTCATCAATAAATAAAATAATTTCTCCCTCGGCATCGGTGACTTCCTTAATGACTGCCTTCAAGCGCTCCTCAAATTCACCTTTGTATTTTGCCCCGGCGATCAACAGACCCATGTCGAGTGAAACGATGGTTTTGGTTTGTAGGTTTTCGGGCACATCCCCTTGCACTATCCGCTGAGCAAGACCCTCTACGATCGCAGTTTTACCCACACCTGGTTCTCCTAAAAGGATGGGATTGTTTTTCGTTCGGCGGGATAGAATTTGCAAAACTCGGCGGATTTCCTCATCACGGCCGATGACTGGATCTATTTTACCCTTCTGGGCTAATTCATTTAAATTTTTTGCGTAACGAGAGAGCGCTTGGTACGCGTTTTCAGCTTGTTGGTCTTTCACAGGATTATTTTTTCCTCTAAGTTCTTGAATGGCTTTTTGTAATTTTTCGGTTGTTACCCCAGCCTGTTGAAATATTTTTCCAACCGAATCTTGGGTCTTTATCAGGGCCAGGAATAACAACTCAACACTCACATAGTCATCGCCTAGTAGTTTGGCTGCGGTTGAAACTTCCTGGAGCGCGCGTTGCAAGGTAGGCGTTAAGTAAGGGGACTGGGTGCCACTCACTTTTGGATATTGCTGGATAATTTCCTCCAATTTTGGCAAAATGGTTGGGAAAGAAACCCCCATCCGTTTGCCTAAGAACTGAAGCGTTTGGGCATCCTCCTCCCACAAGGCCTTAGCCAAATGTCCGGTATCAACCGCCTGTTGTTGGTTGCCTTGAGCAATCTCCACCGCCCGCTGCAAAACCTCTTGGGCTTTCATGGTATATTGGTTCGGATTCATGATCGTGGTTTTTCATACCTTCTCTTCAATCGACGAGCCAAGGAAAAATAATTGCCACAATGGCACTTAATTTCCCTAGAATGAGGGAGTTGGGTGTCATTGTGGCAGGAAATTAGGATTATTTAAATTGAATTTCTGACAAAGGGAAGGTGTATTCTATGCGTTGATTTCCGGTGACATCGATGATTTCTGTCTGGAGGGTAGGGATTTTTTTTGACCAGTCGATTGTCAAGAGTCCGAAATGATTTTCCATCACGGGTCCTTCGATTCTATTTTTATTGGGTGTTGCAAAATGCCAAGTGGACGATAGACCTGACGAGGTTAGGTCATAAATGGGATAGGCATTGGGGACGTTGAGTTTGGAAATTTCGGCGTAATGTACGTCTCCACTGAGAAAAACCACCCCATTGGCTTTCGTTTTTTGGATCAATTCGAGCATTCTTTTTTGTTCATGGGGAAAATTCGCCCAAGCTTCATATCCATTATATTCAATAGAAAATTGGGAACCTGAGCCAATGATGCGGATGTCCGCAGGTTTTCGTAGCTCTTTTTCGAGCCAAGTCCACTGTTCTTCACCTAGTAATGTGGAGTCGGTGGTGGTGAAGGGAACATAATCCAAATCATAGAAATACTTCTTTTCTTTGGGCATTCCAGGTTGGTAAAGCGCTAGGTTATCTCGAAACGTCCGAACATCCAAAAGAATAATTTGAAGAGTTTTACCTTGAATAGGGAACTGGTAGCTTGTGTAAATACCGGGATGATTTCGGCGTTCCGAAAGGGTGGGTTCCTCAAAGAAAGAAAGAAAAACTTCTTTGGATTCTGCTTTGTGGGGATAATGTCGTCCTGCATCATTTCGACCAAAATCGTGGTCATCCCACGTTGCGAGTATTGGCATGGCCGATTTTAGTTTCTGAAATGTGGGTTTTGAACCTAGTTTTTGGTATTTGGCTTTTAAAACCTCCATGTCGTCTGTATCCCCATAAATATTGTCGCCTAGGAAAATAAATAAGTCGGGGTTATGTTTCACTACTTGATCAAAGATGATCAAGGGATTGTCCTGATGACCGCAGGAGCCAAACGCAATTTTTGTTAATTTCTTTTGTGGAATTTGTTGAGCCACCGCGGTGAGGGTCGAGGCAAAAAAGAAGTAGAGGATCGATTTCATTTCAAATGGATGTACTTTGGCCGGCAATTTCGGAAAATTCCGGGGAGTCGGTGTTATTGAAATGTAAAATTTAGGTGCAGAATTGGAAACGATTTGATTCAACAAAAGATTTGTATTTTTGATTTTAAATCACCCCTAATTCATGCGTAAAAAAATTAGTTTAAGTTTAGTATTTGCCACTCTGGTTCAGCTGGGAATGGCGCAGAAAAAAATGAAATATCCTGTAACTCAAACCGTTGATCATGTTGATACCTATTTTGGTCAACCTGTGGCCGATCCATACCGATGGTTGGAAGATGACCGTTCCACACAAACCACCGACTGGGTGAAGCGACAAAATGAAGTCACAATGGCCTATTTAAATCAACTTCCCACTAAGGCAAAATTAAAAGCAAGATTGGAAAAGTTGTGGAATTACGAACGTATCTCGGCCCCGTTTAAGCAAGGGAAGTACACCTACTTTTATCGGAACAACGGACTTCAAAACCAATCCGTTTTGTTTCAGCGTACCTCGGACGGTACGGAATCGGTTTTTCTTGACCCGAACACCTTTTCCGCTGATGGCACCACATCTTTGGCCCAAGTATCTTTTTCAGAAGATGGTTCCAAAGTGGCCTTTTCGATTTCGGAAGGTGGAAGTGATTGGAATAAAATCATCGTATGGGAGGTAGAAACCAAAAAACCAATTGAGGATACTTTGGTAGATGTAAAGTTTTCTGGCATTTCTTGGAAAGGGAATGAGGGATTTTATTACTCTTCCTATGATAAACCACAAGGTTCGGAGCTATCGGCCAAGACAGATCAACATAAATTGTATTACCATGCCCTTGGGACCTCTCAATCAAAGGATTTACTCATTTTTGGTGGGCAGGAGAAAAGACGGTATGTTGGGGGGTATGTCAGTGATGATGGTCGATTTTTATTTATTTCAGCCTCCAATTCTACCTCGGGCAATGAGCTATATATGCAAGATTTAACCACAAAAGGTGCTCCAATCATCTCCATTGTGAGCGATATGCAGCATGACCACGATGTGGTGGATGTCCGAGGCAATACGTTGTATATTTCTACCAATTGGAAAGCCCCCAATTTAAGGGTAGTCAAGGCTTCGGTCACGGCTCCACAACCTGGCTACTGGTCGGATGTTATTCCTGAGCAAAAAGAAGTACTTTCCCCGACAACGGGTGGTGGTTTTATCTTTGCTCGATACATGAAAGACGCCTTGTCGGTGGTTAAACAGTACACGTATGCAGGCGAATTGGTTCGCGAAATTACATTACCGGGGTTGGGTACAGCCAGTGGTTTTGGGGGTAAATTTGAAGAGGAAACACTATACTTTACTTTTACCAACTATGTAACACCCGCATCCATTTATTCTTTCCAGGCAAAAACGGGTCAAACCACCTTATTTACGCATCCTTCGATCGATTTTCAACCTGATCGATACGAAAGCAAGCAAGTATTCTACACGTCCAAAGATGGTACTCGGGTGCCCATGATGATTACCTACAAAAAAGGCATTGTTTTGAATGGTAAAAATCCGACTATGTTGTACGGGTATGGCGGATTTAATGTCAGCCTAACACCATCTTTCTCGGTGGCGAATGCCGTTTGGCTAGAAAATGGGGGAGTTTACGCAGTACCTAATTTACGGGGTGGAGGTGAATATGGAAAAGCTTGGCACGATGCAGGTACGCAGTTGAAAAAGCAAAATGTATTTGATGATTTTATTGCCGCTGGGGAATATTTGATCCGGGAAAAGTACACCTCTTCAAATTACTTGGCGATTCGTGGGGGATCCAATGGCGGTTTACTGGTTGGCGCGGTGATGACACAGAGGCCGGATTTAATGAAAGTGGCTCTTCCTGCGGTAGGTGTATTGGATATGCTACGGTATCATACCTTTACAGCGGGTGCGGGATGGGCATATGACTATGGAACTGCGCAAGATTCTCCTGAAATGTTTGCATACTTGAAGGGATATTCGCCTCTTCATCATGTCAAGCCGGGCGTTAAGTACCCTGCCACATTGATTACCACCGGGGATCATGACGATCGAGTGGTGCCTGCCCATAGTTTCAAATTTGCCGCAGCATTGCAAGCCAATCAAGCCGGTGCGTTACCGATCTTGATTCGGATTGAGACCAACGCGGGCCACGGCGCCGGAAAACCCATTTCAAAAACGATTGAGGAAAATGCCGATATCATGTCATTTACCTTAAGTCAGATGGGAGTTAAATAGGCACTTCCTAAAGTAATCTCCGGTGAAAGTTGAATTCCACCGGAGATTTTATTTATTTTGTTCTTTGTTTGATCTTTTAGATTTTCCATATCACATGCGCTCCTACTTATTTTTGTTTATTCTTGCCTTTGCGGCGGCATCACGTGTTTTCATAGCTCAATGGGCACCTGATTTGGCCAACTTTTCCATTGTAGGAGCCTTGGCATTCGTGGCAGGAGCTTATGGTGGATTTCGTTGGACTTCCATATTTTCCATGCTTTCGTTTGTTTTTTTATCGGATGTTTTGATTAATGTTTGGGTTTATAAAGGTCAATATGGCATTATTCACCAAGGTTTCTACTGGCCGTATGCCATTTTTGTAGGAATCCTTTGGATGGGAAGTGTCCTTTCCCCAGGAAAAAAGGTCGGTCGTTGGGTGATCGGGGCGCTTTTCGCTACCATCTTACATGCTGGATTGCTAGATGGGATGTACTGGCTCGGGGGAGGAACTGATGTTTTAACCGGTTTACCTCTGCCCAAAAACTTGACGGGCCTGATCCAAGCATACATTCAAGGACTTCCATTTGCCAAGAATTTCTTCCTTGGAACCGTTTTCTACAGTTTAATTCTCATGATTTGCCTCGAATTTACACCCCAACTTTGGGTTCGTGTTACCGAGCGTATTTCTGGCTAAGATAAGCCAGATAGGTTTTGAAGTTTCCATTGAATCGAGTTCTAAACTCTTTCTCAAGCTCATTTTGTTGACCCTGGTACGTTAAATAAGCAGCAAAAAAAGCATTATTGGGTAATTTGGTGGGCTTGGAAATACCTAAGGTATCCAAGCTTGTCATGATTTCTTCGATCAATTCCTGCTTTTTAAGATCCTGAGCAAAATTTCGATTACTATTCGGAAATGTGGCATACAGGGAGTCTAATTTTTGTGCTCCCCGCTGTATATGAGCCCTGAAGCGCTCTTGTTGTATTAGGCTTTTATCATAGTCCTGTAGAATTGTGCTATGCGGTCCATACTTTGATTTGATAAACCACCTAGCCCCCTGATCTCCAATAAAATCTGCCAAATTTTCATTAAATGCTAGTTGGTTGGGTACAAAGAGGGTGCTATGCGTTAGTTCATGAATAATTAACGCTGCCAAACTGAAGTCGTCTCGCCACAACATACTGGATAAGATGGGGTCAGGTAAGTAACCAAGCGTACTCCAAGCTGAAACTTCACCTGTTCGAGTTTCGTATCCCTTTAACTCCAAGCTTCGTCGCCATCGATCTGCCTCCTGGGGTTGGAAAAAGCCTTTGTAGGAAAACTGCCCTAGTATAGGGACGTACCACGTGTAGGGGGATAATGAGTAGGGAGGACAGGCAGTGATGACCCAAATCAGGGGTTTGCCTTTTTGATCAAAATAAGTTTGATAGGTGCTCGTAGGTCGTAAACCTAGGGAATCCTCGGCAAACTTTTTGACCTCTTGAATAAAGGCCAAACGGTAGCGAACAGAATCAGGAATAGAGGCTTGGGCCTCTTTTAAAGGTTGGGCATCCCAAAGTACCCGGAACTGGCCTTGGGCTTGTTGAAAACCATAGCGTATCAAGTCTAGCTGGTTTAAGATGATCGACCCAATAAGAACACCTATCAGAAATAGCCACTTTGATTTCATGTTCAAAAAAAGAGGCTACCGAAGTAGCCTCAATAAGAGATTAATCTTCAACTACCCCATCTTGGTCACCTGGAATCGAGTCCATCAGTGCATCGGAATTTCCGGCAACAGATGCTTTAATTTTTTCTTCCAGTTCTGCCATCAATTCAGGATTATCTTTAATTAATTGCTTTACTGTGTCCCGGCCTTGGCCAAGGCGACTTTCGCCGTAGGAGAACCATGAACCTGATTTTTTGATTAAGTTCAAGTCGACAGCTAAGTCAAGGACCTCACCTGCTTTTGAAACGCCTTGCCCATACATGATGTCAAATTCGACAACACGGAAAGGCGGCGCCATTTTATTTTTAACTACTTTGACACGCGTGCGGTTACCCAGAATATTTTCACCTTCTTTGATTTGACCTATTCGACGTATATCAATCCGGACGGAGGCATAAAATTTCAAGGCATTTCCCCCCGTGGTGGTTTCTGGATTACCGAACATTACACCAATTTTATCCCGTAGCTGGTTTATAAAAATACAGCAACAGCCAGTTTTGTTGATGGTACCTGTTAATTTTCGAAGAGCTTGGGACATCAAGCGAGCCTGCAAACCCATTTTGCTATCTCCCATATCTCCTTCTAATTCTGCTTTGGGAACCAACGCTGCAACGGAGTCAATGACACAGACATCGATTGCACCGGAAGAAATCAAATGTTCGGCGATTTCAAGTGCTTGTTCTCCATAGTCAGGTTGAGAAATAAGTAAGCTTTTGGTATCGATCCCTAGATTTTTGGCGTAAGTTTGGTCAAAGGCATGTTCGGCATCGATGAATGCGGCAATTCCTCCTTGCTTTTGCGCTTCTGCAATCACCTGCATAGCAATGGTGGTTTTACCAGACGATTCCGGACCGTAGATTTCAACGATTCGTCCTTTTGGAAGACCATTGATACCCAAGGCTAAGTCTAGCCCCAAGGATCCGGTGGAAATGGTAGGGACATCCATCACTTTGGTATCACTTAACCGCATGACTGTCCCTTTGCCATAGGTTTTATCCAACTTATCCATGGTAGCCTGGATGAGCTTCAATTTGTTTTCGTTAGAATCTGCCATCGTATTGAAATCGAATTAATTATTTACTGAATCTAATTTTTTGGGTAAGCCAACGGCTCACGAAAGCTGATCCCGTACCCAAGGCGGCTCCTGCTAGTACATCCGTTGGATAATGCGCACCGAGTGCGATTCGGGAGTAACCAATACCACTGGCCACTGCATATGCTGGAACGGCTACATACCATTTAGGAACACTCAGGCTGAGGTGGGTTGCCCACGTAAAGGCCATAGTGGTTGTTCCGGAAGGAAAAGAATAGCCTGTTTCCTGTTGGTATGGTTGTAAGGTAGGGTCCTGTATAAACGGCCGATTACGCCGAATGGTTTCTTTCATGGTATATCCCATGGCCGCGCTGAGCGCGACACCCGCCACTGATTGCCACCCCTCTTGAATCCAAGTTTTGTTCTTCATGCGATAACCCAAGCCTAACTGCACCAGTGGGGTCCCAATTGCCAAAGGGTAACTTACTTGGGAGGCACTGTTCCAAAATCGGTCGGATTCTGGAGTAGCCTGAAGCCGGCGATCCCGAACAAACTGAATTTCTTGGGCATCAAGTTCGTAGGTGCAACAGACGAGTAGTATAGCCAAAAAGAAATTAAACCCACCTCGAAACAAATCTACAAAAAGATTTATTGGCATGGCAAAAAGAAACGTTTATAATCGATTTTAGGACCAAAAGCCTTCTTGGATCATGGAATCCTTTAATTTTTTTCCCAGTTCTTCGGTGGCTTCTACCAATGGTAAGCGAACGGTAGCTCGGCAAAGACCTTTTATTTCACACACTTTTTTTATACCGACCGGATTTGATTCGACGTATAAAAGGGTGTCAAAATCTAGGAAACGCAATTGCATGGCAGCTGCTTGAGTGAAATTGCCAGCCAAAGCATCTTGGACAAGTTGTCCAAATTCTACTGGGAATCCGTTTCCAATGACCGAAATGACCCCTTGGTATCCTAAACTGATTTGGGCGGTAACTAGATTGTCATCACCTGAAATGAGTAGAAAATCGGAAGGGCAGAATTTCAATAATTTCATGGCTTCTTCCACACTACAGGAGGCATCTTTTAGCCCTATGATATTGGGGTGTTGGGCCAATTCAGCAACAGTTTGTGCACTCATCGAAGTAACAGTGCGGCCTGGTACATTGTAAAGTAATACTGGGACAGGCGAAGCCTCGGCAATGGCTTGAAAGTGAGCGATTACACCTGCCTGAGACGGTTTGTTATAGTAAGGACAAACGCTTAACAAGGCTGTGACACCTGAAAAATCAGTTGATTTTATTCGATCCAAAACAACCGATGTATTGTTCCCACCAATTCCCAAAACGATCGGTAGATTTTTAACATTATGGTCTCGAACAAAGGATAACAATTCGATTTGTTCTGCTGCAGATGTAGTGGCTGATTCCCCAGTAGTGCCATTGACAACCAAGTATTGTGAACCTTCGCTGACAAATGCAATAAGGTTTTGCAATGCGGGAAAATCGATGTTTCCATCGGCTTGAAAAGGGGTGATCAGTGCCGTGCCGAGTCCCCGAAGGGCATGATGCGTCATTCTCTTGTTAGTATTGGTAAAAGGTGTTGCACAAAGGTACAAAGAATCCCTCTCAAAAGTGGTGTGCTTTTTATTGGATCATGTCATTAAATTCGGATTCCGAAATCATCGGGACACCTAGTTTCTCTGCTTTCGCTATTTTGGAAGGACCTGCGGAATCCCCCACGATCAGATAAGAAAGTTTTTTAGAAACACCGGAAACGATTTTTCCGCCATAAGCCTCAATTTTTTGTTCTAACTCCTCCCGAGAGTATCTAGTGAATGTTCCAGAATACAAGAAGGTTAGGCCCTCTAATTGATTTCCTTGTCGTTCAATTTCCAAAATGGAAGCGGAAAAATTTAAGCCGGCTTTTTCCAATCGATCAATCAAAGTCAAGTTTTCTGGTTGCTGAAAATAGAGAACCAAGCTTTCGGCTACTTTTTGACCCACATCGGGCACTTGCAAGAGTGTTTCTAGGGTGGCTATCTTAAGAGCCTCCATGGTTTTGAAGTAGTGAGCTAATTTTTGTGCGGTCGTTTCTCCCACAAATCGAATACCCAACCCGAACAGTACCTTTTCAAAAGGTTGTTGTTTGGATTGTTCAATACCTGCCAGAATATTTTCCACTGTCTTTTTTTGAAAACTCACTCGACGCTCTTTGCCTGTTTTGGCCTCGATATGAATCTTTTCGAGTCCTACCAACTGGTCAAAAGTCAAATCATACAAGTCGGCCATATCTCGCACCAGACCGTTGTCCATCAACATCTCGAGTTTTCCTTCTCCTAGACTATCGATATTCAATGCCTTTCTTTGGATAAAATGTTCGATTCGCCCTTTTACTTGAGGCGGGCAGAATAGGTCGTTTGGACAGTAGTAGGCCGCTTCCCCGGGTTGTCGAACCAAAGCAGATTCACAAGCAGGGCATTGGGTAGGAAATTCGATCAAAGGCGTTTCGGGCGTGGCCGACGAGCGGGCAACTCCGGTTACTTTGGGAATAATTTCGCCAGCTTTTTCCACTTTTACCCAGTCGCCAATTCGAAGGCCCAAGCGAGCCATTTCATCTGCATTATGCAAAGTCGCTCTACGGACTGTAGTCATGGAAAGTTCCACGGGTGCTAATTCCGCGACGGGTGTTATGGCTCCTGTTCGGCCTACTTGATAGGTAACTCCCAGAAGTTGGGTGCTTTTTGATTCAGCTTTGTATTTGTAAGCAATTGCCCACCGTGGACTTTTGGCCGTAAAGCCTAATTCCTCCCGTTGCTGAAAATCATTGATTTTTACTACGATGCCATCTGTAGCACATGGAAGCTCATGCCGTTTTTCTTCCCATTCTTTTATGTATTCTATAACTCCTTGAATATCATTTACTTTTCGCCAAGTTGGAGATACTTTGAATCCAGATTTTTGAAGGGCTAGCAGACTTTCCTCATGCGTATGAATTCCTGGAATATCGCCTAAAACATGGTACAAATAGGCATCCAAATGGCGGCTCGCTACGACCGAGGAATCTTGCATTTTAAAGGTACCTGAGGCGGCATTGCGCGGATTGGCCAAGGGGGCCTCCCCAATGTCCTCGCGTTCAGCATTAATTCGTTCAAATTCGGAGGTGGGTAAAAAACCCTCTCCCCGAACCTCAAAATGCGAATATTGACGTAATGGAGATTGGGCGGGAATGGATAACGGGAGGCTACGAATGGTTTTGACATTGGCCGTGATATCGTCTCCTCGCTGGCCGTCACCTCGTGTCAACCCCCGAGTTAGGATGCCGTTTTCATACGTCATGGAGAGTGAGATTCCATCAAATTTGATTTCACATACATAGTCAAAATGAGCCCCGTTTAACCCTTTGCGAACTCGCTCATCCCATTCGATTAATTCTTGTTCAGAATAGGTATTGGAGAGTGACAACATCGGATAGGTATGCGCCACGGTTTCAAACTCCTTGGTGATGGTTCCCCCGACTCGGTGGGTGGGGGAATCGGGTCGTCGTAGTTCTGGATACTGGGACTCAAGGCTTTCCAGTTCTTTCAGAAGAAAGTCAAACTCTTGATCTGATATTTCAGACCGATTTTCTTGGTAGTATAGGTGATTGTGGTAATTCAATAGATCAGTTAACTCTTGAATACGCACGTCGGGTGTCTTGTTCATAGCGAGTTGGAAAAAGCTTGGATTTTACTGACAAAGTCCCAACAGATAATGCCGGTGGTGACCGAGATATTGAGGGAGTGTTTGGTGCCACCTTGGGGTATTTCCAGGATCCCATCCACCAATTCAAGTACTTCCTCTTCGACACCAAATACCTCATTCCCTAAAATAAAAGCGTATCGGCTGGTAGGACTGGGTTCGAAATGATGCAACATCTGACTGGATTTGGCTTGTTCCACGGCATAAACTTTCCATCCAGCCAGTTGAAGCTGCTTGACTACCTCGGCGGTTTGTTTGTGATACGACCAGTTCACGCTTTCCGTGGCACCAAGTGCGGTCTTTTCAATATCACGATGGGGGGGAGTGGCCGTGATGCCGCAAAGATATACATGAGAAGCCACGAAGGCGTCGGCGGTGCGAAAAACAGAACCAACATTATTCATGCTTCGGATGTTATCTAAAATCAAACAGAATGGATGTTTTTCCATTTCTTTGAACTCATTCGCACTGATGCGATTCAGCTCATCCATCGTTTTCTTTTCCATTTCTTTTCAAAAATTTAATCGAATCTTCCAACCAATTCCGTTACTTTTGTATCTAATTCTCCAACAACACCAACCAAATTGTCCCGATGCTTAAGAAGAGAATTTTTGAAAATGTAGAGGCTGTTTGCACCGTCTGCTTATTTCTTATGATCGTTTTACTTAATGCTTGTCAGCACTGATTCGGTACACACGAACATAATCGACGATCATTTCTTGAGGAAAAATGGATGGATCGATACCTTGTTGTCCACCCCAGTTTCCTCCCACTGCAATATTCAGAATGAGATGAAATGGTTTGTCAAAAGGCCATTCTTTCCACGTGTACTCGGGTTTCTTTTCGAAAGTAAAATAGACTTGTCCATCTACTTCCACTGTAATCTTGTTTTCGGTCCATTCACAAGCATATACATGAAATTCTTGTTGGGTATTGGGTACCGTTACTCGATTTCCAAGATTGGTTTTAATGGAATGGTTAAAGGATTTGGTATGAATGTTTCCATGCACCACGTTGGGGTCGAAGCCAACATGTTCCATGATATCAATTTCACCATTGTCTGGCCAAAATTGGGTTCCGTATCCTTCCTGACTAGCTAACATCCAGATGGCTGGCCAAGTACCTTTCCCACCGGGTAATTTGGCTTTTACTTCAAATCGTCCATAGGTAAAGTCGGCTTTCCCTTTGGTGACCATACGCGCAGACGTAAACTCACTACCTTGGTACTTTTCATTTTTAGCCACTAGGTGTAAATGTCCATTGCTTACAAAGGCGTTTTGCTCGGATTGGGTGTAGAATTGCTTTTCAGCATTTCCCCAGCCATGTCCACCGGTAACAAGTGTCCATTTGGAGGCATCGGGAACTCCCTGGTAATTGAACTCATCCGCCCAAACGAGTACTTTGTGGGATTGTTGCGCCCAAGAAAAAGTGGGTAGGGTACATGCCAGAAGAACTAGGAGTTTTTTCATATATGTAAGCTTAATAGGGTTGGGATAGGGGGTGAATCATGAGTTCATCAATTACAACATGTTTGGGCTGATCCATCATAAATTGAATGGATTTCGCTATATCGTCTACCTTTAGCCAGTCCGCATGGGAATCGGCCCCTTGAGGATCTCGGTGAAACATCGAGTCGACCAAACCAGAATACACCACCGATACTTTGATGCCAAAGGGTCTTACTTCCTTTCGGAGGGCCATGGAGAAAGCATCTTGGGCATATTTTGAGGCACAATACAAGGATCCTTGTTCAAAAACACGTTTGGCTACATCAGAGGCTACGTTAATGATATGACCGGATTTTGCTTGTTTCATACTAGGTAAAACGGCTTTGGACATTAAGAAAGTACCCGTAGTATTGGTGGAGAATACCGCTTCCCAATCGGCCAAGGTTAATTCATCGGCCGATTTAAAAATTCCAAAGCCTGCGTTGTTGATCAGAAAGTCGATGGACCCCCAAGTAGCTACAATCGTATCGATCCAATTTTGTACCTGTTTTTCATTTCCAACGTCTCCAACACAGATCAAATGAGGTGTGGATCCTAGTTCCTGAGCGAGAGTTTGTAGCTCTGGTTCACTACGACCTACTAAGGCTAATTTCATTCCCGATTGAGCCAAATGCAGGGCAAGAGCCCGACCAATTCCCTTAGAGGCGCCTGTAATAAGGGCTACCCGATTTTGAAGATATGACATAGGTTAAAGGATCTATATGTAATTCTGAAAAAGTCCAAAGATACAAAAATACCGTCGATTGCGATGGGAATGAAAGATAGGGGTAGAAATTATCCAGATTAAAATTTGATGAAAACTTAACACACATTTTTTGCTCATGTTAAGAATTTATTAATTCTTTGTAATCAAATTATCATTTTTTAAAATAATCCATTGATCGCATGAAAGCCGAGAAAAAAGAGCTAGCTGAAAAAATAATGAATGCCATTTTGGCCGAAGTTGCTTCGGAAGAGCCCGGCAAAAAAATCAGCAAATCCATCGGCAAAGCAGCCAAAGAATTGGCCGGAAAGTTAGTAAAGTCTAGGAAAAAATCTAAAAAGAAAAAGGACCACAAAAAAGGAACTGATGTCGAGCTAACCCCAAGCCCCTTGATCGTGGAAAACGAAGATTAATGTCTTGGAGTCTTCAGAAAATGTCTTTATCTTGTTTCTACATTTAATGCCATGAAACATGATAAAGACATTTTTTTTGAGCTGCCTTTTGGCAGTCTCTGCGCAGGCTCAATGCCCTTGGATCCTAACCGAAATTCAAGCAGATCCCACCCCTAGCCGGGGATTACCCGAAGTAGAATATCTTGAATTTTATTTGGATTCGTCCATCCCTGTCAATTTATCGGGTTGGAATCTTCACGTGAATTCCACACGTATTCCCTTTCCAAATCAAACCATTCCGCCTTTTTCTTATTTTGTGGTGGTAGCCGAAAGTCAAAGACAAAAAGTTACCTGGGACGCACTTACCGTATGGGTGTCTCGTTTAACACTCCCGAACTCGGGCGCCGAATTAAGCCTAACTTCTCCCCAAAGCCGTTGTTTTTCTTTATCGTATCTTCCCCATTGGGGTAAACGGTCAAGTGAAGGTGGATATAGCTTGGAGGTCCAAAATAAATCAGGAGCGTGTTTAGGAGGCCAGGTTTGGTCCTCCACCCAAAGTCTCACAGGAGGTACTCCCGGAAAACCTCCGGTGCAGGGTTATCAAGCTCTTCCCCAGCCTAAAGTAACGCAGGTTTGGGCCGACTCAACTACCTGGACCCTTCGTTTCTCCCAATCCATGCGCCCTTCGGTAGGTCATTGGCAAGGCAAGGCATTACAATGCCGATGGGTGGATGAGAAAACGTGTCAAGTCGATCAAGCCCTTCCTAAATCGAGTTGGCAATCAGGTTTATTGGCTGACTTTGAGGATTGTACCGGACAATTATTGGCTGACACCCTATTGACTTTCGGACGTTTCGATCCACCCAGTCAAGGTGAATGGAGATGGAATGAACTTTTGGTTGACCCATTGGATGGGACTTCAGGATTTGTTGAGCTAAAATCGCATGCCCTTGAGCCTAGGGTTTGGACGGGCGGCTCCATCGAATATCAGTCGTCAACTAGTACAAGAAAGGTTATTTTTGAGGTGGGTAGTATTGGAAAAATTTTATCCCCAGGCGATGTTTGGGCGCTTACCAAAGCAAATCCTGGTTGGGAAGGACGGTATCAGGTAGGTAAATCCATCGATTTTCTTAACTCCTGGCATGATTTGTCAAATGAAGGAGGAGCGCTTCAAATAAAACGATCCGATGGCCAACTTTTGGACCAGATCACCTATTCTTCTCAATGGCACCACCCGTTGCTTCGAGCTGAGGATGGTCGCTCTTGGCAAAAGATGACCACCGTTTGGAATCCTACTCCCACCCTTTGGGGATTGGCCACCCCCGGCTGGGAACCCCAACCTAATGACATTCGCATACAGTGGGAATTTGAGCCCGCCTTTTTGTCCAAGTCAAAAAATGAAGCTATACTTCATTTTTCTTTACCCGACGACCAGTTCATTCTTCAAGCAAAAATTTATGATCGATTCGGACAGATGAGATATCAATACCCCTCTAGCCACATTTTTCCTAAGTCGGGTCATTGGATATGGAGCTTCCCCGATTTGCCGGGTTCAAAAGAACATTATTTTGTATTTTTTCAGGGTTTTCATCCCGATGGAAGGCTTTTTCATGAATGGGTCCCATTCATTTGGGAAATTAATTAAATTTGGAAGATTTAACTGATCCTCATTCAACCACCTATCCTTGTATGAAACAAATTGTTGGTATTGTCCTCATTGGATTTGGCCTCTGGAGTTGCCAAAGCAATTCCCCCTTGTTTGAACGTATGACACCAGAGGATTCCGGAATCACCTTTTCCAATCAAATCACTCCCACCGATTCCTTGAATATTCTCACATTTGAATATTTGTACAATGGTGGAGGTATTGGGATTGGTGATTTTAATCAAGATAGCCTTCCAGATGTGTTTTTTGCCGGAAATCAGGTCCCAAGTGAGCTTTACCTCAACCGCGGGGAGATGAAGTTCGAAAACAGTACCTCGGCGTCTCAGATCAATACTAAAGGAAAATGGTGTTCCGGGGTGTCGGTGGTTGATATCAATCAAGATGGGCTGTTGGACCTATATGTTACAACCTCGGTACATCCCGATTCGCTCCAACGAAAAAACTTGTTGTGGGTAAATCAAGGGGTAGCCAATGGAGTACCAACATTTAAAGAAATGGCCGCTGAATATGGTTTGGATGACATGGGCCATACGGTTCATGCCGGTTTTTTTGATTACGACCATGACGGAGACCTGGATGTGTATTTGGTGACCAACACGGTAGACTTATATCCCAACGTTTACCGCCCTAAAAAAATGGATGGATCTCACCCCAATACTGACCGTCTGTATCGTAATGACTGGGATGAGCAAAAAAAGCACCCCGTTTTCAAGAATGTATCCAAACAAGCCGGAATTACCAAGGAAGGGTATGGTCTAAATCTTAGTTTGGTAGACATCAATTTGGATGGCTGGACGGACATCCACGTTACCAATGACTATGTTTCAGATGATTTTCTATGGATCAATCAGAAAGACGGGACCTTTCTGGATATGAATGCAGATTATTTTTCGCATACCAGCAATACAGCGATGGGGAGTGAAATGGCGGATATCAACAACGATGGGATGACGGATTTGATCGCCTTGGATATGCTTCCTCGAGAAAATAGCCGTAAAAAAAGTATGATTCCTCCCATCAGCTATCAAGTGTATGAATTCTCTAAAAAGTTTGGCTACAACCACCAATACATGCGGAATACACTCCAACTTAACTTGGGAAAACGCAGCAATGGCCATCCTTTGTTCTCGGAAATTAGTTTGCTGGCGGGCATTGCCGATACAGACTGGAGTTGGACGCCCTCGGTAGCCGATTTTGACAATGATGGACACCGAGATCTGTTGGTTACCAATGGATTTCCAAAAGATGTGACAGATCGAGATTTCATGAGTTACCGTGCGGATATCGGTAGTGTGGCCACCAAGGAATATCTCATGACACTCATTCCTGAAATTAAAATACCTAATTTTGGGTTCAAAAATCTAGGAAATTTACAATTTCAAGACCAAACAACCGACTGGGGCCTTGATGAACCCTCCTTTTCTACTGCCGCAGCTTATGCCGACTTCGACCTCGACGGGGACATGGACTACATCGTTCATGCCATCAATGAACCCGCTTTGGTTTACCGAAATACCGTTAAACAAACCCATCCTGAGGAGGCGCATGCCGTGTGGTTGCAATTGGACGGGCCCCTGCAAGGATATGGGGCCAAGTTACAAGCCAAATTACCCAACGGTTCCACCTGGACGCAAGACCATTCACCTTACCGCGGGTATCTTTCAACGGTAACCACTCAACTGCATATTGGACTTGGAAAAGAGACTACACTGCCGGAATTAACCGTTTTTTGGCCGTCTGGAAAAAAACAAACCTGGAAAAACATCCCAGCCGATCAAGTTGTCGTATTGAAAGAAAAGGAGGCAAACGAGACCTTTGACTGGGAGAACGAGTTTGCCCCAGCTTTGGCCAGATTTGAATCTACACAAGGACCTGAATGGCATCACAAAGAAACCGATTTTGTGGATTTCAATTTTCAAAACCTTCTCCCTGGTAAACTATCCGATCAATCCCCTCGGTTGGTGAGTGGGGATTTGAATGGGGATGGACTTATGGATGTTTATGTAACTGGTAGTAAGTGGCAATGGGGTACCATTTTTAAACAAAATTCGGATGGATCTTTTCAGCCTACATCCTTGGGCGCCCCAGCTGATACCTTGAAGAAGATAGGTGAGGAGGTAGATGCCGTTTTATTTGATGCAGACCAAGATAACGACCTTGATCTCTACCTTGTCATGGGTGGAACTGAAGATAAACCTGACGGACCAGCCTTTCAAGATGAGCTCTGGTTAAACGATGGAAAAGGGAAATTTACCAAAAAAGAGGCCGCTATTCCCACCAATCGGATACCGAGTTCAGTTGCTCGAGCGTTCGATTTCGACCAAGATGGCGATTTGGACCTTCTGGTTGGTGGCCGAAATGTGCCATTTCAATACCCCTTAGCCACCTCTAGTTCCTTGCTTGAAAATAACGGAAAAGGAGTATTTCGCGATGTGACCACCGAAAAAGCGCCCGAATTAAAAGGGATCGGCATGGTGACGGATATCGCGTGGGGGGATTTCAACCAAGATAAGCAAGTCGACTTTCTACTCCTCCGGGATTGGGGAACTCCTCTAGTCTTTTGGAACCAAAAAGGATTATGGAGGTCTGATCCAACTAGTTTTGAAAAATGGATAGGTCGTTGGTCTCGATTGGCGGTGGCCGATTTTGATCACGACGGTGACCTCGATTTTCTAGCAGGAAACCATGGTTGGAATTCATTTTTACAAGCTAAACCCGAGCAAACCGTCGAAATGTATGCCAGTGATTTCGATAAAAATGGAAATTATGACTTAGTACCTTTTGTCTACTTCTACGCCGATCGCTCCAAAAAAGAGTTGTTTCCTTTGTATGGAAAAGACGATGTCAACAAGCAATTAAACTTCACCCGTGCGCGCTTTGTTACCTACAAGGATTTTGGGAAAGCAACGCCTACCACCTTGTTGAATGCCTCAGAGCTGGCGCAAGCGGTTCACTTGACGCTTAATCAAACCGCTTCTTTTTATTGGGAAAATAAAGGGAAAGGGGAGTTTACGGCCCATCGGTTGCCCTTGCTTGCCCAAGTAGGACCCATACAAGATTGGTGTTTGATGGATGTCAATCGAGATAGTCACCTGGATGCTGTGGTAGTGGGTAATCATTATGGGAATGAACTCATGACAGGAAGAGCGGATGCACACAAAGGATTGATACTGCTAAATGACGGAAAAGGGAAGTTTAAAGCGCATATTGACCCCGGTTTCCTGTTTTCTTCCGATGCTCGCAGTTTAGCCAACGTTCGTCACGCTTCGGGACAAGATTGGATTTGGGTGGCAAGTAACTCGGGTCCGCTACGTACGTTCCGTCTGAAATAAATAAAAAAGAGGAGGGCTTAGCGGCCCACCTCTTCTAACCAAGTCGTCCTGGATTTGATTACCTTAAAAATCAGGTAGAAAATACTACTGCCAACAAATCCCCAAAACCAAATAGAGCGCAACGATATAGTAAAGTGTTCACGTTCCAAAGACACTTTTAGAGTTTCAAAAAAGTAGAAAAGTAAGAATAAGGCGGCGAGTCCGTTTTTTTCTTTTTTCAAGACTTTTTTCCAACTAAAAGGGTACTTGGGTTGACGGTATCCGGATAGCTTGGGGATAAATACCGGTGTTTGGCTCGCCCAATCGGTGTAAATTTTTCCGAATTTATTGCGAAGAAAAGCCTCCTCTGCAAAGATAATTCGCTCGTAATACAACCAATAGGCTAGGGTAAAGACCAGGCAGAACAAGAAATTCGCCGTCAGCATGGCAATCGCCAACCACATAAAATAATTCCCTAGATACAAGGGATTTCGAACAAACGAATAAATACCAGTGGTATTAAGTTCATCGGCGAGCTGCCCGGCATCTGTATTCCTACCAGAGGTATTGGCTGGAGTATATCCTACGGTGAAGATCCGAATGGCCAAACCAAGAAAACCTACGGCTAGGCAATATACCCAGTAGTGATGTTCATGATTTACTAATTGTTTCGACCAAGCTAAATAAGAGAAGTAGCCTAACTCGCCAATCAATATATAAATAGGTAAGTTACTGCGGTGTTTGAACAAGTAATTTCCTTCTTTCTCTAATTCTTCAATTAATGGCATTTGGTTTCTTTAAAAAGAGTGTAAACTAAAATTTTTCAGAAAATTCGATAAAACTACTACATTTTCCATGAAACTTTGCATTTCAAAAGGACATGTATGGTAAATTTGAGTTCAACGCAGGTTGAGCCTCTATTAGTTGTTTTGGCTGGCCCCACGGCAGTCGGAAAAACGCAAGTATCGATTTCGCTGGCTAAGCACTATCAAACAGCCATTGTTTCATGTGATGCCAGGCAATTTTATCGGGAACTGTCGATCGGAACTGCCAAGCCAACCCAAGAGGAGCAAGGTGGAGTTCCTCACTATTTCATTGACTCCCATTCCATTCATGAACTATATGGCGCTGGAGATTTTGAACGGGATGCACTTTCTACATTGGAATCGTTGTTTCGAGTACATCCTGTGGTGTTTTTAGTAGGTGGGTCAGGCCTATTCATCAAAGCACTTTTGGAGGGATTCGATGATATGCCTTCCATTTTGCCCGAACACCGTCACTACTGGATGCAGCGTTTGGCGGCTGAAGGTCTGCCCGCCTTGGTAGAAATACTGAAAAATGTGGATCCTGAATATGCCCAAAAAGTGGATCTTGCCAATACCCAGCGGGTCGTTCGAGCCTTGGAAGTATATGCGCAAACGGGAAGGCCTATATCGAGTTTTTATGGAAAAGCCAAAAAGAAACGGCCCTTTCGTGTTTTAAAAATTGCGTTGGATCGGCCTAGACCTGAATTGTATGACCGAATCAATCAACGAGTGGAGATAATGTTTAGCCAGGGGTTACTAGAAGAAGCGGCTCAAGTTAAAGAATTTGCGCATGTAAATGCCTTGCAAACAGTAGGTTATAAGGAAATATTTGCATGTTGGAGAGGGGAGGTAGCAGAGAAAGATTTGCCTGAGTTGATTGCCCAAAATACCAGACGTTTTGCCAAACGGCAACTCACTTGGTTTCGCCATCAAGATGTTTTTCATTGGTTCCACCCCGATCAAGAAATGGAAATGAAAAGGTTAATCGACGATCAACTCAAAGAGAATGTTGAATATTGAGGTGTAAAATGTTTATTTTGCATAAACATTTCGATCATGCAAAAAATTATCATCGCCATTGATGGCTACTCGAGCTGTGGAAAAAGTACAACAGCCAAAGCAGTAGCCAAGCACTTGGGTTTTGCCTATATTGACACAGGGGCGATGTACCGAGCCGTAACGCTGTATTTTTTACAAAATCATGTCTCTTTCACCAATCCAAAAGACATCCAACGAGCATTGGAGCAGATTTCGATTGAGTTTCGTCGATCAGCTGAGGGACGAAATGAAACCTACTTGAATGGGTTGAATGTAGAAGATGAAATTCGGAAACTTTACATTGCAAATCAAGTAAGTGAAGTAAGCGCCATTGCCGAGGTTCGACACGCCATGGTCGAACAACAAAGAAAAATGGGTAGAAAGCGAAATGTTGTCATGGATGGTCGGGACATCGGTACAGTCGTTTTTCCGGATGCTGAATTGAAAGTCTTCATGACGGCTGATCCGTTGATTCGGGCCCAACGACGTCAGCAAGAACTTTTTGAAAAAGGAGAGGTTTTGGGTTTGGAGGAGATTCTAGCGAATATTCAAAAACGGGATTTAATTGATACTACCCGACAAGAAAGTCCACTCCGGCAAGCTTCCGGAGCCTTGTTAGTCGATACTTCGTTCATGACGCTAGATGAGCAAATCGAGCATATTTGTCTTTTGGCAGATGGTGTTCGGTACCATAAAACCGTTTCATCTCATGTATGATTATTTGGTGATTGGCCAAGGTTTAGCCGGGACAATTTTGACAGAAAGGCTACATCGTTTGGGTAAATCATTTTTAGTGATTGATGAACCCACTCAGCCATCCTCATCTCAAGCTGCCGGAGGGATGTTTAATCCGGTCACAGGTAAAGCTTTAACCAAAACCTGGTTAGCCGATACCTTATTTCCTTATTTGGAGTCGTATTATCGCGATCTTGAGAATCGATGGGAAAGCGTTTTTTTTTATCCCATTCCTCTTTTTAGGCCATTTGTTCATGAGGCACAGAAAAAGCAATTTTTGACGATACTGGAATCAGAGGATTTGTCAGACTACATCACCTATCAAGATACCCCTACGGAGCTGACTTCCTCAATTCAAGCGCCATTAGGGGGGTTGATTACTCATAAAACAGGATGGGTGGATGTACCTGTATTTTTGGCCTGTTGGCGTTCCTTTCTTCAATCCAATCAACTCCTACGAGAAGAATCATTTGACTGGTCGGCGATTGAATGGGGGGAGTCATCTTCCACCTACCGGGGCATTTCCTTTAAAAAACTGGTAGCATGTGAGGGTTTCTATGCTCGGGAGAATCCCTACTTCGCTTGGCTACCCTTCAACCCAGTCAAAGGAGAAACCTTACGCGTTCAAGCACCCGGTCTTTCGGATCACTACATTGTCAACCAAGGAAATTGGAGTATACCCCTCGGAGGAGGAGAGTTTCGGTGGGGTGCAACTTACGTTTGGCACCGGTTGGATTGGGAGCCTACCCAGGATGGTCGAGACTACATTGAAAAGAAAATACAAGGTTTTTATTCTGGAGAATATACTGTGGTGGATCAATTGGCTGGCGTACGCCCCACCATCAAAGACCGTCGTCCTATCATGGGTCCACATCCCGCCCAAGCCAATTTATATATTCTAAATGGACTTGGTACCAAAGGTGTCTCTTTAGGCCCGTATTTGATTCATCAGTGGGTGGATCACCTGGAATTTGGAAAAGAAATTCTAAAGGAAGTAACTATAGAGCGATTTTACTCGTTATATTAGGTAGAAATTTTGGACGTCTGTATGCGGAAACTATCCTTATTGATTTTAATCACCTTAAGTGTGGGTCAAGTAAGTCTTGCCCAACGGTATTTTTCCGCCACCGAGGAAGAATTTGGGAAAAGTCGAATCCAAACCAAAAACTTCACCTGGTCTACCATTCGGTCCACCAATTTTGAAGTTAATTATTACAGAGGAGGAGAGGATCAAGCAAAAAAAGCGATCCAGTTCCTCGAAAATGAGTACCGGAGGATCACGGATGTCCTGGGGTACACTCCCTTCTCGGCGATGAAGGTGTTTCTCTATAACTCCCCTCGCGATCTTGCTCAAAGTAATATTGGCTTGCATGCCTCCACAGAACTTAATGGGGGAATTATGAACGCCGCCAAATCTCGTGTCCAGATAGCGTATACAGGGCAGGAAGCTAGTTTTCAAAAAGAGTTGATAGCTCGTGTTTCTGATCTCTTTCTTTACGACATGCTTTTTGGTGGATCCCTGAAAGAGGTACTTCAAAATTCTATTTTATTGACTCTTCCAGAATGGTTCATGAAAGGGATACCCGCGTATCTTTCTGCCGACTTGAAAGACCCTGCCTTGAAAGATCAAATCATTCAAATGATTCGGGCGACAGAATCGAAAAAATTAAATCATCTTACCGAATCAGAGGCCACGTTGATCGGATTGTCCATCTGGTGGTATATTGGAGAACGATATGGTAAAGACAATATTTCCAATATTTTAAACTTAACACGAATCATCCGAACGGAGCAATCGAGTATTTCAAGTACATTAGGAATTTCGTTTGCTCGTTTTTTGAAAGAATGGAAGAGTTTTTATCTCGATGGGCCTGCGGTAGTTGATAAAGCCCCGGCGCCCCCCGCGAATCCGACCGACGTATCTAAAACCACCCGAATTCCCACCCTTAGACCTGGCGAAGTGGATACCGATTTGTACGAGTTCAATCCAGAAAATATTGAAAAGTTCTTGGCTAGTTCTCCCAAAGTCAAAGGCCCATCAGTTCTGTCAAGACGGAATGAAAAATCCAATTCCATCCGAGAGGAAGCTAAGATTTCAGCCCCCAAAGCGTTTGCCAATGCCCTTATTCCAAATGATATCAACACCACATTTGTGAATGATCCCGTGCGACGATTGGGGATGCGGAATGATCTTATTTTGAACGATTTACTCGAGAATCATATATTTCAATTTAGCTTGTTCATATCGCCAGTCGTTCGGAGCCATGACGTTAAAGCGAGTTATGAGAATTTGACCAAAAAGATAGATTGGAAAGTAGGTTTTGAACGCCGTTCCATTGCATTAGATCAAGTTGATTTTCGGTCCCACTACTTGTTTCGGCCTTTGAATGTATCTCTCCCCGAGAATAATACGTTGTTTTTCAACCGTCGGGTAATTCATCATCAATCGTATGCACAGGTTTCTTATCCTTTTTCTCCTCATTTAAAGGCAGTAGGTCGGGCCACGGTTTCTCGGGTTCGAGATGTTGATTACGGTGATTTAACCAAAGATATTTTATCCACGAATTTGTTGGGTTTAACGGCAGCCTTGGTGTATGATAAAACCACGGCTCGATTATTGAACTTTCCGGAAGGAACTAAGGCAAAAATCGTTCTAGATCGTCAATATGCCCTCAATTCTCCGAACCAAGGATTTGACCGATTGCTGATCGATATTCGTCGATACCAAAAATTACTCCCAGGGGTTGTTTTAGCGGGTCGCGTCTCGTTTGGACGGTCGCAAGGGGATCGTCCACGATATACCTTTCTAGGTGGTACTGAAAATTGGATTAATCGACGTTCAGAAACGAATTCAGGACAGAATATAGGTATCCCAATGGACCTTCGGGATCTGGCATTTTACGACTTTGCGGGGTCTTTACGAGGATTCAATTTTGGTAAAATGTATGGCCACAACCACATTTTAGCCAATTTCGAATTGCGTTTTTCAATGGCCGACTTATTGTCCCGAAATGCAGCAGTAGCCTCTAGCTTGAGAAATCTTCAACTTGTCATTTTTGATGATTTTGGGGCAGCTTGGAATGGAAATCGTGGGCCATTTTCTCGACAAAATAGTCTCAACACCGAGGTCATTGGAGGGGGGACCAATCCATTCCGTGCCACAGTAACTAACTTTAAAAATCCATTCCTGAATGGTTATGGGGTAGGGGTTCGTACCACCATTTTAGGTTATTTTATTCGAGCTGATTACGCTTGGGGCATGGAAAACAAAATTGTGAATCGGCCTATTCTTCATCTTTCGCTAGGACATGATTTTTAAATTGATTTTGGGTTTGAACGCAAGTCCCAAGGATTGCTTGGATCTATAATAATCCAAATTCCTCTCTACATTTTGGTAAAATATTGGGAAATACAATTTAATTGTAAGAAAACTATTTTGTTGGCACAATTTTAGCTTTTCTTCTCGTAGGGAAAAAGGGTCCAAACGAAGGTACTTTCTTTTGGCCTCTGATTTCAAGCTCATATTGAGCTGATTCATCACACCCCGTACACGAGTATGCAGTGCAAAACTTTACTTAACTCAAGGAACTGGTTCGTTCTTTTTTCTATCCTGTTCCTTCAATTTGTTTCCAAAACATCATCGTTTGCTCAGACGCAGGTCGATCTAGCACTTCGCGGGACAGTCAATATCAAGACTTCCACGGCAGGTCAAACCGTTCGTTTTTCGACTTGGGTTAAAAACCAGAACTTGACAGGTTCCGCCACCAATGTGGTGATCGAAAAAAAGATCAGTGAGGAAGTACTTTCTTTGGTATCCTCGACGGCAACCTTTGGTAGTTTTTCATACAATGCAACCACAGGAGTTGGATTGTGGACGATTCCGACGCTCATCGCCGGTGATTCTGTGCGGCTAGATTTGGATGTTCGTATCGATGAACCGGGAGTACATTATGCCATCTCCCAAGTTACTGCCGTTGACCAGCCTGATCCAGACTCAACACCCAACAACAATATGCCGGATGAAGATGACATCACCATGTCGTGTACTTCCGCTCCCATGGATATTCTACCTGGGGAAGAGATTTTGTTTTTTGCAGATCCATTGTATCAAATTCAAGGTTTAGTGTTAACCTGGACCAAAAATGGTGTGCCAGTAACGGCCAATACACCGGGGGTTATTCTCAATTCAAATAATTCCTTGACCATACTTTCCCCTGGCGTATACAATTATACGGGATCACTTAATAGCTGTGATTTATTCGAACATTGTCCTTTGGTCGTTACAGCCGCCAATTGCCAAGATCAAATTACGATTCAGGCTACACCAAGTCCGATTTGTGTGGGGGCATCGACAACCCTCCGCGCCACCTCAAGTAATGGAAGTCCAATTCAGTGGTTTTTAACACCGACGGGTGGAACAGCTTTGGGAACTTCGGCTTCAGGTTCTCCCTTTACAGTCAACCCGACCACCACCACTGTATACTATGCCGACTTTTTGAATAAACCAGCAGAGTGTAACCTAGACCGGATCTCGGTGGTGGTTGTCGTGACCGCACTTCCTTCAACACCATCTTGTCCTCCAGTAAAAGATATTTGTATTGGTGAGACAGTCAATTTGACAACCCAGATTCTCAATGCTCCATCTACTCCGGGTGGGGTGTTCGAATGGCGCACGGGTATTTTACCAACTTCCGCTTTAGTGACTAATCCTACAGCTGTAGGGCCCGGTACTTATTATTTATTTGAAAGAAGTTTGACAGGTTGTTATGGCAACCCCTCTATTTTGGTCGTAACTGCCAAACAATGTCAGTTCTTGATTGATTTAAGTGTCGTTAAAAATTCGACTGTTTCCACTGCTGCGATCAACGATATTGTACCGTTTTCAGTGGTAGTGAATAACCTTGGCCCTGATCAGGCAACCAATGTGGAGATCCAAGACGTTCTACCCACGGGTTTAACCTTTGTTTCTTCTAATAATTTTGCAGCAAGTGGAAATATTTTGAAGGCTACTGTCCCGGTAATTCCAGCCAATACTTCCATTACATTAACCTACCAAGTCCGTGTAACTGGCCCTGGAATTCTTCGTAATTTTGCCCAGGTGACCAAAGCAGACCAAAAAGATGTGGATTCAACTCCTGCCAATGGGCCACAGGTAGTGGAAGATGACGACGATCAATGGACCCTAACGGTTCAAAATGGTCAAACCTCTGCCGATTTAAGTTTGACCAAAACCGTCAATACGGCTACTCCTACATTAAACAGTACCGTTACTTATTTAATTACGGTTCGGAACGATGGCCCTCAGACAGCTACTGGGGTAGCAGTACGAGATGTTTTACCCTCTGGTTTATCCTTTATGGCTGCCATTGGAGCAGAAAGTGTCACGATCAACGGGAATCGGATCGACATGACCATCGCTTCTTTAGCGCCGAATACCCAACGTACCATTCAGCTGATGGCGGTTGTCACGCAGCCTGGGACTTGGGTGAATTATGCAGAGGTGCTTCGTTCTGATCAGCCAGATCCAGATTCCACCCCAGGTAATTCAAGCACCACAGAAGATGACGACGACAGTGTTTCCATTACGGTAGGACAAGATTGTGCGGCTGGTCAGTTACTTATATCATGTGTTAATCCATTCATTTGCCCTGGACAATCCACCACCATTACCGCAGTTGGAAATTGTACTGGAACCATTGTTTGGTCCAATGGTGCCACTGGTGCATCCATTACCGTTACCCCAACGGCCACATCGACGTATACGGCGTTTTGTCGGGTAAGTCCTACTTGTCAAGGTCCAACCTCGAATTCGATTACCGTAGTGGTGAGCAATCCATTACCTCCTTTTATCCAAGCATCCAAGACGTCAACTTGTGGCCCGGAATTGGTTACTTTAACCGCGACAGGCTGTAGTGGTGTGGTACAATGGTCGAATGGAGCATTGGGGTCCTCCATTGAAGTGAACCCAACGGTCGCTACGACGTATTCGGCAGTTTGTAAAGTGGCTACTTGTACCTCTGGACCTTCCAATCAGTTGACTATTACCCCTGGCACACGCCCCAACGCGCCTACCATCTCGGCGAATCGCTCCACGATTTGTGTTGGAGATGCTGTCACGTTAACTGCCACGGCTTGTACTGGAACGGTTACGTGGTCTACGGGAGCTACAGGAGCATCCATCACCGTGACTCCATCCGCCACCACCCAATATACGGCTACTTGTCAGACAGGAGTTTGTACTAGTCAGGCTTCTACACCCTTAACCATTCAGGTTCAGCCACGGCCAACCATTACGATTACCTCGACGGTGAGTAGTGTTTGCGCAGGTCAATCGGCTACTTTAACAGCCGCTGGGTGTTCGGGTACAATTGCATGGAGTACAGGAGCCACCACGACATCCATCACGGTTTCTCCAACGACTACTACCACCTATACCGCTACTTGTACTTCCAATGGATGTACTGGTACCGCTTCTCAGCAAATTCAGGTCACACCGCCACCCGCCGCACCTGCAATACAAGCAAGTGCGACCACTATATGTCTAGGAGATTCCGCCACCTTGACCGCAACAAACTGTTTGGGAACAGTCAGATGGTCAAATGGTGCGACGGCCAACTCGATACGCGTAGCTCCAACGACTGCCACCTCCTACACAGCAACTTGTACCGTGAATGGATGTGTGAGTCCAAATTCTGCTGGTATAACCATTACCCCGGTTTCATTGACGGTTCAAGCCACAGCAGCGCCCGCGACGATTTGTGCAGGGCAATCGACTACCTTAACGGCTTCCGGATGTACGGGCACATTGGCTTGGAGTACCGGAGCTACCACCGCAACGATTTCGGTTTCACCTACATCCACAACCACTTACACCGTTACTTGTTCTAGCGGACAAAATTGCCGTGCTCAATCTACGGTAACGGTTACTGTAGCCCCAGCAGTTACTCCACCTGTCGTAACAGCAAGTAAAAATGCAATTTGTACCGGGGAATCCGTTACGCTCACCTCTTCGGCATGTACTGGAACGATTTCATGGAGTACCGGTGCTACCACAGCATCAATTACTGTTTCTCCTACTTCTACCACGACGTATACTGCCACGTGTACCGTGAATGGTTGTACGGCATCGTCAACTCAAACGATTAACGTGACACCTCTACCTTCAGCACCTATCGTCACGTGTGGAGCTGAGCGAATTTGTTCCGGAGATACTTTGATATTTACGGCTCATAATTGTGCGGGAACGGTACGTTGGTCAACAGGAGCTACCGGACCAATCATGGTAGTCAATCCAACGGAAACCACTATTTACACGGCTACTTGTACAGTAAATGGATGTACCAGTCCAGCCTCTACACCTGCTACAATTACTGTTTTAACTCCCAAGCCTCGCATTATCGCGTCTAAGGCAACAATTTGTGCTGGGGATTCTGTTCGGTTGACAGTGGCCGATTGTGCCGGAACAATACGGTGGAATTCTGGTGCATTAACTGTCAGTATCCAAGTAAATCCGGCGGTAACAACCACCTATACTGCAACATGTACGATTGAAGGTTGCTCTGCCACCGCAAGTCAAACGGTAACGGTCTCAAGTGCAAGTCAGGTACCAACGATTACTGCTTCCAAGACAACAAGTTGTGGAGGAGAGTCCATCACCTTGACGGCGGCTAACTGCTCTGGTTCCATCCTATGGAGTACCGGTGCCACCACGAGTTCAATCCAAGTAACACCAACAGCCACAACCACCTATTCGGTGACCTGTGTGGTCAATGGTTGTCGTTCAACAGGAAATCAAACGATTACTGTGTCACCGATTACAGCACCTGTCATTTCTGCTAATAAATTGACCATTTGTGGCCCCGACTCAGTTCGATTCACTGCAACGGGTTGTGTTGGAGGAACCATCCGGTGGTCTAATGGCCAAACGGGATCTGTCATGACTGCTTTGGTGTCAACACCCACTACTTATACTGCCACATGTACGCAGGGTACTTGTGTATCGGGCGCATCGAATGCCATTGCTATAACTACAGGTACAGCGACTCCTCCGGTGATCACATCCTCTGGTACAGCAGTATGTGCAGGTTCCCAGGTAACATTGACTGCTACGGGTTGCTCAGGAAGTTTGGTTTGGTCCAATGGCTTGACCACGTCAACGATTTCGGTTTCTCCTGCAACCACAACGACCTACACCGCGGTTTGCCGTGTCAGCAATGCATGTGTAAGTGCGCCATCCAATGCGATCACAATTAATGTAGTTCAAAAACCAGCTCCACCTAAGTTGGATTGTGTCACGGCAACCATCTGTGCAGGAGATACGGCACGGGTTACAGCAACAGGTTGCGAAGGCTTGGTTCGGTGGTCAACGGGCGCCACGGGTGCTACTATTTCGGTAAATCCGACCAATACCTTGATTTTGACCGCTACATGTTCCATAGGCTCATGTGTTAGTGATCCATCAGGGCCAGCTACCATTTCGATCGGAGTCCCTGCGCCTCCCACCATTTCTTGTACCAATACATTGATTTGTTTGGGTGGCTCCGCGACACTTACTGCTACAGGATGTGCGGGTCGTGTGGTTTGGTCGACAGGCCAAGTCGGAACAAGCATTCAGGTATCCCCAACTGCCCAAACTACTTATTCTGCAGTTTGTAAAGGATCTACGTGTGAAAGTCCTCGTTCGAATCAAATCACTATAGCTGTTTCTGGAACTGCCTTGGCTACGCCGGTGGTTCGTAATTTGGTGAATACCTGTCCATTCACAACTGTTGACTTAACAACAGCCGTGACCTCTCAACCTTCCTCGGCAGGTGGACGATTTGTGTTTAGATCTAGTTCTAGTTTCGATTCCCCTGCTGTTGCCAACCCAGGATCTGTGGGTGCCGGAACCTACTTTGTCTTTGAGACAACAGGTGCAGGTTGCTCAAGTGCAGGGGCGCGTGTGATTGTTGCGATTGACCAATGTGGTACGACAAATCCTACGACACCAGGTACACCTCAGGCAGATATTCAAGTGAGCATTTTGGCCAGTAAGCCCAATCCAACTCCAGGGGATAGTGTATTGTACACGATCAGGGTGCTAAATAATGGTCCAAGTGTGGCCAGACAAGTGAACGTGGTGAATCTGCTTCCGGCCGGACTCCAGATCATCTCGGGAAGTGATGGTTTAACTCGCAGTGGAGATAGTCTTACCACGGTGATCGACAGTATTCGGGTGAGTCAAACCCGGGAGTTTACCTATATTGCGAAATTCCAAGCGAGTGGAACAGTGAATAACGATGTAAAGGTTTCTTCAAATCAATTCACCGATCCTATCCAAAGTAATAATTTTGCTACGGTGGCCACCACTTGTAATTGTACGCGTGTCAGTATTGGAGCCGCATTGGCCATTTTAGATACCGTTCGTGTCGGAGATTGTTTGAATGTACGCTACCAAGCATTAGTTAAAAATTCGGGTACCGTCAATCTTTCCAATGTAGTTCTAAATGATACGTTAAGTCGAGCCTTTGCTTCGGCAACTTCGTTTAATTTAGTCGGTACTCCTGTATTGGGACGTAATAGTTCGATTATTTTGAATCCAGCCTTCAATGGTACAACAGATACTCGGTTAACTCTTCCAACCAGTACGTTGGTACCTGGAAAAACAGATACGGTTCGATATACTGTTCGGGTTTGTCCTGGAACCGCGACTTCCTTTACTTCCCAAGTGGTCGCTACAGGAACAGGTCGGGGCGATAATGGTCTGGACCAAACGGTTCGTGACTTATCTAATAATGGTTTCAATCCGGATGCACCCGGTGATAATCGAACCCCATTGACTATTCTACCTCCAGGTAGTAATCTAGCGGGTTGTTTGGGTTTAGCCCTTTCAGCTGATACGTTACGCCAAAATGGGGGAGTATTTCTTATAACTTATCGGGCGATCCTGAGAAATTGCGGTACCCAAACGGTAACTGGAATTACCCTATGCGATACGCTTTCCAACACGTTCCAAGCTCCCGCGGTAGCCACAATTTTTGGAAGCCCTGTGGTCAATTCAGGAAGTGGCCTTCGGGTAGATACCACTTTCAACGGAGTAGCCAATCGGTGCTTATTATTGCCAACTAGCACGCTAGCACCAGGCGTGACCGATACATTAATCTGGCGAGTACGATTGGTACCGAATGGAGCCACAGGTCCATTTATCAATCAAGTGGTCGTAAATGGTGTTACGAATTCGACCAATCCGGTTCGTGATATTTCCAATAATGGGACAGATCCAATAGCCCCTGGTAATCTTCCGACCATCATTAATTTACGTCCAAGTCCTGCCGCGTCCATCGGTATTGCCAAGGCATTACTCGGATTTGAGGCAACTGATAGCACGAATAAGCGATTTAAAATTCAATTCCGTTTCGTCGTACGGAACTATGGATCGAGTCCAATCACGCGAGTCCAAGTTCAAGATAACTTAGCAGAGGTATTTGGAGATAGTGTTTTGATCGATTCGGTTCAGGTGAGCGCACAGGCTGGATTGACCGTTAATCCTTTATTTACAGGACGAGGCGAGTTAATTAATCTTTTGGTTGATTCCACTAGTACGCTTCCAGTAGGGACTTCTCGAACCATTGATCTTACCGTTTTTGTTGATCGTGGCAGTTTCAATGAAACAGATTTCTCCAACCAAGCTCTTGCATCGGGCCGGGTAGGTACAACCTCTATTGATGATGCGTCGCAGTCAGGTACGAATCCAGACCCCGATTCTGACGGTAATCCTCGGAACAACAATGAACCTACTAAGATTCAACTGATTGCTCCACTTCCAACCTTTGAAACTCTCTTGGGAATTGCCAAGGAAGGCGTGGCAGATACGGTTCGAAATGTAGATGGTTCGTTTAATGTTCGGTACCGGATTGTGGTCAAAAATTATGGAACAGCGACCATGAACAATATCCAATTAGTGGATAACCTCGTGACCACCTTTGAGCGTGCAAGTAATTTCTCCATATTCGTAAGGCCAGTGGTACGGTCTGGTAGTACGCTGCGGGTTAATTCAGCATATAATGGAACCACCGTAACACAATTATTGATCGCAGATAGTAGTTCATTGGCGGCTGGAGCTTCCGATACCCTACAGTTCATTCTTCGGGTTCGGAATCTAGAGGAGGAGGCCAAGATTTATCGTAATATCGTAACAGGCACTAGCCGAATAGGCGCTGTCAATTACAATGATATTTCGACACCAGGCCTAAATCCCGATCCGGATGGAGATAATAACCCGGGGAATAACAACTTGGCCACACCTGTTGAAATACCAGGGCTGGATCAAGACTTGGGTGGCATCGTCATCGTGTCGGATGCCATGTCGCCAAACGGAGATACCATCAACGATGAGTTGATTATTACCGGTATCACCGTGGAGGATAATCTTGAGGTTCGAATCTATAATCGGTGGGGTCAATTGGTTTATGAAACGGATAATTACCGTCGTGATTTCCCAGACCCAACCCGAGGTTGGAATGGAGTTGCCAACAGAGGAATTTATGCTTCCCAGGCAGGAGTGCCCGATGGAACGTATTTCTACAGCATAGAGAGTAGAACTTCAAATAAGTTGAACGGGGAGATTCGGTACAACTTCATCACGATTGCCAGATAAATAGTAAGTAGGGTAGGAGGATGTTTCCGTTCTCCTACCCTCAGAAGAAATTTAGATTATTGATTATGAAAAACCTTCGACTTCGATTCCCAACCCTGTTCACGTTTTTGATGCTGTACTTGGCTGTAACAGCTCATGCACAACAGGAGGTTTTGTATTCGCAGTATATGTTTAATACATTGGCGATTAATCCTGCCTATGCTGGGAATCGAGATGTGTTGAGCTTATCTGCCATGGGTCGGTACCAGTGGATTGGCGTTCCAGGTTCGCCAACTACGTATTCTCTGACTATCGATTCTCCGTTAAAAAATGAAAAGATGGGTCTCGGACTTGTGGCTTTCAATGATGCAATTGGGCATGCTAAAAATACAGGTATTTCGGTTGTTTACTCATACAAAGTAAGACTAGGAGAGAAGTCTACCTTGTCTTTAGGAGTTCAACCCTCGGTTACTAGTATTAACTGGAGATTGTCTAACGTCGCCAATGGAGGATTAGACCCTGTCTTTGATGCTTCCAACGATATTAATCGATTGTATCCAAATGTGGGTGGTGGCTTGTATATTTCGGGTGATCGAAGTTATTTTGGAGTTTCAGTGCCCCAAATCATCGAGCAAAAGTTAAATGCCTTCAGTACGACTGAATCAAGCAGTGATATTCGAACGCGCCGACACTATTATGCTATGATGGGATTTGTTGTCGGGAAGGGAGGGTTTAAAGTGAAACCCTCGATGCTGGTTCGGTATACCGATGGAGCACCTCTAGGTTTTGATGGAAATGTTAATTTTTGGATTCGCGACACCTTTTCGTTTGGGATTTCGGGACGTAAATCACAACCTACGTTGTCAGGTTCCAATGTAATGGACGCTGTTGTGGGTATGTTGGAACTTCAATTGACACCACAACTTCGTATAGGGTATGCTTACGATGTGAACATGACCAAAATAAATGGAAATCGAGCTTTCATGGGAACTCCCACACATGAAGGTTTGCTCCGATACGAATTTGGATTTAGCAAAAATAAAGTCTTGTCCCCTCGTTATTTTTAATGTCAATTTTGGCTAGGTTCTACCTACTCAATCGCTCTAGCTTATGAAGAAATGTATATTCTTTCTTTTTTTTCTTCCCCACCTCTTAGTGGCGCAAGAATCTTTACTCAAGGTTGCTGAAAAGTACTACCAAAGCCTAGCCTATACCAAGGCGATCGAGGCGTACGAAAAAGCCTTGGCCAAAAACGTGCCTGCCGACCAAGCCACCCCTGCAAAAATTAATTTAGCGGATGCCTATTTTAAAGTAAAGGACTACGCCAACGCGGAACGTTACTTGCGTGAGATTATCGGATCGCAGTCATCCAATGGGACGTTAATTTTACGATATGCCCAAGTATTAGCTGCCAATGGAAAATACAAAGAAGCGCAGCAATACTATCAAAATTACGCTCAAACCGCAACAGGACCTGCTGCCGCACCGGCCCAAGGATTTGTTAAACTGTACAATAACGTTGACGTAATTTCGAAAAATGCCCCTTGTTATCAAGTTAAATACTTGGCTATCAATACCACTGCATCCGACTTTAGTCCGGCCTACTATAAAGAAGGATTGGTGTTTGTTTCAAATCGACAAGTTGGAACGGCTGTTCGACGTGTGTTCGCATGGAATGGCTCTCCATTTTTGGATTTGTATCACTTGGATAACCTCACTGCTGTAGGAGATGGACAGACCGCCAGTTTGGGTAGCGGAAGTACCTCGGTTAAATCAACTAGCTCCTCCGTCGCTTTTGCCGGACGGGATCAATATACTGCCGAATCTCCCAATGATTCCAAAACAATCGGGGTTTTTGGTGGGGGAAATGTAGGTAAAGGCCCATCGTATGGAGATAAAGGATCTGTTCCGGTTGATCAACTGGGTGGTCTAAATTCTAAGTATCACGAAGGCCCAGCCGCTTTTTTTAAAGACGGTTCCAAAGTTATTTTTACCCGTAATAACTTTCTTAATGGAAAATACCGGAAAAGTTCGGATGGTATCAACAAACTAAAATTATATCTCGGTGAATCCTCCAAATCAGGGAGCTTTGGAAAAATCACCGAACTTCCTTTTAACTCAGACGAATATTCTACCGGTCATCCTACGTTGTCGGCAGATGAAACTTTCTTGATTTTTGCCTCGGATATGCCCGGTGGTTTTGGGGGTACCGATTTGTATCTTTCCACTTACGATGGTCTGAATTGGTCTGCACCGCTCAATCTAGGACCTGAGGTAAATACCGAAGGAAATGAGATGTTCCCGTTTCTTGATGAGGTAGGTAATCTATATTTTTCTTCGAATGGTCATCCCGGTTTAGGCGATTTAGATGTGTTTGTGGTAAAAATGAAAGGCCAACAAGTAGGAGGGACTGTCACCAATCTTGGGGCTCCCATCAACTCAGCCAAGGATGATTTTGGATTTATTACCGATGGGGAGCGTAAAAAAGGATATTTTTCATCCAATCGGAAACGAGGTGGGGATGACGATGATATTTATTCGTTCGATCGGACTTGTGAAATCGTAGATGGTTGCACGTTTTTGTTAGCGGTATTTGATGCGAATACGAAAAATCCACTCCCCAATGCGCAAATCAGTTACACAGATGCGAAAGGAAATCGAGTTTCCGCGGTTACAGGTCCAGATGGTACTTTGACCTTGGATAATTTAGCGAAGGATGTGGTGATTACCTTTAATGCCACCCTAGCGGGATACCAAAATGCCAAAGCCGAAATCAATACAGCTGGATGTGACATCGAAGTTACTCGGATCGAAATACCTATGAGTCCTGATAAGCCTGCTGATATCGCAGGAAATGGGCCTGCCGGCAAACTGAATACCAAAACATGTCCTATTTCTGGTCAAATTTTAGCCCAAACTGGAGGTAAAGGCATTGCCAATGTCACTGTTTCTGTTAAAAATTTGTGTGATGGCTCTGTTTCGACCATCGTAACCGACGCCAATGGTTTCTATCGTTTTGATGCTGTGGAAGGATGTGCCTATGAATTGGAGGCAAAAGTAGCTAATATGGCCGCTCGAAATATCTCGATTGCCAAAGTTAGTTGTGCAAATCCGCCTCAAGAAACCAATATTCCGATGTTCTCTCCTGGAGATATATTGACAATTGATAATTTGTACTTCGATTATGGAAAGTACGTCTTAAAAAAGGCTGGAATAGCGGAATTAGACAAACTTCTAAAAATTATGCGGGATTATCCGGATATGGAAGTTGAATTAAGTGCTCATACCGACAGCCGTAGCTCCACTGAGTTCAATCAAACCCTATCGGACAATCGGGCGTTGGTATCGGCTGAATATCTGTTTAAACGAGGTATTAGTCGAAATCGGGTTACTTTCCAAGGGTATGGCGAAAGCAAACCTGTGAATGGTTGCACCGATGGAGTCAGCTGTTCTGAAACCGATCATGCTAAAAACCGCCGAACCGAAATATACATCAAAGGAATAAACAAGTAAAAATACTTGTTTTGCTGGATGGGTCAGGGAATGAAACTTCCCTGACCTTTTTTGATTTTGGTAGACCTTGGAATCTTTTCTACTTTTGTACAAAAATCCAACACTTCATGTCTGTTTCTCCCCTCATTGCTCCATCTATGTTGGCAGCTGATTTTGCCAATCTTCAACGCGATGTTGAATTAATGAATGACTCAGCCGCAGATTGGCTTCATATCGATATCATGGATGGCGTATTTGTCCCCAATATTTCGTACGGATTACCCGTCACAGAGGCCATTGCTCGACATGCCCAAAAACCTCTGGATGTACATTTGATGATCGTTCAACCTGAAAAATACATCCAAGATTTTCGAAAGGCGGGAGCAGAATGGATTACTGTACATTTTGAGGCGTGTACGCATGTACATCGCACCATTGGTCAAATCAAAGAAACAGGAGCCAAAGCAGGCGTCGTATTAAATCCGGGAACCTCCTTGACTGTTTTAGACGCAATATTGCCTGATTTGGATATGGTTTTATTGATGTCAGTTAATCCTGGATTCGGAGGTCAGAAATTTATAGAAAATACCGTGGATAAAGTGCTACGGTTGCGCCAAATGATTGACGAAAAAGGATTGAATACACTAATTGAGGTGGATGGCGGTGTCAACCTCTCGACAGGCGCTCGCTTGGTACAAGCTGGGGCAGATGTCCTGGTAGCAGGATCGTTTGTATTTTCTTCAACCGATCCAAGGCAAACCTTACGCGAATTAAAGTCACTTCGCCGTTCATAAAAAAACCAGTTTGGTACGCCAAACTGGTTTTTTTATCAATCTAAGCTTTATTGCAAAAGACCAGATCTTCGTAGCATAGCATCGGTTTTGGGTTCACGGCCTCGGAATTTTTTGTAAAGTTCCATGGGTTTTTCAGTACCACCTGCCGACAAAATGTTTTTCCGGAAGGACTCGGCCACATCTTTGTTGAAAATTCCTTTCTCTTTAAATAGCTCAAACGCATCGGCATCCAATACTTCCGACCATTTGTAGCTGTAATATCCAGCAGAATAACCACCCGCAAAAATATGGGAGAATGAAGTCGAAGTAGCCGTCCCTTCAGTTTTTGGGTATAGTTTGGCTGCTACGTCAGCTTTGCGTTCAATTTCAGCCACGGATTCACCAGTTGGTTTGGTGCTGTGGTAGGTCATGTCGATCATCCCCAAACCAAGTTGACGCATCGTACCCGTACCCGACATAAAATTGGCGCTTGCCCGTAGTTTATCGATCAATTCTTGAGGTATTACTTCACCTGTCTGGTAATGGCGAGCAAACATGCGTAGAACTTCAGGTTGTTCTGCAAAATTTTCCATGATTTGGCTTGGAAGCTCCACAAAATCCCAAGCGACACTTGTACCCGACAAGGATGCATATTTTCCTGCGGCCATCATGGAATGCAACGCATGGCCAAATTCGTGGAAAAGAGTGGTTACTTCATAAAAAGTAAGTAGGGAAGGTTTGGTATCTGTTGGTTTGGAGAAATTACAGACATTCACTACATGAGGGCGAATATCTTTCCCACCTTGCATCCATTGGCCTTGAACGGAGTTATTCCATGCGCCAGCTCGTTTCCCCGGGCGAGGAAAATAATCACCATACCAAACTGCCAATAATTTGCCATTTTTATCAAATACTTCATAGGCTCTCACATCCTCGTGCCAACCTTCGATGGCGGGATTCAGTTTAAAGGTGATGCCATAAAGACGATTGGCTAATGTGAAAATTCCATCAAGTACATTCTCCAACTTAAAGTAAGGCTTTAAGATTTCATCATTGATGGCATATTTTTCTTTTTTGAGTTTTTCACTGTAAAAAGAAACATCCCATCGTTGCAACTGAGGCTCTGGGAAACCAATACTTTGGGCAAAGGCGGTTAATTCCTTCATTTCTGCCATAGCCGCCGGTTCTGCATATTTTTGAATGTCCTGAAGGAAATCCCAAACGATGGTTTTGGTATTGGCCATTCGTTCTTCCAAAATATAATCTGCCCAAGTGTCATAGCCTAGCAATTGAGCCTTATCGTAGCGAAGTTGTACAATTTTTTGAATGTTCGCTTGGTTATCGTAGGTATCTCCTTTAAAGCCACGTGAACTAAAGGCCAAGAACAATTCTTTTCTCAAGTCACGATCCTCGGCATATTGCATGAATGGCCCATAGGATGGAGCTTGTAGGGTAAATACCCATCCCTCTAAATTGGCTTTTTTGGCTGTGGCGCGAGCACCTTCTTTTACAAAGTCGGGCAACCCTTTTAGACGACTTTCATCGGTAATATGCAATTTGTATGCATTGGTCGCGTTCAAAATGTTTTCTGAGAATTGCAAAGATAAAAGAGAAAGTTCTTTATTAATTTCTCTCAATTTACTTTGTGCAGAGGCCTCCAACGCCGCCCCATTTCGGGCAAAGCTTTTGTAGGTTTTTTCTAGGAGCATGGCGTCTTCTTTATCTAATTTGAGCGCCGCACGACCATCCCACACCGCTTTTACTCGTTGAAATAACACTGGGTCTAAAGAGACATCATTGGAATATTCTGTCAACAGCGGAGCGGCCTGCCGAACAGCCGATTGGATGTCCGGTGTCGTCTCAGAACCATTTAAGTGGTTCATCACGCGAGTTACTCGACCTAACGATTTACCTGCGTTTTCCAAGGCCACAATGGTATTGGTAAAGGTAGGTTTGGCAGGATTCGATTTAATTTGGTCAATTTCTTTACGACCCAACTCTATTCCATTCTTGATAGCGGGAATAAAGTGCTCAGGCCGAATTTTACTGTAAGGTGCCGTTTCGTGAAGTGTACCAAAAGGTTGATCAAATGGGTTCATGGATGCGGAGTTTTGGGCCCAAGCCGGGGAAATTGCCCAGCAGACCAAGCCAATGATGAATTTTTTCATTCGTTTATCTGGGTTTATTAACAAAAATACAGATAAAGTCGGTTTCTTAGGTTGGAGATTTGGGAAATAAAGTCCCGTTCCCTAATTTGTGAGACGATTTATTTAACCTGACCCTTATTCGCATGACCGCCTTATTTAATTTATCCCTTGATTGGGAAGGATTTGAACGTGATAAATATGTCCATACCGTACTGGAGGACAATTTATTGCCTAATTTTATTCAAAAATGTCGTTGGTTTGCTGGTAAGGCGCGAACGTTGGTTAGCCTAAAGATTAAAGACGCAGTTCGCCTTTCATGGCAAGATCGAACGTATTTTTTTGTCATTTTTGAATCCAAATATACCGAAGGCGAGGCAGAAAATTATCTGTTACCCGTTTCCTTTATCTCCTCCCAAGAATCCGACCAACTAGCGGAGGAAGGCATCATCGTAGCAGCTACTTTGGAGGATCAAGAGGGTTTCTTGGTGGATGCCACCTATGACCCAACGTTTCGGTATGCCTTGTTTGAACACATAGGAAAGAATACCCAAGAAAAACAGAAAAACGGGTATGCTATAGAGTTGCATCGGGGGAAAGCCTATGTGGAATTACCTGAAGTGGTTTCCTATTTACCGGTCATCGATTCCAGTAATACAGCTTTCATTTATTCGGATACCTTTTTCTTTAAGCTATATCGAAAGTTATTCTCAGAAACCAATCCAGAGGTTGAAATGGTGGAATACATTACCCAAAATTCAGGATTTCAACATATTCCACGATTTGCGGGGAGTGTTACCTGGCGACGACACGACCGCCCGCACGTAACGTTTGGAATGATGGTAGAGGTCATTGAGAATGAAAAAGATGACTGGTCAAAAACAGGCGATTACCTGAATGATTTCATTCATGCCTTTGTGGAGGGTGATTTTCAAATTCGTGAAAAGGTTTTTGATCAGGTGACGCTTCTAGCTCAACGTACGGCCCAAATGCATGAAGCTCTGTTTAGTACTCGAGGTACCGAGGATTTCCGAGCTGATCCTTTTGATCGCTCGTATCGGCGGTTTATTCATCAGAAAGTAGAATCCTTGATTGAAAATCGCTATCAGCTTCTTACCGACCATTACATGGATCTTGATCCCAGAGCTCAAAAGCTGGCCTGGACATTCATGGAATCGAAAGATTTAATCATTGACTTTGTAGATCAAATTTTGACACGGCCGCTAGAATCCTACCGAACGAGAGTTCATGGAGATTACCACTTGGGACAGGTCTTGGTATGTCAAGATGACCTTAAAATCATTGATTTTGAAGGAGAACCTGAGAGTTCTATCACACACCGAAAAATCAAGCATTCGCCGCTCAAAGATGTGGCAGGGATGATCCGGTCCTATCATTACGCCGTTTCAGCTAAACTTTTTCATGCTGAAGAAACAGCTGGGAAAGCCGAGCAAGAGCTTGAGCGGGCTGCCGAGCGTTGGTATCGTTTGATTCGGGATACGTATTTGTCGGAATACCTAGGGTATTTTGGCCCAGGGCACTTGCTTTTCAAAAACAACAACGAGATCAATTACTTGCTTCAATTTCACCTCTTGGAAAAGTCGGTTTACGAGTTAGGTTATGAAATTAACTACCGACCTTCATGGGTTCGTATTCCCTTGAAAGGTATTGTGGAGGTCATTCGTGAAATTGAAAAATTGAAACGCTAATTTATGTTTTTATCTCAAATTCCGACCCGTGAAGACATCGAGTCCGCTCATGATTTAATTCGGCCCTACATACACAGGACCCCTGTTTTGCGTAGTGATCAGCTCGATGCCTGGGCTGGCGCCTCGTTGTTTTTCAAATGTGAGAATCAACAAAAAATTAAAGCATTCAAGGCACGAGGCGGTATGCATGCAGTTTTGCGTCTGTCGAGTGAAGATCGTGCCAAGGGGCTGGTAACTCATTCCTCCGGAAATCATGCCCAAGCAATTGCCTTGGCCGCCAAACAGGTTGGAACACAAGCCTTCATCGTAATGCCCTCCAATGCGCCTAAAGTGAAAGTTGCTGGAGTGGAAGCTTTAGGAGGTCAGGTTATTTTTTGTGAACCTACATTAGAAGCTCGTGTATCGACGGTGGAACAAGTTCAAGCCGCGACGGGTGCTACCTTTATTCATCCATTTGACGATTATGATGTCATTGCGGGTCAGGCGACTACCGCCAAAGAGTTAATCGAGGATTGTCCAGGGCTGGATCTCGTGATGGCACCTGTGGGGGGTGGTGGTTTGTTGAGTGGTACCGCGCTTTCCGTCCATTATTTTCATCCAACTGCCCACGTAATTGCGGGGGAGCCAGAGGGGGCTGCCGATGCCGTTTTGTCTTTTCGAAGTGGGCGAGTGGAAAAAGCTCCTTACATTCAAACTGTAGCCGATGGATTGTTGACCACATTAAGCGAACGCACTTTGGAAATCATCCAGCGCTATGTCAACGACATTTGGCTGGTGCAGGATTCTGAAATTTTAGAAGCTATGGAGCGTGTTTACGAAGGAATCGGTCAATTGATCGAACCATCGTGTGCTGTTCCTTTGGCTGCGTTCAAGCGGCATGGACAGGCTTATCAAGGAAAAAAAGTTGGGGTCATATTAACCGGCGGAAATGTAGATCCCGATAAGGTTCCGTTTTCGATTCAATAAAAATGGCCTCCCAAAGGAGGCCATTTTTAATCGTTTAATTTTATTTAAGCTCCGGTAAATTGCCGTAAGAAACGAACATCGTTTTCAAAGAATAGCCGAAGGTCATGAATACCATATTTTAGCATAGTGATGCGTTCGATCCCCATACCAAAGGCAAATCCGGTGTATTCGGTGGAATCGATTCCACACGCTTCCAACACATTAGGATCTACCATTCCGGATCCTGCGATTTCTACCCATCCACTATGTTTACAGACATTGCATCCATCGCCTCCGCAAATGAAACAAGAAATATCGATTTCCGCACTTGGTTCGGTGAAGGGAAAATAACTCGGACGTAGTCGAATTTGTGTATCTGCCCCGAACATTTCTTTGGCAAAATGATATAGGGTGTCTTTCAAGTCTTGGAAGCTTACATTTTTATCGACGAAAAGACCTTCAACTTGGTGAAATTGACAATGTGCCCGGGCTGAAATGGCTTCATTTCGGTAAACACGGCCAATCATGATGGAGCGCAGGGGTGGCTTTTTTCGTTCCATGAGTCGAATTTGTACATTCGAGGTGTGGGTACGAAGCAATACATCCTCAGACTGCTTTTGGCCTTTAGCGATGAAGAAAGTATCCTGCATTTCGCGCGCCGGGTGGTTGTCTGGGAAGTTCAATGCACCAAAGTTGTACCAGTCCGTTTCGATTTCAGGGCCATCTTCAACATTAAAGCCCATGCGGGCAAAAATTTGCGTGATTCGTTGGCGCACTATGGTGAGTGGATGCATAGAACCAACCGAGAATGGGGCGGTTGGGAGTGTCAGATCCAGTTCTGATCCAGTTCCCACTTCTTGCGCTTGACTAAGCTCCTCCGTTTTATTTTTCAAAAGTGCCTCGGCAGCCTGTTTCACCTGATTCAAAGCTTGCCCAACTGCTTTCTTTTCAGTTGGTGGAACAAGTTTAAATGCCTCAAAAAGATCATTGAGGATTCCCTTTTTGCTTAGGTACGCCAATCGGAATTTTTCTAAACTCTCTTTATCCGTGATTTGCCACTGCTCAATGTCAAGAGCTACTTGTTGAATTTTATCTAACACAGGGATTCAGCCTTTAAGTAAAGAACAAAGATACACCTCTCCCAAAAGAATCCCAAGTTTCGTTATTCAACAATCTTGTATTTTCTGTTGGCAACCTTTCGGCTATGGTAGTTAAAATGCCACCATTCCGAGGTGATAGGTTCGTACCCGGCAGCTTGCATGACTTGTCGAAGGATTTTCCGATGATTGACTTGCTGTTCTGTTAAAGAACCGTTTGCTAGCATCTCATTTTCTTTTCTGGGGTAGGCCAAATAACCAAAGTAATCGAAGGGGGTTCCCATATCCAGTGGTTGTTTGGCCTCGGTATCGTAGATGGTTAAGTCAACGGCACATCCATAATTATGTATGGAACCCTTCACCGGGTCGGCAACATAATTGGTTCTCAGTTTGGGTGGAATACTATCCAATTTTTCCCATAAAATATACTGAACACTTCGGGGCCGAACGGCGTCGTAAACCAGAAGTCGGTAGGTGGGATATTGTTTTTTTAGGAGGTCATGCGCCTTTTTTAGCGCCTCGGCAGGTTCTTTTTGGAGGTAGGCGGTTGTGAAGTCACCGTAAACATTTTCGCCAAAAAAATTATCAGTCGTCGCATATTTTAGGTCCACCCATAAAGTGGCATCTACCTCTTGGATGTCTATAAGGCCTTGTTCTACCACTTTCTGCTCGATCATGGATAGCTTTTTAGTTGCTGCGACGGGCTCTTTAACTACCGTCTTGACCTCCTGTTTAGGGGTAGGCTTGGGTTGGCAACCTAGTAAAATGAGTAAACAGAAAAGAGATAGAATTCGACTCATGAATTAAGGTTTTAATATCGTTCGAAATACCGAAGTTTTATCAGGAGCTAATTTAGTCAAGGTCTGAAAGGCCTCTTGTTTCATGGCAGGTGTGGCTTCGCTAAACATTTGCGTAAGTTCTTCGGCTTTGGCGTCTAAAAAAGAACTGATGAGCACGAGGTTTCCACGTTTTTCTTGAACAGATAATACCGATTTTAACCAGTCAATTACTTGCTGTTGATGTCCTATGATATCACTTGAAAAGTCATCTAAAATTAAACGGTGGTAGGTATAGAGTCCTTCTCTAAAGACAAGGAGTTGTTGATTTTGGAGGTTTTCCATTAACCAATACCGGCTTCGGGTATCACTTTGGGCTCGCCAAGCCAAGGAGGCATCATTGGCCAAATTCACCACATTGAATGCCCTTTGGATGTAGGGAGTTCCGCTGAGTTTTCCAAAGGAATCATAATCGACTGCCAAGGCCACTAGCGAATAAAATGCTAAGATGGAAGTTAAATTATTTGTAAATCCTTGCTCATTGAAGACCATCAATCGTTCCTCTGGAGCAAATGAAAATTCGACACTTCGATCTAAGTATTGGAGCAGCACGGTTTGGTAGGTAGTTCCATATACAGGACGAACAACTTGAAATTGGATGTTACCTGAAAATACATTGAGCCGGGGCGATTGGAGTAAATTTAAGACCAAGTTACATTTGATTTTTTCATTTTGAGCGAACAGGTCATTGGTCCAACGTTGAGTATTCATGAAATTGGTAATGGCTGTTTTTAACTCTTCAAAAACAGCGGGGTCTGGAATTTGCTTGGAGCTAATTTGGCTAAAATTGACGCTAACCGTGCAATCCAATTCTTGTGATTGGCTTGCGAAAGGTAAAAAGAAAAGGACGAGTAGAGTTGATTTTACGAATTGTTGGAAGTGGTCCATACCGTTGAAAATTGGTCTAGTAAGTCAAAAGCCAGTGTTTGTTTCGATTGCAACGGAAATTCGATCCAATTTCCTGCTGGATTCAATAAAGATACACGATTTGTATCATAACGAAAACCTGCCCCGGCATCTTGTAAACTATTTAACACAAGGAAATCAAATTTCTTTTTCTCCCATTTTTTTCGAGCATAATCTCTTTCTTGATGTGTCTCCAAGGCAAATCCTACGTGGATTTGTCCCGGTTTCTTTTGGAAGGCAAGCGTCCCGGCAACATCTGGATTTTGTTTTAGAGAAATAGACCAATCGGTGGCACTTTTCTTCACTTTCGTGGAAGATACCTCGGAGGGAGCGTAATCGGCCACAGCTGCCGAAAAAATAACAAGATCTTGTTGGGCATGGTTGTCCACTGCGGCTTGCATCATTTCTTGGGCAGAGACCACAGGAATAACCTGAACACCTTCTGGAAAAGGGATCGAAACTGGCCCAGAAATCAGGGTTACTTTAGCCCCTTTTTGTTGGCATGCCTTGGCTAAGGCAAACCCCATTTTTCCGGTAGAGTGATTGGAAATATACCGTACGGGATCAATGGCCTCTTGAGTAGGTCCAGCGGTAATCAATACGCGTTTATTTTTCCAAAGTGGATCCGCATTAAAAAAGGACTGAATATGGTGAACGATACGTTCGGGTTCCATCAAACGGCCCTGGCCTACCAGACCACTCGCCAATTCCCCTGATTCTGCCTCTAGGATCTGATTTCCAAACGATTTCAATCGGGCCCTATTTTCTTGTGTGGCGGGGTGAATGTACATGTCAAGATCCATGGCGGGTGCCCACAACACAGGGCACTTGGCTGATAGGTAGATAGCTGAGAGGACATCTGGGCAGAGTCCTTGGGCACAAGTTCCCATAAAGTGAGCTGTAGCAGGAGCGATCACGATTAAATCAGCCCACATTCCCCATTCCACATGATTCTCCCAAGTCCCATTGGCATGGGTATATTGGGTGATGACCGGCCGTTTGGAAAGGGTCGACAATGTCAGAGGAGTAATGAATTCGTGTGCGGTGTGGGTCATAACCACTTGTACCTCAGCCCCATCTTGTACAAGTAAACGGACCAAGGAGGCACTTTTGTAGGCTGCGATACTCCCTGTAACTCCTAAAATGATTTTCTTTCCTTGAAGGGTCATCTATGCGATCATTGAAACTCAAAGATACTTTTTTCTAACCCAGCGAACAAGGAAGGGGGGTGATGAGTGCTGAGAGATGAGAGAGGAGTGTTTCAAATTGGCTTGACAACTCATCTCTCATCTCTTTGCACTCCTAACTAAAAAACGTTTTTTTGGTCAGAATCATAACCCCAATACCTGGCGGTTAAACGCCTCATCGGTTCCAGTGGCGGCGAAATCGTCAAAAGCGCGTGTGGCAACCTCAATAATGTGTTGTTCGATAAATGGAGCGCCTTCTCGAGCTCCTTGTTCAGAGGATTTTATGCAGCATTCCCATTCCAAAACTGCCCAAGAATCGTAGTCATATTGAGATAATTTGGAGAAAATAGCCGAGAAATCCACTTGTCCATCGCCCAAAGATCTAAATCTGCCAGCTCGATTGGCCCAACCAGCGTAGCCTGAGTAGACTCCTTGTTTTCCGGATGGATTAAATTCGGCATCTTTTACATGGAAAGCTTTGATCCGGTCATGGTAAAGATCAATGAAGGATACATAATCCAAACATTGGAGGACAAAATGGGAGGGATCGTAATTAATGTTGGCACGGGTATGTCCATCAAGGTAATCGAGGAACATCTCAAAGGTAGACCCATCATACAAATCCTCGCCTGGATGCAATTCGTAGCAATAATCTACGCCATTTTGGTCAAATACATCAAGAATAGGGCGCCAACGATTGGCTAGTTCTTGAAAAGCGGTTTCAATCAAACCAGATGGACGTTGAGGCCAAGGATATAAAAAAGGCCAAGCTAGGGCACCTGAAAAGCCCACATGAGAGGAAAGCCCCAGATTTTGCGAGGCTTGGGCTGCATAGGTCAACTGTTGGGTGGCCCAAGCTCGTCGTGCAGGCTCATCACCGTGTACTTCCTTAGGTGCAAATGCATCGAACATGGCATTGTAGGCAGGATGGGAGGCGATTAGTTGGCCCTGAAGGTGAGTAGAAAGCTCGGTAATTGCTAACCCTTTATCAGCCAATTTTCCGGAAAGTTCGTCGCAATAGGTTTTTGACTCGGCGGCTAACTTGAGGTCGATCATACGTGGATCCCACGTGGGGATTTGTACACCTTTGTAGCCAAGATTGGCCATGTAGTCGGTAATTGAATCTAGGGAGTTGAAAGGGGCTTCATCTCCGATAAATTGTGCCAAAAAGATAGCCGGTCCTTTGATGGTTTTCATTATGGTTGAACGTTAATCTTGTGTTAATTCAGAAAAATTTTGGATTCTTACTTTGAAAACAGGTTTTTCTCCTAACGGGGTGATGACAATGATATTATTTGCTAAAGTTTCCCCGTTTCGCAATAAAAAACCCGCAGGTACCCGAATGGTCGTAAACGTTGTTTTGCCATCAGCGCCTTTATTGGGTTGAGCATAGGGTACTGAGAAGGGCCGGGCCCGGAGATTGGCGCCCTTGGACGTTAGTCGTCGCCCGGTGGCATTGATGCACTCAAATCGAGCCACTGCGGCAGGGTCTCCATCAAATGCTTGCGCCACTTCACCTCGATTTAAATAGATGAGCTGGCAGCCGCTTTTATTACGGGCAAAAATACTGACTTCAAACCTAGAATAATCCTTTTCATCTCGGGCATTTGTGATTGAATAGCTGTATTCAATCCCATTTTCGATGTAAGGCTTATCTTCGGTTAAATTGGCCATGGCTTGGGCCAAAGCACCAGGCGATATTCCGGCGACTAAAAGTAAAATGGAGAGTACATGGTGTTTTTTCATAATCGTACGAGTGAATAGAACAAAGAACCGGCTAGATTCAACCTCAATTTCCAAAATTTATCAGGAAAAAAAGGCATTAATTTGAAAAGCCAGTTTTCCACTTTGTTATTCCGGAATGGATATCCACTTTTGCTCTGACTTACTGGATTCCAATACTTTTTCGACAAACAACATTCCTCGGATTCCCTCTTCAATGGTAGGGAAGTCCAAATCAATAGCATTGGGGGTTTCTCCATTCATACGTTTCCGGACGGTTCGAGCAAAGTTTCGGTAAATATTTGCGAACGCCTCGAAATAACCTTCCGGGTGTCCTGATGGTACTCGGATATGGGCCTTCGCGGATTCGCTCAAATTGCCAACCCCCGGGCGAATGATGCGCGTATGGTCATATTGGGTCCGATGATACAAGGTATTGGGTTCCATTTGATGCCATTCTAAGCTGCCATTTTCACCATAAACCCGAATTTTCAGTGAATTTTCTTCTCCATTGGCTATTTGGGAACACGACAATACACCTTTTGCCCCATTGTTGAATCGTATCAATACATTGGCATCATCATCAAGGAGTCGTCCTTCAACCATGATCGAAACATCTGCACACACTTGGGTGATATGAAGCCCAGTGATTGTTTCAGCCAAATTTTCCGCATGTGTACCGATATCCCCCAATGCCCCTCCTTGACCGGATTGGCTCGGGTCAGTCCGCCAATTGGCTTGTTTATTTTCGCCTCCTTCTACATAATGGGATAACCAACCTTGAGGATATTCCACCATCACTTTCCGGATGGTACCAAGCACCCCCTGTTTGATAAGTTCCCGGGCCTCTTTCACCATAGGGTAGCCCGTGTAAGTGTGGGTGAGAGCAAAAGTTCTTCCCGTTTTTTGAATAATTTCTTTTAACGTTAGGGCTTCTTCTAGTGAAAATGTCACAGGTTTGTCACAAATTACATCGAACCCGTTCTCTAGCGCCATTTTTGCCGGGGCGAAATGCAAATGATTGGGTGTCACGATCGAGACTACATCCATACCATCGGGTCGTTCTTTTTCTTTAAGGATCATTTCCTCGAAAGTTCCATAACAACGATCCGGGGCAAGCATCAAATCTTGTCCTGAAAGAATGGATTTTTCGGGATTTCCACTGAACGCCCCACAGACAAGTTCAATTTCGCCGTCGATGGCTGCAGCGGTGCGGTGAACAGCTCCAATAAAGGCCCCACGACCACCTCCAACCATGCCCATTCTTATTTTCCTTTGCATACTTTTCAATTGTTTTTAGGGTGAATGAATGAAATGTTCAATAAGCCAAAGATACAAATTCCTCCAAGATGCCCGAACCTTGATTCGACGAAACGCCAGAAAAATTGTCATTTCTACAATTTATTGGATTCTTTTTTGAACCTTCTTATTTTCCTGTATTTTTGGCGGTGCGAATCAAACCCTTAAACCTACTCATTTATGTTAAACAAAAATCGACTCTTTTTGGCGAGTTGTTTTGCCCTGATTACCACCGCTTTTGCTTTTGGTATTCGAGCGGGGATCATGAACGATCTTGCTAGTGATTTTAATTTGAACGATACCCAGTTGGGGTGGATCAACTTTATGGGAATCTTTGGATTTCCCATTGCCACGCTAGTGGGTGGCCCTCTTTACAATACACTCGGTCCTAAAAAATTGGGTTGGGTGGCTTTCTTTTGTCATTTGGCAGGAATCACTTTCTCCATTTTGTCCACAAGCTATTGGCCATTGTTCTTCTCGACTTTCTTTATCAGCTTTGGTAACGGGATGGTGGAAGCAGCCTACAACCCCATGATTGCCAATATGTATGATGAGAACAAAGCCACCATGTTGAACAAATTTCACGTTTGGTTTCCCGGAGGAATAGCCATCGGTTCTTTGATCGCTACGTTCTTAACCAATGCCGGTATGGGATGGCAAATTAAAATTGCCGTGATGTACATCCCCATGGCCATTTACGGTTTCTTGTTCTATGGTCAGCAATTTCCTGAGCATAAAGTCGAAGGAAACGGCTCCACTGCTGAAAACTTGAAGGCAATTCTCTCTTCCCCACTTTATTGGTTGATGCTGGTATGCATGATCATGACGGCTACTACCGAATTAGGTACACAAAGTTGGGTAGAGCGGATTCTGGGTGCTGCCGGTGCACAACCTCTTCTAATTTTGGCTATGGTGACAGGTCTTATGGCAGTCGGCCGTTATTTTGCTGGCCCATTGATTCATCGTTTGAATATCACGGGTGTTCTGTTGGCCTCTGCCGTTATTTCGACCCTCGCCATTGTGTTGATGAGTCAAGCTACCGGTGGCATGGTGTATCTTGCAGCCGTTTTATTTGCCGTTGGCGTTTGTTATTTCTGGCCCAACATGATTTCCTTTGTGGCCGTTTACCTACCTAAGACAGGTGCCTTGGGTATGTCCCTCATTGGGGGCGCCGGGATGGTGGGCGTGTCGATCTTCCAACCGATCATTGGTGGCTGGTTGGATGCCGAAAAAGCAAAAGCTTCAGAGGCTGGATTGGTAGGGGACGCTATGGAATTAGCCGCCGGCCAAGCTACTTTGGATAACATCGCGGTGATCCCCGCGATTTTGACGATTGCGTTTATTGTCCTTTTCTTTGTCATGCGGAATAAAAAAGCAGAAGGAAACGCTGCTCATTAATTCTAATGATAAACTTTCAGGAAGAGGCCTCACAGTAGGCCTCTTTTTTTTAACAATTCCTTGTATTATAGGTTGTTAGGAAACATCAACAACCTAAACATGGAGCGAACAACGGACATTCTGATTGTGGGAGCTGGGTGCGCTGGCTTGCAGCTGATGTATCAGTTGGTCTCGCACCCTAATTACCATCATGAATCAATCGTTTTGGTTGACGAATTGCCATGGGGAGCGGCCGAGAAAACCTGGTGCTTTTGGGCGTCTCCTCAAGAATTGATATACCCCCAAATCGTTTCACATCAGTGGTCAAATATCGAAGTCATCGATTCATCACAACATTCCACGGTCTATTGCCTACAAGATTTTAAATATCAACAGATTTCAAGTCAAGACTTTTTCGACTTTCATCGCCCCCTTCTTGATCAATTTCCAATTGAATTTATTCAAGCAAAAGTTACCTCGATATCCGGTGTTTTAGTAGAAACCTCACAAGGAAAGATCCGGGCGAACCGAATATTCTCATCCATTATTCCTCCCTTAGTGGGGCATGATTTGCACTTAAAACAGCATTTTGTGGGATGGAGAATAAAAACAGAAAATCCACGATTTGCATCCAATACCATGACCCTTATGGATTTATCGGTCCCACAACCTTTGGATGGTATGGCATTTTTATATGTTCTTCCGTATTCTGCCACGGAGGCATTGGTCGAATTTACGGTATTTTCCCCAACGGTATGGTCCAAAAGGGAATATGAACAGCATTTGATGGAAATTAGCCAACGATGGGGAGGGAATTGGAAAGTAGTAGACCAAGAAGAAGGCTGTATTCCTATGTACGGTGGGGCATTTCTTGCTCAATCGCCGGAGGGAATTCAATTCATTGGGGGAGGTGCAGGAAAAATCAAGCCATCCACTGGGTATGCTTTTTATCGTATTTGGGAGCATTCGAAAGAGATGGCAGCTGTGTACTTTTCAACTTCCAAAAAGAAGAATGCATCTTCGATTCGATTTCGAGTGTATGATCTCCTGCTTTTGCATATCTTACAGAATCATTCCTCTCAATCGATACCGGTTTTTGATGCTTTATTAAATCGAGTTCCTTTAGATCGAACATTTAAGTTTTTAAAAGAGCAAACTAGTTGGTGGGAGGAAGTGTTATTGTTTAGCAAACTGCCTAAAAAACCCTTTCTCCGTGCTGTATGGGAGCGTATACTAAATATTATATTTTGATTATCTTGCCACTTCTTATTTTGGCTTGGTCTGAGTGGATCGGCTTTGAGGAAATGCAGGTGATCGGCTTCCTATTGGTGGGTGTTTGGGTGACCGGAATTCCACATGGGGGATTGGATCATTTGGTCGCTAAAAAATCGGCCCAAGATTTAAATCAACCTTTTTCCATTCTGTCTTTTTTGGTCAAGTACCTGGGTAGAATGGTTATTTTTGGTTTGATTTGGTTGATTTCCCCGGTACTAGGTCTATTAGGTTTCATTTGTCTATCGGCACTTCACTTTGGTGAAATTGATCTACAATATTTTAAATGGCCTCACCAAACATTGTATCGAGTTTTTGCCTTTGCCTATGGGGTAAGCATTCTGGGTGGCCTATTTTTAACTCATTTGGAGGAAGTAAATACAATTTTGCATCAGTTTCCATTCGTGCATGGCTGGGATACTCTGTATCGGTTTCTTGTATCCCATGAGGGGGTCATCGAGGCCATGGGCATAACCACGATCTTGATTGGCCTGTTGTGGTTAGGCGCCATTACCAACCAGTGGAAAGCTGCTCAGCATAGCATTTCGATACTCCTGGTGTGGTGGTTAATCCTTTGGCGTCTTCCCTTATTGATGGGATTTGCTGTGTATTTCTGCTGTTGGCATGCTATTTTAACATTCATGGAGTTGAAGAATTTCATGGGCTTTAGTTGGATTCAATTAAGCAAAAAAGCGATCCCCTTTTCGTTGATCGCTTTGGTTGGAATTTTTGCTTTGATCGGTATCTTTTGGTACTTCAATCATCCTGAACTTCTTTGGCCTGTCTTGTTTATCGGAATAGCCTTATTAACGGCACCCCACGGGGAAGTAATGGATTTCTTATTTCTTCGCCGCCGGGTGGAAAATTAGTTTATCGGCTATAAAAGTACCGAAAGGAATTAGGCTAGCTAGGCCAGACCAAAAAACTAGACTAAACTTCCATCGATACTTTTTCCAGACCCAAAGCAGCAGAATCACATACGCAATAAAAAGTGCCCCGTGGATCATCCCCACCCAGTAATTGGGTGTCGGCATGTCAAACTTATATTTTAGCGGCATGGTGATGCCTAAAGCGAGAAATGAACATCCCTCTAGGAACGCAATTTTTCGAAAAATGGATAGAATATCACTCATTTCAATAGATTTAATCGAATCCCACCACTGATTTGGAGGTTCGTGAAAAAGGGAGCCGGTAGGAGTTCGACATAGCCTCCCGCATCGAGGAAAACACCAATATCATTGTTGGGTAATTTATATTCTATTCCGACCGCCCCGGCTGGTCCTAGGGAAAGTTTCTGCTCAGAGTCGTCTCGTTGCCCAATTCGGCTATCTGGGAAATGGTTTCGCTGGTTAATTTGTCCCCCAAACCCATAATACACATGAAGGGCTTCCCTGTTAAATAAGGCATGATGCCAAGAATAAATCCCTTGAATCATGAGACCTGCTGAACGATAATCGCCCTTCAAATAACGTCGTTCACGTCCATAAAGAAAACCATACGTTCCCACATTTACATCAAACGCTTTTTCACCTTCCGAAAAATACTTTCGGATGTTTATACCAACTGGCTCGCCCACTCGTAATCCAAGTGCCCAATTGCGTTCGTATTGGGCCTGGGTTGCTCCGGCCAATAGTAAAAAAATAGAAAGTAGAACCGATTTTCTCATGCGTTATTGTGCCAGTTCGGCTTGATCTAATATGTAATTCAATTCATTAATATCCGTAGCATTTAAACGGAACTTTCCTTTGATGGTCACTCGGTCATCCGTATTAAAACGACGATTGACACCTTTAAATTTGATGGATACGACAGATTCTGGCCCAGCTTGACCACAAAAGAAGCAAGAGGCAAACGGATTCGCTGATAAAACGTAATAATTTGCATCAATATCAACGGGTATCATATACCCAGTAATGGCAACTTCTTTGGATTGAATTTCCTTTACCTTAGAACCAAATTGAGGTTCGAGGATGAACATGCCTTCATCCGCATTCCACTTTTTTTTGAAGGTGACATCTCGAAGTAATTCCCAGCTAATTTTCCGTGGAGGATCGACAGCATGAACAAGGCATGGAGCTAACAAAAACAAAAAAAGGAAGGTGGTTCTCATGTTGATAAGGTGTTTCAAAGTTCAAATGTAAAAAAAAGTTACTCCTCGGCGAGGGTATTGGAAATATTCAGTCGGTACACACCGAATGAAGGTAGTATGGAGGCTAGAATTCCTAGCACCAAGGCGCCCCCTAATAAATACCATTCCTGAGGTAATAAAGTTTGGGCCTCCAAGGTCATCCGAAGGTTGGATTCTACGGTCTGGGTGAGTACCAACAGTCCAATTCGGCTAATGAGTAGACCGAGAAATGCGCCTGCACCTACCAGTATCAATCCCTCGAACAATAAAGTCAAAAATAATTTGGTACGCGTGGCGCCCATTGATAAAAGTAGGGCAAGTTCAAATTTCCTTTCTTTGAGTGCATTGTACAGTGAGATGAATACACTGATTCCCGAAATAATCATGATCGCCCATGCTAGGTAAGTTAAGGTAGAGATCCCCACACCCAAAAGTGCAAACAAACGATTGATCTCGATCGCAGGCAATGCTGCTTGCATGCGAGAATTGGCATTGATATTTCTTGGGATGGTCATTAAACCCATCGGAGATCGAAATTGAATCAAAGCTGCCGTGATATCCTCCGTGACCATCTCCCCTCCGTGGGCATGCACCATCCAGACAGATTGTAACGAGGTAACCACCACATTATCCAGTACCGACTGATTGGGTTTCCAAATCCCAACCACACGGAATAAGCTATGATCGTGGGTTTCACCCTCTCCATCTAAACCATGTGAGCTAGCGAAGGTATCGCCTACCTTTAATCCGGTTTTTGCAGCAACCTCAGCGCCAAGTACCACTTCCAATGGCGATTGAAAATCCCGACCTTCGGCCAATTGGGCATCAAAGTGTTTTGCATACCGTGCGTTTGTACCTACGATACGATACCCCATGTAGCTATCTCCCATAGAAAGCGGGATAAACGTTTTAATCATTGGATTTTTCGACATGGCGGAGGCTTCCTCCAGTGAGATGTTTCCCGTGGGTGCGTCAATTTGAAAGACACTTGATAAAATAAGTTGAAGCGGACTTCCTTTGGCCCCTACGACCATATCAATTCCAGATATATTCTTGCTAAACTTTGCTTCCAGTTGGTTGCCTATTTGCATGACGAGGGAAATAATGGCGATTCCAAACATCATGAGCAATACACATAAAAAACTACTGAGTGGCTTGGCAACAATATTTTTCCAGGCAATTTTAATTAACATAGCAATTTATAGTTCAATGTGATGTGGAATTAACTGCTTGATGCGGGCATCATGGGTTACTATAACCAAGGCCGCACCAATTTTTTTTGCTTGAGTTTGCAATAACTCAACCACCCGTGCACAATTGTCGTCGTCGAGGCTGGAGGTCGGCTCATCGGCAAGGATGAGCCGGGGTTCGTTCATCAATGCCCGCGCAATGCATACACGTTGTTGTTCACCACCCGATAGCGAGGTCACTCGCTTACTCAAAAGATCCTGTATTTGAAGCTGTTCGGCTAAAAACTGAGCCCTTTCCAGATGAAGATTTTTTCCACCAAAATAGTTGGCTACCAGTAAATTGTCTAAAACAGAAAGGGAATTGACCAAATGAGACTTTTGGAAAATCATACCAATCTTTTCTGCTCGAAATCGAACCAAGGAACGAGGATCCAACTGATTTGTTTCGATCCCGTCAATCCGAATAAATCCATTCTGAGGAGAATGCAATAAAGCCAATAAGTGCAATAGTGTGGTCTTGCCCGTACCTGATTTACCCAGAATTAGTAAATCTTCCTTTTCTTGGTAGGAGAGAGGCTCAAATTGAAATAACTTCCCATTGGGGTAAGCAAATGTCAAGGTGCTAGTTTCCAGCATAGGGGTGGATTAGGGTTTCGACAAAAATAAAAGTTTTCGCCTGCATTCCCATATTTTCTTTCTTTTCTCCCCGAAAAGGAACTAAAAGACTATAAAGTTTGTAGATTAAATAGTTTATAACTTAAATGGTTACGTTATGTCACTACGATTAGGCGATATTGCCCCCGATTTTACGGCTGAAACTACCGAAGGGAGCATCCAATTTCATGCATGGTTAGGTAATTCTTGGGGAATGTTATTTTCACATCCTGCTGATTTCACCCCGGTTTGTACCACCGAACTAGGGAAAACAGCCTTATTGAAAGGAGAATTTGAGAAAAAAGGTGTCAAGGTAATTGCTGTATCCGTGGATGATCTAGATTCCCATCACCGGTGGGTACCTGATATCGAAGAGGTAAATGGGGTTAAGTTAAATTTTCCAATTATTGCCGATGCGGACCGCCAAGTGGCCACGTTGTACGATATGATTCATCCCAATGCCTCTGAAAAAGCCACTGTTCGCTCGGTTTTTATCATTGGGCCAGATAAAAAAATTAAACTCACGCTAACTTACCCGGCCTCTACCGGTCGTAATTTTCATGAACTATTACGGGTGATTGACTCCTTGCAGCTGACCTCGGAATACAGTGTGGCAACGCCAGCAGACTGGCAGGACGGAGATGACACCATTGTGGTACCCAGTATTTCAACCGCCGATGCTATCCAGAAATTTCCGAAAGGAATAAAAGAAGTGAAGCCTTATTTGAGGTATACACCACAACCCAATAAATAAGGGATTGTTCTGTTCCTGGGACCAAAGGTCCTGTCTCTGTCAAGGGGCGGGACCTTTTTCTTGATTTTTCGGCTGTCGCTAAAAAAAATCCTTTGATCTGACTCGTGTTTATTTGGCTATTTTTTTTCCTAACTTGCCTACTAGAACATTTCAACACGATTCTAAACTATGAACAAAAAACACGTTCTGTTGGCTTTAACTCTGGCATGGATGAGCCAGGTCGAGGCGCAACAAAAACCGGTCCCTGCCAAACCCGAGGCTCCAAAGCCTGCCTTGGTAGAAGAAAAGAAAAAATCAGCTCAATCGCTCACATTGGACCCTGATATGCAAATCGTGGGCGGAAATGAGGTGACCATCAAAGGGCAAAAGGTACCCTATAAAACGGTAACAGGGACCATGCCTGTTTGGGACGAGGCCGGCGATGTGGTGGCTGGCGTTTTCTTTACCTATTATGAGCGCACGGATGTAAAAAATAGAGCCGAAAGACCTTTGATCATCTCCTTTAATGGGGGACCTGGTTCGGCATCCGTTTGGATGCACATTGCGTATACGGGACCCCGTATTCTAAAAATTGATGATGAAGGTTATCCCGTTCAACCGTATGGCATGGCCGATAATCCTTATTCTGTTTTGGATGTAGCGGACATTGTTTTTGTGGATCCTGTGAATACCGGGTTCTCACGCATTGTTAAAAAAGATACTCCTAAATCGTTTTTCTTCGGCATCAATGCCGACATTAAATATTTGGCCAATTGGGTGGATACCTTCGTGACGCGGATGAATCGTTGGGCTTCTCCCAAGTATTTGATTGGTGAAAGCTATGGAACGACTCGTGTGTCGGGTTTAGCCTTGGAACTTCAAAATAGTCACTGGATGTACTTGAATGGTGTCGTTTTGGTTTCTCCAACCGATTTGGGTATCAAACGCGATGGTCCAGCTGCTATCGCTTTGCGTTTACCTTATTTTGCGGCAACTGCCTGGCACCATAAAGTTTTGGAGCCGTCTTTACAGAATAAGACACTGGAGGCTATGTTGCCAGAAGTCGAGAAGTTTACAGTGGATGTTTTAATGCCGGCCGTGGCCAAAGGAGGAAGTCTATCGTCCGAAGAACGTACCCAGATTGCCAAACAAATGGCCCGCTACTCCGGCTTGTCGGAAAAAGTGATCCTCCAAAACAACATGGAGATTTCCTTAAATCTTTTCTGGAAAGAACTTCTCCGTGATAAGGGATACACTGTAGGCCGATTGGATTCTCGCTACCTAGGAATCGACAAGCGGGATGCAGGTGAGACACCTGATTATAATTCCGAGTTAACCTCCTGGTTGCATTCCTTCACTCCTCCTATAAACATGTATTTGAGAGAAGAACTTAAATTTAAGACCGATCTCCAATACAATATGTTTGGCCCCGTAAATCCTTGGGATCGCTCCAATGATCGGACGGGCGAAAGTTTGCGATTGGCAATGGCGGAAAACCCATATTTACACGTGCTGGTTCAATCAGGCTATTATGATGGAGCGTGTGATTATTTCAATGCCAAATACAATATGTGGCAAATGGATCCAGGGGGTAAATTCCAAAGTCGGATGTCATGGGAAGGGTATAAGTCGGGACATATGATGTATTTACGGCGAGAGGATCTGCAAAAATCGAATGAAGATTTGCGTGTCTTTATTTCGAAAAGCTTGCCTACCTTTGGTACACCAGCCAAATATGAATTAAAAAAATAAGCCATTTCAAATGGACATATAAAATGAAACCCCGGTTGGAAAACCGGGGTTTCATTTTTATTGACTCCAAGAGGTTGGGATGCGGTCCCAGCGATGCCCCTTCAATTCGGCAAGCAGGGAAGCCGGTAGTTTGGTTCCATCACTCACGGCTGTATTGGCTTGTACATGCTTGATTTTTCGCATACCGGGGATGATAGTATCCACATCATCATTCGCTAAAATAAATCGTAGAGCAAGTTCTGGCATGGTCATTCCACTAGGAATGGTAGGGCGTAAGGCCTCAGCATGGTCGACACTGGAATGCAAATTTTCCGGAACAAAATAAGTAGACCGCCAATCGTCTGCAGGAAAGGTGGTCTCCTTGGTCAAAAGTCCAGTCAGCGTTCCCTCATCGAAGGGTACACGAGCGATGGTGGCAATGTCCAATTCTCGGCAAAGGGGAAAGAGTTGATCCTCCGGGGCTTGATCAAAAATATTGTAGATCACTTGAACGGCATCGATGTGGCCAGTCTTAAGGGTATTCAATACGTTATTGGGTTCCCAACGATTCACTGAAATCCCAAAATGCTGTACTTTTCCATCTTTCTTTAATTTTTCCACCGCCTTCTGCCAGTCTTCATGGTCAGCCCAAGCATCTTCCCAAACATGAAACTGTTGAAGATCCATGCATTCCACCCCTAAATTCCGTAAACTCTTTTCGGTGTACTCGATGATGTGCTCATAGGGAAAGCACTCTTCCAAGGTAAAGTGGGATTTGGATGGCCAAATAAAATTTTTGGGAGGGATTTTGGTTCCGTAATATAATTTCTTTTGTGGATGACGGCGAATTAAATTCCCCAGGATTTCCTCTGATTTTCCTGCTCCGTAGCCCCAGGCGGTGTCAAAAAAGGTCACCCCTTGGGCCACAGCTTCATCCAATGAAAGATTTACCTCTTCGATGTCGGAACCTGTCCAGCCGGCAAGTCCCCACATGCCATAGCCTATTTCACTGACAGGCCAATCGGTACGTCCAAAACGTCGGTATTGCATGGTATTGTTGGGTTGAATGATACGTTGACAAAGATAGATATTTTAGCCTGGAAAAATTTGAAGTCCCACTTCTGTGAGCAAACCGGGAAGACCCGATACGCAAATTTTTGTTTTTTTAAGGGAGTTGGTTTGCGTCGGGATCTGAAAATCGAGGGCTGAACGTAAATCGGCTTTGTCCAATCGAGTTTGGAAAAACTGTGCTTGTGCCAGAGTCGATCCTGAAAAGTCGGACTCACGAAGGTCTGCCTTGGAAAAGTCAACACCTGAAAGACGGCAATCCACCCAACGGGTCTTGGGCAAGGTAAGTCCTACAAATGAGCTGTGGTCAAGTTGACATCGTTCAAAGGCAAGTTCCATTCCGACTCGATATGCTTTTTCAAATGCAATCCCCATCATTTGGCAATCAAGAAACACACAATCTTGAAATTTGGTGTCTTGAACATGGATCAGATTCAGGTTACAATGTTCAAAAACGCAGGCAACGAAAGTGGACCGGCTGAAATGGAATTCTGGCAGTTGACATTGGTGGAACCGACATTGTTCAAATTCCCCTTTAGGAATTTCTGTGATTCGTTCAAAAGTTTGTTCAAAATACATGGTTTCTCGGGTGTCGTAACCAACCTACAATTCGGGGGTCGGTGAAACGTACGTAATTTTGGTGAAATTGTAAATACAGGGTATCTCGGGTTGCGCCGGGTACATTTTGTTGCCTAATGAACACGCGATTCTTTGAGACATCGGTTACGAGGGCTACATGTCCATATGGTTTGAATCGAAATACCAGGATGTCGTTCCTTTGGGGAAGCCATTGGCTAGGTACATTGAATTGAATCAAGCCCCGCCTGGCATTGAATTGCCCATCAGATATGGTTTCTGACCAGAAGTCTTGCGCATTCCCGCTTCCATCGGGCATGCGATGCTGGAGGCGCTGGTCATAAAATCGTTTAATCCATTCCACGCATTGGTACTTCCAACCATACACATAGCCATCTTTCGCTGTACTTTTTCCATGGGTATCATGGACATGCGGTCCATTGGAATAAATGGGTACCTGTTGCCAAGAATCAACGACTTTTCCGACCTCTTTGGGAGGAATAGGCGTAGGTAAGACCCACCAAGCGATGCCGATAAGCACCAACAAAATCAAACACAAAAGGATATTCCTCATGCACCAATCACAGGACGAATCAATTCCAATGCCCCAAAAACTCCGGAGCTGTCACCTAGAGCCGGCCGTAGAAAGTTCGTTTCCACACGTCCTGAGTTGAAAATATATTTCTTTACCTCTTCGACACCCTCTGTATAGAGTTCTGGGATTTGTCCCACACCGCCACCTATGACAATCACATCTGGATCCAATACATTGATCACCCCCGAGATGGCTCGACCAAAACACGTGATCAAATGGTGTATCGTGGCTGTGGCATCGGCGTCGGTTCCGGTTTGGTGGCGCGCATGAATTTGGGCTAGATTCAACGCGTTTCCGGTTCGGTCAAAATAAAATTTTTCGAGTTTGGGTCCAGAAAAAATCATTTCATTGCAACCCGATTTTCCACAGTAGCAGGGTGGACCGGCGGGATCGTACACTATATGCCCCCATTCTCCTCCTATTCCGTGGCGACCTGTGATCAGCTGGTTCCGGACCACCACGCCTCCACCTACCCCGGTGCCTAAAATAACTCCAAATACCACTTCTGCTGAGAGGTTCGCCGCGGCTCCTTGGTTGGCCTCTGCCAAGGCAAAACAGTTGGCATCATTGGCGATCCGAATAGGTACTTTGAGGAGGTCTTCCAAGTCTTGGTGCATCGGTTGCCCGTTCATTGCCGTTGTATTGCAATTTTTCATGGTGTGCGTTCGGGGATCCAAGATACCCGGTGTACTAAATCCGATTCCTTCAGGAGCAGAGCCTATGGACTTTTCCACTTGATTCAATAAAGTTTGAATCTGATGTAATATGTGTTCGTACCCTTGGGAGGCTTCGGTTGGAAGGCGTTGGCGTGTTAAAATTTCGTTGGATTGAAAATCGTAGACAGCACATTCTATTTTTGTGCCGCCGAGGTCGATTCCCCATCCGAGGGGATTGGCGTGTGACATACCGTTTGTGGCTCGGCTTGGTTAAATGAAATGGATTGATTTACCTTTGTGAACAAAACTAACCGAAAAAGATGAAAAAACGAATTGCCTTTTTCCCAGGTTCTTTTGATCCTTTCACGAAGGGACACGCCGATATCGTTTCTCGGGGACTAAAGCTTTTTGATGAAATCATCATTGGAATTGGTACCAACTCGGCAAAAAAACGGTATTTTGAGCTTGATTTTATGGAAAGATCCATCCAAAAAGCCTTTAGTGAAGATCCTCGAATCAAAGTGGTTCAATACGATGATCTTACCGCCACGGTGGCCAGACAACATGGAGCTGATTTTATCCTGCGAGGGTTACGAAACACCACCGATTTTGAATATGAAAACACCATTTCTCAAGTAAATAGACGATTGGTAAATGACTTGGAAACGGTTTTTTTGATCACATCTCCCGAATTTGCTCCTATCAGCTCCACGATCGTAAGAGAGTTACATCGGTATGGAGCCGATATCACCGATTATCTTCCTTATTCAGCGCCTTGAGCCGTTGGTATTTCGCCCAAATCCATTGAATGGACGGATAAGATGTCTTGAGATGGGAAGATGTTTGCGACTCGGTACACCAGGCCACCTCGGTGATATCTTCTTCCACCTGAGGTTTGAGGGTATGCGGCTCAGCACAAGTCATTTCAAACCAATGGGTTAGTTTCAATACAGGTTTTCCCTGAAAAGCATAGGTATGCCAAGTTTTTCCAATCTTTCGAATGGGTTGACAAGGCACTCCGCACTCCTCCCAAACCTCACGAGAGGCGGCAACTTTAGGCTTTTCCTGAGTTTCAATTTTCCCTTTTGGGAAATCCCAAACTCCCAAGCGATAAATCATCAACCACTGATCCTGTTGTCTCACCAATCCGCCGGCCGCTTCTAGGAATTCAAATGTACTTTGCAAAGATTTTTTCAGTTGATGCGTATTTTCGACAATCCAGGTAATTGACCTGCCGGGAAGTGGTTGACCTTCAGTGAAATACCGGTTTATCCAGTCGGCTGTTACGGAAACGGGCAATCCATACACCAGGCCATGTCCAGTCCCTTGAAAGATGTGGTCGTATTGGTAGGGGAGGTCATCAAATAGGTTGCCCGATTGATTTCCCCACTTAGAAGCCGAAATAAAATGGATAGGTAAATGGTGTACAAAAAGCCGCATAGAGAACAAATTCTTTTACAAAGTTCGGTAAAAATCCCTCAATCTGTTCGAAAGAAAAATTTTATATTCTGGGTTTGGGAATTGATCTAGTAAAATGCTTTATTTTGCATATTAAATCATTGTGGGTAATACATTTGTATCCCAAAAATCTTGAATGGACATTGTCATAATTCTTGCACTTATTTTATTGAACGGGTTATTCTCGATGTCTGAGATTGCACTCGTGTCTTCCAGGAAAACCAAACTAGAAATAGCCGCTAAAAACGGCAACAAAAAAGCCCACGCTGCTCTTCAGCTGGCCAATGAGCCGAATCGTTTCCTCTCCACTGTACAAATTGGTATTACCTTGATTGCGATCTTAACCGGTATTTACTCAGGTGAGCAATTTAACGTGTATGTTCAGCCATGGGTGGAGCGTTTTGCTGTTCTGCAGCCGTATGCCAAAACGGTCTCCGTTGGGATTATCACCCTACTTGTAACCTTCCTTTCCCTTGTTTTTGGTGAATTGGTTCCGAAGCGAATTGGTATGGCCAAACCCGAGGAAATCGCCATGTGGATGGTTGGCCCTATGAACGTTTTGTCAAAATTTACCTCTCCTTTCATTTGGTTGCTTAGTAAATCGTCAGAAGGATTAGTTAAGTTACTCGGTATTGTGGAGTCAGACTCATCCGTGACAGAGGAAGAAATCAAGTCACTGATCCAAGAAGGAGCCACCGGAGGAACCATTGAAGAAATTGAGCATGAAATCGTGCAAAATGTATTTCATTTGGGGGATCGCCGCATTACTTCACTCATGACAAGTAGCAATGAGGTTACATTTTTAGATGTAGAGGACGACTGGATCGAGAACCGCCAGAAAGTCATGGATAAAAAACATTCCATTTATCCTATATGCAAGGATGGAATCAATAACATGATCGGGCTTTTGTATATCAAAGATGTATTGGACTTGGGATTGGAGTCAGCTCTTCAAAATCTGGAATCTTTAGCCCGGGAACCTCTGTTCATTCCTGAAAATAACCACGCATATCAGGTTTTAGAGAAGTTTCAAAGTGAAAAAATCCATTTCGGTGTGATCGTGGATGAATATGGAAATGTTCAAGGTGTGGTGACGATGAATGATATTTTGGATGCTTTGGTGGGTGATATTTCGGAAGATAATGAATTTGAGTTTGAAATTACCCCTCGAGATGATGGTTCCTACTTGATTGATGCCGCACTACCCTTTGATGATTTCCTCCAAGAGTTTGAGATTGAAATTCCCAATCGGAAGGAATACAGCGGCTTTGATACCATGGGTGGTTTTGCCTTGGAAATTCTCAAGGAAATCCCTGATACGGGTGATAAATTCACCTGGCATGGATATGAATTTGAGATTGTGGATATGGACAAGAATCGAATCGATAAAATTTTAATCAAAAAAATAGATGGAACAGAGGCGTAAGCCTCTTTTTTTTAGGATTATGACAACTGCCCGAAAAATTGCTGGATTTTTACTAGAAACCCAAGCGGTAAAGCTTCGACCTAATCAACCTTTCCAATGGAGTTCTGGTTGGTTATCACCCATTTATTGCGACAATCGCATCACGCTCTCGCATCCTGCCGCTAGAACGTTCATCAAAAAATCCTTGGCTCAGGCTATTAAAAGGAATTTCCCTGAAGGTACGGCCATCGTTGGAGTTGCCACGGCTGGCATAGCACAGGGGGCTTTGGTTGCTGATGCCTTGCAACTTCCTTTCGCGTATGTTCGTCCCAAACCAAAAGAACATGGCATGGGAAATCAAATTGAGGGATCCATTCCCTCCGGAGCGCAAGTCGTCGTGATCGAGGATTTGATTTCCACCGGAGGAAGTTCCTTAAAATGTGTAGAAGCGCTGCGAGCAGCGGGCTACCAAGTCATCGGGATGGTGGCTATTTTTACGTACGGTTTTTCTACGGCAGATGCGAATTTTAAGGCGGCAAATCTTCCGCTCATCACCTTGAGTGAGTATAAATATTTGATTGATGAAGCAGTGAAACAAGACTATATTCCTGCGGATTCTGTGGAGACTTTGAAAAAATGGAGAAGAAATCCAGAGAAATGGGGACGTTAAATCCCCATTTCTACTTGAAAACGCGCAAACCAGGCCTGTTTTCTAGCGCCGTCTAAGTAAAAGAATTCGTCGAAGGTAACCTCCGTTTGGACCTTGAATGCATGTTCCCACAAATAGCGCGTTACCCCCAAGGTCCATTCCCGCTGTTTAGGCTCCAGAGCCGCTAGGCTGGTGTAGGGTTGAACATAACTCAGTCGTCCAATCAATTCAAAATCATTTTTGAAGTGATAAGAGGGTTGAAAGTCCCACCCTTCACCTACAAAGACCCGGCGAATACTTCCGGCTTGATTACGAGTGATGGGATTCTCTGTGTTTCGGTTCATGTACGAACCTTGAATGGCCAATCCTCGGTACTTGAACAAGAAATCCGCTAAAATGGCTTGTAAATTCCGGGAGGCATATAAGTCTTCACCCAATACCCCTAAAGTCCTTTTGGCTTTGTGATTGTAATGGTAGGCAGCTGATAGCATCAGTTTGGGACTTGGTTCGCGGACCAAATCCCCCTCAAAAAATACCCCAGCATTCTGAAAACCACCCAGGGGATACCATTCCAATTTTCCAGTATAGGCTAAACCGTCATCGGGATTCGCCGTAAAATTTCGTCCATCTCCCGATGAAATAGCGGTTTTAACATTAAATGAAGAGCTTGATCTTTGTTCTCCCAGGTAGTTCACCTGAATCCCAAAATCCCGGTCAATGTTAAATCGAGCGTTGGTGATGGATCGGTCTGTCAATTGCAGAGCCCCAGAGGAATTGATTCGCTGTCGATTTCCGGGGAGTTTGGTTTGGCCAAACACGATATCCCATTTTGCATTGGGTCGATAAATGATGGCGGCATCTCGTATAACGTTCAAATTAGCCCCTTCTTCCAATCGACCCACATCTCCCGGTGCAAAGGAAAGCTGAATGACATATAAAAATTGGGGGGAACCAACAAAACCATCAAATCGTAAACGTAAACGTCGAACTTGCGCATCAAATGCTGGATTCCCAGCCTCATCTCGTAAGTAACCCACCCGATTTTGCATCCGGAACCGAATATTGAACTGGAAAAGGCTATCGGGGGAGGTCAGTCCAAGACCTTTTCCGAAATTATAGTACGGCAAGGATGTTAAGCGAACATCGTTGTTTTTTTGAGCGTATGATGGTAAAAAAAAGAAACAAAAGACTACGATCCATATTTTTTTCATGAACAAATCATTTCGTTGTTAGATCAAGAATTGATTATCCAGGTACGAACTCGATACACTGTTCAAGAATCAAACGAGCCATATTATTTTTCAATGCTAGTTCCATACCTTTGAATCCTGGGGCAGAATTTATTTCATTGACCACATAGCCTGATTCCGTCATCAGTAAGTCAATCCCCAGAAGGTCAAAAGTAAGATTTTTTTGAATTTTTGACGCTATAGAATCGAGGGAATCATCCCAAGGATAGGGTTCAACTTTACCCCCGAGAGTGAAATTAGATTTCCACTGGTCCCTTCCAGCGATCCGTTTCATGGTTCCGAGTACCGTGTTTTGGGTCAATACGATTCGTATATCTTCTCCCGGTCGCGTATCCACATATTCCTGCACAATGAAGTTCTGATTTGTTTGTTCTAGCAGGATGGGCATGAGATCTTCTAATATTTGGTCGGAAGTACAAAGAATGATTCCTTCTCCATGGGTTCCTACATTATTTTTAACAACCAAAGGAAAATCGAAAACCCTTTGGATTGAATACGTGGATTCCACCAAATGAAGTGCCGTGGTTTTGGGAACAGGAATACCCAACGAGGCGAGCTGAAAAAGGCAATCTAATTTGTTCTGTGCGAGCCGAATGAGGGAAAGGGAATTGAATAAACGGACCCCTTTTAGATGAAAAAAATGCAAAAGATTCCAAGTAAGCGTGTCAGTCATAGCTCCAAGCCGAGGAATGACAAAATCAGGGAGGGATATTGCTTTCCCTTTGTACAGTAAAGGGAAATCGCCTCCCAATACCCACCCAAAATCTGGTGGATGCACGACTTTAAGGGTAATTTGAAGGAGTTTTGCTTCCTCAAGAAAACGGGTGTTTTCGTAAGAATCCTGTAAAGTATCTTTTTGATATAAAATCCAACCAAGCATATCCAAACGGTTTTATTTTGCATTTTCGGCAATTCCATTGATTCGTGTGTTGTCGTGGGGTAATCAAAGTATTAACAAACGGAGCATTTTATGAAATCCTATTTCATTTTGAACTTTTTAGGTCTTTTTTGAGTCTTTTCAACAGATTATTCAATCTTTAATTTCACAAACATGAAACAGATTTTCAGTATTGTTTCGGCAAGTTTTATTGCCTTCTCCACCCTGGCTCAAGGTATCAAGATGCCAGCTCCAAGTCCCTCACAAACGATTAAACAGGATTTTGCCTTATCTCATATTGAGGTCAGCTACTCGCGTCCCGTGATGAAAGGTCGTGTTATTTTTGGTGATTTGGTTCCCTTTGGAAAAGTTTGGCGGACGGGAGCCAACAATGCCACTCGAATCACATTTGGTGAGGACGTTAAGGTAGGTGGTGTCGCTGTCAAGGCTGGATCGTATGCTTTGTACACCATTCCAGACAAAACAGAGTGGGAAGTGATTTTAAACAAAAGCACCCAAAACTGGGGAAGCAATGGTTATGATAAGGCCGACGACGTGGCTCGTTTTAAGGTGAAGCCTATGGCCCTTGGTCAGTCGGTTGAGTCGTTCACTATTCAACTGGCAGATGTTGTGAACAACAAAGCCAACGTTCAAATTATGTGGGAAAAAACAGGGGTAAGTTTCCCGGTTGAGGCTGACATCGACACTAAAATTATGGCACAAATCAATACGGCCATGAATGTAGATTCCAAGCCGTATTTCCAAGCCGCCTCGTATTATTTTGAAGCAGGTAAAGACTTGAAACAAGCGGCTACTTGGGCTGCCAAAGCGGTTGAAGCACAGCCGAAAGCCTATTGGGTAGTATTGTTGCAAGCTCGCATTTTAGCACAAATGGGTGATAAGAAAGGGGCTTTGGAAGCTTCAAATCGCTCATTGGCTTTAGCGAAAGAGGCAGGGAACGAAGATTATGTTGCCTTGAATCAGAAACTTCAAGCTACGTTGAAATAAGACTTCGGCGTGTGGAAGATTCTTCCAAGGAAGTCCACAAAAAAAGATCTGGCCGGAGGGTCAGATCTTTTTTTGTGAAGAAAGGATTATAAAGGATTGTTTTCCTTGATTTCAACTTTCCGTTCGGTGGTGGGTTTATTTAGTTGATTATACTGGGTGGATACGCCCAGCGTAGTATTGGGAACATCGGTTACGCCTGTGTCTCGGATGGATTTCTCCGCCATCTTGATCGCCACCTGAACCGATTCATTCACCAATCCTTCTTTGATGGCCTGATGATAATATCCGATGGCTTTGTTCAACATATCAGCTACTTCTCGAGGTGACCGTTGACGCCAAGCCATTCGGTGAAAAGATTCGGCTTGCTCGAGGGTGATCTTAGGGATTTGATCTCGAAATGGGTCCATGGGGTTGATTTCAACCAACTGGATCAAATGATCTTTGGCTAAATCATATTTTTTAAAAGCTCGGAAATCTTGGTATTTCTTTTTTAAATACAAAGCTTTTGAACTATTCTTGATCTGCTGTTCAATTTGATAATCTCCTGCGAATTCCGGCAATCTCGCGGCAGTCCGGTAGGCAAAAAATGCATCAAAATACCGGCCAGAACGAAAGTATTCGTCTGCGTCAGCAACCACATAGGCATTTGACTGGCCAAAGCTACTTTGGGTAATGATGCCCATTAGGAAAATGAAACCATACTTTTTCATATACTTGATCTACGCTATTTTACCGTTGATACCAATCCGAAACGAACGTTTTCAAAAATTCTTATATTTGAACATTAATGAAAAACTGTTTCTATGCGCATGCGACTCGTTTCGACAGGATTGTTGGTTTTTACTACCTGCTTAATCAACGCTCAATCTACTCAAAAATTACCAGAGTTCTCCCTGAAATCCAGTGAACCTGAGGCTCATCTTCGTTTTTTAGCTGCCGACGAGCTATTAGGTCGTCGAACGGGCGAGCCTGGAAATCAAAAAGCGGCTGAATACATTGCTCAGCAATTTAAAAAAGTAGGAGCGAAACCTGCGGTGAACGGAAGTTATTTTCAACCCGTCGCTTTAGAAACGATTTATCCATCTACTCAAGGAACCATCACCACCACCGAGGGGACAGCCAAAGTAATGGATGATTTTGTTATGATGTCCAACGTCGGGGTGGATTTGCCCAATGCCGAGATCGTTTATCTGCCTTATGGATGGGTGGATACCGAAAAAGGATACGATGACTTTGCCGGCGTGGATGTCAAAGGCAAAGTACTGGTTGTAGGCGTTGGTTTTCCTGATAGCAAGTCGCCTCAAGATATGTTTGGTGCAATGGAAGACAAAGCCAAGTGGGCGCGGGAAAAAGGAGCGAAGGCCATCATCGAAGTGTTTAATTCTCCTATTCCATGGCGAAATATTGCGGGGTACTTCGGTCGTAAATCGACACGATTGGTTAACAAAACCACCGATACCTTCCCCCACTTATGGATAAGTTCGGCAGCCGCTAAGATTTTGGCCAAAAATAAAGTGACTCAAGCCTCCTTGTCGATATCTGCACCAACCTCGAAGCCTTTGAACTCGTCCAATGTGATTGGTGTCATTGAGGGAACCGATCCCAAATTGAAAAATGAGTATGTCGTTCTTTCGGCACATTATGACCACGTAGGTACGGGAAAAGAAAATGGACGAGTAACGGCTACCGATACCATTTTTAATGGTGCCCGGGATAATGCTTTTGGTACGACGGCCGTTTTAACAGCCGCCAAAGCGTTGGCTCAAGAAAAAACCAAACGATCGATTTTGTTGATCGCTTACACAGGTGAAGAAATTGGATTGTTGGGAAGCAAGTTTTATTCGGAACATCCTGTAATTCCCTTGAACCAGTGTATTTACAATTTAAATTGCGATGGGGCCGGCTATAACGACACATCACTGTTGACGATTATTGGTTTAAGTCGGACGTCCGGCCAAGAGGCCATTCAGAAGGCGGCTACCGCCTTTGGGTTGAAAGCCGTGGAGGACCCTGCACCCGAGCAGAATTTGTTCGATCGGTCTGATAATGTTAGTTTGGCGGCTAAGGGAATACCTGCTCCTACCTTTTCTCCTGGTTTCTCCGCTTTTGACGATAAAATCAATCAATATTATCATCAGGTGGCCGATGACGCCGATTCGGTTGACTTTTCCTATTTACTTAAATACTGCCAGAGTTACACCTACGCGGCTCGGCTAATCGCCAACGATGTTCAAGCACCTGTTTGGAAATCCGGAGATAAATATGAAAAAGCTTTTCAAAAATTATATGGAAAGTAAATGAAGACCTGGTGGGAATCTTGGCAGTCTGTCGGAAGATCCTTGGGATGGGAGACGGTAACGATGACGTTGCCGTCTCTCGGCTTTTTACCAGGTTTGAGACATGGGAATCAAGTCATGATAGGGCTTTCGCCTAATACCGCTCCTTCCCAACATGAGCTAGCTGACTACTGGATGCAGGTTGGCAAGCCTATGTTGGTTTGGGAGGACCAGTGGATACATCATTCCAACGTAGTGGAGAGCAAATTGCGCCACCAAATGGGGAAGTCGATCCGAATTCCGGGGCGGCTATGCCAATTTCAACCAATCTCCCCGGATGTGTATCGGAATTTTCTAGACCAATACCACGTATTCGGATCGGCACGAGCGGCCCATCGATATGGATTGTATTTGCCAGAGTCATACAAACGACTTGTACCAGCGGAATTCTGGCCCCAGAAAGGCCCACTTTTGGTGTCGGTTAGCGGATTTTCGAAGTCCCAAACCTGGATTCGCCCCCATGGACCGTCGCAGTCGATGGAATGGATTCGTTTCGCCACATTGCCTTTTTTTCATGTGGTGGGTGGATGGCAAAAGATTTTACATCACCTTTGGGAAATACATCGGCCGGACGATGTGATGACCTACACCGATCGTGGATGGCAAGGAAATAGCCAAAGCATGCTGGCTTTAGGTTTTCAATTGGAGGCGATATTGCCCGCTTTGCACTTTACTTGGGATCTCACCAAAAAAAAACGAGTTTTGGATGAACAGGGGTCAATTTATAATGTTGGAACTGAAAAATGGATCAAGTATTTCCCCCCACAATCGTCATTTTAGGACCCACCGCGAGTGGGAAAACCAGGTTGGCTTGCCGTCTGGCTGCTACGTGTGCTGCTGGAATCCTGTCGGCTGATTCTCGACAAGTGTACCGTGGTTTGACCATCGGGACAGGTAAAGATTTACATGAGTTTTGGGTCGATGGTCAAGCGATTCCCTACTACCTTATCGACCATGTTCAACCCGGGGAATCGTATGATGTTGCTCAATTTCAACAGGATGCATTGGCGGTATTAACCGATTTTCCACACCCTGTGGCCATCATCTGTGGTGGAACGGGTTTATATCTACAAGCGATATTGCAGGGTTTTGATCGTTTTCAATATCCCGTTTTTCCGGACCTTCGGGAGCGGCTGGAATCTCGTTCTTATGAAGCACTGCTAGGGGAGTGGGAACAACTTCCAAGCTTGGCCATAGCTATTGATGTTTCGACAAAAAAACGATTGATCCGAGGTTTCGAAATACGGGAAAGTTTGACTAACGGTTTCATACCAAAGACTCGTCCAAAGCTTCAGCCTGTCGTTTTTGGATTGAATCCGTCTCGTGATGTTCGGCGGGAACGGATCTCGATACGATTGAAAAAACGGCTACAGGAAGGATTGCTCGAGGAGGTACAGGGGCTTTTGGATCAAGGGGTTTCGGAAGACTGGCTGGACCGGCTAGGGCTCGAATATACCTGGGCCATGAAACGGTTGAGGGGCCAGATTTCGGATACTGAATGGGTGATTGGTTTGGAGACCGCCATTCACCAAATGGCAAAACGACAAATGACATTTTTTCGATCCATGGAAAGGAAAGGCATAGAGATTCATTGGCTGGATGGCAACTTAGAAGAAGAGGCATTATTGTCTGAAATCAAGAAAAAGATTCCACTACATGTAATTTCTTAACTTGGAGAAATAGACGAAATCACTAAACTATTTTCATCTTCTTAGGGTTTTTTAAAGATAGGTTGACACGAATTTAAGCCCATTTGGATTGGTTTTTTTGTGGGGCATCCTATAAACCTTTGTAAAATAGACATTTAGAGTTTCTGGAGTCTATCAAATGGGAAGATCTATAAAATTTTAGCGAAAATTGAAAGCAAATATTTGTTGGAGAACGGGAGAAAATAGGATTATTTTGATTATTTTAGCCCTGTGATTCCAAATATTTCATCAACAATCACCATACTATCAAAATAACCTACAATCCATGTCAGATAAAGCAAAGTTAATAGTAGAGGGAAAGGAATATGAATTTCCTGTGGTAACCGGGTCGGAGAACGAGAAAGCCATCGATATTGGTAAACTTCGTCAGGCCACAGGTTACATCACCATTGATTCTGGTTTCAAGAATACCGGATCCACACAAAGTGCCATAACCTTTTTAGATGGGGAAGAAGGAATTCTTCGCTATCGGGGATATTCGATTGAAGAATTAGCGGATAAAGCTGACTTTTTGGGTGTAGCATATCTTTTGATTTACGGTGAATTGCCTAATCAAGCCCAATATGATGCATTTGTATCCGAAATTACGCGTCATACCATGGTGAATGAAGATATGCGGAAGATTTTCGACGGATTCCCTGTCAATGCGCATCCCATGGGCATCATGTCGTCGTTGGTCAGTGCGATGAGCGGATTCTACCCTGATTCGTATGATGGAAACAGCCCAGACAAAACGGATCTTCATATCATTCGGTTATTGGCTAAATTCCCAACCATTGCCACTTGGTGCTATAAAAAATCACAGGGCCATCCGATCAACTACCCTAAAAATAACCTGTCCTACACCGCCAACTTCTTGAATATGATGTTTGCGTTGCCTGTAGAGGATTATGAGGTCGATCCAGTGGTAGCTAGTGCCTTAAATAAATTGCTTATTCTACACGCCGATCACGAGCAAAACTGCTCGACCTCGACGGTTCGTTTGGTAGGATCTTCGAAAGCAAACTTGTACTCTTCGATTTCGGCGGGTATCTCAGCCCTTTGGGGACCCTTACACGGAGGTGCCAACCAAGAGGTGATCGAGATGTTGGAGGCTATCAAAGCGGATGGCGGAAATGTTCAGAAATACGTCGATATGGCCAAAGACAAATCTTCGAACTTTCGTTTGTTTGGTTTTGGTCACCGTGTTTATAAAAACTTTGACCCTCGGGCAAAAATTATCAAAAAAGCGGCAGACGATGTTTTAACTAAACTAGGTGTTAATGATCCTGTACTCGACATTGCCCGTGGACTAGAGGAAGCCGCTTTAAAAGACGATTACTTCGTCTCTCGGAACTTGTATCCTAACGTTGACTTCTACTCGGGTATCATTTACCGTGCCTTGGGTATTCCAGTGAACATGTTTACCGTGATGTTTGCTATCGGTCGTTTACCGGGTTGGATTGCTCAGTGGAAAGAAATGCGTGAGCAGAACGAACCCATCGGTCGTCCTCGCCAAATTTATACTGGTCCTACCGAGCGCCCATTTGTCGCTTTGAAAGATCGTTAATCATAGATACGACACAAGAAGGCCTGCCAAACATTTGTTTGCCAGGCCTTTTTTGTGTCGTATTCTCTTGGTTATCGAATTCAATTCTTGGCAGAAAGCTTCGACAGCGAAAAACAAAGGTTCGTCGGTTTCTTACCGAATAAGCCCATACATGACAAGTCCATACAAGGCACTGAGTCCGATCCATGGAATTATTCCGATTTTGAACCGATACAAAGAGAAAATAGATATTAGGATCCAAGCGGCTGTCGGATATTGAATATTAGAAAAAGACCACTGGCCTTTTAAAACAATAGCTTTGCCGAGGTATAGGATTAGGTTCATCATTACTCCCACCACAGCGGAGGTCACGAAAGACATCCCATTTTTTATATGTTGGTTGTTTTGGGTTCTTTCGATGATGGGCGCACCCACGAAAATGAAGAGAAAGCTTGGCAAAAACGTATAAAAAGTGGTGGTCAGAAGCCCTAGACTTCCCATGACAAGGGAGTGTCCGAAATGATGGTAACCTGCCATGAATCCAACAAAAGCTAAAACCATAATCAAAGGACCTGGGGTACTCTCTCCGAGGGCAAGTCCATCCATCATTTGGAGGTTGGTTAACCAATTAAATTTTTCTACACTGACCTCGGCCACATAGGGAAGAACCGCATACGCTCCACCAAAAGTAATCCACGCACTCTGCGTGAAAAATAACGTCACCTTTTTCCAAAAGATAAAATCATCGGAGGCCACATAAAAAAGAAAAAGTGGTATACTCCAGAGGATTAATCCTGAAATAATGGAAAGTCCAATGCGAGAAAATGGGAGTCCATAGGTCTGGCTGACGCTGTGATGATTTACATTGGAAAGATCGTCCTTTAATTCTTTATCTGAGGTTGTGGCTTCGTTCCCAGGGGTAAGTAAGGAAGGAAAAAAATATATCCCAATAATAGCCACCAGGGAAGCTCCAACAAGAAGGATTGGGAAAGAAATGTGGAAAAAAGTAATTCCCAAAAAAGACATAAGCGCAATGACCCAGTGCAAAGGACTCAACAAAGATCTTTTACCAATTTTAATCAAAGCTAAGACGACAATTGCCACAATCGCTGGTTTAAGTCCATGGAAAAGCGCATAAATCCAGGGGATATTTCCAAATGAAACATAGAGGATACTGAGTCCAAGTAGGATAAAAAGGGAAGGAAGAATAAAGAGCAATCCAGCGGCGAGTCCACCCCAAGTCCCATGAAGAAGCCAGCCCATGTAGGTTGCTAATTGCTGCGCCTCTGGTCCTGGCAAGAGCATGCAGAAGTTCAATGCATGTAAGAACCGACGTTCGGTTATCCATTGTTTTTTAACCACCAAATAGTCATGCATGATGGCAATTTGTCCTGCTGGACCTCCAAAACTAATGAAACCGAGTTGGATCCAAAATCGGAGAGCTTCCTTGAAAGTAGGTTTTTGAGCCATAGTTATAATCGTCTTTTGGGATGAAATTTATAACCAACGCCAATACTCCAGATCCATTCCTCTGTTTTTTCCCGATGAAAGAAGGGGGCAATAAAAACCCAGTTTTTGTATTCGATACGTGGGGAGACACCCAGCCTAGCCCCCAGTTTATTTTCAAGTAAGTACAATGAGGGAAAGGCTCCTAATCCAACTCTCCAATGCGGGTGGACTTGCCCATATAGTCCAGGTCCACCCACATTGATCGAATAGAAATTTGGGCCGATGGTTGCCCCAAGCATACCTTCGAGCTGAAAGGAAAAAGCAGTCGTTGTTTTAATGGAAGAGGAATCCTGACTTTGTGCATAAGGAAGGGCACCAAAGTAACATGCGAATCCTAAAAGTATGACTTTTTTTAGCATGCGTTCTGGGGTTTGGTCTTGATCTGAGACAAAAGTAGGCGTAGGTTGCAGACTAAAATAGAATGAATTTTACTCTTTGGAATCTGATTTACCTTGACGGATTTTTTTTCGATAAGCGGAAGGATTTTCCCCCGTGATTTGTTTAAAAACGCGTGTAAAATGACTTTGATCGGAAAAGCCTGTTAGGTAGGCAATTTCCGTTAGGGAATATTCAGGGGATTGGAAAAGCTGAATGGCTTTTTGGATGCGTGCCTGACGTATGTATTCACCAAAATTTTGATTATCAAAATACCTTGGAAATTCTCTCGAGACATAGGACGAATTTAGGTTCAGCTCTTCTGAAAGTCGGCGGAGATCTATCGTAAATTGTGTATCGAGTTGGTCTTGAATCCTGTGTTTAAGATCCTGAACCCAATCAGGTAATTTTCCTTTTTTCCCCTTGATATAGGCTTGGTATACCTCATGCAACATGTTTTCGAAAGGGCTACCTTGCAAATGATGCATGGGTGTTGGTAATTGTGCCCAAGTATACAAGGCATCGTAAAGAATTATTCCGATCTCCAATAGTTGATGGTCATCCTGAAAATTATGGCTAAGTCCGACCGTGATCGCCCACAGTCCAGCTACTTCAGGTGCTAACTCATGGCGATCGGTATCTGCTCCACGAACAATTTGTGCGATTTTGGCTAAGGCTGGGTGATCGGATAGTTGATGCTTCTTGATTATATAATCAAACGTTACTTTGTCTTCATAATGGGTGTATTCAACTCCAGGTATATCCAATGGGATGGCGTCCAGCTCCTTGCTTTTGGATAGAACTTGGTCTGCTGGAACAAAATAAAAAGTTGCCTCTGGATCAATGAATCGCTTGATCAGCCATGGACAAGCGATTCGATCAATTTTAGGGCGTTCGCGAGTAATCCATTTCATACATCAACGCTCGATCTGATAAACAAAGTAGGTGAGTATGTTCAACAAGGTATAGCATATAAACAAGTCATCAGTTCCATGTGTTCACATGGTCGGACCGGATAACGGCTCCATTTTCTTGGTATGAAGGAGATAGAGGTACTTTTGAACTTTTATTTTTGAGTTATCGTCTCGTTTTAAAGGTGATTTGTGGGACTACACTTTGGAAGATTTATGAGGCTCTAAGGCCTAATTATTCGATAAATTAAGTTAAAAGGAGGTAATGTTTTGGGTAGAATCAAACCTTTGAATTTTTAGAATAACTAAATCTCCTCCCAACCCGTCAAGGGCCATGGATTCAAGCAAATGGATTGGTAAAAAGAAAGTTCATTCGGGCTGCACACACCCGGAAAATCGCCCTGCTTGCCGAGCATATCCGTCATCACTTGAACATGAAGGTGGGGTGGCCAATCACCATTTTCGGGGGCCGGACCAACCCAGGCCAGTAGCTCACCCGCTTGTATTGTGTCTCCAATTTGCCATTTTTCTAGGCTGGTTCGACTTAAATGTCCGTATAACGTGTACAAGGTACCCGCCGGATAGGGAGGAAGAGGTTCTGCCAGGCTATGTTCTAAGATCAAGGTAGGGCCATAATCGCCAAAATGGGCGTTGTCGGCCATCGAATGGATTCGGCCGGCCAAAGGTGCGTGAATGGCCGTCCCGGGGGAAGTCCATACATCCAATCCTAAATGAATGGAGCGTGCGTGCTCTCCTGAAAAATGCGCACTGCGTTGGTAAATAACCCGTGGTTCAAGATACCCTCCAACGCCTACTCGGCCTTCCAGTACCGAGTTCAGAGCCGTTTGGAAGGATTCCGTTGATACCAAATCCACGGTCTCCCAAAATGGGTTTTTTGCCGTGAAATCGAGTGGGAAGAGTTCCTTTGGTCCAATCGTGGGAAATAACGGGTGAAGCATCAAATCTTTCTTTTGAGTTCAAAGTGTTTACCTAAATAGACACGGCGAACCATTTCGTCGGCGGCTAATTCCTCGGCTGTACCTTGTTTTAGGATCTTGCCTTCAAATAATAGATACGCCCGGTCTGTGATCGACAAAGTTTCATTTACGTTGTGATCGGTGATTAAGATACCAATATTTCGATGTTTTAACTTGGCCACAATTGTTTGAATCTCCTCCACGGCGATGGGGTCAACGCCTGCAAATGGTTCATCCAATAGGATAAATTTGGGGTCCACGGCCAAGGCTCGGGCAATCTCGGTTCGTCTCCTTTCCCCACCCGACAATACAATCCCCTTATTCTTTCGGACGTGAGTCAAAGAAAACTCCTCTAATAAGGATTGGGTTTTTTCTCTTCTTTCTATTTTGGTCAGCTCGGGTTTAGCAAGCTCCAATACACTGAGGATATTGTCTTCTACACTAAGATCACGAAATACGGAAGCTTCTTGGGCCAAATATCCAATTCCGAGCTTCGCACGTTTGTACATTGGCAACGAAGTAATATCCAGATCATCCAACATCACACGACCTGAATTGGGTTTGACCAGTCCAACAGCCATATAAAACGACGTCGTCTTACCCGCCCCATTCGGACCGAGAAGTCCAACAATTTCACCTTGATTGACCTCATAGCTAACGTGGTCATTCACCAACCGTTGTCCATATTTTTTAATCAAGTTCTCTGTCCGTAAGACCATGGGATTTGTTTGCGTTTCTTCCACAAAGGTAGGAATAAATTGGGGGGTGAAATAAATAGGTGGGAGGGATTTGTTGAAAATTGTAGGCTTTTGGTATTTTTGAGCATCCTACCCTTAACCAACTAGACCCTATGTTCCTTCTGACAGAGAAGTCCTCTCTTGCCCATCAATTCCTTATGGAGCTTCGCGATGTGCAAATCCAGCGAGATTCCATGCGTTTCCGACGAAATTTGGAAAGATTAGGTGAAATTTTTGCGTACGAGATTTCAAAACAACTGCCATTTTCCACCGTCGAGATTGCCACGGCGTTGGGTACAAAATCGTCTCTTAAATTAGCTCAAAATCCTGTTTTAGTGGCTATTTTACGGGCAGGACTTCCTCTTCATCAAGGAATGCTTTCCTATTTTGACCAGGCTGAAAATGCGTTCATTGGCGCCTATCGTGGCAAACACGATGCCAAAGATGAATTCGAAATTGAAATGGATTATATCACATCCCCCGATATCCAAGGCAAACCCCTTATCCTCTGCGATCCCATGTTGGCGACGGGTAAATCGGTCGAGAAAGCATACCATGCTCTCCTCCGCTACGGAATCCCCAGTAAAACCTTCGTGGTATCTGCATTGGCCAGTGCGAGAGGCGTTCGCTATTTGCAAGCCCGGATGCCCGAATGCCGATTGTATGTGGGTGATATTGATGACGAATTAAATGCTAAATCCTACATTGTTCCTGGCCTAGGTGATGCGGGTGATTTAGCTTTTGGTGATAAAATTTAATCATACGACTACCTAAACAAATGGAAAAAGAAAAATCAGACTGGCAACACTTGTCCTCTTTGCCTGTGGTTGTGGCAGCATTGGGCTATTTTGTGGATATCTATGACCTCCAGCTTTTTGGGATCGTTCGGGTTCCAAGCTTGGAAAGCCTAGGGTTATCCAAAGAGGAGGTCGATACCATTGGGTCCACCATTCTCAATTATCAAATGATTGGGTTATTGCTTGGTGGGATTTTGTGGGGTGTCTTAGGGGATCGAAAAGGCCGTTTATCTGTGCTCTTTGGTTCGATCATTACCTATTCCTTAGCCAATATTGCGTGCGGGATGGTTCCTCAGATTACCTTCATGGAGCCAACCGAAGCCTACAAATGGTTACGTTTTATTGCAGGAATCGGACTTGCTGGGGAACTGGGCGCAGGAATCACCTTGGTATCCGAAAGTCTCCCTACCCGCCTTCGTGCACTTGGAACTTCTCTGGTGGCCGGGATCGGTTTACTGGGGGCTGTCGTGGCTACTTTTACAGTGAAATTATCAGGAGAATGGACTTGGGCCTATTTCATCGGCGGAGGAATGGGCTTTCTATTACTTCTCCTCCGTGTGGGGGTTTTTGAGTCGGGTTTATACCAAAATATGCATCATACGGTTTCAAGAGGAAACTTCTTCTCCTTTTTCACGAGTTGGGAGCGTTTGGTTCGCTACCTAAAGTGCATCGGCATTGGGCTCCCCACTTGGTTCTGTATTGGCATTTTAGCCTATATGAGCAATATCTTTGGCGAAGCACTGGGGGTGCCTGAAAAAGTGCAGCCCGGCCTTGCCATTATGTGGGCATATATTGGAATCTCCGCTGGTGATTTTTTCAGTGGCTTTTTAAGCCACACATTAGCCTCCCGAAAAAAAGCCATCCTCTATATGATGTTATTTGCTTTGTTGGGCGTGATAATTATCTTATTTGCGGGTATTCATACCGCCAATGGGCTGTACGCCATGTATGCTTGGTTGGGGCTAGGTACGGGGTACTGGGCTATGTTTGTGACAGTCGGTGCCGAGCAGTTTGGCACCAACCTTCGGGCTACCGCCGCCACAACCGTTCCGAATATGGTCCGCGGATTGGTAGTCCCCATGAATTTGCTGTTTATGTTTTTAAAAGGTGAGTCGGTTGGTATGAGTGTCATTGCCTCTGGAGCCGTCGTGGGTGTAATCGCCTTTGGGCTAGGTATATATTCCACGGTGACGATTTCGGAAAGTCATGGCCGAGACCTGGACTTCATCGAAGAGTAAAAAGAATGGCCACCCTAAAAAGGTGGCCATCTTTAGTTAGGTATATTTAGTTTAGGTATGAAAAGACGTCGGTTTTTGCCAACGAAACTCACGTTGGGCGAATAAAATAGCTACGAAAGGGGATAGAAGTACAAAGCCAATGACCACCACCTGAACCCACGACCGGGTATCCCCAAACCAGGTTTGATCGTGACTCCAGTACAATCCCAAACCTACACCGGTTTGGAGAAGATGAAAAACAAAAGCCCATGGATTTTTATCCATTAATTCGGTGTAGGCGTAAATCCCTATGCCTAAAAACAAGCCATTCCAGGCGATATCGGGTAGAGAATACAGATCGATGCGACCAAAAAAATGAATCATTCCCGCTAACGTGGCAAAGAATTGGATCCAAATCCAAATGATCAAGGCAGGGGAAACTTCCGGGTTATATTTCTGGTAGGTGTACGGATCGTTGATTTTGGGAACGGGATATTTGGCCTCCACATCTGCTGGCCTCCATCCGGTAGGTTTGAACCAAATGGTCAGTTTATCCCGCCAAGATTGAGCTCGCCAAGCATCATGTATCAACAAAAAGAGATGTTGAAAGTTGATCTTGAAAGGATTCCAGGTTCGTACAGGTCGTGTAATTCCATAAACTGGTGGAACATGATCTAGTTCTTCTTGAAAGGTCCCAAATAATTTATCCCAGATAATGAATATTTGGCTGTGATTTTTATCCAAATATTCAGGATTGATTGCGTGGTGAACCCGATGATGGGAGGGGGTCACTAGAATTTTTTCTAGAAAGCCCATATTGCCTATGTGAACTGTATGGTACCAAAATTGGGCAAAAAGATGAAGAGGAGCCACCGTGGCGATCACTTTGGCATCCACGCCTAACAAGGCAGCGGGCAAAAGAAAAAAGGTGAAGAGATTGACAAATGATGAAATACTCTGGCGTAACGCACACGCTAAATTGAACTCCTCGGAGGAGTGGTGAATTGCGTGCTTGTTCCAAAAGAAATTGATCTGATGGCTCAGACGGTGTACCCAATAGCCTGCAAAATCCAGTGAAACAAACGCAACGATGTAAATCCAAAGGGTGGATTGAATGTGCACAAGGGCCAGGTGTTCGACCATCCAACCATAGGTTAGGATAGAAACGCTTAATCCGATCACGTCTTTGAGCACGTTTGTGAAGCCAGAACTCAAACTTGAGATGGTATCCATCACCCGGAAGGCCTCTTTCTTTACCCAGACTCCATACAACTTCTCTAGCATCACCAGGCCGAAGAACGCAGGCATGGCCAATAAAAGTATCTTGGCGTATGTGTTCATTTGTTGGGATTAATTCATTTTTTGCACGTCAAATATAGTATTATTCTTAGAAAAAATACCAATAGTCTAAGGAAATCATTTTTGAGTTCGCTAAACCATTGAATTTTGGGGTTTTCCACCCAGTTTGTACGGATAGTCGGTGGTGTAATGTAGGCCTCGACTTTCCTTCCGCTGCCTAGCACATCGAATGACCAGTTCGGCACATAATATTAGATTTCTCAATTCGCAGAGTTTCACCGACAGCTTGGTCTTTTTGTAGAATTCCTCTGTTTCCTCTTTTAGGAGCTGCACGCGTCGGAGTGCGCGTTCCAAGCGAAAATCGCTCCTCACGATGCCGACATAGTCGGACATCGTTTTTTGTAATTCTCTTAAATTGTGTGTGACCAAGACTTCTTCATTGGACTGTTCGGTACCAAACTCATCCCAGGCAGGGATATTTTCTTGGAAATGGATGGAGTCAAGGCGCTGCAAGGCATCTTCGGCGATTCGGTGCCCAAATACAGCAGCTTCGAGCAGGGAGTTAGAGGCCAGCCGATTGGCACCATGCAATCCGGTTGAACTACATTCTCCACACGCATACATGCGTTGGATCGTCGAGCGTCCATGTTCATCCACCCAAATTCCCCCACAAAGGTAGTGGGCGGCAGGCGTAACCGGAATTTGTTCTTTGCTGATGTCTATACCTAGGCTCAAGCATTTCTCGAAGATGGTAGGGAAATGCTCCAGGATATGTTCTTTTGATTGGTGGGTAATATCCAAAAAGACATGAGGTTCCCCCCATTTTTTCATTTCGGCATCGATGGACCTCGCGACGATATCCCGGGGAGCCAAGGAGCCCCGTGCATCATAGTCATACATAAACTCTCTGCCTGTTTTATCGCGCAATACTCCCCCTTCTCCTCGAACGGCCTCGGTGATCAAGAAGCTCGGGTATTCGTCGGGATTATAGAGTGAAGTGGGGTGAAATTGCATCATTTCCATATCCCGAATCCGGCCTTTGGCCCGATAGGTCATGGCAATTCCATCACCGGTGGCAATCACAGGGTTGGTTGTGGAAGAGTAAATATGGCCTGCTCCCCCGGTGGCCATGACGGTGATCCGAGATAAAATGGTTTCCACAAGCCCCGTTTTTAAATTGAGGGCATAGACACCATAACAGGTGATATCCGAGGTTTCTCTCGATACAGGTACCCCCAAATGGTGCTGAGTAATGATCTCGACCGCATAGTAATGGGTCAAAAGAGTGATGTTCGGGTTGTTTTGGACTTGCTCCAACAACGCCCGTTCAATTTCTTTTCCTGTGATATCCTTGTAATGTAAAATCCGATTTTCCGAGTGGCCTCCCTCTCGCACCAAATTGTACTCTCCGTCCTCTTGTTTATCAAATTGAGTGCCGTATTCGATCAACTCCTTGATTCGGTCAGGGCCCTCTTTGACAACGATTTCCACAATCGATCGGTCACACAAGCCGTCGCCGGCAGTTAACGTATCTTGAATGTGTTTATCAAAGCTATCTGTTTCGGGATCGAAAACCGCTGCGATACCACCTTGGGCATATTTGGTATTGGTTTCATCGGCATCTACTTTGGTCAGGACCAAAACATGGCCTTTTTGTGCTGCCTTCAAGGCAAAACTCAGTCCGGCGATTCCGGAACCAATGACTAAAAAATCTGTTTTTTCCATGGTTAATTTCATTAAACGATGCCCTCTTTCAGCAGGTCATGTAAGTGAATGAATCCCGTTAGTTTCCTTTCCTCCATAACACATAGCACCGAGATACTGTGTTGTTCCATGATCTGTCGGGCTTCAGCTGCATACGCCGTGGCTTCAATGGTTTTAGGTGCTGTGGTCATGATATCCTGAGCGACAAGTTGGCTAAAATTCGGATGCTGGTTCAGCATCCGCCGTAAGTCTCCGTCGGTAATAATACCCAATAACTCGTGTTGATCCGATACTACTGCCGTCGCACCCAGCCTTTGGGAGGTAATTTCAAGGATAACCTCCTCGATTTTGGAGTAGGGGTAAACCTTTGGAAGTTGGGCAGGATTGTAAATGTCCTGGACTGTTAGATACAATCGTTTTCCCAAGCTCCCACCAGGATGGAATTTTGCAAAATCTTCGGAGCTAAATTGCCGGGCTTCTAACAAGCACATGGCCAGCGCATCACCCATGGCCAGCGCCAAGGTGGTGGAAGTAGTCGGGGCAAGGTTTAAGGGACATGCTTCCCGTTCCATGGGTAAATACAAAAGAAAGTCCGACTGAAGCGCGAGGTAACTATGTTGATCAGAAACCATCGCAATCAAGGGATTACCAAGTCTTTTTAATAGCGGGATCAAGGCTTTTATTTCAGGCGTGTTTCCACTTTTCGAAATACACATCAAGACGTCGGCCTCGCAAATAAGTCCAAGGTCTCCGTGCAAGGCATCGGCTGCATGAAGAAATGCGGCAGGCTGTCCTGTGGAATTTAAGGTAGCCACTATTTTTTGGGCAATCAAGGCACTTTTCCCGATTCCCGTGATCACCAAACGACCTGAACGGGCCAATAAACAAGCCACCACATTTTCTAAAGAATCGTCGATGGTATTTTTCAAAGATAATATTGCCTCAGCCTCAGCCTGAAGGACATTTTTGGCCGTCTCTATGATTTTTTTTTCTAATTTCGGTTTCAATTTCTTACCAACATAAGTTTCCTGCAAAGGTACGGCTTTCTTTTTTTAACTTGGGACGCTTTCCCAGACTCATGTTTAAAAATTCTGAATGAGACGTAAGCTTTTCCTTGGGGCAGTTGTGAAGAAATGTTTATCTTAGCAAACAACATAACCACCACGCACTCTATACCCTGTTAGTTCATCTAACAAAATTGACTGTCTATGCCAACTCCTGAGCTTCAACAAATGGCCAAAGACAAACTCAAAGAAATATTTGGGTTTGATCATTACCGCGGAAATCAAGAAATTATCATCCAAAGCATTTTGGATGGGAAAAACACGTTTGTGATCATGCCAACTGGGGCAGGTAAATCGCTATGTTACCAATTGCCAGCCATAGTCCAGGAGGGAACTGCCATTGTCATTTCACCTCTCATTGCTTTGATGAAAAATCAAGTGGATCAAATGACGGCAGTTGGGATCAACGCCCAATTCCTTAATTCGACGCTCAATAAGTCGGAAATGAATAAAGTGAAAACGGATGTTCTACAAGGTAGTTGCAAGCTGCTATACATTGCTCCCGAATCACTGACCAAAGAAGATAATTTAGACTTTTTAAAAAAGGCCCAAATCTCGTTTGTGGCTGTGGATGAAGCGCATTGTATATCGGAATGGGGGCACGATTTCCGGCCAGAATACCGACGGATTCGGAGTATCATTGAAAGTATCAACCCAACATTGCCCATCATTGCCCTAACAGCAACCGCCACACCCAAAGTCCAACTTGATATTCAAAAGAACTTGAATATGGATGACTCTGTGGTTTTCAAAAGTTCATTTAATCGTAAGAACTTGTACTATGAGATCCGCCCGAAAGTCAATTCCAAAAAGCAATTAATCAAGTATGTATTGGCCAACCGGGGGAAATCAGGCATCATCTATTGCCTAAGCCGCAAGAAGGTGGAAGAGATTGCCGAGTTACTCAACGTGAACGGCGTGAAGGCGCTTCCGTATCATGCAGGTCTTGATCCTGACCAACGGATGAAGAACCAGGATGCGTTTTTGAATGAGGAATGCCACGTCATTGTCGCCACCATTGCGTTTGGCATGGGAATCGATAAGCCGGATGTTCGCTTTGTGGTGCACTATGACGCACCCAAGTCACTTGAAGGGTATTACCAAGAAACTGGACGTGCCGGACGTGACGGTTTGGAGGGGAACTGCATTATGTTCTACAGCTTTGATGATATCCTTAAATTGGAAAAGTTCAATAAGGATAAAAACGTAGCGGAGCGAGACAATGCCAAGGCCTTGTTGATGGAAATGGTAGCCTACTCCAATCTGGGGATCTGCCGTCGGCGTCAATTATTATCCTATTTTGGGGAGTACATGGAAAAAGACTGTGGTTTCTGCGATAACTGTTTGAAACCCGGTAAGAAATATAAAGTAGAGAAAGAAGCCTCTTGGGCCTTGAAAGCTATTTTACAGACAGGAGAGCGTTTTTCGATTAATCACGTGGCTGATGTCCTGACTGCCAATAAATCCAATCCATACATTCAAAGTTACCAGCATGATCAACTTGAAGTGTACGGAAAAGGTCTTCAGTATTTCAATGTGAAGTCGACCGCCGACGATGAAGATGAAGACGAGGAGGAGGATGCGAAAACAGCTCCGGCAAAGACGGATTTTAATATTGACCAGAAACTTACCTTGGCCGACCGTTGGATTTCGTTACTACGGCAGTTGATGGTCTTAGGTTATATCGACAAAGACATCGAGAATTATGGTGTCGTAAAGCTAACGGATAAAGCGAAAACCTATTTGGAGGATCCTTTTCCTCTGGAATTAACCGAAGATCATAATTACGAGAATACAGAGGGAAGTAATGACGACGAAATGCAAACTGCCCCGGCTTCGACGGGAGGGGGTGCATTCGATCAAGCTTTGATGGAATTACTAAAATCGCTCCGGAAAAAAATTGCCAAGGAAAAAGCGGTTCCCCCATATGTGGTTTTTCAGGATCCCTCTTTGGAGGAAATGGCGACCACCTACCCAACAACTGCCCAAGAGTTGGCTCAAATCAACGGAGTAGGAATGGGTAAGGTCCAAAAATTTGGTAAGCCGTTCCTAGAATTGATCTCCAAATACGTGGAGGATAATGACATTGAGACAACACAAGATTTGGTTGTAAAATCAACCGTCAATAAATCCAAGACGAAGATCTTCATCATTCAGCAAATTGATCGAAAAGTGGATTTAGAGGAAATCGCCGAATCCAAGGACATGACGTTGGAGGAGTTGATTGAGGAGATTGAACATATCTGCTATTCCGGCACGAAGTTAAATTTGAACTATTATATCAATCAAGTGATTGATCCGGATAAGCAGCGAGATATCATTGATTATTTCATGCATGCCGACTCCGACAATATCAAAGTTGCCTTGGAGGAGTTTGCGGATTATGACGACGATTTCACGGAGGAGGAATTGAGGCTCATGCGCATTAAATTTCTTTCCGATCACGCGAACTAAAAAAAGCCCTGTTGAGATCAATTCAGCAGGGCTTTTATTTTATGTAGGACGGATTCAGCCGAAATTTGGTGAAGGCAAGCATAATCTCCTCGAAAACAAGGTTTGTTCCCAAAGACGGAACAGGGTCTACAAGCTAACTCGTCCACTGAAATTTGAATTATATGGGCTTTCTGTTTCGGCCATGGTCCAAATCCAACGTCTGGATGTGTAGCTCCCCAAATACTCAGTGTGGGGATACCGGCCAGCGCGGCTAAATGGAGATTGGATGAATCGTTTGCCAAGACGAGATCCAAGGAATGAATCCATCCGATTTCATCCTCAAGTGTATATTGACCGATGGTATTGATGACTCGGTCTTCGGGAAATCCCCACGATTGAACTTGAGTTCTTTCCTCATGGCCACCGCCTAAAATCCAAATTTCGACGGAGGTGTGATCTAGCAATAATTGAATCAATTCCGGATATTGGGTCCACTTTTTTCCGGTGTGTTGTGCAAATGGGGCAATACCCAGGCGTTGCCGGACAGGTTTTGGTGAGTTGGGGATCTTTTGAAAGTAGCTCGAGCGGTTGACCAGGCCATTCACCGAAATCCCCACTTGTTTAAATGCGTCTAAATACCTTTCGACAGTCGGTTGTAAGGGTATTCGAATTTTATGGGACCTCCGTGTCCACCGTTTCTTTTCGGAGCGCCCTTTATCAATTTTTCCAACCGGGATTTGCCAAAGCCACGCCAGTAGACGCAAAAACTGGGTCCTTAAAACATCGTGTGCATCAATCCAGTGGGTAGGTTTTATTTTCCGTGTTTCTTGAAACAAAGACCAGAGGCCAAGGATGCCTCGATGTGCCGTCTTTGGATCCATTTCTAGGATGGACAATCGAGGAATGTCTCGGAAAAACGGAGCGAAGGCGGGGCGAGTCATGAGCCAAATATGCGCGTCTGGTTCGGTTTCAAGCACCGTGTGTAGAGCCGGTAATAAGAGGGCCACATCCCCCATAGCTGAAAACCGGGTCACGATGATTCGTTTAGCTTTCTTTTTTGCCATATAGGACCGGATTCAAGTTGGGGTCATTGTACATCTTCATTTGTTTGTACAATTTCATGATTTTCCTTCCACAGGATAAATCCTCCATCAGGTCGTCGAAAGCAAAGGCCAGGTCGTTTTCCTGTTCTCGCAAAATGGCTAACTTATGTTGAACTGAATGGAGGTGTTGTTCCGAGATATCAAGACGTTGTGTTTGTTCCTCAAAATGATAAATTTTTAGTTGAAGGATGGACATACGATCCAACAGCCAAGCTGGAGTTTCTGAGTTTAATTTCGCTTGAGGTTGAGCGGGAATCGACTGGAATTTTTGGTAGATCCATTCATCGATTTGTTCGACCACATCGGTTCTTTCCTGGTTGGAGGCATCGATTCGACGTTTAATCTGCACCAAATTCTCAGGAAGGATATCAGGTGATCGGATGATATCTTCCAGGTGCCATTGTACAGTATCGATCCAGTTCTTTAGAAAAAGCAGGGATTCTAAGGTATGGTTAGGAAAAGGGGTGGGGCGAGGCGCATCGACATGGTCTGTTTGGTGGTACCTTTCGATGGCCTGCTTGAAAATGGAATTAATGTCGTTTGCTTTCATGTGAATCGTTTTACTATTCAAAGATACGGCAAAATTGGGGTAGGGGCGATGAGGTGGATTAAATCTTAAAAAAAATCTGGAATTAACAGGGCTTTAACATCAGGGAATAGGATCAATTATGTATTTTTGTTTGGATTCCATGTGCAGACAACGTACTCGTCTCCACTCATCTTTTAACCCCTTTATTTTATCATTCCAATGAAAAAAGCCGCGATTGCATTTGGTCTTCTGTTGGCTGCTGCGGGAACTACCCAAGCTCAAACGGCCATTCCACCGGACGTTCAAAAACTTTTACAAAAGAATACCTGTTTAGCTTGCCACAATGTGGACAAGAAATTGGTTGGGCCTTCGTATGTTGAGATTATGAAGACCAAAAAATACAAGCCAGAGCAAATAGTCGAATTGATCTACAAACCAAAGCCAAGCAATTGGCCGGGTTATCCTCCGATGGCTGCATTGCCCAATGTGCCGAAAGACGAGGCACTTAAGATCGCCACTTGGATTTCAAAGTTGAAGTAATAAAAAAAGCACTTTCGGGAGAAAGTGCTTTTTTGTTGATGCATTCGAGCGATTAAGCAGAAACTACTTCCGAAACAACAGCTACTGTCACTTCGTGTTTCACTTCTTTATGCAAATCGATCAAGGCTTTGTACTCACCTACAACCTTGATATCCTCGATCGCAATTTTCTTACGATCTACGTTGATACCCCGAGCGTTTAGAGCGTCAGCTACTTGCGTATTGGTTACCCGACCGAAGATCCGGCCACTTTCACCTGTTTTCATAGTGATTGTGATGACCTCTGTACCAATAGCAGCGGCAATTTCTTCTGCATCTTTCTTGATTTTCTCTGCTTTATGCGCAGCTTGCTTCAAGTTTTCAGCCAAGATTTTTTTATTCGATGGAGTTGCCAAAACCGCGTATCCTTGTGGGATTAAATAGTTGCGGCCATATCCTGGCTTCACATCCAAGATATCGTTCTTGTAGCCAAGACCTACGATATCAGTTGTTAGAATGATTTCCATTTTGTAAGACAAAAATTTAAATGATCAAGGAATTATTTAAGACCGTCAGCCACGTACGGCATTAACGCCAAATGACGAGCACGTTTGATGGCCGTCGATACTTTCCGCTGGTATTTCAGGCTGTTTCCTGACAACCGACGAGGAAGGATCTTGCCTTGCTCATTCACAAACTTCAAAAGGAAGTTAGGATCCTTGTAATCAATGTATTTGATACCGGCTTTCTTGAAGCGACAGTATTTTTTGCGAGCTTGATCTTTACGCTCTACGGGTTCATTTACCAATGACATACTTCTTGAAATTTACGAGTGAAAAACTTAATTAGCTGCGGCCTCTTTTTTCTTGCCAATTTGACCTTTACGACGACGCTCTGCATACTCAGCACCGTATTTGTCCAACTTGGTTGTTAAGAAACGCATGATACGCTCATCGCGCTTGTACTCGGTTTCCAAGGTTTTGACCAACTCACCTGGAGCGGTAAATTCAAACAACTGATAGTAGCCCGTGGTCTTATGCTGGATGGGATATGCCAATTTACGAAGGCCCCAAGACTCTTCGTTCAATAGCTCAGCACCATTATCAGTCAGCACTTTTTTGAATTTTTCGACAGCGTCCTTCATCTGGGCATCAGACAAAACGGGAGTTAAAATGAACACTGTCTCGTACTGGTTTTTAAACATGTAAGTAAAAAATTTACGAATAAAACATGAACACTTTGCCAAGTCTCCTTGCAAAATGAGGGGCAAAGATAGACATAAATATTTGATATTCAAAAGGTCTGTTTCAATTACCAGGATTATTTGGTAAGAAAAGGTTTGTGTAAAAATAAAATTTGGCAATTCCGTTAAATTATTGAATGATTCATAGGATTATGTCGTGAAACCCAAAGAAAGCGTCGTAAAAAAGCGGGTGAAAAAGTCAAAGGCCGTATATTTGTTTGGGGTTCACCCAATTCATTTAACCAATTCCTGTCATACATGCACACGCTCGACTCATTCGATTTTCAAGGAAAAAAGGCACTCATTCGGGTAGATTTTAATGTTCCGTTGAACGATCGGTTTGAAATCACCGATGACACACGGATCAAAGCGACCTTGCCAACTTTGAAAAAAATCCTCTCTGATGGAGGATCCTGCATTTTGATGTCCCACTTAGGTCGTCCTAAAGATGGCCCTACCGAGAAATATTCCCTGAAGCACCTTGTCACTCCTTTATCGTTGGTTTTGGGTGTTCAAGTAAAATTTGCAGATGATTGCATTGGCGATTCAGCGGTTGATTTGGCTGCAGCTTTGCAGCCAGGTGAGGTTTTACTTCTGGAAAACCTTCGTTTTTATAAAGAAGAGGAAAAAGGAAATCAAGAGTTTGCCCAAAAATTGGCTCGTTTAGGGGACGTTTGGGTGAATGATGCTTTTGGAACTGCGCACCGCGCTCATGCCTCGACGGCGGTGATTGGTCAGTTTTTTGCAGATCGGGTTTGCGGATATGTGATGCAAGCTGAAATTGACAACGCCCAGCATATTTTAGAGAATGCCGAGCGTCCATTCACAGCGATTATGGGCGGTGCAAAAATTTCAGATAAAATCCTCATTATTGAACGATTGTTGGATAAAGTAGATAACCTGATCATTGGTGGTGGAATGACTTACACTTTTACCAAGGCCTTAGGGGGGGATATCGGGAATTCTCTACTGGAAGCCGACAAACAAGAGTTAGCTCTCGAGATTTTGGCCAAGGCCAAGGAAAAAGGTGTGAATATCATCATGCCCGTCGATAATGTTTGCGCAGATCAATTTTCAAACGACGCCAACCGCCAAGTAGTAGCCACAGGGCATATTCCAGCCGGTTGGGAAGGGCTCGACATTGGTCCAGAATCGGTCGCGTTGTTTCAAGAAATCGTAGCAAAATCCAAAACGATTCTTTGGAATGGCCCTATGGGTGTTTTTGAATTCGAAAACTTTGCCGCCGGAACCAACGCCATTGCGGCTGCCGTTGTTAAAGCGACTGAGGAAAACAATGCTTTCTCACTCATTGGGGGAGGAGATTCGGCCTCGGCAATAAATAATGCCGGCTTGGGTGATCGAGTATCTTATGTCTCTACAGGAGGTGGAGCCTTGCTTGAATACATGGAAGGAAAAGTACTACCTGGAGTAGCTGCATTAGCTTAATTGGTTCTTGGGTATATAAAAACCTCGGATGGAAACAGCCGAGGTTTTTTTTATTTCCCTCAACAATCCGTTTCCACGGTTCGTTTTGTGCCTAAGATCACATTTCTTTTGATCTGAACCTCCTACTTTTGCAGGATCTAGTGGATATTGTATGAAATACATAGAAATTTTTTGGCAAGGCATGGCAGGTTATGCCAACTACCTTTGGAATGAAATCACGACCCCAACCTGGCACAATTATTTTTATTGGTTGATTGGGCTATCCTTGTTTGTTTGGATGTTGGAGGTATTTATCCCCTGGAGACGAAATCAAGCGATCATACGAAAAGATTTCTATCTGGATGTATTTTATATGTTCTTCAACTTCTTTCTCTTTTCCCTTATTGGATACAACGCACTGTCTAATGTTGGGGTCGCCCTGTTTTCGGATGCTTTGGCGCAGGTAGGCGTGACCAATTTGGTGGCGGTGAATGTTTCCTCATGGCCTATTTGGGGTAAATTTCTACTCATGTTTTTCCTTCGGGACTTCATCCAATGGAATGTACATCGCCTCCTGCATAAAATTCCTTGGATGTGGGAATTTCATAAGGTACACCATAGTGTAGAAGAAATGGGATTTGCCGCCCACCTACGGTACCATTGGATGGAGACGGTGATATACCGATTTTTTGAATTCATCCCATTGACCTTGATAGGCTTCGGTCTTACCGATTTTTTCTGGCTCCATATTTTCACCATCACCATTGGGCACTTCAATCACGCCAATGTCTACCTCCCCATTGGGCCTCTAAAATATGTGATCAATACACCCCAAATGCATTTATGGCATCATGTGGAAAAATTACCTGAGGGACATCCTGATGGAATCAACTATGGTATTTCCTTGAGTCTATGGGATTACCTGTTCGGAACTGCCGTCTTTCCGAAGGTAGATAAGGATCTTAAATTGGGCTTTGAACACCTATCTAATTTCCCCAAAACCTGGTGGGATCAAATTCGGTATCCTTGGTGGAAGAAATAACCCGTTCAATTTCGCATACTGGCATAAATTTTGGAAGATACCAAGAAGAACAACCTCTTTGCATGAAAAAGTCTATTCTTCTATATAGTTTGGTTCTTCTTGTGATCGTGTCGTCCTGCCGTGTTGACGACGTCGACCCGAAAGAACAGGTCAACACCAAAGAGCCCACTGCCGAGACGTTTTCCGCCGAAATTCCATTGGCATGGACTCAACTTGAACTCCGGTTACTGAAAGGAACTCCCGGTTTCACCCCCCCCGTAGCTTCCCGAGCCATTGGATACTTTCATTTGGCAGGTTATGAGGCGATGGTGGGAGGATCATCTTCTTATCGATCTTTGGCTGGTCAATTGACTGATTTAACTGAACTTCCCAAACCCGATCCCACCCAAGGCTATGACTGGGCCTTGTCTGCGCATACTGCCTATGCATTCATGGCACGGCAGCTTTTTCTTGCTGCCCCGACGGCCCTGCGACAAGCCGTTGATTCCATGCAAACCGTTTGGGATGCCCGACTCACCCAAGGAAAATCTCAAGCCCTTGTAGATCGCTCCCGCCAATACGGGGCCGCTGTGGCAGCCGCAATTTTTGAGTATTCTACCAAAGATGGAGGACATGAAGGACACCTCCGAAATTTTCCAGCTTCTTTCCAAGTACCAAGAGGTACAGGTTTATGGGAACCCACAGAAAATAGACAACGGATCCCTTTACAGCCCACTTGGGGTAGAAATCGTAGCTTTATTCGAAGTAATGCAGACTTGAAAGTACCTTCCATACTTCGACCTAGTTATGATAAAAATTCGCCTTTTTTTGCTGAATACAAGGCAGTGTATGAAAAAAATCTACGATTAACCCAAGTCGAAAAAGAGATTTCCATTTGGTGGGCAGACGATCCATCCGAAACCTTTACCCCGCCTGGGCACTCGATTTCCATTGCCAGACAAATTATTCTTAAAGAAAATCCAAGATTAGATAAAGCAGTGGCCACCTTTGCACAAGTAGGACTGGCTGTTTCCGATGCCTTTGTTCATTGTTGGAAAGTGAAATTCACGCACTTCAACGAACGCCCTTACACGTATGTTCGTAAGACCATCGACCCGAGATGGGTTCCGTTTTGGCCGGCTCCTCCGTTTCCAGGTTTTTCCTCAGGCCATGCAACGCAATCTGCGGCCTCAGCTACCGTGTTGGAGGAGGTATTTGGTGAAAATTATGCATTTACCGATCGAACATGGGAAGGAAGACCTCGTGATCAGGCCAGACAGACTGATTTTAAGCCAAGGTCCTTTACAAGAATTTGGCAATTTGCTGTGGAATCAGCGGATTCCCGTTTTTTCGGTGGAATTCATACCCAAATGGACAATAAGGCAGGTTTAGAGCAAGGGAAAGAAATAGGGAATAATGTGATGAAACTGAACTGGGCTCGATAGATTCCTTACCTTGTTTTGTTCCATCAAACCCAATACCTTTGTTGAAAAAAACATGACAGGACGCATTGCTTGCATCACAGGTGCTACCTCCGGCATTGGTGAGGCAACCGCTTATCTTTTGGCTCAAAAAGGATTTTCTCTTCTCCTCACCGGTCGCCGGATTGATAAATTAGATTACCTCCGCCGTGAGTTGAGTAAACAAACCCCTGTATTTACCCTCGCTTTCGATGTGCGCCAGCGTGGCCAAGTTGAAACAGCGTTTCAGTCGTTGCCCGAGGAATGGAAAGCCATCGATGTACTAATCAACAACGCAGGAAATGCCCATGGGCTTTCGTCCTTTGAACAAGGGGACCTAGATGATTGGGATGCCATGATCGATGGAAATGTCCAAGGCCTTTTGTATGTTTCCCGATGTGTCGTTCCGGGCATGGTCGCACGGAAAAAAGGGCATATCATCAACCTGAGTTCTGTTGCAGGCAAAACAACGTACGCCAATGGAGCTGTCTATTGTGCTTCCAAAAAAGCGGTAGAGGGAATTTCTGAGGGGATGCGATTGGATTTAACCCAGCACGGAATCAAAATTACCAATATTGCCCCTGGAGCCGTAGAAACTGAATTTTCTTTGGTCCGATTTAAAGGAGATGCCGAGCGTGCCTCTACGGTATATGCAGGGTTTCAGCCACTTCGGCCTGAGGATGTAGCCGATACCATCCGCTATGTTTTAGACGTACCTGATCACGTAACTATCGCCGATTTAACAATCTACCCTAAGGTTCAATCGGCCCCCACGACCATTTATCGGAATACGACAACATAAAGATTTTTTTGACTTTTTTAAAGGTATTTTTTTTCAAAAAAGGTAGAATTTCGGTGGGTAGGGGGAAATTGATACCTTTGTTTACTGTATTAAATCCTACATACCTTATATGTTACCTTCCATTGCATTTGATCAGACTAAGGCATTCAAAACCTTACAAAAACATCAGAAGACGATTGCAAAAAAGAGTCTACGGACACTCTTTACCGGGGATCCCAATCGTTTTAAGAAGTTTTCCATTCGATTTGAGGATATACTGGTTGATTTTTCAAAAAATCGAATCAATGGGAGAACTGTTTCGTTTTTAACCGAGTTGGCCGAGGAATGTCAACTGGAGGCTGCCCGGGATTTGTTTTTTGCTGGGGCACCAATCAATGCAACTGAAAACCGAGCTGTTTTACATACCGCCCTTCGTAATTTTTCAAATCGACCTGTTCTTGTGAATGGCCGAGATGTCATGCCGGATGTTCAAGCAGTTTTGGCTCAAATAAAAGCGTTTGTAACTAATTTGCACAACGGTTCTTGGCGTGGATTTACCGGTAAGAAAATTACGGATGTTGTCAATATTGGAATTGGCGGTTCGGACCTCGGCCCCGTCATGGTAACAGAGGCTTTGAAACCCTATGCTACTTGGGGTATTTCCGTTCATTTTGTTTCCAATGTGGATGGTTCTCATTTGGCTGAAACCTTGAAAAAGGTAAACCCAGAAACCACCTTGTTTTTGATTGCCTCCAAGACATTTACCACCCAGGAGACCATGGCCAATGCGCATTCGGCTCGAAACTGGTTTTTGGCTGCTGCCCAAGAGGAAGCTCATATTGCAAAGCATTTTGTAGCCCTTTCCACCAACCAATCGGCGGTGGAAGCCTTTGGAATTGATCCTGCGAATATGTTTGTTTTCTGGGATTGGGTAGGTGGACGGTATTCCCTTTGGTCGGCTATTGGATTGTCCATTGCCTGTTCGATTGGGTACACCCACTTTGAGAATCTACTTCGTGGGGCACATGCCATGGACGAGCATTTCAGAACGGCTCCCCTAAAAAAGAATATTCCCGTCGTCTTAGGATTGCTTGGTATTTGGTACAATAACTTCTTTGGGGCCGAGTCGCATGCCATTTTACCCTACGATCAATATTTGCATCGATTTGCAGCTTACTTTCAACAAGGTGACATGGAGTCAAACGGTAAATCGGTCACACGAGATGGAAAACCGGTTACTTACCAAACAGGCCCCATTATTTGGGGAGAACCCGGGACAAATGGTCAGCATGCCTTTTATCAATTGATTCACCAAGGAACCAAATTGATTCCAGCGGATTTCATCGCACATGCCCAAAGTCACCACGATTTAGGCGAACATTTACCCTTGCTATTATCCAATTTCTTTGCCCAAACAGAGGCTTTGATGAACGGTAAGACCGAAGAGGAAGTACGGGCAGAATTAGCAAAAAGTGGGAAATCTCCGGAAGAAATTGATTTCCTAACGCCTTTCAAGGTGTTCTCAGGTGATCGACCCACCAATTCCATACTGGTGAAAAAATTGACACCCTACACTCTAGGTAGCTTGATTGCCATGTATGAGCATAAAATATTTGTACAAGGTATAATCTGGAACATATTCAGCTTCGATCAGTGGGGGGTTGAATTAGGGAAACAACTCGCCAATCAAATCTACCCTGAACTTTCAGGACCGGAACCGATTTCATCGCATGATGCTTCGACCAATGGGTTGATCAATCAGTTCAAAAAATGGAGAAAAAAATAAAAGAAAACGCCTCTTTAAGAGGCGTTTTCTTTTTCGATTTTCTTGGCTATCTATTCCATAAATATCCTCAGCTAGAGGATGTTTGATTTATTTGGGCTTGTAGAGCTTCCATGTTTTTGACCAACTAAAATGGCTTTTCATATTAAATAACCTTCTATTTTTGTACTTCATTGGCTAACTTACATCCGTATTTAAGAAAAACCTCTTAATTTGAATTCAAAATACTGACCCTTCCTATTTGTGTACATGAATTGCCCCTCACCAATTAGTTTCAATTTTTTTACTTCACTTCGGGTATTTTGGTACTTGGGATGGATGATTACGGTTTTTATGGGCCGTCCCGCACAAGGGCAGTCAGTTTTTTCGACAGGAGAGGACTTTGCTGGAACACATTTTAAGTTGGGTCGGTATGGACAATACATGTTGCAAAAAGAATATCAACTGTGGACCCAGGATCCGGTGCAACGAAAAGCCATGGCCGAGGAACTGTCGATCATTGTCCCGCATATCCGTAAAAAATTAGCAGGCCAAAATGTGCCAATGGATTTTTTGTACCTGTCAATTTATCCCTTTTGGCAACCGGATTCATTTCATATTGAACTGCTACCGGCTCATATTCATTGGGTTTTAACCCAAGACAAAGCAAAAGAATTGCGCGTCCATCAAACGGAGCAGATAGATTTTAGGAAACACATTCTTCATGCCACCGATGCGGGGATCAAATCCATCCAACGAGATCATATCTTGTACCGACACTGGCCAGGAGCTTTGTGGGCTCAGCTGGCCTCACAGCGCATTTTTAGTGCCCAAGTAGCGAATTGGAAAAAGACCGATACCCTATTGTTGGATCAGCCTAGCCAATATGCCTTGTTCAAGTTTTTGGCTTTTAAGAAGTTGATGGAACGTGAGTTACAAAAATGGGCTGATCGGGAAACCTACGTTTTGTATGAATTTCCGTTTGGCTCTGGAATGCCCTTGCCGCAAGTTGCACAAGAGCTAAGTGTTTCACCAGCTCACCTGGAGACCTTCAACGCCTGGCGATTGTCGGCTCAATCTCAGGAGCCCTTATTGGTCCCTTTACCGATGAGCCGGTATCAACAAACCAAGGCATTTGTTGAGTTTTTACATCTTCATGAAGAGGAAATTTCCGATCCAAACCGGCTAGCTTATCCGATCATAACGGAGGGTCTCAAACCCAAAAAGGCAAAAGGTGGGGTCTATTTCAAGTTAAATGGAAAATTAGGTATTCAGGCTCATTTGCACGATAGTTTTGTGGATTTGGCCTATTTAAGCGGCGTGTCAATGAAGGATATTTTACGAAATAATGACTTAACCGAAATTGATACACCTCGGGTTGGTACGATTTACTACTTGGAGGAAAAAGACACCAAAGGTCCTGTTGATTTTCATATTTTAAAGCCGTACGAAACCCTTTGGGATGTGGCACATCGGTATGGAATTCAGGTGAAGACCCTGTTGGAATTCAATTTATTAAGGCAGTCGGCGTTGGCCCTTACAGGTCAAAAATTATGGTTAAAGCGGAAGCGTCCAAGTCGGACCGAGGTTGAAATTGTTGATTTGGATATACCGGAACCTCTTTTGCAACCTGAAAAGGTATATCATGAGCCTGTTTTGCAGTTGCCAATCGATACCGAGTGGCCAACAGAAGAAATAGTGGAGGAGGAATTGCCGCCTTTGCCAAAAAGACCGGCGGAGCGTGTGATTCCCCAACCTGAGCCGGTCTATCATGTGGTAAAGAAAGGAGAAACGGTTTTCCGTTTATCTGTGATGTATCAAGTTACGATAGATCAAATTAAGACTTGGAATCAATTGAAAGATAATACGATATACGAGGGGACACGAATGATCGTAGGTCAAAAATAGGCGGAAATAGCTTCAAAAAGTAGATAACCGCAGATGGTTAATTTTAAAATGATACCCGCTGCAAAACCTATAAAGGTTCCGAGTGCTACTTTGGTGGCTTTTTCTAGGGTGACGCCCTGAAGGAGTTCTCCTAGGAGCGCTCCGATAAATGCCCCAATAAAAAGGCCTAGAGGACCTAAAAATAAGCCAATCAACATGCCAATGGTGGCACCCCAAGTTCCCCACTTGGATCCTCCCAGTTTTTTTGCGGTGAAGATGGGAGCATAGTAGTCAAAGATTACACTCGCTACCGTGATCAGCCCCCATGTCCATAGGAATGTGTCTGAAAATTGTACTTTTTCTGTTGTGTGTAAGACTAAAATCCCGATAAAGCTCAAGGGAGGACCGGGCAATGGAAGAACGGCGCCAGCTAAGCCTACGGCTAAACACAAGAAACCAACTACATGCAATAGGATTTCCATTTTAGTCGCGAGTTACATTTGACAGAAACGTTTGGATGCGATCGGCTGCTAAAGTGAGGGTATCGAGATCAGGTAGAATCACGATACGAAAATGTGACTTATCTGGGTAGTTAAAGCCAGTTCCGGAAACTACTAGAACTTTTTGTTCGGTCAAGAGATCCAAAACAAATTGTTCGTCGTCCTGAAATGTGAATTTGGAACGATCGATTTTGGGAAATACATAGAGGGCACCTTTGGGCTTCACACAGGAAATACCTGGAATGTCGATCAACCGTTGATGAATGTAGTCACGTTGTTTGGTAAGACGACCGTCGGGAGCAATAAGATCCTGAATGCTTTGATATCCTCCCAGTGCAGTTTGTATGGCAAATTGGGTTGGTACATTGGCGCATAGGCGCATGCTGGCCAGTAGAGTCAGACCCTCCAAGAAAGATTTGGCTCGGTGTTTAGCCCCGGATGCAATGACCCATCCGCCTCGAAACCCAGCCGCTCGGTAGTTTTTGCTGAGGCCCCCAAATGTCATGAAAAATACATCATCGCTGAGTGTAGCAATGGGCGTATGTTGCAGACCATCGTAAAGGATTTTGTCGTAAATTTCATCTGAGAATACCAAAAGTTGGTGTTCGGCAGCTAAAGCCACGATGGCTTCTAAAATTTCTTTGTCATACACCGCACCGGTCGGATTATTGGGATTGATCACGACGATGGCTTTGGTTTTTGAACTGATTTTAGCGGTCATATCCTTCATGTCAGGATTCCAGTCTGATTCCTCATCACATAAATAATGAACGGCTTTTCCGCCTGCAAGGGCCACCGCGGTTGTCCAGAGAGGATAATCAGGTGAGGGTACAAGCACTTCATCACCTTCATTGAGCAAGGCTTGTAAGGTCATGACGATCAGTTCGGAAACACCATTTCCGACAAATATATCGTCGATGGTGACATCTGGAATTCCGATTTGCTGGGTATAGTGCATGATTGCTTTACGCGCCGAGAAGATTCCAAGGTGGTGGGAATAACCTTGAGCATTTCGGAGATTCAGGATCATGTCTTGGACGATTTCATCCGGAACATCGAAACCGAAAGGTGCTGGATTGCCGATGTTCAAGTTGATTATCTTTTGTCCCATCGCCTCCAATTGCTGGGCTTTATCGAATACGGGGCCGCGGATGGCATAAGATAATTGGGCTAGGCGATCGCTTTTTTGAAAGTTCTTAGACATGAGAGGAACGCTTAAAAGTCGCCATGAAATTTTGAATTGCCGATTGTACACGCTCGACTGCGGGTCCTTGGTCGGCGGGTAAAAAAGGTTCCCCTGTGACTTGTTCGAAAAGCTCGATGTATCGTTTGGATATTTCGGATACCTTTTGGTCGGTCATTTCAGGAACCTGCTGGCCGTCTTTTCCTTGAAAACCCTCGGAAATTAACCATTCTCTGACAAACTCCTTCGAAAGTTGTTTTTGAGGTAAACCGTTGGCCAAGCGTTCTGTGTATTCATCGGCATAAAAGTACCGAGAGGAATCAGGTGTATGGACCTCGTCAATTAAGTGAATAACCCCTTGAATATGGCCAAATTCATACTTTGTATCTACTAGAATGAGTCCGCGTTCTTGGGCCATCTCGGTCCCCCGTTGGAAAAGAGAAAGGGCGATTCGTTCAAGTTCAAGGTATTGGGCCTCCGCCACCAGTCCGCGTTGAATAATTTCTTCTCTTGAAATATCCTCATCATGGCCCTCATGAGCCTTGGTGGTTGGGGTAATGATGGGATTAGGAAGTTTTTGGTTTTCGCGAAGTCCATCAGGTAAGGAAACACCACATAGTGTCCGTTTACCGGATTTATATTCTCTCCAAGCGTGGCCGACCAAATAACCCCGAACCACCATTTCGACGGGGAAGGTTTCACAAGCCAAACCCACTGAAACGTTGGGATCGGGAACGGCCTCAAGCCAATTGGGAACAATATCGGACGTTGCTTTAAGGAATTTCGCAGCAATTTGATTTAGAACTTGCCCTTTACAAGGAATAGCTCTGGGTAAAATCACATCAAATGCAGAAATGCGGTCGGTGGCTACCATGACCAAATGGGAGTCAAAATGGTAGACATCGCGCACTTTTCCTTGATAGAAACCGGTTTGACCTTCAAATTGAAAGTGGGTGGATTCGATGACGTTCATATAATCGTGTAGCTTGTAAAAAGGAAGTTCAAAATTACCAATCATTTTTGGGATTGGTGGGGGATGTTGTATTTTTTTTGGAAATTCCATTGGACCTTTCGTTGGCACGTAGATTGTCGAGCATTTGAAGAGCGCGTTCTCGGGGAATGCGAGTCGGAGGATCGTTGGAGAGAGAGGCGTCTTTTTCGGGTGAAAGCACGACGTCACCTCCCTCTTGTGGGATCTGATTGGCCCCTTTGGGAGGTGGAGGATTTCCTTGAGGTTGATATAACTTTTTTAATAATTCATAATTGAATTGAGCCGTGGTATGTTCTGGATCCTCCAGGATGGCCTTTTCCAAAAAAAGAATACTTTGGGCTGTGTCTTTTTCTTGTAGTGTGAGACGCGCTAAAGATACGTAAACATCTGATAGAAAGCGCCCGTCGGTTCGGGCCAACAATTGATTTAACTCGTTTCGAGCGAGCTCTTTTTGATTTAATTTCAAAAGCGCTTGGCTGGCCATCCACCTTATGTCCGGTTCTACAATAGTACTTATCGACTGGTAAATTCGGGCACGGGTGATCACTTCTTCGGCATCTCCCTTTTGATAGGCAATGAGGATTTCTTTTTTTAAACGATTCCGCTCCTCCACCCGCAACCAAGAGGGGAGGTTGAACCAAAGGAAAAAAAAGTAGATCCAAAAAAAATGCACGTATTAAATTTTTAAAATTGGAACAGTAACTAGAACATCAAAAAAGAGTAATAGGAGCGCAAGAGCTAGAAAATAATAGTATTTATCATTGGCAATCAGGATTTTCCGTAAATCGGCTGTTGGAAGTTGAATGTCTTGAATTTTTTCGACAATAGAAAAAACAGGATCTGGATTATTGCTGTCCAACCAGTGCAAGGACGCTTGTAGAAGTTGGGCTTTTCGTTTAAGGAAGGCATCGTCTCGTTTGGTGAGTATCGTGGTTCCGGTCTCGGATCGTTGTTCCATACCGTTTCTCAAAACTGGCCCCCCTTGGGGTGTCCCCACACCAATTAAGTAAAAATGGATTCCAGCCTGCCGGATTTGGCGAGCGAAGCTAGGGGTGGCAGATCCAAAGTGCTCTCCATCTGTCACCAAAACAGCTACTTGGGCAACCGAGTGGGTGAGCGCTGAGGACTCAAACTTTTTCAATACCAAGTCAGTGGCCGACCACACTTCGGTCGAAGAGGCGGTCATTTGATTGGTTGAAAGTTGATATACCTGAGATAAAAGTGCTTGGTCGTCATGAGTTAAGGGTACGCGAAGCTCAGCGTGTCCGCCAAAGACGATAAGTCCCATTCGGTTTCCTTTGCATTCTTCAATAAGTTGGGCCAACATCAGCTTGGTCCTTTCTAAACGAGACGGAGCTACATCCCGGGTATCCATGGATCGAGATAAGTCGACAACGAAAAAAATATCTTTGGAAGTGGCCCTCGACTCTAGATCCGTCTTTCCGAAACTGGGCCCTAGTATGGCTACCCAAATTAGGCCAAAGGCAAAGGTGCGTAAAATGAGTTTTATGATCAACGCCCGGGCTTTAGTTCCCAGGCGTCTGGACATTCGATACAATCTAAATACATACCAGCCATAAAAGAGCAGGTAAATCAATAGAAATGAATATTCGATCAGGGAGGGTGATTTACTCCAATTCATCCTTCTTTTTCCAATTTCGGAACTCGAAGGTACCGATTTTTTTTGAAAAGTGGGTGGTTTATAAGTGGACAACCTGCCCCGTTCTCACTGATTCGTCACAAGCAAAAGCAATTTTGAGGCTATTGACTGCATCGGCCAGATGATCGGTCAGATCGAGATTCTCTGTGATGGCTTGATAAAAATACGCTTGTTCGCGATCACATAATTCCTGGTGATTAGGTTCATCCTCCATGTCGTACCAAGTATCGGCGTGTAGAAAGTGGTTCTTTTCATCTATATCGGCTCGATGGTATTTTAGGGACTCGGTTTTGGTGTGGGAGTCTACATCATCTGATTTGCCTGCTGCCCCGGCATCTTTGGCCACAATCGAAACACACCCTTTGGGCCCCATCACATCTTTAATGAAAAAGGCAGTTTCTGAAACCATGGGTCCCCAGGCCGCTTCATACCATCCCACAGATCCATCATCAAACCGAATTTGAAGTTGTCCGTAATTGTAGTTCCCCGCTGGGATATCCTCTGTGAGTCTGGCCCCGATCGCTGTCACTGAAATTGGGGTTGCTCGGGTCATCAAACACATGATATCAATGTAATGAACCCCACAATCTACAATGGGACTCAGGCTTTTCATCAAATTTCGGTGAACATCCCACATCACGCCATGACTTTGTTGATTCAGGTTCATGCGCATGACCAATGGCTTGCCCAACGTTTGGGCTAACTCCACAAATTTGGCCCACGAAGGATGGTGCCGTAAGATATAACCGACCACTACCTTTTTATTGGCTGCTTGAGCGGCTTTCCGGACACGATCGGCCCCGTCTACGGTATCGGCAATAGGCTTTTCCAAGAATACATGGCAACCTGATTCGATTGCCGCTAAAGCAAAAGGCTCATGGGTATCGGGGTAAGTGGATATGCAGACGGCATCGGGTCGAGTTTCGGCTAGTGCAGCATAATAATCATCAAATAAGGGGTAACCACCGCCTAACTTTTGATTCAAACGGATTTTGCTCGCCCCTGTGGATACAATACCACAGATTTGAAAGCCAGGGTGGTGGTGATAGGAGGTGGCATGAGAAGCGCCCATATTGCCAGCGCCTACCACAAGTACTCGAAGAGGAGAATTCATATCGTTCTGGATTGGTTGAATAGAGACCAAATATACAGAAAGCCTCAAGTAGATGATGAAGGTATCGACCAAATTTTATGACGATGCGACAAGATTTGACTCGCTTTCTGGAAGGTCTGTACAAGATCAAGTCCGCCAAAAGCGGACTTGATGCTTCATTACAAACATTCCTGAAGAATACCACGCCAACGCGGAAGCTCTGGGATTCCGGGTTTGCGTTTTCCGAAAAACTGAACTAGTTGTTCGCCTTCGGCATCAAATAATTCGAGGCTAGTCACGACTCCATCGGCTGTAGGTTTTTTGACTAGGAAGGCCGAGGCAACTTGATCTCCCCGGAGATGTAAATTAAATCTGGGGTCCAAAACATTCCACCATGGCCCCATTGGTTTCCATGAGTGTATCGGGCCAGTATGAATTTGAATACATCCTGGATTTCCGACAAAAACCATGATTTCCAAGGATTCCTTTACCACCTGGTGCATGACCTGCTGAAGTCCTTGCATAGAAATGGGTTCTGCAAAGCCTGGAGGAGCCAAACGAAGGGCCTGGGTTCGTGAAACCTTGAATTTCCGCAACATGGGAAAAAAATCATGTGTGTCTTGAAGGTCCCGCCAAGCTTGTTGGAACGCAGGTATGTCGATTTCAGTGTCTGGTTCCTCTACCCTTTTGCTGGGCTGACTTTCCATGTGCAGTGGCTCTGCATCATCCCATCGGAACTGATCAACCAGTTGTTTGAAAGCGTTCTGGGAACTCCCTGCTTGAAGAAAAATTTTATGAATGGCCATCCCTTGGGCATTGAAGAACTGAATACTGGTATTTCGATCATCTTCGACCACAAAGGCAGATTTCCATTGATGTAAAAAGAGTCGAAGGTCTATATCTTCACCCAGTACCAAGCCCACGTGGCCCGAAAAGGATACGTTCTGGTAGGTGCCTTTTCGTTCATGAACAACGGATTCATTTCGAGTAAGTGCCATGACGTCGCCCAAGTTTGGAATGGAACTTAAAATGTCCTGGAACTGGGGTTTGAGCCGAAGGGATTTTCCTTGAACTTGAGCCTCGATTAATTCGGCTTCTGAAACATGTAGGTGCTGAGCCGCTTCCCTGAGGCGAAGCTGCGGATGCGCGTTTTTTAAACTATTGTAGCGTTCAAAAAGTGAGTTGGTGACGGTTTCCATTGGATTGTATAGGATTAAATGAAGGAATTAAAATCTGCGGAAAGGGTCCTGAATGATCAATTTCCGTTGAAATATGAAAAGTCCTAAAAATGGTCTGAGTAGTTAGGACATTATGTGGAGGTCCTTGGGCGACAATGGTGCCTCCTTTTAACAAAATAACGTGTTGGCAATACCGACTGGCCAAGTTGAGATCATGGAAAACAGTCAACACAGTTAGACCGTTTTGTTGGGCTTTCTCTACAAGGTTCAGGACTAAAAACTGGTGGTAAAGATCTAAATTATTGGCGGGCTCATCCAAAAGCAAAACCTTTCCTCGAAGGCCTTCCCAAGTGGGCTCTTCCAGTAGCTGCGCCAGGGCTTTTCCGAGAAGGATGCGTTGTTGCTCCCCACCCGACAAGGTGGACATGCTTCGGTTGAGGAAGGGCGCCAACTCCAATTCCTGACAAAGGAAATGAAGAACGTCGTGGTCTTTTGGGCCCGGGAAATAGTCAAAATAAGGATATCGACCCATCTCCAAAAGTTCCGCTCCTGTAAATGGGAGGTTGATTTCGGATTGTTGAACTAATACTGCTCGTTTTTTGGCCAACTCTTTTTGTTTCCAATGAGCCAAAGCTTGACCGGACCATGTAATTTTCCCTCGTTGAGGAGTAAGTTCTCCACATAAAACCCGTAGGAGGGTCGATTTACCAGCGCCATTGGGACCTAATATGCCATAATGCTGTCCTGAGTGAAGTTCGAAGCTGACCTCTGAAAGGAGGACTTTCTGGGCAGTGGATACTTGAATGTTTTCAACTTGAATCATAGTTTATGCGCATTTTGAAATCGACGTAGTTGATGAAAAAATACGGGAGTACCCAAAAGTGCCGTCACGATGCCAATCGGTAGTTCGGCAGGTACGACCACGGTTCGGGCGACCACATCCGCTGCGGTAAGGAGACCGGCCCCACATATCGCCGACCCGGGTATCACCCAGCGGTGATCGGCACCTACAAAAAAGCGAACCACATGAGGAATCACAAGACCTATAAAGCCAATGGCTCCACACAATGCCACGGATACTCCAACACCGAGAGTAGAAATGAGTAAAATTCCAACAGTAAGCCGTGGCACCGGTAATCCTAGGTGGGTGGCGGCGGGTTGACCCAACGAGAAAGCATTCAAATGTTTGGCCCAACGAGGCAGAAAAAATACCACGGGGGCGAGAGCCAACCAGGCCACCTGAGCGATTTCCCAAGAAGCCCCTCCTAGGCTACCCATGGTCCAAAATTGGATGGATCGCAATTGGACGTCGGTCGCGATAAATAAACAGAATCCTGTGATAGCACCTGCTAAAGCATTTAGTGCCACACCGGAAAGAAGTAGCGTGGCAGGCGATGTGCTGCGATGTTTCCCAGCCAATTGATAAACGACAAACGAGCACAATGCGGCACCCAAAAATGCTGCTGCGGAGAGCATGAACGGATGTGTGCTGAATTCCGACACAGGACCAAGGATGATCCACAAAACAGCAAAAAGCGCGGCCCCGGCTGAAATACCTGTCAAGCCTGGGTCGGCTAGCGGATTCCGAAATAATCCCTGCATAGCCGCACCACACATACCCAGTAAAGCTCCCACCGCCGCACCCAAAATGACTCGGGGAGTACGGATATACCATAGAATAGATTCTTGATCCAGGTTGGTGGATTGGCCCCAACTTTTAAACCAAAGTACCGATAGGACATCCTGCCAAGGCATGGAGATGGCCCCGTGGGTAAGTCCTAGCCAAATGGAAACTCCCAGAATCCCGAACGACACGAGTAGGAATGACCCTTTTTTCATGGATATAATTGCTTATTTAAAGTTCGAATGGCTAAACCAAGTCGAGGACCAAATCCAGTCATCAGTAATCCATCCATTTCAATAATTTGGCGTTTCTTACCAGCCGTGGTGTATTGAAGGCCCGGAATTTTCAAAAGACCCTCGATTCCCCCTAAGCTTTCTAAGCCAGAATGAAACAAAAGAAGGTAATCAGGATTAGAAGCAACCAATGCCTCGGAGGTCAGGGGCTTGAAATCCTCAAAGCCTTGGATCGCATTTTTGCCACCCGCCAATCGAATAAGTTGATCTACGGAGGTATTTTGTCCACTTACTTGAAGGGATCCTGCTCCTCGAGCATAAATAAATAATACCTTCGGTGGATTTGGCCCCGGGACGACTTTCTTTAATTGAGATCGCATTGCCTGGATCATTTGTTTTCCCTTGGCCTCTTGGTTGAAATGAGCCGCTACCTGCCGGATTAACGCCTCGGTTCCAGCGGGGGTGAGTGTTTGTTGAAACTGAGTAACCCGCACTCCAGCTTGTTCTAGTTGTCGGACAATTTCTGGCCGGAGCCCACTCCCTTGGACGACAAGGACCTCAGTAGGCTTTAAACTCAGCATGGCCTCGGATCCTACCTGGCGCACATGTCCAACCTTGTTTTTTTTCTGAATAGACTCAGGGTATGTGGAGGTCACATCGACCCCCACTAGTTTTTTTTCCAACCCCAATCCCACGACAATCTCGGTCAATGTTCCAGATAACGAAATGATCCGTTGTGCTTGAGCGGTTAGGACATTACCGAAGAGAAGGATGTATACTAAGCATTTGAAAGTTTTCATAAAACATTACTTTTGAATTAGGTGGTACATTAAGGTGGGTCGACCGCGTTCGCCACCATCTGCAGAAGTGAAATTGAGAAATCGTACCTTATAAATGGAACCGCCCTGGGTTCTTATGATATAGTAACGATCAGTTCGAACTCCCACGACACCCCCAAAAGTGACACGCCAAGATGATCCAATGGCATCTGGTGCAGAGGAAAACGTTAGACCGGTCAAATTGGCGGCTTGAAATGCATCATAGGGAATCGTTGACTGCATAACCTGGGCCACCTGAACTCCGGCACGGGCATTAATAAAGACCAAATCGGAGAAGTAGTAGGGGATCAATTCGCCCGTGGCCAAAGCAGTTTGGTAAATAAATCCACCCCAGGATAAGTCCCACCGCGAGGGTTCGACAGGCACAACCCGCTGAGCACTTAAAGAGACAAAAAGGAAAGGATTTGAACCCGTCGTTTTGGGTACATCCAAAGTTTGAAAATTGGTTTCTTGTAAACGGGCGTAGAGAATTCGGTATCCATTTCCTTGACGTAGGATGCGGACCTTCAGTAGGTCGGTTCTGGGAGTCGCTCCTCCCGTGCCCCGTTGTAGGATGATCACTGGATTTTCCGCATCGACGGCCGAAATAGCCGGAATCACAGATCTTGAAAAAGCTCCGGTTACATCATCAACCAAGTTCATTTGTCCAGCCGACATGGTTAATGCTAGGTTTCGCCCTACCGTATCTGCCGACGTGACACTAGCCAAGTCGGTCTTTGAAGTGACTAGGGCGGTTGCGGCAGTCATATTGTTGATGAATACTCGGAAGTCGGTTCCGTTACTCAACCGCAGGTCCCAGCTGGCCCTCGCCACGGGCGTTTGGGTATTCGTCGCCAAATGAAGGAACACCGACTGAATCGCATTGGCTCCACCAGTTCCTCCATTAAGTTGAATGGTCTGGCCTGTGGATACTATTGAGCCAAAACGGACCATCAATTGGGCGTTTGTCCCAGTCGGGAATTCGGAGGAGGAAGCAATTTGAAACGTAACGAATTCTTGGCCACTAAAAAATTGACCCGAGGGTCTTTCCATGGTAAAGGTAATTTCTGACTGGCCGGCACTCACAGGTAGAGTGAGCAGATTATTCGTTGAAGCCGGATTGGTGGTAAAATGAGTCCCATATTGCAGGTCTTGGGTCGTCATTTGAAGTACGACTTGACCTGCCGTTTCGGCGGGTCGACTAAGTTGCAGCCGAATCACTTTACTGGTTGCGGTTTCTTCCATCCCTAGTTCCCTACTTTCAAATTGAAGTGTATTGGGTGGAAGCGGTGGCTCATTTACCTGACAAGCTTGTAGTAAAAAGACCATAAGAAGGCTAGACAGCCTAAAAAAAGGATGTTTCATGTTGTGTTTTGAATAAAATGTAAGGTAATTAGGAACCCAGGCGGTGGGAGAGGCCTATAAAGTAGGATCGTCCATAGCTGGTGGGTAAGGTAGGACCCGCCGAATGGACAGCACCGGTACCTGTGGTATTTTGGATTTCGGTAATGTTGAAGGCGTTTTTAAGTCCAAACTGGAGTGACAGGTTCTTTTTCCATTTCTTTTGCATCGTGAGGTCCATCCATTGGAATGAGTCAATAGAACCTTGTCGTATCCCGTTGGAATCGACGACATAGAGAGGTCGGGGCCCAGTGAATTTATAAAAGATACCCAGCTGCCAACCTGACGTTCCAAGATGATAAGAACCGTTGAGATTGATCTCGGGCGTCCATAGCCAGGAGGGTAGTTGCTCGTTTTTCAGGAGATTCTCCCGAGCCAAGGCTAAAAACCCAACTGAAAGTTCCCATAATCGGCCACCCCAAAATGTTTCATACGTGATTCCACCCGTTTTTATAGCTTCAAGGTTAATGGTCATCGAAACCGTTGGATCGGTGGGATCTTGACCATAGGTGATCAGGTTTTGATATTGATTATAGAATCCTTGGAGATTCCATTTTCGAAAAACCTGTTTGGTTCGTGGGTTGGTCCAGCTAATGCCGGATTGGTAATTGGTGGAATATTCAGCCTGTAAATCCGGGTTTCCTCGAATGGAATGGCTGGCATCAAAGAAATTAAAGTATAGTTCCCGTAATGAGGGGGCCCTGAATCCCCGAGCAAACGAGGTGCGCCATTGCCATTGGTCGTTGATATCCCATTTGGTATGAAGGGAAGGGATCAGAGGGGGAGCATCATACCGAGAATTTTGCATCATACGGAATCCAGGCCTTAAAGAAAGGCCGTTTTTCTGAAAGGTAGGAATCATAAACCAAGCGAGGTCTAAGACTTCCGGCTTTCCAGTGATACGCTGTCCCAGCATGGTTTCCCAAGTGCCTTCCATTCCGGTTTGCAATGACCAGTACTTTGAAAGCTTCCCAGAAAGAGTGGGCCGAAAAACCCCTTGTTGGATGATCGCTACGTCCTGTTCACCAGCCCCCATTGATAAGGTTCGGGCATTGGTTTCCGAATTGAACTGGGTTGTCAGGGTCCTCCGGTGATAGTCTGTAAACGAGGCATCAGCCTGAAAGACCCAATCGGCATGAAATCGGTGGCGGTAATGCCCTTGGTGCATCCAACGATGGGTGATAAAAGATTGATCTCGGGCGATTTGCGTCAGCGGATTGATCGGACCGGGCGCCTCGATTACCTCATTTACGTACTGGGATCTCAGCCAAGCGCTGGTCTTTTCTCCCTGGTAGTGCCATCGAGCAAAGGAGATCCATTGATTTTTAGGGAGCCAAGTGGGCCTTCTGCTGATGGAGGTTCCTTGCCAACCCCCAAAATCTTGCTGGGTGATTCCACTTTCAAGGGTCCATTTTTTCCATTGATAATGGCCTTGAAGGGAACGAATATGCTGGCCACGACCCATCAAGGGTTGATATTCTCGGCCCACCGTTTCTTCTTGTAAGCGGGAGTTGAGCCCCCAACCTTGGGTATTTTTTTTGGTAATGAGGTTGATCACACCGGCTAAGGCATCAGTTCCGTACATAACAGAAAGGGGACCTTCTACAATTTCGATTCGTTCCAGTTGATTGGGATCAATTTGCAAAAGGCTTTCTCGGGTATCTCCCCGGTCTGGCAACGGGACACCATCGAGTAATATTTTGACATTTCGTCCCGACATACCCATCAATTGAATATCCGCTGTACCCGTGGCATTATCTTGTGCCCAGCGAACCCCTAATTCGGTGGTGAGAATGGAAAGCACGGAGGTCGCAGCTCTTTGTTCGATCCGAAGTCGATCAATCACCCGAACTTGATACACCGATTGCCGGAGAGTGGTGGGTTGTGCATTTCCAGTCACTACAACGGGATCCAAGTGAACCGAGGAAGGTGGATATTGGGTGGTATCCGAATGGAAATTTAAATGCGCCAAGTGGATGAGTAAAATGACACTTTTCATGGGGCATGAGGACAATCAGGTGTTAAGCAATAACCATACAGGGTGAGATCGTGAGAGTGAATCTCAAATTGCAAAGCTTGACCCACGTTGTTTTGAATCCATTGAATACGGGGATCACAAAATTCGGTGACACGCTGGCAAGTCAAACACAGGTGGTGGTCATGTTGCCGGGTTGTATTTTTTTCATAGGTCTTTTTATGACCCGTTAATTGATGCTGGCGAATGAGCTTCGCGTCCAGTAAAACCTCAAGGACATTGTAAATAGTCGCTCTTGAAATCGGATGAGTTGATTTCTGAAACCGCTGGAAGAGGGTTTCGGCATCCAAGTGGCCGGAGGTATCATGGAATGCATCCAAAATCAAGTTTCGCTCCAACGTCTGGCGTAGTCCATGCAGTAACAAGTACTGCTGCAATGCCAAACGTGCTTTCTGTTTATCGGTGGTCAACATCTGTCTTCGATTTGATGCCTCAAAGGTAAATCCTTATTTAGAATATTTCCAAATAATAAGGTATATTATTTTTAATTAGTCTAAATAAATTAGATAATGGGGAGGTAAAAGAAGCCAATGCGTATCCATTTCACGGTCGATTTATGGTGGATTTCCTCTAGATTTGTAGGGAAAAACCTGTAGTTTTATCCTACAACGGTTTCAATTTTGAATTTTCTTAGCGACCTTTGCATTCATCACCTGAGTTTAGGATAGGTGATAAACAATACGATAGACGAATCATTAGTATGAATATATTGATTTTAGGTTCAGGTGGAAGAGAACATACTTTCGCTTGGAAATTAGGGCAGTCCGCCTTGGTAGATAAGGTATTCGTTTGCCCCGGAAATGCGGGAACGAGCCAAATTGCCACCAATCTACCCGGAAATCCTACCCAATTTGAGCTGATCAAATCCTATGTTTTAGAAAATCAGATCGAATTGGTTGTGGTGGGTCCTGAAGAACCTTTGGTGAAAGGAGTGGTGGATTTTTTTAAATCAGATGCTGATTTAACTCAGGTTCCAATCATTGGGCCATCGGCACTCGGTGCCCAATTGGAGGGATCGAAAGATTTTTCGAAAGCGTTTATGCAACGCCATGGGATCCCCACCGCTTCATCAGCTACCTTTGAAGCACACCAGCTGGCGGAGGGATTGGCGTATTTAGCAGCTCAGCCTGGTCCATACGTACTAAAGGCGGATGGCCTAGCGGCAGGCAAGGGGGTCATCATTACCGAGGATGTAGTTGAGGCCCAAGCTCAGCTGACATCCATGTTACAGGACCGAAAGTTTGGCGCAGCCAGCGAAAAAGTGCTCATCGAGCAATTTTTAAAAGGAATCGAATTGTCTGTTTTTGTTTTAACAGATGGAAAAAATTATATCCTGCTCCCCGAGGCTAAGGATTACAAACGGATTGGTGAACAAGATCAAGGCCTAAATACGGGTGGTATGGGGGCAGTTTCGCCGGTACCCTTTGCCGATGCCGCCTTCATGAAACGCGTGGAGGAAGAAGTAGTCATACCGACTGTTCGAGGTTTGCAATCCGAAAATATCCCTTATTGTGGCTTTATCTTCATTGGATTGATGAACGATCAAGGAACCCCATATGTCATTGAATACAACGTACGAATGGGAGACCCTGAAACAGAGGTGGTGCTACCTCGTATTGAGTCTGATTTGGTGGAAGTTTTACAAGCAGCTGCTCTCGGCAAGTTGAACGAGGTCCAATTGCAAGTTTCTTCCAAAACCGCCATGACAACAGTGGTCGTGGCAGGGGGATATCCCGAGGCTTATCAAAAAGGGGATGTGATGACATTCCCAGCGCCCATCGAAGATACAATCCTTTTCCATGCCGGTACAGCGGAACAAAACGGTCAAATTGTAACCAACGGTGGACGGGTAGTAGCTGCCACAGGTCTAGGGAATTCGTTGGAGGAGGCTCGCGAAAAATCGCAGTTTGCTGCGACCCAAATTGACTTCCGTGGCAAATATTTTCGAAGAGATATCGGTTTGGATTTGTTGAATCATTAATGTGAACAAGAATTATGGGATGTGGTCAATGTTCAACAGGCGGATGTGGTAGTATTCGGGTCATCGGTGGTGATACCGTTCCAGGCTGCCAAAGTAAAGGATCTTGTGGAACCGGTGGATGTAATAAACTCAATTCATTCGACTGGTTATCCGATATGGATATTCCGACCCACATGCAATACGATGTGGTGGAAATCAAATTCAAAGGAGGGCGAAAAGAATATTTTCGAAATGCCGATCGGCTCACCCTATATACTGGTGATTTTGTGGTCTGTGAAATGCCTTCTGGGTATCACATGGGTACAGTTTCCTTGCAAGGTGAGTTGGTTAGGCTTCAAATGATAAAAAAGAATGTCGCAGACACCAGCGAACTCGGGAAGTTACTTCGTTTAGCCACCGAGCGCGACATGGAAAAACACGAGCAGTCCATCAATCGGGATCTCCCAACGATGTATCGAGCCAGAGAAATTATCCGAACCCTAAATCTTCAAATGAAGTTGTCGGATGTGGAGTTTCAGTCAGACAACTCAAAAGCCACGTTTTATTATTCTGCCGAGGATCGGGTCGATTTTCGAGAACTGATCAAACTTCTCGCCTCCGAATTCAAAATTCGAGTCGAAATGAAGCAAATTTCGCTTCGTCAGGAAGCTTCTCGATTGGGTGGAATTGGTTCTTGTGGACGTGAATTGTGCTGTTCTACATGGTTAACTGATTACAAAACCATACCAACCGCCGCTGCTCGGTACCAAAACCTTTCCCTTAATCCGGCTAAACTTTCAGGGCAATGTGGTCGATTGAAGTGTTGTTTGAATTATGAGCTTGAAACCTATGTGGATGCTCTGTCTGAAATTCCACAGGTAGATCGTCCTCTCGCCACTCAAAAAGGGTTAGCCCATCTCCAGAAGACGGATATTTTTAGGAGAATTATGTGGTTTAGCTACAATAACGACACCAATTGGCATCCCATTACCTGCCAGCAAGTGGTATCGATCGTAGAGCTAAACAAGCAAGGGATCAAACCCATTTCACTAACCGATTTGAACGAAGAAGCTCCAGAAGTGACTGAAAAACAGATCCTTAACGATGAGCTTACTCGATTAGATAAAAAATTGGCCGCTCGAGGGAAGGTGGCAAAACGCCAAAAAGTGCAGTCGAAATCCAATGCACCTGCCCCAGCGAAACCAGTACCACCAGCGGTTGTCCCAGATAAAAAAGGGATGAATAAAGAAACTGAGGCTGTTCGTTCAGAAGCTGCTCGTTCAAAAAAACGAAGAAAAAATCCGAATCGAAATGGAGGGAATCGTCCTCCCCAAAAAGAGGCATAAGATGGTAAAGAAACATGGGTTAATTTGGTTATTACTAAGTGCTTTCTTAGGAACACAATGTCAAACCGATGGCCTTTTTCAAGGAAAAAAAGATATGCCAGAGGAAGGCTGGGCTTTGAAAGAAAAGCCCCGCTTTTCGTTTGAAATACCGACGAACGCACCCCCTTATGAGTTCTCTTATTTGATCCGAAATTCCATCGATTATCCTTATTATAATTTGTTCATTCGCTACACCCTTCGGGATGAGCGAAACAAAATTCTTCAATCTCAATTAGAAGAATTAACCTTATTTGATGCCAAAACCGGAAAACCGTTTGGAAAAGGCCTAGGCGATTTATTTGACCATAAAATCACATCCAAATCGCTGAACAAGTTAATTCCGCTCCCTCCTGGGAAGTACGTTTTGGAGGTAGAACAGTTTATGAGGCAGGATACTCTTTCTGGAATTTTAACCGTGGGTGTCACTTTGAAAACCCCCAAGGTATCTCCCTAGTTGTATAAAAAAAATACGACATGCTGGCATTATTCCCTCTTTCTTTGGTAGCCTATCCCTCGCTACCCCTCAATTTACATATCTTTGAGCCTCGTTATCAAGAACTCACCCGGCGGTGCTTGGAAGAGTCCAAACCATTCGGTATTGTCCCTTACATTGGGGATCGCTTGATGAATTGGGGAACCGAAATGAGAATTGTCGCCGTTGAAAAAGAGTATGATACTGGGGAAATGGATATACGAACTGTAGGTACCCACGTGTTTCAACTGCTGGATTTTGTCAATCCCATGCCCGGGCACCTCTTTGCTGGGGGGCAAGTTACCTATCCCGCGGCTTTTGAATGCCATGATCCCAAAGCTCCCAATACTGAAATCGTCCTGAATGTATGGGAGCGATTTTTGGATCTTTTGGGGGTTCAGATGCCTTTGGTACCTTCTAGTGAGATCCCTATTAGTTTCCAATTGGCTCCCAAGGTCGGACTGCCTTTGGAGGAGGAATATACGCTTTTGCAAATTGCGACTGAAAATCACCGACTCGCTTTTTTGGCCAATCACCTTCAGTTGGTGGTGGAGGCCCTGGAGAAGACCTCCAAAGCAAAACACATGATTTCGTTAAACGGACACTTTAAATCGATCGATCCATTAAAATTTTAACTCATGTCTGACCTACTGACAAGACGACCGCGTCGAAATCGAAAATCGGCTGCCATTCGCGAAATGATTGCCGAAAATCATCTTCGGGTATCTGACTTTATCTACCCCATGTTTATTCAAGAGGGTGAGGGAGTCCAACATCCCATCCCTTCTATGCCCGGAATATTTCGCTATTCCATTGATACCCTATTGGAGGAACTTGTATCAGTGACTGATTTGGGTATTTCCACAATTTGCCTTTTTCCACATTATCCAGACGAAAAAAAAGATCGATTGGCCACGGAAAGCATCCAGCCTGATACCTTGTATTTACGGGCGATTCGTGCCGTGAAAGCCCGATTCCCAGATTTGATGGTGATGACCGATGTGGCCATGGATCCTTACTCTAGCGATGGGCATGATGGGCTTGTGCAGGATGGAGCTATTTTGAATGATGAGACCTTGGAAATCTTAGGTAAAATGGCCGTCGCCCAGGCAGAAGCCGGAGCCGATATTCTTGGCCCCTCCGATATGATGGATGGTCGAGTCGGTTATCTACGTTCCAAGCTGGATCAAGCCGGATTCAACCAGGTTTCGATTATGTCCTACACCGCCAAGTACGCCTCCGCTTTTTATGGACCCTTTCGTGATGCCTTATCCTCGGCGCCCAAATTTGGAGATAAAAAAACCTACCAAATGAATCCGGCCAATCAACAAGAAGCCTTAGTAGAAGGTGAGTTGGATATGATGGAAGGGGCCGACTTCCTGATGGTTAAACCTGCTTTAAGTTACTTGGATGTCATTCAGACCTTACACACCCATTTTCCAATTCCCATCGCTGCGTACAATGTGTCTGGCGAATATGCCATGATCAAAGCAGCCGGGGAAAAAGGTTGGGTGGATGAGAAAAAAGTGATGATGGAGGTCCTTTTGAGTATGAAACGAGCTGGTGCCTCCGTTATACTCACCTACTTTGCCAAAGATGCAGCTAAGTTTTTAAAAGATTCGAATTAATCGGTTAGATTAAATAGTTTTTTTTGGTCGAATCATTGCATTTTATAAAGAATTTTTAAAGATAACTTACTGATATTCATTGAATTGACTTTAATATAATATTACTTTGTTGTGTCAAATCAATCAATGTACGTATGGCAATTAAAAAGCAATTTCTGAAATCAAAGCCTTTATGTAAAGTCACTTTTGCAGTACCGGCTGGTGTGGTAGAGGGCGCAAGTAAAGTAGCGGTTGTGGGCGAATTCAATCAGTGGGATGCCTCGGCACATGTCTTGAAAAAGCAAAAAACGGGGGAATTCAAAGCGACCATCGAGTTACCTACCGAACAAGAGGTGCAGTTTCGTTATGTTGTGGATGATCAAATTTGGTTGAACGACGAGGAGGCCGACAAATGGATTCCTAATGGTTTTGCCTCTGAGCAAAACAGCGTTTTGGTTTTATAATACCTGATGAATCTTCCTCCGATTACGGAAACATATGAAGCGTCCCACCTTTGTTTGGTGGGACGCTTTTTTTCTTAAATTCTGTAACTTCAATTCAAAAAAAGCATGCGTCTTTTTCTCTGCTTACTGATAAGCGTTTCTACTTGGGCTCAAGGTCCACGGGATCTTTGGGGATTATCTTTGGGTGTGTTGCCACCGGGCTCGCAAAATGCCATCACCGACGTAGGAGGTGTCTTGGTAGGGCATGTCACACGAATCGAAGGAGACAGGATCCGTACGGGTGTCACGGCCCTATTGCCACATGCAGGCAACTTGTTTCAGCAGAAAGTACCAGCTGCCGTTTATGTAGGCAATGGATTCGGAAAATTAGCGGGTAGTACTCAGATCCGAGAGTTGGGTACCCTTGAATCTCCGATCATTCTGACCAATACGTTGAGTGTTCCTGTGGCGATACAAGCGGTCAATCGATATACATTGGCCCAGTCGGGAAATGAAAAAGTTCGGTCGGTCAATGCCGTGGTAGGCGAAACAAACGACGGGGGATTAAATGACATCCGGGCGATGTCCATCACAGAACAAGACGTTTTTAGAGCGATCGATGCAGCCCGATCGGGTCCGGTTGCCCAAGGGAATGTCGGAGCCGGTACAGGAACCATTGCCTTTGGTTGGAAAGGAGGGATCGGAACGTCCTCTCGGCGATTACCAGCCAAGGTAGGCGGTTATACAGTCGGGGTTTTGGTTCAAGCCAATTTTGGTGGGACCCTGCTCATAGGGGGATATCCGATTGGCAAGGCGCTCGGTAAGTATTTTCTTTCCGATGTCCTCAATGATCCGACGGATGGCTCGTGTATGATCATCGTAGCGACCGATGCCCCTTTGGATGCGCGCCAACTAGAGCGTTTGGCCTCTCGGGCTATGCTAGGGCTGGCCCGGACCGGCGGTATTGCCTCCAACGGTTCCGGGGATTACGTTATTTCGTTTTCAACGGATCGAAAGCAACCTCCCCTTTCCAATGACCATATTTCTCCTTTGTTTTTGGCAGCGATTGAAGCGACAGAGGAAGCTATTTTGAATGCCCTGTTTTCGGCGGAATCCATGAAATCTGCAGAGGGATTCGTTGAAAAATTACCTTTGGATCAGGTTCGGAAGTTATTATCACAACCCTTGATTTCTGAGAAAAATTAAATTTTTTTTGGGCTTACTCATTCATTTTATCGATAATTTATCATTTTTTGACATGAGAGATTTGATATTAAGTGCATTTTAAGTTTCTAAATCCTATTTTTGCGCAGAATTTAAACGATTTACTAAACTTAAAATCTATTATTTATGAAGCTGACCCAAATGCTTGCCCTAGGCTTGTCGGTGAGTGTGGCTATGTCCTCCTGTGTTGCCAAGAAGAAGTATGTTGATCTTCAAAAACAACTCGAGGTAGCTAATGCAGATCTAGAGAAGAGAGGCAACCTTGTCAATGAATTCAAGAATAAATTAGTTTCTTGTGAGCAAGAAAAAGAAGCCTTAGCCAAAAATAACCAATCGGCTATGCAGCTTCGCGATGAGCAAATCACGGATCTTCGTTCTCAAGTGGCAGATTTGAAAAAACTTCGTGACACGCAAATGGAGCAGGTAGGTAACCTTACTGTTCTAACACAAACTGCCTCAAAAAATGTAGATCGTACTTTGGCTCAATTGGAGCAAAAAGATCAATATATCGCGATGTTGATGGCGGCTAAGAACAAAGCAGATTCTATCAACTTGGCTTTGGCAGTTAACCTAAAAGGTGTATTGGCTGAAGGAATCGCAGATCAGGACGTGGATATTAAAGTTGACAAAACAGTTGTTTTCGTGAACTTGTCGGATCGCATGTTGTACAACTCAGGTAGCTACCGTGTGACCCCCAAAGCTAAAGCGGTGCTAGGTAAAATCGCTCAAATCATCAAATCTCGTCCAGATTTGGATGTCATGATTGAAGGTTACACGGATAACGTTTCCATCAATACAGATTGTATCGATGACAACTGGGATTTGAGTGTGAAACGTGCCACATCGGTAGTTCGTATCCTACAAAAAGACCATGGTGTAGATCCTAATAAATTGATTGCTGCTGGACGTGGTGAATTCAATACATTGGCGAGTAACGACACCAAAGAAGGACGTCAGCAAAACCGGAGAACTCGGATCATCTTGATGCCTCGTTTGAACCAGTTCTATGACTTGTTGAACCCAGATTTAGCGGTTGGTAAAAAATAATTTTTAAGACCCGAAAATAAAAAGGGGGGTGTTCCAATGAACACCCCCCTTTTTATTTACTTTTTACTATAAATTACCGGATTGATGTGCGTATTGATCACTTCACCAACTTGGGCACCTGGGCACCATACCTCCCAATCTTTTCGCTGATTTTCATTCTCAGGATCTTTGAGTATCATGTCCTCATCCATGTAAATGACTGTCATGACTTTTCGAATTTGATCCGTTTGATTCGCACCGGCTCGGTGAAACACCCAACCTGAATGAAAACTAACCTCCCCAAGTTCGTAGGGTTCCACGACATGCTCAAAATCGGTTACGCGCAATCGCTCGGCTATTTTCTTTTCACTGTCGTCACTAATGGCCAGTTCGCGCCCCTCCACAATTCGATGACTCCCGGCACTAAATTCCAATGGGCCCATTTCCAAAGGAACTTCTTGAAGGGGAATCCAGGCCGTTACAGTCTTATCGGTTTCCAAAGGCCAATAGTATTGATCAGCATGCCATGGGGTAATTCCACCACCCGCTTCCTTAAAAAGTGCCTGGTCATGGTACATTCGAACCCCATCAACTTGCATCAGCTCGGCCGCAATCTGTCCAAGCCGTTTACCCAATACAAATTCCCGACAAGTGTCATCTTGTGTCCATAAATTGAAAATTTGCAAGAAGGCCTTCCCGTAGGTGTCTCGCTGTTCCAATGGTTTGCTCTGGGCATTGAGCTCGGCTACTTTTTTCGAAATCGCCTCGCCATAATAAGCCAATGTCTCGGCATCAAATACCTGTTTTAATTTGATAAATCGATTTTTTTGATAAAAATCAATGGCTTCTTGAGGCAAAGTATAAGGTTGATCGATCAACAGATGCATAACGTGTGTACAGTTTGTTCTTCACAAAATTGCCTAATTTTAAACTTCTTCCCGTGGTTATTTTTACCAAGTTCTTGGTTTATTTTATCTAAACTTTTATTTTATTTGAAGTATTTAGAAAAAATAAGAAAATGAAAGCGGTTTTTGAGCGAATTCCTTCACCCACCTCTACCTCTATATTGGTGAGGCGATTTAGCCTGCCACAATTTGATGCACCTTACCATTTTCATCCAGAGTATGAGTTGACATGGATTATTCGAGGGCAAGGCCAGCGGTATGTGGGACGTCAGGTCGAATCCTTTGAGGCCGGCGATTTGGTTTGGTTAGGTCCCAATCTTCCCCATTGTTGGATTAATACGCCATCTGACTCCCATGAGGAGGTAGAAGCCTTGGTTGTTCAATTTGATGCGTCTCTATGGGAAGGGAAATTCTTACAAACTCCTGAAATGCAGGAAATCCAACACCTCTTTCAACGACCGAATGTCGGTTGGGTGATTCCGGCTGCCCATCGGCCCACCTTACATGAAAAATTACTCGAGCTGGTCCAAGCATCTTCCTGGGATCGATTAATCCAATGGCTTTCCTTCGTGCATTACCTAGCCCAGGTCGAACTGATTCCAATAGATTCCGATTGGCATCCCACTTTGACGTCTCCTGCTGAAACCATTCGTTTTCATCGAATCTATCAGTTTTTGATTCAAAATTACCAAGATCAAATCACTCTGGCTGAAGTAGCTGAAGTGGCGGGGTTATCGGTGACCTCTTTTTGTCGCTATTTTAAAAGTATGACACAAAAAACGTTTATTGAGGTATTGATGGAATTTAGAATTCAACACGCCTGTCAGCAATTACGAACCTCCCAAAAGTCTATTCAAGAAATTACCTTTGAAAGTGGTTTTCAAGATATTTCATATTTCAACAAGGCATTCAAGAAAAGGAAAGGAATGAGTCCGACTCAATACCGAAATGACCATCGCGTTTAGGTCATAGGGATTAGGCTGTTTCTAATTTTGCTTGAAGCTGCGCCAACTCATCTCGCAGGCGTGCAGCCGCCAAGAAATCAAGTTCCTTGGCCGCCCGTTCCATTTTTTGTTTGGTTTCTTGGTATACCTTTTCAAGTTGTTCTTTCGATAAATAAGCCAAAACGGGATCGGCGGCGATCGAAAATCCTTCAGGTTCCACATAGACCTTAGTCGAAGGTTTGAAGTCTGCCACCGAAGTTTGTTCCATAATGGCCTCACGGCTTTTCAGAATGGTTTTTGGTGTAATGCCATGAGCTGCATTGTAGGCCATTTGAATTTCTCTTCGGCGCCGTGTTTCATCGATGGCTTTGGCCATGGACTGGGTGATTTTATCCCCATACATCAAGACTTTCCCGTTTTCATTTCGTGCCGCTCGACCGATGGTTTGAATGAGCGATCGGATATCCCGCAAGAAGCCCTCTTTGTCGGCATCCATAATGGCCACAAGGGACACTTCCGGGAGATCAAGGCCCTCTCGTAGTAGATTGACCCCCACCAATACATCAAAAACACCCAAGCGCAGTTCCCGGAGGATTTCCACCCGGTCCATGGTCTTGACCTCCGAGTGAATATACCGTCCCTTAATTCCTACTTTTTCTAAAAAACGACTCAGTTCTTCAGCCATCCGCTTGGTTAAGGTGGTTACCAACACGCGTTCTTGTTTTTTGATCCGATCATTGATTTCTTCTAACAAATCATCGATCTGATTTAGGGTGGGTCTTACCTCAATTTCGGGGTCGAGCAATCCGGTAGGTCGAATGATTTGTTCCACAACCACCCCTTCGGACCGTCTCAGTTCATAATCGGCGGGTGTGGCGCTTACAAATACCGTTTGAGGAGTTAATTGTTCAAATTCTTGAAAAGTTAGAGGACGGTTGTCCAAGGCCGAAGGCAAGCGGAAACCATAGTCAACCAACGATTCTTTTCGCGACCGGTCTCCTCCCCACATGGCTCGAATCTGCGGCACCGATACATGGCTCTCGTCGATGACCAATAGAAAATTTTCTGGAAAATAATCCAATAAGCAAAAAGGTCGGTCTCCCGGCTTCCGTTTGTCAAAGAAACGAGAATAGTTTTCAATACCCGAGCAATAACCTAATTCGCGCATCATTTCCAGGTCAAATTCGGTTCGTTCTTGAATTCGCTGTGCCTCCAGTAATCGGCCTTCGCTTTCAAAATATTTCACCCGAGCCATCATTTCATCTTGAATTTCTTGCATGGCCTGAAACATCACTTCTTTTCCTGTGACGAAAAGATTGGCTGGAAACAAGACGATCTGCTTCTCTTGGCTTAGTTTTTTACCAGTCAATGGATCAATACGCTGGAGACTTTCAATTTCATCTCCCCAAAATGTGATGCGGTAGGCAAAGTCGGCGTAGCCCGGAAAGACATCAACGGTATCTCCCTTTACCCGAAACGTTCCTCGAGAAAACTCGACTTCAGTTCTCGAATAAAGAATTTCAACAAAACGGTACAACAGTTGATTTCGGCTAATCCGCTGACCAACCTGCATGGGAATTAAATTCTGCTTGAATTCATTGGGATTCCCGGCACCATAAATACAGGAAACCGAGGCCACAACCACCACGTCTTGCCGGCCGGACATCAGAGACGATACCGTGGATAATCGTAATTTATCGATCTCTTGGTTGATTTGTAGGTCTTTTTCGATGTAGGTATTGGTCGTGGCGATGTAGGCCTCGGGTTGATAGTAATCGTAGTAGGAAATGAAATATTCGACAGCGTTGTCCGGGAAAAATTGCTTGAATTCACCGTACAACTGAGCTGCCAACGTTTTATTATGGCTTAAAATAAGGGTGGGTTTGTTTACTTGGGCGATTACGTTGGCCATAGTAAACGTTTTTCCAGATCCTGTAACCCCAAGCAATACTTGGGAGCGATCGCCCCGTTCAATTCCATGAACGAGTTGTTCAATAGCTTGGGGTTGATCTCCCGTAGGAGTATATTGGGATGAAAGGGAAAATGCCATGGTGCTTATTTCTTGCGACTCGTTGGATAAATAAATGCGTGACCATTTTGAAAAAACTGGCGAATTAGACTCACCATCAAGGCCTTTATCTCGGGCCACCGGGTACCACGCGAATTAAAGGCAATGACAAGTGAAAGGCCAAAGCTAACCAAAACATTGACCAAGCCAATACCGATAATCCCTAAAATAGACCAAATGATCTCGGATTGCGGAAACGCTTGTCCGGCGGCGGCCAAACCGAAGTTTCCGGAGGCAAAAGTAATATGCCGAATGTCGAGAGGAAGGCCAAAAGTAAAACCAATGGCAGAGGTACAACCTAAAAAGAAACCTAAAGCAATATTTCCGGAGAGTGCCCCTACGTTTACGTCTAAAAATTCAGCCAGTCGTTTTAATTTAGGAGGTGAAATTAAGCGCTGTAATCGGCGGTTTTGACTAAGCCGAATATGCCAATTTCCGTAGATCCATTTATTTTCGTAGTACCCCGAAATAAGGCCAGAAATCATCAAATAAATACCAGCGATCGCGGCATGAGGGAGGGCTAGACTGAAAATCGGGTGTAACTCGTCCACCATTTTGATTGCTTTTGCCTCGGTTGCAATGTGGAATGTACTGACTCCAAAAACCAACCATGAAATTCCAAAGGCAACAGGAAATGCAATGATGGCATTGCCAAGGAGAGAAATAAACTGGCTCCGGATGAGCCGGGTGAGCAACTTGGTGGAGTTTTGAAGCCAATCTTTGTTGCGCCCCCCGTCGCTTAACGTTGCAGCGATCGTTGAGGCCGTCATCGCCGGTTGTTTGGTAGCTAGCGTAAAGGAGAAAAGATGGATCAGAACAAAGCCGATGGCATAATTAAGACTATAGAAAAAAGCTTCCCAAAAAATGGGCAGGTGTAGGTAGTAAATCAACGTTTTGAATACGCACAAAAAGGCCACGACCACACCACCACCTAGAGCTTTACGAAATAAAATCCAGAATTCCTTGGGTGTGGTGGCGATGTAGTTTTCACCTGTTTTGGAGGTGTTTTCAACAATTTTAAAAGATAAAAATTGCAAGGTTTCCCTCAAATATTTTCGAATCGACTGCTGGGTATTTTGGGTCTCTACCATTTCCTTGAACAACCGGATGGTTCGCTCCAGTCGCTCGGAGCTATCTTGGGTTTCAAGCCAGCTCAATAGTTGTTTCATTCGGGAAAGGTATTTCTCTAGTTTTCGAATGAGCAATGTCATTTTTAGTGAAATGCCATATCGATCTTTGTGTTTGTATAATTGATTGATTTGGGTTTGACACTGCCCAATGATCACCCGAATATGCTTGTAATCGACACTTTCCTCCCGATTCTGTTGAAAAATGCGGGATTCGACAAATCCGGTAATTTCACGGCTTACTGCAAGAAAAGGCGAATCCAGATCGTCTAGATGAGGTAATTTTGAAATAACTTCCCGTTCGATCCCAATGGCAGCCACTTTATGAGCCAATACATGGAGTGTGTTGAGGACCTCTTTTTCAAAGTTTTGATACACAGGTTTTGGAAGTGTAGCAATGGAAGCAAACTGGGCCCAAGCTTCATTTGGAATACGCTGTACCCATAAATAATCGGTTGGTTGATCAAAATATCGCCGAATGATTTCTAGAAATTCCTGACTGGAAACAATCGGGGGTAGAATTTTAAATGAAACTTTATCGTTCAACTCCGACCAAAATCCCTCATGATCCGACATTCCAATCTCCGACAACAGCGCCACAAATTTTCGATCCTTGGCCCATTGGTTAACTTGATCGAAGAGCTCTTTCCGAAACGGAAACGTAACCAAATACTCGACCAAAGGGGTTACCTCCGCTGGGTGCTTTCGAGCCAGAGTTCGAAGTTCCTGTACCAAATACTCTAAGACATCTTTTGGCTGATTTAGTTGGCCCAGTTGATCCATTGATTTTGCTTTTCAAGTTTGTACTGCCAATCCTTGGGCATGTTGGCAAAAAAGTTAATTCCTGTTTTTTGCTCTAGTTCTTTGACACTAACAACGAATTGACTGAACCGCCTGTTTCCAGTTTCTCGGTTGGGTAATAAAAAAGCAATCATTCGCGCCTGAGATACATCATCTGGTTTGTAAACTAAGATTTTGTACACATGCGAAGGTACCGAGATTTTCAAGCTCCGTCCAATCTTTTCTGGATTCTTTTCAAATACCGAACCCGTTATTACATACAGTTCTTTATCTCGCCGAACCCACTGCCGAATCAAGGATTCTAGACGTTCCCAGGTACCCCGGTTGAATTCGGATTCGTGAGGAGCTACGTTGCTCATGTAGAAGGTCTCGTCCATCCACGATTGACAACATTTAAAGTCGCCAGCCGGAACCATATGGCCTCGGTCGTATCCCGATCGGCTGTAGTCACTGGGGTATGGTGACCGACCGTTGATGAAAGGATCCGGTTGAAATTGATTTCCTTGCCGGCTGGCCTCGCCCCGGACATAGGTGTTTTTTAAGATATGAAAGGTCCAAATGGATTGATGATGCTGTTTGGAATATCCGGCTACATAGTTGGCTCGGGTAATGATCTGACTGGTACCCGCTGCATCAGGCCATAAGGTTTTTTTAGGTAGAGCGCTATTGGACTCCGTTTGAACAGCATGGCTTAACTCATCCCAATTGGGTAATTTTTTGTGATATAAATAATAGCTAACAGTAAAGGAAATAAGGAGAATTAAAAGTTTAATCGGCTTCATTTTAGGTAAACGGTGTGGCAAATAATTTTATGATCTAAATCAAGCCAAATGTGCATTGAAGTGCCTACATTTGTTGATAATTTCGATTTAAATCATGACAAATATACTGAAAAAATGGGTGGGATCGTGGGTCTGCTTTGGGATCTTGGTTTGTTCTACCTTTACATTTGGGCAATCCACCGAGCCTAAATCACTGACATTGTTTAAGTTCTATCCTCTTCCCTTGATCACCAATGCCATGTCGTTTGGGGTGGAAAAAATGAATCGCGCCCAGACCCGAAGCACCTCGCTTCTGGTGGGCATCCGGTATCGCCGCGCTGAAGAAACTTTTTTTAATCCTTACCTTCAGAATAATGCTACCCTAGATAATTTCAATCAATGGCAAGGTGGATTTATGCAATGGGAACGTCGTTTTTATGTACCTACTTTCAAACGCTTGGATCAGGGTACTTGGCTCGATGCGCGCGGTAGTGGTGGAGTGTATTGGGCACCCTCGTTGCTGGTTGATTACTCGGTCAATTCATTTGATCGAAGCGGTTTCGAAACCCTATTCCCTGATCAAAGTGGTCAGCCAGACATCCGTCCTTTTGTTCACCGTGGGGATGTCCGTCTATTTAGTGTTAAACCTAGTCTAGTTATGGGTGTTCAATATACTCTATTTGAGCATCTTTACTTTGATATGTCGTTGGGGGCTGGATTGCGGTGGTTGACCAAAACCGAGGATGTTGAAAAAACGCCCAATCAATCCAGTGGCTATTATTCTTCAAACCTGACCAACGCCACAGATGAATTACTGTATCGTGCGGGTGTTCGAGTCAGTGGACAGATCGCTATTGGTGTGAAGTGGTAATTAAATAAATCGCCGTAACTGAAAATATGCGAAAATCACTTCTTGATCCCGTTTAAGGAAAAGTTCAATATCTCGGCCTTCCTTGGAGGATAATAACTTATACAATTCGGTGATCGACATTTGATCCATTTTTCGATTGTTCACAAAAATAATTTCGTCACCGGGTCGAATCCCCGCTAAATAGGCAGGTGATTGTTCAATCACCCGGTGGATGACAACGGTTTTTAGGTCTTGACCTTTAATCCGGATCTCCATCCCACTCATATCATGCTCATACGGCTCCCGAAATCTCGCTCGAATTGGTTTGAGGTAGAATTGTCCAGCTTTGTAATGGAATGTCACCCGGAATCGCCTCAAAAATTCACCACCAATACTGCCTTGCCGATCCTTTTCCAATGTAGGGAATTTATCTCCAAAGGCTGTACTATCGGGAAAAGAAGCCAAAATATTTTGGACATTCAGCGTGCCGAGTTGAAAGGTATGCAAACGCCCAATGTGACCATTGATCTCTCCGCTTAATCCACGCCCCAAGTGGGAGCGGATGGTCTTTTCGGGTAGAGATACAGATGAGGGTGCCGACTTTTGGTTGAGCAGCAAGGCATGGCCAGCTCCCGTATCGATCACAAGTCGAACTCGTTGGGGTGGGTCATCCGACGCTGTCGCCAGAGAGACGGCTTCGGTAAAGGGCTTGGTTTGGGTTACGGTGAGAGGGTAGGGAGTGCCATGGATATTTTTGGGTCGAAATGAGTTGGGATCTCGGAAATACAACTCTTTGGCATCGTAGTCGATGGTCACCACAAATTGTGAAAATAAGTCATAACCAAAAATACCATGAATCGGGACACCCATGAATTCCGATAAATGAAGGACATCTTCGTTCAGAACCACTAAGTTTTGTTTAAAAGCTCGAATGTCTCCAATTCGTAAAGTATGGCCAATGGAAACGCGAGCCTCGATGGGATCCTCCTCACCAGCACCTGAAACCTGCACGGTCCGTACATACTTAAAGCCGATTTTATCCGCAATTTTTGGATCTGTGATGATCGTCGAGCTCACGCCAGTGTCCAATATAAATTGCAAAGTATCCGACTGATCGATAGTAACTTTTAAGATCACCAAGTTGGCTTGTACATCAATCGGGATTCGGGCTATTTTCTGACCTTTTGATGTAAAGTGGAAACCAAACGGCTTTTCCGTTTGGGCAAAGGCTAGGGAAGTACAAAAAAGCCAACAAAGTACCACTCGCACCATGGTCACATTTCTTTTCAATCCTTTAAGTTACCGTTTTCTTTGAAAAACGCAATCCTAGGTAGGATGGTTTATAAATAATATCGATTCAAAGGAGGGATTTTGGGTATGTGCCTTTTTTTGTGGAATTTTGTTGAAATTTCAGGAAAGTGAATTCTACAAAAAAAGATATACGAAAAATCTCCTTAACAGACCTTCAGTCCTTTTTGGTGGCCCAAGGAGAAAAGGCGTTTCGTGGTAAACAAATCATGGAATGGTTGTGGAGAAAATCGGCCACCTCCATCGATGAGATGACCAATTTATCGCTCACCACCCGCCAAATTTTAAAAGACCACTTCGAACTCCGGGCTGTTCGAGTGGATAGCCAGCAAGTAAGTGCTGACCGAACCATCAAGTCAGGATTTCGCCTACACGATGGCCATTTGGTGGAGGGAGTGCTCATTCCCACCGACGATCGAATGACAGCTTGTGTTTCCTCTCAGGTGGGTTGCTCCTTGACTTGCAAGTTTTGTGCGACGGGTTACATGGATCGGGCTCGAAATTTGGAGGCGGCTGAAATTTATGATCAAGTGGTATTGATTAAAAAGCAAGCTGAAGAACATTACCAGGCGCCTCTCACCAATATTGTGTACATGGGCATGGGGGAGCCACTTTTGAATTATGCGGCCGTATTGCAGTCCATTGATCACATTACCTCTCCCGAGGGGTTGAATTGGTCTCCCAAACGAATCACAGTCTCCACAGCCGGCATTGCCAAAATGATCAAAAAACTGGGCGATGATGAAGTGAAATTCAATCTAGCCCTCTCACTGCATGCCGCCAATGATGAGAAACGAAACCAAATCATGCCCATCAACGAGTCGAATAGCTTAGCCAATCTAGCGGAGGCTTTGCACTATTTCTATAAAAAGACTCAGAATCGAATTACATTCGAGTATATCGTATTTCATGGATTTAATGATACCTTGCAAGATGCAAAAGAGCTCTGGCAGTTTACTAAAAAAGTGCCCTCCAAGGTGAATATTATTGAGTACAACCCCATTGCGGAAGCAAAGTATGTGAATGCCGATCCCCAAGCAATCGACAAATTTGCACGGTTCTTACAAGAAAAAGGAGTGAATGTGCAAGTTCGGCGTAGCCGAGGAAAAGACATTGACGCTGCCTGTGGTCAATTGGCGATCAAAGAAACGGCCTAAGAATTAACATTAACTTAATATTAGAGCCAGATAAAAAATTGGCTACACAGGAATTTTGTCAGAACTTTGCCCCACCAATATGAACGCTGATTCATCAAAAAACAACATCTTATGTTTGGACTAGAATTCGACATTTTTATTCTCCTGAGCATCGCCATTATCGCGGCGTGTGCTTTTGAATTTATCAATGGATTCCATGACACAGCCAATGCTGTGGCTACTGTTATTTATACCAATTCACTAAAGCCCACTCAGGCGGTAATCTGGTCGGGAATTATGAACTTCCTTGGGGTAATCACCGGGGGAGTAGGCGTAGGGCTAAGCATCGTGAATCTTTTGCCAGTTGAGCTACTGGTTGACCAAAACGTTTACCAAAGTATTGCCATGGTTTTAGCCTTGCTCGTCTCGGCCATTATCTGGAACTTCGGTACTTGGTATTTTGGTTTGCCGTCCTCGAGCTCGCATACACTAATCGGAGCGATCTTGGGTGTTGGGCTCGGTTATGCGTTACTTCCCGACAACCAAATGGGGATTGCAGCCATCAACTGGGATAAAGCCAAAAGCGTTTTCACGGGCTTATTTTTGGCTCCGTTGATCGGTTTTTCCCTAGCGATTATTCTTATGTTTGTCATCCGGTGGTCTGTAAGTAAGGAGATTCGGCAGCAAATCACGTCGGAACCCAAGAAAAATCAAATGCCTCCGCCTTGGATCCGCTGGACATTGGTGGTCACGTGTACTTTAGTCAGCTTCTTTCATGGCCGGAATGACGGGCAAAAAGGAATTGGCTTGATGATGCTGATTTTGATTGGTATTCTACCCGCTTACTTTGCCGTTAACCCCAACAGCGATTTGGGACAATTACGCCCGGATATCGTCCGAATTGAAGAAGCCATTCAAAAAATCGATACAACTTATCTGGCGAAAGTGGACATTGAGCGGGTGAATCAAACCCTTGAGCGTACTGCTCTACTGAAGGACTTGTCAGGAAAAGCTAAGTTCAGTGATACTGATAATTTGGAAATTCGGAAGGATGTCCTATTAATTTCTAACAATGTGAAAAAACTGATCTCCAATGAATCCATCAATCTAAGTGAAGCCGATAAAATCATGTTGGAGAAGTTGGCCACCAAAGAGGAAAAAGGTATTCGCGCGTTTACAGATTATGCACCTTTTTGGGTTGTACTTTTGATCTCGCTTTCCTTAGGTCTTGGTACCATGATCGGTTGGAAACGGATTGTTGTGACTGTAGGGGAGAAGATTGGAAAGTCTCACCTAACTTACGCACAAGGGGCATCGGCCGAGCTGGTGGCTGCTGCAACTATTGGTATGGCTTCTTTGGGTGGATTGCCCGTTAGTACAACGCACACCTTGTCTTCCGGTATTGCTGGAACCATGGTGGCTAGTAAAGGGGTGAAAAACTTGCAAGCAGGTACCATTCGGAACATCGCCATTGCTTGGGTTTTAACCTTGCCAGTTTCGATCTTGCTATCGGCTATTTTCTTTTTACTGTTCCGATGGATGTTGACCTAAAGGCCACATCCACCAGATGAAATTTATACAGTCGGGGCTTTCCAAGTGGAGGCCTCGATTTTTTGTTTAATCAAACGCTCGATCTGAAGCCAATCCGCTTTCTCCTCGGGCATACAGAACGTAACAGCTCTGCCTGAATTTCCGGCACGGCCACTTCGGCCAATTCGGTGGACATAGGTTTCTGCGACCTCGGGAACTTCAAAATTAATGACATATTGAAGGTTGTCGATGTCTATGCCACGGGCCGCAATATCGGTAGCGACCAAAACCCGAATTTGCCCCGACTTGAAATCCTCCAAAGCGCGTTGTCGATTATTTTGGGATTTGTTTCCATGGATGGCGGCCGACCGAATCCCCTTTTTTTCCAATTGTTTGGTGACTTTATCTGCCCCGTGTTTTGTTCGGGTAAATACCAAAACAGGGTTCCATGCTGAATTGGACAATACCGAAAGCAATAGCGCCATTTTATCCGATTTATCCACCCAGTAAACCTGTTGCTGAATTGTTTCAGCCGTACTAGAGACCGGAGTTACTTCCACGCGCACTGGCTTTACCAATAGGTTTTGTGCTAGCTTTGTGATGGCAGGCGGCATGGTGGCTGAAAAAAACAGATTTTGTCGTTCAGTGGGTAAGAGTTGAATGATCCGCTTGATATCGTGTATAAATCCCATATCCAACATCCTGTCGGCCTCATCCAAAACAAACACTTGAAGTTGATTTAATCGGATATAACCTTGCCCGAATAAATCTAGGAATCGACCTGGCGTAGCCACGAGCACATCGACACGCCCCTTCAAACTAGCCATTTGTTTAGCCGCTTTTACTCCACCAAAAATGACGGAAGTCTGAATGGCAGTATGGCGCCCATAGGTTTTAAAACTATCCCCGATTTGAATGGCAAGCTCACGAGTAGGCGTGATGATGACCGCACGAGGATAGTTGGACCGGGATGGACTATGTTCCAATAACCGTTGCAATATGGGCAAGGCAAAGGCGGCTGTCTTGCCAGTTCCCGTTTGTGCACAACCCAATAGGTCTTTTCCTTGACAAATAACAGGAATGGCTTTTTCTTGTATGGGGGTAGGTTGTTGGTAGTTTTCTTCAGCTAATGCTTGTAAGAGGGCAGGATGCAATCCTAAAGATTCAAAACTCATGCAGTGATTTTTCAATATAGTCCTGCAAGGTACGATAATTTTTTAGGCCTCTTGCCAATCGTCCCCATATTCTGATTCCTCGGTATCGTCTAGGCCAGATTCCTCTTCCTGCCATTCTTCTTCTAAAATACGTTCTTCGCGTAGTCCCATCGTATGTTTTTTAACCAAAAGTACACGTTTTCAATGCAAGCCGACTAGGTCGAAAGATCAACAAATCATTAAATTCCACTCTACGATTCTATAACATTGGCATAACATTGAGGTAACATTGGGAGGGTAGTTTTGCACCGTGATTAGACCAACCAATAATGAACAAGTTCTACAAGATTCTTTCGCTCACGCTGCTTTTTAGCACACAAATTTTTGCTCAATCGGGAACTATCCGAGGGTATATTAAAGATGCCAAGACCAATGAGGAGTTAATCGGTGCAACGGTTGCCGTCGAGGGTACTTCCTTGGGTGCAATTACCGACTTATCTGGGTTTTTCACGATAAATAAGGTTCCTGCCGGTACTTACAATGTGGTGATTACCTACATTTCTTATCAGACCAAAAAGCTTGAAAAAGTACGTGTAGAGACATCTCAAGTGACCGAGATCAATGCGCTGTTGATAGAGGATAATGCGACCCTCGAGGAAGTGAAAGTCATTGCCAAGCGCATCACGGGTTCTGAGGTTTCGGTGATTTCTGAAATCAAAGCCGCACAGATGGTCGTAAACGGTATTTCTTCCCAACAAATCGGCCGTTCACTTGACCGAGACGCCGCTCAGGTCGCCAAGCGTATTCCAGGCGTGACCATCACGGGAGACCGTTTTTTAATTATTCGGGGTTTGAATCAGCGGTACAATAATGTTATGCTGCACAATGTGTTTACCCCCTCCATGGAGACCGATGTGAAGTCCTTCTCTTTTGATGTAATCCCTTCTTCTCAAATTGATCGTCTCTTGATTTTCAAATCACCCGATGCGGAACTTCCCGGAGAATTTGCCGGTGGAGTGGTGAAAATTTTTACCAAGAACATCCCAAATGAAAACTCGTTGGAATTCTCTTACAGCCTGACCGCTCGTGAGGGAACCACCTTCCGCGACTTTTATCAAGGTGACATGGGCCCTAACTACTGGACAGGTTTTAATAATAAATACCAAAGTTTACCTTCCTCTTTTCCTAGCAGCATCAATGAGGTGGCCAATAATCCGGATCGATTAAGTGAAGTTGGTCGTCAGTTGAGAAACAACTGGGTGGCGAGCCCCATCAAAGCGATGCCAGACCAACGTTTTTCCCTAACTGGAAATTATGTGATCGATCGCGGAGATTTGAAAATTGGTAATATTACAACAGTGAACTATTCCAATAGCCGCACCAACTTCATGGTCAATCGGGCTGATTTTGATGCGACAGATGGCGATGTATTATCCCCCATCTTTCAATTTGAAGATGCCCAGTACAGTCAAAATATTCGAGTAGGTATTCTACACAACTGGTCAGTTCGTTTTAATGAGAATCATAGCATTGATTTTAAAAATCTATTCAATCAAATGAGCAACTCGCGGTATGTTGATCGGGGTGGCCGCCACATCGAACAAAACCGTGGAGTTAACGATCATTCGTTTGATCAGGTATACCGTGGAATTTATACCGGACAGTTGATGGGTAAGCATGATTTCAACGAGAAAAAAACAACACTGGAATGGGTTTATGGATTTAATACATCTTTCCGTGATCAACCCGATTACCGTCGCTACCGTTCGGACGTAAACAACGGGGAGACAACTCTATACATTCCTACCGGAGCTGCGCAAGCTTTCTTCCTCGGTCGTTTCAATTCCTTTATGAATGAAACAGCTCACATGGCCAACGTGAGTGTGAATCAAAAGTTTAAATTCATTCAAAATCGAGAAGCAGAGGCGAAAGTCGGATTCTTCTGGGAAGATAAAAAACGGACGTTCGACGCACGAAATATTGGATACGTACGTTCAAGCTCCTTCAATTTTAACCAAGCTTTAGTTCTAGGTACGATCGATCAACTATTCCAAACTTCCAATATCAACAGTACGACGGGTATCAAGATTGACGAACAAACCAACCCGTCGGATTCCTACCGGGCTCAAAACAAACAGTTTGCGTATTACGGAAAGGTGAATTTGCCTATCACGCAAAAATTGAACCTGATCACGGGTGTTCGGGTGGAGGACAATACCCAAGCCATGCAAAGTGCCTTCATTGGAGGAGGCCCGGTTTCGATTTCCTTCCCGATTTTGAGTGTACTTCCAAGCGTAAACGCCACCTATAATTTCTCTGAGAAATCGTTGGTTCGGGCCGCTTACGGAGAAACGATCAACCGGCCTGAATTTAGAGAAACAGCTCCCTTCGCCTTTTTTGATTTCGATTATAATTTTGTTTATAAAGGAAATCCCAACCTGAAGCCTGCCAACATCCATAATTTTGATGTCCGGTACGAGTTTTATCCTAGTCCTACTCAGTTGATCAGTTTTGCCTATTTCTATAAGAAATTCTCCAACTCGATCGAGACTTTTGTTGAACCTGGTGCTGGTTCGGGCGGAGCCAAAACCTTCACGTATCGCAATGGTGAACGCGCCTATAGTACCGGAGTTGAGCTTGAGGTGAAGAAAGACCTAGATGGTGTTTTCAATTCTACTTTCACCAATAAACTCTCTCTATTGTTCAATGCCGCGTTTATTTATAGCCGGGTGGATTTGGGTGCCCAGGCCGTCGGCCAATCGGATGATCGCCCGCTTCAAGGACAGTCACCCTACATCATTAATGCAGGTTTGACTTACAACGATCCGAAAAAAGATTTCCAAGTCAATGTGCTATACAATGTCGTTGGTCGCCGGATTTTTGCTATCGGATTTGAATTCTACCCTGACCTGTACGAAATGCCCCGGAATGTTTTGGACATTACCTTCGCCAAAAGCATTGGAAAGAAATTCCAGTTGAAAGGAGGAGTTCAAGACCTATTAAACAACCAAAATTTATTGATGCAAGATGCCAACGGAGATGGGAAATTCCAAACCAGCCGTGACCAGATCAACGCATCCTTCCTTCCTGGGCGTCAATATTCTTTAGGACTTTCTTATCGCTTATTTTAAATTTTTCAATTAAACAAAAAACGTATGTTTACCCGTTTCAAAAGTGTAGCGTATGTCGGATTTTTGGCAGCTTCGTTGTTCTTGACATCATGTCAGGAGGATGAACCACTTCCAGCTCCAACCATCACCCTACCCACCTCATCGGCATCGGCTACGGTAGCTAGTACTGTTAAAATTGCTGCTTCCATCAATGCGCCTGCCGGATTGAAAAGTGTAGTGCTCTTGAAAAACGGCCAGCCCGTTGATACCCGGAACCTTACCGGGGAGGTCACACTCGACTATACTTACGACTACCGCGTTGAGAATCTTCCTGTGGGTAGTGTGGTTACTTTCATTTTGCAAGCGACCGATAACGAAGGTCAGACTTCATCAGTAGCTACATTTACAGTCACGGTATCGGCACTTCCTGCCAAAGAAATCGTAACCGTAGAAGGTACATTGTCTGGAAATGTCCGTTGGACGGCTGATAAAATTTACAGATTAAAAGGTTTTGTTCGTGTAGGCCGTGATGAAAACGTGGCAGGAACATCCATCACCCAAACGGGTGTATTAACCATCGAACCAGGCACTGTGATCATCGGTGAGCGTGCTACAAAAGGTACATTGATCATTCAGCGCGGTAGCCGGATCATCGCTGAGGGTACAGCCGATCGTCCAATCGTTTTCACCTCCGAGCGTGCTCCAGGCGAGCGTGAGCCAGGTGATTGGGGTGGATTAGTAATATGTGGTCGTGCACGCAATAATAACCCAGGTGGCGTAGCCGAATTGGAAGGTCAATATGGTGCATTCCATGGTGGAACTGATGATAATGACAATTCAGGTTCTCTTCGTTACGTTCGGGTAGAATATGCTGGGGTACCCATCAATCCGAACCAAGAGGTCAATACATTTACGTTTGGTTCCGTAGGAAAAGGAACTCGATTGGAATTCTTGCAGGCAACATTCGGCTTGGATGATTCATTTGAGTGGTTTGGAGGAACAGTGGATGCCAAAAACCTAGTGGCTTTCCGTGGATTGGATGATGACTTTGATGTGGATAACGGATACACTGGAAATGTGCAGTTCGGATTATCAGTACGTGCAGCCTCTTTGGCGGATCAGTCAGGTTCCAACGGATTTGAGGTGGATAACGATGGTCAGGGTACCACGTCTGAGCCCTTCACAGCCCCTAATTTCGCGAACATCACCGTGGTGGGTCCTAAAGAAAGAAGCGAAACACCGATCAGCTTGCAATTCCAAAATGGAATGCACTTACGCCGCAATACACGGATCAAGATCTACAATACAGTCGTAACAGGTTATCCGAACGGAATCTACATCGATCCAGGTAACTCGGGTCGTACCTTAGCTAATGCAGCCAACGGAGATCTTATTTTACGCGGTGTGGTTGTTGCGGGTATCGAAGGATTTGGAACCGATGGATTCGGACAAGGAACCACTCAAAATCCCCGTGGTTTTGCCGTACGGAATGTCAATACCGCCACCACACCTGAGCCCTACCAAATTGGTTCACAAACACCAACTGCTTGGTTCAGTGCACAGCCTGGTAATCGGATCTTGACAACCTTAGCCGGAACGGGATTGAACAACGCTTCTGTTTTAGCAGGTTCAGGATTTACCTTGGCGGCTAATGGATCCTTGTTGACAGGCGCTGTAACGGTGCCATCAGGATTGACGCAAGTTCCATACATCGGAGCTTTTGACTCAAGCAACGACTGGACTCGTACTTGGACAAACTTTAATCCTGCGGTAACAAATTACCGTTAAAACATATCAAATGGAGTATGGGGTGTTCCTCCATACTCCATTTTACACCAATAGAAACAGGCACATGAAAAAATATATACTCGTCACCCTCTTGGTCTGGGGGTGTACTGCCAAAGAAGACCCGTCACGGCATTTTACCAAAGATCAACAAACCCTCTTGATGGGTCAAATAGTGACTTATATGGATCGTCTGGCCCCCGGGGCCACACCATCCACCCGATTTTTGCCTCAGTTCGCTGCATTTTATCAAGGACGAACATCGTTGTTTCAGTGGGATGCATACGAAGCTGTTACTGATACAAGTGGGTATTATTTGATCCTTCGACCTGTTGGAAATGATCCTAAGTCCAGGCGAGCCGTGGGTGGTTATCTATCTTTCGATCCCGAAACCATGAAAATAAAAAACTTTAATGAAGCGTTTAATTCGCCTCGATTAACTCCCGAAGAAGCACGGTCCAGAGGACGGTTTGTTTGGAGAGAATTGTCAAAAAATAGATCGATTGATCCTCTCGTTCAGATGCGTCATTACATCGAATGGCCGGACGAACGATTGATGTATGATATCAGGACCCACCAGTGGGTGGCACGTCCTTAAAGTTTGGAATCAATTTCAGCTTGATTCATATTGGTGTAACCACAAAGGTCAGGGCAGTGTCCTGACTTTTTGTTTTTTCAAGAACCTTTGGTACGATTTAAGGCAACTGGACCTATTGATGTACGAAAAAGGCTTAAAATGCGTTATTTCATTGCCTATGGCTATTTTGTAAGTTAATCCAACAACATGTTAAGACTTTATTTTTTCCTTTCATTTGTGCTTTCTCTACCTGTGCTCGGTCAAACGGAGACGACATTAGGTGAGACAGGAATTTGGTATGGGGTTTATTTGAAAGGGAAGTTTTCTTCAAAAATCGGGTATTACGGCGAACATCATTACCGTACCCGAAACAATCTAGAAAACATCAATTCATTTACTGGACGTATCCGACAAGTGTACAATCGAGCGGGGATTAACTTTTTTGTGAATCCAAATTTTGAGGTGGTGGTAGGCCCTACCTTGGTTTTTAATTATACACCCGACAAAGAGGATCCCAGGTTTGAGCGCGTGACACTAGAGCCTAGAATTTGGCACCAGTGGTTATTTTCGATGCCCGCCATGGGGCGGGTGAAGCTCTATCATCAATTCCGATTTGAACATCGTTGGAAGCGGGACAATTTGGTTGAGTCTCCTTTGGAATATACCAATCGATACCGCTACAAGTTTTTTGCTTATATCCCACTGAATAAGAAAAAGATTGAGCCGGGTACACTTTTTGTATCCCCAAGTGCCGAGATTTTCATGCATTCCGGAAGGTCCATTGTCAAAAATCCGTTTGAAGATTTCCGAACCTACAATGGGATAGGATATGTGGTCAATCCTAATGTAACCCTTTTTGCTGGTCACATGTGGACGCTAGGGCAACGACCTTCAGGATTTGAGTACCGAACAAGCCACATTATTCGGATCAATGCCATGATCGGACTTGATTTCCGAAAAACCATGCAAAAACTTCCCCCTATCAACTTAGGATATTAATCGTATATGAAAAAACAACGTATCTATTGGAGCATTATCGGCCTTTGTTTGGTGATTTCCTTGGCCTTTTTTCTGCGTACAAAACAACAAATTGAGTTTTTACAAGGATTACATCACCAGGAGGTGGAACAAGTAAAATGGATGAATCAGGCCGTCCGAGCTTTGAGCACGGGGGATTTAAACTCATTTTATCCGGCACTTTCTCAAGTAACCTCGGATTCGATCCGACAAAACTTAATGACCATGTTTCGCCAAAGTTTGGTACGGCAAGAAGTAGGCGCCTACGGTGACCCTATGAGTCAGGATTGGCGGGAATTATACCAAATTCAAGAAAAGTTATTGAAAGAGAAAGAATGGCGTTTGCAGTATTATGGTCGTCAAATTGACTCGTTAACAAAATATTCTTCCAATTATGCGATGGAATCGGCTGCGGCCAGAGCCTACCGGGAAGCATTACAAGAAGAGCTGGCTAAGTTATCCCGGCAAGAGCAAGAACTAAAAAAGGCCTTGGTGGAGATGCACGAGAATGAGCCGATGTCGATCGAATTTATAAATAGAAAAGGTTTAAAGGTATCGTATTTTGGTCAGGTTAAAAATGGTAAAGCCCATGGTTATGGAGTAGGGTTTTATGAAGGTGGTGGCGTCTACCGAGGGTATTGGTCGGAGAACGCTCGGCATGGTCAAGGCCTTTATACTTGGAAAAATGGGGATACCTACGAAGGGAATTATGTCGAAGGTGAGCGTACAGGGTTTGGCATATACACATTTGCCTCAGGTGAAAAATACCGGGGAGATTGGAAATCAGATGTTCGAGACGGCTATGGTGAACTTTGGAGCGCCGATGGCCAATTGCAATGGAAAGGGCAATGGCAAAAAGATAAATATGTTCGCTAAAAGGAAAAGCCGGACTCTTGCGAGATCCGGCTTTTGTATGTTTAGGTTAATATAGACGATCAAAATAAACGCCAGAAAGCTGCAAATACCGCCACAACAGCTGACGTCCACATTGGCAATTTACGAGAAGCATACCGTTCGTGCAAATAAATCTTTAAATATTCCAAACGAATCCATAATCCTACACCGATGAGAAGAAAGAAAACGGAACTGGCAAACTTCAATGTTTTCTCTGTAAACAGGGTTTGACCTGAATAAAGATATACATTGATTAAACCCAAAGAAATGGCAAAAAAGAGGATGATGGAAAATAACCACCGATAGGTTTCTTTATCAATATCGTTTCTCATAACAATAGTTGGTTTTCTTTCACAAATGTATAATTTAAATTGGTAAACATCCAAATTCATCCAATAAAATTTTGTCAAAAATTAAATAACAGAATAAAATTTTGTCAAAATATAAAATTAATCCCTTTTCATATTTGAATAATACAATATGAAAATGAAAAAAACGTCAAAAATGAATGTTGAAAATTGGGAAAAAATCAAAAAAAATGGTGAATTGGGTCAGATGAAGTTAAAGGTGGGTTTTTGATTGGTTTTAATTTTTAGGTCGTGGCGGTTGAAAAGTTTGTAAATTTGCATTTTTAAAATCCGTGAAATAATGGAAGTTACGATCAAGAGAATAAATGATGCGTTTCATTTTGAAGCGATGGGTGTTTCAGGAGTTGCCAACCACATGGATGCCAATCCAGAGATTGGCGGTGTCAATGCAGGAGCTCGGCCAATGGAAATGTTGCTGATGGGCTTGGGTGGGTGTACAGCCATCGATGTGCTGTTGATTCTGAAAAAGCAACGTCAAATCGTAGACGATTTGGAGATTCGGGTAACCGGAGATCGAGTCAAAATAGAGGGCACCGAAATGTCGCCTTTTCGTAAAATTCATGTACACTTCCTTGTCAAAGGAGCAGTAGAAGCATCTAAAGTAGATAAAGCCATCCAATTATCGATGGAGAAATATTGTTCGGCCACTGCGCAATTGCAATCCTCTGCTGAAATCACATCCTCCTTTGAGGTTCTTTCCTAAATCCTATGCAAGTATATCACGAACTTTTACAGCATATCCTACAAAACGGGACAGAAAAAACCGATCGAACTGGCACAGGGACCCTTTCGGTTTTTGGGTACCAAATGCGGTTTAATTTGCAAGAAGGGTTTCCGTTGGTCACCACCAAGAAGATCCATTGGAAGTCAGTAGTTTATGAACTTCTGTGGTTTTTGCGGGGTGATACCAATATCCAATACTTGAAGCAAAACGGAGTATCCATTTGGGACGAATGGGCTGATGCCGAAGGCAACTTAGGTCCCGTCTATGGAAAACAATGGCGCTCTTGGGAAACCCGAGATGGTCGAGTGATCGATCAAATCCATGAGGCAGTCAACCAAATTAAACACAATCCAGATTCTCGCCGAATCCTTGTTTCGGCTTGGAATGTCGGGGAAATTGATCAAATGGCCCTAATGCCTTGTCATGCGTTGTTTCAATTTTATGTGGCTAATGGGGTTTTATCTTGCCAGTTGTATCAACGAAGTGCAGATGTATTTTTAGGTGTCCCCTTTAATATTGCTTCTTACGCCTTATTAACCCACATGGTGGCTCATGTTTGTGGGCTTAAAGTTGGTGAATTCGTTTGGACGGGTGGTGATACCCACCTGTATTCGAACCATTTGGAACAGGTAAATAAACAGCTGGGTCGTGACATTAGGCCATTACCGACATTGCGGTTGAATCCGGAGATTCTGGATATCTTGGATTTTACTTTTGACGATATCCACTTGATTGGCTATGATCCTCACCCTGGAATTAAAGCGCCTGTTGCTGTTTAGCGAATTGAAATAGCAATGGGCTGCTGGGCCGGATCAACCCACATCTCCCGAAGTAACGGAGGGCGGAGGCTCGGTCTTTTCCCTCCCGAAATCCCCCAAGGCTCTGTTGGAATACCTAAGGCATTTTTATCTAATTCTCCATTTTGGTTGAGGTCTTGAAACGCCCAAATAGCAATTTTTGATCGCTTGGGAATGGTCCACTTGATCGGTGTTACGCCTTTTTCTGACGGAAAGGCACCTTCCTTTAGGATGTCCTCTTTTTCATCTTGAATTCGTATGAATACTTTTCCTTTGGAAGCAGTGGTCCCTTGGATTTCCAACACCAGGGGTTGTTGGGCCAAACAGGATATCGTGGAGAGGAGAAGCAAAAAAAATAATTTCATGAGGTCAATAAGTTGAGTTTTTCCCATTCCCGAATGGTTTTTCCATGTAATCTAAAGTCGGGGGCAATTTGAGCCCATGGTTTTAGTACAAAATCACGGACAATGCAAAAGGGATGGGGTAGGGTTAGGTCTAAACTGTGGACTTGCCAGTCCCCAAAGGCAAGAATGTCTATGTCCAACGTTCGAGGCCCCCATTTTATTTCACGTTTTCGTCCAAATTCTGTTTCAATGGCTAAAACTTCTTGCATCAATTTCCACGGCCCAACATGGGGTTGTAGGGCAATGACTCCATTCAAAAAATCGTGTTGATCGGTATTTCCCCAGGCGGGGGTTTCGATCCAATCAGATTGATGAAGGAGGATACCCCATTGGGTGATACGTTCTACGGCTGAATTCAAATAGTAGGAACGATCTCCCACATTGCTTCCTAAGCCTAAAAAAGCGATGGGATAGGTTAATTGGCCCAATATTTCTTCAAGTTAAATTGTTGGATCACCTCAGCGGCTTCTCCTAAAAAGGATGGATTTTGTTCAATGGCATTCCCGATCACAACGGCATCGGCGCCATGTTGCAAGGCATTGAAAATTTTGATCGGACTATTGAGTCCACCACCCACCAGCAAAGGCAATGAAACCTGCTCTCGAACCATCCGGATCGCTTCCCCCGGGACCGGTTGCTGTGCTCCGCTCCCAGCATCCAAATAGGTCAGGTGATGTCCCATCAGTTCTCCGGCAAGGGCCGTACTGGTTACAATTTTTGGTTTAGTCGAGGGGATGGGTTGTGTCTGGCTCATGTAGGCCGCGGTGGTGTGGTGGTCATCCCCAACCAGAATATAGGAAGTGGAAAGTACCTCCATCTCCGATTTTTTTAAAAATGGCGCAATGGTTACTTGATGACCAATTAAATAATCTGGATTTCGACCTGAAAGTAAAGATAACAACAAAAAACCGTCCGCACCGGCTTGTAAATGAACGCTTGAATGCGGAAAAATTAAGGTTGGTATTCCAGTTGGTTTAATGTGTTGCAATAGCCATTGAGTATCGTCTGCAATGAGATGACTTCCTCCGATCAAAAATGCAAAGATTTGATTTTTTTGGCATAGTTCTAACAGGAGGGGGAACGATGTCCGATCTGTGGCATCAGGATCCAATAGGACAATCAAGCCTTTTTTTTGAGTTTGCCTGAGTGTCTGAAAAGAAATCTTGAGTGTGTCAAGCATCATGGTCGGGAGGGAGTTTGTCGATCAAATGAATTAGAGCCTCTTTGGCAGCTGCTAAAAGTAGGGAGGTGGCCAACCCTTGAGCGACCGACCACACAATAGACGTTTCTTCCTGGGTTTCTATCTCAGGATTTTCAAGGCTACTTTCTTCGTTCTCTGGGGTGATTGGAAGCGATCGTACCAGTAAGTATACCGCCGCCAAGCCTCCCCCAATCCAAAGGGCCCGCTGGCCAAGCGAACGCCAGTCCTGAATTTGGTGGGTTATTTCTTTTTCTAATGTCTGTATTTTGAGCTGTAAAGCCTCTTTTTCTTGTTGTCGCATGAGCACTTACCTACTTTAGGTTTGTGAACGATTTGGGAACAAAAGTACGACAAACACCGGACATCCTCTCGATTATCCACAAGTTATCGAGGTGAACGGGTTTGTAAAAATCCTAATTTACTAAAATAAACGACATCCTCAGCCATCATGGTATCCAGAACTTGCCGTAAAAGTCCTTTATCGGTAAAAAATGGGGATTGTACCAGTTCGTCTACCGTGCATGGCAATACTTCCAACAGCTTGGTTCGATAGTGGGCCGCACGATCTCCAGAACTCGCGCGCTGACGACACCGATCGCACTTTCCACAAATGGGAGCTTGTGGTTCATCAAAATAGTGTTGAATGTACTGCATACGGCAGGCATGGTCGTCGGTTAAATAGCTGACGACCGATTCCAAGGTATTGGATTCTTTTTCTTTACGCTGCTGTATCCACTGGGAATCAATCGGTAATCGATCGGCATCCTGCCTGGCTGTTAGGAAGGTTAGTTGTGGTTTAAATTTTTGTTTTTGATAATCCACAAGCCCAGATTCATGTAGTCTTTCAAGCCATTTTTCCACCTCCGGAGCATCCAAATAAAAAGCTTGGGCGATGGCATTTTCCGATATGCGAACGTAGTTTCCCATCAATTCCCCACCGTAGAGCCGTAACAGACACTTGGTAAATTTTTCCATATTGGCCGACCGTAGTTGGAGATCATAAAGCTCGGAGGTGGACATTAAAAAGCTAAGTTTTGACGGACTGTAATAGGCGTCGCTCAACGTAATAAATCCAAACTCCTCCAGTAATTTCAAGGCAAAATGGGTAGTGTGCGGAGTGAGCCCATAGATTGAGCAAAATTCTCCAAGGTCAAAATCAAAAGGGGCGAAAGGTTCGCTACCCAGGGCTAACTTGAAATAGTTGGATAAACATTGGTACAGGTGGCGAAGAGTGGCGACATCCGGGTACTTTTGTTCAATCTGTCGTCGAGCTTGCTCAATATCCTGCGGTTGATACAAACAGATTCCATAGGCGGTTTTCTCATCACGCCCGGCTCGACCTGATTCCTGGTAATAGTTCTCAAGGGAATCAGGAAAGTCCATGTGCACGACCACCCGAACATCTGGTTTATCGATGCCCATTCCAAAGGCGTTGGTAGCTACCATCCAGCGCGTTTGGTTGTTGATCCAGCGCTGTTGCCGGGCAAAGCGTTCTTGTGTGGGAAGACCCGCATGGTAAAATTCGGCCGAGTGCCCTTGTTTCTGTAAAAACTGAGCCACTTCGACTGTCCTTTTCCTTGTTCGTGCATAAACAATACCCGATCCTTGCGTTTTTTGAAGGATATCCAAGAGTTTACGTTCTTTATTAGCCACCTCAGCTGCAGCATATACAAGGTTTGGGCGAGCAAAACTTTGAACGAAGATTTGTGGATTTTGAAGCTTTAAGTGCTCGATGATATCTTCTCGAACAGCATCTGTGGCCGTAGCCGTAACGGCAAGAATGGGCGTATCAGGGCAAACTTCGGCCCGAAACTCATGAATTCGTAGATAGGGGGGGCGAAAGTCGTGACCCCATTGCGAAATACAATGGGCTTCGTCAACAGCCACCAAACCAATTTTCATTTGTTTTGCCCGTACCCGAAGTAGGTCGGTCAGGAGTCGCTCGGGAGAAATGTACAAAAATTGTAGATCACCATAAATGCAACGATCCAAGGTGTAATCGATTTCAGTTGGAGATAACCCCGCATACAGAGCGGCGGCCCGAATCTCTCTTTTTTTTAGCTGTTCTACTTGATCCTTCATCAGGGCAATGAGCGGTGTGATTACCAAGCAAACACCGCCGAGCATGAGAGCAGGAACTTGAAAACAAATCGATTTTCCACCTCCGGTTGGAAGTAGAGCAAGGGTGTCTCTTCGATCCAGGGCTGACTGAACAATCTCCCTCTGCAAGGGCCGGAAGGAGGAGTAACCCCAATTTTTTTTCAATATTTCCTCCGGGGTCAACATACAAATTACCTGAATTTAACGTATTACTATTCGAAATTGGCTATGATTTCTGAATCTATGCTTCAAATGTGAAATAAGATTCTCAAATTCACAACCGCAATCCTGAAAAAATGGTTTAATTTTAGGATACCCTAGCTAATTCGAATGGTAAACTCAACGACACAACGCATGAAACGAATTTTATTGACATTATTGTCTTTTGCTTGGTGCAGTCTGCATGCGCAGGTTCCTTTCCCGGGCAAGATGGAAACCAAAAAGGGGCAGCCCATTATTTGTCCGGCGGATTATACGGATGTCAATACCTATGTTCCGATGCCTTTTTCGATTGAGGCAGCCTTATCGAATTCGTCGAATGCCCGGGTGGCTCAGACCAATCGGGCTAATTTTATCGTGGAATATGTTGATTTCCCCAATAATGCTCGGGCGGCGTTTCAGAAGGCAGTGGATATTTGGGCCGAGACATTGAAATCCACCGTTCCCATTCGAGTTTTAGCTTTGTGGCAACCCTTGGGCCGAAATGTATTGGGCTCAGCTACAGCGGGAGATTTTAATCGAAATTTCCCGGGCGCTCTCAAGCCCTTTACTTGGTATCCTATCGCTTTGGCTGAAAAATTAGCCGGAAAGGATTTGAATTCTCCCAATGAATATGATATCGTTTGCCGTTTTTCGAGTGAGGTAAACTGGTTTTTTGGGCCCAATGGATTGCCCGGCCCCAATCAATTCGATCTTACCTCGGTCGTTCTTCATGAACTCTGCCATGGCCTTGGATTCGTGGCGTCCATGGAAGTGTCGGGTACTCAAGGCCAATATGGATATGGAACAACTCTCCCGTTTGTTTTCGATAAATTTCTTGAAAACGGTGAAAAGCAATCTTTAACGGATACAAGCCTATTTCGGAATCCATCCACGCAATTGAGAACCCAATTGACAACCAATAATCTATTTTTCTCGGCTCCCTTGGCTAATTCCGTCAATGGAAACTCCCCGGTTAAATTATTTGCCCCAACGGTTTATTCTAGTGGCTCAAGTATATCCCATTTAGATGATGCCACCTTTGGTTCCGGTGATGTCAATTCGTTGATGACCTCCACAGCCGCGATCCGTGAAGTCAATTTGAATCCCGGGCCAATTGTTGTCAATATGTTTAAAGACATGGGGTGGGCAAGTAGCTCGATTGTTCATGAGAATCTTGGGGATTTTCCGGCGCAACCGTTTGTTGATGTTCAAGTGAATATCTTGTCGGATACAACCCTGGTACCCGGGTCTGCCAAGTTGTTTTACACGTTTACGAACAACGGAAGTTTTACAGAATTGCCATTGACATTTGTTTCAGGGAATACCTATACGGCCCGAATTCCCATACCAAATAATCGGGCTGTGGTAACCTATTATTTTTCAGTTCAAGATAATTTCAAAAAGACAGTGACAAGTCCCCCCAGTGCACCCAATTTCATTTGGCAGTTTGAGGTGGGAGCTGCTGATAATGCAAGTCCGGAAGTCATCACCAGCGCCCCAGACTTGGTTCCAGCTGGCAGTACTTTGGATGCATCGGCCATCGTAATTGATAATTTTGAAGACGGGGTGGCCTCGGTTACCTTAAATTACCAGGTGAATGGAACTCCGCAGTCGCCGGTTGCGATGCGGAGGTTTAATCCAGCAGTGGATGATATTCGGTTTTCATTAGGTAGCCAAGATCGCTTTCAATACATTGCACCAGAAGTATTCAAGAACCTAGCCTCGGGTGATCGGGTGCGTTTTCAAATAGTGGCCCGCGACAAAACCGGAAATACCACCACGGTACCCACTACCTACACGAGTCCTAGTTTGAATGCGACTCCCACGCCTACATTTTATGAATTCATCGCCACCGATTTGAAGTCGGGACCACAACCCGCCTATGTTACTAACTTTAATGATGCCTCGACAGCATCTGATTTCGCTTTATTAGGTTTTACCATCGGTACAGCCCCGGGTTTAAGTAATGGCTCTTTGTATACGAATGGGGGGTATCCGAATGGATTGGGAGCATTGTCGCCACTAGATGGAGGTGTTGCAATTCCATTTTCGGCCAACCAGTTGGCCTTACTTCGCATCCCCATTAGTTTGAAGTCACCTGCGGACTCGGCGGTGATGACTTTTGATGAAGTGGTCTTGGTAGAACCGGGAGAAACAGGTGCAGCATTCGGTTCAGATGAATTCTGGGATTATGTCGTTGTGGAAGGTTCCAGCAATGGGGGGGCAACCTGGGTTCCTTTTGCCGATGGCTATGATAGTCGCGCCGATCGTACCTGGTTGGCTGAATTCAACAAATTTGGTTCCGGAGATGCCCCTTTTTCAGAAGGTGTCCCTACACCTGCACTATACAAACCGAGGAGTATTTCGTTGACGGGCTCGAATTTCGCCTCCGGGGAGGATGTATTGATTCGGTTTCGTTTATTTTCCGATCAATTCGTAAAAGGTTGGGGTTGGACGATCGATAATCTTCGGATTCAGTCGGTAGCACCCAAGCCCACGGCGGTTGAACCCGATCCAACCTCCATCCTGACGCTTTCACCCAATCCTGTTCAAGATGTACTTCGTGTTCAGGCTCCCATCTCGGATGATTCCAAAAATGTCATTCTTGAAATTTTAGATGCCCAAGGCAGACGCCAAGGAAAACGGGACGTAACACCCCAAAATAAAACACTTGATTATTCCTGGAACCTCTCTTTCTTGCCAACGGGAAATTACCTTTTGCGCATCCAAACCAACCACGGATTTAAAGTGAAACGCTTCTCTGTCGTCCGGTAAGGTGATAACATAAAAAATCTCCAATTGTATATAATTGGAGATTTTTTTTATATTTGAAAGAAACATTACGAAATTTCGGATTTAAAATAAAAAAATATTTATAAATTCGTAATACAATATCGGTTTTTTACCGTGAAATGTCCCTCTAATTTCCTTATTTGAATGGATTACCTCAAAAATGATTTGTATGCGCGAGTAGCGAGTGATCCGACTATATTTGATTTTTTGCAGGAATCCGCATTAGATGGGATATGGTATTGGGATTTGCAGAATCCGGAGGGTGAGTGGGTTAATGCCAAGTTTTGGCAAGTTTTAGGCTATGATGCATCCACCTCAATTCCTTCTGGAACCTCGGTTTGGCGGTCACATTTAGTTAGAGAGGACCGTTTGAAACTCGAGTCTATGTTATCCAATAAACTTCAAGAAAAAGAATTCAATGAGGTTTTCCGTTTCCGTCATCGATTGGGTCGGACGAAATGGCTCAAATGCCGAGGTAGGGTGTTGAGGGACGAAAACGGAAATGACATTCGGGTGATCGCTGCTTTCATTGATGTATCGGAGCTCAAACAGCGAGAAATATTCTTAGATACGTGCAACGAACAAGCCAAAATTGGGTATTGGGAAGTTGATCTAGTGAACGAATCTCTTTATTGGAGCGATATCACCAAAGAAATTCACGGGGAATCCTCTTCTTTTGAACCCCGTTTAGAACAAGCTATTTTCTATTATGAGGAGGGAGAGCACCGAGAGCGGATTCAGTTTTTGCTCGAACGTGCGATTGCCACAGGGGAAAAGTTTGATGGAGTATTCCGAATTATTCAGGCCACAGGGCAACCTTGTTGGGTTAAGTTAATTGGGATTCCCGAAGTTGTCGATGGTAAAACCATTCGAGTTTATGGTACTTTCCAAGACATTCATACCCAACAAACCCAATACGAAGAACTCCAAAAGACCAAAAACTTTTTTGAAAATGCCATTGTAGGCACCAATCTGGGAACCTGGGAATGGAACATAAAAACAGGAGAACGGCATTACAGCCAACAATGGGCGGAGATGATCGGGTACACTCTGGAAGAGTTAGGTTCTACCAATGTGCAGACATGGGAGCAGCTAGTTCATCCAGAGGATCTAGCGAAATCGAATGAGCTTATAGACAAATGTTTTAAAAAAGAGCTTGAGTATTACGAGCTTGAGTTGAGGATTCGGCATAAAAATGGCCAGTGGGTGTGGGTCAATGATCGTGGAAAAGTCTTTAGTTGGGATAGACAGGATCGTCCATTGGTCATGTTTGGGACTCATCAGGATATTACAGCCCGTAAGAACTCCATGGAGCAAATGAGTATCTTCATAGGGCAATCTCCAGCGGCCATTGTCATGGTAGATCGAGAAATGAAGTACCTAGCGATTTCTGAACGGTGGATTTCTGATTATAAGTTGGAACTGCAGGAGGTCTTGGGAAGGTCTCATTATGAGATATTTCCCGACATCCCAGCCCATTGGCGGGAAATTCACAACCGTTGTATGCAGGGGACTACCGAAAAATGCGAAGAGGACCTTTGGATTCGGGAAAGCGGTGAACAAGTCTGGATACGTTGGGAAATTAAACCTTGGTACAATGGCCAAGGACAGGTGGGTGGCCTGTTTATGTCGAGTGAAGACATCACACAAAAAAAGAATTTCGAAGAACAATTGCGAATTTCAGAGCAGATGTTCCGAGGAACCTTTGAAAATGCGGGAACGGGCATGGCCCTTTTGGATGCAGAAGGAAAGTGGATACGCATGAACCGAACACTTGAGCATTTATTTGGATACACGCCATCGGAATATGAAACTTTATCATTGCCTCAGTTAACTCATCCTGATGATCTACTGCATTGCCTCCAAATTTTTGATGAATTTGCAGCTCAACAACGTGATTTTTTTCAAGGAACAAAAAAATATGCCCATAAAAACAAATTTTACCTGCATGTCATATTAGCCCTTTCGGCAGTTCGGGATCAACACGGGAACTTGCTGTTCTTTATTGCTCAGTTTGTGGATATTTCAGAATGGAGGAAAACACAACAGCAGTTGGCGGATTCACTTAAACGATTGCAAAACGTATTAGATGCCAGTGTGGATGTTGGGATTGTTGAGACTGATTTGGACGGCCGAATATTGCTTTTCAACCGGGGTGCCGAAAAACTTTTGGGTTATTCAGGATCTGAAATTCTTCATACCCATACTCCAGCCTTATTTCATGCCCCTGAGGAAATCGAAGACCGTGCCCAAGATTTTTTTGCTAAGTATGGAAAATGGCCCACCACCTTTCATGAGTACATGATGGATGTAGTCCTGGGAACCCCAGAACGAAGCCAGCGGGTTTTTGTGCGGAAAGACGGAAGTCAGTTCGTGGCTCAGCTCAATATATCAGCCATTTACGAGGAAGGTGTTTGCCAAGGATTTTTAGGAATCGCCAGCGACATCAGCCATATCAAAAAGGCCGAAAAGGAAATCAATCAATTGCTCAAGATTACCCAGGATCAGAATGCCCGCCTTCGGAATTTCGCCCATATTGTATCCCATAATCTTCGTTCGCATGCGTCGGGTATCACGATGCTACTGGACCTGCTACTACATGATTTTGAAACCATTCAAGACAATGAGACTTTTGACCACCTTCTGAAAGGATCCAATAATTTAATGGAGACGATTTCCCACCTTTCAGAAGTAGTAGACGCTCATTTTTTTGATGCCCAAAATCTGATGAGTTTAGCTCTAGATGATGTGGTGAAACGAAGTATCGATACCCTAATTCCCTTGGCCAATCAGTCGCAAGTCGAACTCATCAATCAGGTAGCAGATGACTTGAAAGTACGGGCGATTCCGGCGTATTTGGATAGCATTGTTTTCAATTTTATTACCAATGGCATTAAGTACCGTAGTCCAGATTCGACAGGTTTTGTTCGGATTAATGCCTACGAAGAGGATGAATTTGTGGTCGTCGCGTTCGAAGATAATGGTTTGGGCATCGACTTGGAGCGGTTTGGAAATAAATTATTTGGTATGTACAAAACATTCCATGATCATCATGATTCTAAAGGTGTAGGGTTATTTATCACCAAGAACCAAGTAGAAGCTTTAGGCGGAAAAATTGAAGTGGAAAGTCAAGTAGGTGTAGGAAGTATATTTAAAGTATATTTACCCAATGGAAAAAATTAAACAAGTGTGTTTGGTCGAGGACGATCCTGTCCATGCATTTATTGCCCAAAAAGTACTGGGCATGACAGGCATGGTGAATGAAGTCTTGATTTTTGAGAATGGGAAAAAGATTTTTGATTTTTTAGTCCAACTTCGTCAAGAGGGGAAAATCATGCCGGATCTTATCTTACTGGACCTCAATATGCCAATCTGGGATGGTTGGCAGTTTTTGGATGAGGCAAAAGACTTGGATCTATTGAAAGATATCCCTCTGTACATCATCACCAGCTCAACGGATCGATCTGACCGTGACCGAGCAAGTCAGCATCAGTTACTGGACCGGTATTTAGTTAAACCGCTGACACTCGACAAAGTCAAGCCTGTTTTGGAGAAACTAAGAAATTCGTAACCTCTATCGAATTTGGCTCCAAATGAACTCAATTTTACCTTTGCGAATACCCACGGCGTTTTCAAACAGGGCCAGGGTGCGTTCGCTTTGATTTGGACGGAAAAACAAAAAATCCCCAGGCGTGAGTTCAACTTCCTGCGAAAAATTGTACATCATTTGATTCGTACTTTGGCCGTACAAGCTATTGGATTCAACTCCTGAAGGGGAGTAAACTGATCCCTCCCAAGCCCCACCGTATAAAAAAGCAGTACGTTCTCGGGCTGGATCCACCACGGGCCACGCCGAGGATAAACCCTCGATCCCCGGAATTTGGCTTCCCGACTGAACCTTCAGAACAGGGGCGGCAATAAAAGCACTGGGTTGATAGCCTGCCAGTGTTGGAATATCAAAATCAGCGGGTAATAGCGCAAAAGATCCCGCACTTACATCATTGATGGGGGTATTGGGTGATCGGTGGAGGGTCAGTGTTGGGCTCCCGCCTCCATTGAAAGTCCAATCTTGCTTAGAGGGTTGACTAGCCATTAGATCTGATTTCATCCTCCGATATTGAACCGCCATGGACTCAAATGCATGCTCCATATTGCCAGGAACCTTCGGGACGTGGGCGTCATACCCCATCAAGCCTTCCACTTGTAAGGAGGATGTTGGTAGAAATTGCAAAGCATTGTGCCAATCCCGGTCTTGGATGAATCCCCCACGGTGAAGTCCCACATCAATCTCTAAATTGATCTGTAGTTTCAATTGTTTTTGGAGGGCTAACTCATGGTACTCTTTTAAACGGGAAGGGGAATCAATCAACCATTGAATGGCATGATCTGGGGCATTGTCCCGATAAAATCGGTGGGCCTCAGCTACCGGCATTGGTTTGCCCAAGAGAATAGAGGAAGATTGATCCGCCGAAGTTTGGATCACCTCCTGGATGTTCGGGCCATGAAACACCATGAATCGATTTGTCCCCATTTTTTGGGCGACATAGTGATACAGGCCATGAAAAGGAAGGGATTTAACGACAACCCGAAAAGCCAACTGGGAGGAGAGATGATTTTGTGCCTGGCGTATATTTTGGTCCAATATATCCAAATCCACCACCACGCAAGGAGTGAAAAGTTGGGCTTCTTGTAAAATTTTTTGGTAATTCTGAAACCGGGGTTCATGGGTTTTTCCACGGCGATTAGACCGCCAAACGGAATACAATCCGAGTCCCCCGAGGGCCATACCCAACCAAGTACGCCTTTTCATGAGAAAAATGGTTTAAAATACGAATTTGTGAAGCGATGCGTTGGATCCAATTCCATTTTAAGCGTTTGAAAATCAGCCCATTTGGGGTACAATTTAATTTGATCTTTGGGAGAATAAAACGATAATTTCCCCCAATGAGGCCGGCCACCAAAGTGGGAGAGGACCGTATGTGCTTTTTTGAAATAAGGTGCGTAATCCAAATGCGCTGCTTGATGTACCGAGATGGACAGGCTGGGCTGTTGGTAAAAAGGAGAAAGCCAGTAGGAATCGGCTGCCACGACTCGAACTTCCATTGGGAAAAAGATGGGCCACTTTTCTGCCCGTCCTAATTCCCAAAGTGATTTCAATGCTTGAAGGCCTTGGGGAAGGGGAATTTGATATTCCATCTCGTTAAAGCGGACCTCCCGGGGGCTGGGGAAAATCTGGTATGCTTCCCCAATACGGCTACTTTCCTCCAAAACCGACTCCATGGATTCCAATATTTGAGGGCTTCGTTGGCCTTTGGAACCCGATAAAGATAAACCCAAGCTCAGTAGAAAATCATCGGAAAGAAGAGGGGAGTTTTGGGGGGTACTGGGTTTGTTGGTGGGTTGTAGGGTTTTTACCAAACAAGTATTTCCATGAAAAAATAGGAAGAGCTCGGCATGGCGGTTGGTTTGAACCAATGATTCAAATTGAGCCAGCGCCTCCAAGGTGGGAGTTGGTGTTATTTTTTCGAATAGCCGGTAGCTTGGTACAATTTTCAATTTGATTTGAGTCATGATGCCTAAAAGTCCCAGACTTACAGCGCCTGCCTCAACCCAATCTTTGCCTGAAAGTTGCTCACCATTGGCAGTAAGTAGGTCAAAATCCAGTACCATGGCGCCTAAAGAAGTAAGTTTGGCACCGGTTCCGTGGGTGGACGTAGAAATAGCACCCGCTACAGTTTGATGATTAATGTCGCCTTGGTTTTCGAGTGCAAAACCGTGTTGGAATAAAGCATGAGTCAAATCAGCTAGTGAGGTGCCAGCTCGAACCACCACCCACTGTTCTTTGGCGTTTATCTCTTGGATTCCCTGAAAATTTTCCAAGGAGATGAGCGCATCTGGGGTGGGAATCAAAGGGCTAAATGAATGGCCACCACCCACCACCCGAACCGGTTGGGAACTGGACTTTAACCAAGATTGCAGTTCGTTGGACGATTGAGGTGTTATCCAGGTGGTGGGTCGGCAGGATTGACTTCCGGACCAGTTTTTCCAAACGCCATCTGGCTGAACAGTTGGTCGGTAACTTCCCAAGCGGAATTGATTGGCTTTTTGATAGGCCCAGTAGCCAGAACCTCCTAAAAAAAGGCTAGTGGCTAGGAAGGTTCTTCTTTTCATAGAGGGTAGGCGTATAAAAACGGAATATACCCCAAAACCTAGAAAATGTCAAACTAAACCTTTACAACAAATCCAATCTTGCCATCACTTTTGGCTTGAACGTTCGGCCAATGGGTAATTCGTCTCCATTGGATAGTACAATGCTTTTAGAGGTATAGGAACGTATATGTTCAACCGAAACAATAAATGACTTGTGAATTCGGAGGAAATCATAGGGCATTAAGGCTTCCTCATACTCTTTTAAAGCACCCAAAGTCGGAATTACTTCCTCTTTCAAATGGAAGTGGACATATTCTCCAAAGCTTTCCAAGAAGATGATTTGTTGACTTTGGAATTTTCGAGTTCGGTGGTTGGATTTTACCTCCAACGTCGTGCCCATCGGTACATCGGCCGAAGGTCTCTCGGCGGCTCGGCGGAGTACTTTATTCAACGATAACTGAAATCGTTGGCGATTAAAAGGTTTTAACAAATAATCTACCACGTCTAAGTCATGCGCTTGAATGGCGTGTTCTGAAGAAGACGTGGTAAACACGACCAAAGTTTGTGTCGGGAAGCTAGTTACCAAATCAATTCCCGAGATAAAAGGCATGTGGATGTCTAGGAAAACGAGCTGAATTTCAGGGTGATCCTTCAGGTAATCCAAGCCCGTTTCCGGATTGGTAAATCCACCCAAAAACTCAAGTTCCGGGGCCTCTTCAATATAGCGACGAATGATTTCGATGGCTATAATTTCATCATCAATAACAATACAAGGTAATGCTTTCACCAAAAGAAATCCTTTTTTGAGTTAGGTAAATAAACCACCATTTAAGTACATATAGCGTAAGACTCGCTTGGTAGGTTAAAGTAACAGCACGAAAATGCAATTAAATTATTCGAAAGCTACAAAAGGCATGATGAAAACTAAAATAAACCTTTCAAAAAAATGCTGTTTATTGGTAAAGGTACGTAATTGATTGGAATACAAAGGGAGCGTATTGGAACATAAATGGTGGTCAAACTACATTTGTCTCAATTAAAGAAGGATAGATCGATACCCGTCGATACAAACTATTCTAAAACATCGCGACAGATACCCTCCATTTGCCGCAAAAATTAAAAAAACGTATGAAGGTAACTTTACTTTCTGCGACCCCAAATGTAAAAAATACGCTTACTGATTCTCCACTTGGGATTCAAGGCGTGGCCAATGATCTTTTCAATGGGTTATTGGATTTGGCGGAGCGCATGCATTTGATTCGAAATTTCTTCTTGTTGGCCCTTGTTGTCATCACGCCCAATCTTGTTGTGGCTCAGACGGCAACTCAAACATTTTCAACCCCTGGCACTTTCACGTTTACGGTTCCTCCGCAGGTGACTCAGCTAACAGTGCAAGCATGGGGAGGTGGCGGTGGTGGCCGAGGCGATGGTACACAAAGTACTGGCGGCGGCGGCGGCGGGGCATATGCCTCTGGGGTTGTCACGGTAACACCAGGCCAAGTCATAAATTTAACAGTTGGTGCAGGTGGTGTAGCCACATCCAACCCAGGCCAATCAGGGCAGGCCTCCATATTTGGAGCTAATAATGTCGTCGCAGCAGGCGGGACAGGTGGCACCAATAACGGAGGTGCCGGCGGTTCCATCGATGCCAGCGTGGGGACCTCTCGTATCGCGGGCGGAACAGGTGGAAACAGAGACCAATCGTTACTTGGGTTACTCGCCGGTTCAGGCGGTGGTGGCGGCGGATCTGCTACCACAACCACAACGGGTGGAAATGGTGCAAACGGAAGTGGAAACACGGGCGGTAACGGAGGTACTGGAACTGGAAACGGAGGCAGGGGCGGAGATAATCTTGGCAATGGTGCCAATGGTGTAGCACCCGGTGGCGGTGGCGGTGGAAAAGGAGCAGAAGGCTTGCTTAGCCAAACCTTAGCCGGTCGCGGAGCATCGGGCCGAATCATCGTGAGTTGGGTTTCTCCTCAAACCGACCTTCAGCTCACCATGGCTGGACCTAGCGGACAAACTACGGTTGGTAAGTCAGTTACCTTTACGATTACCCTGACAAATGGTGGCCCAAACCAGGCATTTGGTACAGAGGTTACGGCTTTATTGCCGGCAGGTATCACTTTTATTAGTGCATCGACAACCACCGGTAAATACAATAAAACCACTGGATTGTGGAGTGTTGGGACAATGAATAATGCTCAAGTGGTCACATTGACCATCACAGGTGTTTTAAATCCGACCAATGCCTATCAGTTTTCGGCTACCGCTACAGCGATTCAGCCCGATCCAAATACCAATAACAACACAGCTTCGAACACACCGAACGTATGCCGGGCCGGTGATGTTAGTCCAGCATTTTTTTAACCTCCATCTGACATTATCATCGTGAAAAATAGATCAATTCAATATGTAGTCACTTGGTGTTCCAAGTGCTTGACGGGGATTTTGTTTACTTTCTTTTTGCCGAATTTGGTGTTTGGGGTAGGTACAAAGCAAGTTTCGCCTTCATCTTCACAAATTTCAGCCTTGTTCTCGGCACCTGATATCAACTCGGGCTCCTTTTTCAATGCCCCGATCGATAATCGGGTGTATTTTAACATAAAAGATTTCACTACAGAATCATTCTATTTTGGTTTCGATTGGCGAAATCAAGAAGGAACCAACAATCCATCTGCACCAGCTGCTTCTTCTTCGGGTCAAGTCTGGTATCGTATTTTGAACCCAGCGGGTCAAGTTGTAGCAGGTCCTACTCTTTGGACAACCACAGGAAATGGGGTTATTTCATCGTATGACCAAGCAGTGGCCGGCCCGAATGTCGGAGGAAGTGTATCGGCTGGCTATACACCCATTACGTTTAACCCAACGGTGAATGGAGAGCACTGGATTGAATATTGGGTGGGTGTATCCACTACAGATTCGTCTCCTCTTAACGGGGGTAGAGCTTTAGCAGGGTTATTTGATTTTACAGTGGCCAGACGGACATCCCCCTTTACAGTTCAAAATGGGCGAGTTTTTTGCTCCAAATGGGGACTTATTGCCGTAACGCCTACCAATTTTAGAAATTACGCTTTGGCATCTGCTTCTCCATCTTTTATTGCTTATACTTCAGACCGGGTACTTTTGCGTATTTCCTTTGCTGAAGGTTTTCAACCCATAGCCTATGATGTGGCCATCAACGATTATGGAACACAAAATACCGGGGATCGGCTAGTGGATCGCCGTTCTCGTAACTCGCTTACTTCACCTTCTTTACCCGGTGGTTTCCGAATTTTTCTGGATACCCCTGACAATACGTTGTATCCCGTTTCAGCAGAGCCGGCTCCGCCTACCTTCGGTGTCCCGCTTTTTGAAGGGTGTGATGCCCCCTTTCTAGTCAATTTTAACTTGCCAGCCCGAGGGGATGTTCGACTGCTTCTTGATTTGAATGGCGTAGACGGTTTCCAACCTAATACCACCGACGTTTTATTGGAAGGTTTCGATATGGAGGCGGGCCCAAATAAATTACCATGGAATGGGAAAAACGGCCAAGGGGTCGATGTCGTAGCCAATACCAATCTAAATTTAAAATTAACTTTCTTACAAGGCCGATTTAACCTTCCCTTGTATGACCCAGAACATAACAAAGGTGGTATTTTATTAGAGACAATCGCCCCTGTCCCACAGTCTAATCGTCGAATTTATTGGGACGATAGTCAAATTTCCAATATTGGAACCTCTTGTGGTCCGTCAGGAGACAATGCCAATAACTTAACTGGTGTCGGATTAAACAATTCGATCATTGGAACGATTACACCTGCCCACGCATGGAATGGAGATGGTAACCTCTCTCAATCGATTCCTGCTCCAGCTGTATTCAATGCATCCACCAGCAACAACAACGATGTGAACTTGATCCAGTGTGATGATTTCGGAAATAACCGGGTGATCAACACCTGGGGGTGGGGAATCGAAAAGGAAACCAATACCTCAGGTATTCGTGGGTGTCCTGATTTAATTGTATCGAAAGCCGTATCGAAAGTAACTCCCGCGGTTGGTGAGGTTATTACCTTTACCCTCACCACACAAAACATTGGGCCAGTACCTGGAACCAACGTTCAAGTGTTGGATGCCATGCCCACGGGTTTAACCCTAATCGATGCAACGCCTGCTACCGGAACTTGGAACAGTCCGACTTGGACAATCCCTTCTTTAGCTGCAGGCGCTTCAGCAACCATGACAATCCGGGCATTTGTAAATTGCTCAGGTTATTGGACCAACGTGACCGAAGTTACAAGTGGTGAAACAGATACCAATCCAAACAACAATGCCAACTTTGTGGTGGTGACGCCTCGTGGCAGTGTGCCGATTACTGCGTTTAATGCTTGTCCAACCGAACTCGTGAATTTAACCACACGTGTTCCATGTAATGTCCCAGCCGGTGCAATTGTTACCTGGCACACCGGCGCTACACCGACAAATGCCAACCGAGTAGCCAATCCCGCTGCTGTAGCTGCCGGAACTTATTATGCCGCATTCTTTGATTCAGTTGGCAATTGTTATAGCCCAACATCAACGGTCGTAACCGCCGTAACCGAGGTTTGTTGCCCTGCACAAAGTGTGAATTCTCCCCAACTTAATAAAAATTAAAAAATGAAAAAGTTTACCTATAAATTTCTAGGGTTAACCTGGTTGGGAGGGATGCTTTTCATAGGTAGTGCGTCTGGGCAACAAGGCCCAACAAGCTATTCGGCAACATCTTCAGCCGCCACATCCACTGTTAATAATTCCATTTCTGGTTTTGGTACGACGACTTTCCCTTCGGCCAACTCCTACACTGTTCGCTACGGTGAGGCTGGTGCTTCTACGGCAGGTCTGAACCGGACGGTCAATGAATTTGTATTGGGCGGACAAACCTTTGTTCGGCTACCTCGCGCCTCCAGTCCGTTTGATCAAGTGACATTGAAACGTCGCCCCAATCCAGTGGTGGTGGATCCCCAGCGGACGGCTTTGTTTTTCGAAAGTCCAACGGCTGCAGCCCCTGCTACTGTGGTAGCTTCAGGCACTCCGCTTTACTTATCATCCAATGTGGTGACTTCCTATGAATCTGCCCTAAATAGCTATATCGTCAACCGTGGAGCCGAAAACCTGTTCACCAATACCAATGTTACTACAGGTACCAGCAACGTGGAACGCCTAGACCTAATTTTAAACAAAGGTTTTACGGTAAAAAATACCACCACAGAAGGATTTCTACTCCTTGAGAGAGGTGGCGATGATACATTTAAATATGCCGCCATCACCGAATTGGACGTATTTGGTAACGTCAAAACCTTAGGCGCATTAAAAACTTTTTCAAATACGAGCAATTGGTCTAATACGGGTATTAATTTCAAATCAACCGTTGTTCAAAAAAATAGTACCGATGCCTTGCAACGTCCAAGTGGTAATGTAGCAGCCGAGGAAGTGAAAGGGACTTTTTTAACGATGCAAGATTTGGGTATCTCTGCTGGTACTACTTTTTTCGGTATCGTGATTTTCCATTCCGATGTTACCTCGTCTATGGATCTAATTGGTTTGACGGATATTCCTGTTAATTCAGGTGCATCATTGGACCTAGTCGGTGGCTCGGGTATTTTCTCGGTTCCAACTGTCGTTAACAATATTTGTCCTACGCTAACTGCCAATTTAACTTCCGCTTTTACGACAACCAATTTGCCTAGTGGTACAGTTCTAACATGGCATAGTGGTTTCCCAGCAACCAATGCCAACCGAATTGCCAATCCGGCTGCTGTTTCCAACGGTTTGTATTATCCGGCCTATTTCTCTTCAAGTTTAAATTGTTATTCTGATGCCGGAATTCCAGTGCGTGTCACCATTATAAACTGCCCTCCTTTGGCTCAGAATGATAATGCGGAGACGTTTGCCAATACACCTGTCAATATCAATGTTCGGCTTAATGATTCGGATCCGGAAGGTCTTCCCCTAAATAATCCGACCATCATTTCCAATCCAGCCAATGGTACGGTCCAAGTTCAAGCGAACGGCACAATTACCTACACTCCTTCACCCGCATTTACTGGAACCAATACCTTTCAGTACCAAGTATGTGATCAAGGTTCACCAAGTCTATGTGCAACAGCAACAGTGACTGTACTGGTGAAAAATGCTCGGATTGTCGCAAATAACGATGTGAGTCCACAACAAAATGGTGCAAGTGGGGGAGTAGCTATCAATACCGTGTTAGCCAACGACTCCCTTAGTAACGTACCGGTTGTTGCCAACCTCGTCACTATTTCTGCTGTCGGATCGGTACCTAGTCAGCTCACCTTCAATACATCTACCGGACAAGTTTCAGTGAATCCTGGCACTCCTGCGGGTACATACGGTTTTACTTATAAGATATGTGAAATTGCTAATCCAACGAACTGTGATGATGCAACTGTTTCTGTACCTGTCGGCGTAGCTCCCATCGTCGCGGTAGATGATACCAATCCGACGGCGATCAACGGTGCGACGGGCGGTGTGGCTATTGCCAATGTCCGGACGAACGATTTGTTGAATGGCGTCCCAGTCACGTCCAGCAATGTGACGACGACGTTGGTGGGAACATTACCAGCTCAGTTGACATTCAACCCTTCCACAGGCCAAGTATCGGTGAATCCGGGTTCGGCAGCTGGGACGTATACCTTTACGTACAAGATTTGTGAAGTATTGAATCCGACGAACTGCGACGAAGCGTTGGTGTCGGTTCTAGTTGGCGTAGCTCCCATCGTCGCGGTAGATGATACCAATCCGACGGCGATCAACGGTGCGACGGGCGGTGTGGCTATTGC
>JBKBLN010000002.1:427384-452089 GCA_046296415.1 Spirosomataceae bacterium | reverse complement strand
GCCAATGTCCGGACGAACGATTTGTTGAATGGCGTCCCAGTCACGTCCAGCAATGTGACGACGACGTTGGTGGGAACATTGCCAGCTCAGTTGACATTCAACCCGTCCACAGGCCAAGTGTCGGTGAATCCGGGTACAGCTTCAGGAACCTATACATTTGATTACAAGATTTGTGAGGTACTGAATCCGACGAACTGTGACGAAGCAAAAGTAACCGTGCAAGTAGGGGCAGCAGCAATTTTAGCACGACCTGATGTAAGTATAATTCCGATTAATGGTAATACAGGTGGGGTGTCTGAGCTTGTTATTTTCTCCAACGATTTATTGAATGGAGTACCATTTATGTCGAATCAAGTCATTTTGACATCTACTCCAGCCGGTCCATTAACGATGAATCCCAATGGAATTATCTCGGTTGCACCGAATACATTGACTGGTCAATACAGCATGATCTATCAAATTTGTGAGGTATTAAATCCAACCAACTGTGATACTGCCTTGGTGACAGTTCGTGTAGTGGCACCTCCAGTAGCACAACCTGATATCGCATTAACATTGATTAATACCCCAATTTCGGGTGATGTTACATTAAATGACTCGGATATTGATCCGAATGATGTTTTATCGACTACTGTTTTGTCGAATCCGACCAATGGTACTGTCGTCTTAAATAGTAACGGAACTTACACGTACAGTCCTAACACGAATTTTACAGGTAAAGATACTTTCTGCTATGTGTTGTCAGATGGTTTAAGTACCGACACCACGTGTGTGACCATCACGGTTCAACCTCGGCCAATTCGTGAAAACAATCCGCCGATTGCGGCGAACGACGCTGTTGAGACGTATGTGAACGTTCCGGTGTCGGTGGCTATCTTGGGTAACGATGTTGATCCAGATGGGGATCTTTCAAATTCGCCTTCGATTTTACTAGCTCCAAAGAATGGAACAGCCTCTGTTTTGCCTTCCGGACAAGTATTGTATACCCCATCCACCGGTTTTGTGGGAACTGACTCGCTCTATTATAAAATTTGTGATACGGGTATTCCAACACGATGTGATTCCGCCTGGGTTTATATTTTAATCAAGCCGTCGATTCTGGGTAATTTACCTCCAGTTGCGGTCGATGATTTCAATACAACTGTTCAGGATACACCTGTTAACGGTACGGTTGCTGCCAACGATTATGATTTGGACAATAATCCATTGACTTTCCAAACTGTAACCAGCCCGGCACAAGGTACAGTTATCTTGCAACCGAACGGGTCGTATCAGTACACTCCGAATGCAGGCTTTATAGGAGTGGATACTTTCCGCTACAAAACCTGTGATGTTTCGGCTTGTGATACCGCCACCGTATTCATTACCGTAACCCCTGCGTTGAAAGTTCGCTTGTTTCCACGTGTGTATTTACAAGGAGCTTTGTATGGCATCTTACTACCAGATACCTTAATGCGGGATCGATTAAGAGAATTGAGCTTGATTCCTGCTACAAGTCCTTATGCGTATTTGTCTCCAGTAACACCAACAGGAGCTGTCAATAGTTCTGTATTTACAGTTACAGGCCAAAACGCGATTGTGGACTGGGTATTTGTTGAACTACGTGATGCTCAAGATTCTACCATCGTGGTGGATAGCCGGGCTGCGTTATTGCAGCGTGACGGAGACATTGTCGATCTGGATGGTGTTTCACCCGTTGATTTTTCGAGTGCCATAACCACGAAATCTTATTTCGTGTCAGTACGTCATCGCAATCACTTGGGCACGATGTCAAAAACAGCACTTACAATGACCAGAACAGGTAGATTAATTGATTTCCGTAAGACCTCAACTCCTACGTTTGTTTTTAACGCGCAAGCCATAAATCAAGCACAGGTAGTTGTGGATCAAGGAGTAGCACTTTGGGCAGGCAATGGATTGGTGGATAATCGGATCATCTATCAAGGAAATGAGAATGATGTAAATGCAGTATATCAAAAAGTCATTTCATCACCTTTAAATGTATTTTCAACACCATTTTTTAAACTTAGAGGATATTTTGTCGAAGATATTGATTTAAATGGCGAGGTTATTGTTCAAGGTACACTTAATGATGTCGAGTACATTTATCAAAACATCATCAAGAACCATCCGGGAAATATTTTCAAGGTACCGTTCTTTATTATTACAGAGCAACTACCCTAATTAGGTATATACGACTTTTTTAAGGAGGAGCTTTATAGTCCATGAAACTAAACTTATTTATGTCTATTCAAACATTTAATGTATGGCGAAACGTCTACTTTTACTCGGTTTATTCACGATGGTGGCTTGGGTTTCTCAAGCCCAGGTATCGTTGAATACAGTTCGGTACCAAATTACTTACAATGTGACCTCGGGTCAATATACAGTGTGGGTGGTGCCGAACTATAATACGCCTAACTCGAACAATTCCAACGCGAATGAACTGGGTGCGACGGCTCAGGTTACATTAAAAGTCCCCTCGTCTTTTATCATAGGGACGATTACCGATGTTTTTGGTATTTGGGAGAAACAGCCTTTAAAATTAGGCCCATCCGAACAGTCTTTTTTTCAGAATCAAGGATTGGATCCCAATAAAGCGTTTTATGTAATTGGTAAGTCGGCTTCTGAGACCAATTACGGGGCTTTTGCTTCGGGAACACCCATTCCTCTTTTTCGTTTTACCGGAAACGGTTGTTTGGGAGTAGTGGAAGTGATTGAGAAAACAGATCCATTTGTGGCGGTTTCAGACCAAGTTCTGGCTCTAAACACTGCACCAAGTTTTTATTCGCGGTCAGGACAACCTTCGGGGGGCAATCAGGTGCCATTGGAACAATATATTGGTACTTTTGGCCCAGGTGCCAATTGTATTTTGGCTGTAAATGACACATTTAGTGGAATTCCAGGAACACCTGCCAATCAGCCTGTATTGACAAATGATACTTTTTCGGGTGGTGTGCCGACACCTTCTCAGGTGCAGGTTTCGATCCTAACACCTCCAAGTAACGGAACCACCACTATCAATCCTGACGGAACCATTCGGTATACCCCCAATCCGGGATTCCAGGGTACCGATACCTACCAATATCAAATCTGTGACCTTTCCAATCTCAACGTTTGTTCATCGGCGACCGTTTCGGTCAATGTTGCGTGTCCTGTAGTGGCGACCCCGACAGTCTCCTCACCTGTGATTTATTGCCAAGATGCAACTGCCGTGGCTTTGACAGCCACTGCGCAACCGGGCACATCTTTGCGTTGGTATACCGTACCCACGGGTGGTACCTTTACTACAACTGCGCCTATCCCGCCAACCAATGTCGCAACGACGCTCACCTACTATGTATCCAATGTATCGACTCAATCGGGATGTGAGAGTGCTAGAGTACCGATTCAAGTAGTGGTTCAACCGGCACCTCAAGCACCAGCGCCGGTAACACCTGTCGTATATTGTCAAAATCAAGTAGCGGTTCCCCTAAGTGCAACAGCACCATCGGGTACAACTATTTTGTGGTATACTGCGGCTACAGGCGGTACAGGGACCTTTGTGGCGCCTACGCCAAATACCGCAACGGTTGGCATTACAACCTTTTTTGTAAGTGCTGTTTCGACAACCACAGGGTGTGAAAGCCTAACCCGGACGCCGGTCCAGGTAACTATCCAAGCACCTCCAGCGGCACCTGCCGCCAATAGTCCACTTTCTTTTTGTCAGAATGAAATAGCACCTGCCTTAACAGCTACCCCGCCATCAGGCTCTACTTTGCTATGGTATACGGTTCCTACCGGTGGAAGCGGTTCTATTGCCGCTCCTGTGCCCTCGACCGCCTCTGTCGGTACGCAAACGTTTTATGTAGCATCGGTGCATTCCTTGACGGGCTGTGAAAGTCTGACTCGAACAGCCATAGTGGTGACGGTAAATGCAACTCCCACCGCACCTACCGCAACTTCTCCTGTCGTATATTGCCAAGGCGACGTGGCCGTACCTTTAACGGCAACAGCTCCTTCGGGTTCGGTTTTGCGGTGGTACTTGGTTTCATCTGGTGGAGCTGTTTTAGCGAATGCACCAACGCCTTCCACTTCTGTAGCCGGTGATTTTACTTTCTTTGTTTCCAGCTTTTCTACGGTAACCGGTTGTGAAAGCAACCGTACGCCCATCACAGTTCGGGTGAATGCCGCGCCAACAGCTCCAGTGGCGACTTCCCCAGTTACCTATTGTTTGAATGATGTGGCCACCCCCTTGCAAGCCACTGCTCCGGCTGGGTCGGTGATTCGTTGGTATACACAACCAACCGGGGGAACGTTCCAAACAACAGCACCCACTCCTTCCACAGCTCAAAATGGAACCGTTACATTTTATGTGACCTCGTTTAATACCACGACCAACTGTGAAAGTTTAACTCGTACACCCATTCAGGTTGTCGTAGGGGATCGTCCTACAGCTCCCAATGTAGTTTCACCTGTTTTATATTGTGAGGGCGAAGTTGCCGTAGCATTGTCTGCCACGGCGCCTGCTGGATCAAGCTTGCGGTGGTATTCGTCTCCCACCGGTGGAACGCCTTCTACTGTAGCACCGATTCCTTCTACGGCAGCAGCGGGTTCAACATTGTTTTATGTAAGTTCAGTTTTGAATACTTCCAGCTGTGAAAGCGCAACGCGGTCTTCGATTGAAGTGATAGTTCGTCAACGGCCCGTCGCACCTTCTGTCACAAGTCCGATTACTTTGTGCCAGGGAGTCACAGCCACTGCTTTGACCGCGTCCGCACCTGCTGGTTCGGTGGTTCGTTGGTACACCACGTCTACAGGAGGTACACCTCTGGCCAATGCTCCTGTTCCAAATACGAGCACCCCGGGTACGACGTTGTTTTATGCAAGCTCCTTTAATTCAACCACAGGATGTGAAAGTGGTACTCGAACAACGGTGCAAGTGGTGGTCAATGGGGCTCCCGCTGCACCCACAGCTTCCAATGTTACGTTGTGTCAAGGTGCGCCATCTATGCCCTTAACGGCAACAGCACCAGTAGGAACCACTTTACGATGGTATACGACTTCCACAGGCGGCACACCACTTCCTTCGGCACCTACACCGAGTACAACCGCTTTGGGGCAGACCACCTTCTTTGTCTCCTCGGTTTCGACCGCAACCAATTGTGAAAGCCTAACTCGGACGCCTCTTCAGGTTACCGTTGCGGTTTGTCGGATCATTTATGCATACAATGACAACAACGTGACCCCAGTCAATACACCTGTCTCTGGGAATGTACTAACCAATGATGATCTAAACAATGGCACAGGTACTTTGGTGGTGGCTACTTCTTTGGTTGCTTCGCCCTCCAATGGTACAGTGAGCATGGCGGCTTCAGGTATTTATACGTACACACCTGCCCCCAATTTTATTGGTAATGATTCCTTCCGGTACCGAGTATGTGATCAAGGTACGCCAGTAGTTTGTGATACTGCGTTGGTGGTAATTCACATTCATCCGCAACCTCGATTGAATGTCAACAATCCGCCCATCGCATTAAATGATAACTTTACAACCTCTCGAAATACACCGTTTACGAGTACGGTATTGGCTAATGATAAAGATCCGGATGCTGGGCAGACCTTGACGGCCACTTTACTGACAAATACACCATCGGGATCGGTTACATTAAATCCCAATGGTACATTTACCTACACACCTGCCCCTAACTTTGTTGGCGAAACAAGCTTTACCTACCGTACTTGTGATAACGGATCCCCAAGTCTTTGTGACGAGGCCATCGTACAAATTATCATAAAGGATCCAACTTTAGATCCGCAGTTACCACCAGTTGCCGCGGATGATTATGCCACAACACCTGGGGGTGTTCCAGTATCTGGAAATGTGATTACCAACGATCGTGACCCTGAGGGTACCCCTTTGGTAGTGAGTACTACCCCGGTCGTATCACCAACCAACGGGAGTGTTACTTTGTCACAAAATGGAGCCTTTTCGTATACTCCAACGCCTGGTTTTGTAGGAACTGATTCTTTTGTTTATCAAGTTTGTGATTCTGGCACGCCAATTGAGTGTACTAAAGCGACGGTATATGTGCAGGTGACAATCGGATCCATTCGATTACAACCTCGTGTATATCTTCAGGGTGCTCTTTATAATGTTTTCCTACCTGACACTTTGATGCGCGACGACTTACGGGTCAAGGGTTTACTTCCCTTGTCGAGTCCTTATCCTGCCTTGGGCATGCCTGAGATTACCAGTACAGGACCGACGACAGCAGGGGTTCTTTCCGTAACCGGTCGCAATGCGATAGTGGATTGGGTATACGTTGAATTGCGTGATCAAGCCAATCCTCAGCAAGTTTTGGACAGTCGTTCAGCGTTGTTACAGCGTGATGGTGACATAGTAGATGTGGATGGGGTATCGCCCGTCACGTTTACGTCCACCCAACCCAATTCCTATTTTGTAGCGATTAAGCATCGAAATCATTTAGGTGTTATGTCAAGAACAGCATTACCTCTTACGTCTGCGACAACCCTTGTGGATTTTAGAAAAGTAGCAACACCTACCTTCCGATTGACTCAAACCGTGGTCGATCAAGCTCAAGTGGTGGTTCAACAAGGGGTAGCGATGTGGGCTGGTAATGTGCTTCGAGATGGACGTGTGGTGTATCAGGGCACAGGTAATGATGTCAATTCGGTTTACCAAGCCATTATTACTCCGGCTGCCAATACGCTTTTGTCGCCGTTCTTCAAGAACAGATCCTACAATCTAGGAGACGTTAACTTAAATGGAGAAACTGTATTCCAAGGAACGGGTAATGATGTTGAGTTTATTTACCTGAACGTATTTGGGAATCATCCGGGTAATGTTTTAGGACAAAACTTCTTCATCATTCGGGAACAGCTTCCATAACAGGGTAGGAAAAGAGAAGAGCCAATTCTCTAAAATGAATTAATTAAGTACACGTATCATGAATCTGAACTTGATCAGAATTTCTCGTTGGATGGTCTTAGCAGTGGTGGCTTTAATGTCCGCCTCTGCTATGGCCCAAACATCCTCAAACACCGTATCGTTCCGTTTGACGTACGACCCTGCAACTTTGCGATATACTGTATTTGTTGTTCCGAATTACTCGGTTCCAAATGCAAACAATACGGGTAGTACAGAACGAGGCGCAACGGCCCAAGTTACTTTGGCTGTTCCCGCTGCGTTTCAAATCACGGGCATTACCGATGTTCGGGGCGTTTGGGAAAAAAATCCGATTAAATTAGGTCCCGGCCAACCCAATCAAAACTGGTCTTCTTCCAACCTTCCAAGCTCCACAAATTATTATGTAATTGGTAAGTCTCCGGAAGAAACAGATTATGGTACATTTACCAGTGGAACTCCCGTGGCATTGTTCACATTCCAAGGTGTCTCTTGCCAAGGCGTCATTCGCCTCATTGAGCCCAACGACCCTTTTATTGCCGCGGCCGATCAGTTATTTGCCTTAAATACAGCGAATAGTTTTTATTCTCGATCAGGTCAACCCGCGAGTGGAAATCAAAACCCTCTAGAGCAGTTTATAGCTGTTTCAGGTTCTCCGGCAAACTGTTCGACGGTTTCGACGGTGGTCGCCAATCCCGATAATCAATCGGTCTCTAGAACAACCCCATCAGTTATTCCCATTTTAGCGAATGACACTAAAAATGGTGCACCTATTCCAACCAACGAGGCTGTTATTACCCTACTTTCCAATCCGGTAGGTGGTGGAATTGTCATCAACAGTACAGGTACATTAACATATACACCGAATGGCACCTTTAGCGGAGTCGATTGCTTCCAGTACCGGGTCTGTCTTCAATTGGAGCCCAATGTTTGCTCGTCGGCGCAGGTATGTTTGACGGTCCCACAAGCGGCTTCCACCGATGTGGCGATCAGCAAGACGGTTTCCAGTACGACAGCCGCTGTTAACGGAGAGGTCACTTTCACGATTACCGCTCAAAATACGGGCAACACGGCGGCCACAAACGTGCGTATCGAGGATCAATTGCCTGCTGGTCTTACCTTGATCTCCGCTACTCCCTCCCAAGGAACTTGGACAGCCCCTACGTGGTCGATTCCAACCTTAGGCGCGGGCCAAACGGCTACCTTGACATTGCGTGTTCGAGTGGGTGTTGACGGAGTCACTACCAATGTAGCTCGACTTGTTACGTTAGATCAAACTGATACAAATCAAGGCAATAACTCTTCCCAAGCTTGTTTGACTGTACCCATTTTGTTATGTCAAGGGGATCGGTTAGATTTGTCTGTAGATAACTCCTTAACGAATGTGTTGTGGTTCCGTGACAATGTTCAAATTGGTACAGGAAACACGATATCCGTTACCTCCGCCGGTTCGTATACGACCCAAGCAACGAATCAAACATGTCCAGCCTCCGGATGTTGTCCCATCGTTGTTCAAACAGAAATTTGTTGTCCAGTTGACATTTGTATTCCCGTAAACGTTAGAAAAGTAAAAAGAAATGGTAGAACTTAAACATTTTTTCCGTGCAGCCGCACTCGCTCTCGTATCCTTTTCGGCGATGGCGCAATCCACCAATCAAGTGGAGTATTTATTAACTTACTCGACTGAAAAATCAGAGTATACCGCTTGGATAGTTCCTTCGTACGGAACACCCAATGCCTATAATCCGAATTCAGAGGAAATGGGCGCTACGGCTCAGGTTTCTATTCGAGTTCCAAGAGGTTTCCAAGTCCAAGGCGTTGAGGACATCCGTGGGATCTGGGAAAAATCTCCAGTGAAATTGGATACCCAATCAGAACATTTCAAGAAAGCAGGTTACACCGACTCTTTTGATTATTTTGTATTTGGCAAAGCTCCGGTTGAAACCAACTACGGTGCGTTTGAACCGAATAAACCAGTGGCCCTTTTCAAATTTAAATCCAACATGCAAGGAGCCGAGCTTCTTACAAGCCAAGATGAATTTGTACGGGTTGCTTACGACAAGTTTGCATTGAACGTGAGCCCAAGTTTCTATTCCCGATCTGGTCAGCCACGTCGTCCGGAAGCAGTTCCTTTGGAGCAATTCATGGGTAATATTTCACTTCGGGATGTTTTGTCCAAAGAGGCAGACAAACTAGGTGACAAGAATTTGATGATCGAAGATAAAGTATCGGTTATTTCTTATCCGAACCCAACGACCGATGTACTTTTTGTAAAATATTTTCTTCCAAGCGATGTCGAAAACGTTCAATTAGACGTGTTGGACTCTCGTGGATTGTCAAGAAAAAAAGAAACTGTATCAGGTAAGGCAGGATTCAATGTGGTGAAATTGGATGTAACCAACCAACCTGCAGGTTCTTTTTTGGTGCGGGTTTCTACCGCCGAAGGTACCTTGACAAAGAAAGTTGTAAAGTTGTAAAAATAGCGTTTGACTTCAAGGAAAGGGGCAAGGTTTTACCTTGTTCCTTTTTTTATTGAAACTCATTTTCATCAATTCTGGTTTTTTCTCCATACACCCAGTAAATATCCATGGATGCTCAATTCCTTTTTCACTTGTTAAAGCAACATGAACAAACGGAGGCTGTACCTCCGACTAAAGAAATTGCCGGTTGGGGCCATGAGGTAATCCGTCTATTGTTTCCCCAACAAGGAAAGTCTTTTTTTCGAACAGTCCATGAACTAGAGGGGGAATGGTGGCGTCTGGCCGACGATTTAAAACAAATATTGCGGGCAACGGACCAATGCCGTGACTGCAATATTGAAGAAAAAGTAGCCAAGGTATTTGCCCAAATTCCAGACTTGTATCGGTTGCTCCAACTTGACGTCCAGGCGATTTTAGCCGGAGATCCTGCTGCCCAATCGGAATTTGAAGTGATTCGGGCCTATCCCGGTTTCTTTGCCATATCCTTTTATCGTTTGGCCCATTCGCTTCATCAAGAATCCATTCAATTAATTCCCCGTATTCTAACCGAATACGCCCATTCTCGGACGGGAATCGATATTCATCCGGGGGCGGTCATAGGTCCCTCCTTTTTTATTGACCATGGAACTGGGGTTGTGATCGGAGAAACCTCCCATATTGGAGCAGGTGTGAAAATTTACCAAGGCGTAACATTAGGAGCCTTAAGCGTGCGGAAGTCCATGGCCAATCAAAAACGACATCCAACCGTCGAGGACGATGTGGTCATTTATTCAGGTGCGACTATTTTAGGGGGAGAAACGGTGATTGGAAAGGGAAGTATCATTGGTGGTAATGTTTGGTTGACCGAAAGTGTTCCCTCCAATTCTCGGGTTTATCATACCCCTGAGGTTAAAGTAGTTGAAAAATTACCTTCATAATGGCAAGAATAAGTGATTTAGTTGGAAATACTCCTTTGGTCGAATTGACCAAGTTGAATACCAATCCGGGTGTCCGTGTTTTTGGGAAATTAGAAGGGCACAATCCGGGGGGTAGCGTGAAAGATCGTGCCGCCTTGTATATGATTCAAGGCGCGTTGCGCCGAGGCGATGTGCAAGCGGGTGGAAAATTGATTGAGGCCACATCCGGCAATACAGGCATCGCGTTGGCCATGATGGCTCGATTATTCGACTTAACCATTGAATTGGTGATGCCCAAGAACTCTACTCGGGAGCGAATCCTGACCATGGAGGCTTTTGGGGCCAAGGTTACCCTATTGGATACCATCGAGGCGTGTCGTGATTATGCCGAGGAGAAGTCGATTCGAGATGGCCTGTACCAATTGAATCAGTTTGCAAATCCAGATAATTACAACGCACATATCCAAACAACAGGTCCTGAGATTTGGCGAGATACCCAAGGGGAGGTCACACATTTTGTAAGTTCAATGGGTACCACAGGGACAATTACAGGGACCTCGAAGTACTTGAAGTCGCAAAATCCAGCCATTCAGATTGTGGGTTGCCAACCCACCGAGGGGTCTTCTATCCCTGGAATTCGGCGATGGCCTGAGGCATATTTACCTAAAATTTATGATCCCACCCAGGTCGATCGTATTATCGATGTTTCAACCGAGGATGCCACGCACATGGCTCGACTATTAGCCAAAGAGGAGGCTATTTTTGGCGGGATGAGTTCAGGAGGAGCAGCTCATGCAGCCTTGAAGTTGGCTAATGAGCTCGAATCAGGGGTTATCGTGTTTATCGTTTGCGACCGAGGAGATCGTTATTTAAGTAGTGATTTGTTTGGTTGATTTCGTGGATGATACAAAGCCAGAGTTTCTTGGAGAAAGGTTCGATCTAGGTGGGTGTATATTTCGGTCGTGGTAATGGACTCGTGTCCTAACATCTCTTGGATGGCGCGCAGGTCTGCTCCACCTTCCATCAAATGGGTAGCAAAACTATGCCGAAAGGTATGGGGTGAAATAGATTTTTGAAGGTTAATCTTATCAGCTAGTCCTTTAATGATTAAAAATATCATCACACGACTAAGAGATTTTCCGCGCCGATTTAAAAATACATGATTTTCATGTCCAGGTTGTATAACCACATGAGCCCGCACTTGGTGGAGGTAAAGAAGGGTGTATTTGATGGCCTCATCGCCAATGGGTACCATTCGCATTTTGTTACCTTTCCCGATCACACGTAAAAAACCTTGGTCGAAGAAGCAGTCGGTCAGTTTAAGGTCAACTAATTCACTGACTCGAAGTCCGCATGCATATAAAACCTCCAAGATGGCGCGATTTCGAACGCCCTCCTCGGTAGATACATCAACGGCTTCAAGTAATTGGTTGATTTCTTGAAAGGATAAAGTATCAGGAAGTTTTCGGCCAATTTTAGGGGATTCTACCAAGTCAGCGGGGCTTTGTGTCAGGCTGTTTTCTAAAACTAAGAAATGAAAGAAAGACTTGATGCCTGAGATCATACGAGCTTGGGTAGAGGGACTTAAACCAAGTTCTTTTAAAAATTCAAGGAAACCCAAAAGGAAATCAGTGGTGATGTGTTCCGGTTGTAATTCCGGTGCTGTTAACTGAACATATTGATTTAATCGTTCAACATCGTGACAATAGGCTTCCACCGAATGTTTGGATAGAGAGAGTTCAATTTGAAGATATCCCTTAAAGGCATCTTGGGCTTGGTCCCAGTTCATTAGATCAAGTAAATTATATGAATGTCATAACACGAAACCAACTGGATACGCTCCTGACTTCGCCTCCTCCGACCTATTTCTTTTTGGATGTTCGGGAACGCAGTGAATTTGCAGAATACTCGATAGGTGGAGTAAATATTCCGCCCCATGAAATAGGTGATCACCTGGACGAACTAAAAAAGTACCACGATATTGTGGTATTTTGTTCCAATGGAATGAGGTCAAGCCTGGTATTGCGTTGGTTACTTAAAAAAAATCCAGATGCAGTATACTGGCATCTGGAGGAGGGGATATGGTAAAACCAAACGATCGTTTGGATTAGAATCCTTTGTAATTACGCTCTTTGCCTACCAACCATTTACCAACAAGAAACGCAAGCACAAGAAGAACCACGAAAAAGGCGATGGATAACCACGCTGGAAATTGATAATCGTACATAGATTATTTTGTTTTGATGTGCAATGGGACAAAAATACAAGCTAATCATGTAAAACCATGAAATTCAAAGCACAAATTTTATTAAGGGCACCATCTTTCCAATTGCCAGCCCATGGCGGATTTCGTGTAGATAAGCCGATCGTGCAAACGACTGGGTCTGCCTTGCCAAAATTCAATTTGGTCGGGGATGACCCGAAATCCACCCCAGTGTTCTGGGCGAGGAATGGGAAGGGTAGAGTCGGCGAATTGAGCAGCAATTTGGGCTGCTTTTTGGTCTAGTTCAGCCCGAGAGGAAATGGGTTGACTCTGTTCGGACACCCAAGCCCCAATTTGACTTTCTCGGGGTCGAGACGAAAAATACAGATCGGATTCCTCTGCACTCACTTTTTGAACGGTGCCTTTGATCCGAATTTGCCGCTCCAAGACATCCCAAAAAAAAGTCAAGCTTGCCACGGGATGTTGGATTAGTTGTTGGCCTTTGTGGCTCGCATAATTCGTATAGAATACGAAGCCTAGTTCATCCAATCCTTTCAAGAGGACTACGCGTGCTTCGGGGTAGGGATCCTGCCAAGTGGACAAAACCATGGCGTTAGGTTCGATAATGCCCCCTTGAATGGCTTCTTGAAACCACTGGTGAAATTGTTCCAGTGGATTTTTCGAAACATTATTTTCCAACAGTTCGTTTCGTTGATAAGATTGGCGAAGGTCAGCAATATTGACTTCAGATGGCATAACTTTAACCTTTTGGTTTAATTTTGCGTATTATTATTAATTTTGCAATATAAGCGGATTTTTCTTTAACGTTTACATGATCGTATAAAATGGCAGAGCAACACAACGAAACGACTAACAACACCATGGAACCCACACAAACGGTGCCCGAACTTGATCTCCAAGAGGTAGAGATTGAAGAGACGGAAATCGTATCGAATGATGTTGATTTCTCACAATTTAGCAAAAAAGATTTTGTTGAATTGGCAGAGAAGTTACTTGATTCTGTCAAAAATCCGCAGGTAACCGCTACCGACGTCAAAAATATTGAGTCGGTATGGAAAGAAGTTCGTAGCCAATTTGAAGAGATTAAGGTCCAAGAAAAGGCAGAGGCATTGAAATCTTTTGTTTCCGAAAATGGATCGGAAGAGGGTTTTGAGTTTAAAAATGACAATTTGACGATCCGCTTTGAATCCATTTCGGTTCAGTTGAGAGAAGCGAAGCAATCGTTTTACCAAAAAATTGAGCGGTTAAAGGAGGATAATTTTGAAACCAAGACCCGGTTGCTTCAAGAACTTCGCGAGATTGTCGATGCCGAAGAAAAAGGGGGTTCGAAAGAAAATTGGTCAGCATTTAAGCAATTACAAGAAAATTGGAAGTTAGCTGGTAACGTGAATTCCCCTCACAATAACTCACTTTGGCAAGCCTACAATGCCTTGGTGGATCGGTATTTTAGTATCCGGAACATCCAAAATGAATTGAAAGATCTGGATCGGAAAAAGAATTTAGATTCGAAAACCGAGTTGGTCCTCAAAATAGAAGGATTAGCTCAGGAAATTCAATCAGCAGAATTACCCTCCAATATCCTTTTCAAAACAGCGAATGATTGGTTGGCAGAATATAAGCAGATTGGTCCAGCGCCACGTGAGGAACAAGAAGCACTTTGGGCTCGATTGAAAGTAGCCTTCGACTTGATTTACGCCAAAAAGCGGTCTATGCAAGCTGTCAATCAAAAATTGCAAGATGAAATTTTGGAGGTGAAACAACGTTTGGTTGAGCAGATAAAGCCTTATGCTGTTTTCAAAAGTTCAAGCATCAACGATTGGAATGCGAAAACCAAGGAAGTGCTCGAAATTCAAGAGCAATGGGTTGCCGTCAAAGGTGCGGTGGATCGTGAAAAAGGCAAGGAAGCAAGTAAAGAGTTCTGGAAACTTCTGAAAACCTTTTTCCGTCATAAAGGTGATTTTTTCCATGCCCTTGAAGCTGAGCGAATGGAAAATCTGAAAGCCAAAACCCTTTTGTGCGAGCAAGTGGAAACGCTGTTGGAGTCAGGCGATGTTTCTGCCGACCAGACCAATCAAGTCATTGAATGGCAAAAAACATGGCGTACCATTGGTCACGTTCCAGAAAAACAAAAAGACTCCATTTACCACCGTTTCAAAAAGGCTTGTGACCAGTTTTTTGAATTAAAGCGCCAAGCTTCTTCGGAGGTGGACAAAGAATACGCTGAAAACCTAGCCAAAAAAGAAGCTCTTATTGCTCAGATCAAAGCTAGCGTGGCAGAGAACGCCGATTTACAAATTTTGGCCGAATATAAAAAGCAATTTGCCTCGATTGGATTTGTTCCTAAAAAAGACATGCAGCGCATTCAATCGGCTTTTGTAGAAGCCATTAATTTATTTGTTAAATCGGCTTCCAACCTAACCGCAGGAGATCGTGAAAAATTGATGCTGCAGAATGAGGTAGACGTCGTTTTGAAATCGGGAAAAGGAGGTAGTAAATCCTTAGGAAAGCAGGAAAATGATCTCCGCCGGAAAATCAAAGCTATGGAGGATGATATCGCACTTTGGCGAAATAACATCGAGTTCTTTGGTCCATCCCGAGGTGCTGATAAAATTAAGGCCGACTTTGAAAAGAAAATTGCCCAAGCTGAAAAAGAGCTGAATGCTTTACAAGATAAGTTAAAGCTCATTGTATCAGCGCAATAAAACTTGAAGCAGGGGTTGGGTCTTTCTACCAATCCCTGCATTTTAAAAAAAAAGTGATCAAAATGCTTGACAAATACAAATTGAGAGATTAATTTTGCATCACAATAAAACAGAGGCCTCCTTAGCTCAGCTGGTAGAGCAACTGACTTGTAATCAGTAGGTCATTGGTTCGATCCCGATAGGGGGCTCCAGAATCCGGAAGAAATTCCGGATTTTTTGTTTTATACCCAACTCTACCTTCCCCCCCGCTTTAAATCAACTATTTAAGCCAAACGTTTGTGGGTATAAACATGCTGTTCATGCGGTTTAAATTGTCGTTGGTATGTTAATTGTGGAATTTCATTACATGAAGCATTCCGTTAATACGAGTAAACTTCGTAATTAGTTTATTTCGGCAAATAGGAAAGTTGCGTGATCTGTGGAAAATTCCTACCCTACAATCTGAATCCTCCTGTTATCTGAATTTTTGAGTGTCTTTTGTAAAGGAAATTGACTGTAGATGTATGGGATAGACTCTGAATTCGAAAGAATTTAGGGGAAAATCTAGAACTCAAATCTCTATTCAAACTTACAAACGAACAGTATGGCTAACGTTTCCTCCCGATCTAGAAACAAGATTTCACCTTTCCTCAGCATTTTTTTTACGTTTAGTACATTGTTTGTACTTGCACAAGAACCTTCGGCGCGAGTGCGGTCTTTTGGTCCCAACTTAGGGGGCGAAGTTTGTGCGACCTGTCCCGGAGGAGTTTGCATAGAGAAACCCTCCCTTTTTGAGACATTCGAGAACCAATCCATAAAAGGGGTCAAGTTCGCTCAATCCACTTCAAAACCGTTTGTCCCAAGCACCTCCGCTAATCTGACAGCCAATACCTCGACGGTTCTTCCAAGTGGAAGTTTGGTCATCGCCATGGACAACACGTTACAAGGTTCCGGCGGCATTTTTAATATTCGGGCGTATGGCCTAGCCGTTCGGTTGCTTCATGCAGGGGTTCCTTTGATTTGGATTATTGACCCTAGCAAGTCCAAAGATGCAGCCGATTTCTCCGCCACGGCTACCCGAATTGCACCCACCGCAGCCGCCTCCGCCAATCGAAATTTCATTAGTGGTCCTTTAGCCGTTTTCCCAGGCTACGAGACCCAAGCTCAAACGGTTATTACAGCATTTAATAATTTAGCGGGTACCAAAGTTAATGTCTACCAGTTGACCCAAAGTGCTACGGTACCCGTTTATGCTAATCTGGTTCACAAACCATTTGCCGCAGCTCTCAATAATGGTGGCAATGCTGATATTCATACCAATATTTATGACGCCGCCGGTTTGGTTGTTAATACCCATTATAAGGTGGAAGTAGCTGCGAACTTAAATTCAGCCGTTTGTTACACCTTTGCGAGTGAGCCTCACGTATCGCCGGGATCCATTTCCACTACGATTGTAAATAATGTTCGAAATTTCGTCAATAATGGAGGTAATTTCCTAGCTCAGTGCGAAGGCGTTGAGGCGTATGCTAATGTATCCAATGGGTCTTTACTAGCTACCTATTCCAGTAAACCGGGTATAGGAGGTTCCATCATCTACCAAAACTTTGCGGAGCCTTTTGCACAATTTCAAAGTACCTTGGATGATGAGGGCGGTTCGGTAGAATCCTTTAAGTTTACAACGAATCCCGGTTTGCGTGTGGCCTACGACTCCCAAGATGGCTTAAATTACAAAGCCTATGTAGGTCGGTTGTCCACTGCCGTTACCGCAGGTGGTGGATTTGTACATTATTTAGCGGGTCATAAATACGATGGAACGGGCATCGGCCAGGTGAATGGGCAACGTTTGTTGTTAAATGCATTGTTGCGTACCGCCGATCGTCCAGGATCTTGTAATTTAACCATTGACATGAATCCAACTGCCGTAAACGATGCCGCTACCGGATCTTTGGGGCAGGCCACGGCTGTCAATGTAACCGCCAACGATACTGACCTGGCCCCAGGTACGATTGATCCTACTCGGGTGAGCTTAATTGCACCCGCAGGTGCGACAGGAGTTACAACCGATGCAGCTGGCGATGTGACTGGATTTACCGTGTCGGGCGAAGGTACTTGGATGGTCAATGCGACAACCGGATTCGTAACGTTTACGCCTGCGGCCGGCTATTTCGGTAATCCAACGGTCGTTAGTTATACCGTTCGGGATAATTCAGCCAAAATTAGTAATCAAGCCACCATCACAATTACCTATCCGACCATCGCGATAAGTGGCACAGTGGTCAACGATGTCAATAATTCTGCCACCATTTTGGATGGCACCGAAACGGGCACCAATGCCGGAGGGCTTTTTGTTTATGTGGTTACTTCGGGGAATATTATTGTGGGTAAAGCCACTGTGGCTTCGAACGGAACCTACACGGTTAATGCAAGTCCAAGTACTGTCTACACGCTTCGGATCAGCACCCAGAATCTTACGTTGGGCGCTTCCTCCAGTACATTGACTAACCAGATTCCGACTGGTTGGATCACCACCGGTGAGGGAGCCAACAACACTGACGATGGAACAGTGAATGGGTTGATTAGTCTGACCACAGGGACAACGGCCCTAGCCAATTTGAATTTCGGAATTCAGCAAACACCAACGGCCGTGAATGACATTGTTAATGGCTTCTTTGGCCAAGTGATCACGATTCCTGTTACGTCAAATGACACCGATGTGTCTCCCGGTACTATCAACCCGGCGCGTGTAAGTCTAGTGGCTCCGGGGGGGGCGACCTCCATCGTAACGGACGCGCAAGGGGATATTACAGGGTTTACCGTAACCGGACAAGGCACCTGGACCGTGAATACTACATCAGGAGCCGTGACCTTTACGCCTGTTAGTGGATTGGCCACAAATCCGAATGTGATCAATTATACCGTTCGGGATAATGGAGGGGCTTTAAGTAATCAGGCCAGTATCTCCATTAATCTATCTTTAACCCCGATTTTGGCGGTGAATGATGATTTCCAAGCGACCGGAATCAATAATGTCACGGGAGGAAGCCCAGGGAATGTATTGACTAATGACCTTTTGAATAATGCACCTTTTACAAGTGATAAAGTCATTATTACGTTGATTTCAACCGGAGGTGTTACTGGATTAACCATTAATTCCTCAGGTACTGTTCAGGTCCCATCAGGATCTCCCGTCGGGATTTTTGTGCCGAGGTATCGTATCTGTGAAGCCGCCAATCCAACCAACTGTTCAGAGGCTGATATCACGATTCGAGTGACATCTTCCACAGGCGGTGGAAATTCCAGTACACCGTGTAATGACTATACACCCTTGGCCCCATCTTTGTACACCAATTTATCCGTTTCGAATTCGACAGGATTTTTAGGTGGTGACGATTGGAACAATAAAGGTCGATTGATCGATTCGGATATTACCAATTCGGCCTCCTGGTCGGCCATTCTTCTTGGATCTTCCTGGATTGAGGCCCGAGATTTAAACGCCTCGGGTGCCAATGCCTTTCCTGCCGGATATTACGCCGGAATGGTGATCAACGATTTAGATCTAGTTTCCTTGGGAGCGTCTGTTCGAATTACTACCTACCTGGATAACACGGAACAAGAGTCTCAAACGTTTTCCAGTTTGCTCTCCACTTTGCTTGACAATGGGGGAAGGCGGCGAGTTGGTTTTATCACCACCAAAAGTTTTAATCGGATTCGCTTAACTGTTAACGCCGGTATAACCGTTGTTTTTACGATCAATGCTTTCTATGCGGAAGTATTTAAGCCTTGTCCAGGTCCTGAGCCAGTTTGTAATGTCACCACCGCGTTGAATCGGACGACCTATGCGGCGGTCATTGAGCCATCTCGTACCGGACTCAGTGGTATTTCCATTGGGACCTTGGCCAATCCAGATCGTGTGGTGAATAGCGATCCCAATGATTTTGCTACTATTTCGCTCAATGTGGGTGTTTTGGCTTCGGGAAGTATTTCGGTTCGGAATCTAGCCGATACCTATCCTGCTGGGTATTTTGCCGGATTTGACATATCAAGCAGTACACTTTTAGGCCTGAATTTGCTCGGAAACGTAACGATTCAGACGTATTTGAATGGAACCTTGCGCCAAACGGTGTCCTCCAATAATTTACTCTTAGATGTTCCGCTTCTTTCAGGATCAAGCCGCCAAACTATAGGATTTATAACGAACCAAAGTTTTAATGAAATCCGACTCACGCTTAATCAACCCGTCGGGGTGAGTTTGGGCAGTACTCAAGTGTACAATGCGGTGGTGAAAAGGTTCTGTGCAGGTCCTGCGCTAGATTGTAACACTTCCACTTCCGTGGTGTCGCCAATCTACCCCGTGGTTGTCAATGCCAATCGGACAGGGATTGATGGATTAGCTTGTGTAGGTTGTTCGATCGACAATACCGAGCGGGTCATCAATGCCAATTCTACTGACTTTGCCAGTGTGGTCTTGGTAGCAGGGGTGGGCATCTCGGGTTCCGTATCCATCCAAGATCCATTGACCGATTATGCAGCTGGAACATTTGCTGGTTTCGACATTGAAAATACCAGCTTAGTATCTGCGGATATTTTAAATGGATTAACCATTCGAACGTATTTGAATGGTGTTTTACGGGAGACGAAATCGGGACTCAACGATTTGATTTCCGTTTCAACCTCTTTACTGACAGATGATGGCCGTCGGACCGTCGGTTTTATCACCACCCAATCGTTTGATGAAGTGAGAATTACACTCTCCAATACGGTTTCGGTAAATTTAGGAACCACCCGGATTTACAAATTGGTTTTGAAACGTTTTTGTGAAGTGATCTTGGAGTGTAATCAAACCTACTTCTTGAAGGAACCAACGGCTCCTGTGGTGGTCAACTCCCTTCGGACAGGTATCGACGGTGTCGCCTGTGTAGCCTGTTCTGTCCAAAATGCCAATCAGGTTATATCTGCCTCCAATTCCGATTTTGCGACGATTACCGTGGCAGCAGGTGTTTTGGCCAGTGGCTCGGTCTCTGTACTGGACGGAATCACCACCTATCCTCAAGGAAGTGTGGCTGGATTTACCATCGAGGATATGAATAATTTAATTCAGTTGGATTTATTCAATTCTCTTTCGATTTGTACGTACAATAACGGAGTATTACAAGAATGTGCTTCGGGTTCTCAATTAATCGATTTGGCGTTGTTAGTTAATATAATCGGTCAAGGACCTGGCCGATTCAATGTTGGTTTCCGAACAACCAAAGCGTATGATGAAATTCGAATTTCAGTCAATTCCTTGGCCAGTGTGCTCAATGTGATTCGGGTATACAGTGCCTATGTAGATACCCGCGGTGTAACCGCTCCTGGTTTCAATTGCTGTCCAACCGAGGCGCCGGTTGTTTCGATCCAAGAAATTCAAAATAGCTGTCCCTCGCAAACAGTGAATTTGATGAATTTGGTGACGAGTACTCCACCTTTAAATTCCACCTTGGTGTGGTTCAATGGATCCAATCCAGCAACTGCCACCTTAGTAGCCAACCCAACTCAGTTGGGGCTATCAGGAACCTATTATGCCTTTTACTTCAATCAAACCGCGCCAAACAATTGTTACAGCCCGGCCTCTACAGCGGTCACTGTGACCATCAAGGCTTGTATTGTGGCGAGTGACGACGTGGTGGGTCCTGTTCAAACGGATGTAGGTGGACAGAATTTGGTCTTTGTTCGGTTAAACGACACGGTGAATGGGGGAGCTGTGGATGCGGCCACCACCTCGACCACCCTGATTGGTACGCTACCGTCTGGTATTGTGTTTAATACGTCTACAGGTGCTGTGAGTGTCAATGTCGGGGTACCAGCAGGGGTTTATATGTTTGATTACCAGCTGTGTCAAATCTCGCTACCAACGAATTGTGATACGGCAACAGTGACAATTACGGTAGTGCCACCACCTTTTGTGAAACTTTTACCCAAAGTATACCTACAAGGCTCCTTGTATGGAGTCACATTACCAGATACCTTGATGCGAGACGATTTACGTGTCTTAAATCGCCTACCTTTGAGCCATCCCTACAATTACCTTTCACCGGTTACCTCGGTGGGCATCGTAAACGCTTCGGTATTTGCTGTAACAGGCCCAAATGCGATTGTAGATTGGGTATTTGTGGAGTTGCGCAGTTCCACTGATTCCACTGTGGTCGTGGATAGTCGTGCCGCTTTGGTGCAACGAGATGGTGATATTGTGGACATTGATGGGATTTCAGCGATCCAATTCTCGACTGCGACCAACGCCCAGTCTTATTTTGTGGCGGTGCGGCATCGAAACCACTTAGGTGTCATGACGGCCACGGCGAGGGCAATGAATCCAGCAGGATTGGTCGTGGATTTCCGAAAAGCCGCTACCCCGACGTTCCGTTTTTCATCTTCTGCACTGAATCAGGCTCAGGTCGTGGTCCAACAAGGACGTGCTCTATGGGCGGGTAATGCAGAGCTCGATCGATTAATTATTTACCAAGGAACGGCCAATGATGTGAACCCGATATACACACGTGTCATCACAGATCCACTTAATGTATTTATCTTACCAACCTTCAAAGCTCGAGGATATTATGTGGAGGATATTGATATGAATGGTGAGGCTGTTTTCCAGGGGACAGGAAATGATCTTGAATTCATTTACCAAAACATCATCAGCAATCACCCCGGTAATGGCTTGGTACTGCCTTTCTTCACGATCCGGGAGCAACTTCCTTGAGAAGTGTTTTCGTGTACAATAACCAAAAAGCGAGAGAATCATCTGGTTCTCTCGCTTTTTGGTTGGATAAATCGTATCAAATATGGAATTGAGTACTACATAAAAATAGCTTTTAATGGTCATTTTGTGCATTTCGTATGAAAAAAAAGGTCATTCGTTTATCATTTGCTCTTAATAAATCAGATTGGAAGCATTATTGCTTTTTGTGTAAGCATAAATTTAACTCCTTTTGAAATCTCCTTTCAATAAAGAAATAGTAAAGAGCAAGGGCCTTATTAGCTCTGACAGCGGGTCAGATATACAAGATCAAAACTTGATAAAATCATATTTTATCCATACGAAAGTATTTTTTTTACTTATCAAATATTTAATTAACCCAACGAGACTGAATTTCAAAATAAATGCCCATTCATGGCATATATTTTGATCGTTCTACTGTGGATTTTAGACTATTTTTTTATTATAAAAATAAATTTATAATTCTAAAGGACTCTGCTTTTCAGTCCTTTTTGAAAAAGAAACCATAGAAAAGCCTTTACAGCCTAAAAACTAAGTATGTACAATTGTCAATTTATTAACGTTTTAAAAATGAGGAAACATTTATTCACCCGACTGGTATGGAGCGTGTTTCTGCTGTTGTTCGGATTAGTCAATGCCGCCCAGGCGCAATTGTCATCCAACACAGTAGGATACCGTATCACCTACTCCGTCACAACACAACGGTACACCGTGTGGGTAGTTCCCAATTATGCCACACCGAATGCCAACAACCTCGATTTGGTGGAACGAGGGGCTACTGCCCAGGTTTCGCTGGAGGTTCCTTCCGGATTCAATATCACGGGTATTTTCGACACACGAGGCACTTGGGAAAAAAATCCATTGAAGTTGGGTCCCGCTCAACAACCTCTTTTCCAAGGCCAAGGCCTAGATCCTGATCGGTCGTATTACATCATCGGGAAAGATGCCTCTGAAACGAATTATGGTACATTTGTGGTAGGTACACCGGTTGAGTTGTTTCAATTCACCGGAAATGGCTGTTTGGGAGTAGTTGAAATTTTAGAAAAAAACGATCCTTTTGTTCCGCTTGCCGATAATCTTGCGGCTTTGAACGTTCAGCCTTCTTTTTATTCTCGGTCAGGTCAGCCGGGTGGTGGTAATCAAAAGCCACTCGAGCAATTTTTAGCTGTTAGTGGTGCACCTGCCAACTGTTTGGATGCATTCAATAATAGCTATTCGGTTCAATCTGCCGTTGCGCAGGTTCAACCTATCTTAGGGAATGATATTTTCAACGGGATTGCCCCGGTAATTTCTCAAGTCAATCTGACCATCACCACACCCCCTGCCAATGGTACGGCGGTTGTGAATCCTGATGGAACTATCACTTACACCTCCAATCCTAATTTTGTTGGTGTCGATACCTATCAGTATTCAATTTGTGATAAAGCCAATCCAACTGTTTGTGATATCGCCACCGTGACGGTCAACGTCAGTGCTAAAGTTATTGTGGCTAATCCGGATACCCATCCCACAGCCATCAACGGTTTTGTGGGTGGTCAAGTTATTGCGGATGTTCGTGTAAACGACTCTCTAAATTTAGCACCCGTAGTGAACAGCCAAGTGACACTCGCGTTGCAAGGGTCTTTGCCTACCGGAATCACCTTCAACACGACGAGTGGTGCAGTGGGTGTGAATGCCGGAACCGCTGCGGGTACCTATACATTCATCTATAGAATGTGTGAAGTTTTGAATAATGCCAATTGTGATACTGCCAAAGTCACTGTCAAAGTAGCGGCTCCCGCTATTTTAGCTAATGACGATACGGCTGGTCCGATCATTGGAAAGACGGGTGCAAACAATGTCGTAAATGTGTTTACCAACGATTTGCTAAATGGAGCTCCTGTCAATTCTACCCAAGCAACTGTAACCGCTATTAATCTACCCGTTGGATTTCCATTGTCATTAAATGCCAATGGAAACGTAAACGTAGCGCCTAACACACCGGCTGGAACATATACATTTGACTACAACTTGTGTCAAATTCTCAATCCAACCAATTGTGATATCGGCAAAGTAACCGTCAATGTAATCGCCGCGGATATCTTAGCCGTGGACGACTCAAACCCAACGACTATCTCGGGTTTACTGGGTGGTACTGCCATCGCCAATGTATACTCCAACGATTTACTGAACGGAAATCCCGTTGTCTTAGCTGACATTACAGGAAATCTAGTTACTCCACTCCCAAGTGGCATTACTTTTAATGCCTCCACAGGAGCCGTAGGTGTGAATCCGTTGACTCCCCAAGGAGTATATACCTTTGACTACAGAATTTGTGAAAATCTGAACCCTACCAACTGCGATACCGCGAAAGTAACCGTGTCGGTTGGCTTATCACCTATTAATGCGGTGGACGACATCGGTGGTCCTGTGAATGGAAAAACAGGCTCAACCAATGTTCTCAGTGTATTCACCAATGATACCCAAAACGGTTCTCCGGTGATTCCTTCACGGTTCCTATTGACTCGCACAGACCTTTCCATCGGTTCTCCGTTGGTTTTGAATCTAAATGGTACAGTCGGTGTTCTCCCTGGGACTCCTGCTGGAACCTACACTCTAACTTACCGGATTTGTGAAATCTTAAATCCACTGAACTGTGATGAAGCGCTTGTCACTATTACAGTCGTGGCACCGAAAATCAAAGCGACGGATGATACGAATCCGGTTGCGGTGAATGGATTTGTGGGTGGACTTGCGATTCCGACGGTCTACACCAATGAC
>JBKBLN010000002.1:373412-427285 GCA_046296415.1 Spirosomataceae bacterium | reverse complement strand
GCAGTATTGGATGCAGTGAATGATACAGCTGGACCGATCAACGGAAAAACAGGAGCTACGAATGTAGTGAATGTATTGACCAACGACACACAAAATGGGGCGCCACTTGATCCAACGAAGGTGAACTTAACGCGGGTGGATAATCCGGTAGGCTCTCCATTGGTCTTGAATCCGAACGGCTCGGTGAATGTTCTCCCTGGCACACCAGCAGGACCTTATACCTTGACTTATCAAATTTGTGAGGTATTGAATCCAACCAACTGTGATCAGGCGACAGTAACCATAACTGTAGTTCCTCCGGTTATTCGAGCAACAGATGACACGAATTTGACGGTTATTGATGGTTCGGTAGGTGGTTTAGCGATTCCGACGATTTGGTCGAACGATAGCTTAAATTTAGCGACCTTGATTCCATTGGAGGTTACAACAACCTTGGTTACGCCGGTTCCAACCGGACTGGTATTTAATCCATTAACTGGATCGGTGTCAGTAAATCCAGGGACGGCATCGGGAACTTACACATTTGATTATAGAATTTGTGAGAATCTCAATCCATCCAATTGTGATATAGCCAAGGTAACGGTAAATGTGGGAGCGGGGCCGATTTTGGCAGTGGATGATAACAGTACGGCTGTTTTGTATCATCGAATTGGTGGCCAAGCGGTGGCAGATGTGAAGTCCAACGACTTACTCTACAACGCACCGATCCTTCCGGGCACGGTCATCACGAGTGTTGTGGGTACTTTACCAGCAGGAGTAACCTTCAATACCTTGACTGGACAGGTTTCTGTAGGGACGACCGTTACTCCAGGAAATTATACATTTGAGTATCGTATCTGTGAAGTGTTGAATCCAACCAACTGTTCGACGGCGGATGTTACCTTTACGGTTTTACCGACTCCGAAAGTACAATTGTTGCCCAAAGTTTACCTGCAAGGAGCGTTGTTTGGCGTAAACTTGCCGGATACATTGATGCGGGATGAATTGCGTACGAAAAGCTTGTTACCTAATACCAGCCCGTATGCATATTTGTCACCTTTCACGGCAACAGGAACTGTGAATCCTTCGGTGTTTGCGGTCAGTGGAAATAATGCCATCGTGGATTGGGTATTCGTGGAGCTTCGCAGTAGTCAAAACCCAACTGTCATTGTCGACAGCCGGGCGGCTCTATTGCAACGGGATGGAGATATCGTCGACTTGGATGGTGTTTCACCTGTGGTTTTCGGAACGTCCATCATAACGGAGCGTTATTTCGTGGCGGTACGCCATCGGAATCACCTAGGAGTGATGTCAGAGTCATCGATCCTGATGGGTCTTTCGCCTCAAGTGGTGGATTTCCGTCGGACGACAACGCCTACATTCCGTCTAACCAACAATGTGGTAAGTGTACCGCAAGTTGATGTGGAGCAGGGACGAGCGATGTGGGCAGGTAATTCACTGGTGGATGGTGAGAATGCGATCATCTATCAAGGTACATCGAATGATGTAAACAATGTCTTCCAGTTGGTTATTAGTCATCCAGGTAATATTTTCTCTTCACCTTTCTACAAGGTAAGAGGGTATACCGTTGGGGATGTTAACTTGAATGGTGAGGCAGTTTCGCAAGGTACTGGTAACGATGTTGAGTTCATTTACCTCAACGTAATCAAAAATCATCCAGGGAACTTGTTGAAGCAAAACTTCTTCATTATTCGAGAACAACTTCCATAATATGCAACGAAGCCCCGCTCCATCGAGCGGGGCTTCTTGTTTAAAAGTGTTTAAAAAATTTGTCAAGTCGTTGGGCGGGTTCTATCTTTGTTTGCATACCTTATCCTTAACCCCTATGACGAAAAAACTTCTTTTGGTAGCTGCTGTCTTGATTTTAGGTGCTCAATTGTTTCAGCCGACTCGAAATGAGTCGCTTGATGAAAGTCCGGACGACATAATGGTTCGTTATAACGTGCCCGAACCTATTCAAATTACGTTAAAAAAGGCATGCTACGACTGCCATTCCAATCACACAGTTTATCCTTGGTATAGTTATGTACAGCCTGTGGGTTGGTGGTTAAATCACCATGTAGAAGAAGGAAAAGAACATTTGAATTTTTCAGAGTTTGGGAATTATCCCCTTAAAAAAGCTGATCACAAATTAGAGGAGGTGATGGAATCACAGGAAACGCATTGGATGCCCATGGATTCCTACACCTGGATGCACCCCGAGGCTAAGTTGACGGAGGAGGAAAGATTGGCATTGATTAATTGGGCCAAATCACTTCGTTCAACCCTGAATCAAACCCCATAAAAAAAGGCTGCCACGGCAGCCTTTTTTTATTAGAACGCTTTTTTATAATGCGCTTTTTTGGCTAATAAGTGAGGTGGCTGAACCGCATCGGTGGTTACGGCCACACCTACTTGTTGAACTTGCTTATAGTTTCGTTGTTGCAAGCGCGCCTCTCTTCGGCTTTCAAAGTACCCCATTGAAGCCTTCTTGGCTTTTTGTGGGTGTTTATAATTGCTAGCATGTACACCTGGATCCGTCTGACCCAAGGACAAAGTGATGGATAAAACAATGGTATGTAACATGGAGGATTTCGATTTAATTAAAGGGCAACTTGTTTTTCGTCTGCATCAAACAGAAGGTTCTCATCTACCTTATAACCATAAATGGCGCGATATGTTGGCAACATGTATATGGTTTCATCTAAAATCCGTTTGGCTTTTTTATACGAATGTGTATCCTCTTCTGACGCAATCAATCCATTGAAAATGTTAGAAAGTTTCATCATCTCTGCTTTGCAAACTGCAAAGTTCTCAAAACGGAATAACATAAATTTCTCCTGTTTTTCCGATTGAATGAACAAAACCAAGACGAAGTCGTCTCCGTCGAACATAGAAACTACATGGTTCTGCTGTAAATTTTTAGGCATTGCCTGGTGATCTACCAAAAAATCAATGATTTCGGATGCATTAGCAGTGGAATATAAATTCTTGGTCAGATATTGTGCATTTTTCATATCGCGTATAAATTTATTTGTGTTCGATGTATCTATGACATCAAAATTATTAAATTAGTTTGTTCGCATGAAATATTGGAAAAGTGCAAAAAGGGGTGTTTTTTTGTGTGATTTCGTTATTTTTTTAATTTTTTTGCCTCTTTCTTTCATTTTGAATACGGCATTTCTCCTGTTTTTAAAAAATCAACCCACCATCAGTTTTTGCCATCCCTAGGTTCATGCCTAATTTTTTTTTCTAATTGGATGCCTACAAATGAAGGCAAATAAAATTTTGTAATTGACTTAAAAAGTAAAAAAATATTTCGATGCCTGTAATTTGGAAGGTGTAAATTCAAATAATTAAAAATATAATTTCGAAATTTCTAAATTAGAAGGGTAGATTCTCTTCATTTTTTAATTTTCATAGGGCCCAAGTGGGGGCTTTTTATAGATGAAATCAATAGTATACTGAATATTAAACAGCTTCCTTAATTGAATCATTAAGTTGAAAATTATTTAAAAGGTTGAAATACAGATAGATAGGTATAAATTTAATACTGTACTTCTTTTATATCGACAAATTATGTAAGGATTTTGACCAAATAAATAACGGTTCAGCACTTTCGTCTCTCTACTTTTGCTTTCAGAACATCTCCAATGGCTCTTATGCAAAAATTTAGATTACCCGTCTCCGGAATGAGTTGTGCTGCTTGTGCTCAAGTGTTGGAAAAAACACTCGCCAAGGAACCCACCGTATCCGATGTCCAGGTGAATTTTGCTTCGGAAACAGTTCAGTTTACCCTAGTCAACGCCTCATTGGATGATGTGCAAGAGTTAATACGAAAGGCTGGGTATCAGTTGGAACTAGAGGAGAAATCTTCAGAAGCGAGGTGGGAAGAGAAATCAAAAAAACATCAATTTAGACTTTTTTGGGCGATTGGCTGGAGCATACCCTTGATGGGATTTGGGATGATTTGGATGCATCACCCTTGGTCACCTTGGATCACTGCCGTAAGTTCAGGTCTTATTTTGATTGGTGCAGGTCGCGATTTTTTTTGGAATGCTTGGTCCAACGCCCGATTGGGGCGCACCAATATGGACACACTTGTTGCATTAAGCGCCAGTGTAGCATTTTTGTATAGTCTTTATACTTGGGGGATCGGGCAAGTGCATGCCCTCTATTTCGAGTCCGCAGGTATGATCATCACGTTTCTAGTTATAGGAAAGTACTTGGAGAATCGGGCGAAAGAATCAACTTCACAGGCCGTTAAAGGATTGATGCGTTTGATGTCCAATCAAGTTCGAGTGATTCGAAATGGAACGACAACCCAAATTCCATTGAACGAAGTGCGAGTGGGAGATTGGGTCGATGTGTGGGCCGGGGAACGGATCCCCGTCGATGGAACCATTAAAAAAGGACATGGCTGGGTCGATGAATCTTGGTTAACAGGGGAGTCTCTTCCTGTGGAAAAATTTAAGTCCGAATTTGTCATGACAGGTTCCCGCTTACATTCCGGTTCTTTACGCGTTACCGTGACGGCCTCCTCCCAAGAGTCCGTTCTGGCTCGTTTGATCGACCGTGTTCGTGATGCTCAAGGTAGTAAGGCACCCATTCAAGCGTTGGTGGATCGGATCTCTGCCGTATTTGTCCCAACCGTCTTGGTTCTCGCTGTCCTTACCGGAATATATTGGAGCTACCAGGGCCTTCCATCTCAAGCCTTGTCTCATGCATTATCTGTTTTGGTCATTGCCTGTCCTTGTGCATTGGGATTAGCCACGCCCACCGCTTTGATGGTTGGAATGGGGAAAGCTGCCAAAGCCCATATTCTCATCAAGGATGCCTTGGCGCTGGAGATGTTAAGTGAAGTCACTGATTTTATTTGGGATAAAACCGGTACCCTTACTACCGGAAAACCGGCCTTGCGTAAAGTCCAATGGTTTGTGTTGGCCGAAGATTGGATTCCCTCGATTTTAGGTGTTCAGCGCACCTCCACACATCCCTTGGCAAAGAGCTTCATTTCGTTGTTTGGTCAGGATTATCCTACGCATGAACCTACCTCTATTCAGCAAGTGGTAGGAAAAGGGATTATTGGTCATTTTGAGGGGAAAGATCTACTGATCGGTAACAAGGCCTTACTGCACGAATATGAGATTTCTCTTCCATCCGAATGGAATGAATTACCGGGTACACCCGTGTGGGTAGCCTCGCCTTCGGTTGGACTCATTGCCTATTTTGTTTTTGGGGACACCTTGGCCGATTCAACTGAACTGACTTTACGTACTTTACGCGATCAGGGCCACATTCATCATTTATTAACGGGAGATACCTCCCTGGGGGCTTTCGAGATTCGTAATCAACTTCAGCTCCACTTAGGTTCTGATGGTTGCCTACCTGAAGATAAGAAGCATTACATCGACCAATTAAAATCCAATGGACATCATGTGGTCGCCATGATCGGAGATGGCATCAATGACTCGGAGGCCATGGCCTCGGCAGATGTCAGCATAGCGATGGGATTCGGAGCGGATGTGGCCAAGGAGGTCGCCTCGGTTACCCTGCTGCGACATGAATTATCCGATATTTTATTAGCCAAGAAAATTGCCAAACAAACTCGGTCGACTATCCGAGAGAATCTCCTTTGGGCCTTTTTATACAATGTTTTGAGCTTACCTTTGGCGGCAGGAATGGTTTCGGGCTGGTCACTAACCCCGATGATGGCCAGTGCGGCTATGGCCTTAAGTTCGGTCTCCGTTGTCTTGAATAGTTTGCGTCTTAATTATAAATCCTAAAGTATGACCCAGTTTAAATTTAAATCCAACATCAACTGTGGTAGTTGTATTCAAAAAGTAACCCCCACCTTAAATACGTTGGAGGGGGTAGACGATTGGCACGTGGATACAACCCATCCCGATAAAATCCTCACGGTGGAAGTGGAGAATCTTGACAAACTCGAGATTGTTTCTGCCCTCGAAAAAATTGGCTTTTCTGCGGAGCCCTACGACCAAGACTGATAGGGATTTTGCCCCAATCGGCTGTTGAAGTACCTCGGATCCTCCGTTACTTCTTGAGCCACCCAAGCCGGCAGGTCGACTTGGGTGTGCTCGGAAGGTAATTCAATTTCAGCCAAAAGAAGGGGGGCATTTTGACCTAAAAAAACATCCACTTCCCAACAAAGAGAACCTTGTGGAATTCGGTACCTGATTTTCTCGATGATCTGCTCGCATAAACTATCCAGTAAAATTTGAGCTTCCTCTAATGGAATCGGATACTCAAATTCCAATCGACTGGCACCCACACTTTTCCCTTTAACTGTCAACCAAGCGTCGCTTCCTGAAATACGGACCCGCACCGTTCGCGAGGGTTCCACACTCAAATAGCCTTGTTTGATGTATTTTCCATCTTCTGGAGGTGTGAAAAGGGCCGAATGCACCAAAAATTTTCGTTCAATTTCAATGGCCATATTACGGATGAATGCACGTGTCAGATAACCAATCGTACCCAGGGTCAATGGGTGCACCATCGGGTACACCACCCGCCGCCTCTGCAATAGCTGCTTCGGGATTTTCCTCAAACTGCCTAATTTTCAATAAAATATACGCCGCAAAGGGGTTGGACTGAGTCCGATTCTCAGCGGCAAGTCCATCAATCTCCAACAAAAGTTTGTAGGCAGTTGCCCGGACTTCAGCATGCACATCTTTACGATTGATCACTTGCATCAATTGATGTAGGTGCAACATGGCGGTTTGTCGCTGGATTTGCAAGGCATAGCTGTCGGCCACAAAAAGTCGTGGGGCTTTCCATACTTTATCTTGAACTTTTTGCCATACTTCCATTAAAGAGGGAAGAGTAGGATCATACACTTTTTGGGTAACCAAGCGTAAGGCCCGCTCTGGATTCATTAAAAACCGAAGGGTCAGTTGTGCAGAGGCCGCTGCCGGGGCCAGAGGGTCGAAACTTAACCCGGTTCCTCGTTTAAAGACTTCTCTTGGATTCGGATTGTACCGGTAGGGCCGGGGGGGAATCAGCGACAAGACTTCGGTTGGAACTTGTAAAAAATCTGGCTCCAAGGTCTTTAACATCACCTGAAGTGCCTTTCGCTGCTTGTCGGCATTAACAGGTTGATAGACTTTTTCATTCTCTCCGCGCACCGAAAAATCATATTGAGCGCCACCAATCACTTTTGAGGCTGCCTCTAGCTGGTACCGATGGAACATATACATAGGTACAAACACTTCTTCCAACAAGGCCATAGGCGTTCCAGCCGGAATTTTAGAAGCGTTGAACTTGGACAAAACGAGTTTGCGTATTTGGATCAATCGGTCTAGTTCATCGCTCGCATCGGCCCCGTTATCCCACAAATGCGTTTGAGGATGAACCGATCCCTCTGGTCTCCCGTCTTGGTCAGTTAAAAATCCTAAACCACGCGCTTGGGCACGCCGAATGATTTGATTGAGTTCTTTTTTCTCATCCACTCCATCGGGAAAGTCTTGATAACCCCACAAAATGGAAACCTTGTCGTATTCCCCAATTTCCAATGTGTACGCGGGATTAATAGTGACCTTCCCATTGACTTGGTCAACCAGCGGGTGGGGGTAATCCATCACCGAGGCACGGCCTTGGGCACTAGCCAAATAATTATGGGGTAATCCCAAAGTATGCCCTATTTCATGTGCAGCCAGTTGTTTGAGTCGATCCAAAGCCAGTGTGTACAATTCAGTACTATCTTTCAAGGGATACTCGCCGACCAATCCTTGCGCAATCAAGTAATCCTGACGAACACGCAGCGATCCCAACGTTACTTTTCCTTTGATGATTTCTCCAGTTCGAGGATCGGTTATACTGGCTCCATACGACCAGCCCCGCGTGCTTCGGTGAACCCATTGAATGACATGGTACCGAACATCCATGGGGTCGGCATCAGGAGGAAGGAGTTTGACTTGAAAGGCATCTTTGTAACCAGCATACGTAAAGGCCTGATTCCACCAGCGTGCGCCTTCCATTAATGCAGATCGGATTGGCTCGGGAGTTCCAGGATCCAAATAATACACGATGGGCTCTACGGGTTCGCTTAAAATGGCATTCGGGTCTTTCTTTTTTAACCGATGTCGGGCGATATACCGTTTAGTTAGAGGTTCATGGATGGGACTGGCGTAATCGAAAAACTCTATACCAAAATAACCCATCCGGGGATCAAATTCGCGGGGCTTGTATTGATTATCAGGTAATTCAACAAAGGAATGATGTTGATTCATGGTAATTACTTCTGGAGTAGGTACCACCTCTCGAACCCACCGGCCAGGTTTGGAACCCACCAGCGTGATCGTCGCCTCAATTTCGGTGTTTTTAGGGAACCCCTTGGTCATGGACATTAAAACGGAGGAACGACTGGCTTCCAACCGGTAACTTCCTTGGCCCGCAGTCGCAATGTCATCGATAGCCCCGACGGCATCCCGGACAATAAATGGGGTAAAATCAACCAAATACCGATTGCCAGTGGCGGCGCTCACCTCAAATCCAAAATGAATGGAGGTCGCAAACGACTCAGCTACTGCTTGTTTTTCTAAAGGATCGGATGATATAGCTCGAAAACGGTAGTTGGGCTCCACCAGTAGAATTTTAGGCCCTTGTTTTTGAAATTTTAAGACGTGCTCATCTCCCAATCGTCCACGATCCAAACCCAAATCGTTGGACCCAATTCCACGAGATAAACTAGGATAATATAAAAATTCCCGATCCAATTGGGTGATCTCTGCCCAAAGTTTTCCCGTTGACTCATCCCAATACAAAGGCAAAAAACCCTCGGTCTTTTTCATGTTTTGGGTGAAAGATTCAATGGTTTTGACTTGGGCGTGGGTCAGGGTGGCTACCAACCAACAAAATGTAAAAACTAGAAAACGTCTCATGAACATGTTGGATTAAGGTTGGGAATAGGTTTTTTCACCGACGGGTACTGCAATGGGCAATTTATTTTCGGCCGGCGGGACAGGGCAAATGTATTTCTCATTATAGGCACAATAAAAATTATGGGCCTCATTAAAATCAATGACCAAGGTATTGCCTGATAGGTTTTCTTTAGGAATGTTGATGTATCGGCCCCCCCCATAGGTTGTTTCTCCATTGGTCTCATCACGAAATGGTAGCAGGTAATGAGTTTTTTCATCAAAAATATGAACTTTGATTACTTCTCCGTTTTTACGAAAGGTTGCCTCACCTAACTTGGGAAGGGTCGAGACTGTACTATCCGTCATGATGATTTGAAAAATCTTATCCGATGTGGTGGCCTTAAAGTCGGCCGAGATTACCCATGACTCATCGGGATCAAAATAGGAAAACCCCGGAAAATCCGCCACATTGGCAATGGGTGAATCTTTCTCTTTCATTAAATTCTCCAAATATTGCGCTCTTTTTTCTTTGGCTTTAGACGCATAATCTTGCGCAGGAAGTAACGAATAAACTAGGATTCCGATGATTCCTGCCGCGATAAGCCAACGACTTACTTGATTTTTAAACATACGTTCTGGGTTCCATGTTGATCTTGCGAATGTACTAAATTATTTATCACAAACGCCGTATCTTTGACGCGTTAATCTGACTTACCGACATGTTTACAGGAATCATAGAGCAAATGGGTCGAATTCATTCCCTAACGTCTGAAGGTACCAACCAAACGTTTTGGATCGAAGCCGATATGGGGAATGAATTGAAAATTGATCAAAGTGTCGCCCACAATGGCGTATGTCTGACCGTCGTGGCCCGTGAAGAATGGAGTGGGGGTGTGCGGTATGCTGTCACGGCCATCCAAGAAACCTTGCAAAAAACCAATTTGGGGCAATGGAAACCCGGCACACTCGTTAATTTAGAACGATGTATGCCCGCACATGGCCGATTTGATGGCCATATCGTCCAGGGACACGTCGACCAAACGGGAACATTGATTGGGCTTGAAGACAAAGCAGGTTCGTGGCTTCTAACCATACAATATGACCCTGCAAGAGGAAATATAACGGTAGAGAAAGGCTCCATTTGCCTCAATGGAATCAGTTTGACCGTCGTTGATTCCCAAACAGATCAATTTTCTGTTGCCATTATTCCATACACTTGGGAACATACCAATTTACATACACTTTCCGTCGGAGAAGTAGTCAATTTAGAATTTGATATTCTTGGGAAATACATGCAGAAAATAATGGGACTATCCCGCTAATTGTGTAAAGTTTTGTAGTTTTACCTGTTGAACTAAATCGTTTCATGAAGTTAAGTACGCACTCAAAGTCTGATGTCATCCTCCATTTTGGGATCCTAATTGCCGCTGGATTGATCTTATTTTTTGGATTTTTCTTTTGGTATCTCCCTTGGTCTACCAACCATGGCGAATCCATTGCGGTACCTAATCTGACAGGAATGACATTAGAAGAGGCGGTTTCTACCTTAGAATCCAGAAATCTTGATTACGAAGTTAGTGATTCCACCTTTATTCCAGGAAAAACACCCGGTACGATTCATTCCCATTATCCGAAACAACAAGCCTACGTTAAGTCAGGTCGGAAAGTATATCTTACCTTGATCTCCTTCAATGCACCGGAGGTTTCACTTCCCAATGTAGAGGGGCGTTCCTATGAAAGTGCCAAGAATCTACTGGTCTCGGTAGGTCTTCAACTAGGTCCACCCGAATATATCCCGGCCATCGAGGAAAAAACGGTTTTGAAAGTCAAATTAAATGGCCAAGAATTATCGATCGGGAGTCGTGTCAAGAAAGGCTCTCTTATTACTTTGGTCGTGGGGGATGGGCTGGGCAATCAAAAAGTAGATGTTCCGTCGCTGGTAGGGATGCCATTGGATGAGGCTGATATGTTGCTGACTGGGTCTTCGCTCAAAATCAATATTCAACCCAATGAACTTGGTGAGGTGCCAAGTATGGGAATTATTTCACGGCAACGTCCCGAGGCAGGTGCCAAACTACGTGTGGGTGATGTAGTGGACGTTTGGATTTCGCCAAACTAAAAGCAGAATCGTATGCGGAAATGGCTTTTGGTGTTTCTCCTTTCGACGAGCATTCCGCTGTGGGGTCAACACTTGACCCTGCCTTTTTTTGATGATTTTTCATCATCCAAAATAGACCCCTCCCGCTGGATCGTTGGTGGGGTGGAGCGAACCGAGGGGAAAGCCATTCTCCCCCCGTCATTGGGTGTTGTGACTTTTGATGGTCGTACAGCCCAAGGACAGCCGTATAGGTCCGATCGGGTAGATGCCGTTGGCCCCACCGATACGCTTACGTCACGAAGCTTTGCATTGAGTCAATTTTCTCCCCAAGATTCCGTATTTCTCCGATTTTTTGTACAACCAAATGGCCTTGGGGAAGCACCCGATCCTGAGGATAGCCTTTGGGTTGAGGTCAAGAATGATGCGGGTAACTGGCAGTCAATTTGGCGCATTCAAGGAGGGGATATCCCGAGTACATTCGTTCCTGTATCCTTGCCCATTACTCAAAGATCATGGCTATACGATGGATTCCAGTTTCGTTTTCGAGCCAGTGGACGGCAATCAGGCCCTTTTGACGCTTGGCATGTTGATTACCTCTTCATGCACGCTCGTGGAACCTCGGGAGCACAGTTTTATCCTGATATTGCCTTTGTAGAAACGCCCAAGTCACTGTTAAAAGAATTCCGGGGTGTCCCGTTTCGAAGTTTCCAACGCAATCCTAATCGCTTTTGGGCAGATTCCCTTCAAATCTCGGTTCGAAACCTTCGACAGTTCCTCAGCTTTACTCAAGCCACTTTTGAACTCGAAGGTCCCAATACTCAACTACGTTTTACGCCACCCGATTTTCAGAATATTCCGGGAAATCAACTCGTTCAGCTTCAGTTCCCTAGGCCTTCGACGTGGGTCATTCCCCAACCCGGACGTTATACCTATCGGGTGTTGTTGGACACGCCAGAATCCAATGTTTTAACTCAACCCGACTTCTCGGTGAATGATTCGCATGCCCAAACGCTTTCAATACAAGACACGTGGCATTACGATGACGGATCCGCTGAAGGGGGTGCCGATATTGATCGCCGACTTGGCCAAGTAGCTCAATTGTTTAAAATAGATGGGAGCGATACCCTAGGTGGTGTTCAAATCGCCTTTTCTCCCACCTTTGCCTCTTTAGTGGGGCGGTCTCTCTTGGTACGGGTATGGGACGCGACCCCACAGGGGCCCGGTACTTTGCTGTATCAGGAGCCCATTCGGTTGACTTCCGATTCCGTTTGGATCCGTTTCATTTTTAAACAGAGTATCCTAGTGCCTAGCCAGTTTTTTGTCGGCTGGCAACGTTTATCAGATCAGGTTGTGCCAGTCGGGTTGGATAAAAACACAATCCCTCCCGCCGATCGAATTTGGTCTTCAACGGGCTTAGCATGGCAACCCACAGCACTCCCAGGCACCTTGATGCTTCGGGCTATCATGGGTAAACTCGGGCAGGTACCTCCATCTTTCGGGACTGTTACCCAGATCCCTGTTGAAACAGAGGTACGTATATTTCCCAATCCGGCTCGGGATTGGATTCACTGGACACCGCAAGTGGGAGAATTCCGAATTCAAGATGCCACGGGTCGACTTTGGGCAACAGGACAAGCCGAGCAAGGTGCGTATTCCATCTCCACCTGGCCTATTGGCACCTATTTCTTGACAATCGTTACGAAAACACATACTTTTACTCAAAAATGGGTCATTGACCGTTAAACCTTATACAAAATGGACGTAAATTTTGATATCACCGCAGCTCAATTAAAAGAACTAATCGAAGCCGAGAAGCCCTTTCACTTCTTGGACGTTCGAAACGAAGATGAGTTTGAGGAGGATAATTTGGGAGCAGTTTTGATTCCTCTTGGCGACTTGCCTGACCGCATCGAAGAATTGGAGGCATGGAAAGGGGAGGATATTTACATCCATTGCCGAAGTGGTGCCCGGAGTGATCGCGCGAAACGATATTTAATATCCGAAGGCTTTGAAAAAGTCCATAATGTTTTGGGTGGAATTTTAGCGTACCGTGATTTAGATTAATTGAACATGCCTAGTATCTTTAGTCGGATTGTGTCAGGTGAGATTCCTTGTCACCAAATTGCCGAAACGGATGAATTTCTTGCCTTTCTTGACGTTTTTCCTTGTGCCAAAGGGCATGTCCTGGTTATTCCCAAGCAGGAGGTAGATTATATTTTTGATTTACCTGCTGAAACGTATGCAGGGTTATTAACATTTGCTAAATCGTTGGTACCAGCCATCGAGGCAGCGGTTCCTTGTAAACGAGTCGGGATGGCCGTGGTTGGACTCGAAGTACCTCACGCCCATGTGCACTTGATACCGTTGAATTCCATTGCTGACATGGACTTTACGACCAAAATAAAGGTTTCCCAGGAAGAGTTAGGGCGAATTGCTTCCGATATTCGAAGTCGATTGGTCTAATTCGTTCGGATAAAATCCATCCGTTCCATTTTGGATCCTGCCTGAAAATACAGTTATTGTGATCCTTTTGGTATCGATTTTATCCCATAAAAAAAAGGGATCTTCGTTCAGAAGATCCCTTTTTTTTATCGAATCAAATGGATTAATATCCAGGATTCTGTGCAATAGGAGCAGTGTTGTTATTGATGATTTCCTCCAAAGGAATTGGCCACAAGAACAAATGACTGCTATACGGAACGGCGTGATCTGTTGGAATTACGCGGTCTGTAGTATAGAAGTTTACGTTGGTGATCGAACGAGTCGTTGCCTTGATAGGAACCCCCGCCATCAAACCTTCACCGGATAGACGGTGAATATCTGGCCAACGCTTACCTTCTGCCAAGAACTCAATTCGACGCTCTTGGAAGATCGCCGTCAATAAAGCTGCATTGGTCGCAAAGCTCGCTGCTGTATAGGCTGGAACTGAGGCAGGTACTGCACGGCCCCGAACGGAGTTCAACAACGTAATCGCTTGGTTGATATCCTGTTGAGCACCCGGACGCGCATACGCTTCAGCGGCATTCAATACGACCTCAGCAAAACGAATCAACGGGTTAGGATCGGTGTAAGTCACCGCATCTGTGTATTTATCGGTGTAGAAACCTGTCGCATTGGAGCTGGCTAGTTCGCGACGAGCATCTTGTGGATGCCAGAACGTAGCTCTCCAAATCAATGGACTGATTTTAACCAATCCCCGTGCGCCACGCGCTGGGTTTCCGAACATAGAAGCCAATGCTCCGTTGACAGTAGGGTTTGATTCCGCTGTGTTCGCAAACGAGAAGATGTTGTCTGTGCTGGTTCCTCCGTTACGGAAAGGAGCGGCAACGTTGGCTGTGAGGTTGTAGCTAGTCCGAATTTTTTGGTATTCGGCAATAACTCCAGCCCAATCTTGTGTGTGCATTTTAACACGCGATTTCAACGCAATGACTGCACCTTTTCGCGCACGGAACACCGTGTTTGCACCGGTGAATAATCTTTCGGCTTCATCAAGATCCGCTAGGATTTTCTGATAATCTTCCGCAACGGTACCACGACCTACCGCTTCTCCAACCGGTACTTTGGGTACATCGTTGATGGCTACGGTACGATACGGAACACCAGGGGAGGTTCTGCCATTTGGATCCGAGAACGGACGAGCATAGTGAAGGACTAATTCATGATGACATAGAGCCCGCATGAAAAGCATTTCGGCCCGGTATTGATCCCGTAGAGCTTGTGTCAAGACACCGGATTGCTGGGCTCCATCGAGGTTTTCCAAGACGATGTTGGCGCGGTTGATGGTCCGGTACAAGGAGATCCACATCCCGTTGTTGTTGGCGGTTTGTGGGTTGTATCCTGCGATGTAGGTGATTTCATAGAACAACTGATCGTTGAACATATCCTCTCCACGCATTTCATTTTGCTGTACGTTGGCAGCTCCAAACGGATACCCCCGACCATTCACAGAGGAACCTAAGTAGAAACCACGCTGAGCGGCTTCATAGACACCCAAAACTGCTGACTCCACACGAGGTGCCGTGGCGAAAGTCTCTTGATCCGGAATTAAGTCGGCAGGTGATAGGTTAGTTACGTCGCATGAGCTCACAACACCGGTGAAGGCAGCGCTCAAAAGCAACATTTTTATGGTTTTTGCATATTTCTTCATAATACTACTTCAAGTTTGATGATTGACAATTAGAATCCAACATTCACACCTAATGAGTAGGTACGGATGAGAGGTGCTACGTTCCAATCTACACCAAAGTTCAACTGGCCACCGAACTGATTGGATTCAGGATCTAGACCTGTGTATTTGGTAAAGGTGAATGGATTTTGTACTTGAGCAAATGCCCGGATGTTCGAGATCGACGAACCAAATGCTTTGTCAAGGAAGCTCCGTGGTACGGTATATCCCAAAACAATGTTCTGAATCCGAATGAAATCTCCTTTCTCGATGAAACGAGAGTTGGAAGCGGCTGTTTGGAACATGTTGGCATCCTGTCCTGAGTACAATTTAGGAATGTCCGTAATTTGTCCTGGTGTTGTCCAACGATCCAAAATACGAGCATCGTTGTTGGAGAATCCTTGGCCAAGTAGACCACGGAATGTTTCATTCATGATGTAGTTTCCACCGGAGTAGCGGGTGAAAATTTCAGCATCGAAATTACCAAAGTTGAAGTTGTTGCTCCAACCACCTTGCCATCTTGGAAGTGTGTTACCAAGGAACTCTTGTGTTGGGCCAGGGGCTGTTACCGATACGTTCTCAGGGTTGGCTGGATCGTAGGTTCTAAATCCGATCGCACCAGGACGTAGGTTGTACTGAACGATTTGATCACCACGGAAGTACATTGGGTTACCATTGGCTGGGTTCACACCTGCCCAACGGAATCCATAGAGCTGAGCAATTGGCCCGCCTTCTTCCGTACGGTTGTAAGTGGATGTCAAAGGAGCTACCAATTTCGTTACTTCGTTACGCAACCAAGTGAAGTTGAAGTCGGTATTCCAGCTGAATTTACCTCTTTTCAAGACGGTAGTCGCCACACGGAATTCAACCCCGGAGTTGATCATGGATCCTACGTTTTGGTTGATGCTGTTTCCAGGTACACCCAAGGAAGGAATGGTCGGGGCCGACAAGATCAAGCCGTCAATGTTGTTGGTGAAATAATCAGCTGAAAGGTTGATTTTTCCGACCGTCATATCAAAACCTAAGTTCAGTTTCTTCGACGTTTCCCAAAGTAAACCTGCATTGGCCACCCGAGCGTAACCGATACCTGCTCCGGCTCCACCAAGTACGGGACTTGATCCACCAATAGCGGCAAATGTACCAATTTCGGTATTACCTACTTCGGCGTAAGAGGCCCGAAGTTTCAAGTCGGAGATCAACTCAGAATTAAAGAAGGCCTCATCCGATACACGCCAACCCACAGATCCTCCGAAGAACGTACCCCGGCGGTTTTCAGGGGCTAGGTCTGAAATACCATCATTCCGAAGTGTAAACGAAGCCAAGTAACGGCCTTTGTAAGCGTAGTTGAAACGTCCGAAGTACGAATCAAATCCACGCTCAGAGAATCCACCACCTGAGAATTGGTTGTTGTAGGAACCTGAAATCAAGTTGCGCTGACGATAGAAGTTATCCGAAATCGCAGTACCTGAACCTGTAAAGTTGTAGAAGTTGGTGTATTGATATTCCGCACCTACTGTTACGTTGACGGTATGATCTTCACCAATAATGGTTTGGTAGTTCAAGGTATTTTGCCAGTTCCAACGGAAAGCTGGGCTGTAGGCCATGAATACGTTACCGTTGGAGCTACGACCATCGCCATGACGTGGGTCTAGAGATTGGAAGTCGTCAGCCAATGTTAAGTCAACCCCAATTTGGGTACGTGCGGTCAAGCCTTTCAATAAATCAACTTCAGCATACGCATTTCCTAAGATCCGGTGTGCCCGGCTGCGGTACAAGTTGTTTTGAATGACAAATCCGATGTTAGGAATGTTGTTGTCTGGACCAGCTAGGTTCGCGCCAAATCCGGTGGTTGCCCCATCGGCTGTTACGTTGAATCCGTCGAAACGAGTGTTCGCTGGATCATACAATGGAACGTTTGGAAGTGCACGTGTTGCGTTGTAGATGGCACCTGAAAGAGAGTTCGCGCCGTTGTTCAACCCTAAGATTTCCGTCAATGAGTACGACATAGATGTTCCTAGGCGAACTGACTTGGACACCTTATGATCTAAGTTGGCACGGAATGAATAACGTGCTAGATCGTTTGGTTTGATAGCTGATTGTTGATCAGTGAATCCTAACGAGAAGAAGTACTTGGTCATGTCGGATCCACCGGAGATCGACAAGTTGTGCTGTTGTGTAAAACCTTGACGGAAGATAAAATCTTGCCAATCTGTGTTTACGCCTGGGTTAGCTAAAGGAGCTTGGTTGGCGTTCCGACGTTTTTCGTTCGCGATTTCGACGAATTGGTCACCGTTCAATAATTTGAAGGTTTCAACCGCTTCGTTCATACCGACGGAGGTATTGTAATTCACCTTCGCTTTTCCGGATGATCCACGCTTGGTGGTGATCAAAATAACCCCGTTGGCCGCACGTGACCCGAAGATAGCCGTTGCCGAACCATCTTTCAATACTTCGAACGACTCGATATCCGCTGGGTTGATGTTAGCCAATGGGTTGGAAGAGTTCACAGAGGAACGATCCGCATCTACAACAGGAACACCATCAATAACGATCAATGGGTTGGCACTGGAAGTAATGGAGTTGACACCCCGTACCCGGATGATGGGACGTGCGCCCAAAATACCACTGGGTGTTGTAATCTGAACACCTGGTGCACGACCTGCCAATTGCGATTCAAAGGAAGGAGTCACGAGGTTTTCAATGGCTTTTCCATTCACCGAAACCACTGATCCGGTAATGTTACGTCTTTCTTGCGTACCGTAACCGACAACCACAACTTCAGATAACGTTTTGGCATCATCACCAAGAGATACGTTTACAGTCGATTGATTGCCTACTGTAACTTCACGTGTGGTCATCCCAACAAACGAGAACACCAATACTTGTCCTTTGGAAGCTTCAATGGAGTAATTACCCTCTACGTTTGTCTGAGTACCTTTGGAAGTACCTTTCACTTGAACCGATACCCCTGGGATACCTGAGCCATCCTCAGCCGAGGTCACCTTGCCACTGATCTTGGATTGCGCAAATGTGGTCATTGCAGCCAATCCGATCAGAAGCATGGTAAAGAATACATTCTTTTTCATGCAATTCTTGATTAGGTTAATAATTTGTTAACTTTCCACAAATCTAACCCAAAAAAATTTTATGCAATTGCACTAATGGCTAATTTTTTTTTATGATCGGTATCATTTTCAGGATAAATGCATTGCTTTTGTCGATAATTGGTCAATGGAACAATTGGGCATTTGACCTTTTTTTTCACCCTTCTGATCTTGTTTTGTTGTCTTCCACCCAGAACTTTCTCTAATTCAAGTTTTTATTTATTCATTTAGATCCTTATGTATAAACCTATTTTACTTGCACTTCTTACCTGCGGGGCTTGGACTTCGGGGTTGGCACAGAATCGGCTTTTAAAACCAAGTGATGTTTACCGAACGGTTTCGGTAGGTTCCCCAAAAGTTTCACCCGATGGCCAATGGGCGCTCTACAGCGTTTCGAGGACTGATTCTGCTAAGGATGCGCGAACGAGTGACTTGTGGTTGAGTTCGTTGGTCAATGATCAAACTTTTGCTCTGACGTTTTCGGAAGATGGTGAAGGGCAACCCGAGTGGAGTCCAGATGGAAAATACATTTCCTTTACCACCAAAAAAGCGCAAGATGCTGTTTCTCAAATTTATGCTCTTGATCGCCGAGGAGGGGAGGCTCAGCCATTAACGAAATTAAAAAAAGGTTCTATTTCGGATTACGCGTGGTCGCCGGACGGAAAGAAAATCGTTTTGGCCTTAACCCAGGCCGCTGATACTTCCAAGTCCAAAACTCCGAAGCCCATTGTCGTGAATCGTTTTCAATTCAAACGGGATGGCGAGGGGTACATCCGTGAACGAAAAACCCACTTGTATTTGTGGGATTTGGCTTCCCAAAAATTAGATACGTTAACCCATGGGGATTTTAATGAGACATCTCCAATCTGGAGTCCAGATGGCCAATACATTGCATTTGTGAGCAATCGAACGGCAGATCCGGATCGGAATAATAATACCGACTTATTTGTCATGGAAGCTAAAGCCAAGGCATTGCCCAAGCAAATTACAACCTGGACAGGTCAGGATTCTCGGCCAGTTTGGTCGCCTGATAGCAAGAAAATTGCCTACCTACGGTCAACGTCCTCGGATGATTATTTCATGTATGATCAAACGATCTTGTGTGTTGTTTCCAAAGATGGGGGAGAGCCCAAGGTTTTGACACAAAAGCTAGACCGCCCGGTGGCCAATCCAATTTGGACTCAGGATGGGCAATCGATTTTGTTTACCGTAACCGACGACCGAACGCGGTATGTGGCTCAAGTTCCGGCCGCGGGTGGTACCATTAAACCGGTAGTACAAGGAGAGCGTACGATTTCCAGTTTGGAATTGATTCCCACAACAGGTAGTTGGGTGGCCTTGGTGGCCGATCCCACGACCCCTGCCGAAGTGTATCAATGGAAGAACAATCAGTTGGTGCGGGTGACTTTCCATCAAAAATCATTTGTTGAGGGTATTCAATTGGCTCAAGTGAGCGGTTTTACCTCGACCTCCAAGGATGGTACCAAGGTATCCAATATTTTGTATCGTTCTCCCAAAATTGCGGCGGGACAAAAAGCCCCGACTATTTTCTTTATTCATGGGGGTCCAACGGCACAGGATGAATACTCGTTTGATATGATCCGCCAACAATTGGCCGCAGCGGGATTCCATGTGGTGGCCGTCAATTACCGTGGATCCAATGGGCGCGGATTGGCATTCAATAAGGCGATTTCGGCCGATTGGGGGAATTTGGAGGTCCAAGACATCCATGGTGCCGTAGATTACCTCGTAGCCCAGGGCATCGCCGACCCTGAAAAATTGGGAATTGGAGGATGGAGTTATGGGGGTATCCTCACCAATTATTGCATTGCTACCGATACCCGATTCAAAGCCGGTGCCTCGGGAGCCGGTGTGGCAATGATTTCTTCCATGTATGGCGTTGACCAGTACATTCAACAATATGAAAATGAACTGGGTGCGCCTTGGAAAAACTTCGATAAATATGTAGCCTTATCGTACCCCTTCCTGAAAGCAGATCGGATCAAGACACCCACTCAGTTTATGGTCGGTGAGTCAGACTCCAATGTCCCGGCGGTTGGATCTGAGCAAATGTACCAAGCCTTGAAATCGCTGGGTATTCCGACCGAACTCATTGTTTATCCCGGTCAGTTCCATGGCATCTCGAAACCCTCTTACCAGAAAGATCGAATTGAACGCTATGTCGCTTGGTTTTCGACGTATTTGAAGTGAGAGATGAGAGATGAGTGATGAGAGATGAGTCAGAGATGATAATGCCTAGAAAATTATGAATTATGAATTATGAATTATGAAGGCTAAAAACTATTGACTGTTTCGTACCATTGCCCCATCGGGCAATCTGTTTGTTGCCGTCGGTGCGGCCCAGCAGTTGAAATGAAGTGGTGATGTGGATGCAGGCCGAATACACACCAAGTTGGAATACTCGGTCCAATTGCATCATCAGTGGGTTATCTGTAACCTAGACTATTTAGGCTATGAACAGTAAAACAACCCCCAAGACAGAAAGGTCTGTTCATAATTCATATTTCAATGTCGTTTAGTTAAGGGATTTTACCTAGCTGCTGTAATCCAGCACCAACGGTGCTTAATCAATAACCTAGCCTGCGAAGGCTAGGAAAATGGCACAAACCCTAGCAAAAAAAGGCCTGAAGGGCCGTAATCAGGGGCTACTTCGTGGAAGAATCCACTAACTAAACGACATTGATTCATAATTCATTGGTATACAACTCTTTAGTATACTCGGTCCAATTGCATCATCAGTGGGTTATCTGTAACCCAGACTATTTAGGCTGCGAACAGTAAAACAACCCTCAATACAGAAAGGTCTGTTCATAATTCATAATTCAATGTCGTTTAGTTAAGGGATTTTACCTAGCTGCTGTAATCCAGCACCAACGGTGTTTAATCAATAACCTAGCCTGCGAAGGCTAGGAAAATGGCACAAACCCTAGCAAAAAAAGGCCTGAAGGGCCGTAATCATGGGCTACTTCGTGGAAGAATCCACTAACTAAACGACATTGATTCATAATTCATTGGTATACAACTCTTTAGTATACTCAGTCCAATTGCATCATCAGTGGGTTATCCTCAACCTAGACTATTTAGGCTATGAACAGTAAAACAACCCCCAAGACAGAAAGGCCTGTTCACAATTCATAATTCATAATTCGAAAGTATTCACACCTTCCTCAATACGCCTGATACACCTTGATTCGATAGTTCTCGGTGATTTTTTTTCGGCGGAAAAGGAGGTCGCTGTTGGAAATTAGGATATTGGCAGCACTGACGGCCGCTATACCATACAGACTGCTGGTGTTTTGCCAAGGGGGAATGCGGAGCCACATCCAATCGTATAACATGGGAGAAAGAGCGGCCAATGAAAGGGGTACGCGAATACCTTTCCGTATGGGGCGTTTGTAGATGTGGGATATTTCGTCAATTCGGAATGTTCGCATTTCAATCCGTTCCGAAGTTAGGTCGAAATAGGTAATGGTGAAGGTAGAATCCGTTAGTCGGCTGAGTTCATCTTGAAAAACCAGATCATCCGTTGTCCGGAAACGAAACGTATCTCCTAAAAAAAAGCGTTTTCTCTTGTTTCGCCGTAAATTTTCCACCACCAAATACTTTTCTTTGTTCCGCATGGCACGGTACTGATTGGGGTGGTTTTTCTTAAGTAATTCTTCGACTGTATCGGGATTTCGGAGATGAAAATCCTGTGAAAACAAGGGTAGGCTGATTGCCAAAAACAGAAGGATATAGAATTTTCTCATAGATTCGTTTCGAGGTTATCTATAGAAACGCCTCCGGAGATAATTAATTTCATCACCTCGGCACTTGGGCGATGAATGAGTTGGATGGATTCTTTGGGAACCACGTACATCACCCCAGAGAGCGCGTAGCTGTGCGGGCAATACACTGCCACTTTGCCAGGTAATTGAAAACTAGCTAGATCGGCTTGGGTTATGAAACCAAACAGTTGAATCCCCGCCTCTTTGTTCAATGTGATCACCACCGGCTGTTGAAATTTTCGTTTGTCTCCCACAAATGCCGATGTGAGATCCTGAAAGGCGGTGTAAAATATTTTGACAATCGGCAGATTCTTGATGGTATTTTCCAGCCAATTCTGAATCGTATTTGGGATCAATGTGCTGAAGACAAATCCGATGGCTGAAATCCCACTGATCACGATCAAAAAACCCAGACCCGGTATAAAAAAGGGTTGTGTGGTGGTTTCCCCAGAAAATGGGATTTGAATGAGGCTATCCACAAAATCAAAGGCCGTATAAAGGATGAACAAAGTGAGCCCAATGGGCGCAACGACCAATAATCCCCGTATAAAATAGCCAAATAGGGTTTGCAGAATCTTGGACATGGATCTAAACGCTTACCGTTCTTTTATCCCATTCTAACATGATTCCTTGCCGACTGGTTTCAAAAGCGGGTAGAATATCATTGTTATCCCAAAGACCTGTCAATAACGTATCGGCATATTGATAAGAAAGTCCATTTTCCAACATGATTTGATTGGCCTCTCCGGCATCATATTCGTAGGTATGAAATTGGCACTGGAGTTCTCCATCTTGAATATCTAGCGTGGCAAACCAGACCCGAGGAGTACCGTCGTTGGCTGGCATGCCCAAAACACCAGGATTGATCCAAACTTTACCGTTCCTTTCTTGAATATAGGGGATTCCGGTATGTCCGGCAATGATCACATCAACACCCAGCGTATCAAAAAATGCTTGTTTCTTTTCCCAAGGCGTCGACTCAAAAATGAATTCCGAGATATGATCATGGGAACCATGAAGTACATGGACTTTTTTACTTCCGAGCTCAAATTCGAGTCGATGCGGTAAGGTTCTTAGGTAGGTCAGGTGTTTTTCCTTCACCTGCGATTGGGCAAATGGAAACCATTGTTTGGAAAATAAATCGCAACGACTTCCTTCCCCAAAGTTGCAACCACAATCGTCAATTCCTAAAACCAAATTTTCCTCAACATTCCCCAAAATTCCATGAACTCCCCAAGCTTGCAGGGTTTCAATGCATTCCGCGGGCGACCCACAATACCCCACAACATCTCCCGTGCAGATAAGCTGGGTATAGGGTAAGCTAAGTTGCTGAATTTGGCGGTCAAATTCTTCAAGCGACTGAAAATTTGAATACACGCCTCCAAAAAGACCCACCGGGCCTTGTAAGGTGCCTAATGTTTTGATTTCCATACAATTGGTAAAAAATACCCCACAAAACAACCGATGGTGCCCACGACATTGGCTGTTAGCAAGTCACCATGCGTACCGGGTGTTAGCCAGTAAGTTTCTGGGATAAGGTTGAAAATATAGGCGAAACTCGCCAATAGACCAAAAAAGACTGAAATATAAAATGACAAGGGTGGGGCCTTAACTTGCCAACACAGAAAAATAGGAGCCAACCCCAAGACCGACGTGCCGCTAATGGTAGTGGCGGAAAGTATATCGGGATGAAAGAAGACAGGAATAGTACCCAGAATCGCAATCCAGGTCATGGTCCATCGTGCCTTCGGGACTGAAAGATTTCGTCCCTTCAAAATATCCAAATGAACCAATTTAACAGCAGATGTAAAAGTGGAATCGATTGTGGAGGCCGCGGATGTCAGCATGATGAGGTTCATTCCCAACAAAAAGACAGGTCCCATCCAGGTGGTGACCGATTGAATCGGTGGACTGGGCATTTGGTGGATCCGTGCATAAATCCCGATCCAGCTAAACAAGAAAATACATAAAAAACCCACCAAGGTAGCTCCCACAAAGACCTGACGTACCATTTTTGTTTTCGTAATGAAGGCCCGATCCGTCATGATGGGGTCATGAAATGGATAACTGAGCACTTGGATTAAGGCCACTAGAAGCAAATTGACTCCCTGATCCCACGTCCAGGATCCTGTCGTGAGCATAGGTTGGATGGGTTGATTTGGGAGTAGGAATCCCAATAAAAAAAAGAGTAAGATGACAAAAAATCCCATTTGAATGAGATCCGTAGCCAAGGATGTTTGCATACCAGCTTTCATGGTGTATGCTAACGTCAGGGCCGTGAAAATACCCATGGCCGTATAGGAGCTGGCACTCCCAGACGGGCCAAAATAACTTCCAACCACCAACGTATTGGACCAAATTTCGTTCAATAGCCGAAATGTGATCAAAAGTGTGAAAATTACTACGGCCCCTTGGCCAAATCGCTTTCCCAAATAGTCGTGAATACTAGTGAATCCTCCTTTCACCCGAAGCGAATAAATGACAAGTCCGGCCACTAGAAAAGAAAGATAATATGCACCGTAAGCGAAGCTTCCGACGATTCCAAATTTGTACCCGAGGTCGGCGGCATTGGTGATGGATTTGGCAAATAACCATCCAATGACCAAGCTGCTGAGCAGAACTAAAGAAGAAGGTTCTTGATTTTTTCGATTGCCTCGAAAAAAATCGTTCACTTCATTCGACCAGGGCGATATCGCAAAAAGCAAGAGGCTGGTCCCGATCATAAAGCCCCATTGCCAGATTTCCAGTGTTGTCATAGAGGTAAATAGAGGATCCGCGAGATAATTCACGGATCCATGTAGGTCTTAGGGTTGCCACCAAACTTTGGCGTTGATGCTGTTATTTTGGGTACGATCCGCCGCTACCCGGAAGTTGGCATTGTTTAGCGCATCCTCTGTGGTGGGATAGGGCATCCGAACCGGAATTACTTGATTATTCAAGCTGGCTGTTACGGGTTTTAAAACGGGGAATCCCGTTCTTCGGTATTCAATCCATCCCTCATAGCCATTAATTATGTTGCCCAACCATTTTTGTGTGATGATTTGCTGCAATCCTCGGCTGGCCTCAAAGGCAGCGGGTCCGTCGGTTAAATACGTGGTAGGGAGGGCCGTACCCCAAAAAGCAAAAGCTTGTTGCACGGCTTTATCGTAGTAGTTTTTAGCGTTTCCGGGGATAAATCCCTTCAGAGCCGCCTCCGCTAGTAGGAAATTAACCTCAAAACTCGTGAGGAAATTGGCTTTCAAACGACCGGCCTCTTCCCGAAAAATTCGACCCGAAAACGAATAGTTTCCGACCGAAATAGACAATTGGGAGGCATCCGGTCCATTACGCAATCCTCGATAAATCTGGGCATTGTTCGCCGTAGGTCGAAAATAAACCATCATCCGGGGATCTTGGTAGCTCCGAAGGATTTCCTCCATCGTTTCCGACATAATGAACAAGTTAAAGTCGCCAATTCGAGCCGTAGACATACGGAAATTGTTGGGTTGAGACGCCGTAAATGCATACTGAGCGTCATCCCCCGTTTCGGTAATCAATGCTCCCGATGCTAAAACTTGCTGCAGTCGAGTCGAGACATTTTCTTTGGCCGACATCCGCATAAGGTATTTCACCTGCAACGAACGCCCCAGTTTTTGCCATTTGGTGAGGTCTCCGTTGTACAGTATGTCACCCTGCATCCGAACAGCCCCGCGGTATTGGGCAATGGTCGCTAATCCTTTTTGGAGGTTGTCTAAAATGCCATTAGCTCCCAAATAGATGTCCCGCTGCATATCATACGACGGAGTTACATTTCCGGTCTTTCCTTGTAAAGCTTGAGAGTAGGGTACATCGCCGTACAAATCGGTCAGCTGACCGGTTAAAAATGCTTTGTAAATGAGCGCTGGCCCTTCATAGACCGCAAAGGCAGGATTGCTCCGAGATTTGGATAGGAGGATTTCGGTATCCCGCAAATTTTCATACAAAAATCCCCAAGGATTTCCACCATATTGGGGTTGAGTCAATCCATGTCGATCAAATAAATTGAAATCAATGGCTGTGAAATATTGACCCAACAGGTTTCCGGCGACAAATCCTTCGTAGGACATGTTGTCGGCATGGTCATACAAGACTTTCCTCCATAAAAGTTCGGGTTGAACCTCCACTGGGGCGGTAGGGTTGATGTTGAGATCGGTGAATCCTTCCGTGCATCCCCACAAACTGACGGAAAGAAAAAGAATGAGTATTTTTTTCATGAATGGTGTCTCTTAGAATTGAATACCTAGTTTAATTCCCCAGCTTCGGGTGGTGGGATAACTCATATCTTCCACGCCGGCCACAAGTTTTTGTCCCTGGAAACCGAATTGTTCCGGATCAAAATGGGGTATCTTCGACCAAGCATAGAGGTTTCGGCCGACCAACGCGATTTGGGCACTCACCACTTTGTTGCGTAACCAAGTCGTGGGTATTTTGTAGCCGATGTGGACTTCCCGAATTTTTAAATAGGATGCATCATACGTGTTATTCTCTTCGTGATTTCGGTCGTAAAACGTACGGTAATAGGTTTCCGCATTTAGTGCCTTGGTGTTCGGTACAAATTGTGGATTTTCAGTGGTCCCCACATTGACCACCCCTTGGGCGACGATACCGGCCTCGGGCCGAAATTCCGTCTCGATCAGTTGGCCGCCCACCGCCGCGAGGGCCAAGGTCCGAGAAACTACCTCACCCCCTTGTCGCCAATCGGCCAAAATATTCATTTGCCAATTTTTGTATTGGAACTGATTGGAAATTCCGACCATAAAATCAGGGTTGTAGTTGCCTAATTTGATCAGATTATTATTCGCAATGTATTGGCCGTTCGCATTCAGTATAAACTGGCCTTGATCGTTTTTCAAATACCCTGTTCCGTACATATCTCCCATACGTCCTCCTTCTTTCACCTGGTACCAAACGGTTTGATTCACATTGTCATACACGCGGTTGTATGCCAGGGTAATGGTTTGTCCGGGAATGGGTAGTCGTTCGACGATGTTTTGGTAGGTGGTGAAATTCAGTCCCGCACGCCAACTCAAAACAGAGGTTTTGATCGGATAGGCCTCAATTACCGCCTCCCAGCCTTTACTCCGCACGGCTCCACCATTGATGTTTTGTTGGGTGTAGCCGGAGGAATTGGCAATGGGGAGGGAGATGATCTGGTTTTCATTGAGGGCATTGAAATACGTTACATCGAATTTCAGGCGATCATTGAAAAAGCGTGCATCCAGACCAAACTCAAGAGATGAAATGCGTTCGGGTTTTAAGTTGGCATTGGGAATTTGCGCTTGGTCAGAGAAAGTCGGCTGTCCACCCACTGGGGTTCGGGCTACGAAGGTGCCAATCGTCTGAAACGGTTGCGTATCGTTTCCTACTTGAGCATACGAGGCACGTGCTTTCAGAAATGAAATGTAGGCAGGTAAATTCCAAGTCTCCGAAATCAACCATCCACCGGCTACCGACGGATAGAAAAATCCGGTATTGGCGGCTGAGGTGGCGGTGGCTAGGGCAGACGACCAATCGTTTCGGCCCGTAATATCCAAGAAAAACTGATCCTGATAACTCAATTTAGCCAATCCGTACACGCTGTTGATCCGTTTTCTTCCGGCTGTCTGGAAAAACTCCAGTGGTGAAGCGGCATTGGTGAATGCAAATACTCCGGGCTGAGCCAAGGCAAGCGTTTGGGTTTGTTGCATGTCGGCCCACTGATCCATGCGGTTGGCTCCGGCAGACAGGTCAATCCCCAATTTTCCGGCATTACGGGTGTATTGCACCAAGAAATCGGTATTCATTTCCCTGAAAAATACGTCTTGTTCGGCATATGCACCGTTTTTAAAGCGATTGGAGCTAAAGTTCCGGCGAAACGTCCGGCGTTCGCTTTGGTAGTCCATTCCACTCCGAATTTGGGCTGAAAGATGCTCTGAAAACTCGTACCGAGCCGCCACATGGCCGATGAGCCGATCCCGATTGAACCCATTTCGGTTTTCAAGTAATGTGAAATACGGGTTGTCAAAAAAGGTATAATTGTAGGAAAATTGTTGAACGCCTTCCAAGCCCGGTTGCCAATAGTCGCGCAACGGCTCGATGTTGGTCGAGCGGCCCAACCACGCGATGAGGGCGTAATTGATGTTCTCGGAGCCATATTTGGTCGCAGGACGATTTTGGCTTCCCGACTGGATGTAATGCAAATGATTCGTGACCGTCAGTTTTTGGGTGGGTTGGAATGTCAATTGCGTACTGACTGTCCTGCGTTGCAAATCAACCCCAGGAATGTAGGACTTGCTATCCAAGTCGGTGAAAGATAAGCGGAAATGGCCTTTGTCAAATCCCTGGGTGAGGGCGATGTTATTCATCAAGGTCCGGCCGGTTTCGTAGAAATCGCGCACGTTGTTCGGATGGGCTATGAACGGGGTGGGTGTGATGGGCAACCCGCCATGTATGGCCACATCCCCAGCCCGCACAACTCGACCGTCAGGTAGGGTTACCGGACTGTCGTATTGGGGCAAAAGGACATCTGCTCCCATCCGTGGACCAAAGCTGTACGTGATATTGTCGTTGATACCCGCCCCAAGGCCATCTTTGAACGCATACCGACCACTATTTCCCAAACCATAGGTATTTTGAAAAACAGGCAATTGAAAAGGCGTTTCAATGAATGTACTTGAGTTGAAGGAAACACCCAGTCCCTTGGTACCGGCACCGGTTTTGGTTTTGATCTGGATGACCCCGTTGGAGGCCCGGGTGCCATATAGCGCGGCGGCGGCAGGGCCTTTGAGGACCGAAATGGATTCGATGTCGTCTGGATTGACCTCCATAGCCCCGTTCCCAAAGTCGACCTCCATAAACCCATTGGCATCGTCATTGACGACATTCAGCAAGGAGGTATTGTTGATCGGAATCCCGTCTACTACAAACAGGGGATTGGTGTTGGTAAAGGAACTTTCCCCCCGGATGGTGATGCGGGTAGTGGAGCCCACACCCGTGGATCCCCCGGTAATGGTGACACCCGCCACCCGTCCGGCTAGGTTGTCTAAGAAATTAGCACTTTTGACTTGACTGACGGCTTGCCCCGAAACTTGTTGAATGGCGTACCCCAACTTTTTCGAATCGCGCTCCAACCCTAAGGCTGTCACGACTACTTCCTCCAACAGAGCCCCTGCTTCTAGTTGAATGAGAAGAGGTTGATTGGCGATGGGCTGGGTAAGGGTTTGATACCCCACGAGTGAAATGCGGAGGTTTGTCACCTCATCGGGAACACGAAGTGCAAATTGTCCATTGGCATCTGTTGTCGTTCCTAGGGTTCGTTGCTTGACGGTATAGGAAACCGAGGCCCCCACCAAAGGTTCTTTGGTCTGGGCATCTTGAATGGTTCCGGTAACTTCTTTTTGCGCATGGACCACAACCGATTGGAGGCAAAAGAAGACCAGGACCCATTTTGCATGGGTAAATAGGGTATAAAATGACATGAAGTAGATTCAAATGGGTTTAATTGTGAGCGACCGTTCCACGGCAAGACGAGCCAGCACTGGCCGTGCAACCAAAGCAGTGTTGGTTTACCTGAATTTGCCGGGACACGAGCGCCTGATAATCAAAATTGGAAATGTGTTGGTTGGACGTATCGACTTTCAGTTCCAACATTTGGTTGAAGTCGCAATCGTACAAAAACCCATCCCAACTAATGGACAAAGAATTGCGGCACATGACTTGCTCGGCCGCCTCAGGATTGTAGGCTGTTACCAGGGTTTCCATGTAATCACCGTATTTTCCTGAAATCAATAAGTGATCCAGGAAGCGTGATATAGGGATATTGGTAATAGCGAACAGGCTGTTGAAGTCGATATCGTATTTTGTTTTCAGGGATTTCTTAAATTCCTTTTCCAGACCCGCTTGATTGGTGGGTAAAAAGGCTCCGGCTGGGTTGTACACCAGATTCAGTGTCAGTCCGGTTCCTTCCCGACCATAGCCAACTTCGTTCAACATTTGCAAGGCTTTGATGGAGTCTTCAAAAACACCATCTCCCCGTTGGGCATCGGTTCGGGTAGCGGTGTAAAACGGCAAAGAGGAAACGACCTCAATGCGATGTTGGCGGAAGAATTCGGGTAAATCGTAGTATTTTTTATTGGCCCGAATGATGGTTAGGTTGCACCGCACGATGATTTGAATGTCGGGTTGTACCCGTCGGATCTCCTCAATGAACCAGCGAAAATGAGGATTCATTTCCGGAGCCCCCCCGGTTAAATCAACCGATTTGAAAGGGAATTTGGCTAAGACGTCAATGCATTGCTGCATGGTTTCTTGAGTCATTATCTCCTTGCGGTCGGGTCCCGCATCGACATGGCAATGCGTACACACTTGATTGCACATCTTTCCCACGTTGATCTGGAAAATATCCAATGTCGTCGGAATAAGAGGAAACAACCCTTGGGCTTTTAATTGACTTTCAAATGTGGGCAGAGTTCTTCCCAATCTCTCGGTGTCTTGCAATACCTGAAGTTGAAATGCGGCTTCTCCTAGTTGATTTTTTTGGGCTTTTAAGCTTTTGACAGGGTTCATTCGAATGAAATTTGAAAACAAAATGTGGGACTTATTTTTTCATGAACACCCTTACTTGGGCGGAGCGCGCAGTCCGGAAGGACTCGATTTGGGGATAGGGATGGGTTGGCTAATGGAGCAGTCTACCAGGATCTGTTGTTCGAGGGCTTTCAGCATCCAACGAAACCGGAGGATGGTCTTGACCCAGTCAAAGTCAATACCCGTTTGGATGTCAGCAAGAGTGGAAAGCGCGTGCGTTTGGGAAAATTCGGTCCAGTCCTGAAGGAAGTCGGACGTTCCCCAGCGACAAGACTCCCAGATGGTGGAATTCCAAAGGGGGGCATCAAACGTGAGCAAGTAGGCACCACCCCGGAGGTCGGGACCTACCGGGGATTGGCCATTTTCTAGGGTCGCTTTCGCTTCTGCAATATGATGTTGGCACAGACCTGGGGTATCTATCCCCACGACCAACACGTGTGTAAATCCTTTTTCCAAGACTTTGCCCACTGCTTGGCGTAAATTTTGGGCAAAGTCGGCACCTGAAATTTCCCAAGCGGCCGAATCAAATACCTCAAGCTGACAGGCTTGTCCATACCGAATCACCTGGGTTTTGGCTTGAGAAAATACCCGCAACGCCACCTCCCGAGCCTTCGAGGACTTCCGGAGGGCTTCTTGGTAAGGCGATTGGTTAAACACCAAAAGTGCGATATGGGAGGTAAACGTGTTCATACTACTCGATAAACGAGTTTCACGACATTTTGGATGAAGGTACATAATTTTTTTTGCTTCCACTGTGTTTTGCACCTTTCATCATTTATTCCCAAGAAAGGTGCAACTTTGCAGGGTGTGGGATCGTTTCATACCAAATAGTTAGTAAGAAAAATCATGCGTTTTTGGATTGTTTTAAGTTGTCTTTGGATGAGCACCTTTCAGGTGTCGGGGCAATTTTTTGGATTATTTGGTGGGAAAAAATCGGCAGAGGTTCGGCCTATGTTGCTCACAGACCGAGCGATCCAGATCGGTACCAACGATGCCATCAATCACATGTACAATGCAAATTACTATGCAGCGGAACGTGATTTTAAGTGGTTGATTGTTAAATATCCGGATCATCCGATCGGATTCTTTCTATTGGGTCTGAACGAATGGTGGCGGATTGTGCCGGATATCAATCAGACCAAATACGATGAAGCCTGCCATCAGTACATGGATCAGGCGATTTCCAAGGCCGAACGACTTTTCGACCAGGATGAACGGGATCGGGAAGCCGCCTTCTTTTTAGCGGCGGCGTATGCCTTCAAAGGCAGGTTGTATTCGGAGCGGGAGCGATGGGTGAAGGCCGCATGGGCCGGGAAACAAGCCATGAAATATTTGGATAAAAGCCGGGGAGAGGTCAATATCAACCCCGAGTTGATCTTTGGCGATGGTTTGTACAATTATTATTCCAAGTGGATCCACGAGACCTATCCGTCTTTGAAGCCATTATTGACTTTTTTCCGGAAGGGCGACAAAAATTTGGGGATTCAACAATTAGAAAATGTGGCTAATAATGCCTTTTATACCCGAATGGAGGCTCGGTATTTTTTGATCCAGATTTATTCCATGGAGGGCAAGCATACCAAATCGCTGAATATGGCCCGCACGATGCACGGCTTGTATCCGAACAATGCTTTTTTTCATCGGTTTGCGGCGCGGGAGTCTTTTATCCTTTCTCAATTTAGCGAGGCCGAACGCTACGCTCAGGAATTGTTGGATCGCCTGGATCGCGGTATCTACGGGTATGGGCCCAATGACGGGCGCTATGCTTCGTATATTTTAGGGTACATTGCCGAGAAAATTCGGCTCGATGTCTCGGAAGCACGCATTCGGTATTTAAAGGTCTTAACCTATGCGCAACAGAATCAGTCCGAAGATTCCGGCTATGCGATATCCGCCCGGCTTGCGTTGGCGGGTATGGACCGGTCAATTCAGGATTGGGCCAGCGCACGCCAACATTATGAGGCGGTATTGCGGGAGGCCGATAAAAAGTCAGCTTCCTATGAAAAAGCTAAAAAAGGATTGGCTGAGCTGAAGGCGGAGGAACGAAAAAGCAAACGAGGGAAATAAGCAAAAGGCCCGGAGGAGATCCGGGCCTTTTTGTTTTATGGAATAGGTAAAACTTTACTGTTTTTAAAGGTCGACAAGATCACCATCGTTTGGGTGGAGGCCACCACTTCGATCTCGTTGATGGTTTCCATGATCAGTTTTTGATACGATGCGATGTCTTTGGCGATTACTTTCAGTAGGAAGTCACACGAGCCCGTCACGTGGTGGCATTCAATGATTTCCGGAACCCGCATGATAGTTTCGACAAACTGGTCTGTAATGGCTTTTCGGTGACCTGAGAGCGTCACTTGTACGAAAGTCAATACCCCCAATCCCACTTTTTCACGATCAATTTGGGCATGATAGCTTTCAATGATGCCAGAACTTTCTAATTTTTTAACCCGTTCCAAGGTCGGGGCTGGCGAGAGGCCGATGTCTTTGGAAAGTTGGGCATTGGTTATTTTTCCATTGCTTTGAAGAATTTCAAGTAACTTATGATCAATGTGATCAAGCTTGGGTGATGCCATTTAATTTGTTGACGATTTATATTCAGAATATAATTTGGCACAAAGGTAAAACAATAGCGTAATATTTTAAAACAAACCAATCACAAAGGGAAAAATTTGTTGATTTACTTTGTTTTTAATTGCCTGAAAAACAAGGTTATATCAAGCGGAGGTGTGTTTTGGCGATCTGTTCTCGGAGTGCGGGGTGCACCTCGACTTCCCGAGCGAATCGATCCCATTGGTGAACGGTCTCTTGGATTTCCTCCACGATGTCGGCTGCTTTTTTGCATCGAATGGACTCCCCGATCACCAGCAAGTCTTTTTTGGAGATGTCGCTGCGTTGACCGTTGATGCTCAAGGCGTGTTGGCTGACCCATTCGCTGCCCGGCCGGTAGGCATGGCAAATGTCGTAGGCGGGGGCTAATTCCCAAGAACCGGTTTGTTTCAGTCGAAAGGCAAAGTTTTTGGTGTGGTCGTCACAATTTCGGGCGATCACATTGAATACCATCCGTCGGAACATCTGTTCGGCATCGGCGTAGGTTAGTTTGAGTTCACGCATGCACTGAAAGAGTTGTTCGTAGCTAAAGCTGGTGGTGGCATTGAAATCCAGGTGGCTCAGTCCACAAAATGTCTGTACATGGTGTTTGGTAGCCCCACCTTCGCGGTCAAAGCGTTGGGTCATAAAATGCGCTCGGCCGTTTTCCTCTAGCAGGCGGGAGGGCATCATATGAATGCCGCAGGCGGTGGCCATGAGGTAATAGGCCATTTCAACACGTCCATAGCCGAGGGTTCCGCCGAGTTGGACCTCATGCACGCCGTCGAGCTTGATGAGCCAATGGGCAAATCCCTTGGGTGCTTGGGTTTGCCCGGACCTCACTTCCCCTGTTTTTTCATTCCAAGCGATAAGCGCCTTAGGACGCGCTCCTCCGGCGGAGGTTCCGATCTTCAAGATATCCAAAACGGCGCGTTCCTCGTCGCGGGTTAGGTTGGTGGAAAAAGCCTCCCGTTGATCCAGCATTTTTCGTGCGGTTGCGACGAGGCTATCCATTTCCACCGAAAAGGTCTTTTGGGTGGCTTTCAGGAGCGTGGGTTCAAATTCCAAGGCTCCCATGCCCCGTGTGCCGATGAAGCACAGCATTTCGACGGGATTCATGCTATCCTGTGGTCTACCTTGTTGAGCAAGCCAAAGATTGATGAGCTGATTTCCGTAGTGGTCGGGCAGGGCGTCGGCAAGAAGTCCGGGTAAACCGCGGAAAGCATTGTAGTCGGCAAAGCGTGATCGGCGGAGTTCGGGAAATGAAAACGAACGACGGGAATCCGAAATAGGCATTTTCAAGGGGGAGAGGTCCCATCCACGCGTTTTGAAAGCGGGGTCATATTCGAATATCCCTACGTTTCGTGCGAGGTCCCAGGCCACTGCCCCTACCAGGTGGCCCCAGATTTTTACTTCGGCTACTTCCATAGGTTACCAGTCGGTGGAGGGTGGGGTGGAGTTGGATTTGCTGCGTGCGCGTTGGCGCTTTTGTTTTTGGAGTTTGGCTAAGGCGAGAGGACTAATGGATTCCTGAACTGCAAATCCCTGCAAAACGGGCAGTTGATCCAACACACGGATAACCTGAATGAGGGTTGGGAGGGTGACATTTTCGCCCCGTTCGAGCAAGCTGAGAGTTGACCGACTGATACCCGCAGCAGTGGCTAGGTCGGTCTGGGTTTTATTCTGTTCCATTCGGTGGTGCCGAACAAACGCCCCAATGAATTCAGCAATCGCCTGATCACTCATGGAGGTTAAGTCTTTGAATGGTAAATCAGTCATAAAATATTAAAATTCAAATTAATGAATGAATTTTAATTCAAATTTAGGTAATTAATTTATAAATCCCAAGGTAATGTCGTATAGGCAATCGGCATAACGCCTATCTCTTTGGGCACCTAAATCCACAGCAGTACCGTGCTCTTTCCCCATCGGGTCATTCTGTTTGAGGCCAAGGGTATACCGCACCAACGGTGCATGATCTAAAACCTAGCCTGTCAAGGCTAGGCAAAAGGTACCAACTGGAAATAAGACACGGTCTGAAGGGCTTTCATCGGGAGCTGGATCTTAGGATGGAATTTGGCAAAGTAGGTAGGTACAAAAGCATTCCCCCTGTAGGGTCAGGGCATGCCCTGACCCTACACGTGTACAATCCGTTTCAATCGATCGGCATTCTCCCGCCAATCGGCTGACAGAGGCACTGCTCGGACCTGAACTAGGTACTCGCCAAAATGGTAGTTCAAGTACAAAACTTCGTCTATTTAAGGATAAATCAGCCTCCCACGAGCCAGATAAAATAGTTAAAAGAAAGGATCGAGTTTATCAAATTAAGTCGAATAAACAATTGGGAATTTAATCTTGGTGTTCTAGCGCACATACAAATATTATCAAATTTATGAACTCATTGCTATAGTTATTCTCTTTTTGCCGGTTAAGAGAATTAGCCACTCCCAAATACTTCTTATCCCCGAAGTTTAGGTTAGCACGATTAATCTCAAGTTCTCGGCTGATATCCTGTTAGCTCGTTTATTTGGAAAGCGTTGATAATTTGGTACACGTTTAATTGCGCTTCTAAATACAATTCATGTTAATTATATTTTTAATTGATTGATTTTTCAAATTATGTGAATTAATACAGTACAACTACATAAGCTAAACAATCACTCTTTCAAAAATTCCAACAACTTTAAAATTTATTAGATCATCATCACTTAAAAAGATATCCGTGTATTCATCAAAACTAGATAATGGCTTTAGTCTTATGGATTCGTGATTCCATCCATCAACCGAAAAATTCTTTTCACTATGATACTCTTTAACTGTGTAACCTGAACCAAAATCTGAATCATAAATTGAGGTTGATTCAACCAATACTATTTTTCCATTTCTAGAACCACCATCATCTTGCTTAAACAAACAATATGAACCATTAGGAATTCGCTTATTCATCGATTCACCAACTACTTTGCATACAAAGTATCCTTTTTTAGCTGAAATATTGAAAGGAGGCTCTATCCAAGTTAATTCAGAAGGTGACTGTAAGTCGCTGAAATTACTTGCAGCAGCAGAAATGTCCACTAAAGGAATACAATTAATGTATGGTTGAACCTCTTCAAAATGCAGTATTCTGAAAGGAATTTCCTTTTTAAATGTTTCAATATGTTCCTTTAAATATTCTCTTAAGCCTTGATTACAAGCATAAATTAATGTTCCTTTTATACCACGGTACATAATGGTTTTGTAGATATTAATTATGTATGACCTCAGAATATTAACATCGGAAACGCCCTTCTTTCCATTTATATCAAAGTATTGGTCCGGGTAAATTATTAACGAGTTTGTTTTTTTATCAAAATCTATTTCATTGCCAAAAATGACAGCAGCATAATTTAAATCATATCCTTGGGTGGTATGAATACATCCTATTTCATTAAAAGCATTCGATGAATTAATCCAATCTTTATCCGTAGTGTTCCATTTGAATTTTAAACCATCTAACTCGATATCAATGGTATCAGGAGGTGGTGGTGGATTTAATTTTGGGTTTGATTTCCATGGCCAAGAATAACCTGCAATCATCCTACAAAGACCGAATTCATCTTCTTTTTTGCTTAGCTCAAAATATAAGTCGTTGAAATTGTCGAAAAAAAGTAACTCGTAATTCTTTTCTTGATATTTTGACTTAATTGGTAAATTAATTTTTAGTAGATCATCTACAAATTGAATATAGTTTTTGCCTCCCTTTACACGCATTTGAGATTTTAATTCAAGACGTAATGAGTTCTTATCACTTAGTAATTTAGTGAATTTTTCTGAATCAACATCTGAGGGCTTCACAGACTGGTTCGAATCATAAAAGAAGACCTGATTTTTACTGTTTGCCATTATCCAATCCAGTTCAGTACCATTGTCATCCAATCCTAACTTTTTATTATTTTTTTTGAAAGCACCCATCCAACTAATATTCTTATACTTTCTTAATCTATGGGCTTCATCAACTATTAACAGATCATACTTTTCATTCAATTTAAAAGTATCCGAAGGATTAATAACCATACTTGCTTTTAAGCCAGGAATTTTTCTAAAAACATTCTCTAGAGATTCTCGAAGTGATGTCATAGCCACTACCAAACCAATTTTAGCATTTGGGTACTTTGTTTTAAAATCTCTTACGAATTTAATTTCTTTTAGCTCGTCCTTATTGTAATCATTTGATCGTAATTCATCAATTTCTGAAGCTAGGAGTTTGATTAAATAGGTAGCAAGGATCGTTTTGCCGGTGCCCGCACTTCCACTAACAAATATTCTATTTGATTTTTTAGTTGTAAGACCATCTAAGATTTGCAATACTGAATTGTATTGATCCTCATTGAGAGCCTTGTAAGGTGAAAATTTAAAAAGTTCGGAATTTTCAATTTCAGTTAACGATTTGGTTAAAATCTTCCGATCAATGAGTTTATTCCAAATCTCTCTAAAAAGATTTTTGTACAGGTCTTTTTGGTAATAGTTATGGTTAATCAATCCATAATTTCCATTTTGAAGTTTGTATGTACCCTCAGCTGAAATGTATTGAATAAGGTTTGATTCGATATCAAGTGTCGCAGACTTGTTGAATTTATCTGAACCAATAATCGAAATTGTATCGAGCTTGCAGCGCTCAAGATTTCCAAGATGATTTTTTATTCTACTGAGTGCATTGGTAGATTCACCTATATATGCAGCCTTTATTTTCTCATTTTGAATAAAATAAACTAGAGGCCAATTACTTTTTACCCAAGGATTCTGCTCAATTTTTTGGAGTGAGTCCTTTTGAAATGGGTATTGTTCTGAAACTTCTACTGATATTTCAAAAGACAAACTCATAATTCATTGTACTTTTTAGCATTACCTTTGGATTTATGAATTGGATATTTCTCACTATTCTTTTTTATTTTCTCCATAATAATATCCCTTATATCAAATTGATATTTTTCTGCTAGTAGAAAAGCATACGTAAAGATGTCTGCTAACTCTTCTTTCACTTTTTCTTTGTTTGCCTCATTAGGGCTTTTCCATAAAAATAATTCAAGCAGCTCGCCTGCTTCAACATTTATTGCAATTGCTAAATCTTTAGGATTGTGGAATTGTTCCCAATCCCTCTCATTTCTGAATTTCAATAGTTCATTTATTATTTCTGTATTTTCTTTCATTACTCATTAAGTTTATTTTTTACTCAAGTTAATTAATAATCTTTTTTTTATTGATAAAATATTTTTGTGTTCTTAAATAGGCCAATACATTCCGAGCACGATCCTGTGAAAGCTTCATGTTGTCGATATTAGGATCGCTGGTGAGTCCTATGGGATTGGTATCTGTGTGACCTTCAATTCGAATCTCTGCAATTTTGTTTTTATACTTTTTCTGCATAACTACAGATAAGTATTTTGGTAAAAAATCAGTTAAAATAGATTGAAAATAAGGCGTAATTTCTGACTTCCCGGCAGGAAACAATACCTGTGGGTTGGTAAATTTTATGGATAGGTCATTATCCAATTTTAAATTCCATCTTTTAAAATCATCTTTAAATGCTTCCTTGAGTTCATTGTAGAGTGCAACTTTCGATTCCTCGTAGTCTTTAAACAACTGATTTTGTTGTTTTTGCTTTTTCTCTACAAGCGCCATGTAGGATATGGACATAAATAGAAAAATAACCATTAAAACGGTCATGAGATCGGCTAAAGGTATCCAATGACTCTCTTTATTTGTTCTTGCCATAAAGTTTTTAAATTGATTAGGTTCCCCCCAATTCCTTTCCTCATTCCAACGGGGGCTTTCAAAAACCCCAATATACCGCCTAGATCCTGAAAAACCAATGAAGACGCCGGGCGGATTTATTAAGCGGTACAAAGTAGGGTCGTGGGAAGAGAAGTGTCAGGAGAGGGGGTCGGGGAGGCGGTATCTTCCTAAGTCTAGTCTGGTTAGGTCTGGCCAAGGTGACGATCCAACCTTTCCATCACAGGCCACTGAGGGGAGGAAAACACAAAAAACTTGTATATTTAGGAATCCAATTCCTAAATATACAAGAAAAATAAGACGTCGAGCTAAAGGACTGGATGGTCCGAGGGGGTAGAAATGAGGATTGAGGTTATTCCCTAAAATTCCATGGGTCGTTTTCCCCACTCACCCTCGCGCCACAATCGTATGCTGGAGGATGAAGCCTTCCGTGAGGCTGCCGGTGATGGTGGCCAATTCGAGGTCGTGGCCGTCGCTGAAGACGTTGTCCCGGGCATTGGTGGTGTCTTGCTTGCCATTGGCTACATAGTCTTTGGCGGTGGTGTACACCAAGTCGCAGACGCTTTGCGGAAACGCAATCTGGGTCACCAACAACGTCGCCCCCGCCGCATTGTAAATCTGCACATGGATATGCGGTGCCCGGCCCGGATACCACCCCGGAAAAATGCTTTTGTACTCCACATTCCCTGCCGCATCCGTCGTCTGCCGGCCCCGCAACCAGTTCGCATTTTGCCAATTGGCCGCTTGCATCCCCGTACCCCCGTACTGCGAGTATTCGCCCTCGGCATCGCAATGCCAAATGTCCACCAATACATTGGCCAACGGCTGGCAGCCCGTCGTCAAATTCTTGATCGATAGCTGGATCGTCAACGGTATGCCCACGCGGTCGCCCTGAATCAAGGTCCGGACCAACGAATTGGGTTGCTGATTGGGAAACGGTCCCACGGTCTCGGTCGGGGTCGTGACGCAATTCTGGGCCGAGGAGCCGTTCGTAGTGCCCGTGGAGGTCACCACCTCGATTTCGTCGGTGGGTTCCGGGGTGTCGCACGAGGATATAAAAGGAAGTGTGGCCACTAGGCCCAAGGTCTTGGTTAGAAATTCTTTGCGCTGCATGGGAGTAGAGTAGTTTATTTTCTCCCTATACGTAAAAGGAATCCCGCTCGTTGCATTTAGGCGACATTCACCCCAAACAAGGAGCCTACCCATGCCGACAGTCCCATGGCCAAGGTACCCCACAAGGTAATTCGGACGATCGCTTTCATGTAGCTAGATCCACCCGTCTTGGCCGCCATGGCGCCAAGAACGATCAAAAATAGGAGGGTAAATCCATACAAATAATACGCCATGCCCAGTATCGGAGCCAATAGGATCACGGCCAAGGGCAAAATGCCACCCAATGTAAAGGCCGCTCCAGAAGCCATGGCGGCTTGAATTGGCTGGGCCTGACTGATTTCGTTCAATCCCAACTCGTCCCGAATGTGTGCCCCCAAGGCGTCGTGCTGGGTCAATTCCTGGGCTACTTGCCGGGCAGTTGCCGGGGATAGTCCTCGTCGCTCGTAGATTTGAGCCAGAATAGCCTGTTCTTCCTCAGGCTCGGCTGCCAATTCCTGCTTTTCTCGGGCAATGTCGGCTTGCTCGGTGTCGGTTTGAGAGCTGACCGACACATATTCTCCGGCGGCCATCGACATGGCACCTGCCACCAACCCGGCCACTGTGGCCAATACAATGGGCTCACGAGCATCGCTGGCGGATGCCACACCGATCGCCAAGCTAGAAATCGAGATGATGCCGTCGTTGGCACCCAATACGGCCGCCCGCAACCAATTGCTGCGGTGGATGTAGTGAGCATCCAAATAATTTTCTAAGGTCCGTTTTTCCTGAGATGTTGAGGCCATGGGCTATGGTAGAAGTTGAGTAGGTGAAACAAAACAAAGAATGACCTCGGTGCCTTCTCCGGGTTGACTCTGAATCTCCAATTTTCCGTGATTCAACGATAGCAGCTGCTTCACCAACATCAACCCTAGGCCTGTGCCGGTCTCGCTGGCAGTCCCAAGTCCGGACTCCACCAACCCCGGTTTTTGCTCCAATTCCCGGCGGCGCGATTCCTCGAATCCTGCCCCGGAGTCTTTGACGTGGATGTTGACAAACTCCTCCGAGTGCGTACAGAAGATTTCAATCTTCCCTTTTTCCGGGGTAAATTTGATGGCATTATTGAGGATATTCTGAAGGATGATCCGGAGATGCCCCTTGTCGGCCATCACCACGTGGTCACAGGGGGTAGTTTGCACCTCCAATTGTTTCAGTTGGGCCTGATAGGACAAGACGCCCATCACCTCGCCCACGTAGGTCTCGACAGGAAGTGGCTCGATGAACGGCTTCATGCCTTCCAGCTGGGTTTTGGACCATTCCAAAAGGTTGGTCAATAGCCGTTCTGTTTTGTCGAGTTGCTCACTAAACAGCTTTTTGATTTGCTTGGACTCCTCTTCGTCCAAATACCCTTCTTTTTCCATTTCTAAAAATTGGCGGAGATTGCCAATCGGTCCTCGCAAATCATGGGAAAGGATGGAAAATAACTTGTTTTTGGCTTGATTGACTTCGTTGAGGTCCTTATTCTGCCGCTCGATCTGCTCTTTTTGTTCCGATAGCTCTACATTGGCGCTGCGGAGGCGGATGTTGAATCGCTCGCGCAAGTGCAGATTTTTCCGGTAAGCAAAGGCCAAAATCCCCAATAGGATGGTCAGAATGCCTAAACCCAAAGCCAAAATCCATTGCATTCGGTTGGTCTGGATCAGCAGTTGTTTATCTTGTACCCACTGAATTTTGTCGGCCTCTGCCAGTTGAAGGCGTAGAAAGTTGATCTCGGTGGTCTTTTGTTTGTTGTACAGGCTGTCGGTGTGGATTTTGTTCAAATGGCAAAAATCCAAGGCTTTGCGGAGGTTTCCTTGGCTTTCATAGGCATCACTCAAAATTCGGCTGGCCCGCTGCATATCCCAAAACGCATTCATTTCCTTGGCAACGGCATAACTTACCAAGCCATGCTGAATGGCCTCCGCGTATTTCTTTTGGAACAAAGCAAGTTCGGCTTTGCCGGCATACAAAAACGTTTTTTCCCACTGATTGAGGCGATCACCCAATTTCTCGACTTGTGCATAAAAATAGGCGGCCGAGTCCAATTGTTTGGTGTCAAAATAGACCTTCCCCAACCGATTGTAAGACATGGCAAAGTGCGTGGTATCTTGTTGGGCGATGCTGAGTTCCGCGGTTTTTTGAAGATTCCTTTTGGCATCTTGGTACAAAAACAATTCCGACTGCGCTATCCCCAAGTTGAGGTAGCCCCGCAATATCATGGAGAGGTGATTTCCCTTCAAGGCCTGTTTTAAACAGGTTTCAAACTTGGCTGCGGCCTTGGCATACTCATGTTGGGCCAGATGAATGAGTCCGAGGCCATTCATGGCTTTCGACTGCTCCAGCGTATTTTCAGTTGTCAAGAAAAACTGATAGGCTTTGGAGTAATAGGCCAAGGATTCGTTGTAGCTCCCTTTAATGTACTGAATACCGCCCAGCTGATTGTAGGCCATGCCTTCCCATTCGCGGTTTTTATCTTTTTGGGCAAGTTGAAGTGCTTGTTTTGAATAGAATAGCGCCGAGTCAGGTTGATTGTATCGAAGCTTAGCTGCCTTTTCGAAATAGGTATCAAACAGCTCTTTCCGCTCATTTGACCACCCCCATTGAGGGATCAGCAGAGTAAAAAGAAATACCGTGATTCCGAATTTTACCATACAAGGGTAGATTGTACCTGATTGAATTAGCCAAATTAATGTAAAAAAATTATAAAGCGAAATGATTTGAATTTGTTTTTACTTGAAAAAGGGGAATTCGTACACCAAATTCCCCTTTTTGTTCGATTCTATTGTTTAACCACCACCCAAACTTCGATACAACTGGATGCGGGTTTGCCATTGTTTCCATTCAATTTCTACCAGTTCTCGCTGTGCTTCTAAGGTTTCACGTTGAGTTAAAAGCACCTCCGAATAATCGGCTCGGGCATTTTGGTATAATTGCCAAGCAGCTCCGTTGGCCTGCTCGAGTAAGCGAACTTCATTGGATTTGGCCTCTTTGTTTTTTTCCAATAGTTTCCAGCTCAGCCAGTGGGTCGTTATTTCTTGGTGAGCTTTCAACAAAGTTTGGTCATAGGCCCAAATCGCTTTTCGCTGGTTCGCCTGAGCGGTTTGATACTGGGCCATCAACGCTTTTCGGTTGATCCACGGGGCGGCCATGTCACCCAATAATGACAAAGCCAGTGCTTCCGGACGGACCAAAAAGTCGGGTCGGAAGGCTTGTAGCCCGACACCCGAGCGCAAGGTAAGCGAGGGTAAAAATTGAGCTCGAACCACCTCGACATCCATGCGCGCGGCCTGAACCTCTTGTTCGGCTTGGCGGCAATCCGGACGGAGCCGGACCCACTGATCGACCGGATAGGAGGGGAGGGTCAGTCCGTTCGGATCCATCGGACTCGTGACTATCGGCCCAGCCCACTGGCCCATCAACATCCTCAATTGATTGGCTAATCCCACCCGTTCTCGCTCAAACGTATATCGGAGGTTTTGGGTATGCCATCGCTGCGCCTCCAACCGGCTCACAGCCAGCTGATTCGCCCGCGCATTTTCTTTTTGTTTGTGCACCAATTCAATGACGCGATCTTGTATCTGGACGCTTTGCTGAATCAAGGCAACCAATCGATCCAACGTTTGGATTTCGTAATACAACGAGGCCACCTCCGCCACTACTTGTGTGGTTTGCCACTGCTGTCCTTCTTGGCTGGCTTGAAAGCGGAAAATGGCTGCCTGGCGTGCATTTCGAAGCCGTTTCCAAATATCCACTTCCCAAGTAGCCTGAAGTCCGCCTGCAAAATCGGGCAATGGTTTTGGGAAAACCCGGGCTCCCGGCATCTCGACTCCCTCTTCCAAAGCGCCCATTCGGGAAAAATGCGAGGACTTGTCAACTCCCATGCCCACCACCGGACTCACCTGCGGAAGGTATTCGCCCCGTTTTCCTTCAATTTCAGCATACCGAGCAGCCACTTCCTCTTTGGTGATTTTTAACTCCCGATTTTCTTGAATCGCCTGTTGGATGTACGTTTGCAAGAGGCTATCGGGAAAGAAATGAATCCAGTCCAAGGCGACTTGCTTTACACCTAAGCTATCTGCTTTAGGGAGGGTTGGAGCCGGCAGAAGGGCCGACTTGACCTCCTCCCGAGGTGGTATATGGCATGCAGTGCTAATGCCTACCACCAGCAGACACCCTACGATTAATTTTTGTGTGTTCATGATGCTGTGGGATTAGGGTGGGATAAAATGCCAATTTCCTCGGTTAACGGTTGGTGATCTTCTTCTTTCACCAGCGTCACCCACCGGCCAAAAATGACGTATAAGCCAGGGATCAAAAATACGCCAAGGACCGTCCCGGCGATCATCCCACCGAGCGCAGAGGCGCCCAAGGTGTGGTTTCCGATCGCCCCGGCTCCATGAGCCCGGACCAACGGCACCAATCCGGCCATGAAGGCCAAGGAGGTCATTAAGATCGGCCGAAATCGAACTTTGGCTCCCTCAATGGCGGCATCGACCAAGGGGAGTCCCTCCTTGGTTTTCTGCACCGCAAATTCCACGATCAATACCGCATTTTTACCCAATAAGCCGATCAGCATAATGAGTCCGATTTGGGCGTAGACATCATTGGCCAGCCCCATCCAATGCAGTCCGATCATGGCTCCCATAATTCCGGGAGGCAATGATAAGAAGACCGCCGCCGGTAGAATGAAGCTTTCATATTGCGAAGCCAAGACCAAATACACGAAGAAAATCACCACCGCAAAAACGGCCAAGGCTTCGTTCCCTCGGTGGGCTTCGTCGTAGGAAAGTCCCTCCCAGGCAATGTCAAATCCTTGAGGTAAGGTACGCTTGGCTACTTGTTGGATCGCCTGGATGGCCTCACCCGTGGTATACCCGTTGGCCGGAATACCCCGAATCGAAGCTGAATTATATAGGTTATACCGGGTGATTTCGTTCGGACCCTGTGTTTTTTTCATGGTCATAAACGCAGCATACGGGACCATCTCACCCACTTCATTCTTCACGGTGAGTTGTAGTACATCCTCCGGCATCCGGCGATATTCCGGCCCCGCTTGGGTGTACACCTTGAAAAACGAATTGAAACGCGTAAAGCCTTGTTCATACGTACTACCGATCAATACATTCAGGTTTTCGATGGCTTTGCCAATGGAAACTCCTTTTTGCATCGCTTTTTCGTTGTCCACAATAAGTTCATATTGCGGGTAATTGGCGGCATAAAACGTGAATAACCCCGAAAGTTCGGGTCGATTTTTCAGCGAATCCAAGAACATCTGGTTCAACTGGTCGAAGGCTTGGTAATCGGTCTCACCGGCTTTGTCCAAGAGCCGAAGCGAAAAACCATCCGATGAACCATACCCTGGGACGGCGGGTGGCTCGAAATATTCGATGATGGCTCCGAGTTCCTCGGTCTTTTTCTCCAATTCCTCCCGAATCTCGTCTCGAGTTCGGTGTCGTTCACTCCAATCTTTTAGGTTGATCAAACACGTCCCGGCATTGGATCCGCGGCCTTCGGTCAAGATTTCATACCCGGCCAATGAAGTAACCGACTGAATTTCCGGAATTTCCTTGCTAATCTTTTGTAGTTCCTCGGCTACTTGCCGGGTTCTTTCCAAGGTGCTACCGGGTGGCGTCTGAATGACCGCATAGAATTGTCCTTGGTCCTCGTTGGGAATGAAGCCAGCGGGTAACCAAGACATGAGGAAATAGGTCAACACCGAAAATACCGCCACTGCCCCGAGTGTAAGCCATTTTTTGGGAACGATCCAAGCCAAGAGACGTGTGTACGCTACGGTGAGCCGATCGAAGCCCGCATTGAACCGATCCAACCCTTTATCTAATAGGTTTTTCTTGTTTTTTTGCACGTGGGGCTTCAGTAACATGGCACTCAAGACGGGCGTCAGGGTCAAGGCCACCAATCCCGACAAAATGATGGCTGAGGCCATGGTGATGGCAAATTGTCGGTAAAAAATACCCACAGGACCCGATAAAAAAGCCAAGGGCACAAATACGGCGGTCATTACTCCAGTAATGGCTAGGACGGCTCCACTGATTTCACCCAAAACGGCCTTCACTGCTTCAAATGGAGGCAAATGGTCCTCGGCCATCTTCGCATGAACAGCTTCCACGACCACAATGGCATCATCGACCACAATTCCAATGGCCAAGACCAAGGCAAACAACGTGATCAGGTTGATGGTCAGTCCAAAATATTGCATGGCAATAAACGCCCCGATCAAGGAAACGGGCACCGCCAAAGTGGGTATCAAGGTAGAGCGTGCATCGCCCAAAAACAAGAAAACGACCAAAGCCACCAAAACAAAGGCTTCAAAGAGGGTATGAATGACCTGGTCCACCGAGGCATCCACAAAACGAGAGACATCGTAGCTTACTTCGTAGGTCATGCCCGGAGGGAAATCTTGTTTCAATTCCTCCATTTTTTGCTTGGTTTGGGCAATGACTTCTTGGGCATTGGAGCCAAAATTTTGCTTCAATACAATCGATGCGGAAGGCTGTCCGTCCTTGTTGGAGTAAATATCGAAAAATTCACTCCCCAACTCCACCTCGGCTATGTCCTTGAGGTGAATCATTTCTCCTTCCGACGTAGCCCGAACAATGATATTTTCATATTGCTCTGGCTTTTGAAAACGTCCCGCATAGGTGAGGGTAAACTCGAGGGACTGGGCTGTTTTTCCGGAAGCTTGTCCGAGGCGCCCGGGGCGACCAATCAGACTCTGTTCTTCCATGGCTTTCAAGACATCTTCCGACGAAACTTGGTAAGCGCGCATCCGGTCCGGTTTTAGCCAAATCCGCATCGCGAAGGTCCGGCTCCCCAAGATTTGCGCTCTACCCATCCCCCGTATACGTTGAAGTTCGGGTAGTAAATGCACGCTGGCAAAATTGTACAGGAACTTTTCGTCGGCGTGCTTGTCGGTGCTAAACAAATTGATGTACATCAGCATGGAAGGCTGAATGGGGGTGATAATCAACCCCTCTCGTTGCACCAAAGGCGGTAGGTTATTTAAAATGGCATCGGCTCGGGTTTTGACCTGAACAACGGCCGCATTGACGTCGGTTCCGGGTTCAAAAACTACTTGCAGGGTGGCCTCACCCGCACTGGTGGCGTCGGAGGTGATGTACTGCATGCCTGGAACCCCATTGATGGCCCGTTCCAAGGGAATGAGCGTGGATTGCACTAACACCTGAGCACTGGCACCCGGGTAGGCGATGAAGATATTCACCCGCGGTGGGGCAATTTCAGGGAATTGGGAAATAGGACGATTGAACATGGCCAACCAACCCAAAAACAAAATTCCCAACGAAATACTGATCGCCAGCACAGGGCGATGGAAAAATCGGGTAAACATGGATGTAAGGGTTTGAGTGGATTATTCAGCCTCCAGATGATGCAAATCGGCAATAATTTTCGAGGCCGCTTGGAAATGGCCTCGCACCGGAAGTCCATTCTTTACTTTTCGGAGTCCATCAGCGACTAGCGTATCGGACACCGAAATACCCGATTTTACTGCAAATACATGGGGCCATGCTGAAGCGATTTGAATTTCCCGGGTCGTCGCGTGTCCATTTTTGACTACATATACGTACTTTTTGTCCAATATGTCAAACGTCAAGGACTGAGGAATCAGGATCGCATGCGGGATCCGAACAGGCAGGAGAACAGTGCCGGTTTCACCGTTTCGAAGCAGACTTTTCGGATTGGGAAAAGTCGCCCGAAACGCGATATTTCCGGTTTCTATGTGGAAATCAGATGCCAGGGTTTCTATTTTGCCTGGGTAGTCAAATCGCTGTTGGTTGGCGAGGGTTAATTCCACCTGAACCGGCTTTTGGCTTTTGTTTTGGGCCGCATACGAGAGGTATTCTGACTCCGGCATATTGAAATAAACCCACATTTTTTGGTTGTCGGAGAGGGTGGTCAGTAAATCACCTTCTTCGATTAAACTTCCCAATCGGACATCCAAAAATCGACCAATGAGGCCATCGAATGGCGCCCGGATGGTCGTGAATCCGAGATGCGCTTTGGCCAGTTTCCAGGCCGCTACCGCCTGATTCCATTTCGCTTTCGCCAAAGCCTCTTCACTTTTCGAGACCACTTGATTAGCTGCAAGTTTTTGGGTGTTTTGATATTCAAGTTGGGCGAATTCCATTTCGGCCGCGGCCTTCTCGACCTCGGCTTCTTGAATGGCGGGCATCAATTGAAACAAAACTTGTCCTTTTCGCACAAACTGGCCTTCATCCACAAAAATTTTCTGTAAAAAGCCTTTTTCCATGGCTCGAAGCTCAATGTGTTGGCTCGAACGAATTTGTCCGACATAAGGCATCCAAGAAACCGTATCGGCTACCCAAGCAGTGGTGGTTTTTACGTCAACAGACGTATGGGAGGAATGTTTTTTAGAATGACAGGAAGCCAAGCCCACGAAGGCCAAGCCCAGCCATCCGAACGCTGAGAATTTCATAAAGACGTATGTAATAGATGATTATAATGTTGATTTAAAAATCAGGACAAAGAATAATCAGCCAATAACACAAATCTTAGGTTTTCTATACAGGAGATACAGAGGAAGTGTGGTTCGATTGACCCGACGTGTCCAATAGGAGGGACTAACTTGGTGGTCTGAGACAAACGAATGCGCAATGAAAGAGTGGGTAGGAGCTAGATCCCCGACCAGATGATAATCATCGGAATCAACATCTTCCTCGACGGATTCTTTTTCCCAAAACAGGGAAAGAATAGGAGAGGAATGAACGTGCTGCTGGTAATGTTTTTCTTGGTCTTGGTCGGCATACGGTTTGTATCCCGACATCGCCACACCCCAAATACCCAAAAAGCCCACCCACAACATCAGTAGGAAGCAAAATACAGGGCGATATGTGGACGACTTAAAGAACATGGTCGAATATTAGCACATTTTTCCAGGAGATCGTTCATTCTCCCAACAACATTTTTTCATTTCCACTTAAAAACGAGGAAATGCCATAGAATTTCTTGGCTAATGTACATTATTCCACTTCCACAATCATCTCAATTTCGACCACCATACCTGATGGCAGCGATCCTACTCCGATGGCCGATCGGGCATGTCGACCTTTGTCGCCAAAAACCTGGACCATGAGGTCTGAGAAGCCATTGATGACCTGTGGATGCTCTGTAAACTCAGGGGTAGCATTGACCATGCCCAACACTTTAACAATGCGTTTGACTTTGGCTAGATCGCCGATTTCGGCCTTCAACGAGCTCAGTAAGTTCAGGGCTGTCCAGCGAGCGGCTTTTTGTGCTTGTGCGATGGTTACGTCGGCTCCGACTTTCCCTTTCATCAGCGTTCCATCCGGCCGGGTAGGCCCATGCCCGGAGAGAAATACCAAGTTACCCGTCCGGACCGTCCGAACGTAATTGGCCATAGGAGCTGGAGGGGTGGTGAGCTGAAAACCCGCTTGGTTAAGTTTTTGTTCCGGAGTTTGGGCGGTACCAGTACCCAAGATTCCGAAAATGAAAAGCCAAAAAAGAAGGTGTTTTTTCATTGATTTTTGTGGGTTTGAGATGGGGGAAAAGGGGGTAAATGAATGGAATGACGGATGGCCAGAATACGGAGTATGGGAATACTTGTGGCGGCGATGATTTCGGCCAGATCCGTAGTGAACCATTGACGGACCACCCAATAGATCATACCGCCAATCACACAGGTGAGCGCATAAATATCTTTTCGAAACAACAAGGGAACCTCATTGAGTAGCACATCTCGGATCACGCCGCCAACCGTACCGGTTAGGGTGCCCATGAGGATCGAAGCCCACCACGGCAACCCAGCGTCCAGACTTTTAGTGAGCCCAACAATGGTGAACAAACCCAAGCCGACTGCATCGAAAAGGAAAAGGGTTTGTCCTAATCGCTGGATCAGGTTGCCAAAGAAAAACATAGCCAACCAAGCCACTCCGGTGGTGATGAAATAGGAGGGATTCAGAATCCAAAAGGGGGTCACATCGAGCAAAATATCCCGAAGAGTCCCACCCCCAACGGCGGTGATGAGACCAATGATGTAGGCACCGAACCAGTCGAACTGTTTCCCAGCAGCCAACCGAATGCCGCTGACAGCAAATGAAAAGGTGCCTAGGATATCGAGTAAAAATGTCAGGGTCATGGAGGTTTCACCAAGTTTCCCCAAAGTACCAAAATCTTGCCGATATGACCAAACGGATACCTACTCGGGTAGTTGGATCAGTTGCCATAGCACGTGCCGAAACGCCGACAGCGCCTCAGGGTCGGGTGAGTTGGGCGAGATGCACTGCATGAGTTTTTGGGGGAGGTCGGCCAGTTGAGATTGCAATTGCCTGCCTTGGTCGGTAAGTTGAATCATGACTTGTCGTTCATCCAAGTCCGATCGCACGCGGGTGATCCATCCGTGGCTCTCCATCCGTTTCAACAGGGGAGTTAAGGTATTGGAACCCAGCAAAAGAAATTCACCGATTTCAGTCACCGTTTGGTTGGCATGTTCCCATAAGACCAAAAATACAAGGTACTGTGGGTAGGTAATTCCGAAAGGTTGCAAATGCGGAGTGTACCATTGAATGATCCGCCGAGACGCAGCATACAAAGGAAAACAGAGCTGATTTTCTAATTTTTGGTGGGCTGATAGTTCCTGCATGATCAAGAATGTTTCGATGTCCAGCGATTTTTCAACCACGTCCAGCCTCCCGTGCTCCACAAGGCCAAGGCAATGAGAATGGGCTGAAAAAACAAGCGATTGAATCGTTTTTCATCCGTATCCAAACCAAATGCATCGATTCCATTTTGGTATTGGGAAAGGTTGCCGGGGAAGATCAGAATGAAAAATACCGCCAAAGCCACACCTACTTGGGCACGATTTTGCGACCAGAATAAGATCGAAAGACCTAGGGCGATTTCCACAACGCCCGAAGCCACCACGATCACGTCCATCCATTCCGGTTGGGTGAGTAGCCACCTCGGTACTTGGGCCTGAAATTCCTGCCTTTGAAACGTTAAATGGCCAACTCCCGCCAACGTCATGGCCAAGCCTAAAAAAATCCGGAATGCGGTTTTTATCCAATTCATATCGATTGCGTTTTAATCGTGTACGATACAAATTTAGAGAAAAGAAAGGAGATTGGCACAGGAAGAATCGATTATAATCGGTTGAAATGAGGAGGAAGTAAAAAAATATCCGTCAATTTGAGGGTTGACCTGTAATTTTGCGCCATGAAACCTCAAGTTGCTCTTCAGAAATATTTTGGATTATCTCAATTTCGACCGTTGCAAGCTGAAATCATCGATCATGTGTTGGCTGGTCGAGATGCCTTGGTGTTGATGCCAACGGGTGGGGGGAAGTCGATATGTTACCAATTACCTGCTCTTTTGCTGGAGGGAATCACGTTGGTTATTTCTCCTTTGATCGCGCTGATGAAAGATCAGGTGGAGGCCTTGAGAACTCACGGAATTGAGGCTGCGTTTGTGAATTCCAGTCAGACCACCGAAGAACAAGACCAAATTTGGTTGGCGGCCAAGGCGGGATTAATCAAGTTGATTTACATATCGCCCGAAAAACTGTTTAGTGGCCGGATCATTTCGTTCTTGCAATCGATGCAAGTCAGTTTGGTGGCCATCGATGAGTCGCATTGTATCTCGTCCTGGGGTCATGATTTCCGCCCGGAGTACCGCCAGCTAAAAGACATTCGCACGTATTTTCCCCAAACGCCCGTCATGGCCTTGACCGCCACGGCAGATCAAGTAACCCGGCGTGATATTTGCCACCAGTTGGGGATACCGGAGGAAAATGTCTTCTTGGCAAGCTTCAATCGGCCCAACCTTTCCTTGCAGGTTTTACCTGGAAAACGTCGAATGGAACAGGTTTTACAAATTTTGGAGGCTCGAAAAGGGCAACCCGGGATTATCTATTGCCTTAGTCGAAAAGGAGCCGAGCAAGTGGCGGGACAATTGCAAATGGCTGGTTACCCTGCCGAATTTTACCATGCTGGGTTGCCTGCATCGGAGCGATCATCTATTCAGGAGGCATTTTTAAAAGATGATTGTCCCATTTTGGTAGCTACCATTGCCTTTGGGATGGGGATCGACAAGTCAAATATTCGGTGGATCATCCATTTTAATCTACCTAGTAACTTAGAAAGTTTTTACCAAGAAATTGGTCGGGCCGGACGAGACGGTGAAAGGGCCGACACCTTTCTATTTGCCAACCTTCAAGATCGAATTTTACGCGAAGCCATGTGGCAAGACTCGAACTTGCCAGAGGAACAGAAAGCATTGCAAAAGGTTAAATTTGACCGACTGATGCAGTATGTACAGGCCGACGTTTGCCGCCGACGTGTTTTACTTTCCTACTTTCAAGAAGATTTACCCCAAGATTGTGGCCGATGCGATGTTTGTCAAGATCCACCCAAACGTGTCGATGGCACCGTTTGGGTTCAGAAAGTGCTATCTGCGGTGGTCCGAACTCGAGAACAAGTAGCTATTTCCACCTTGATCGAAATTTTGCGAGGTCAACGGACACAATCCGTTCTTCAATCGGGTTGGGAAAAAATCAAAACCTTCGGGCTGGGCAAAGAACTGTCCACCGATCAATGGTCCGATGTCATTCACCAATGCCTGCATCTTGGTTTCCTCGACATGGCCTATGACCAACACCATTGGCTTCGATTAACCTCCAAAGCATGGGATTTCCTGAAATCTGGTTACACGCTCGAGTTAGCCGCGTACCGTTCAGCCAAAGAGCGTTTGGAAGCCTGGGAGCAAGCGTTACCTACGAGCCAACCTCAAGTTTCGGGGGCGCAAGCTTTGTTTGATCGTTTACGGCGGGTGAGAAAACAAGTGGCCGACGCCACCAGTTTGGCACCGTATCAGATTTTCTCCGATGCCACCTTACGCGAACTCGCCGAACGCGCACCCAGAAAACGAGCTGATTTGGAGCGTATTCCGGGGGTTTCTCAAGAAAAATACAAACGGTTTGGAGATATCTTTCTCCAAGAAATCATTCGATTCCACGACAAGGAAGCAACCCATCGTGTGAAAGGTTCCACCTATCAAGCTACGTGGGAGTTGTTTGAGCAAGGTATGAGTATCGAAGAAATTGCCGAAGTTCGGCAGATAGGTGTCTCCACCATCTTTTTACATTTGATTCGACTCCACGAATCAGGAAAAAAAATTGACTTTTCCCCCTGGATCACCCCAGAGGAAATAAAGGAAATCGGCAAGGTCATAATCGATTCCGGGATGGGACAAAAATCGCCCATCAAACCTCTTTTTGATCATTTCGCAGGCCATTATTCCTACGATCAACTTCGCATTGCGCTGAGTTTTACGTTGGGTGGGGAGTGAGGAGTGCAGAGAGCTGAGTTAATTATGAATTATGAATCAATGTCGTTTAGTTAGGGAATTTTACCTAGCTGCTTTAATCCAGCACCAACGGTGCTTAATCAATAACCTAGCCTGCGAGGGCTAGGAAAATGGCATAAACCCTAGCAAAAAAAGGCCTGAAGGGCCGTAATCATGGGCTACTTCGTGGAAGAATCCACTAACTAACCGACATTAATTCATCATTCAATGTCGTTTAGTTTAGCCCCAAGACCGATATATCACTTCTTCAATCAGACCTAAAATCGTTTGGAATTATATCCTGAAGGGGTAACATATTTATTGATGATAGATCCCTCGCCCGCTTAAGATGCTCCTAATTGCCAACGTACCGGTTTTCAACAGGTCGCACCTACGGAGCTTGTCCGGTCTTGGATCCATCGCTCATTTGCTACAAACGTT
>JBKBLN010000002.1:0-372857 GCA_046296415.1 Spirosomataceae bacterium | reverse complement strand
CCAACGTACCGGTTTTCAACAGGTCGCACCTACGGAGCTTGTCCGGTCTTGGATCCATCGCTCATTTGCTACAAACGGTGGGCTCCGATGGAGCCGTTTGTCGCCAAACCATCTCTTCTCGGTGTGTTTCCACTGGGAAAATAGTATCAAGCCATTTTCGGCTTAGTTGCCCAAGTTATTCAAGGGTCATATCACGAAACAACATAATTCATAATTCATCATTCAATGTCGTTTAGATAGGGAATTTTACCTAGTTGCTTTAATCTAGCACCAACGGTGCTTAATCAATAACCTAGCCTGCGAAGGCTAGGAAAATGGCACAAACCCTAGCAAAAAAAGGCCTGAAGGGCCGTAATCATGGGCTACTTCGTGGAAGAATCCACTAACTAAACGACATTAATTCATAACTCATCATTCAATTACCCTTTCCCTCGGTCTGTGTCTTCACAGACCGAAACTTTTCTGACCAAAAGATCGAGACGATGGGACTGGCGCCTACTGTTTTTGGGTCTGCCATGAACAACTGGGGATCCTTGTTGGCCTCGATTCGGGGGTATTGGATATGAATCAATCATGTAAGTGCCTTGAAAGGAAATGAATTACCGACAAAAGGCTCCATCGGAGCCTTTTGTCGGTTGCTATGAATTGATCGACCTAGAAACTGGATTAGCCCCGTAGGTGCGACCCGATACGATCAACGTTGTCGATTTTCTTTTCTCTTCATGGAGACCTTGAATAGCCACTACATTGAGTTACCCAATTTATGCAAGGGTCATACTATGAATCAACAATAACTCATAACTCATAATTCATAACTCAATTACCTTCCCCCCGGAGGACAATGTTGTTTAAGGAAGCTGGTGAAAAGTGTTTGCAAATGCCGGCGCGTACCTTCCCCTTCGCTGATGCCGTGGGCGCGATTGGGATAGGCCATGAATTGAAAGACTTTATTGTGTTTAATCAACTCATTGACCAGCATCTCGGCATTTTGGTAATGCACGTTGTCATCGCCCGTCCCATGAATGTACAATAAGTTTCCCTGCAAGTTCTTGGCATGGGTTACGGGGGAACCGTCAATAAAATCCTGTAAATTTTCTTGAGGGATGCCCATATAGCGTTCTTGGTAAATATTGTCGTAGGTCAATTGGTTGGCTACCGCGGCCACCGCGATGCCGGTTTGATACAGTTTAGGATATTGGAATAGGAGATTCAGCGTCGACGATCCGCCGCCACTCCAACCATGCACTGCGACTCGGCTGGCATCGAAGTAAGGATGTGTCTCCAATAATTTTTCACAGGCCAAAGCTTGATCCTTGATGTTGATGATTCCAATTTTTCGGTAGATGGATTTTCGGAATTCACGACCCTTAGGGGCTGGAGCGCCTCGATTTTCAATCGAAACGTAGATGTACCCATCTTCCGCCATATCACCGGCATATAAATTGTTCAGACCCGTACCCCACCGATCCACCACGGTTTGGCTGGCGGGCTCGCCATAGACATAAAATACCACCGGGTATTTTTTGGTTGGATCAAATGATTTCGGTAAGGCCATCCATCCATCCAAGGTCACGTTTTCGCGGGTTGTTACCTGGAAGAACCGAACATTGGATTGAGATTTCTTTTTGGCATCGTACCGACTCGCAATCGAGGTAGACCAAGCCAAAGGCTCATGTTTCTCCAACGAAATCCACTCGTTCATCGGACGTGTAAAATGATTGGAGAACGCATGAAATGCCAGTTTTCCTTGTGGACCAATGTCATAGGTATGCGTGCCCTCTTGGGAAATCGGGGTCAAGCGTTCCGCCTTGGCCAAAAAGTCCATACTAGTCCGATACAAATACCGTTGGGTGGCATTTTCTGGGGAAGCAGAAAAATAAATCCACCCCTTTTCATGATCTACCGCTTCCGGGGCAATGACATCGTAATTTCCGGGCGTCAAAATTTCAACCGATTTTCCATCCCGTGAAATTTTATAAATGTGTCGCCATCCATCTTTTTCACTTACCCACAAAAAGGCGGTACCTTGGTTTATAAATTCCCAACCGGCCGGGCGGTCCGCTCTCCAACGAGCCCGTACATCTACCCAAGCTTCATCCGTTTCCTCAAAGATGAGTGTAGCTTTTCCTGTGGAGGCCTCGGTAATGAATAATTTACTTTGATTTTGTTTCCGATTGAGCTGTTGTAGCATCAACTCTTTCGAATTGTCGGCCCATTCCATTCGGGGAATGTAGTGCTCCCGGGAATCTCCCGGCACTTGCATCCAGGTAGTTTTGGTAGACGCTACATCCACAACACCAATTCGACAAGCAGAGGGGGTTTCTCCCACCTTGGGGTATTCGATGGGAATTGTGAAGGCATACATGGAGTCGGTGGTGTTGATCATGTAAAAATCCCGAATGGAATTGGCATCAATTTGCCAATAGGCGATTCGCTTTGAGTCCGGACTCCATCGAAATCCATCCCGACAACCAAACTCTTCCTCATACGCCCAATCGAACGTTCCGTTGATCAACTTTTTTGTGCCTTTGGTGGAGGTTAAAATCGTTATTTTACCTACTTTTAAGTCCTCCACATACAAATTATTCTCCGACACATACGCTACATGTTTTCCATCGGGTGAAAACTTAGCAAACATCAAAGAGGCACTTGGCCTCGACTTGCCAAGCTGTTTTAATTCTTTCGATTTTCGATCAAAAACATAGTAATCCCCGCGCGTGTCCATGCGCCAAACTCGTTTGGAATTGGTATATAATAAAACCTTCTGTCCGTCTTCTGATACCGAAAAATCACGGATGGGCAGAGGTTTCTCTTGTCCTTTCGGGATCAACTCCTCAGAGGAAACCAACAAAGTGGTATCGCGTTGAATGAGGTTTACGACGGATAAACCATTTTTTTGATTGAGGTACAATCCTTGCCCATCGGGAGTCCATTGACGCTGTTGAGCAAAAATTGAGAAGGGGAGGAGCCACAGAAGGCCCCAGAATCGTTTGGTTAGCATAGATTGATTTCTCTTTAAAAAAGTAAAATACAGACTTTCTTTGGGCTGAAAAAATGTTGTAGATGAATGCAGTCTCTCATCCCTCATAATCCTCTTTATAGTCGCCGACATGGATCTCGGCTTGATCAATTTTTCGTTTTTGATAGAAGAATTGAAGGACACCAAACAAAAATACCAACGGGGAAAGTCCAAATAAAGCATACACAGCTGGATGATTGGCTTCTAGTTTCAAGACATTCTCTGTACTAAGTCCAGCGACAAACAAATAGAGGGACGTACGAAAAAATGCCAAGAACGTAGCCTGATTCGCCAAATGTGTTCGCTGAATCGCCAATTTTTCTCGTAAAATTAGGTCTTTATTCATAAGTATAGACGGGTTTGAAGGATCCAGGAAAAGGAAATATACTGGAAAGTTTTTGGTTCTCTGATTGTTTTAGTGAGATTCAGTCCTCTGTGCGAAGAAATGGCTAAAAGGCATCAGAATACACTGAACCGCCAAGAGCCACCATGTACATGAGGAATCCCTGATACAGTTTCCGCACGAATTGTCGTTGAACCAAGTTTATTTGATGAAAAGAACCTCCCCCTACTATTTCAGTCTGGTTAAAAACTACTTAATAGGACGACAAAAGGTTTCTTGTGCCACTGTCTAGCATTAAATTCTTCGTTTGCATCTTTCAGCCAAATATTCCCTACCTTAGTTCTCGATTTACTTCCTTTTTTAACCCAAACGTAGCAAATGAAAATTGGTGTATTAAAAGAAACTAGACCCGGTGAATGCCGAGTGGCTCTGACTCCCGAGGTGGTCAAGTTACTCCTCAAGAAAGGATTTCAGGTGGTCGTCGAGGCCCAAGCTGGACTTGCCTCAGCGTTCTCAGATCAGTCCTACCAAGATTCTGGCGCTCAGGTACTGCCCCGTGCGCGCGTGTTTGCGGAGGCTCAGCTCTTCTTGAAGGTCAATTCCTTTACCCAAGAAGAGGTGCTGGAAATGCCTTCTGGAGCCTCCTGCATTTCCTTTTTGTATGCCTATACCGTTCCCGAGGTAGTGGCTGCCCTCAATCAAAAGCAAATTTCAGCTTTTGCTATGGATGCGGTTCCACGGATTTCAAGAGCCCAAAAAATGGATGCACTTTCCTCCCAAGCAAACTTGGCAGGGTACAAAGCCGTTTTGATGGGTGCCAATGCCCTGGGGAAAATTTTCCCACTGATGATGACCGCCGCGGGGACGATCACCCCCTCCAAAGTTCTGATATTTGGTGCAGGTGTAGCGGGTTTGCAGGCGATCGCCACAGCCAAGAGACTCGGGGCCGTGGTGGAAGTCACAGACGTCCGGCCCGAAACCAAAGAACAAGTTGAATCTCTCGGAGGGCGTTTTTTGACGGTCGAGGGCACCGAAGGCGTTGAAATCGTCGGAGGCTACGCCAAAGAGGTTTCAGCCGATTTCCTTGCCAAGCAAAAAGCCTTAGTCGAAGAAAGAATTAAGGAAGCTGATCTCGTCATCACCACCGCCTTGGTCATTGGAAAAAAAGCTCCTGTGCTGATTACAGAAGAGATGGTCAAATCCATGAAGCCCGGATCGGTCATTGTGGATATGGCTGTTGAATCGGGAGGAAATTGCGCTTTGTCTCAGTTGAATCAAACCCTCGAGGTACACGATGTCACCATCATTGGGCAGGCGAATTTGCCCTCCCTATTGCCCATCAATGCCAGCCAGTTGTACGCAACCAATATCAGTACATTGCTGATGCATGTTGCGACTCCAGAAGGATTAAAATTGGAACTGGAAGAGGAAATCACCCAAGGTTGTTTGATTACCCATCAAGGAAACATTGTACACGCTTTCACGCAATCACTCATTAAATCACTACCCTCATGACCATCGAAGTTTTTCTTAGCTTGTTATTTATATTGGTTATTGCTTCTTTTTTAGGGTTTGAACTTATTGCTAAAGTTCCTCCAACTCTTCACACACCTTTAATGTCGGGCTCCAATGCGATCTCAGGGATCACCTTGGTCGGGGCTATTTTAGCCTCCAATGAACTTGGCTACACGTCCATCTCCAAAATACTCGGCTTGATTGCTATCGTTTTGGCCACGATCAATGTAGTGGGTGGATATGCCGTGACCGATCGTATGTTGAAAATGTTTAAAAAGAAGTAAGACAATGATGACACACTGGATACAAATTATATACCTCATCTCGGCGGTTTTATTCATTTTGGGAATCAAATGGATGAATAAAACCAAAGCCGCCCGACAAGGGAATTTACTTTCGGCACTGGGAATGCTGTTAGCTATTTTGGCCACCTTGGTTCAAGTGCAAGTGTTAACTCTACCCGAAATCCTGGGAGGTATGCTCGTAGGATCTGTGATTGGTTTAGTGATTGCTCGCCGAGTGGAAATGACCCAAATTCCAGAAATGGTGGCACTTTTCAATGGTTTTGGAGGTTTGGCCTCAGTCGCTGTGGCAACCTCCGACTATTGGCTTCGCCAGTACGAACTAAATCAAGGTCTTGATGCCATCGTGGGCCCCAGTGCCTTAGTCAGTATTTTCATCGGTGGAATCACTTTTACAGGCTCCGTCGTGGCCTTTTTAAAATTAAATGGGCGAATCTCAGGTCAGCCAATCACTTTTTCGGGGCAACATGCCTTAAATCTGATCCTGTTCTTGAGTATTCTTCTGGTAGGAAGCATGGCCTTTTGGTCCGCTATCGATCCCTTGTGGGTTTTGATTTTCATTATTTTGTCTCTGATTTTAGGGGTACTGACCGTGATTCCGATCGGTGGTGCCGACATGCCGGTGGTAATCTCCCTCCTCAATTCCTATTCTGGAATGGCAGCTTGTACCACGGGTTTTGTTTTAAATAATTCGGTGCTGATCGTTTCAGGTGCTTTGGTTGGGGCATCAGGAATTATATTGACCCAAATTATGTGTAAAGCGATGAACCGGTCATTGGTCAGTGTTCTGCTTGGTGGTTTCGGGCAAACAGCCTCGGGGTCCACGAGTGATGGTCCAGAAATCGTGGTCAAAGAAGTAGGCGTTGAAGAAGCCGCCATGTTGTTCGATGCAGCCTCCTCGGTAATTATTGTTCCAGGCTATGGAATGGCGGTAGCCCAGGCCCAGCATGCCATTCGCGAGTTGTCAGAATTATGTGCCAAGCGAAACATCTCCGTCAAATTTGCGATCCACCCTGTGGCAGGTCGTATGCCGGGGCATATGAATGTACTGTTGGCAGAGGCCAATATTCCCTACGATCAATTGATTGAAATGGAGGAAATTAATGACGAATTTAGTCGAACCGATTTGGTTTTTGTAGTAGGAGCGAATGATGTCGTCAATCCAGCCGCCCGAACGAATCCCCAGAGTCCAATTTTTGGCATGCCCATTTTGAACGCGGATAAAGCCCAAACAGTCATTGTTTCCAAGCGAAGTATGGGCAAAGGGTATGCCGGTATAGAAAACGAGCTGTTTGGCTACCCCAATTGTTTGATGTTGTTTGGAGATGCCAAACAAACCATCACCAAAGTAGTAGGGGAAATGAAAGAATTGTAATCAATAGATTCTAACATTCAATCCGACCTTTCGAAGATTCCCGAAAGGTCGGATTTTTTGTAATAGAATTATGAATTATGAATTATGAATTATGAATTATGAATCAATGTCGTTTAGTTAAGGAATTTTACCTAGCTGCTTTAATCCAGCACCAACGGTGCTTAATCAATAACCTAGCCTGCGAAGGCTAGGGAAATGGCACAAACCCTAGCAAAAAAAGGCCTGAAGGGCCGTAATCATGGGCTACTTCGTGGAAGAATCCACTAACTAAACGACATTGAATTATGAATTCATAATTTTAAACATTATCACCTCATCTCTCACCTCTCATCACTACTCTCTCATCACTCATCTCTCATCTCTCATCTCTCATCTCTCATCACTCCTCTCTCCTCTCTCATTTCCCAACCATTTCAAAATAAACTTTTGAGTACCCTTCAAGTTTCCTATTTTTGCAAACACACACGCGTTTGTTAAAAACTAAATTTAAACCCTATGGAAATGTTACTGGTTGCCGTTTTTGTATTCGGCTACTTGGGCATTGTCCTGGAACACACAATTTCCATTGACAAGTCCTCCTCCGCTTTGCTTACTGGTGCTCTTTGTTGGACGCTCGTGACGTTTATGATGCACGATAGTGGTCATGTCAATGAAGAATTATACCATCATACGAGTGAAATTGCGGGTATTTTGTTTTTTTTGATGGGTGCCATGACCATCGTTGAATTGATAGACACGTATGATGGTTTTGATATCATTACCCACCAAATCAAAACCCGAGATCAAGTCAAACTACTTTGGATAATTAGTGTACTGGCCTTTTTTTTATCGGCCATCTTGGATAACCTTACCACCACCATCGTGATGGTTACTTTGGTGAAAAAATTAATTGACAAAGCAGATTTACGCCTATTGTTTGTTGGAATCATCGTTGTCGCTGCCAATGCAGGTGGAGCTTGGTCTCCGATGGGGGACGTAACCACCACCATGCTCTGGATTGGGGGACAAATTACGGCCGGAAATATCGTGATTCAATTGATTGTCCCCTCGTTGGTTTGTTTGATTATCCCATTAGTGGTTGTAACCCGGCAAGTGAAAGGTACCTTAGCCCCCAAAGTATTGGAGGAAACCACGGGTCAGCCAATATCTGAGAAAGACAAGCAAATTGTTTTTTTTACGGGGATCGGGGGATTACTGTTCGTTCCTATATTTAAAACGGTTACGCATCTTCCTCCTTTCATGGGAATGCTTTTATCTCTGGGTATTCTTTGGGCCGTTACCGAACTCTTGCTAAAAAATAAAGAAGAAGAAGTCAAGAAAAACCTATCGGTTTACCGCGCCCTCGAGAAAATTGATATGCCCTCAGTTTTGTTCTTCTTAGGTATTCTGTTGGCTGTATCAGCCTTGCAAACAGTAGGTATTTTAACTTCAGCCGCGAATTGGCTGACGGATACTTTCCAAAATCAAACAGTAATTGTAACGCTCATTGGGTTATTATCTTCTGTCGTCGATAACGTCCCGCTTGTCGCGGCATCGATGGGTATGTACAGTTTGGACCAGTTTCCCACAGATGATCCCTTTTGGGAATTACTGGCTTTCTGTGCCGGAACCGGCGGCAGCGCCCTCATCATTGGCTCCGCAGCGGGAGTCGCGGCCATGGGTATGGAGAAAATCAATTTCTTTTGGTACGTTAAGAAAATATCTTGGTTGGCATTGCTTGGCTATTTTGCCGGAATAGCCACTTTCTTACTCATGAAAGGGCTATTTCATTAAAATAAAAAAGGCCAATGAACGCGTTCATTGGCCTTTTTTATTTTAGGGTAAGGGGAAAGGATCGGAGAAAGCGTATCCTTTTTCCATAGCTTGTATTTCCTCTTCCGTACACAAACAGGAAACCAACTCCGCCCAAATTTGCTCTTTCGGTATATCTTGCCCTATAATCACAAGCTCATTCTGTCGATCGCCGAAGCGTTTATGCCAGCGACTTTCGATCATGCGTTGATTTTCTAAAAAAGACGCGTACTGAATACGTTGGCTGAACGACATGCTCGCCCACCAAACCCCAGCCGAATCGGCACGTAACGAACCACCTGCTTGACTCCAATTTAAAGCTTGGTCAGGTCGACTCGCCAACCAAAATAACCCTTTCGATCGTAAAATCCCGGCGTACCACTCGTTTTGAATGTACTCCCAAAACCGCTGGGGGTGAAAGGGCCGTTTGTCCCGAAAAACAAAACTTGAAATTCCATATTCTTCGGTTTCAGGTGTATGATGACCTTTTTCCAATTCCTGTATCCATCCCGCAGATTGAGATGCCGTTTCAAAATCGAATCGCCCCGTCCCCATGATTTTATTAACGGGGACCTCACTAAATGTTGTTTCGATAATCTCAGCACCCGCATTCAATGACCGGATCACCGCTTTTAATTCGCCTAATTGATGGGCCGTGACAAGATCGGACTTATTCAGCAGAATGACATCAGCAAATTCCACTTGATCCGTCAACAAATTGACCAAAGTACGCTGGTCTGAGGGGTCCTCATTTAGTTTTCTCGACCAAACAGTATCAATGGAGCTGAAATCACGTCCAAAAGAAGCCGCATCTACCACCGTGACCATCGTGTCTATGTAAGACCATGCCGATAAGTCAATGCCCGAGGCCTCGTCCACAAATGAAAACGTCTGCGCAACCGGCACAGGCTCCGAAATACCCGTGGACTCAATTAACAAATAATCAAATCGGCCTTCTTTGGCAAGCTTTTCCACCTCAATCATCAAGTCCTCCCGAAGGGTACAACAGATACAGCCATTGCTCATCTCCACCAGTTTCTCTTCCGTTCGATGCAACACACCCTCCTCCTGCACCAAACGGGCATCTACGTTCACTTCACTCATGTCGTTGACAATAACGGCCACTTTTAAACCCTGTTTATTGTGAAGAACATGCTGTAACAGGGTCGTCTTTCCCGCCCCTAAAAATCCGGATAAAACCGTTACTGGTAATTTTTTCATTTCCAAGTTTATATTTGCAACCTTGTTGCAAATATAAGGAAAGGATAGAAGAAAGAAATCAAAGGATAAAAAAATACCGTTTGGGGGACCAGAAAAAATGGTAAGCAAACGTTTTCGTGCTCAATGGGTAAGAATATTCCTTGAACTTTTAGGTCAATACGGAGAAAATGGTAAATTGGATCCGTTTAACCATTACTACCCTTATGACACAAAACTCAGGGACGCACCGTTCCGCCTTATTTACCCTGGTAACCGTTTGGTTCTTTTGGGGGTTTGTTGCTGCATCCAATGGCATATTGATTCCTCTCTTCAAAGAAAAATTTTTGTTGCAGCAGTGGCAATCTCAATTAGTGGACTTTGCATTTTACATCGCCTATACTGTTGGTTCCATTTTATACTTTTTGATATCAGCCTTATGGAAGGGGGATATTTTGAACCGCATTGGATATAAAAATGGAATTGTATTTGGGCTCATGATCTCGGCCGTCGGAACGCTCATTTTCATCCCTGCGGCCAATGCGGGTTCTTTTGCTTTGTTATTAACGGGTTTGTTTATTGTGGGATTAGGATTTTCGCTTCAACAAACCGCTACTCAGCCCTACATGATTGCCCTAGGGGATCCTGCTACAGGCGCCCAGCGAATCAACTTGGGTGGAGCCATGAACAATTTTGGATCCACCATAGGACCCGTTCTGGTCAGTGTGGCCATTTTTGGTGCGGTTTCGGAGGATGCCGCTCAACAGGCCACCATCGATTCTGTCAAAATACCCTACTTGGTGTTAGGCTTTTTATTTGTTGCTATTGCTTGGTTTTTTTATCGATCGCCGTTACCCGAAATCCGTAACACCGAGGAAATCGATATCGGTTTTGGTGCCTTGCGTCATCCACAATTAATCTTAGGCATGTTGGGTATCTTCATGTACGTAGGGGTGGAAGTAACCATCGGTTCCAATTTAGGTGAATTTTTGTATCAAACTCAGCAATTGGATTCCTCCCAGGTTTCTCCTTATATTTCGTTGTTTTGGGGAAGTATGATGATGGGACGATGGACAGCCTCCATTCCCAATTTCCCAATGTCCAAGCGATGGAGACAAATTTTATTGTGGGTGGTTCCTTATGTTGCTTTTGGCATCGTTCTGCTTGTCAATGCTTTGCGAGGTAGCGACGTCACGGTCATGTACCCATACGCGTTCTGTATTCTCTTTTTGATCTTGGCTTTTTATCTTTCCGAAGACAAGCCCGTGAAAACCCTGATCGTTTTCTCCGGTTTAGGGCTTGTTTCTGTTTTGATTGGACTTTTCACTTCCGGATATATTGCCCTGTTTGCTTTCACCAGTGGAGGACTTTTCTGTTCGGTCCTTTGGCCCTCCATTTTTTCCTTGGGCACAGCAGGTCTGGGTAAATACACCAACCAAGGAGCCGCTTTTTTGATCATGATGATCATCGGTGGTGCCGTGGTACCCGTAATTCAAGGGTACGTGGCGGATCAAGTTGGGATTCAACCTTCCTATGTCGTAGCCATAGTATGCTTTGGTTATCTGATGTTTTTTGGTTGGAGGGTTCGTGGTGTACTCAAAAAACAAGGGATTGATTTCGATCAGACGGTAGCTTCAGGGAAATCAGGTCATTGATCAAAAAAAGGGGCAGATTAATTCTGCCCCTTTTTTTGATATCCATACACAGCCCGTAATGTAGCCGTTTGAGCATGATTACCCATTGATACTTCAATATCGTCCATGGTAAACTGACTTGGATGCTCGTACCCACAAGCATGGGTGATCTCCATGACCTCTTTTGAAAAACTCTGGATGTAATGGGCGAATCGAACACTCTTTAGCGTAGGGTCTAATCCGGATGTAAGCCATTGATTATTCGTGGCAATGCCCACTGGGCAGCGATTGGTATGGCAGATTTGAGCCTGAATACATCCTATGGATAACATGGCTTCACGAGCCACTTGGATGACGTCGGCCCCCATCGCCATGGCTAAAATAGCACTATCCGGTAAGCCTAGTTTCCCTGAACCAATAAAAGCAATCCGATCCGTGAGGTGATGACGGGAAAAAATCTGATATACTTTACTGAAGCCATCCACCCACGGCAAGGAAACGTGATCGGCGAAGGATCTAGGAGCTGCGCCGGTTCCTCCCTCACCGCCGTCGATGGTTATGAAGTCGGGCCCAAGTTGAGTCGTGGCCATGTAGTCGGCTAATTCCTCCCAATAGTCTAATTTCCCAACAGCCGCCTTTATCCCTACCGGAAGTCCCGTGGCGTCTCCGATGGATTCCAGCCAATGAACCATCGTGGGGATGGAGTCAAACGTGGTATGATACGCCGGAGATAGGGCGTCTTTCCCCTCCGGAATCCCCCGAATCGCCGCAATCTCGGCGGTCACTTTTTTTCCAGGTAAAACCCCGCCTTTCCCGGGTTTTGCGCCTTGTGAAAGTTTGATTTCAATCATACGAATTTTGGGGTATTGTTGCGTCAGTTCCACAAGTTTTTCGAGAGAAAACGTGCCGTCCAAATTTCGAGCGCCAAAGTAACCTGTACCCAAGTGAAATACGACGTCGGCACCATGCTGATGCGCCGGGGCAAATCCACCTTCCCCCGTATTATGATAACACCCCGCCAAAAGAGCCCCTCGATTTAAGGACTCGACCGCTTGTTTTGATAAAGATCCATAGCTCATAGCACTGATGTTGATGATGGAGGCAGGTCGATAAGGTCGCTTTCGACGCGTCCCAAACGTTTTAGCAGCAGGGATCAACTGCATCTGGTCCAGTTGCTCTCGACTGGGTCGAAATGGAAGCAATGAAGGCTTAATAAAAACATACCCAGGAGCATGGAGGTCTTGATCCGTCCCAAATCCGGTATAATTATTTTCTTTTTTGGAAGAGGCATAAATCCAAGCACGTTGTTGCCGATTAAACGGGAGCTCCTCCCGATTATTGGCCACTATATACTGCCTCAGCTCTGGCCCAATACTTTCCAACCAATACCGCAAATGCCCAACGACCGGAAAATTATGTCGAATTGTGTGTTTCTTCTGCCAACGATCGCGAATAGCCACGACAAGCAACACAATAAAAAAGAGCAAAAGCCAAGGTATTTCTGGTAAATTCATAATACTAAGTTTATATAAAAACGAGTATATATAAGTCTTAGTATCAGTTGCGGGTTATTTTCGTTTCTTTTTGGGTTTGATTTGATCCTGTTCTGCAATGAGTGCTTTCCAGTCGTAGGTCCGAGTAGGATCTTCGGAGAAAAGGACCGTTTCTTGGTAAGTGGTAGAATCGATATTCAACACTTCAATGGGTTGTTGAAGGTATTCCTCGATGGCTTTAAGTAGAGGTTTTTCGTCGGTACTACAAAAGGTGTACGCTCTGCCTTTGGCCATTCCACGGCCTGTCCGGCCAATGCGGTGAATGTAATTCTCGGTTTCCTCTGGAACATCGTAGTTGACCACATAGTCAACCCCCGGTAAGTCGATTCCACGGGCGCTGACATCAGTGGCAATCAGCAAGGCAACTTTTCCCGCGCGAAACTGCTGTAAAACATCAAATCGTTCTTTTTGGATTTTATCGCCATGAATAGTTTCACTTTGTATACCCACTCGTTGCAATGCCGCCTTGACGCGTTCGGCACGTACTTTCGTTCGGACAAAAACGATCCCTTTTCCTTCCGGATATTCTTTGATTAGCCGTTCCAGGAAAAAGCGTTTGTCGTCTGGTTCAACCTGAGTGACGACATGATGGATGTTTTTGTTGATACGTTGGCTTGGGGCGATTTGAATCCGCAAAGCATTTCTAACCACCAAATAGGCCATCTTTTTGATTTCTTCATTCAAAGTTGCCGAGAAAAAAAGGGTTTGGCGCTTTGTACCCATTTTTCGAAGAACTGCTTGAATGTCATCGAAAAATCCAAGCATCAACATCCGGTCGGCCTCATCCAAAACCAAGGTATCCACGAAATCCAAAGGTAGATAACCTTGTGCAATTAAATCAAACAAACGCCCGGGGGTAGCCACGACAATGTCCACACCCTGGACCAACGCTCTGATCTGCGGGTCTTGGTCAACACCACCCATTAAGGATACCGTTTTGACTTTGGTATGTTTGCCGATTTGATTGAATACTTGGGTAATTTGCTGGGCCAACTCCCGTGTGGGTACCATAACCAACGCCCGAACACCCGAGGATCTCCGACTGCTTTTTTTCTGTTGAATTTGATGAATTAGGGGAATGGCAAAGGCCGCTGTCTTTCCCGTTCCAGTTTGGGCAATGGCCATGACATCCTCTCCATTCAAAATGGAGGGAATGGCTTTGTATTGTATATCCGTAGGCCTTTTAAAGCCTAAATCGGCTAAGTTTTTTTTGATTTCAGGGCTTAGCCGGTAGTCGTCAAATTTCATTGTATAGTAAATCTTCCGGTGTAAAGGTAGTCAAATGATGGCATTTATTTGGTTTATTCCGATTACCTGTGGTAATTTACTTTTTTTTAAGCGACATCTTTTTAGTCCAGATATATGGGTACAAATGTTTACAAGGTTTATTTTATACTATTTCTTCTTATCGGGACTTTCGGACTGAATGACAGTGTTGGTCAAATTCAAGCAGAATTGGTGCCCGTCAATTCATGGCCAAAAGATATTTCAGATAAGGTAAAAAGTATGCCATCCTTGAGAGTCATTAAATTTATTCCTGCTCCAGGTTCAACGAATGCCCTCCAATTTTCTAGCTCCCAAAATATGGTTCTCCCGAATGTAAAAGGAGAAGACTTATCACTTGAATTACAAGAAACCTTTCCTTTGACTGATTCATTTAAGGTTACCCTGGCATCAGGGAAAAAGTTTGAAGGTGAAATGCCACGATTTTTTACAGGTCACGTAAAAAATAAAAAAAATTCAAAAGTTGCATTAATGAAGGTCGAGAACGGGTGGTCGGGGGCCATCGAGGTGGATCAAGAAAAATGGACCTTAAGTGAAGTGATCAATTCGAATGGTTCTCAACATGTTTTTTTTAAATCCAGTGAGCACGTGGAAGCCAAACCTATCCCATGTGTTGGAGAAATCGAAATGCCGGCACCTGCAACTGTAAAAAAAGCGAGGCAAATGGGTCCACTTTCTGCCTCAGGTTGTAAGTCTGTGGAGGTTTACCTCGAGACCGATTTCGTAACGTTTCAAAGTTATTACAGCGATTCGTCCGTTGCATTTCAATATATGCTAAGTTTATTTTATCAAGTCAGACAGTTGTATTCAAATGATGGAGTTAAGCTTCAAATTAGTGGGATTAAAATTTGGGATATTCCGGATCCTTGGATCAACCTGATGTCTCCGAGTCAAATTTTATCATCAGTTAGAACCTTCTACAATACCCAACCAAATTCTTTTCCAGGAGACTTGCATCATTTTGTTACCTCAAAAAATATAGGAGGTGGGGTTGCTTATGTTTTGTCTGGACCTTCCGTGTATCAAAATATGACACAACGAGCGGTTTTTGGATTTAATAATCAAGATTTTGCATTTGGGGTGAGTGGAAGTATAGCAACTCAAATTGTTTATCTACCCGATTACTCGTGGTCGGTTTATGTAATTGCTCATGAAATTGGCCATAACTTTGGGCTTCCGCATACCCATTCGTGTTCATGGCCTGGCGGGACTATTGATAATTGTGGCCCTGCCGCAGGATATGCCAATGAAAACGGGCCTTGTACATCCGGTCCTATACCAACAAATGGAGGAGGTACCATCATGAGTTACTGTCATTTAATTGGAGGCGTTGGAGTCAATTTTGCGAACGGCTTTGGTCCAATGCCTAAAGCAAAAATGCTTGCAGAAGTAAATGCAGCAGAGGGACTTACGATGGCTGTCTCAGCCCCTCTAATTTCCTCGATATCAACATGCGAAACGTCAGGCTCATTTGAACTTAGCCCCGCAGGCTGTTTAGGTGGGTATTATAGATGGTACACACAAGCCACTGGAGGTACTCTGCTTGCCATGGGCCCTGTTTTTAATACGCCTGTCTTAAACAAAACTACCTCTTACTTTGTCGACTGCACCTTGGACGATTGCGGAACCTCTGCACGTACTGAGGTAAAAATAACCTTTGGGGGAAAAATGATCGCACCCATACCTGCTGCAAATTTGACCTGTAATCAAGAAGTGGCGAATTCCATTCAAGTTCAGGCGAATTGCCCCACCCAGATTCAATGGTTTGCCTCTTCAGAATCCACCTCCCTCGTAGGAACAGGAAATACATTGACCACCCCAGCCTATCGAAATAATTCACCTGTCTACTACGCACAATGTAAAGAATCTGGCAATTGTGTAGCCTCCGATCGCGTTCCAGTGCAAGCCACTCAAGTAAGAAACTGTACCGTTTGTACATTGCCCGCCTTGACTTGCTCAGATCGAGATGTCATCACTCGGATGACCCTTCGAAATGCCTCAAACCAAATAGTGTACGATCGTTCTTCTGGTTGTGATCAGTCAGGATTCTTTAGGGATTGGACTACCCTCCCTACGCTCGTGGGAGGCCAAGCGTATACGCTTACGATTGAAAATGCCGAATCTTTGTACAGAGAAGGTTTGGCGGTATGGATCAATTACCAAGCGGATGATTCTTGGACTCCGGTAGGCACGTTGAATCCCTCGATTTGGTCTTCTACAACGATTCCCTTCACTGTCCCGGTCGATGTGCCCCCAGGTCAAAAGCGAATCCGGGTGCATCTACAATTCGATATACTTCCTACGCAACCGTGTCGAGCAACTTCTTTTGGGGGGGTCGATCACTACGGGGAATGGGAAGAGGTATTGGTCTATACGTGCCCACAGCAATTCACGGCAAGCCTAGTACCCAATCCAGCTCAAACTTGGTATTTTCAAGAGGCTACACAAACACTACAGATACAGACTAATTTGTCTACATTGAAAAGTAAAGTATCAGCCGGCCAGTCCATCGAGTTAAATCCAGGGTTTGAGGTAAAGCCTGGAGGTACATTTTTGGCGCAAACCCAGCTAGGCTGTCCTTTGCAACCTTAAAGCCACAGTTTTTTGAATTCCTTGAACGTCGGTAAGACTTGGTCTTTATCTGAAACAATAGGGGAGTCAATTTGCCAGTTAATTCCCAACGTGGGATCATTCCACAGTATCCCGCCCTCAGAGGCCTTGTCGTACAGCTGAGTACACTTGTAAGAGAAAATAGCATCCTCTAAAGTGGCAAAGCCATGAGCAAACCCTGGTGGGATATACAGCATATTTTGCTTTTCTGTGGAGAGCTCAACCGCCACAAATTGACCGAAAGTAGGAGAGTGAGGACGAACATCGACGGCCACATCCAAAACGCGTCCTTGAATTACCCGAACGAGCTTACCTTGTGCAAAGGGGGCACGTTGCAAGTGAAGTCCACGAACCACCCCTTTTTTGGAAAAAGATTGATTATCTTGAACAAACTCCTCTGTTATGCCATTCGCAACGAAGAGAGCTCGTTGATACGATTCAAAAAAATAGCCTCTTTCATCCCCAAAAACCCGGGGAAAGATTTCAATCACGCCCTGTATAGACGTAGCTTTGAATTCCATACGTTCCTTTCATAGTTACCTAAATGCAAAGGTAGTATTTTTTACATACTTCCGTCTAAATTATCCGATTCTTGCGTTTTCAACTTACCTTTGCTTTCAAAACGACTCCATTCTCATGACGCGCCAACAATTGGTTGACCAAATCAAAGCGAAAAAATCATTTTTGTGCGTGGGTCTTGACCCCGACCTGTCCAAAATCCCTTCCCACCTGGCACTGGATCCTGATCCCATTTTTTCGTTTTGCAAGGCCATCATCGATGCCACTTCTCCCTTTGCAGTGGCTTACAAACCCAATATTGCTTTTTTTGAAGCACTTGGTGCGGCTGGTTGGACTACCTTACAAAAAGTCTGGAACTACATTCCCTCCAATTGTTTTTCAATCGCCGATGCCAAACGAGGCGATATCGGAAATACCTCACGCCTGTATGCTAAGGCCTTTTTCGACGTCAAGTCAAGCGGAATGTCGTTCGATTCCATCACGGTAGCACCCTATATGGGAAAAGACTCGGTTACTCCGTTCTTCGATTTTCCTGAAAAATGGGTCATTTTGCTCGGTTTAACCTCCAATGAGGGATCTCAAGATTTTCAACAATTATCCCTCGCCAACGGGGCTCATCTCTATGAGGAGGTTTTACGTACCTCACAATCATGGGGCACTCCCGAAAACCTCATGTACGTCGTAGGGGCCACCCAAACCGCCTACCTAAAACAAGTTCGATCGATCATTCCGGACCATTTTTTACTTGTTCCGGGCGTCGGTGCTCAAGGAGGAAGCCTAGAGGATGTGGCTGATCACGGATTGAATCAAGACGTTGGTCTATTGGTCAATGCGTCAAGAGCTATTCTATACGCCAGTTCAACAGAAGATTTTGCTGAAAAAGCAGGTGAGGTAGCCAAAAAATACCAGGAAGAAATGGCGCATTATCTTCAAAAATTCAATATCTTGGACTAGTTTAAAAACTAGCCATGAATGAATTTTTCCTACACTATGTTTGGCAATACCAAGTATTGTCCAGATCTCCTTTGGTTACCACCCGAGGAGAATCCATCCAAGTGGTATCTCCCGGGGTACATCACACGCAATCAGGTCCCGATTTTCAACATGCCCGTCTCCTCATTCAAGGGGTGGAATGGTTTGGTCATGTTGAAGTTCATTGGAAGGCCAGTGATTGGAAAGCCCACGGACATACTCAAGATCCTGCCTACAATACCGTCATTTTGCATTTGGTTTGGGAGGAAGACCTCGAAATTCGTCGACCCGATGGATCCCCTATGCCCACGGTGGAGCTCGTCTCCTTTGTTTCGCCTGCCTTGTACAAACACTACCGAGATCTCATTCGATTTCCCGACAAGAGTCGTTTTATTGCCTGCGCTTCCCACGAGTGGGTTATTCCCCAAGATGTATACTCACAGGCAATTCAACGTGCTCTTTTGGAAAGGATAAATAAAAAAGTGGACGAACTACATGCACTGTTTGATTCAACCAACAAAAATTGGGAAGAAACAGCTTATCGATGGAGTGCGCAAGGTTTTGGTTTCTCCTTGCACAAGGAATCCATGGATACTTTGGCAGAACGAGTTCAATACTCGACCATGGCCCGACTGAGGTCTGAGCCAGAAACTATGGAGGCACTTTATTTTGGAATGTCTGGCTTACTGCCCGAACAGTCCGAAGACCCCCAAATCAAGGAATGGATCACGTGGTTTCAGTTTTTCAAACGCAAGTATACATGGACAGACCGAACCATGGAGGCGGTGTATTGGAAGTTTGGTCGAACCCGTCCCACCAATTTTCCAACTCTTCGAATCGCCCAATGGGTGGCCTTTTTGAGGAAAACACACCACCTTCATGCGACATTCCTGGAACCAACCGATGTGCATACAGCTCGAAAATTATTCGAGTTAAAAGTTCATCCGTATTGGTATCAGCGAAATCGATTTGAGAAAGAAGGAAAACATCCCCATGTAGCTTTGCCCTTGGGTGCGGTTGATCGCCTGCTTATCAATATTTTAATCCCTTACCAAATCTTCGTTGGTCGGTACTGGGACGAATTCGATAGAGAGAAAAGAGCCTACCAATGGTTATTTGATTTACCACCTGAATCCAACAGTCTTTTGGATCAATGGCAAAATCATTTGAAAATCCAAATCCCTACCGCAGGGGACGCCCAAGGTTTAATTGGATTATACCGTGACTTCTGCCAACCAAAACGATGTGCACTTTGCCCGGTAGGCCACTTTATTTTTAGATCTTAATCGGCACGATTGATCAGACCTAGTCCCGAAATCAAGAAAATTAGCCCTAAAGTCGTTGGGGCTAATTTTTTGGCACCCGTGATGTCTAGGCCTAGCAAGGTATCTCCAGAGGCCATAAATGCAAAGCAGGCAAATAGTAACAATAAGGCGCCAAGGGCGCTTAGAATACCACCGATGAGGCGTTTGAACGTACGATTATCCATTGGAATCAGAATGTATTGAGGGTTTAGGTAGTAATTGTGCTACTTCATCTGCAGTTTGTATGGGTTTGAACCCGTGGCGTGCACCCTCCTCAAGAAGCATTGAAAAAGCCTCTGGAAAGGAATTTGGAATTACGCCATCTAAAATAGCTTCTCGTAAGGTAGTTTTGATTAACCCGACTTCTCGAGAGGGAGTAAGACCAAATACCGCCATGATCATTTCGCCCGTGATAATGGGTTGAAAATTACGTAATTGATCCTTCACTTCGAGTTCAATCAGCATTTCCTCCACCCGATCGAAATTTTTTAAATATTTTCGCACCCGATTGGGATCTTTGGATGTGATATCGGCTCGACATAGAATCATTAAATCCTCCAAGTCTTCCCCTGCATCCACCAACAATCTTCTTAAGGCGCTGTCGGTGACGCCATCCTTGGCTAAGGCAATCGGACGTAGGTGAAGTCGAACCAAATTCTCCACCGATCGCATTTTTTGATCCAGAGGTAATTTGAACTTCCGGAATATTCCTTTTACCCAACGTGCGCCCAACTCCTCGTGGCCATGAAAAGTCCACCCAGCTCGGGGATGAAATCGTTTCGTGGCTGGTTTGGCAATATCGTGCAAAATGGCAGCCCACCGTAACCAAAGGCTATTGGAGCGAATCGCCACGTTGTCCAAGACTTGAAGCGTATGGTAAAAATTGTCTTTATGACTTTTGCCATCTTGCGTTTCTACTCCTTTGAGCTTGACCAAATCGGGAAACAAACCGTTTAAAATGCCGGCTTGATCTAACAATTTAAATCCGTAGGAAGGCTTTGGACTTAATATAATTTTATTCAGCTCATCGGTAATTCGTTCTTGAGCCAAAATGGACATGCGTTCGCGCATTCTTCCTAAAGCCAAAAACGTTTCGGTTTCGATATCAAATGACAACTGGCTGGCAAATCGAATGGCCCGTAACATCCGCAAGGGGTCATCGGAGAAGGTAATATCAGGATCTAAGGGTGTTCGTATGATCTTATTCTCCAGATCTGAAAGTCCTTGAAATGGATCGATTAATTCACCAAACCGTTCTTTATTGAGTGAGATTCCCAAGGCGTTGATGGTGAAATCACGTCGAAATTGATCATCTTGAAGTGTACCGTCCTCAACAATCGGTTTCCGCGAGTCGGAGCGATATGATTCCTTTCGAGCACCTACAAATTCAATATCCAAATCATGATATCGAATTTGAGCGGTACCAAAATTTTTAAATGTATTGACCTTTGCGTCATAGGGTAATGCCTTGGCAACGGCTTCGGCGAAGGCTATACCCGAGCCGACTACAACAATGTCAATATCTTTAGAAGGCCTTTGTAGGATGATATCCCGAACAAATCCCCCAATGACATAGACCTCCCATTGAAGCGCGTCGGCTACTCCGCCGATGATTGAAAAAATAGGGTAGGAGGCTAAAGTTTGACGGTAATTGACCAAGATTTTTTTTCACAAATTTACAAATACAAAGGAAAGTTTCCCACTTTTTACGGGCTTTCCACCCTACTTTGGTTTTTTTAATTACATTTGATAAAAAATGTGGTATGCTCTTACGTCAATTAGAATATATAATCGCGGTTCATAAATTTAAAAGTTTTACCAAAGCGGCTGATTTTTGCTGTGTTACTCAACCTACTCTAAGCCAGCAAATTAAAACGCTTGAGGACTCCTTGGGTCTCGAGATATTCAATCGGGGCACCATTCCTGTGGTACCTACCCCCGCAGGCCGAATTATTCTGGAGGAGGCCAGTAAAGTGGTTGAACAAGCTATGCACCTCAAAAAAATAGCCAAAGAATTGGTTAAAGAGCAGCAGGTTTAGCCACGACATAAGGCTTTAGTATGCGGGCCATGAAGAGAAACAGTGACCACCGCAGGAAGTCATACGGCATTCCAAATACCAAATCTTGAACAAACGTGTGGGGTATGAAATAACAGAAAAATAAAATCCCATCATGGGTTTTAAATCGATATTCTCGGAAGGAACGTTGTAAAATGCCCACATGAAGTAAAAAGTAAGCAAGGAATCCAAGAAGCCCCAGGTCATTGAGGGTTTGGATCAGTGGGCAGTCGACATATAATTTCTGGTACCCATGTCCAATCAAAATCCACCACCATTCCCCGTTGGTCACATTTTCAATAAAACCATCCCAAACACTCTGTATATTTTCGACGCGGCCCATAGCCGATACGTCCACTTGTTTGGGGAGTGCCTTATTGACGATCATATCGGGTCCTGCCGATTGAAGTGAGAGTAAATTGAAGATTTTATCAAAACGGCCCCCAATAATATTGAATACATTGGTTAATGTGCCAACAAGTTGGGTTCGGTACAGAATATACCATATTGACCACAATATGAAAAGCAAGACCAATAATCCACGCCAACTAAAAATCCATTTCAATAGCCGATACGTAGTCGTAGGGGTAGTTTGAAAGTAGGAATAAATGGCCAAAAATAAGGCCAGCGCGATGAACGTCTGGAAGGATTGTGTAAGCCCGATGACCGCAAAGTTGACCACGACTCCAAAATACAAAAGCATCATTTTTCGAGTATTCCCTTTGAACGCCGGCATCGAAAGGACGGAAGCAATGAGACCCGCATAGGCACTTCGGCCATAAATGTGCGGGTTTCCCCACGTCAAACTACCATCTTCACTAAAGGATATGGAAGCTCGCATACCTAGGGCAAAGTTGGGGTTTTTAATGACTATGAAAATCATCCCCAAACTTCCTAATAGGCAGATCCAAAAACTAGCTGGCAAAACATATTCGAGGAGTTCGTCAAGGGAAGAGGTGGCAAATATCAATCCAGCCAGAAAAATAACCGCGGCATACACCAGCTCGGAGGTTGTGTTGGTAAACCAACCTCGATTAGGGGTATATACGGCTAAATAAAAAAGAGCAATAACCCAATACCCAATGATGTAATAAAGCAGTTTAAGATTGTAAGTATACAGGGTGGTTAGTTTCTTAAACGGAATTGCAAAAAAGAGACTTCCAAAAACGAACACCGCAGTAAACACTTTGGAGCTCTGAGCCAGCCCAAGTCCATCTCGAAAAAAATAGATGAGCGGTGTGCCAAAAAAGAAAAAGCTAAGAGACCAAGCAATTCGTTGTTTTCGGTATTTTATTAAAATCAAATCGGCAAATTCGAACATAGGTCAATCGGCTTTCTCGGAAATAACAAATTTAGGTTGATTTTTGCTAACTTGGCGCAAAATTGGCAAATTCTTACGTTTGTCACCCAATTAGGAAAAATTAGGAAAGCAAGGTGCAAGAGGAAAAGAAACGATTCTTAGTGGTTCATCAATTTGTTTGGGCCCATTATAAAGCAAAAATTTATTCCGAGCTTCATCGGCAGTTACCCGCAGACATGGATTGGCATGTTCTTCAGTTATCCATCTCCGAAGGTTCTCGCACCCAAATTGGCAATATCGATTGGTCTTTGCATCAATATCCTGTTACCTTACTCTTTCACGAGCTCTTGGAGAATATCCCATTTTGGAGTCGATTTTGGAAGGTCCTCCGGTGGGTTCGAACCTACAAGCCCCATGTCATCAACCTTCCGGGGTATTACGACATGGCCATGAATCTGATCAGCCTGTATTGCAAATGGACAGGAATTAAGGTGATTATTGCTAATGATAGCACCGAAGATGATAATCCCAAGGTTTGGTGGAAAGAAGCCTTGAAACGATTTTTTATTCAAAAAGGGGACGGATTCTATTGCTATGGAACCAAATCAACTCAATATGCGATCCAATTAGGAGCTAAGCCCAGCCAAATCCTGGTAGCTAATAACGCAGTTGATAATGATGCCATCCGTCAAAAATTTGAATCCGCTTGGCCCACTCGAGATCATGTCAAAGCCATGCGTGGATTAAGGCGGTACAATTTTGTTTTTGTGGGTCGAATTGCCTCCATGAAAAACTTATTGACCTTGCTTGAAGCCTATCGCTCGGTTCAAACTGCCGAATGGGGGCTGCTGGTGGTGGGGTCAGGGGATGAAGAGGAGAAATTGAAGGAATTCTGCCGAATCCATGCACTCACCGGTGTGCAGTTTGTGCCAGGCGTTTCTTGGCAAGATGTTCCTCTGTATATGAGTTTAGGCGATGTGTTTGTTTTACCTAGCTTCTCCGAGACCTGGGGTTTGGTATTAAATGAAGCCATGGTTTGTCAAATGCCTGTCCTCGTTTCCAACCGCTGTGGCTCCTCCGTAGATTTGGTTCGAGAGGGAAAAAATGGTTTTACTTTTGACCCTTTTCAAGTGGAGGATCTAGCCTCTAAACTGAGCTGGTGCATGGAACACGTAGAGGAACTCCCACAAATGGGAAAAGCCTCCTTGGCTCTCATCCAGCGGTACAATCCCCAGCAAGTAGCCAAAGAGATGATCGATGGTTTTTACCAAGTTCTCCATGAGTCGAATTAATAATTTTGATACCATTCGTCTATTGGCAGCATTGCAAGTCCTTATTTGGCATGCAGCCTCCCAATTGAATTTCTTTGATCCAATCTATGGATTTCTCAGGGTGTTGTTCCACTTTCCCGGTGTGCCCATATTTTTTGCCTTAAGTGGGTTCCTTTTATCGTATTCGGTTCATGGTAAGCCATTTGACTGGAAACGCTATGCCAAAAATAGGCTTCTGCGTATCTATCCTGCACTTTGGATTTGTACGCTCTTGACAGCTATTTCCATTCTTTGGGTGGGTCCGTCGGTGCCTCTTCGGGATTGGGGCGTTTGGCTCATCAGCCAGCTTACCTTTTTTCAGCCTTATGTCCCCCAAACGATGAAAAGCTGGGGTGTGGGGCATCCTAATGGTAGCCTTTGGAGTATTGCGGTAGAACTACAATATTATGTTGTTCTTCCTCTTATTTGGATGAGAATTAAGTCATTTTCAAGGCAAATGCAAAGTATATTTTTAGTGGTCATTGCGTTATTCTCTTTGCTATTTCATGCCTCTGTTGATCATTTTTTTGCATCCGATTCGCTGGTGGCCAAGCTCGCTACCGTTTCTTTGCCGTATCATTTGTATTTCTTTGTCTATGGAATGCTCGTGTACCTTCACTGGGACCGCATTCGGACTTGGCTTGAGAATAAGGTAGTCTATTGGTTTTTGGCTTACTTTTTTGTGGTCATCGTGGGTGCTGAGTGGCTGGGTTGGTACCAAAATCCATACGATTACCGCCCCCTTGGATTGCTGGCCAATGGATTACTCGTTGGACTCGTCTTTTCCTTTGCATTTAGTTTCCTCTCATTTTCCGAAAGGATTTTAAAGGGCTACGATATTTCCTATGGCCTATACATATACCATATGCCTATTGTAAACGTCTTGGTTACTTTTCATGCCACTCACAGTGGGGTGTGGGTAGTGGTGGTTTTGGTCATGTCCATCCTTTTTGCCTGGAGTTCCTGGAAATGGATCGAAAAACCCATGTTGCGTTTAAAATAATTTGAAGCTACCGAATTATCCTTGTATTTTCGAGTTTTACCTATGGCACAAAAACGAAAAATTGTCTCCCAAGCCCGTATGGGCATCACCCTGGAACGATTGGCCCAAGAGTTAATCGAAAATCATGGTGATTTTCAAAATTCGGTCCTACTAGGCCTGCAACCTCGTGGCGTTTTGTTAGTGGATCGGCTCGCGGCGATCCTTACCAAACAAACACAACAAAACATTCAAGTAGGTTATCTAGACGCCACCTTTTATCGGGATGACTTCCGGAGACGAACCTCCCCGCTCACACCCAATGCCACGAAAGTGCCCTTTATTATCGAAAATAAACAGGTTATCCTATGTGATGACGTGATCGCCTCTGGACGGATGGTTCGGGCCGCTATGGATGCACTCCAAGCGTTTGGACGACCTACCCGCATTGAACTTGTTTGCCTTATCGATCGAAAATACAATCGGGATATCCCCATCCAACCCGACTATGTGGGTCAGAAAGTAAACACACTCGACACCGAGCGGGTTCGAGTGGTTTGGAATGAACAAGACGGTGAAGACGCCGTTTGGTTAGAAGAATAATTGATTTTTCATATCCCATGCAAAAAATAATGCTCATCGGACTTGGTAATATAGGTCCGGAATACGACGCTACGCGTCACAATATAGGTTTTGAGGTGTTGGATGCCCTTGCCAAAAAACAGGGAGCTACTTTTTCCCTTCAACGTTTGGCCCAACATGCCGAATTCACTTGGAAAGGTCGTCCGGTTCATTTAATAAAACCCACTACCTACATGAACTTAAGTGGGAAGGCCGTCTCCTATTGGATCAAACAAGAAAAAATTGCCCCCGAAAACTGGGTCGTAATCACCGACGACATCGCGCTGCCCGTCGGAAAATTAAGATTGAAAAAACAAGGTTCCCATGGCGGACACAACGGACTGCGGGATATTGAAGCAGTTCTAGGCACCAGTCAATACAACCGGCTTCGTTTTGGCGTAGGAAATGATTTTCCCAAAGGCAAACAAGCCGATTTTGTCCTAGGTCGATTTTCAACAGAAGATCATTTGGTGGTAGAGGCAAAAATTACCCGCTGTATCGACCTTTTGGAGAGTTTTATTTGGCAAGGAGTGGATAAGACCATGAATTTTTTCAACGAATGATTGTACTTTGCAAAGAAAATAGCCATTTGCTTGAAATAAATATAATATAGAACTTAAAAAAATATTAAAAGTATATTGTTTTGTGTAATTAGTGAAATACAAAATATAGATTCAAAATTATAGGGCTACACGAACTCATTCACGAATAAAATTTGGATAGCCCTCTCTTTTGGGATTTGGAGAATTAAAAATTAAGGTTCAATTTTGCAGAGTCTTAAGGAAAATAAAATTTGACAAATCCATGACACGCTCAATTTTTTCAATTATCTTTGTATCGTTGATCGGAGTATCAAGCATACAGAGTATGGCCAACGAGCCCATTCAAGCGCGTTCTTCTGAATTCTATATAGATGGTGTTATTTCGGGTAAGCAAGCTGTTAAAGGCTGGGTTTCAAACCAAGATTTACATGTTTTAACGCATGCCATTACACAGTATCAAGCATCTCCGGCCAGCATCTTGCGCATGAGTGCAGAGGCAAAGCAAGCCTTTTTAGTTTCTGCTGATCGGGTAACCGAACAACTAGCAGGAAATGAAAACAAAGAGGTGAAGCATTGGGTCTCGGAGGTTAACAAAGCTAAAATGCTATTTCATTACCTGTGGAATACCATACCTGCTGTACAGCCAATTGGCGAGGTAATGTTACCTGAGATGGCGATTCAGCGCAATGCTTTCAAATTGGTTTATTTTGCAAAGCCAATTCAAGTGAAAGAAATCTCACACGAAGTTCCGGCGAGTCCTGAACAAGTGCAGAAATTTAAAGAGGTTTTCTTTCAAAACGACAACCAAGTAGCTCCTCTTCAAGAGAACTGGTTGATGTAATAACGAGTTTTTTCATAGTTTAATAGGTTAGGGTTGAATAGATAAGTACTTACCCCGTTGTTCTTAACGACGGGGTTAAGTTTTTTTTGAACCTATCTGAATTTTCTGTGGTTACCCTTTCGAATCCCATCTAGCATGAAGAAGTACCTTATTTTTTTCTTGTTTTTAACAGGTTGTTCATCCATCGATCAAACAGCAGATAATCCCAAATTTTGGGATTTAGCTCGATTTTTTACTTCGCAGCAAGAAAAGCTAAGTCAAAGTAAAGCCACCTGGCAAAAGCAAATTACCATTGATGAGGTTGTCGAGGAAAAAGAAATGAATCAGATCAATTGGGTAAAAGAACTGGCCCTGTTCCAAGAGTCGGATTTGAATAAGACAGTCTATCAAGGCAATGTGAAAACAGTTGAGCAATCTGATCGAACGATTTACCAAATAACCGACCCTCAATTGCCCATTCAGCGGGTTTTCATTCAATGGGATTCCAATCGCCTTCCCAAGTCTATCGTCATTGAAAGTGCTGGAGACAATCTGTTGTATCAAACCAAAAAACAGTTAACGGCGCATTTTGTGGATGGCAACTTAGTAAATTATCAAATTGACACACAGCAAAAAGTCATTGGCCTAGATCCAAGTGACGTTCATGTGAAGGTATATAAAAAGGGAGCTTGACCGGCTCCCTTTTTCTTTATTTGTTGGTTTGTGTGGTGAATGTACTTTCAAAAATTTTATCTGCATTGCCGGTTTCAAATCCATCCCGTCGGTGAGCTCGTGTGATTTGATCTTTTGGAATATCTTGGTAGGCTGGTAAAATTTTTCGCTCCGCAAATTCCACATAGCTTCCAGCAATGCGGTGTACATCGCCCCCTGCAAACGTCGCGTCAATCATTTCAGCTACCGTTGAACTTTGAAGAAGCCCTCCGTCCGGACTTACTTTAACAATTCCCCCGGCATCATTCAGCCGGACGCCAATTCGTACCAGAAACTCATTGAATCGATAGATATCATCGTATCCAAGTGGTAAATTGTGGACCGAAATGGTGTAGTGATTCAGGTAATATCGATTGTAAATCACCCACGCTGCATACTCCGAGGCTGCTTGCAGGGTTTCAAAATCTTCCCAGGAGGGCAGATCCCATAAAGGTTGATGTAAAAAGGCATCGACTTGGTATCCGTTGGAAAGATCAAGCGAATCCACCGGATCTGACGAGATCGAGGCTGTGTACTTTTGGATGATTCCTTGAGTGGGCTCGGGTAAATCCCAAACCCGTAGCTCACTGACAAAGATGCGTGGAAATTTTGGACTGGGTGGCGCGAACCAATAAGCATTCAGTTTCTTGCCTTCAAAATGAAAATAATCTCGTTTTTCATATCCGTAAGCCAAGAAGATTTTCTCGAACGAAGCAATGCCTAGATGAGGTACGCCGAGCGTCCGAAAGGCTACATGATCGTTTTCAATGTCCTCAAAGGATTGAATGAGTCCCTCTGCTTGCATGGCCGTTGCAATTTTCATCACATCGGGAACGCGTTCTCGGTAACGGCGCATCAAGCCTTCCATAACAATGGTGAGTGTTTCGTGCATGTGGGCAAAATTTAGGTTCAATCTTTTTTAAGCTGGTCAGGTTTGATGAAGTGAACTGCGACAATTTAGCTTAAAAGAATTGAACAGGTGAATCATGATTTAAAATAAGAACCATTTTGGGTGGACAGGAAGGTGCCAAAATCAATTTCCTCTTGCTTCACAAATCCAGTCGGAGGAATCTGCCCATCAGCCACCATCTCAACCACCGCCGCAATGGAAGCCGCTGTGGTCCATGAAATAGCCCGCCAATGTTGACCATCCACTAAAATAGGTTTGTAGGCCCGATAAAATTCCTCTCGTTTGAGTCGATTATTCTTCCATCCCTCCACCACTGCGTATACATATACAACATCTTCCTGGACGGGAGGTTTGGCCTCAGTTAAAATTTCTTCCAATTGAGCCCGCCGTTCTTTCATGATTAATTCATAGATCAAAAAGCGCATCAACTTGGCATGGCCCGGGTACCGCATGGTTTTGTAGTTCAAAGTATCCACTTTTCCTTCAAAGGTTTCGCACATGGTACCAAGTCCACCGGAAGTCGAGAAGGCTTCGAATTCTTCTCCCCCTACATAAATTTTTTCGAGTCCATCCAATGCGGGAACCATTTTCCGAACGCCATTGTGAATGACCTCACAATCATTGATGTATTCGTTGATCACACCCGCGGGTGACCAGGTAAAGCTATAGCCTAATAATCCATTGGGATATTGAGGCAGAGCACCTACTCGAAGTTCAATATCCCGAAGTTTGTCGAATCGACGGCAGAGGTCAGCCCCCACAATGCCTATCAGACCCGGCGCAAGACCACATTGTGGAGCCATGACGCTGCGCGAGGTCTTGGCTAATTCCTGGATTGCTTGGGTCGTCGGAACGTCTTCGGTTAGATCAAAATAATGAATGCCATGTGAATGGGCTAGTTGTGCAATCGGTAAATTAAGGTAATACGGCATACAGGAAACGACCGCATCATATCCAGGAAGGGTAGCCTCCAAGAATGCCATATCGGATACGTCACCCGAAAGGACTTCAAATGGAAGAGGGACATCATAATGAGGAGGATTTTTGTCTAATCCTGTTACAGAGAATCGCTTGGAAAGGAGAATGCCAACCAATGAGCCCACCTTTCCCATGCCAATGACTAAAATTTGCATTGCTTGGAAATTGAATAGTAAATAAATAGGAAACAGTCCTTAGCTGCCTAAGGATAAAAAATAAAAACAAATAGGAGAGGAGACGAATTGCCACCCCAGATTAAGAAATCCGGAAATCGGGAACAAATGAGCACGCACTACGGAGATAAGAGAGACGTGCTAGGTGGCAATTTAATTCTTTAAACACGTGAACAATCAGATTTGATGCGAATGTACAAGGGAATACGGAAAGAGTCAAGTTCTTCTGAAAATTTAAACGAAATCAAAACAACTGATATACGCGGGTTTGGTTTTCCAGTCCTCGGGCATATTTTTGGCCATGAGGAAAGAGCCTGTCCCTTTTACCAATTGATTGAGCAGTCCTAAGTCGGTTCGATCGCCCAAGAAATAGGGTGAAGTTGGATCCTGCCAAAATAAGGCCGCATGGACCCGATACAGGGCCAAGGTATGTTCCATCAATTTGAGTAAATCCTGTTCACGTCCGGGTGCAACATAGATGCCTTCGAAACCCAAAAATTGAAAAGAAGAGGGATTCAAAATGCGATTAACCCATGGTAGGTATTGTCCATACTGAACTAAAAAGGACCCTAATTTGCCTTCCATTTGGGTAATTTCCCAACGCGCAGGAATAACCTGCAATCCGGCAATGACGGTATCCTTTTCTCGGATCACAAAATATTGGCTTTGGTAATGCCAACCGATGGGATGCACAAACGCATGATCTTGGTAATGATTTTGGAGGAGAACGGAGATCTCGGTCTGTTCATCCACATTCCGGACCCGATACACCCTAGGATCTTTTTTGGGGAAAAATCGTGAAAAACCGAGTGTCAAAGAGGTCTGGTAGGATTGAAATCCGACATGCCGAACCATGCGCAATGAAGGTTCATTCTTTTTCTCCAAATAAGCATAAAAAAAATCATGACTGGATACACGTGATTCGAGCCATTTCAGGACACGGCGGGCATTAATTCCCAAAAATACCTGACCTCTGCTTTGGGGATGCGAGGCAAAGTAGCGAAAATAATATCCATCCATCTTGGGTAGGAAGGTATATTGATTGGCCAAAACCGTACCCACTACCTCGTGTTCGGTCTGAATCACAAAGGCCCAAGGGCGGTGCAACCGGGAGGCGCCTTCCCGTGTGACGGGTCGGCGGTACCGTGTGCCTTTGTTTCCCCATTGAATTTGATTCAGAAACACGCGCGCGTTTTCCGGTAAATACGGAAATTGAAAAACTTGATAGGCGTCGTTTTCGTAAAGTTTAGTCATAAAAAAAAGCGTAACATCGAAAGTTACGCTTTTTTCAAGGAGTTAAGAAACAGCCCATGTTTTTCGGGTCGGCATGATCACCCATAAAATCAGGTACGGTAAGATGGCTGGGATGGGGAGCGGAATGGCACAAACGAATAACAATCGCACCACTGTTACATCCCACCCTAAAAATTCAGCTAGTCCACTTGCTACACCACCCAACCATTTGTCTTCTGTAATTCTTTCTAACTTTTTCATTGTATTTGTGTTTTTTGTTGATTCAAAATTACTTATACCCAAGGTACCTTGTATAGCATAGTACATAAAAGTAAAAAAAGACCGGATGAGCGGTCTTGATTTTGGATGAGTTTATTCCCATTTCAATGAATTGCCTCCAAAGTCTTCATTCACATCGAGGGAGTCAGTTTCATCATATTGTGAAAAATCAAAATCAGGCATCAAATCCTGTTGGATATGGTCGAGCGTTTCCTGCAGGGCTGTGGCGAACTTTTTAAAATCTTCTTTGTAAATGAACATTTTACTTTTTTCGAACACAAAATCACCTTCTTTCTGAAATCTTCGACTCTCGGTGATTGTCAAATAATAATCGTTTGACCGGGTCGCTCGGACATCAAAAAAATAGGTACGTTTTCCCGCACGCACACGCTTGGAGTAGATTTTATCCCTTTCGTCTTTTTGCACAGTCCTTGGTAATTTGGAAGTAAATAGTGCTTCAAAAATAGGTTTTTATTGAATTAAAAAAAATTATTTTCCCCTTTTTTGAGCAAATAAAATACATCTAAGACCATTCATTTTTAAATACCGATGATCTCTACACGTAAGAGGCGTCTGGGATTTAATCCACGACTTTCTTATCTTTACTTTACCATTGGCAAAAAAGAGATTTTTTTTACTCAAATACCAAGTCTTTGCCTACGGTCGTTTTGTCTATTGGAGTGTACTTAAACAAGAGGAATTCCATGGTTTATCGAGTAATTGGCCTGCTTTTTTGCCTATCCACTCAAGCGTGGGCACAAGAGGTGGTTGTTGGAAAAGAGTTTTCAGGCCGCGTTTCTTTTTATGGTGTTCGTTCTCACGGGAAAAAAACAGCCAGCGGTGAGCGGATGGATCGTGATGATTTTACAGCGGCCCACCGGACGTTACCTTTCGGAACTATGATCGAGGTGACGAATCCAACGAATGGGAAAAAATGCATTGTTCGGGTCAATGACCGAGGTCCTTTTGTCCGTAAACGTGTGCTGGATATATCATTTGGCGCTGCTGAGTACCTAGGTATCGTTAAGTCGGGTATCGCCTCTTTGCATATGTGGGTGGTCGGAGCGGAGGGGCAAGTAATTCTTAGTAAACCACCGGCCTATTGGCAAGCATCCGAAACGGTCAAACCGCCCTTTCAAAAACCTGGGCAAGGACCCGAAGGGGAAAAATAAAGAAGATCTACATGAATTGGCACGACTTCCAGCAATTTGGGAACTTAGAATTGTATGCAAAACAACTGGTGGAGGGTTTTATCACCGGTCTACACAAATCTCCTTTCCACGGTTTCTCTGTTGAATTTGCAGAACACCGCGCCTTTAACTCGGGGGAAAGTACACGGCATATCGATTGGAAAGTATTAGCCAAGACAGACAAACTCTTTGTCAAACGCTATGAGGAAGAGACAAATCTACGGTGTCAACTCGTCGTGGATGTATCGGGTTCCATGTTTTATCCAGCAGATACCCGAGCCAAACTATTGTTCTCCTTGATTTCTGCCGGCTCTCTGGCGTATCTTTTGTTTAAACAGCGGGATGCGGTGGGACTGACCACATTTTTTAATGGAGATCTTCAATTCAAGCCAGCCAAAGCCACTGGCGCACAGCTTCATTCTATTTTCAGCACGCTCGAATCCATATTAACCAGCGCTCCTCCTTCCACTCAACAGGAGCAAACCCTCATTCCAGCCCTTCACGATTTGGCTGAGCGCCTGCCCAAGCGGTCATTTGTTGTTTTATTTACCGACTTGTTCGACAATCCTGACGCAACAGAGGACATAATGGAAGCTCTTCAACACTTGCGTCATAAACAACATGAAGTACTGCTTTTTCATGTCACCGACCCACAGACAGAAAAGGACTTCCACTGGGAAAATCGCCCCTATACCTTGGTCGATGCCGAGACCGGTGAAAAATTAAACATTCGCCCCACCGAATACCAAGAAGCCTATCGTGCGCACATGGACCAATTTTACCGGGACATTAAAATTCGGTGTGGTCAAATGCGAATCGATTTTATCCCAGTCGATAGCCAATCGGACGTTCAATCGGTACTTCTCTCATTTTTCCTCCGTCGCAACAAACGTTCCGGCCGGTGATTTGATTAATTTGGATGGATTACTTTCATTTCCCAATCGATCCACGGCCGTAATGACGTACCTCCCTGGAACTCTGTAGGCTTGACGGTCCAGCCATTGCCCTTGTTTGCCCGACAATATCACTTGAATGTATTCTGGATTACCGATATTGGCCACCTGGCCCTCCGGAAATTTATAAATCACCCATTGGTAACATCGATAAGTATCCTCTACAGGTGGCTTCCATTGGAGAACAATGCCTTCTTCATTAGATTGAAGACGGATCACCTTGGGAGGGATAGGTTGAAATGTGCCTTTCCAAGGGTAAGCAGGGGGTAAAGCCTTGACCGAATACAATTGCTGAATCGAGTCCCTCACCCCCAAATTATTTTGAAGCAAGCTCGTTGTATTAAAAAAGATACTGCCCCGAATCTGATTCCCAAATTGACGATTGTACCGGATTTGATCGGCAATTTGATTTTTTCGATCCCAACCCGGTTCTGGCTTGTCTGCCCTTACTTTATACGTGGCATGTCCTACAAATAAATGGCGTTCATGGGTTTGGGCTCTCCACCAATCCACCAGTACAGCATAAGGCACACGCCCCGACTCAAATGAAAAATAAATTTGAGGTGCTAAATAGTCAATATACCCTTTTTTTAGCCACAAAAGTCCATCAGCATACAGTTGATCGTACGAGGTTTGCCCTGCAAAGGTGGGAGATCCCGCTGGATCTTCTTGTTGATTGCGCCAGACCCCAAATGGACTAACCCCGAATTTAACCCAAGGTTTTACTTCCTGGATGGTTTTTGCCATATCTCGTATCAAACCTGTGACCACCGATCTTCGCCATTCTTCGATAGATTTGAACCCTTTTCCATATTTGGCAAACGTCTTTTCATCTGGAATGCGCTCGTTCCCTACTAAATAAGGATAAAAATAATCATCCAAATGGATACCATCCACATCGTAATGTTGAACGATTCCCCGAACAATTTTCAATAAATGATTTCGGACTTCTGGTAGCCCGAAATTATAAATTAAGTGTCCGTCATATGAGTAAAACCATTCCGGATGGCGATTGGTTGGATTGTCTGGATGGACCGACGTTGTGGTTTTATGGGTGCCACGATTTAAATTCAGCCACGCATGGAATTCCATTTGTCGATTGTGAGCCTCTTCAATTTGGAACGCGAGAGGGTCATACAATGGGGAAGGGGGCTGCCCCTGTTCACCAGTTAACCATTCCGACCACGGTTCATCACTTATGGCATAAAATGCATCAGAAGCGGCTCGGACCTGGACAAAAAGCGCATTGATCCCGGTGGCCTGATGTTGATTCAATATGGAAATGAATTCTTGTTTTTGTTTGTTGGAATCGAAGTTTTGTTTCGAGGGCCAATCGATTTGGTGAACGGTGGCAATCCAAGCACCTCGTAACTCACGTTTTGGAAATCGTGTCGGAGAAAGAGTAGGTTGAGACTGAATGGGATAGCAAGTTTGGCACATCAACCCGACGCCTAACAGGAAGGTGAATAATGCCCAACGAGAAACAATATTCATATACGTTTTGGAAACAATAGTAAAATAACCTATTAAAGGTAGATAGTATTTCTGGATTGCCCAAAAAAATGTACCTTGTGTCATACCTTTCTCTTTACAACATGGATATTAAGTTTGACAATCGACCTGTGGTATTATCCCATATTCCGACGGAAGTCGACCCACTCTATTCATCCAAAGAGGACTACGAACAGCGTTTGATTCAAGCAAGAAAAGAACTGAGTCAACTTCAAACACAGCTAGTTGAACGTCCTTCTCATGGGGTACTCGTGATTTTCCAGGCCATGGATGCCGCTGGAAAAGATGGGACCATTCAGGCTGTATTTCAGGGGATTCATCCAATGGGACTTCGATTTATCTCCTTCAAGCGGCCATCTGAAACCGAATTACGGCATGATTTCATGTGGCGCTGTGTTTTAGAATCTCCTGAACGAGGCCAGTTGGTCGTCTTCAATCGATCCTACTACGAGGAAGTCTTAGTGGTACGTGTTCACAAAGACAAAATCCTCCCCTCGCAAGGTTTACCACCGAGTCCATCAGGTGAGGCTTTATGGCAAAAACGGTATGAAGCCATTCGGCAATGGGAGGACTACATGACCTGGAATGGTTTTAAAATCATTAAATTTTTTCTCCATGTTTCAAAGAAAGAGCAAGGCAAACGGCTGATTGATCGACTGACCGACCCCTCCAAGCATTTTAAATTTCAGCCCGGAGACTTGGAAGAACGGGATAAATGGGATACCTATCAGCTCGCTTACCAAGAAATGCTTCAACATACTTCCACCGAAGTCAATCCTTGGCATATCATCCCAGCTGATGATAAGCGGACCATGCGGTTGATGGTGGTGGACCGCCTCCTGCATGAACTCAAAGGAATTGTGCCAAATCACGAGCCAAAACCTGCATTTACCCAAGAACAAATCGAAGAGTGGATCTGCCGAATCGAAGATCAAAACAAAAAGTAGGGGAGAATGCCATGAATATCGTGCTATATTTTTGTAGTTTTACGTTGAATTTTAATCATTCGAATGAAAGAATACGGTAGTAATGTGCAGAAGTTGGTGGATTATATCATCACCATCCCCGATCGTGAAAAGCGAACAAAGCATGCACATATTTTAGTTGAACTCATGCGGCAGATACATCCTAACATGCGGGATGGCATCGATTACAGCAAAAAGCTCTGGGACGACCTCTACATTATGGCCAATTTTGATCTGGATGTGGATAGCCCTTTTCCAGCTCCGCCAAAAGAAATTTTAGGGAAAAAGCCCAAGCAAATTCCATACTCTCAAAATCAGCTGAAACACCGGTATTACGGACGCAATTTGGAGTTGTTGGTTCTAAAGGCCATGTTAACCGAGAATTTAGACGAGCGTAAAGCCTTTATTTCCTATTTGGTTCGGTTAATGAAGAATTTCTTTCAGACCTGGAACAAAGACTCCATCGAAACCGAGAGCTGTTTGCAGCAGATCTTGGAGCTTTCAGGTTTTCAGTTGCAAAAAGAAATTGATGATCTACGGGCCAATGGCCTGGTAGAAGATGCCAATCCGAGAGATGGACAGGGCCACACGCTAGGCAAACCAACCAAACAATTTTACGTGTCGAAACCGGAAAGTAACAACAACCACCATCGACCCAATTCCTACTCAGGGCATCGGAACAAAAATAATTTTAATAAATACCGAGATAAAAAACGACGCTAATACCTTCTATGCCATCATTTAAAATTACTGGAGGTCGTAAGCTTTCAGGTGAGATCATCCCACAGGGCGCCAAAAACGAGGCACTTCAAATTCTTTGTGCGGTTTTATTAACCAAAGAACCGGTTACCATCCACAACATACCTTCGATTCGGGACGTCAATAAATTGATGGAGCTCCTGGAGGATATGGGTGTAAAAAGGGCCAAAGTAAGTGAAGGTTCCTACCGCTTTGAGGCAAGCGAGGTCAATTTCGACTACTTCGAGACGGAAGCTTACAAAGAAAAAGCCTCTGCTTTGCGTGGGTCTATTATGCTATTGGGGCCCATGTTGGCTCGATTCAAAAAAGGTAAAGCACCGCGTCCAGGGGGAGATAAAATTGGTCGTCGTCCTTTAGATACTCATTTCATTGGGTTTCAGAAATTAGGTGCAACATTTGATTACGATGCCAACGATGCCTTCTATTCTGTTTCAGGTGACCACATGAAAGGAGCTTACGTGTGGATGGATGAGATTTCGGTGACAGGTACAGCCAATGTGCTGATGGCCGCTGTCATGACACCTGGAAAAACAACCATTTACAATGCAGCCTGTGAGCCTTATTTGCAACAACTTTGCAAAATGTTAAATCGGATGGGCGCCAAAATTGAAGGAGTGGGCTCCAACCTCCTCACCATCGAAGGCGTGGCTGAGTTAGGTGGTTGTGAACATACGATGCTACCCGATATGATCGAAATCGGAAGTTTTATCGGTCTGGCAGCCATGACTCAATCCGAAATAACGATCAAAAATTGTCAAATTCCTGAGCTCGGCATAATTCCAGATACCTTCCGTAAATTGGGAATCCAATTGGAGTTTCGTGGCGATGATATTCATATTCCAGCCCAATCCAATTACCAAATAAGTACCTTGATTGATGGTTCAATCTTGACTGTTTATGATGCCCCTTGGCCTGGATTTACTCCGGATTTAATTTCCATCATTCTCGTAACCGCCATACAAGCCAAAGGAACAGTGCTGATCCACCAAAAGATGTTTGAATCTCGCCTCTTTTTTGTTGATAAATTGATCGACATGGGAGCTCAAATCATTTTGTGTGATCCGCACCGAGCGACCGTAATTGGACTGAACCGTGAGCAATCTCTGCGCGGAATCCGAATGACGTCTCCTGATATTCGGGCCGGTGTCGCCTTGTTGATAGCCGCACTTTCAGCAGAGGGCACCAGCACCATCGATAATATTGAGCAAATAGATCGAGGGTATCAATTCATCGACACCCGACTAAATGCGATCGGAGCCGAAATCGTTCGCGTGTAATCCCTTATCATTCATTTTGGTGCGGCGTCCTGGGTAGGTTGAATACCTAGGACGCCTTGTTTTTTTTCAAGATTTAGAATGAACCGATGGAAAATTGATCGGTTCACAAAAAAAGTAAGACAAAAGACTTATTTTTGTTCGAACCTACTCTTTTTACATGTCCTACGAAATTGTCATCGGGCTTGAGGTACATTGCCAATTAGCCACTGAAAGTAAAATTTTTGCTCCAGAGGGAAATCGTTTTGGATTAGAGCCGAACCACCAAACTAGTTTTATCACCCTAGGTCTTCCTGGTGTTCTGCCCAAAATTAACAAAAAAGCGATCGAACTAGGTGTTCGATTGAGTCTGGCTTGTGAGTCGGTTGTTTCCCAAACTACCTATTTTGATCGGAAAAATTACTTTTATCCCGATCTCCCTAAAGGCTATCAAACCTCCCAAGATAAACATCCAATTGGCGTAGGGGGCTGTTTGCCAATTTGGCTGAAACGTGGAAAATCTTTTGAGAAACGCTTGATTTCCATTCACCACATGCATCTCGAAGAGGATGCAGGGAAGTCGGTTCACGAAGGCACCGATTCCTACACACGTCTAGACTATAACCGGGCCGGAACCCCCTTGATTGAATTGGTGACTGAGCCCTCCATTCATAGTGCCGAGGAGGCCGGTGCATTCTTGAGCGAAATACGGAAATTGGTTCGATTTTTAGGAATTAGCGATGGAAATATGGAAGAAGGTTCGTTACGAGCTGACCTCAATATTTCATTGCGGCCTATCGGTTCCACTCAATTAGGAACCAAAGTGGAGATCAAAAACATGAATTCCATTCGAAATCTGCAACGCGCTGTCGAGTACGAAGCCAAAAGACAAGCCGAATTGCTGGATGCAGGCAAGGAAATCATTCAAGAAACACGTTCCTTTGACCCCTCCACGGGTACAACCAAAAGTATGCGTGTCAAAGAAACGATGAATGATTACCGGTACTTCCCGGAGCCTGATCTTTCACCCATTTACATTGCCGACGAGATGTTGGAAATTTGGCGAAGTGAAGCCCAAAAACGGCCATCCGACTGGTTTCAATCTTTGCAGGAGGACTACGGCCTAAATCCCGAACATGCCTTTTTAGTGTCCGAGGAAAAGGAGCAGGTGCACTATTTTTTGGATGCCGTTCAAGCAGGTGCTGCACCAAAAACCGTGGCAAATTGGATCGTTTCAACACTTCGCGGCCTAGAAAATGGCTTAACTTTGATATCTGCCGAAACCCTCGCTCACATCATCCGATTGGTGGAATCAGGAAAGATCAGCCATACCGTGGCTACACAACAAATAGTACCCGTCTTGATACAGAATCCATCCTTGGATCCTGAAAAAGTCGCTATCGAGTCGGGCTGGATTCAAGAAAGTAACGTAGATCAACTGGATGCCTGGATTCAATCGGTCTTGGCTGAACAAGCCGATAAAGTGATTGCCTACAAAAAAGGGAAAAAAGGGTTGATCGGTTTATTTGTTGGGGAGGTCATGAAAAAATCTCAAGGCTCCGCCGATCCAAAACGAGTAAACGAATTAATTTTAAGCGCATTACAATAAAAAGAATTGAAGTCTGTTCATTTTTATATCGACAAACCGTATGGGAAAATACATTTTATCTGCCTTGGCCTTGATCGCCTCCTTCGCGTGCGAATCACAACAAAATAAACAGTCCATCTCCTCCGGCTACCCCTTGGATATCCAAGGAAAAGCTCGCTTGGCCTCATCGGGTTGGGTGTACCTTGAAAAAGTGAATGAACGAAATGCAGTCTCTCGTTTGGACTCCGTCCAGCTTTCCAACGGTACTTTTCGTTTTGAAACATCCATACCCGAGCCGGGAATTTACCAAGTGAATTTCATCAACGAACAAATTGTGGGATTAATCCTCGATGGAGGTGAAAAGCTCAATCTCGAAGTGGATGGCGCCATGCCCGACCAAGGTGTTCCCTTTGTTCAATTGAAAGGCTCACCTCAAATGGAAACCTTTACAGCACTCACCACTCAAATGCAAGAATTTGCTAAAAACTCCAATGCCCTCCAACAAGACTTTAGCAAAGCGAAAACGGAGAAAGCGAAGGAAGAGATTCGAGCAAAATATGCGTCGTTAGAAACCGAAAATAAGAAACTGATTCTACCTGCATTGGAAAAACTGGGTACTTCGTTGGCCGGAATCATTGCCGCCAATAATTACTTAAATCCAGAAACCGATCTTGAGTTTCTAAAGAATTTGGCTGATAAGTTGACCAAAGAAGGAAAAAATCATTATTATGCTCAACTTTTTATCCAGCAAGTCAATAGTCGATCGGCCTCTGAAGTAGGGGCTATGGCACCAGACTTTGCCCTTCAGGATCTTTCCGGAAAAACAGTTAAGTTGTCTGATCTTCGAGGAAAAACAGTGGTTATTGATTTTTGGGCCACTTGGTGTGGACCTTGCATCATGTCGTTTCCAGGAATGAAAAAGGCCATCGATCAATACAAAGACCGAGAGGATGTCGTGTTTTTATTTGTCGATACCTTTGAGCGTGTTCCTGAAGCACAATGGAAAGATCATGTGCAGAAATTCATTACCAATCGTGGTTTTCAATACTTAAATCCCATTTTAGACCTTGGAAATAAAACCGCTATGGCGTATGGGGTGAATGGTATTCCTGCCAAGTTTTGCATCGACAAAGACGGTAAAATCAAACATAAAAGCACTGGGTATCTAGGGTCCGCTGATGCCGTTTACAAGGAAATGACCGAGTGGATTGGTCAATAATCGAAATATCATGTTTTCATTAACAGGCAAAACTGCGGTTATTACGGGGGGAGCAAGCGGAATCGGTTTCGCTACTGCTCAGGCCATGATCCAAGCTGGTGCTCAGGTGATTTTGTTGGATATACATGCCGAAGCTTTAGCAACAGCGGTTGCAACCTTAGGGGGCAACAGCCGGGGCATTCCGGTGGATGTCACTCAACAGGCAAAGGTCATAGACATCTTTGAGAAAATAGAAAAAGTCGATATTTTGGTAAATAGTGCGGGTGTTTCGCATATCGGAAAAGCCCATACCACACCCGAGTCAGACTTCGACCGGCTCGTTCAAGTGAATATCAAAGGAGTTTACAATCTCCTGTTTGCTGTTTTGCCAATCATGCAAAAACAAAAAAGTGGGGTCGTCTTGAACATATCCTCGGTGGCGGCTCATGCTGGCTTGGCTGATCGATTTGCCTATTCCATGACAAAAGGGGCCGTTCATGCCATGACACTTTCGGTGGCCAAAGACTATTTGACGGAGGGAATCCGGTGTAACTCGGTTTCACCGGGGCGAGTCCATACCGCTTTTGTTGATGGGTATTTAAAGCAGCATTATCCAGGTCGGGAGGCTGAGATGTTTGAAAAATTAGCCAAAACTCAACCGATTGGTCGAATGGGCAAACCCGATGAAATAGCCCATCTTCTGGTATACTTAGCTTCCGAGGAGGCCAGTTTCATCACGGGAACCGATTTTCCAATCGATGGGGGATTTCTGACACTGAATACCTAAAGAACCAAAAACGCTCGTATGAAAATAGCAATTGTTGGATGTGGAAATATGGGTATGGCCTTTGCCCGTTCTTTTATCCAATTTGACCTCGTAAAAAAAGAAAATTTATTCCTCATTGAAAAAAGCGAAGCTCGGTGTGAAATCCTCCAAAATGCCAAAGAAGGAGTAGTTGTTCGCACCATTGATGCCAAGCTAGGGGAAACTGACTTGGTGATTTTATCAGTTAAACCTCAAGATTTTTCTGCAGTTGCACAAGAACTTCGCCCGGTTCTGAAGTCCGAACAAGTTGTCCTTTCGATTATGGCAGGTATACCCATTCAGCGGATTCAGGAAGAGCTAGATCATCAAGCGGTAGTGCGGGCCATGCCCAATACCCCGGCGATGATCGGAATGGGAATCACCGGGTACACAGCTTCGGAGGGTATATCGTTTGCGAAACTCCTGAAAATTGAAAACTTGATCAATGCCACGGGTCGCTCTGTTTATTTGGAGGACGAATCTCAATTGGATGCCGTAACTGCATTAAGCGGAAGTGGTCCAGCTTATTTCTATTATGTGGTTAAGCAGATGGTGGAGGCCGGTAAACAAATGGGTTTTGATGAAGGTACCGCCAAGTTGTTAGTCAAACAAACCATGTTGGGGGCCTATCATTTAATTCACAATGCCGAATTAAGTTTGGATGAGTTAATCCAGGCAGTAGCCTCGAAGGGGGGGACCACTGAGGCAGCTTTGTCAACTTTTCAAAATACAGGAGTCGACATAGGACTAAAGTCAGGCATTTTGGCCGCTGAAAAAAGGGCCAAAGAGTTATCTAAATAGAACATTAGGAAGTCGATGTATCTTCCGGGTTCTCGTTCAAAATTGGGGCACTCGGAAGATCTATCGCATACTGGGTTCGATTGGACTCTTTTATCGTATATCGCTCTTGCCAGAGCAGAGCCTCTGCTTTAAATTTATCTCGCTCGGCCTCCAAGGCTTTGATTTCGAGCCGTAAATTTTCCATCGCCATCTTCCATTCCTTCTCCTCAGAGCCAATCATTTGGGTATTCCCTGAACCCACCATGAAATTATTTGAGTCACAATGTTCAAAGAAATTTGAGACCTTATCACCAAAGGTTAGGATGTCTTGAACGGTTATCCCAAAGATTTTGGCAATTTGATCTAATTTGGTCATGCTGATATCTCCTTTGTTCCGCTCGAAATTACCGTAAGTAACCGCGGACATCTCCAACATAGAGGCCATTTTCTCTTGAGAATAGCCTTTGATTTGCCGAAGCATCCGAACCTTTTCTCCCAATATCATGCTTGTCGTCTTTTTTGAGTTAATTGAAATCCTTCAACCAAGGTAAAAATGAATGGTTTAGAACCAACTACTTGATTTTTTCTTCCGACTATTTGAAGAACTGACACCCAACGCACCTAATAGGGATCTGGTGATAATTTGGGCGGCGGTCCGACCAATTTGTCTAGTCACTGAACTTGATAAAATAGTTTCTAAAGTCGATTTCTCCTCTACCGTACGTCCTCTTTTGGGTGCTTCTGCAGCTTCCGTTGCTTGAACTTCTGCCGCGGCAGCTATTTTTTTTGTTAATATTTCGTAGGCACTTTCCGGGTCTACGACGGCATTATACCGTTTCGCAATTTTAGATTGGGCAACCAAAGCATCCATTTCTTGATCCGACAAAACATCCATCCGACTTCGAGGCGGGCATAGGTAAGTCACCGCAAGGGGTGTAGGGATGCCTTTTTCATTTAAACAGGTGACGAGCGCTTCTCCAATACCCATGGAGGTTAAAACAGCATCTGTTTCATAAAATTCGGTTTCTGGGTAGTTTGCCGCTGCTTCTTTGATGGTCTTTCGATCGTTGGCTGTAAATGCACGAAGCGCGTGTTGGATTTTTAAACCCAGTTGACTTAAAATAGGAGCGGGGACATCCTGTGGATTTTGAGTGCAAAAATAAATACCTACTCCTTTGGATCGAATCAATTTTATGATGGTCTCGATCTGTTGCAATAAAGCCTTGGAAGCCTCCTGAAAAACTAAATGGGCTTCATCTATAAAAATGACCAGTTTAGGACGATCCTCATCGCCTGCCTCCGGTAAACCAGCATAAAGTTCCGCCAACAAACTCAGCATAAAAGTGCTAAATAACTTGGGGCGGTCCATAAGATCGATGACACGCAAAATGGAGATCATGCCCCGACCATCCGAGTTCATGCGCATGAGGTCATCGATGTCGAACGAGGTTTCCCCAAAAAACAAATCACCCCCTTGATGTTGTAATTCAATGACTTTTCGTAAAATAGTTCCTGTGGAGGTAGTCGAAATTTTACCATAGGCTTGTTCAAAGGAAGCTTTGCCTTCGTCTGAAACGTATTGGAGTACCCGGATGAAATCGCTCAGGTCCACTAAAGGAAGCTGCTCATCATCACAAAATTTAAACACAACCGATACCATTCCCTCTTGTGTATCATTCAATCCAAGAATTTTGGCCAATAGGATGGGACCAAACTCAGAAACGGTGGCTCTCAGCCGCGTGCCTTTCTCTTGGCTTAGGGTCAGAAGTTCGACCGGAAATCCGGTAGGTGTAAAAGTTGTTCCCGCGGCATCCGTTCTTTCAATAATGAAGGGCTTGGATTCGCCGGGTTGCGCGATGCCAGATAAATCACCCTTGATGTCCATTAACAAAACCGGTACACTGGCATCACTCAGTGACTCTGCTAAAACTTGAAGCGTTTTGGTTTTTCCGGTACCCGTAGCCCCCGCGATTAATCCATGCCGATTCATGGTTTTTAGGGGAATTCGAACTTGGGTGCCGGGGACCACTTGCTCATTTAACTTGGCGGCTCCCAATAAGATGGAATCGCCTTTAAATGTATATCCTGATTGGATAGCGGATGTAAAACGTTCTGAAATAGACATGAACCTGAGTTTAGGTGGTGATGCAATTTAATGAATATGAATTAGATCGGAAAAAGGCAGATCAAAAAATACCAGGTAGAATCCCTATTTTTACTAGATTGGTCGAATTATAGGTTGAAGGTTCTCAACATCGTGTACATTTACCGAAAATTTCATCCCCATTCTATGAGAAGATTCGTACTCTTTTTAGGCGTGTGCCTTGTTTTTGGTCAAGGTCTGGCTCAAAAGCCGACGTTGACAATTGATAAAATCATGCAAGATCCCATGAAGTGGATCGGTTCCTCTCCCTCCTCTGTTACGTGGTCTCCTGACTCCAAATCCATTTATTTTCGATGGAATCCTGAACGAACCGCAGGAGATTCCCTATATGTCTATCAAGTAAATCAAGAAAAATCACTCAAAAAGGTTTCTCTAACCGAACAAAGAAGTCTGATCCCCGAGAATCGAAATGCGAATGCCGATGGATCCATCGAGGTGTTTTCAAAATCCGGGGACTTGTACTTGTATTTTCCCTATACTCACAAGGTTAAACAACTCACCCAAACAGTAGAAATTGAGCTGGATCCTTTTTTTAGTGCCGATGGCCAAAGTATCTTTTTTACGAAAGGACAAAATGTATTTCAATACCACTTACAAAGCCAATTATGGATGCAACTCACGGATTTCCAAGCGGGTAGTGCTCCTAAAGAGAAGAAAAAACCAACCAACGAACGTTGGCTCGAGCAAGATCAATTGGATATGTTCGAAGTTCTTGCTGAACGTAAGCAAAAAAAGGAGGCGACCGATGCGACTCGCAAGGAACTCCTAGTGAAAGGCCCCAAGAAAATTTACCTAGACGGAAAACGTTTACAAACAGTACGTGTTAGTCCAACCGGTAAGTTTGTGGCCTACACAGTCGTGGAGATGCCAAAAGATGCACAAAACACCATCGTGCCAAATTACGTGACCAATTCTGGGTATACGGAGGATATTCCGGCGAGGACCAAAGTGGGGTCGCCACTACCGACGTATTCTAGTTTCATATTGGATGTTGCGCAAGATACGGTTTGGACGATTTCCCCCAAAGATTTACCCGGTATCTACGATAAACCCGCCTTTCTTGCAGAGTATGGTGATACAACTAAAAAATGGAGTAAGCCTAAACCAGTTCAAATTACCGATTTTAAATGGTCTCCTTTGGGTACGTACTTGATAGCTCAGGTTCGTTCCCAGGATAATAAGGATCGTTGGATTGTATCTGTTCGTACTGAAAATGGAAAATTAGCGTCTTTGGATCATCAACACGACGAAGCCTGGATTGGAGGACCTGGAATTGGGTGGGGTGGAACGTTGGATTGGTTAAATGAGTCCACGGCCTATTTTCAATCGGAAGAATCAGGCTATTCTCATCTCTATCGATATGATATGACCAAAGGAAAAAAGACGGCGATCACTTCAGGTAAATTTGAGGTGCAATCCGTACAGCTTTCTCGGGATAAAAACCATTTTTTCATCACAACCAATGAGGTACATCCAGGTCAGAAACATTTTTATCGGGTATCGATAGATGGTGGTAAACGGGTTCAACTGACTTCCGGACAAGGGGCCAATGAAGTTACCCTCTCTCCGGATGAAACTTGGATGGCCATTCGATACTCCGAAACCAACAAGCCTTGGGAACTTTGGGTAGCTCGGTTAGATAATCCGACAGAACGCAAGCAAATTACAGAGTCACTTACACCCGAATTTAAAGCGTATCCTTGGCGTGCAGCTCAGGTGATTACCTTTCCAGCAGGTGATGGAAAGCCCGTGTATGCCCGAATCTATGAGCCAGCAACCAAGCAAAAAAACAAAAAAGCAGTCATTTTTGTACATGGAGCCGGCTATCTTCAAAATGCACATTACTGGTGGAGTCAATACTTTAGAGAATACATGTTCCATAATTTATTGGTCGATAAAGGATACACTGTGCTTGATATCGATTACAGAGCCTCGGCTGGATATGGCCGTGACTGGAGAACCGGTATCTACCGACACATGGGTGGACTTGATTTGTCCGATCATGTCGATGGCGCTAAATTTTTAGTAAAAGAAAAAGGCATTGATCCCGGAAAAATAGGCATATATGGCGGGTCCTATGGTGGATTCATCACCTTGATGGGATTATTTACCGCACCAGATGTCTTCAAAGCAGGGGCCGCGCTTCGTCCAGTCACCGATTGGGCGGCGTATAATCACGGATATACGGCCAATATTCTCAATGAACCAGCGACTGATTCCTTGGCTTATCGAAAATCTTCGCCCATCTATTTTGTCAATGGACTTAAAAATCATCTCCTAATTTGCCATGGGGTGGTCGATGTAAATGTTCATTTCCAAGATGTTGTTCGCCTACAACAACGGTTGATTGAAGCCAGAAAAGAAAATTGGGAATTAGCCGGGTACCCGGTAGAAGATCATGGTTTTGTCGAGCCAAGTTCTTGGGCAGATGAATACAAACGTATTTTGAAATTGTTTGAAGAAAAATTAAAATAATGAAACCCATCCCCGTTACCATTCTTACTGGCTTTTTAGGCGCTGGTAAAACGACATTTTTGAATGAATGGTTAGGCCAGTTTCCGAATCAAAAATGGGCCATTATTGAAAATGAATGGGGAAAGGTAAACATCGATCAATCGTTCATTCAGGGGGAAAATCAGCCGATTTTCCCCCTCACTCAGGGGTGTATTTGTTGCACATTGAATGAAGAATTTTATCAGGTATTACACGAGATACACCAGCATTCCGATTCTTGGGATGGATTGCTCATCGAAACCACTGGAGTGGCAGATCCCGCGGGCGTTCTAAGTCCATTTTTAATTACTCCAGCGTTGAAAGAGGCATTTCCCTTGGCTCGGATAATCTGTATCGTAGATCCTGCGCTTTGGAAGCAGCGCGTGGAAGAATCTCTCGAGATTCGAAAACAAGCCGCTTATGCTTCCCAGTTTGTCCTGACCAAAACAGACCAAATGGCTCCTTCCTTGGTAGAAGAAGTCGTTCATGAACTTCAGACTCATTTTCCCGATACACCTATTTTTCAACGACAAAAGGGTTCATATCCTTGGGAAATGCTAGTCAAACCGACTTTCTATCAAGGGCCTGAAAATCTGGACCAATGGCCGAACAAAGACCACCATACCACTTTCTTCTCCTCCTTGTCATTTCGTCTAGAACAGCCCGTTGATCTGAATACCTTTCGCTGGCGACTAGCCGGATTTCTTACCTTTCAAGCGCAGGATGTCTGGCGAATGAAGGGGTGGGTGATCGATCAGCAAGGACAGCCTTGGCGTGTTCAAACGGTAGGAAACCAGGTGCAAATTGAAAAAATGGATCAGCAAGTCCCCCCATTTTCTGTCCTGGTTCTGATCGGAAAAAATTTACAGCGACCAGGCTATGAGAAGTTCCTAAAATCGTGCCTACTCCGGTAATTTAACATGTTGGTAACACACAATTTTCTACTTTTGTCATGATTCAAATCGGAATACTTACAGTGTCGGACCGAGCGAGTGCTCAGATCTATGAGGATGTTTCTGGACGGTACATCCACGAGGTTTTATCGGACTATTTGGTTTCAGAATGGAATCCTGTTTACCGGGTCATTCCAGACGAACAAGACCAAATAGAACAAGCATTAAAAGACATGGCAGATGTCCATGGTTGTGCCCTGATTGTTACAACCGGGGGTACAGGCCCTGCCAAACGTGATATTACACCGGAGGCCACCGAACAAGTTTGTGAGAAAATGCTTCCCGGCTTTGGGGAGTTGATGAGGGCGGTGAGTCTGAAGGAAGTGCCAACGGCCATTCTTTCCCGTCAAACCGCCGGAATTCGGGGGTCCAGTTTGATTGTCAATTTACCCGGAAAGCCTGCGGCAATCCGAACCTGTTTGGAGGCAGTTTTTCCCGCTATACCCTATGCTATAGATTTGATCGAAGGACCGTACCTCGAGACTAACAACACCCTCATGCCCGTTTTTCGGCCCAAATTAAAATAACAAAAACACATGAAACGTCGAAATTTCATTCAACAAGGTGCCCTTGCCGCCCTTTTTTCGGCTGGTACTATACCAGATGCCATCGCCAAACAAGCGGGCCGTGCTAAAAATATTATTTTCATCGTCAGTGATGGTATGAGTATGGGTACCTTGCAAATGACTGATTTACAGATACGCCAATCCGAAGGGAAACCCAGTGAGTGGATTGGCTGGTATCAGGACTCGACTGTTAAGCGTGCGTTAATGGAAACCTATTCGGCCTCGTCTTTTGTGACGGACTCCGCTGCGGCCAGTTCAGCTTGGGGTGGGGGTGTTCGAGTTCCCAACGGTTCGTTAAATACGGGGGCGAAGGGTGAAAAATTTGTTCCAATCCTGCAGAAATGTCAAAAAGTAGGAAAATCAGTTGGTTGTGTTACCACAGTTCAGGTTACCCATGCCACCCCGGCCGGATTTTGTATCAATTCAGCCTCCCGAGGTGGGATGGAGGAAATAGCGGAAATGTATTTGCCCCTCCGATTTGATGTAATGATGGGCGGAGGTCTCGATATCTTCCAAGCAGAACACCGAAAAGATAAAAAGGATTTACTTGCTGAATTTACCCAACAAGGGTATGAGGTGGTTACTCACAAAAGCCGATTAAACGGATTCAAAGGTGGTAAACCTCTTTTAGGTGTTTTTCATTCGGATGGACTTCCGTATTCGGTCGATCAAGCTCAGTCGAAAGAACTTCAAGAAAAGGTTCCGACGTTAGCGGAAATGACCCAAAAAGCACTAGAGGTATTGAAATTAAACCCCAAAGGCTTTGTTCTTCAAATAGAGTCTGGTAAAGTGGATTGGGCGGCCCATGCTAATGATATTGCAGCCCTTTTAGGCGAACAACGAGCTTTAGACGAAGCCATCGGTGTCGTAAAAAAATTCATTCAAACCCATCCCGATACCTTGGTCATCTTAACCACAGATCACGGAAATGCAAATCCGGGGTTGTTCTCCAATGTAGAAAATAGAAAGTTTGATCGAATTCGTCAATTCAAACATACCAATGATTGGATTTTACAAGGGTTATCCCTGAATTCCTCCATCCAGCAGGTCATCGAACGTATCGAATATGCCCAGGGTTGGGTGGCTACTCAAGAGCAAGCCTGGTCTTTACTGGAAAACTACATTCATCGGGATGAGAAAGGGTTGTACAATCCGAGGAAACTTCCATTCGATCGGTTGGCTACTATGCAACGAAAACATACCGGAGTTGGGTGGGGTTCTATGGACCATTCGGCGGATTATGTTGAGCTTGCCATGTGGGGGCCGGGGAGCGAAGGACTCCCTTCTTTCGTTCAAAATACAGACCTACACCACTTGATGTTGATGGCTTTGGGGATAAAAGCATAATTTTTTTCTATAATGCTGGACTAATTTTCGATACAAATGGTTATTTCAGCATATTAGATCAGAACATATGACAACATTGGCTGAGGCCACATCTTTTATATACCAGTTTTATCAAGAGAATAATTTATCAGGTGTCGAAGCTCGGATCCAAGAGGTTACCGACGAATTAAACCAAAAGGGTTTGTACCTCCAAACGATCGATGAGATCACGTTCGGCGCTCGGGTAGCCTGGCGCAATAGCAATCGATGCATCGGGAGGTTGTTTTGGCCTTCCTTGCACGTGTTGGATGCACGACATGTTGAAACAGAGTCTGAGGCATTTGAAGCCCTATTGCACCATTTGCGTTTTGCCACCAATGCGGGAAAAATCCGGTCTACCCTGACCGTATTCAATCCTTTCTCCGATCAACCCATTCGGTTGTTGAATAGGCAGCTTATCCGGTACGCCGGATATGATGAGAAGGGGGATCCAATGGAAAAAGAGTTTACACAGTTATGCATCGATTTGGGGTGGCAAGGCTCGGGTACCGACTTTGATGTGCTCCCCTGGGTTATTCAGAAAGGAAATGAAACCCCCAAATTATTCTCAATTCCTCAAGAGGATGTTTTGGAAGTGCCCATTCATCATCCAAACTATCCCTTTTTTACTGAATTGGGACTAAAATGGTATGCCGTACCTGCTATCTCGTCTATGCCGCTGCAAATCGGGGGTATCGTCTACCCAATGGCACCATTCAACGGCTGGTATATGCTGTCCGAAATTGCCACTCGAAATTTCGGGGATGTTCATCGGTATAATTTATTACCCAAAGTGGCTAAATTAGCCGGCCTCGATATGGCCAAAAATAAAACATTATGGAAAGACGAAGCGCTTTTAATTTTAAATAAAGCCGTTCAGTTCAGCTTCGATCAAGCTGGGGTTCGACTCGTCGATCCACATACCGCCGGTGAACAGTTTGACCGATTCTGTCTCGCCGAAGAAGCGGCAGGTAGAACCGTTCAAGCGGAGTGGTCATGGATCATTCCACCCACAGCGGGTTCCACCATTTCAGCATTTCATCGCCACTTTTCAAATCAAATTAGGTTTCCTAATTTTCTAGATCAATGCCCAGTAGCTCATTCGACTCCTAGTAGCCCACGTATTAAAGAAACTATTTAAGGGGGTCTAAAAAAATTAATCATTTCCAAGAAAAATAAATTTAGGCGAGTCTAAATTTAATGTATATTTGCAACATGATTTCATTTAAGTAAACCCATGCGATTTTTAATTCTATTCATACTTTTATCTTCGACAGTGACGGCCCAGACCTTGCGAGGGGTGGTAAAGGATATTCAAACCCGTGAACCCGTTGCTTTTGCTGCAATTGGTTTGGTCGATTCACCACAAGGGGTTGTGGCGGATTCAGCGGGTCAATTTACATTGGTAATCAATAAAACATTACCAGTAACGATTCAAGTCACGGCAGTTGGATATGCAAAGAAGACTTGGCGCTGGACAGACAAGAATCAAACCCAAGTACAAGAGATTTATTTGGAGCCAGCTTCTCTGGGATTAGCTGAAGTGGTCGTAACCGGTACAATGAAAGAGGTTCGGAAAGATGAGAGTCCAATCCCTGTGGATATTTTTGCTCCTAAGTTTTTTCAACGCAATGCCTCCTCTAATTTGGTAGAGAATTTATCGTTTATAAATGGAATTACCCCACAGGTAACGTGTAATGTTTGCAATACAAGTTCATTGAGTATCAATGGAATCGAAGGCCCCTACACCATGATCCTTATCGATGGTATGCCCATCGTATCTGGCTTAGCTACTGTTTATGGGTTAACTGGAATACCCAATTCGATGATTGAGCGCATTGAGGTTTCCAAAGGGCCTGCTTCCACCTTGTATGGTTCTGAGGCGGTAGCGGGGGTGATCAATGTAATTACCAAGCGAGCGGATAAGTCGCCCCGTTTTAGTATTGATCATTTTTCAACTACCGAGGGTGAGCACAATACCGACATTTCTACCACTTTCCGAGTTCAGAAGGCCTCTTCTTTGGTTGGTATTAATCATTATGCCTACAATCGTATCCGCGACATCAATGGGGATAATTTCACCGACATGTCGCTGCAAAACCGATTCTCGATCTTTAACAAATGGAACTTTGAGCGACAAAACAATCGGGTGGCGTCCTTGGCGGCTCGGTATGTGTATGAAGATCGATGGGGGGGGGAGTTAAACTGGACACCTGAATTTAGAGGGGGCGACCAAATTTACGGAGAAAGCATTTATACCAGTCGAATGGAATTGCTTGGCCGGTATCAATTACCCTTTGCTACCCAAAAGGTATTCTGGGAGGTTTCGTTTAATGATCATGACCAAAATTCGGTGTATGGGAATTCCGTGTATTTAGGTCGGCAACGTGTTTTGTTTAGTCAACTTTATTGGGATAAAAAATTAGGAGCCAAGCATGATGCGCTCATTGGTATGGCTTACCGAAGAACTTGGTATGATGATAATACACCGGCAACCTTATCTGTCAATGGAGAAATGAATACACCTTCCATCATTCATTTGCCCGGTATTTATTTCCAAAACGAATGGTCGATCACTGACCATCACAAGCTTTTAATGGGGGCTCGCTACGATTACAATACCAACCATGGAAACGTTTGGACCCCTCGTTTAAGTTATAAATTTTCGAAAAATCCTTTGCAAATTTTTCGGCTAACGTTGGGTAATGGGTTTCGGGTGGTTAATCTGTTTACAGAGGATCATGCTTCGCTTATCTCAGCGCGAGAAGTGGTGATAAAAAATGAATTAAACCCCGAACGCTCCTATAATATCAATGCCAATTATGTATGGAAGCTACCCGTCCGATCTTCCTTATTAAGTTTGGATGGCTCACTTTTCTACACCTATTTTACCAACCAAATATTGCCTGATTATTCAGATCCAGAGAAAATTATTTATGATAATCTGAATGGACATGCCGTTACTCGAGGGGCCTCGTTGAATGTCGATTGGGATTTTCCATCGGGTTGGGATGTCATGGCAGGAATAACTTGGATAGATACCTATAAAAAAGAACCAAATGAATTTGGAATCCAGGAAAAGACTCCCCAAATATTAGCTTCTCGGTTTTCTGGTACATTTTCGGTAAGTTACACCTGGGCCAAGCCAAATTTGACCTTGGATTGGATCGGGTCGGTTCGGGGGCCAATGTACATGCCTGTTTTCCCGAACGATTCCCGACCTGAGTTATCTCCTTGGTATTCTCTTCAAAATATTCAGGTGACAAAACGATTTAAATCGAAATTTGAGCTGTACGGAGGAGTAAAAAATTTACTTAATTTCGTTCCCACAGAAGAAGTTATTTTAAGGGCTTTTGATCCCTTTGATCGAATGATTGATGTAAATAATCCCAATAACTTCACTTTCGATCCAACGTATTCTTATGCCCCTATTCAAGGTAGAAAATTCCAATTGGGCGTTCGTTTGACGATGTAAAGTACCATTCGGTCGCCTTTTACCTTGCCACATTGACAAAAATTAGTTTACTTGGGTATTCCAATTACCCAAGTAAACTGTTCATGAGATCAATTCCACTTATAGGCTTATTGGCCTTAGCTTGCAGTCTATCTCAAGCTCAAAACTATTCTGGCTATGTGCCTTCGGAACAAGACCAGCAGAAAAAATGGGAAAATGCTTGGCTGCAAACTACCGACTTTGGTCGATTTCGCCAGCACTTGACTCAACTTACATCCGAACCCCATATGGCTGGCACTGCGGCTAATGAAAAAGTTCGTGATTACCTGGTGGAAACAATGAAAAAGGCGGGCTGGGAAACCCAAGCGATGCCCTACGATATTCTACTTCCTCGGGATCCCGGATACACCGCGGTGTCCATCGTCAAACCTCATCGGCTTCCATTGAATAATCAAGAGGATATTTTAGTTGAAGATCCTTATTCCAGTCATCCGAATCTTAAACCAGGTTGGAACGCGTGGTCAGGTTCCGGAAAAGCAGTTGGGGAAGTGGTGTATGCAAATTATGGTACAAAAGCCGATTTCGAAAGACTCAAGAGTTTGGGGATTGATCTAAAAGGGAAAATCGTTCTTGCACGCTATGGTGGAAACTTCCGAGGCTATAAAGCCAAGTTTGCCGAGGAATATGGAGCCTCTGGACTGATAATTTACACGGATCCCGCTGATGCTGGGTATGTGCGTGGATTAACGTATCCTCACGGTGTATTTTACAATGCTAGCTCCATTCAACGGGGTTCACTACTTACCTTGGATTTTACCGGGGATGTACTCACTCCATTTGAGCCAGCATTACCTTTGGATGGTCCGGAGAAAATCGCACGAAAAGAGGAAGAAAGAAAGGCATTGCCCACAATTCCTGTCACTTCACTCCCATACGGTTCAGTTCAAGAAATCTTTCGGCAAATGGAAGGCAAGCCGGTTCCTGCAGGTTGGCAAGGTGGACTGCCCTGTACTTATCGACTCACGGGAGGAAGTCATCTGACCGTTTCAATTGAAGTTCAACAGCCCCGCGAAATGGTCCGTATTTATGACGTCGTTGGTCAATGGAAGGGAACTGATCTGGCTGACGAATGGATTGTTCTTGGATGTCACTACGATGCCTGGTCTTTTGGTTCTACGGATCCCAATTCAGGTACGGCTTTATTGCTTTCTTTAGCAGAATCCATGCAAAAAATGGCGCAGAAAGGATTTAAAACGCGCCGGAGTATATGGATCGGACATTGGGATGCCGAGGAACACGGAGTCATTGGTTCTACGGAATGGGTAGAACACATGAAAAAAGAATTGCAGGCCAAGGCCGTTACGTATGTCAACCTCGATGCGGCCGTTTCAGGTCGTAACTTTGGTGCGTCAGCGTCCCCATCCATGAAAAAAATCCTGTTGGAAACAACCCAACCCATACCCTTTCCCGACTCGAGTAAAACATTATTTGAAGTTTGGAAGGGCGCTAAATCGGGTGAGCCGAATATTGGAAATTTAGGTGGTGGGTCGGACCACATCGCATTCTACATGCATGCAGGTATTCCTTCTCTCAATGCAGGTGTCGGTGGCCCAACCCTGTATCATACGAATTATGATAATCTATATTTTTATGAAAAAATGGCCGATCCCTCCTTTAAAATGGGGGGAATGATGGAGCAGTGGGTAGGTATTTTAGCCGGACGCTTGGCGAATGCCACGGTGATTCCTTATGACCTTATGCGCTATCCCACCGACCTAAGTCTGCATGTCGCCGAGGCTACCAAGCAGATTCAAAAGTTTCATCCCCAATTTGCCGGTTTTACCCGATTATCAAAATCGTTGTCTTCTTTGCAATTGACTGCCCAGGCAACCGAAGAAAAGTTGGAAAAGGCATTGAAAAATCCCGGAAAGACCGATTTTCGACTTGTCAATCAACGATTACTTCAACTAGAAAAAGCATTCCTAGACCCAAAAGGAATGACTTTTGGAAATTGGTACCAATCCTTGTATGCCTCGTCTGATCCATTCAGTGGGTATGCCTCTTGGGTTTTACCAGGATTTCAATATGAGATCGAACTGAAACGAACTACCGAGTTAACTGTTTGGGAAGATCGGTACTTGAAAGCGGTGGATCGATTGAATCAACAATTAAAGGAACTTTCCGCATTGGTGAAATAGTTTTAATACTGTCCCCTCAAAATGAGGGGACTTTTTTTTATGACAAAATTAATAGGGCTATTTTTCATTTTTCTAGTTCGATTGTATCAAGTCGGAATATCACCGTACTTTCCCAATGCATGTCGGCATTCACCAACCTGTTCACAATACATGATTGAAAGTATTCAAGAATGGGGTGTTTGGCGAGGTACGTGGTACGGGTTGGTCCGATTGGCCAAATGCCATCCTTGGGGTACACACGGGTATGATCCAGTGAAGAAAAAAAAGTCCTCAGATAACTAATTATTTTTCAGTATTTTAGGTTTTTGAGAGGTATTTTTTTTAAATTTTATTAACAAAAGGTTTGGAAAAAGATAATTTGAATTCTACCTTTGCAATCCCAACACAGAGTTGATGGTCACCTGCCCAGGTGGCGGAATCGGTAGACGCGTTGGTCTCAAACACCAATGAGGTAACACTCGTGCCGGTTCGACTCCGGCCCTGGGTACAAAAGCAGAACTTTAGAGTTCTGCTTTTTTTTTAAGTTGGAATGGGATACGCGGTTTCATATTTTACTTCCTGCATCACAAAGTTGCTGTTGATATTGGCCACATTGTTTATACTAGCTAGCTTTTTGGTGGTGACGGTATGAAATGTGTTCATATCTCGGGTGACAATCTTTAGGATGTAATCCCAGCTACCACCCACACAAAGAAGTTCAATTACCTCAGGTATTTTGGCCGCCTCTCGCTCAAAATGTTCGAGTGTTTCCATCGCTTGATCTTTCAAGTTTACCAAGCAAATGACCATAAGATTTTGCTCAAGCTTAGACTTATCTACTAACGCAACAATTTTCCGAATATAACCACTTTGTCTCAATCGTTTAATTCGGTCATGTGTGGGCGAATGGCTGAGACCAATTTGATGAGCCACCTCCTTGACAGACAAGCTGCCATCCTCTTGAAGTAATTGTAATATTCGGCGATCCGTTTTGTCTAACAGCATAAATGTAGTGTGCTAATTATTCATTGAATAATACAAACGTAAAAAAATTAATTATAATTTCAATTATCAGGATAATTTCCTGATTTGAATGGACTAACAAAATAATTAATTGGTTCAGATTTAATTTTGTAGAAACAATTACGGAATATTATTATGTATTCTCTAAGCTCACAACATCAACAAAGACTAGATACCTACAAAAAAGTAGCCGAAGAACGTAGGAAGCATTTTCTGGGTTATCCCATCGCCCAGGATTTTGATTACTCCGAATTATACTCTTTACTTTCTTTGCCTTTAAATAACATTGGCGATCCGATGGTCGAATCAACCTACGACCTGAATTCGAGATCCATTGAGCGAGAAGTTTTGGAGTTTTTTGCTGATCTATTTCATGCTCCACACCAAAATTGGTGGGGATATGTAACCAATGGAGGGTCTGAAGGGAACTTGTATGGATTGTATGTAGCCCGGGAACTTTATCCAAACGGAATAGTATATTACTCGGAGTCGACGCACTATAGCGTTCAAAAAAATATTCAACTCCTAAACATTCAAAGCATCGTTATTCGGTCCCAAGCCAACGGTGAAATGGATTATGAGGATCTACACCGTATGGTAGAATTACACCGAGACAAGCCTGTTATTATTTTGGCCAATATTGGCACTACCATGACAGAGGCCAAGGATGATTTAGCTCAAATCAAATCTAAATTGCGCGCCTGTGCAATTCAAAATTATTATATCCATTGTGATGCCGCTTTGGCCGGTGTCTATTCGGCTGTTTTGGAATTAACCCCGGGATTTGATTTCCTACATGGCGCCGATTCCCTGGCTTTCTCAGGTCATAAGTTCATTGGCTCTCCTTTGCCTTGTGGAGTTGTCTTAGTAAAGAAAAACTACAAAGACCGGATCGGAAAAGCCATCCCCTATATCGGAACGGTTGATACCACCATTACCGGAAGTCGGAATGGTCATAGCCCACTTTTTTTATGGTATGCTATTAATAAATTAGGACGAAAAGGGCTTAAGGAACGTGCCCTCTTGAGTATGGAGCTGGCTGAATATACGGTTAAAAGATTACAAGAGGAGGGTATTCCAGCTTGGAAAAATCCACAAGCTTTAACCGTTGTTTTCCCTGCCCCTCCAGAACCATTGCGTAAGAAATGGCAGATTGCTACCGATGAGATGCATAGTCATCTAATTTGTATGCCGGGGGTAACAAAATCCCAAATCGATGCATTCATCGAGGAATGGGTTGCTGAGCTCGTCCTGGTTAATTGATCACGTGTCCAATTACACTTCACTATACTATACCTAACCTACCTTCTTCGGATGGTAGGTTTTTTTATTAGTTCTTTACTTTGTGGCCATCACTTTCTGAATTACGCAGAGAACGGAAAGAAATCCTCAGTGCTCTTTGCGATCAAAAAAATGCGAGGGAACCACGAAGAACCCAAGGAAATCCTCAGCGCTCTTTGCGAATAAACCATTGCGCCCTCTGTGATCAAAATAACGCGAGGGAGCCACGAATAAGGCAAGGAAATCCTCAGCGCCCTTTGCGAATTAACCTTTGCGCCCTCTGCTATAAAAAACGCGTGGGAGCCACGAAGAAGGCGAGGAAATCCTTTGTACCCTTTGCGAATAAAAAAAGGTGACGAAATAACTCACAGGTTGTTTACCAACCGGTGGATTCCGTTTCTCAGAAGTTTTGTATTAAAATTAATCAGTAAAGCCAGCTTTTTTTGGGATAAACTCAGATAAGTAAGTGTTTGAGAAAAAAGAATAGGTGCCAGATTTTCAACCGACTTCAATTCAACAAGCACCTTATTCTCCACGAGTATACCAACTCTAAAGCCAACTTCAAGTTTAACTCCTTTATACACTACAGGCATAGGTACTTGAGTTTTCACTTGAAATCCACGTTCTCTTAAGTCATAGGGTAAGGCAGTTTCATAAAGCGATTCCAATAAGCCAGGACCAAGAGTTTTGTGCAGGTCCAAGGATGCCCCAATAATTACTTGGGAAAGTTCATTCGCATTCATGGACAAGTAGGTAGGTAGAAGTTATTTTTGAACTTACTTTTCACAATGACTTCATCGGACTTCGAAGAACTTCAAAAGTTCGTTTAAGTCCATGTAGTTAAAATTTGCCAGATTAAGTTTAGAAAAGTAGGCTTATCCTATAAGTTCCATGCTCGCCGGATAGGAATAACACGCCTTTTGTTTGAGTTTCTTTGAAGTATCTGTTTTTCATGGTTATTTTTTTGTTTTCAAACTAAATCTACAAAAATTTAGAAGGAATCAAAATCTTGAGGGCCACTGGGGGGGTACCTTATTTTTTTGGGGAGATCAAGGTGTGGGTAGACACCTGTTGGACAATGGCCAAGCGTTCATTGGGTAAAGCTGAAGACAGGTTAATAAAAAAAGCGGTCAATTTCTTGACCGCTTTTGGACGTTGGCCCACAAGGACTCGAACCTTGAATAAAGGCACCAAAAACCTCTGTGTTACCATTACACCATGGACCAGTTCCGATTTGGTGATGCAAAACTAATACGAAATTGAACGTTTGTCAAGAGGTATGTCGAAAAAAAATACTAGAAATTTTCTTTAGGTCTGATAATCAGGAAAATAAATTTCAAAAAAAAACATCCAATTCATTGGATGCCTTTTCCCGAGTTTAAATTCCTCTGGTTTCAACCTGTGGGGAAATTTTCTTGATCAGACCTTGAAGTACCTTTCCTGGTCCACATTCCACAAATTCGGTTGCTCCATCGGCTACCATGTTTTGGATGGTTTGTGTCCAGCGTACAGGAGCTGTCAGTTGAGCCACAAGCTGAGATTTAATGGTATCGATGTCGGTTGTGGGTGAGGCGGACACGTTTTGGTATATTGGACATGCGGGTTGCTGGAAGGTGGTTGCCAAAATGGCAGCAGCCAATTCCTCTCGCGCCGGCTCCATGAGTGGTGAATGAAACGCACCACCTACGGAAAGCACTAAGGCACGCTTAGCTCCGGCAGATTTCATGGCTTCACAAGCTGTCTCGATACCTGGCACGGTACCAGAAATAACCAATTGACCGGGACAATTGTAGTTCGCAGGAACGACTACTTCTCCGGTTTGATCCTGAATTGTACCGCAGACCTCCTCTACTTTCTCATCGGAAAGATTCAGGACAGCTGCCATTGTGGAGGGAGTTATTTCACAAGCTTTTTGCATCGCGGCGGCCCTTTGGGCTACCAAACGAAGACCATCCTCAAACTGCAATGCACCCGCAGCTACCAAGGCAGAAAACTCGCCTAAGGAATGGCCAGCCACCATATTGGGTTTAAAATCTTCAGACACCAAGGCCGCGATCACTGAATGAAGAAAAACGGCAGGTTGGGTAACATTTGTTTGTTTTAGCTCTTCTTCCGTCCCCTCAAACATTACTTTTACGATGTCAAAACCTAAAATTTCATTGGCTTTGTCAAATAATGCTTTGGCCTGGGTAGATTGTTCGTATAAATCCTTACCCATTCCTGTAAACTGAGCACCTTGGCCCGGAAAAACATATGCGGTCATGTTAATACAAATAGTTATTTACACAAAGGTAAAGTAATTTTATGGGTGTAAAGACAACATTGGGTCTTTATCTTGCGTATAGTGAATTAAGAAATGAATTAAATCATGAAAGCGTTTTCCTTACTAGCTGGCAGTATCATCTTGTTTTTAACGGGGTGTTTGAGCCAAAAACCAACTTACTCATCTGAGGTCCTTCAAAAAACTCAAGTGCATCGGACAATTGCGGTTCTCCCTTTTAAAGTCACATTTTCTCATGGATTTTTGGAGGATTTGTATCTTCGAAGAAAGCGCCCAGTCTCCTATGATGAATTTGCATGGGAACATGAGCGTACAGCTGGTTTGGAGTTGCAATATGCTTTTTTCAAACAAGTGACCCGGCAAGTAGAAAAGGGGAAGATGAAAATTGTTTGTCTCGATATCCTTCAGACCAATAAGTTGTTGGGACAACAAAACATCAGTATGAAAGAACTTTACAATACCCCCAAAGAGATCATTGCACAGACATTGGGTGTCGACGCAATCATCTTAGGTGAAACTGCGATCAACATGGATCGCCGAATTGTCGGATGGGGAGGAGTCGATACCCGTGTTTCACTTTATGACGTAAAAAACAAATCCATACTTTTGTCTGACGAAACCAATGAAAGGTTCAATCGCCCGATGGATACTCCCGCTTATTTAGCCAATAGTACAGTCCAAACGTTGGCACGCCGATTACCTTATTGAGTGTCTGGCCATCGGTAGCCTCTCAAAAACTCGTCGATACTCATTTTACGTTTTCCCTCCGGCTGGATTTCACATAAGTCTATCCAACCATCCGAGACTTGAATTTTCCAATACGATTTTTGGTCAGTCTGGTAAGACAATCCCTCCTTTGAATGACGCGCATTGCCAGATCCTTCGGTAGGTTCGGATAATTTAACTTTAAAAATCTTGTAGGTTTTTCCCTCTAGGGTAGTCCAAGCGGCGGGATGAGGATTCATGCCCCGGACAAAATTGACAATCTCTTGACAACTTTGATTCCAATTGATTTCAGCAGTCTCTTTAAACAGTTTTGGAGCCTCTTTCAAAAACGCTCTTTCAGGTTGAGGGAATGGTTTGATTTTTTTGTTTTGGATACCCTCAAGGGTTTCTACAACCAACTGGGCACCTATGTTCATTAAACGCGCATAGACGTCACCCGTTGTTTCCTCGGGGCCTATGGGGGTCTTGGCTTGTAATAAAATATCGCCTGTATCGATGCTATGTTGTAGGAAGAATGTGGTCACGCCTGTTTCTTTTTCCCCTCGAATGACCGCCCAATGAATGGGTGCTGCCCCACGGTAATCGGGCAATAATGAGCCATGAAGATTAAACGTTCCGAGGGGAGGCATGGCCCAAACGACCTCGGGTAGCATCCGAAATGCAACGACCACCTGAATATCTGCGTTCCATGCCCGCAGGGCACTTAAAAAGTCCGGATCTTTTAATCGAACCGGCTGAAGTACAGGAATATCATGCTGTACTGCAAATTGCTTTACCGGAGTTTGGTGCATCTGTAACCCACGGCCAGATGGTTTGTCGGGTGCGGTCACGACGCCAACTACCTGAAATCCTGCCTCCACCATGGCTTGAAGGGAAGCAACCGCAAAATCTGGAGTACCTAAAAAAACAATTCTCATATCCCTACTCTTTTCTAAACTGATTTCTATAAAACAAACTTCCTGCAAAGCAAAAACATCCCATTCAAAGAAAAAAATGGTTTTTTGTTTAGATAAAGATCTGTATATTTGTTCAACAAACACGCAAAGAAATATGATCAAACTGTTCCCGCAAACGATTCAGTCCATGACGAGTTAGTTTCTGAACTTTTTATTAAAAGATCAGGAACGGATATTGATCCGTTCTTTTTTTTTCATCCTATACCAAGTCTGGTAAGGTTTTCAACTCAATTTATTACCTAGTTCAACACCTGTTCCTTAATCAGGTCAAACTTTTTTTTGTATGTCAAAGTATCAGTATTATACCCAAGAGGGCTACGACAATTTGAAAAACAAACTTCATGAAATGAAGACGAAGGGTCGGGCAGAAATCGCCCGTCAAATTGCTGAGGCGAGAGATAAAGGGGATCTTTCAGAAAATGCAGAGTACGATGCGGCGAAAGATGCACAAGGACTTTTGGAGTCTGAAATTTCTAAATTGGAAACTTTGATGGCGAATGCGCGCATTCTAGACGAATCGGATATTGATACATCCTCCGTTTCTTTAATGAATAAGGTGAAGATCAAAAACGTCAAAAATGGAGCCATCATGCAATACACTTTGGTAGCAGAGGAAGAAGCCAACCTGAAAGAAGGGAAAATCTCCATTAATTCCCCTTTTGCCAAAGGACTTTTAGGAAAAACAGTTGGCGAAATGGCCCAGATACAAGCTCCTGCTGGTGTAGTTGAAGTAGAAATTCTTGAAATAACGCTATAATAAAATCCGTTGGGAAGACGGCTATCGACCGTTTTCCCAACAGAAAAAAAGACTGGAACAACATGCCCCAGCCTTTCCCGCTACTAAATCCACACAACTTTTATCTTGTCAAATAACTCCAATTGATTCAAATGGAGTCTAGAATTTCTTCTTTGATCAAAACAAAGTTAAATAAATTCTAGAAATGATGCAATAATTTAAGCTTAATTTTATTTCACCTCTTTCTTACCTTCCAATGGCGACACGCTGGAGAATTGACTCTAAGATTTCGCTTGTTTTTACTCCCTCAGCTTCGGCCTCGTAGTTTAATATCAATCGATGATTGAAAACATCCAACATGACGGCCTTAATATCTTCAGGCAAAACATAATCTCGGCGATCAAAAAAGGCTAGGGCTTTCGCTGCATTATGTAGGGATATAGAGGCTCGTGGTGATACACCGTACTGAATATAATTACCTAAGTCCTTTAAACCTGCTTCCTCCGGAAATCTTGTTGCAAAAACGAGCTCAATAATGTAGCGTTCCAACATATCCGAAATACTGACTTGTTGAATGGCCGTTCGGATAGAAAGAATATCGGTTCGATTTAAGATTGCCTTGGGCGAATAGGGTTCACGAGGAGAACACATTTTCCGCATCATCTCCAGTTCCTCGGTTTTTGAAAGATAGTCTACATAAACCTTCATCATAAATCGATCGACTTGAGCCTCGGGTAGAGGATACGTTCCTTCTTGCTCAACGGGGTTTTGAGTGGCCATCACCAAGAAAGGGCGATCCAATGGAAACGTCTCCTCGCCAATCGTCACTTGTCGCTCGGCCATCGATTCTAATAAGGCTGATTGTACTTTAGCAGGTGCCCGATTGACCTCATCGGCCAAAATAAGGTTGGAAAAAATGGGACCCTTTTTTACCTCAAATTCCCCTGATTTTTGATTGTAAATCATAGTACCAATCAAATCAGCTGGTAGCAAATCAGGTGTAAATTGTATCCGATTAAATTGCAAATCCAAGACCTTGGCTAGCGTATTGATGGTCTTGGTTTTGGCTAATCCGGGAACTCCCTCTAATAAAATATGCCCCTCCGTAAATAGGCCGATGAGGAGGCGATTCACCAATCTTTCTTGGCCAACCACAATTTGACTGACCTCTCCGAACACATCGGTGATTTTTTTATATAATTCTTTGGTATCAAGTGGCTCCATGTATTTTTGTCTTCTGAACGGGTGAATTTACCAAATAATTCTCCATTCCCCTAACGCCTTCCAAAAACCATTCGGTCTCTTCCCGGTATATCTTTCAAAAGTTCAATTTGCCGAAATGAAAATTTTTCAAGCAAGGATACAACTTCTTTCCCATACCCTTGGTTGATCTCAAAGGCCAATAACCCATTTTCTTTCAATGTGACCGACGCTTTCTGGGTGATGATTTCGTAGAAAAGTAAGGGGTTCGTCTCGGGTACGAAAAGAGCTTGTGTTGGTTCATAATCATACACCCTAGAATGCATCATTTTTTTCTCCGACGGTAAAACATAGGGTGGATTGCTTACGATCAAATCCCAAGATTCAGTCTCCTCACTTGGGGCAATCAGCACATCCACTTGGCGAATGTGAACCCGAGTATTCAGCCGGTTCTTATTTTTTTCGGCCCACTGGATTGCTTCTTCCGAAACATCCCATGCCTCCACCCGTGACTGGGGATAGGCTAGTGCCAAGCTGTGGGCTATACATCCTGTACCAGTTCCAATATCCAAGATGGAAGTAAAGGGACCTCTTTTTTGAACTTCATACACAAGCTCCTCCGTCTCAGGTCTGGGAATAAGGGCACCCGGCCCGCAATAGAACAGATGGTTGGCAAAGACGACCTGCCCGACAACGTATTGAATGGGTTCACCTGCATTGAGACGTCCAACGTCCTCTTTTATTGAAATGGGAGAAATCGGTTGATCAAGTAGTATATCCACGGAACTGATTCCATACTTTTCCGCTAATAGAAATTTAGCTATGGCTTTTTTTTCTTCTTCGTCCGATTCTGTTAATTCCAACAGAAGTTGTTGATATACTTTTTGTGCTGTTGTCATAAAAAAAAGCCCCGTCTGGAAGAGACGGGGATAAGGTTAATCTTACAATCTCCGAATCCAAATGTTGCGGAATTGTGTTTTGTTTCCATGATCTTGAAGAGAGATGACATCTTCTCCGTGTGCTTCAGGATACGTATGAAGACCAATATACAAAGTCAGACCTGCAATGGTAGTATTGTTTTGAATCACAACGCCATTGTGAAGGACCGTAATTCGAGCAGGAGAATCCAAACGTCCGTCGGGTTTGAAGCGAGGTGCAGTATAAATGATGTCATATGCATTCCACTCCAAGGGTCCGCGCATCGCATTGACCAACGGAGGAACATCTTTATAAATACTTCCTGCCTGACCATTGCTGTAGGTTCGGTTGTTATAAGAATCTAGAACCTGTAATTCATATCGATTTTGAAGAAAAACACCGCTGTTTCCACGTCCTTGTCCTTGCGATTCTACCACATCCGGGGCCGAGAATTCGATATGAAGTTGGCAGTCACCAAACTTCATTTTGGTTTGGATGTCACCAGAGCCTGGAACAACTTCCATGTGGTCGCTGTCTACAATTTTCCACGGGGCTGGTTTAGTAGGATCTTTTTTACTTACCCATTGGGTTAAATCTTTGCCATTGAATAAAATGATTGCATCGGATGGTGCATCTCCCAATTTAGCTCCTGGTGTTACAACTCGAACTTGGGGTTCCCAAATCTCGGTCATTTCGGGTTTCATCGGCATGGGTGAAACCTCCGGAGGGGTGTTGGGATATTTTCCTTGGGCGAAGGAGGCAGCCGACATACCTGCGATCAAAATAATTGTCGAGGCGAATTTCAAACGGTTCATCTGCATGATTGAATAAGGAAAGGAATTGAATAATGTAAAAACCAAAAATACAAAGTCTCTGTAAATATCGAAGTCGACGGTCAAAAAAATAGCTAATTTTGCGACATGAAATATGAATTACAAGCTAAAGATCCCGGTTCGTCTGCGCGGGCCGGTCGTTTGACCACAGATCATGGAGATATTTTAACCCCCATTTTTATGCCAGTAGGTACAGCTGGTACTGTAAAGGGGGTGCATACACGGGAACTTCATCAGGATATCCAAGCACAAATTATATTAGGGAATACCTACCATCTCTACCTTCGTCCTGGTTTAGATGTTCTACAAAAAGCGGGAGGATTACACGCGTTCAACGGTTGGAATAAACCTATTTTAACAGATTCTGGAGGGTATCAGGTGTTCTCTTTGAAAGAAATTAGGAAAATTACTGAGGAGGGTGTTCAATTCCAATCCCATATTGATGGGTCGCGCCATTTGTTTACGCCAGAGTATGTCATGGACATCCAGCGCACCATTGGCGCCGATATTGTCATGGCATTCGATGAATGTCCGCCTTATCCCTGTGACCATGGATACGCAGAAAAGTCCATGCACCTGACCCATCGATGGTTGAAACGTTGTATCCGTCGAATGGAAGAGACCGAACCCAAATATGGGTATTCCCAATCGCTATTTCCCATCGTTCAAGGTAGTATTTACAGTGATTTGAGACGTCAATCCGCCGAGTTTATCGCGGAGCAAAATCAAGTGGGTAATGCCATCGGTGGCCTATCCGTCGGGGAACCGGCCGATGACATGTACCGTATGATTGAAGTTGTGAATGCCATTCTACCCCACGATAAACCCCGGTATTTGATGGGAGTAGGGACCCCAGAGAATATTCTAGAGGGTATTGCCTTAGGTATCGATATGTTCGATTGCGTTATGCCAACCAGAAATGCCCGAAATGGCATGCTGTTTACCACCCAAGGTATTATCAATATTCGCAATAAAAAATGGGAGGATGATTTTTCACCCATTGATCCTGGTCTGACCAATGAGATCAGTCAGTTTTATACAAAAGCCTACCTCAAACACCTTATCAAATGTCAAGAATTATTGGGAGCTCAGATCGCCTCTATTCATAACCTTGCCTTCTATCTTTGGTTGGTAGGGGAGGCTCGAAACCATATTTTGGCAGGTGATTTTGCCGACTGGAAACGAGCAATTTTGCCTCAACTCATGCAACGATTGTAAGTTTTGATTGAAAAGTATTGACAACCTCCATTTTCATGGTATTTTTGAAAGATAAACTTGAATCTTTCAAATAAATGGAGTCTCTTGTCAATTACTTTTCAACCATTCCTTCTTTGCATCGAAGTTTGATTCTAGTGGGTGGAATCACTCTTTTCTGGTTACTAGAGGGCGTAATCCCTTTGGCTTTGTTTCAATATAAAAAATGGAGACATGCCGGAATTAACTTTTTTTTCACATTTACCACAATCCTAATCAACTTCGTATTGGCTTTTTTGCTGGTTGAAACTTCCGATTGGACGCAACGTCAAGGTTTTGGATTGCTGGCATGGTTGCCTGAAATGTCCTTGTTGTGGACAGCACTTATTGGAGTCCTCGGTCTGGATTTGATTGGAGCCTATGCCGTTCATTGGGCAGAGCACCGGGTTCGTTGGATGTGGAAGTTTCATCTGATTCATCATACAGATACACATGTAGATACAACGTCGGCCAACCGTCATCATCCCGGTGAATCAGTCTTTCGTTTCTTCTTTACTTTGCTTGGAGTGGCCTGTATTGGCGCACCGATGTGGATTGTTTTTTTGTATCAGTCGCTGTCAGTCGTTCTATCGCAATTCAATCATGCTAATATTCGACTACCGGAAAAAATAGACCAAGCCATCAGTTGGTTGATCGTTTCACCCAACATGCACAAAATCCATCATCATTATCAGTTGCCTTATACGGACTCAAATTACGGCAATATTTTCTCGATTTGGGATCGTATGTTCGGCACGTTCAAAACACTACCTCCCCATCAGATCGTTTACGGTGTCGATACGCACATGGATCCGAAAGAAAATGATCAACTAAATGCCTTGATCCGCATTCCATTTGAAGGATATCGACCACCCACCACCCCCGGAATTTAAATAATGGATTTGATCCAATCCAATACCTCCTTTTGTATGGCCACTTGTTTATTTCGGCCATACCAAAGGTGCAGGGCATCGGCATATTCTTTAGAACTGGTAGGAAATTGGGCGCGTAAAGCCTGCGCTTCCTTCGGCCGAGGGCCCCAATCGCCGAGTAGATGAAAGTTGGAGTCCAAGCCAATTATTTTGGGAATGGATCGACTCCCCTGGGTGAGGTGTCGGTCCATTACCTCCAGATTCTGATCTCGGTAAATCACTTTTATGTTGACTTTTCCTTCACTTTGTTGGGCCATTTTCTCTACCACGGGAAGAATTTGAGCTGCATCACCACACCAATGTTCTGAAATAATCAGCCAATTGATCTGACTCTTTAACGTGGAAATCCATTCCGCCCAATCCTGATGTAATTGAAGTTGCTTGTTTATTCGTTGAACCCTTTGCCAGTTTATTGGAAGATAGGCCGCATGTGGACCTTGTTTTTGGCTAGTCGATAATTCCGTTTCAAAGTTGCGCCAATAGTCTGGCAATTCCACCGCATTTTGCCAAATGAGGGGGTAGTTTATCAAATTCATGTAAGGAAAAAATGTGTTTTGCCTTTAGAAACAATGCAAGTTGGAAATTCGTTTGTTTAGGCTCTTAAATGATTTTCTTACGTTTAAACCACAGGTAAATTAGCAAGCAGGAAATCAACATAACACCCCAGGTCAAGGGATAACCATAACGTAAATGCAGTTCAGGCATGTAGTCGAAGTTCATTCCATACACGCCAACCAAGAAAGTCAAAGGCAAAAAGAACACCGAAATAACGGTTAGTAATTTCATGACTTCATTGCTTTTTTGACTTGAAAGCGAGAGCGCTGTTTGAACTAGTGCATTGGAAGAATCCATGATTTCATCATAATGGAGTAAATGATCTACGATGGAATCCTTGATATCTTGGTATTTAGGTCGTAATGTGGGCGAAGGTTCCCATTGATGTAAAACGTGCTGCATGAACAGGAGGATTCTTTTCGAAATACGGGCTTTGTTCTTTTGTAAATACAAGGCCTCCACTGGAATGCTCTCTGATTTTTTGAAAAAAATCTGCTTCTCTAACTGATCTAACTGGTCAATTTGATTGTCAATGGGTTCATCATACGTCAGAATCAATAGATTCATTAGGGAGATCATCCATTCCTCCGCACTTTCCATGGGTGGGAGATGGTTTGGGAAGAATGGGAAAGGCTCTCGATGGATGGTGATGAGGGTATTTTCCAATAAAAAAATAGCTAATTTATTGGAAATACCCTCTACTGTGCTTTCTCTATCCGTGGTATCTTTGGCATGGGCACGTAAGATAAAAAATACCATGTTTTCCCTTTGCTCGAATTTGGGAAGATGTCCTCGTTCCAAACTATCCTCGATCCAAGTAGCTTCAAGTCCGATGGGAGAGACCTCCTTTTCAATTTCCTCCAAATAAGAATTGGTAAAGTCAATCCATTCGAAGGTGGGAAACACATGTCGTTTTACCATGTCACGGATTCCTTTTGGTTGTTAATTTCGTTCAAAAAATATACGTTGTCCTTTGACCGATTCATCAAACGTACCTTGGTGGTAAACAACATGCCCAGAGACGATGGTTGTGTCAATTTGAGCAGGGAAGGTATGGCCTTCGAAAGGTGACCAGCCGCATTTTGCCAAAATATTTTCTTTGGTTACGGTGGTAGTGCCTTCTAAATCCACGACAACCAAATCGGCCCAGTACCCTTCTCGGATAAAGCCTCTCTCCTCGATTTCAAAGCAAATTGCAGGTGCATGGGCTGCTTTTTCCACCATTTTTTCGATTGAAATTACGCCTAATTTAACTTTTTCAAGCAATGCCAATAAGCTATGTTGAACCAGGGGTAAGCCAGATGGAGCCGACCAATAGGATTGATTCTTCTCATCCCATGTGTGGGGGGCATGATCTGTGGCCAATATATCCAGTTTGTCATCCAATAACCCTTGCCAGAGGGCCTCACGATGTCCGTGTTTAATGGAGGGATTGCATTTGATTAGATTACCTAATTGGTTATAATCTTGGGCATCAAACCATAAATGATGAATGCAGACTTCGGCGGTTACCTTTTTTTCCCGAAGCGGGATGTCATTTCGAAACAAGGCCAGCTCCTCTTGGGTAGAAATATGAAGGACGTGAAGCCGGGTTCCTAATTTTGTCGCTAATTCTACGGCACGACGTGAGGATAAAATACAGGCTTCGACATCTCGCACTTGGGCATGAATATCAGCCGGTAATTCACTTTCCTTGGGATATTTTGCTTGAAATTTAGCCACCTGAGCACGCACGGTTGCCTCATCTTCACAGTGTGTGGCAATCAAACCTGGGAAATTCCCGAAAAGCCTGGCCAAGGTGCTTTGATCATCAACAAGCATGTTTCCTGTGGAAGAGCCCATGAAAATTTTCAAACCACAAACTTCCCGCAAGTTCGTTTTCATGGCTTCGTCGTAATTATCATTGGAGGCCCCCATGAAAAAAGAGTAATTTGCCAGGGAGGTCTGCGCAGCGATTGCGTACTTTTCGGCTAGTAACGATTGAGTCAAGGCATTGGGGACCGTATTCGGCATCTCCATGAATGTGGTGGTTCCGCCGGCTACCGCAGCTTTTGCCTCTGTATAAATGGTTGCTTTGTGGGTTAGTCCAGGTTCACGAAAGTGTACTTGGTCGTCAATGACTCCTGGAATTACATATTTTCCCTGAACATCCAAGATCCGCGCATGGGGATTCGATAAGTCAGTTCCAATTTGTTGGATTCGGCCGTTTTGAATTAAAATTTCCCCAGCGAAAACTTTTCCTTCGTTAACAATCTGGGCATTCTTGATGAGAAGAGTGGACATAAGGTAAATTTCGATCTTGAATTACAAAACTGACCGAAAAAAAAGGAAAGTAAAAATTTTATAGATAAATTCTCTAACTCATATGCGTTTGCCTAATTCCTTGATTTCGGCCTGCAACCAAGCATACTCAGCCAAGGTTTGCGCGTTCTTTAAGGCATTTTTTGCTTTTTCGTTCTCCTTTTCGTGGTAAAAAAAGCGAGCTAGCCCTAGGTAAGCCATGGCTTGGTATTCTTGGTTATAGCGACTATCAGGTGATAATTGGGTGGCTTTTTGGTAATATTGGGCAGCTAGACCTTTGTTCCGTGTACCAAACTCATGATAAATACCACGAAAAGTCTGGCCGGCTAATCTAAAAATAGGGGAGGAATGAGTTTCAAGAATATCGATGTTAGGTTCGGCTTCACTAAACCTTCCATTCAATAAAAGTGCCTCAGTATACCTCATTTTAAAAAAAAGATTTTGGGGGTACTTTTTACCAAGTAGTTCCCAGAACTGAAGGGCCTTCGGGCGATTATTAAGGTATTTTATGTAGATATTACCAAGATACATGGTAGCCTCCACCTTGGTGAAAGTGGCTTTATGGGTGGCTGTTTCCAGTTGTAATAATCCCTTTTCTTTATCACCTCCCTCAAAAAATACCATAACAGGTTTTACCAAAGAATGGGTTTCAGGGTATTGAATTCGATAAAAGTTATAGAGGCCTGAGGTGAACAAAAAGTCTGGATAAACTTGGGTTAATTTCATTCCCTGTTTTAAAAAAGTATAGGCTAACCTAGCTTCTTGTACGGCCTTAACATATTCTTTTTGGTAATTGTAGGATAAAGCGATATAGCCATGCGATGCCATCATAAAAAAGGCTGCCTCCTCCGGATGAGATAACTTTTGGGCCGAAATCTTGCATGAATGTAGTGCTTGAAGGTATGAATTTAAGGCTTTCGTGTTCTTCTCTAATGGCATATTTTGCCATTGAATTTGCAAAGCATGCAATAGATGACCAACAGGATGCTGAGGGTAAGCCGCCCGAACACGTTTAAAGGCAGCTTCTGCATTTACAAAGTCCATATTGTACAATTTCTCCATGCCATATTGAATATCTTGCCGAGCATCTAAGTCGGATAATATCTGGCCAAAAAAGGGAAAAGGGAGACTATGTAAAAGAAAAAAAAGAAAGGTGCGAAGTAGAGTCATGTCATGGGCTTCATTTGTAAGTAAAACGGAAATGGGAGGCGAAAAGTTGGTCGCCTCCTCATTTTATCTCAATTGTCCTTCATCTGCAAAGCTAAAGTATTGGAAATCATGCACAATGAGATGATCTAAAACGGGAAGGTCCAACCATTTGCCCGCTTCTACTAATTTGTTAGTTAGTTGTTGATCGGCTTGACTCGGAGTTAAGTTGCCGGATGGATGGTTATGAATTAGGATCATCGACGAGGCAAGGTGCTCTAGTGCAATTTTAAATATGATTTTCGGATCTGCCACGGTACCGGCCACGCCACCTCGAGAAATTTGTACCGATTTTATTACCCGATTGCCTCGATTTAAGAGTATAACCCAAAATTCCTCGTGATTGACATCCATTAGATGGGGTTGAATTACCTGGAAGGCATCTTTGGAATGGGTAATTTTGGGGGCCTCAATGCTTGGAGCGTCTTTTCGCCTTCGGCCAAGTTCAAGAGCCGCCAAAATTGTGATGGCTTTTGCTTCCCCAATGCCTTGAAAATTCATCAAGTCGGAAAGTTGTAACTTATTGAGCTGGTGCAAATCTTGCCCGACACAAGAAAGGATTTGTTGGGCAATCGAGACGGCGGATGTTTTAGGCGTGCCACTGCCAATCAGGATGGCTAGTAATTCTACATTCGTTAAAGCAAGTCGTCCTTTCTCTTTTAACTTTTCTCTTGGACGGTCCTCTTCCGCCCACATGTGAAGGGGTGTGTTTTGTGTATACATGGCTTTTTTGTACAAAAATAAAAAAGTTCAGGTATCAAAAAATACCTGAACTTTAAAATGTATCAAATAGCCTGATAAATTACGCAGCCAATTTGTTCACGTGCTTTGCTAAGCTTGATTTTAAGTTAGCCGCTTTATTTTTGTGAATGATGTTCTTCTTGGCCAAACGATCCAACATAGAGGATACCGTTTTCAAAAGTGTTTGTGCTTCAGCAGCATCTTGTGTGCTACGCAATTTACGAACAGCTGTCCGGGTAGTTTTATGTTGGTAGCGATTTCTCAACCGTTTTGTCTCGTTAGCTCTAATTCTTTTTAGTGCTGACTTGTGATTTGCCATATTAAAAATTAAATTTCCGTTTCTTTTCTTAGGGGTGCAAAGTTAGATAATTTACCCAACCTGAACAAATTATTGCCTAAATTTTATCAAATTAATGGCGACTTGCCCTTTGTTTTTTGAAAGAATCGCGGTAGTTTTCGCCTTCATTTACTACAATTTATGCCATGAAAATATTACTCTTCACCAGTTGGTGGTGGTGGGGCTTTTTTGCCCATCGTCAAATCAATGAGGCGGCCATTTACACCCTACCTCCTGAAATGTCTTCTTTTTATAAAGTACACCAAGCTCAAATAGTGGATTGGGCTGTTCGGCCCGACCAGCGGCGCTACGCTGTGGAAGGGGAGGCCCCACGGCATTTTATTGACTGGGATGTGTATTCCCGAGCCCAGCGTGACTCCCTAGTATTAACCCCGTGGTTCCAGGCAGTAGAACGCATGACAGAAGATACCCTCCAGGCTTATGGGATTGTTCCTTGGCATGTGTTGTACATGAAAAAGCAATTAACAGATGCATTTGTAGAGCGAAATACACCAAGGATCATTCAATTATCAGCAGAAATTGGGCATTATATCGGGGATGCGAATGTTCCTCTGCACACCACCCACAACTACAATGGCCAGCTAACCAATCAAACCGGCATTCATGGGTTGTGGGAATCGCGGTTGCCCGAATTATTTTCGCACCAATACAGCCGTTGGGTAGGCCGTGCTACGTATCTGGAACGGCCTGATTCTACCATTTGGATGGCTATTTTAGCGGCCCATGTGGCCTTGGACTCCGTCTTGCGGTTTGAAAAGTCCATTAGTGACAACATGGGATGGAATCAAAAGTATGAAATCACCAGCCGAAATAGGCAGACCGTTCGTGCCTACAGCTACCCTTTTTCTCAAAAGTACCACCAGCTACTAAATGGACAAGTAGAGCGGCATTTTAAGCGGGCCATTCGAATGGTAGGAAATTTCTGGTATACAGCTTGGGTAGATGCCGGCCAACCTGATCTCAATACACTTTCTCCCCTGCGAGTCGATCCCCATGCCGAAAAAAATCAAATGAAAATATGGTTGCTAAATATGAGGAGAATACCTGGGGTTCGCCCGGAGGATGCGGAGTCTAAACTCTAAAAAAAGCATAGTTCAAACGAACTATGCTTTCTAGCTTAAACCAAAGATTATCCACTTCCGTGGAAATGCTTCATTTTATAAACCTTTTACTGCCGCGGTTAGTTTCGGCAGAATCTCAAAAACATCTCCAACGATTCCATAGTCGGCTGCTTTAAAGAAAGGAGCTTCCGGGTCTTTATTGATGACAACCAAAACCTTGGAAGAATTGACTCCGGCTAAATGTTGAATGGCTCCCGAAATACCACACGCAATGTACAAATTAGGGGCTACTTTTACTCCTGTTTGTCCGACATGCTCATGGTGAGGGCGCCAATCGGCATCCGAAACCGGCTTGGAACACGCCGTGGCGGCACCCAGGGCATCCGCCAAGTCCAATAGAGGCTGCCAGTGCTCAGGACCTTTCATTCCACGTCCACCCGAAACGACGATATCAGCCTCAGGTAGTGAAACCGCTCCACTGGCTTTTACAGTTTCCGTGATTTTGCCAACAAGGGTCTCAGCACCTAAACTTACCTCAAACGAGCTCACTTCGGCCTGATTGGATCCTAGTTCAGCCTCCAAGGTATTCTTTTTTAAAGTCAAAATCTTAACATCACTCGTGATAGCAACTTGTGCAAACGCCTTGCCAGTGAAGATAGACCGGGTGACTGAAAATCCTGCGGATAAATCAGGTAGACTGGTAACATTCCCAACAATTCCCGCTTTCAACGCACCCGCCACACGGGCTAGGGTAGCATCAGCCAAGGAAGACTTGGCAGCCACAACAACTTGGGCTCCTGATTTTTTTACCGCTTCAAGAACTACATGGCTGTATGGCAAACTCATCGGCTGAGCCAATTCGGATTGGTTGGCATGCCACACTTGATGGGCTCCTAAGGCACCCGCTTGCGATAATGCATCAGCCTCCGCTGGTCCAACCACAAGAGCTGTGGCTTTTCCACCTACTTGTTCCGCAACTTTTGCTCCATAGGCAATCGCTTCCCAAGATGATTTTTTGATTTGCCCTTCGGCAACTTCGACAAATATGAGAACAGACATCGTGATGAAGTTTTAATGTGATTATAATACTTTTGCTTCGCTACGTAGTAGACTAATAAGAGTCGCGGCTTCCTCCGCAGGAATCATTTTACATGCACCTTTTTCAGGGGGTAATTGGTATTTCAATGTGGTAGTCACCGATGAACCTACCGGGGGTACAACAGTCAGTGGCTTGGTACGAGCGGCCATGATACCCCGCATGTTAGGTATCTTCCATTCCGCGATTGGTTCTTGGCATCCCAAGACTAAAGGCAATGGAGCTTGAATGTATTCTTTTCCACCTTCAATTTCCTTCATCAAGGTCGCTTGTCCATCTGCCAAAGTTAATTGCATAACCGGTGAAAAGGATGGTAAACCCAGTAATTCGCCCACTAATCCGTGGACGACACCCGAATTGTAGTCGGTGGTTTCACGACCCATCAAAATCAAATCAAACTCTTTGCCGGCAGCGTACGCAGCAATTTGTTCCGCCACAAATAAGGAGTCGGTTGGTTCTGCATCGATTCGAACAGCCTCATCAGCGCCAATGGCTAGTGCTTTTCGAATCTGTGGTTCGGTCTCAGCCGTACCTACATTTAAAACCGTGACGTGTCCACCCAGCTGATCGCGCAACTCTACGGCCCGCGCTAATGCATAGTCATCGTACGGTCCGATAATAAATTGAATACCAGTTTTGTTGAATTGGGTGTCGTTTTCCGTGAATGAAATCTTGGAAGTCGTATCCGGTACATTGGATATGCATACGAGGATTTTCATCGGTATGTTGGGGTTAATGAATGAATTTAAAGATATTTGTGAGGCTGTCTGGAGCCTCTCCGGATTATGCTAAACAAACAAGTAATTATCCAAAAATGTTATGCTTGCATAACATTACAAAGGTAGAAGGGAAACCCATTGCATGCAAGGAGAACGATTAAAAATTTTAAAGGAATGGATTGCTGAAAATCCAGAGGATCCATTCAATTGGTATAGTTTGGCTTTAGAATACCGAAAAACTGATCGGGAAGAAGCCCTTGGGTTGTTTTTGAATCTTCAAAAACAACATCCAGGTTATGTTCCTACCTACTATCCGTTAGCTCAAATGTGGATGGAGGTAGAACAGTGGGACCAGGCTTTGCAGGTGGTAGAGGAAGGCATTCGACATGCATCTGAGCAAAGCAAAACAAAAATTTCTCAGGAATTGAATGGTTTGAAAAGGCAAATTGAAGACGAGATGTTATTGGACTAATCCCATGAAAAAACTACACATAGAAACAGGCTCGCGCACGGGCCATCTTCGTCCATCTGTGTTGATGATCTACACAGGTGGCACATTAGGCATGGTCTTTGACGAACAAACCAAAGCGTTGGTTCCCTTCAATTTTGAGCAAATCATGGAAAACGTCCCTGAGTTGAGGCGGTTGAATTTCGATCTGACCGTCATGATGTTGGCGCAACCCATTGATTCTTCCAATGTCACCCCTGAGGATTGGATGCAGCTGGCTGAATTGATCCACGATCAATTTAACGAATATGGGGCATTTGTGATTCTTCACGGTACCGATACCATGGCCTACACAGCCTCGGCACTTAGTTTCTTACTAGAAAACGTTTCAAAGCCAATTGTGTTGACAGGGGCCCAATTGCCTATTGGAGTGGCCCGGACTGACGCCAGAGAAAATTTATTTACAGCACTCGAAATTGCAACCGCCCAAATTGATGGGCGCCCGGTGGTGCCGGAAGTTTGTATCTATTTCAACGGTTTTCTACTCCGCGGAAACCGAAGTAAAAAGGTAGAAAGTTCTCAATTTGATGCCTTTCACTCTGAAAATTATCCGTATCTGGCAACTATTGGAATTTCCATCGAATACAATTTTCCTTACATTAAACCTTACCGACCTGACCTTCCACTTAGGCTGCATACGCGCTGGGAAAAAGAGGTATTGATTTTAAAATTATTCCCGGGCATTTCATCTCAATTCATTCGGCAACTGGTTTCCCTCCCCGGGCTGAAGGGACTGGTCCTGGAGACGTATGGAGCTGGTAATGCTCCCACTGATCCTGAGTTTCTTCAGGTTCTGGAGGAGGCCATTCAAAAAGGAATTGTGGTCATCAATGTTTCTCAATGTACAGGTGGCCGGGTTGTTCAAGGGAGTTATGAAACCAGCGTGGGCTTGGGTCGCATTGGGGTTATTTCAGGAAAAGATTTAACCGTTGAAGCTGCCGTCACCAAGTTGATGTTTTTACTAGGTGAAAATCCAGAGCCCGCCGTGGTCCGGTATCGGATGTCTCTTCCCATCTGCGGTGAAATGGAAGAGGGAGAGGGATAAACGGCAAATAATATTCAATTCAAAACTCAATTCCTCTTCATCAATATGCAACGATTGTATTCTCTGGATTACCTGCGGGGGTTTGCAGCCCTTTCTATTTTAGCGTATCATTTTCACTTATGGGAGACTCCAAGCTACATTCCACAAGCGGACTCCTTTTTGGATCGAATGGGTTTGTATGGCGTGGCCCTATTTTATATTTTAAGCGGATACACACTTGCTCGAGTGTATGATTCAGTGAATTGGCAAAAGCAAATTTCCTGGATTCAATTTTTCAAAAAGCGTCTTTTCCGTATTCTACCTTTATTAATCCTTGTCTCCCTAGCGTCCGCGCTTGTATCAAGAAAGTCCTATGATCTGATGCAATGGTTCTTAAACCTCACGGGGCTGTTTGGTTATTTTGACCGAGACGCCTACATAGCAACGGGGGCATGGTCAATTGGAAATGAGTTGGTATTTTACGGGCTGTTTCCATTTCTCATGTTTCTAGCCAAAGGAAAAGGTCAATCCATCGTCATAGGCATTTGGTTGCTGCTTTGGCTCTTGATCCCCTATTTTTATCTCCGTGAGACCGTTTCTTTACCCAAGCAGTGGAACTTGTACATCCACCCCCTCTATCAAGCCCTATTTTTTATGGGGGGAATCGTTTTGTCAATTGTACCAAGACCTTCCGCGCAGCTACAAAGCGCAAGCGTCTTCGTTGGGTTGGTGGTATTTATTTTTTTTCCTGTATGGGGTGGTCATATTGATTTAGTGGTCGATACTCCAAAGGTCATTCTAAGTAGTGCCTGCCTGCTTGTCGTATTTGGGGCCACTTCTTTACCCCCGGTGTCATGGAAACCCATCCACTGGGTCTTTAAAACTCTCGGAGACTGGAGTTACGGAATCTACCTCTGGCATCCGCTTGTCTACATCGGCGTCAATTGGTTCGTTAAATCCCATTTTCAAGTGCCAGTTGAAGGTAAGTTGGGTATCTTTTTAAGTTTGGTCCTCCTTGTTTCAGGTGCCAGCTACCATGGATTTGAAAAACACTGGGTCCGTTGGGGGAAATAACCCATACGGTATGGTGTAAATAATTGGTGAAGAAATCCCTCATTTGTACTACTTTTGTGAAACAAACCCATTCAACAGGGGTTTATTGGATCATTTAAACACCCAATTTTTTAAGGCGTGAAGAACATTCGAAATTTCTGTATTATTGCCCATATTGATCACGGGAAAAGTACGTTGGCGGATCGATTACTGGAATTTACTGGTACCACAAGCCAACGTGAAATGCAGGCGCAGTTATTGGATGATATGGACTTGGAGCGTGAGCGCGGAATTACGATCAAAAGCCACGCCATCCAAATGAAATATACATACCAAGATCAAGAATATACCTTAAACTTGATTGATACACCGGGCCACGTGGATTTTAGCTACGAAGTTTCCCGTTCGATTGCCGCCTGTGAAGGTGCCTTGTTGATCGTAGATGCTGCCCAAGGGATCGAAGCCCAGACCATTTCCAACCTCTTTTTAGCCTTAGATCATGGTTTGGAGATTATCCCGGTTATGAATAAAATAGATTTACCCGGGGCTCGGCCGGAAGAGGTAAAAGACCAAATCGTTGATTTGATTGGTGTCGATCCTGATTCAATCATTCCAGCATCTGCCAAAGAGGGTATCGGTATCTATGAAATTCTACAGGCTATTGTTGAGCGCATTCCTGCTCCATCAGGTGATCCGGAAGGGCCACTTCAAGGGTTGATTTTTGATTCTGTTTTTAATTCCTATCGAGGAATTGAAGTTATTTTCCGAGTTAAAAACGGTCGTATCCGGAAAGGTGATAAAGTTAAATTCATGGCGACAGGTCGTGAATACGAAGCCGATGAGATTGGAAATTTAGGCCTCCAAAAAAAGCCAAAAGATGTACTAGAATGTGGTGATGTAGGTTATCTCATTTCGGGAATTAAGGTAGCCAAAGAGGTAAAAGTAGGGGATACGATCACACACCTTAGTCGGCCTGCAGATCAAGCAATCAAAGGGTTTGAGGAAGTGAAGCCCATGGTATTTGCCGGAATTTACCCTGTAGACACCACCGAATTTGAAGACCTTCGGGAGGCCATGGAGAAGCTCCAATTGAATGATGCGGCGCTGGTGTGGGAACCTGAGACCTCAGCGGCCTTGGGCTTTGGTTTCCGATGTGGCTTCCTAGGCATGCTTCACATGGAAATTGTCCAAGAGCGGTTAGAACGTGAGTTCGATATGACCGTGATTACCACGGTACCGTCTGTGAAATTCCATGTGGTCGACAAACGAGATAATGTCATCCCGGTATCGGCTCCATCCGAAATGCCGGATCCGAATCTGATTAGTTGGGTCGAGGAGCCTTTCATCAATGCTCAAATTATCACAGCCTCTGAATACGTAGGTCCGATCATCTCACTCTGTATGGAAAAAAGAGGTCTGATTAAAAATCAGGTGTATTTGACTTCCTCGCGAGTTGAACTCTCCTTCGAACTTCCGTTGGCTGAGGTGGTCTTTGATTTCTTTGATAAGTTAAAAACCATTTCACGCGGTTACGCCTCCTTAGATTATTCCTTGGCTGGCTACAAAGAATCCCACTTGGTGAAATTGGATATCCTTCTTAATGGAGAACCAGTTGATGCTCTGTCGGCGATTGTTCACCGGGATAAAGCTTACGAATGGGGTAAGAAATTGTGTGAAAAACTCCGTGAATTACTACCACGTCAGCAATTTGAAATTGCGATTCAGGCCGCTATTGGTGCGAAAGTGATTGCCCGTGAAACAGTACGCGCATTGCGGAAAGACGTGACAGCCAAATGTTATGGAGGTGATATTTCCAGAAAGCGAAAATTATTAGAAAAACAGAAGAAAGGAAAGAAACGGATGCGTCAAATCGGAACTGTTGAGGTTCCGCAAGAAGCATTTATGGCAGTATTAAAAATAAATTGATAGAGTGGTTTAGGCAAATTCAAGCCTAAACTACTATTTTTGAAAGACAGAATAATTCTAAGCACATCCAATAAGACTGTAATCGAAAATGGCAGAAGTTATCCGAATGCCCAAGATGAGTGATACCATGGAAGAAGGGGTCATCGCATCATGGAATGTAAAAGTTGGCGATAAAGTTAAATCCGGTGATATTTTGGCTGAGGTCGAAACCGACAAAGCCACCATGGACATGGAATCCTATGAAGAGGGAACCATTTTGTATATTGGCGTAGAAAAAGGCCAAGCCGTTCCGATCGATTCGATCATTGCGGTGATCGGAAAGCCAGGTGAAGATTTTCAACATCTGCTTTCTGGTGGTACCAGTTCTGTGCCCGCTCCAGCGGCTGTCGAAGCTCCTGTCGCAGCCACTCCGTCGGCAGCCTCGATTGATATCAGTGGAATCGATGCCAACATCGTCCGTATGCCATTGCTGTCGGATACCATGACCGAAGGGGTTATTCATGCGTGGTTAAAACAAGTGGGTGATACCGTCAAGTCAGGTGACTTGTTAGCAGAAATAGAAACCGATAAGGCCACCATGGAATTGGAGGCATACGATGAGGGTACATTACTTTACATCGGCGCAGAAGCCGGGAAAGCCGTTCCCGTAAATGCCATCATTGCGGTCATAGGGAAAGCTGGTGCCGATTATCAAACCCTTCTGGCAGCTGATGCGCAAAATGGCAGTGCAACAAACGGTGCTACTGCTCCAGAGTCCACTCCAGCCCCTGCTCCATCGGCTGCGCCAGCCTCGACGACTACCGTCGCCACTACCCCGGTGGTGGAGGTTGCTAGCTCAGGTCAGGGTCGTATTTTAGCATCTCCATTAGCGAAAAAGCTGGCTGAAGAAAAAGGCATCAATTTAGCGGAGGTTAAAGGTTCTGGTGAGAGTGGTCGAATCATCAAATCAGATATCGATCAATTTGTCCCAGCTGTTAAATCAGTGGCTCCAGCAGCCGTTTCTCCGGCTCCTGTAGCGGTGGGTCAAGAAAGTTTTGAAGAAATAGGCCTGACTCAAATGAGAAAGGCGATCGCACGCAGTCTAGCCGAGTCACAAACATCAGCTGTTGATTTCCAATTGACCATGGAAATCTGTATGGACAAAGCCATTGAAGCGAGAACGATCATGAATCAAGCCTCGCCTGTGAAGATATCCTTCAATGACATGGTTTTGAAAGCCTGTGCAGTAGCCTTGACCAAGCATCCAGCCATCAACTCCTCTTGGAGAGACAACCACATCCGTCGAAACCAGCATGTTCATATCGGAATGGCGGTGGCCATTCAAGATGGTTTGGTCGTTCCGGTAATTCGCTTTGCCAATACGCTGACTTTATCTGCCTTGGCAGCAACGACCAAAGACTTAGGTGGTAAAGCCAAAAATGGCCAACTTCAACCTAAAGATTGGGAAGGAAATACCTTCACCGTCAGTAATTTAGGTATGTTTGGAATTGATTCGTTTACTTCCATTATTAACAACCCCAAAAATGAATCGTGTATTCTTTCGGTGGGTGGAATTAAAGAAACGGTGGCGGTTAAAAACGGTCAATTTTACGCAACCAACATCATGAAGATCACCTTAACTTGTGATCACCGTGTAGTAGATGGTGCCACAGGTGCAGCCTTCTTGGTTACCTTGAAGCAACTTTTAGAGGAGCCTTATACCTTATTGGTGTAAGACCAAATCATAACTAGAAAATAGGCCGCCCTCGGGTGGCCTATTTTGTCAATAACCCAATTAATCCATGGAAAAAATACACGCAACCACAGTTTTAGGGATCAAGCACAATGGACAAATATGCATTGGTGCAGACGGACAAGCTACCATGGGCAATACCGTAGCGAAGTCGAATGTTCGTAAAGTCCGTCGGCTTGCTCAAGGGGAGGTTCTGGCTGGATTTGCCGGTTCCACAGCCGATGCCTTCACCTTAATGGAAAAATTTGAGGAGAAGTTAGCGGCCTATGGTGGAAATATGAAGCGAGCAGCTATTGAGCTGGCCAAGGATTGGCGCACAGACCGGTATTTACGCCGATTGGAGGCCATGATGATCGTAGCGAATCGGGAAGAAATTTTAGTGATTTCGGGAACGGGCGATGTGCTAGAGCCAGACAACGAGGTGGCTTCCATTGGCTCGGGAAGTATGTACGCCCAATCGGCAGCAATTGCTTTGAAAAAACATGCAGCTCACCTAACCGCACAACAAATGGTAGAAGAAGGCTTGCATATAGCGGCTGATATTTGTATTTACACCAATCATAACCTTGTTATCGAAACATTAGGATAAGGTTTCCGATGTTTCTCAGCTATTTTTTTTACTAATTTCTAAAATTGATCTAGTTTAGACTAGATTTACATGCCAAACCTAACTTTGGAGCTAGTCCATGTCAATTATTAGTGAAAATATTAAATACCTACGAAATCTGAATCGCCTGACTCAGGAGCAATTTTCATCGCGAATTGGGATCAAACGCTCTTTGCTCGGCGCATATGAGGAGGCCCGAGCCAATCCTCCTCTCGATAAACTGAAATTAATCGCTCAATCGTTTGGGGTAAGTGTCGATGCTTTGATCAAGCAAGACATCCGTCGAATGCGTGAAACGCCCGACATAACGCTTGGATTCGAAAAAAGAAATCCTATTCCAGAACCCAGAAAAGTGACGGAATTACTCGATGAACTACTTCCGCCTGTAAAAAAAGATCCTCAGCCAACGGTCGTGGAGTCTCCTCGGTTTGAAGTACCAGTAGAAACTCGGACGAAGGTAGAGTTAATGCCCGTTGAGTCTCCCAAGCCAACTCCCATGGCCTATTCCCATCATCCAGCAACCTCCGTATTTCCGGGCTATTCGGGTTCCCCGCAGTCGAGAGCTTTTGAAAAAGTGACTGACTTCCCCATCGCCGAGGCTTGGGTGGTGGGTGAACCTATTTCAGATCTGCTCTCACTTCCGGATGGACACTACTTTATTCTCGAAACTAAACCTTACGGGTTGATCTACAGACGCCTCTACAATCAAATTAAAAGTAAAGGAAATTACCTATTAGTGAGCGATTTGGATGGTGTGTCTCCTCGGGAAATTGAAGTGAAGGATATTGTAGAGGCGTGGTCGATGAAAGGATATTTTGTTTGGCAAGTTCCGCCACCACCACCTTCCTTGACCAAAGTAACCGAGCTCGTGGAGGAATTACAGTTTGAGTTGAATCGAATCAAAAAAAATAGTCGGCCTTGACCGACTATTTTTTTTCTTATTTTTTTACCAGCTGAACCACTTTAGGGGCTTTTTCGAGAAGTTGTTTCTCGGCCACCCCTGCTTTTGGAACGGCGATGTAGGGTGCAATGACCAAGGAAACAATGGACATTAACTTGATCAAAATGTTCATGGAAGGTCCTGAGGTATCTTTAAATGGATCCCCCACCGTATCTCCCGTCACGGAGGCTTTGTGTGGCTCCGATTTTTTGTAAAAGGTCTCACCATTGATCACGACACCTTTTTCGAATGATTTTTTTGCATTATCCCAAGCCCCACCAGCGTTGGACTGGAACATACCCATTAGGACACCAGAGACTGTAACACCCGCTAAAAGTCCTCCCAAGATCTCCGCTGAGCTAGTGGTTTCGAATACACCTTTGAATCCAAAACCAATCAAAATTGGCACTACAATGGCAATAGCTCCTGGAAGAATCATCTGGCGTATGGAAGCCTGAGTCGATATTTCTACGCATTTTTCATATTCCGGCTGGGCTTTGTATTCCATGATGCCTGGAATTTCACGGAATTGGCGACGAACTTCATTCACCATTTCCATGGCCGCTTTTCCTACGGCTGAAATACACAGGGCAGAGAAAATGAACGGAATCATACCGCCAATAAACAATCCCGCCAAAACAGGTGCTTTGTAAATGTCGATCGCGTCAATGCCGGCAATGCCCACAAAAGCCGCGAAAAGGGCCAAGGAAGTTAAAGCTGCCGAGGCAATTGCAAAGCCTTTTCCAGTAGCCGCTGTGGTATTTCCAACTGCATCAAGGTTGTCAGTTCTTTCCCGCACTTGTGGATCGAGTTGCGACATTTCGGCAATACCGCCTGCATTATCAGCAATTGGGCCAAAAGCGTCAATAGCTAATTGCATGGCTGTGGTAGCCATCATGCCAGCGGCGGCGATCGACACACCATACAAACCAGCAAATGAATACGAGAAGATAATCCCCGCAGCCAATACTATGATAGGAAGAACGGTTGATTCCATACCCACGGCTAACCCTCCAATGATGTTGGTTGCGTGGCCAGTGCCTGATTTTTGAACAATGGAGTCAACAGGTCTTTTCCCCATAGCCGTGTAGTATTCCGTTATAATGGACATAAGAGCACCCACCACTAAACCAACGACAATGGCAGCAAAGACGCCGGTGGAGGTGAATTCAAATCCACGTAAGACCAATGTTTCAGGTAAAAGTGTGGAGGTTAATAAATAACATGCTACCAAGGTAATAACAATGGAAGCCCAGTTTCCAAGATTTAATGCATTTTGAACCGAATCGGTTTCATTTTTTACCCGTACCATGAAGGTAGAGATCATGGAGGCAATCAGGCCAACCCCGGCAATTAGCATTGGTAATAGAACCGGAGAGAATCCACCGTATTGGTCGGTCACTTCAATTTCCTGCCCCAAAACCATCGTGGCTAGAATGGTAGCCACATAGGATCCAAATAAGTCAGCTCCCATACCAGCAACATCCCCGACGTTATCGCCCACGTTATCTGCGATGGTGGCTGGGTTACGCACGTCATCCTCGGGAATGCCGGCCTCCACTTTTCCAACGAGGTCGGCGCCCACATCTGCTGCCTTGGTGTAGATTCCACCACCGACGCGGGCAAACAAAGCAATGGATTCGGCTCCGAGAGAGAAACCTGCTAAAACCTCGATGGCTGTTTTCATTTCCATGGAGGTAAGGCCTTTACCAGCTGCAAAAAGTTGATAAAAAATGATGAAAAGTCCACCTAAACCTAGTACCGCTAAGCCAGCGACCCCCATTCCCATAACCGCTCCACCGGTAAAGGATACCTGTAGTGCTTTGGCCAGGGACGTCCGTGCCGCTTGAGCTGTACGTACGTTGGCTTTCGTGGCAATCCGCATTCCAATATAACCTGCAACTGCAGAAAAAATAGCACCGATTAAAAATGCAACGGCAATAAGAGGGGAGGAATGAATGGGGTTTTCAGGGGTGCCTTCATCCATGCCAAGCCACGCCAGGACGAGTGCCGTTGGGATGGCAAACATGGTTAAAATCCGCCATTCGGCTTTTAAAAATGCAATAGCGCCATCCGCAATATATCCGGATAACCGTTGCATGTTTTCATCTCCGGCTTCTTGACGCGCTACCCAGTTGAACTTCCAAGCCGTGTAAAGAAGCCCAACCAGACCGAAGGCAGGTACCAAGTAAACAATTGAATTCATAAAAGTGAGTTCAGGTTAGTGAAAAAAAATCTTTGAATAGTTCACAAAAATAGAGGGAAAAGCGAATTATGAAAGTTTTTCAATTGATTAATTTGAAATCATTTTTTCCTTCATTTCGACAATGTGGTATAATTTGTCGACAGGTGTATTCAATATGCATGGTTTTAATTGAGTAGACTATCGAATCTTTTTCTAGATTTACGCTGTTAAAAAATACATGAGACCAATACCTTACCATTACCCTTTATGAAAAAAGTAATTGCCCTCTGTTTTTGGGTGAGTTGCTCGCTTGCACAACGTCAGCCGGTGGGAAGCCAAGAGATCCTCCATGAATTACAGAAGTTTCAAGTGGTGGGGACTGCCTTGTATGTGGCGGCTCATCCTGATGATGAAAATACCTTATTTATCACCTATTTATCCAACGAAAAGAAAGTAAGAACTGGCTACATAGCATTGACACGGGGTGATGGTGGGCAAAATTTGATCGGGGCGGAGCAGGGAGAAAATGTAGGTTTACTCCGCACCCACGAACTATTGGAAGCACGGAAACGAGACGGAGGGGAGCAGTTTTTCTCTCGAGCGGTGGATTTCGGCTTCACCAAGACAACAGAGGAAGCCCTACTTACTTGGGGAAAAGAAAAGGTGTTACACGATCTAGTTTGGGCAATCCGGTCCTTTCAACCGGATGTCATGGTCAATCGTTTTCCGCCCGATAGTCGGGCAGGTCATGGGCATCATTCCGCCTCCGCAGTCCTTTCTGCTGAGGCATTTGATGCGGCAGGAGATCCCACTCGTTTTCCAGAGCAGTTAAAATTTGTATCGATTTGGAAGCCCAAGCGCCTGGTGTGGAATTCCTACAGCCCAGGTTTTCAAAATGACCAACCTTCGGAAAACTCCTTTATTCCAGTACAGCTTGGAGGATATAATCCTATATTAGGAAAATCGTATGGAGAAATTGCCGCGGATGCCAGAAGTCAGCACCGGTCTCAAGGTTTTGGATCTGCCAAAGTTCGAGATCAACGAACTGACTACGCTCTTCATGTAAAAGGTGACAGGGCCGAGAAAGATTTATTCGATGGGATTGACGTTTCTTGGAAGCGAATTCCCAACGGAGAAGAAATAGGAACCTTAGTGGATCGTGTGATCCAACAGTTTTCATTCATGAACCCTTCGGCAAGTCTACCTGGTTTGATTGCCGTTAAAAAGAAATTGGATCAGCTACCCTCCAACCTGGCGATTGTAAACTATAAAAAGAAACAACTGACTCAAATTATCTTGGCATGTGCCGGTATTTGGACCGAAGCCACCGCCAGTTATCCTTATGTAGCGCAAGGTGAGATGATCAAGGTATTTGTTCAGGTGAATCCGCGTGGTACTGGTCAAATGAAGCTTCTCGGCCTAAAAATTCCTGAATTAGCCAAGGATTCCAGCGTATCTATTCAACTACCTCAAAATAAATTGACTGAGTTGGCCTTGGATCTCCGCATTCCGGATAATTTCCCGATCACTCAACCCTATTGGTTAAAGAAAACGCCAGAGAAAGGCTTTTATCAAGTCGAGAATCCGGAACAAATTGGTATGCCGATGGCTCCGGCTTCGTTGCATGCCGATTTAATTGTTCAATTAGAAGGTGAGACGTTTCAATTGAGTTTACCGATTCAAAATAAGTACGTTGAACCTTCGAGAGGTGAAATCTACCGGTATTTTGAAATTCAACCACCCGTGACCATGACCTTCCGCCAAAAAGTCCTGACCTTTGATCAGGTAAAACCCAAACCTGTGGCTGTGGTGGTTCGGGCTGCTAAAGATAAAGTATCGACCACCGTATCTTTGCAGGTGCCTTCAGGTTGGAAAGCAACTCCCGAAAAACAGGTGGTCCAGATAGATAAAAAAGGCGAAGAAAAGATAGTTACGTTTAGTTTGACCCCAAGTTCAAAACCCAGCGAAGAAGTGAGGATTCAGGCGGTGGCGACGATCGGAAATCAAGTGTATAAGCAAGGATACCATACGATTTCGTACGAGCATATTCCAGAACTTCACACATTTCCACCTGCTGAGGCAAGAGCTATCAAAATGAACATCCAGAAGGTAGGAAATAAAATTGGGTACATCGCCGGTGCAGGGGATGAAGTGCCTGCGGCTCTTGAACAAATTGGATACGACGTGACGATGCTTAAAGAAAGCAGCATGACCCAATCTCTTACCGAATTTGATGCGATCGTTGTGGGTGTGCGAGCCTATAACACAGAGGATTGGTTGCCAAATTATGTCGATAAACTGAACGAATACGTTAAAAATGGGGGTAATGTAGTTACTCAATACCAAACTCGTGCATTTTATGGCATGCCCAAAGCGCAACAGTTAGGGCCTTTCCCATTTGAAATCGGGCGGGGACGCGTGACAGATGAAGAAGCTGAAGTTCAAATTATGTACCCACAGCATCCAATTTTACAATTCCCAAATAAAATAAGTGCCTCCGATTTTACAGGTTGGGTTCAGGAAAGGGGCTTGTATTTTGCAGAAAAATGGTCTCCCGACTACCAAACCATCTTTTCGATGAAAGACGGCCAAGAAACCGCTCAAGAGGGCTCTTTATTGTATGCACCGTATGGAAAAGGGAATTATGTATTTACCGGCTTAGCCTTTTTCCGCCAGCTTCCTGCGGGTGTTCCTGGCGCTTATCGCTTATTTGCCAATCTATTGTCCATTCCTAAACGAAAATAAGGAATTGGGTCAATCCTAAAAAATTCCAGTGGCCTTCCATGCCATTGGAATTTTTTATGTACTAGGCTACTTTCCAATTACTACAGCACCTCCTAAAGGAGCCAATCGAACCGTAATTTCTTGGCGCTCGTTTATGGAAATTTCCTCCAATTTGGCTTTTTGACCCGTCTCATCCAGGATGATTCGGTGATTTTTTTCCTTCAGAAATGGTAATCTCATGGTCATAATTTTTTCTTGGGAGGTTCCATTCAAAGCCGCGACATACCAGGTTTCTCCTTTCCTTCTTGCAAGTACGCAATATTGGCCCGGGTAACCGTCCACAAATCGAGTTTCATCCCAAACGGTCGGAATGGCTCGAAGGTAATCCAATAAAAACGGGGGAGCTTCATGGAGGTTGTTGGGCGTTAATCCCCAATGTTGGATGGAGGAAAAGAATACAACCGCTGTGGCCATTTCAAAGGCATCCGTCGTTCGCCGGAGGGTTCCTTTTTCTTGCGTCCGATCCAGCCGTTTATTTAGGAAGACTGGCCCAAAGTCCATTGAGGCCACAGCATTGCGCGTAAAAGGATATAAGGTAGCTGTCACCCCATATTGATCGGCAAATTCTTGCTGAAAAACGAGGTTTTCTGAGGCCAAAACAGCCTCACTCGTCGCAAAACTTGGGTACATGCGCTCCCAGCCCCGAGGTAGCGTTGTGCCATGAAAATTTACCGATAAACCAAACTCCGTGGCATCGGTCAGGATGTCGTGGTACAACTGAAAAGTGGTTTGCTTATCACCCGCAAAAAAATCGACTTTGATACTCTTGACTCCGATTTTCTGAAGCCAAGCCATCTCCTCTCGCCGTGCCTCAACGGTATTCATCCGCTGTTTCGGAGTCTGTGGAGCCTTGTTCCAATTTCCATTGGAGTTATACCACAACGCGATTTCTACACCTTTGCTTTTGGCATAACGAACCAGTTCCTCGATTTTGGCTCTTCCAATCTCTACATCCCAGTTTCCGTCAATTAATACAAGTTCACATGCCATAGACGATGCCAAATCAATAAATGCAAGTTGATCTTGATAATTGATGCTGGGATCTTGCCAAACAATCCAACTCCAGGTTGCACGACCTACTTGGAACGATTTTTTTGACTCTAGAATCGGTTTGACTACATCGGTGGCTACCGTAGATTCCACGATCGGAGCCAGAGTTGAGCCTACCGTAATGGTTTTCCAAGATGTAAACATAGGTAGGGTAGCAGTGGCTGTGGCAGCTCCTTGTCCCCGATTTTCCTCTTTTTCTGGGAAAGAAATGGTATATAGACCCTCTTTTGTTCCTTCACTTAATTTGGTTCCTACATACCGGTGGTCTACCCCTGTCTCTGAAAGCAGCAACCAGCCCGTTGACCCTAGGTGGAATAAGGCAGGAAAAGTATACCCCAGTCCATATTTTGAGGGAGTTCCTATAGACTCATCCCGTGTGTATTCTTCCTCATACGAGGGCTTGGTCTCTTCCCAACCACTCAAGGCAGGTGCCTGAGGACTTAGAAAAGTGGTGGTTTGGTTAGGCAACTTAAAACCAGTCACTTCCTTCAAAATAGTGGCATTGGAACCGGCAGGCCTTCCATTTTGGTGCAATAAATACCGAAAAGCCACGTCCCGATTGGTTACTTGGAAGATAGCCGAAAGCGTATCTTGTTGACCATTAATCCATTGACATACAAGCTGATTGGCTTGGTAATTGACTTGATTTACCTTTGATTTAGTTAACGTGTAGAACTCAGTTACCCGTTGAATTTGATGTTTGACAAGGCGTAGATTTTTCGAAAAATCACCTTCTGAACTAACCAATCCTAAAGGGGACGAGCCAAGAAAAACATGTCCATCCAGTTGAACGGAATAGGTTGGTCGGCCTTGCTGAATAGCAACGGTCAACGTCAATTTTTCATCGGGACTTTTTACATCAATCGAACTTTGGCCTTGAGCCGTGAGGCAAGATAATCCGAGTAAGGCAAGGGTGAGGAGTTGTTTCATTGAGTAGGTTTAATTTATTTCAAAAATAGAGATAAATCAGACCTTTATTGTTCATTAAAACAAAAAAGAAAAATTCCCGGAGGGAATTGGAAACTTTCCGGGATTTTCTTTGATTATTCCGAAATGCCAAAAATCTTCAAAACACGTCTTGGGCTGTTCAGATACGATTTCCCAACTTCAAACCACCAATCATCTCCCAAACTAAGGTACATCCCCGGTTTAGCAGGCAATTGTTGAGTGGCATCTTCGTACAAAAATTCTCCGCTGTAAACTTCTCGCAACAGGCTATTTAATTTATTCCAAGGTAAGTCTTGTTTGACTTGATTGGGATGTTCATACCATAAAGTTCGATTGGCAAAAGAGGCATGTACTTGGAACAGCTCTTTTCCTGATCGACTCAATAAAAGGTGTAATGGCTTTTCCATTCCTCCAACTTCAAAAATCGCCTGTTGTATTTCTTGAAGAAAAGCAGACCATAAGGGAGCTTGGGCAGGATAAAAAGGAGCCCCATCAGCCAATTGAATTTCCCAAAAATCTTCTTGCTCTTCCAAATGAGTCTTTGGACTTGAATCTTGAAACTTACTAATTCTTTGAAGTTCTTTCAACCATACTTCTGGGAGTTGAACGTGGAGTTCGAGGTCATCTTGGCCTGTAAACCCCTCTTCTGTTATTTCTTCATCGGTCAATTCCTCTCGACCTAAGTACGTCAATTGAAAATCGACTTGAGGTAGATCCTGCTCACTCCATTTAGCGATCAATTCGATGGAATGCGCATAGGGTGGGGGAACGAGGTCGGAGGTTTGAAATTTAATGTGCAGCATAACGTTTAACGGTGTTAATTTTATCGATTTTTTGGGATGTGGTATAGTCGAACTGAGGGAGTAATATAAACTCTTTGGGCTTCCAATATTTTGGAAGTACATCGGCGACGTTTTCCCAGAACAGGTGAATTTCACCCGGAGGTTCATTTCCCTCGAAAAAAACCACTAATTTTTGACCCCATTGTGCATCGGGGAGCCCCCAAGCGAAGAAAGCTCCTCGCCATTGTCGGGAGGCTACCCATTGCCCCACCGACTCATCGATTTGTTGCAGCTGTATTTTCACACCACCGCTGTTGATGATTGAATCCAGTCGACCAGTAATTCGGAAATAAGGTGGTTCTAGCCATTCCACAGTATCTCGAGTAACCAACCATTCGGGTCCGGAGGTCGGTGAGAGAATTTCCAAATTGCCTTCGCTTCCCTCTCTAAGTTGAACCGAAGGAAGTGGGTGGAAACCCGGGTCATGATGGGGAGCTAGCTGTTGAATGGCTATATGACTCACCGTTTCGGTCATGCCGTAGGTTGCATAAAAGGGCATATTTTGTTCCATCACCCAATTCGTCAAAGAGGGAGCCATGGGGGCGCCACCAATCAATATGGCTTTGGCACGGTGTAAAAAAGGATATGACGTCGGGTCCTGCTTTATGGCGTCCAGTTGGGCGGGCACGAAAGCGTACAGGACCGATTTACCGGTAGAAAAAAACAACGAACGGTATTTTTCCATGGATTGGAAAGGCTGTATTTGGGGTTCCATTACCCATAGTTCCATGCCTAGGTGCCTTGCCCGCAATACCATCATGAGTCCACCCACTGTGTCAACCGACAAGCAGCAGAAAGCAATGTCATTGGACTCTAGTTGAAAGGTTTGCTGAGTCAGGAGAATCGATGACTCGATCTGTTGACGAGAAACAACGATGGATTTAGATGGCCCAGTGCTACCCGACGTGTGTAAAGTGAAAGTGGATTGGCCTTCATCCCATTGTCGACAAATGGAGAGAACTTTTGCCTCGTAGTCCGAATTTTCACCGGTGGCAACTAAAAAACCATCGGGGTCTTGAAAAATCATTCTTTTTTGAGGCAAAAGTAGAGAAAAATACGGGCTTCCTCAACTGATTACGCGAAAACCCGTACGCTGTTGGCTGTTACATCAAAGGAAAACTTGTACACACGCAAGGGAGTGGTGGCAGGTCCAGTAACAACAGATCCGGACGAAGAAAATACAGATCCATGATTAGGACAGAAAAAATCGTTGGTACCCGAGCGATACGTAACAGTCGTTCCTTGGTGTGTGCAATTAGACTGAACGGCCAAAAAATTATTATTGGCTAAACGAACTACAATGACGCGTTGAGAGGCAACCACCAAAAATCCACCTACATTTCGGAGGCTCGCGTTACTTGCCATGTTTAAATCCAATGTAAAATCCAAGGCTGTCCCGCCAGTTCCGGTCCCGGGACCTGGTGCAGGAATCACATCGTCTTCCGGCGCACAGGCTTGGAGACAATTGAGGAGTAAAATTCCTCCAATACTTAAACCGGCTTTCTTCATGAAATCGGCCCTAGAGATAAATTCAGGAGCTGTTTGTTCTGTCATGGGATCTAAATGGGTTGAGATTACTTCGGTAATATACGTTAAATCTAAGCAAAAGGTTGAATGGGAGTGAATGACTTATTAAACTTTATTTATCCTTCAAATCCATTTGATTAATTTTGCCTAATTTTTGTTAAAAACAACTCGTTCCCAGATTTGTTTACCTTAAAAATTGCTTAGTAATAATCCATGGAAGAAAACCCCATACCTGAATTCAAAATTGCACAACAACCTGGTCTACTCGCCTATGCTCACTCGGCGGGCGGTGCGGTGATTAAGCCGGAGGATATGGGCAAAACTAAAGGAAGAGCCCAAATGGCCATGCGGCAACAAACCCATGAGCAGCTTGATAAATTATACCGACAAATGGAAATCTTGGCCCAACAAGCCAAAGAGGTGCAACATCGAATTCAGGTCTCTGAACGCATCTATGATGCAGATATGTCCTTTGAACCGATCATCAATCATGTCTACTATTTGTATGAAAAAAAGGACGGATCCGATGTGCTGTCTATGGTGTCTCCTTCGGAGTGGGGTCGGAAGTTTCCATTCAATCAATTTTTGGCTCGGGTTATTTTATTGGCCGATCATACCTGGAAGGTCGAATTTTTTCAGGAGGAGGATCGTTCCCAATTTATAGATGTAGATGATTTACCAACGAATGAATCGATATGAATTACTGGCTAGTCAAATCAGAACCTTTTAAATATTCTTGGGATACCTTCGTTTCTTTAGGGAGAGACCATTGGGATGGTGTTCGTAACTTTCAAGCGCGAAACAACTTAATGGCTATGAAAGAGGAGGATCTCGTATTGTTTTATCATTCCAATGAAGGCAAAGAGGTGGTTGGGATCGCCAAAGTGGTTCGGGAGCATTATCCTGATCCTACCATCCAGGAAGGGAACTGGGTGGTGGTTGACTTGGTCCCTGTTGAAAAGCTTCCCTCACCCGTTTCATTGGCGACCATAAAAAAAGATCCACGATTGCAGGATATTGCCTTGATCAAACAAAGTCGGTTGTCTGTAATGCCCATCAAAAAAGAGGAATTTGATATTATTTTGTCGTTAGCATATGCGTAAAATTTGGGGAGTTTTTGTCTTGATTTGCATTCATTTGACCACGGTTGGGCAGAGCTTCAAACGGATTGAGCTGCCTTTGACCACCGCCAATGAATCCTTTAAATTAATACCCTTACCTGAGGAAGGTTTCCTGTTGGCCAGCCAACCCAACGCCTCGGTCCTACAGTTGACACGATTCGACACGACTATGGCCCAAGTTTGGCAAATCGAGACCGAAATTGATCGAGGATTTTCCTACATCGATCATTACGCTGATGCCAGTCATCTACATATTCTTTTTGGAAATCGTACCGGCGATCAATATGTCATGGTCAAATCCTCCCATTTTTTAGGAGCCGTCCAAAAAGTAAAATTGACGGGTATCCGGGGCTTCGACTTGCAGCAATTTCGAGTGGTTGATGAATCGATTTTTTTAGCAGGATCCGTAAAAAGTGAACCCATTTTGTTATCCTACGCATTTCAAAATATGGGCAAACCTCGTCTTCTCACCTCAGGATATGGAAAAAATGCCAGTATTCAAAATTTAGAAGCAGCTGAGGATAATCTACTTCTAACTTTTTCAGTAAAGGAACGGAAATTTGCTACCCAAGTGATCCGAGAAATAACGCCTGAAGGACGAGTCGTTCGTCAGTTGGTGATCAACCCCAAAGACGGTTTGTCTCTCTTGACAGGAAAGGTTTTTCAACTCGCATCAGCTACTTTTTTAGTTGGTTCGTATGGAATAGGAGGTACCTCTACCAACTCCCGGACGGGTCCGCAGACGCAAGGGATTTATTTAGCCAATATAACCGGTGGAAGACTTCAATCCATGACCTATCATCCGTTTGGTGATTTTCAAAATTTCTTCAATTACCTCCCCAATCGGGCCAAGGAACGAGTTGAGAAAACCGTTAGTCGGAAAAAAAGTAGGGGAGGCGATTACGCGACATCGGCTCGTGTACTAATTCATGATGTGTTGGAGTCTGAGGATGATTTTACATTAGTGGCTGAGGTTTTTTCACCTGAATACGTGACCCAGTATAATACATTTGGGATGAGTCCATTTTCACCTTTTTGGGGATATCCTTACATGTTCAGTCCAATCTATCGAAGCTACTGGGGATTCAATTCGTGGGCTTGGAATCCATGGTTGATGGGTTCACCAGCCAATAATCAGGTATTCAATGGATTTCGGTATACGCATGGTATCGTCGTGACTTTCAATGAGAAAGGGCAACGCCTTTCCGATCAAACCGTCGTCTATGAAAACTTGAAATTAAATGAGCTCAAAGAGAAATTAAAAGTTACTGTTCGAGATGACCAAAAAGTAGCAGTCTACACGCGTCAAAATGAACTTGTATTGACAGAGTTCGATCCCACCACCAATCAGCCCAAAAAACGAGCCTTTGAAATTGTCACGGGAAAGGATAAAGACCGCATTCGGGAAACAACTTTTGAGGATACCGCCCATTGGTATGACCGATACTTTTTGGCTTGGGGAATACAACGTATTGCCAATTCGGAGGAAAGGAACCGAAAAGTCTTTTACATCCACCGAATTCGATACTAAATCGATAGCTGCTTTTTGGGATACTGCCTTTTTTTTGTGACCTTTGCACCCGTAAAATCTAATTATGGGCGTACTTCGAGTCTTACTTGTCGTTTCTTTACTGGGGTCAGCTTTCTTAAGCTGTCGTTCGGGAGAGTCTGCGTCCATTGAGATTCCCCAATGGGCAAAAGGAGATACCTTGACCCAGTTGGAGTTGGATCTCAAGATTATTACGGAAGCGATCCAGGAAAACCCCGGCGTTTCGGAAAATTATTACCAACGCGCTCGTATTTTTTCGCAAAAGAAAGAATGGGACTTAGCCATCGATGACCTGCAAAAAGCACTCTCTATTCGTCCCAACGTAGGGAAATTCCTTCATTTAATGGGTTTAGTGTTGATTGAAAAAAGTCAATACCGTGCGGCCCTAGCTGCTTTGCAAAAGGCAGAATCACTGAACTTGATCACCTCTTCCTTGTACATTGCTCAAGCTAGAGCTTATCTAGGATTACAAGATCGATTCAACGCCCAAAATGCACTCAATAAAGCCATGAAAATGGATCCCTATTCGGGTGATCCGTATGCGGTTTTGGCTGAACTCAAATTGGCTTCTCAAGATACTTTAGGGGCGATTTCCAATTGGAAAAAAGTGGTTGAATTATTTCCAAAAGAAATAAAAGGATATCGGAAACTCATTTCCTTGTATCAAGGAAAACGTTGGAATGATTCTGTTTTAATTTTTAATGAGCGAGCCATCGCTCTATTTCCCGATAGTTTAGACTTTCAATTGGCCAAGGCGCAAACGTTGGCTTCTTTGTATTTATTGGATAGTGCCACTGTGGTGTATGGTCAAGTTTTAAGAAAAAATCCAAAGAATGTAGATGCCATGTGGCAGCTTGGTGCGCTGCATGTTCGAAAAAATCGGCCTGAATTAGCCCTAGCTTTGTATCGAACCGCGTTGAACTTATCCAAAGATAAAGTGGATGCTTACATGAAGTCGGGTGAGTTAGCCGAGACCCTCAATAAACCCCAGGAGGCTTTGTCGATCTATGAAATGGGACTCCGAAATCACCCCGGCAACTATAATTTAGAACTGGGGATTGAGCGTGTTAAAAATAAGGTTAAATATGTTTCCAAAAGTCGGGTGGCAACTCCTGCGGTTCAAAAAAATACCCCAGTGGCAGAGCCAGCAACCCCTGGAAAACCCGAGTGGCGTGATATCAAGCCCATTCGAAGTAAGAGTTTTATAATCAAAAAGGATTCGTCCGGCAAATAAATACGATAGATGATGATTCAAATCACCCTCCCAGATGGCCGTATCCAGGAAGTTCCGAAAGGGACCACCCCGTTGGATATCGCTAGGTCAATCAGTGAAGGGCTCGCCCGTCAAGTGTTGGCTGCTAAAGTCAACGGAAAAGTGCAAGATGCACATCAAGGTTTGACAGAGAATGCGACGTTACATCTGTTAACGTGGGATAACGCGGATGGAAAATCCACGTTTTGGCATTCATCTGCCCACTTAATGGCAGAGGCATTGGAGGCGTTGTACCCAGGCGTGAAATTTTGGGTTGGTCCACCTGTTGAGAACGGATTTTACTACGATGTCGACACCCAAGGACAATCCATTTCCCAAGAAGATTTTGCAAAAATTGAGCAAAAGATGTTGGAATTGGCACGTCAGAAAAATGAATATGTCCGAATTCCAAAATCCAAAGCAGAAGCTCTAGCCTATTTTCAGGAAAAAGGCGACGAATATAAACTTGACCTGCTTGAAAACTTGGAGGACGGTTCGATTACCTTTTATCAACAAGGTAATTTCACAGACCTTTGTCGTGGACCACATATTCCGAATACGGGTTTTATTAAGGCTGCCAAAATCATGAATGTGGCGGGTGCCTATTTTAAAGGCGACCAAAACAATAAAATGCTGACCCGTATTTATGGGATAACTTTTCCCAAGCAAAAGGAATTAGATGAATACCTGGCATTACTAGAGGAGGCCAAACGTCGAGATCACCGCAAGCTGGGCCAAGAGTTGGATATATTCACTTTTTCGGAGAAAGTAGGCAAAGGATTACCTCTGTGGTTGCCCAAGGGTGCCATGCTACGGGAACGTCTGGAAAACTTTCTGAAAAAAGCCCAGTTGAAAGCGGGATACCAACCTGTAGTGACCCCCCACATCGGATCAAAACAATTGTACATCACATCAGGTCATTGGGAAAAATATGGGAAAGATTCATTCCAACCTATACACACACCCGAAGAGGATGAGGAGTTTTTATTGAAACCCATGAACTGCCCCCATCACTGTGAGATTTACAAATCACGTCCACGGTCGTACCGGGATTTGCCTCTTCGCTTGGCCGAATTTGGAACAGTATATCGGTATGAACAAAGTGGTGAACTTCACGGCCTCACCCGTGTCCGTGGATTTACTCAGGATGATGCCCACATCTTTTGTCGCCAAGACCAAGTGGAAGACGAATTCAAGAAGGTAATCGATCTTGTTTTGTATGTCTTTAAATCGCTAGGCTTTGAGGATTACCTGGCTCAAGTTTCGCTTCGTTCCTTAGAGGATCGTTCAAAGTACATCGGTGATGACGCAGCTTGGGAACAAGCAGAAGCCGCGATTCAGCGCGCTGCCGACGAAAAGGGATTAAAAACGGTGGTTGAGTATGGTGAGGCAGCTTTTTATGGCCCAAAACTTGATTTCATGGTCAAGGACGCCTTGGGTCGTAAATGGCAGTTAGGTACGATTCAGGTAGACTATCAATTACCCAATCGTTTTGAGCTCGAATATGTCGGTTCGGATAATCAAAAACACCGGCCAGTCATGATTCACCGTGCCCCATTTGGGTCGATGGAGCGGTTCATCGCTATTTTAATCGAAAATACAGCCGGTAATTTCCCCTTGTGGTTATCACCCGATCAAATGGCCATTTTACCCATCTCAGAAAAATACGCCGAGTATGCCAATGAAGTCTTTTTACAACTTCAAGAGGAGGATATCCGTGGATACGTGGATCACCGAGACGAGAAAATCGGACGAAAAATACGGGATGCCGAGGTAAACAAAATACCGTTGATGCTAATTGTCGGTGAAAAAGAATCCGAGGAAGGAAAGGTTTCCGTACGCCGGAAAGGAGAAGGCGATTTAGGCTCTATGCCTATTTCAGACTTTATACAATTTGCGAAATCAGAAATATTCAAAAATATTCCCTCTTATAAATAAGTGGGAATGAATATTTTAGTAATATTGTTTGATTTAAACAACATCTGTCTTTTCCAGACATAAACTGGAAGCAATTTTTATTCTAATACTGAATGGCAAAAAATATCAGAGGAAATTTTAATCGTATGCCTCGGAAGACCGAGGACGAGCACAAAATCAACCAAAAAATTCGTGTCCCAGAAGTTCGATTGGTTGGTGAAAACATAGAACCCGGTATATATCCCACCGCCAAGGCGTTGGAATTTGCTCGGGAACAAAGTCTTGACTTAGTCGAGATCGTACCCAATGCAGCTCCACCCGTGTGCCGCATTGTTGATTATTCGAAGTTCAAGTACGAACAAAAGAAAAAACAAAAGGAACTCAAGGTTAAGCAACATAAAACGGTGATTAAGGAAATTCGTTTTGGCCCTCAAACGGATGACCACGACTTCAACTTTAAACTTAAACACGCTCAAAACTTTCTGAAAGAAAATTCGAAGGTAAAGGCGTACGTTCAGTTTATCGGTCGCCAAATTGTTTTCAAAAATCAAGGCTTTGAACTTTTGGAAAAATTTGTCAACGAGCTGGAAGAGCTCGGTAAACCCGAAGCACCACCGAAGTTGGAAGGGAAACGTCTTTCCGTCATCTTGGCACCGAAAGCTAAGAAGTAAGTTATTCAAAATAAAATTGGTGCCATTCATGAAAAATGATTGGCACCAATTCTTGCTTTTAAGGCCTCCTCCAAACTATAAGGTGAGGATTCCACCCACACCCGACTGCTGAGTCAATCAAGCATTTAGACGAATGGACGTTAGATGAGAATTCGAATTACCACCTCCAATTTGTCTTGATTCTCCAAAAAACAAATGAGTCAGCTAAAAAGAGGCAGCTCCAAAACTGGCATTCAATACGATTCGGTCGGTGAGTTGGTACACGACTCGAGCAGGCGTTGCGTATGCTGGCAAGTTCACTCCGTAAATCAAGAAATACAGTACTCCTAGAAATGAACCACCAAAATAGGGGGACAGGTACTGTTTATCTACCACTTTGATGAATCTTCCTCGCTCAAATGAAGGGCCAACAGATACCAACGTGGGTGAATTGTCCTTCTGTTGAATACATTGCCTCGAACCCCCGTGTACATCGTTTGTGAGGTTTTCTGTACATTAAACTTCCTGGGTACGTTCCAAGGGCATTTCCACGCATAATAATCGCTTTTGGCCGAAAGTGGTCTTTGCACGATCTCTTGGCAATAACTCGTCCTAGAAACGAGGAAACATCCTAAAAAAGTAGGATAAATCTTATCATCCAGGAAAATATGAAAGGAAAGGTATATTTTCTGTGAAAATATACGGCGTATAAAGTACAGGATCCTATTGTCGATTTAGGGACACCACCAAACTACATTATGTATGTCCATAGGAAGTTAAAATCAGATCGGCACCTTTTTCGGCGATCATATAAACCGGCGCGTTGGTATTCCCCGCCACGATAGTTGGCATAATGGATGCATCAATGACCCGAATTCCATCCAAACCATGTACCTTAAGATCACCATTCACCACGGCGTCTTCCCCGAAACCCATCTGGCAGGTGCCCACCGGGTGGTACACGGTTTCTACTTGCTGGATGATGTGATTCCAAATGGCTTCATCACTTTCTCGCTGGGGGGGAGTAATCCATTTTTTAGCAAATTGAGCCAATCCATCTTGTTGAATTACCTCCATTGCCAGCTTGGTTGCCTTTAGCAAAACGTTACGGTCGTTTTCAGTGGAAACAAAATGAGGTTGTATTTCGGGATGACCTAGATCCACCCCTTTTCTTAATCGAACGTACCCACGGCTAGTGGGTTTAAGTAATGTAGGTAGAATAGAAAATCCATCCTCAGTTGGAAACGTCTTGGGGTTGTAGGGGTCAACTTGATAATCATCTCCGAAATGAATCGGAGCAAAGTGAAATTGGAAGTCTATTCCCTTCACTTCATTGGATGTTTTTCCAAACGCCACTGCTTCTAATGGACTTGCTGTTAAGGGACCTGTTTTTCGGATAAAATACTCGGCCATCCCCTTCATCATGGGCCAGGGTTTTAGCGTATGGTTTTGTCCCAAAGGCTTTTTTGATAAGGAGCTAACCCCCAAAAATAAATGGTCCTGTAAGTTTTTACCTACCCCAGGAAGTACATGTTTAGTCGGTATACCAATGGCTTGTAAATCGGCGGGATCTCCGATACCAGAAGCCTGAAGAAGTAATGGCGAGTGAAATGCACCAGCGGATAGAATAACTTCTTTTTGGGCTTTTAGCTCAAGTCCATTTTGAAGCCGTATACCCACGACACGTTGGTCTTGAATAATCAATTCCTTGACCGTTGACTGCGTTAGGAGAGTGAGGTTCGGTCTAGTCAGGATAGGATGTAAAAATGCATGAGCTGCTGAATGCCGACTTCCGTTTTTTATTGTGAATTGAAAGTACGAAGCTCCCTCTTGCTTGGCACCATTATAATCTTCATTGTAAGGTATGCCTGCCTGTTGGCAGGCCTCAATAAACCCTCTGGCAAAAGGCGTTTGGAAAGATTCGGCATGGGATACATACAACTCACCCCCCTGGCCATGGAATGAATCTTGAAATTGGACGTTATGCTCCGATTTTTTAAAATAAGGGAGAACATCTACATAGGACCATCCTGGAATTTTCCAATCATCGTAGTCGAATGCATTTCCTCGAACATAGGCCATAGCATTGGTGGAACTACTACCACCCACTACTTTACCTCTTGGTAGGTAAATGGACCGACCACCTAAAAAAGATTGAGGCTCAGTAGCTAGTTTCCAATCTACCTCGGAACGATGTAGGTTGGCATAGGCTGCAGGAATTTTGATTTCAAGTTTTGAATCTTTCCCTCCCGCTTCAATCAAAAGCACGTTTAATTCGGGTATCGCTGATAACCTGTTGGCCAAAACACAACCAGCTGAGCCAGCTCCTACAATGATAAAATCATATGTTTTCATTTGGTTGAATGGTAAGGAGTGGAATTAATTTTTGGGAGTATCTTCAATTTCCTGAATGGATTTAGGGATACGTGACCCTAATACCTTGGCATCTTGCTTGGTGATGAGAATATTATCCTCAATTCGGATTCCTCCTATTTCCATCCATTTGGAAATTTCATCGTATTGAACGAAGTCCATACCTGTTCCTTCGTTTTTCCATTTTTCCAATAATTCGGGAATGAAATAAATTCCGGGTTCAACAGTCAATGTAAAGCCAGGTTCCAGAGCTTTCGCGAGGCGTAAGGATTTCAATCCGAGTTGGGAACTTCGAGCAAGGTCGGGGGTGTATCCGACCCATTGTTCTCCATAATCTTCCATATCATGAACATCCAGACCTATCATGTGGCCTAGGCCATGTGGCATGAAAAGGCCTGCAATGCCTGCTTCCATCATGTCGTCTATATTGCCCCTGACGAGCCCCAACGAGTGCAGGCCAGACAACATTTGACGATTGCAAGCCAAGTGAAGATCTCGGTATAGAACCCCTGGCTTCGCATTGGAAATAGCCGTTTCCTCTAGGTTCATTACGAGTGTATATAGATCTTTTGCTTGACTGGAAAATTTTCCAGAGACGGGGAATGTCCGGGTGATATCTCCTGCATATCCATAAGGCTCCTCGGCCCCTGCATCCAAAAGCGCCAATCGGTTAGCAGGCATTTTTTGATGGTGATTATGGTTGTGCAGTGTTTGGCCGTGTACGGAAAAGATAATTGGGTAGGCTAACTCGGCATGATGTCCGTGTACTTGTTTCATCACCTCGCCTACAATTTCATATTCGTAGAGGTCGGGTTGAATGCAGGCCAAAGCAGCCAGGTGCATTTGTTTGGTGATCTCCACCGCAACTTCCATTCGTTCAATTTCTTCAGGAGCCTTGTAGGAGCGCAAATGAACGAGGGCTTGAACTAAGTCGGTACTGGCCTGTAAATTTGATTTTGGACGTTGTGTCCATTCCATCAATTTGAGCCACGTTTCACCTCGGTAAGGCGGTGTAAAGTGGATGATTTTTTGGGATTGGAGGTAGGACGGTAGTTGAGCCAGCGGCCGGACATCCAAGATGCCAACTTGAGCTGCAAGATCTTTCAAAGAGGGCTGTGGCCCGACCCAAATGATATCATCCATCGTCCACTCATCGCCAAACAAAATAGTTTGGTTTGAATCAAAATCCATTACCCCAACCAGCTCGGGTAGCGACAGGCCAAATAGGTAGAGGAAGGAACTGTCCTGTCTGAATCGATAGGTATTGGCCGTATAATTCATGGGAGGTTCTCCATGGCCTATCCATAAGCCAATTCCCGAAAGATTGGCTTGTTGAAGGTTTTTTCTTCGTTGAATATAGGTGTTGGTTGGAAAAAGGTGTTGCATACAGGTGAACTCAAGGTTGGAATAAAGTTTCGAAATGTAAAGCAATGTTGGATTCTTTCCAAATTCGAGTGTAGATACTCACCTAAACAACCGTTCGTTTGTCGATTTTACATATTAAAACGGTGAATTTGTATGTTGATTCAATTTTTCTATAAATAATTGGAATATCTTCTTTTTATAAACAATTTTGTAGTAATTCATTAAAATTATAAGTGAAAACTATAAAAAAGAATAGACATGAGAACAAGAAAAAATTCATCTTCGCGGAAAGGAGTATGTCCCGAATGTAAAAAAACGATACCTGCCGGACGGTCCGATAAGCGATTTTGTTCGGACGGCTGTCGAATCTCATTTAATAACAATCGTCGAAGATTAGGGATGGCCGGTTCTGGATATCGTGTGATTCAACAAGCCTTGCGGTTGAATCGTGATGTGTTGAGCGCCTTTCATTTTGTTAATACAGAGTGGGTCTCGAAGGAGGAAATGGAACGATATGGTTTTGATTTTAAGTATTTTACCCACTTAGCTCCCAATAATCAAGGAAAACAACTTAATTTTGTATTTGAGTTTGGATATGAGGTCGCTCAAAACGGGTATGTTCGTCTTCACAAAGATTCTGACCCCAAAAACGAACTTCCTCCCAATTGATCCTGTTTATTAAAAAAAGCAAAAAGGTATGGTAACAATTTCAGAGCCAGCAAAAGATAAAATAATTGAGTTAAAACTGAAAGAAGGAAAAACGGAAAACCACGGTATACGCGTGGCCGTAGAAGGAGGGGGATGTTCCGGTCTGATGTACGATTTGCAGTTTGACGCTGAGGAAAAAGCAAATGATCATGTTTTTGAAGACAAAGGAATTAAAATCTTTGTAGATAAGAAAAGTCTATTGTATTTGCTTGGAACTGAGCTCGATTTCACCGACGGCTTGAACGGAAAAGGGTTTCAGTTTAAAAATCCAAATGCCTCCCGAACTTGTGGTTGTGGGGAGAGTTTTGCAGTTTAATCGTAATCCTATAAGATTTTATTTGTAGATTTGGGGGACTTCAATCCCCCTTTTTTTATGAATCGACTCCGAAGAAAAACAGGAAAGGCCTCCAAACTTTTTGGTGTTTGTGCGGGTTTAGGTGACTTTTTCGACATTGATCCAACTTTAATTCGCATTTTCTGGGCTATTGCGACGGTTCTGGGGTTGGGTTCCCCTATTTTAATTTATCTTATTTGTGTTGTTGTGATTCCCAAAGAATCGATCTAAACCTATGACTAAAGTTGTTGTTTTTGGTAATGAATTGGTGGCTGAGCTCGCTCATTACTACCTGACGCACGATTCCCCTTACGAAATCGCTGCATTTACAGTAAATCAAAACTACATTTCTTCACCTGAATTTTGTGGTATTCCGTTGGTTCCTTTTGAAACCATAACCGAAACGCATCCACCTAGTGAGTATTTGTTTTTTGCTCCACTAAGTGAACGAAAAATGAATGCTATTCGGGCGAAGATCTACCAAGAGGCCAAAGATCTGGGTTATCAGTTTATCTCCTACATCAGTTCTAAAGCCACTGTCTTAACAGAGAATATTGGAGAAAACTGTTTCATCCTAGAGGATAACACCATCCAGCCGTTTGTGACCATTGGAAATAATGTGGTCCTTTGGAGCGGAAATCACATCGGGCATCATAGCACCATCGAGGATCATGTGTATTTTACCTCCCACGTGGTTTTATCGGGACGATGCCGTGTCGGTGCTTACTCGTTTTTTGGAGTGAATGCCACCATTCGGGACGGTTGTCAGCTCGGTGAAGGAACGCTTGTGGCCATGGGAGCTAATGTAACAAGGCCCAAAACAGATGCTTGGTCAATTTGGAAAGGAAATCCAGCAGTCAAATCCGAGGTTTCCTCTAAGGATATCAATTTATAAGCCATGAATTCATCCTACATTCGATCTTTGGATGGTCTACGGTGCGTGGCAGTAAGTTTAGTTTTAATTGCTCATTGGATAGGGGACGATCGAGTTGGTTTTTATCCTAGTTACCTAGGTGTTTGTCTGTTTTTTGTCCTGAGCGGATTTCTCATCACGGGAATATTACTTCGTGCCCGAACGGTTGATGAAAAACAGAAGAAATGGCATTGGCATTCATTAAAACAATTCTACATTCGTCGAACCATCCGGATATTTCCATTGTATTATCTCGTCATTGGCCTTCTTTTTATTTTTCATGTGCCTGGTGTCCGGGAGCACTGGATTTGGTTAGTCACCTACATGACCAACAATTACATGGCTTATTACCAGACCTGGATGGGTTCTTTCGACCATCTCTGGTCCTTAGCTGTCGAGGAACAATTTTACATTTTTTTTCCTTGGGTTGCTTTCTTTTTACCTAGAAAGGTTTTAGAGGCACTCGTTTGGTTGTTTATTCCAGGGGCAATCGCAGGTAGAGCCTACTTTTACTACCAGGGTTATGAGTGGATCACGCCCTATGTTTTCATGCCCACGTGTCTGGATGCATTTGGTTTAGGTGCACTTTTAGCAATCACCCGACATCGAATTTCCAAATGGGCAACCTTATTTTCTCATGGTGGATTTTTAATAAGCTCAATTGCCTTGTGGTGGTGGGTGACTCAGCTTTCCATTGCCGAGGTTGAGGATCATAACTTGTATTCTACCGTTTATCTACGTTTTGCAGAAGCCCTCATGTCGGTCAGTGTGATCGCCTACGTGTCGAGCATGGGAAAAACGACGGGCCAAGAGATTGTTCGTGGAATTCTGGAAAATCCTCTTTTTGTTTATTTAGGTAAGATTTCCTACGGGATTTATGTATACCATCAGTTTATTTACAATCCGTATGATTTTACCCCGTCGAGTTGGACATTTCCACTTTGGAAAATGGCCTCCCCTTGGTTGGGAGACCATTACTTGGCAAAATTTGGATTGTTTTTCTTGGTAACGATCCTAATCGCATCTTTATCCTGGTACTTGTTTGAGAAGCCGATTAATCAGTTAAAAGAGTATTTTGGGTATAGGCTACCCAACTAAATACCCCCTAGATTGAAGCAACTCCATTGACTTGGTCCAAATTATCTGGGCATTTCTTTCATTCAATGCTTCCTCACTTGGTTTGGCCACTTGCTTGTTTTTGAAATATTGTCCACTCAGTACAAATACTGCGGGATCTTTAGCTAAATACAGGCTAGTCTCGGCGCCTTGTTCTGGTGTTTTTAAAAATGGCATCCAACCAAAGTATTTCATCCATCCTGAATTATTGGAGGCAAATCCTGATCGAACAACCCCGGGATGTAAGGCGAATGCGGATAAACCTTGAGGATTATATTGCGAATGCAACATCTTGGTAAATAAGATATTCATCAATTTGGTTTGCCCATATTGTTTCCAAGCCCCGTAGTCGGAGCGAAGTTCCAAATCATTCGGGTTCAGTTTTCCCAACCGGTGAGCCTCCGATGAGACTGAAATTACTCTAGGGTGCTCACTGGCCAGCAGACTCGGGAGCAATAACTGGGTTAATAGAAAATGACTGAGGTGATTGATCTGAAAGGACCATTCAAATCCATCTGAGGTTTCTTGAAAACGTTCAAATATACCCCCGGCGTTTAGGATCAAATGATCCAAGTGTGGTGCACTGGAGATGATCTCTTGAGCAGCCTGTTTGACCGAATTAAGTTGGGCTAAATCCATCCATACACCTTGGGTGGATCCCTCCGGGAATTCCTTCACTAGTTCGTTCAGGCGATCTTTGTTTCGACCCAACAAAAAGACAAAATGTCCGGACTTTACCAATCCTTGAGCCGTGGCAAGTCCAATTCCCGAAGTGGCCCCTGTAATAGCAGTGTATTTAATTGGCTTGAATGACATCTTCTATGGGTTTTAGTTGTCCTGTCCGAATCTTTTCCTCCAGTTCACTTTCGTAAGGAAGAACCTCCAAAATGGTGGTGAGATTGATGTCGGTGATGACATAATCCTGCATTCGACCCAACCGCTCGTCAAGAAGGTCATACGCTTCTTTGGGGGTAGTTGCATTAATCAACATAGTATAAGGTACCTTTTTTTCTTTTTGTGTTTTTTCATCAAATAATATATACTGGACCTTCACTTTAAACCAGGTCTCAGCCCCTTCCTCCACAAAAAATACTTCCTGTAATCTCATTTTGGTTATCCCTGTGACTTGGAAGTCCGGAATATTGGAGGCAACATAACCATATAAACGGGATTCGGCCTCTGTGTACGAAACAGCATCCAACAGGTAGGCTTCAGAGACGGCTTTTTGTTTCCCTTGCTCATCTTGCAAGGTGTATTTTATTTTGGCTAGATACCAAGCGGACATAAAGGATAAATGGGTTTTGTTTTGGTCAAAGATATCGTTTTTTTTTGTGCTGTTGTAGGGTCTGTCTACCTTTGCTCTAGAATTTATCCAATATGCAACAAGATCAACTTCCAGCAGCTTTCCAGAATCAGATGAATGCTCTTCTCGGGGACTCTGCTTCTTCCTTTTTTTCGGCACTAACTGTTCCTACTCCTGTCAGTATTCGACTCAATCCTCGCAAAGGAGGAACTTTTCCGTTTCCGCAAATTCAAGGGGAGAAAATACCTTGGAGTGATCAAGGTTGGTATTTAACAGAGCGTCCCTCCTTTACCCTTGATCCACTTTTTCATGCAGGGGCTTATTATGTTCAAGAGGCATCTTCCATGTTAATTGAAGCAGCTTTGAGGCAATTGGTCCCACTGGATAGACCCTACACGGTCTTGGACTTATGCGCCGCACCCGGGGGGAAAACGACAGGGTTGGCTTCTGTTTTACGGGATGACTGTTTTCTTGTAGCCAATGAGGTGATTAAGAGCCGGGTAGGGCCTTTGAAAGAAAACTTGACGAAGTGGGGAGTCACCAATGTGGTGGTGACCCATCATGATCCCGAAACAATGACGGAGCTTGAGGGTTTTTTTGATATCGTTTTGGTGGATGCCCCGTGTTCAGGAGAAGGAATGTTTCGAAAAGATGCCGGTGCGGTGGCCGAATGGTCGGAGGACCATGTTCAACTTTGTGCAGCTCGGCAAAAAAGAATCTTGAAGGCAGCTAGCTTTTTGGTAGCTCCAGGCGGGGTCCTTTTGTATTCTACTTGTACATACAATCGACAAGAAAACGAGGAAAATGCTCTTTGGCTGACATCGACCTTCGAAATGGAAGCACAACCTCTTCAATTTCCTTCAGAATGGGGTGTTGAGGCCTGTTCGATTGGGTACCAATGTTTTCCACATCGAGTTAAAGGAGAAGGTTTTTACTTAGCTGCTTTCAAGCAGAGAGGAACGCAAGAAAACCGCCAAGAAATTAAGGTGAAACTTCCTAAAGTTCGGCAGCGGCAGCTTGATAGTTTGACCAAGTGGTTGCGGGATCCCGAGTATTTTCAATTTTTTCAGAAAAATGAAGGGACGTTGGTTGCGTTACCCAAAGAAGATTTGCCTTACTATGGAAAAGTTTTTCATGGTTTACAAAAGCATACTTCCGGTTTTGAACTAGGACTTTTCAAAGGAGAGGATTTTGTCCCGTCACACGCATTGGCTCTTTCGTTTCACGTCTCAGACTCAATTCCACGGGTTGACCTCAGCCGGGAGCAAGCCCTCCTTTACTTGAAAAGAGAAAGTTTAGATATTCAACTACCCGAGCCATTGAAAGAATTTGGAGGCTGGTTTTTGGCTACTTACCAAGGACGATCGCTGGGTTGGCTCAAAGAGGTCCAAGGGCGGGTGAATAATTACCTTCCCAAGGAATGGCGGATTCGCATGGACTTGGAATAAAAAAAAGACGGGCACCGGCCCGTCTTTTTTTTATACATGAGCATATTCCTCGGTCAGCATCGAAATATTCTTTGCTTCTAGCAAAGAATGTCCCATTAGATAGGTATCTACGGCCCTGGCGGCTTCTCGGCCCTCAGAAATGGCCCAGACAACCAACGATTGTCCACGACGCATGTCTCCCGCTGCAAATACTTTATCAATATTGGTTTGATACCCAGAATCCTTCACATTTCCGCGCCCATCGAGTTCAATTCCAAGGGATTCCAACAAGCCCTCAGCTTGAGGATGTAAAAATCCGGCTGCAATTAAAGCGATATCACATGGAATTGTTTTCTCTGTTCCTGGTACTTCCACCATTTTCATTTTGCCTTCTTCTAGGACCCACTCGATCGAAACGATTTGCAATCCAGCCAATTCCCCCTTCTCATTTCCAATGAAAGCCTTGGTTTGAATGGACCAATTTCGGTCACAACCTTCCTCGTGCGAGGTGGAAGTACGTAGTTGCATGGGCCATTGTGGCCAAGGAGTTGACTGATCTCGAGTCAAAGGTGGCATCGGCATGATTTCAATTTGTGTGACCGATGCCGCCCCTTGGCGATTGGAGGTACCCACGCAATCTGAACCGGTATCTCCACCACCAATAACCACCACGTGTTTACCAGTAGCAAGTAAGTCACCCTGTTGATACGGTTTACCTTGGTGATCTACCTTGAGATTCACTTGGGTTCCCTTTCCTAGAGCCACACGTTTATTTTGTTGACTAAGGAATTCCATGGCAAAATGGACTCCTTTTAATTGGGAACCTGGGACAGCCTCAAGGCCGCGAGGAACCGTTGAGCCACCTGCCAGTACGACGGCATCGTAATCTTCTAAAAGTTGGTTGCCTTTGATATCCACTCCCACGTTAACCCCCGTTTTAAATGTGATACCTTCAGCCTCCATGACTGCCAATCGACGGTCGATGACGTATTTGTCTAGTTTAAAATCTGGTATTCCATACCGAACTAAACCACCGATTTGATCGGCGCGTTCGAGGACCGTGACGGTGTGTCCTGCTTTATTTAATTGTGCAGCGGCCGCAAGTCCTGCCGGCCCTGAGCCAACGATAGCTACTTTTTTGCCTGTTCTCTTGGCCGGAGCTTTGGGTTTTACCCAACCTTGAGCAAAGGCCTCTTCAATGATGGACTTTTCAATGAATTCGATGGCAACTGGTGGTTTATTGATGCCCAATACACAAGCTGCCTCGCAGGGTGCTGGACAAATTCTACCCGTAAATTCAGGGAAATTGTTGGTGGATGCGAGTAATTCATATGCATAAGCCCAGTTTTTCTCATAGACTGCATCATTGAATTCGGGAATGATATTTCCTAAAGGGCAACCGTTGTGGCAAAAAGGAATGCCACAATCCATGCACCGTGAGGCTTGTTCTAGGGTCTGATTAGGATCGACCGGAAGTTCAACCTCATTGTAATCAAGTTTGCGTTCATCGACTGGCCGTTTCATGGAGGCTTGTCGATCAATTTCTAAAAATCCAGTTGGTTTTCCCATGGTTTTGTTGCAAGTTAATAGTAGTCAATTAGGCAGCTCCAACCGCTGATTTCATTTTCTTTTGTTCAACAATTCGTTTATAATCCCGTGGATAGACTTTGGTAAACTGCTCCAAAGCATTTTCCCAATCGGCCAACATTTTTTCAGCTACAGTACTTCCTGTTTTGGTGGCATGGGCTTGAATCATGTTCCAAAGCAAGTCTTTGTCTTCGTCCTCCAGCTTCTCCAGTTCCACCATTTCAGTATTGCACTTTCTTTCGAACTGGTTGTCGGGATTGTAGACAAAAGCAAGTCCGCCACTCATACCGGCAGCAAAGTTTTTCCCTGTTTCGCCTAAGACGACTACAACACCCCCCGTCATGTATTCACACCCATGGTCCCCTAAACCTTCAACAACGACTTTCGCGCCTGAATTACGCACACAAAAACGCTCGCCTGCAATGCCACGGATGTAGGCCTCACCGGAGGTCGCACCATAGAACGATACGTTCCCTACGATCATGTTTTGTTCTGCTGCAAATCGTGCGTTTTGATCTGGATATACGATTAGCTCAGCACCGCATAAACCTTTTCCGAAATAATCGTTGGCATCGCCTTCTAATTCAAACGTTATGCCTTTGGTTGAAAAGGCACCGAACGATTGCCCTGCCGTACCTTTGAAATGATAATGGATGGTATTGGAAGGTAAGCCAGCGCCTTTATATCGTTTGGAAACCTCGTTGGACAACATGGCTCCGATGGATCTGTTTAGGTTATTGACTTGATACGAGGCCCGCACAGGTTCTTGATTTTCCAACGCTGCTTGCGCGTCCGCAATCATTGTCCAATCCAGTACTTCTTGAATGCCATGGTCTTGTTCCTCTTGCTTGAAAAGAGCAATCGACTCATCGGCTTCTTCTTTATGAAGGATTGCGTCTAATTTTAGGTTTTTATACTTCCAATGTTGTACATCGCTTCGTTGTTGTAGCATTTGTACTTGCCCTACCATCTCTTCAACAGTTCTAAAACCTAGATCTGCCATGATTTCACGCATTTCCTCTGCCAGGTAGTGGAACATGTTCACGACATGTTCGGGCTTTCCAGAGAACAAGGCACGAAGTTCTTCGCGTTGCGTGGCAACACCCACTGGACAGGTATTTAAGTGACATTTCCGCATCATGATACACCCAACTGCGACCAAGGCTGCCGTGGCTACCCCAAATTCTTCAGCACCCAATAGGGCGGCAATCACAAGGTCTCTGCCAGTTCTCATCTGACCATCTGCCTGAACGGTTATTCGACCTCTGAGTTTATTCTTGACCAAGGTTTGATGGGTCTCGGCAAGGCCTAACTCCCATGGCAAACCAGCATGCCGAATGGAGGATAAGGGTGATGCACCTGTGCCACCATCATGGCCGGCGATCAACACCACGTCTGCATGGGCTTTGGTTACCCCGGTGGCGATGGTTCCAACTCCTGCCTCTGACACTAATTTAACAGAAATCCTCGCGTCCCGGTTTGCATTTTTGAGGTCGTAAATCAATTGTGCTAAGTCCTCAATCGAGTAAATATCATGGTGGGGTGGGGGTGAAATCAAACCTACACCGGGGGTGGAGTGACGCACGCGACCAATCCATTCATCCACTTTATGTCCGGGTAGTTGCCCTCCTTCTCCTGGTTTCGCCCCTTGAGCCATTTTTATCTGGAGTTCTTTCGCTTGGGTCAGATAATAGCTTGTTACTCCAAATCGGCCGGAGGCAACTTGTTTGATGCTCGAAGAGAGGTTGTCTCCGGTGGGTGTCAGTTCATAACGAATCTCATCCTCTCCCCCTTCCCCGGAGTTGGATCGACCACCGATTCGGTTCATGGCGATCGCCAACGTCGTATGTGCTTCCCATGAGATAGAACCGAACGACATAGCGCCCGTCGCAAATCTTTTGAAAATTTCGGTGGCAGGCTCTACTTCATCAATCGAGATAGATTGTCCTTTGCGGAATTTCAATAAACCTCGTAACGTCAACGCCTCTTTGGATTGATCGTTGATTAGCTGGCTGTATTTCTTAAAGAGGCTGTACCCTTTTTCGAAATTTTCTTCACCTACTCGGCATGCTTGTTGGAGAAGATGGATGGTTTGTGGATTAAACATGTGCCGTTCTCCACGTTGTTTCCATTGATATACCCCCCCAACCTCAAGTCGCTGAACCGAGGCCGCTGGAACTTTGGGATAAGCAATGCTATGACGAAGGATGGCTTCTTTGGCAATTTCAGCCAAACCCATTCCTTCAATTCGTGAAACCGTACCTGTAAAATACCGATCTATTACTTTTTTGTTTAGCCCGACACACTCAAATATTTGAGCGCCTTGATACGATTGAAGTGTTGAAATTCCCATTTTAGAAAAGATCTTCAACAACTCTTTATCGACGGCTTTGATGTAATTTTTAAACAATTTCTCATCGGTCCACTCGCCTTCAATTTGTCCTTTTTTGTTCAGGCTGGCCAAAGTTTCGAAAGCCATGTACGGACAAACTCCGGCGGCTCCGAATCCAATTAAAGTTGCCACATGATGCGTTTCCCAAATATCACCTGCCTCAACTAAAATACCCACTTTACCACGAAGTCCCTTACGAATAAGGAAATGGTGGATGGCAGAAGTAGCCAAGAGCGATGGAATGGGGGCGTGTTCCGAGTCGATAGCTCGATCCGAGAGAATGATGATCTCAAACCCATCTTCAATAGCATCCAACGCATACCGGCAAATCCGGTCAAGGGCGAACTCAAGTGATTGAGCTGGATTATCGGATTTGACTTTAAAATAGGTATTAATTGTTTTTGCTTGGAATCCTTGATGATCCACAAACCTCAGTTGATCGAACTCGGACGGCGTTAGGACCGGTTGTTCCAGTTGAACTTGGCGGCAGTGCAAGGGCGACTCAGTCAATATATTTTCGGTCGAGCCCACATACGAAATAAGTGACATGATGGATCGCTCCCGGATCGAATCAATGGGTGGATTGGTTACTTGAGCAAACAATTGCTTGAAGTAATATGAAATATGTTGACTTTGGTCGGATAAAATAGCCAATGGGGTGTCGACTCCCATGGAACCAATCGCTTCCTGGCCACTTGTGGCCATAGGAGCAAGGATCATCCGGAGGTCCTCGGAGGTAAATCCGGCAGTAATTTGACGTTTGAGGAGGGACGTCTCGTCGTATCGATTGTAAGGACGAATCGAAGCAGGTAAATCTTTTACCTTTATTTTATACTCATCAAGCCATTCTTGATAGGGTTGACGGCTACAAATATCGGATTTGAGTTCCTCGTCGGGGATAATTCGACCTTGTTCCATGTCGACAACAAACATTCTACCCGGCTGCAAGCGGCCTTTGGATACTACTTTCGCCGGATCCACATCCAAAACACCTGCCTCCGAGGCCATAATGACTGTATCGTCGTCGAGCACCCAATATCGGGATGGACGTAATCCGTTTCGATCCAAGGTGGCTCCTACAATTTTTCCATCAGTAAACGAGATGGAAGCTGGGCCATCCCAAGGCTCCATAATGGTGGCATGATATTCATAGAAAGCTTTCCGAACAGGATCCATGTCGTCATTTCCATCCCATGCCTCTGGGATCATCATCATCATTACATGGGGGAGGCTCCGGCCGGATAAGTAAAGCAACTCGATAGCATTATCTAAATGGGCCGAGTCGGAGTTTCCTTGATCACAGATCGGAAGAATCATGTTCATTTCCTCCTCAGAAAAATATTCAGAAAAGAAGCTTTTTTCTCCGGCTCTGATCCAATTGACATTCCCTTTTACGGTATTGATTTCCCCATTGTGGGCGATAAATCGGAAGGGTTGTGCCAATTTCCATGAGGGAAATGTATTGGTGGAAAAACGAGAATGAACAATAGCAAATGCCGAGACGACATTTTTATGCAATAAATCTGGGAAATAATACTTTAACTGCTCGGTAGTTAATTGTCCCTTATATGAAATGGTTCGACAAGATAATGAAGAAAAGTAAAAATGCTCCGGGGCACCTTTGACCGACTCCCGGATGATCCGCGAAGCGTACTGGCGAAATACGTACAATTTACGTTCGAACGAAATATCGTCTGTACAATCGTCTGGCCGCTTGATAAACATTTGCTCTACCGAAGGCTCAACCGAACCAGATCCTTCTCCCAATGTTTGATTCAAAGTAGGTACCTCACGATACCCAAGAAGTTCTAAATTGAGACGCTCTAAATTTCGGAATAAAATATCTTTACATTCCTGTTTTGCCAGGGGATCTCGAGGGAAAAATACCATACCGACACCATATTCACCACTGGCCGGTAGTTTAACGCCAATTTTGCGACATTCATCCAAGAAGTATTCATGAGGAATTTGGATAAGAATACCAGCGCCGTCGCCCGTTTGTGGGTCACAGCCACAGGCACCTCGGTGATCCATTCGCTCCAACATGGTAATGGCATCCGCTACAATCTGATGAGATTTTCGCCCTTTTAAATGGGCACGAAAGCCGATACCACAGGCATCATGCTCAAACTCCGGCCGATAAAGGCCAACCTGGTTCGGTGTAACTGTCATTTCCAAACGTGATTTGTAATTGTTGGTCAAATTGTACTCGATTTATCAAAATAGTCCTAATCTAAGGTCTTTGGCTTTAGGCTACTTTGGCAAATGATTTATATATTATCCCTGCAATGTAATAATTAAATAATTTGGCCAAAAGACTTTTAAGCCAAATTTTATTTCATTTTTGAAAATAGTTAGGATAGTAATAAAATCTATAAAAATTGTACAATTAGGCAAGTAGAATCCTAAAATTCGAATAAAAAAGAGGGGAGAGAAAGGGGGTTAATTAGCGAAATATCGCTGAATTTGGTTTTGGTCTTGGTGGATTTGGGCTTGTAATTCGGGCAGTGAACCAAATTTCATTTCGGGGCGAACAAAAGTAAATAGCCGAACTTTCAGGTGTTCTCCATAAATATCTTGTTGGAAATCAAAAATATGGACTTCATGCGTCCGGCCAACCCCCTCAACCGTTGGTCGGGTACCAATGTTCATCATGGCGGGGTACCAATTCCCCCGAACAAACGCTTCTACCGCATATACCCCATGAGGTGGAATCAATTTATATGGTTCATTCACCAGTATGTTTGCCGTGGGAAAGCCAATAGTTCGGCCAAGCTGCCGACCTTTGACTACCACCCCTTCAAATCCGTAGGGTCGGCCCAATAAATCGGTGGCTTGTTCCATCTGGCCTGACAGCAACGCTTGCCGGATTTGAGTGGAAGAAATGGTTAAGTGATCAATTTCCTGACGCGAGATTTCCTCGACTTGAAATCCGAATTTTTCCTGGTTAGCTAATAAAAAATGAAGGTCACCCGATCTATTCTTTCCGAAGCGGTGGTCATAACCTATTACCAGGTGGCAGGTTCCAATGCCATCCAAAAGAATTTTCTGTACGTATTCCTCGGCCGTCATTTCCGAAAATTCCCGGTGAAAAGGTAAAATCAACAAGTGATCGATCCCGGAGTCAGCTAATAATTCTATTTTCTCATCAATGGTAGAAAGCAATTGGAGGGGATTCTGAGAGGGCGAAACCACCAACCGAGGATGGGGCCAGAATGTCAATACCACCGACTCCCCTCCGTGTTGTTTGGCTTTTTCCCTGACCCGACGGAGCAAGGCTTGATGCCCCGCGTGAACCCCATCGAAGGTTCCACTGGTCACAACGGCACAAGGCAGTCGGTTAAATTCACTCAGCTGATAATATACCTTCACGTTCTTTTAATTCTTGAATAAGGGAATCGATGCTGCGTGCATCTTCGATCCGAAAATCACCAATACGAGTTCGACGAAGGGACGACAAGTAGGCGCCACTCCCGACCAAGACACCAAAGTCTCGCACGAGGCTTCGAATATACGTCCCTTTGGAACATACGATTCGAAAATGGAGGGTTGGAAAGTCACGGGTATCCAGCTCAAAAACCGGAACGGATACCTGTCTTACTTTTAATTCAAGGGATTTTCCTTGCCTTGCAGCTTCGTAGGCTCTTTTTCCTCCAACTTTCACCGCCGAGTGCATTGGGGGTGTTTGTTGAATGTCTCCCGTTAAGGCATTGAGCGCCACCTGAATAGTATCCTCGGTGATGTGATCGATAGGGTATTCTTGATCAAATTCTGTTTCTAAGTCAACGGAGGGTGTCGTCTTCCCAAGAACAAATGATCCTGTATATTCTTTTTCTTGTCCTTGGTACAAATCAATTTCTTTGGTCTTTTTGCCTGTACAAAGGATGAGCAATCCCGTAGCTAAGGGGTCTAATGTACCCGCATGTCCAACTTTTTTGAATTTCCCACCGTATCGAACTTTATTAACCACATCAAAGGAAGTCCAAGTCAAGGGTTTATCCACCAGAATGACGTAATCTCGGGGAAAATCTGCGTGTGGTATCATACAATTTGCAAGTCTACACCCGCCGCAAGTAGGCCTAAAAGCAAAAGGCCGACGACGATACGATAATATCCAAAAATTTTAAATCCGTATTTTTGTAGGTATCCAATAAAAAAACGAATGGCAGCCAAGGCCACCAAAAAAGCGACAAGGTTCCCAATGAGTAAAAGTTTCCACTGATCAGGACTAAATGTGAGTGTACCCGCCATGTAACCCTTCAGCAGTTTGTATCCCGATGCGGCCAGCATAGTGGGAACAGCCAAAAAGAAAGAAAACTCGGCGGCCGATTTACGGGACAATCCTTGAAACATCCCACCAATAATTGTGGACGCCGACCTTGAGACTCCGGGGATTAAGGCTAGGCATTGAAAAAGACCAATTTTGAAGGCTTTCCCATAAGAAGGTTGGTTGTCATGTAGTTTACCCTCAAAATACCGATCTATAAAAAGCAATACAATTCCTCCAACCAAAAGAGAAACGGCGACCGTCACCACCGATTCCAGCATGGCATCAATGACATCTCCTAAAATAAAGCCTAAAATAGCGGCGGGAATGAAGGCTACAGCTAATTTTGAATAGAATTCAAAGGATTGGAGAAATCTCCTCCAATAAAGGACCAAAACCGACAAAATTGCACCAAACTGAATGTTCACTTCAAAGATTTTAGTGAAGGCATCGTCGTGAATTCCCATGAAGGAAGCCCCTAAAATCATGTGGCCTGTGGAACTGATGGGTAAGTATTCGGTTAACCCCTCAATAATAGCTAAAACAATGGCTTGAAATACAGTCATGGGTTATTTCTTCTTCATGATGGCGTAGAATTCCACCATAAAACCTAAAAATGCAAGGACGGGCCCGAGTGTCAGACCTAAAAAACCGAAGCCGTAGGGCTCCTTATCTAGGGTCATGATAAAAAAGCCTCCTAAGATGAGGGCAAGACCGATGAGCATCCAGGTGTAATTGGATTTCCCAAAAGGGAGAAAGGAAGGGTTTTCTTGATTTTGCATATTAGTTCAATTCATCTAAATCCATTCGTAAATAACGACTCATGGCTTGATATGTACTGGCAAAGCCTAAAAGGGCACCCAGTAGTAAAACAATGCCAGCTAAAATACTAAAATGGGTATAATTTTGCACGAGTGATAAGCCCGGTATTTGATTGACAGCCACTTGCTGAAACGTGAACAAAAGCCCGAGGGCTATGATGGAGGCGACAATCCCCTGCACTACAGACCGAACGATGTAGGGTTTTTTAATAAAATAATCGGTGGCACCCACCAACTGCATGGTCCGAATAAGGAACCGTTGGGAATGGAGAGCCAGCCGAATGGTATTGTTAATCAACAAAATAGTGGCTAATAAAAAGATCAAAACTATGACAGCCACGGTCAGGTAAATGCGGTGAATGTTATCAGTAACTTCTACCAACATGGCTTGCGCATAGTTAACCTCATAGATACCAGGTACTTTTTCCAAGGTAGATTTGACCTCTGGTAATCGATGAAAATAGGCTTCTTCAATTCGAATGCTAAACGCATCACGGAACGGATTTTCCTGAAGTATCAATCGATAATCCTCTTTCGAATCTTTGATGAATAAGTCAGCCGCTTCTTTCTTGGAAATAAATCGAATCAGTGGTTTCGAATCCTGTTTTAAAACAAAGGAAAGCTGCCCAATGGCCTCTTTAAGTGAATCAATTTGATTCGGCTGAACCTCCTTGTTTAAGTAGGCTTGAACCTCCACATTCTCTTTTACAAAACGAATCACTTCCCGGGACGTGACGGCGATCCAACCACAAAAGGCAATTAAAAACAAGGCAACTGTGAGACTCACAGCGATTAATACACTTGGGTAACTGCCTAATTTTTTGGTTTGATCCATAACGCTATTGCTATAACCACGAAAACAAAGGTACATGTATCTTCTTAATTGCGATCATGCCTTTTGAATTTTTAACATTTTAGCGGTTCTTTTGTTCCAAGGCTTTCCATTCAGCTATTACCTCTGGAATGGTTTGCTCAATAATTTGGGTGACAATATCGGTGATTTCTTCCAACGATTGATCGGGTCTGAAATAGATGGGTTCTTTGAATCGGACGGTTAAGTCGGTATTCCGTTTTTTATAATTTAATCCCGTTTTATTGAAGGCCCGTCGGAAACCATTAATGACGACTGGGACGACAATTGGATTGTTTTCCTTAATGATGTGGGCTGTTCCCTTACGAATGGGTGCATACGGACTGGTGGTACCTTGTGGAAAACTAATGACCCACCCGGCTTGAAGTCCTTTGGAGACATGATCCGCAGCCGAAGAGTCCACTTGCCTTTTCACGTTCTCTCCTTTAGCTCGCCACGACCGATCCACCAAAATAGCTCCCGCTAAGCTAAACATTTTAGGGAGGAATCCCTCTTGCATGGTCTCTCTAGCGGCAATATAAAATGTCCGAGCTCTTGGCGCAAACAAGTAAATCGGTAGGAGCCGATTCCCCATTCCCCATTTGGCCGCACAGAAAATATGATAAAATGTGATAACGTCGGCAAAATAGGTTTGGTGATTGGAGATGAAGAATACATTTTGATTGGGTAAATCCTTCAAATGATGGGCACCTTCCACTTTGAGTTTATTCGCCACGGCTAATCGCCAGAAGGTTGGAAATCCGGCCACCAAAATGATGACTCGTTTCAAGAACAACGAGTTACCAAAGGGATCTTTCTCAAAAAGTCCCAATAAATCAACTCGACTCATCCACTGCTTGAGTTTCGAGGCTTTGGGGTCGACAATCGGTAGAAAATTTTGTAGAACTTTTAGCATAGTTTAGGTGCGACGATCAAGTTCGTCTCGAATTTGGGCGGCTTCTTCGTAATTTTCTTGAGCTAAAGCCTCGTCCAACAACCGCTTTAATTCTTCCGTGGAAATGGAAGCTAATTTATTGGCGGGTTGTTTGGGTGACGGAACTGTAAACTCTTCTTCCTCCAATTCTTCTTCTGACGCCCGATCAATTTCTTCGGGTTCGATACCTACCTCTTTCATGACTTTTTCATGAATATATATGGGCACATCAAATCGTAAGGCGATTGCCACAGCATCGGAAGGACGAGCATCTATACTTTTTTGTCGAATACCATCTGTGCAAATAATCTGTGCATAAAAAACACCCTCACGGAAATCGGATATGATAATTTCTTCCACCGTGTAATCAAAAGCACGCGCAAAAGATTTAAATAAATCGTGCGTCATGGGTCTAGCCATGGGAACCCGGTCCAATTCCCATGCAATGGCATGTGCTTCCGGGGTTCCAATGATTATAGGAACTTGCCGATATCCATTGTCTTCCCGAAGAATGAGGACGTAAGAACCGTTTCTTGGCTGACTTTGATTTAAATCTGATATTTCTAATTTTATCTTTTCCACAAGGCAAATATACGAATTTTAACGGGTCTCCCCAACAGACGTTACGGGAGTATATTGGATGGTTACTTGGCCCGATTTTTTTTCTTGGGGCTTCAATACCCACAATCCCTGCTGGTTATTGAATGAGTCAATATGGGAAGTTTGCGGTTCAATGGCAATCGATTTTCGATGTGGTGGCGTATACAAAGTAAAATAGGTAATCTCCTCCGAATACTGGCAAGTCACTTTCCCTTCCTCATTTTCAAGTTCAATTTGAATGGGTGTATGTCCCTCTCGCCGGTACACCTGATCGAGTTCGATTCCTTTCAGGGATTGACGGTTCCATTGAATTGGGACTGAGGGTAGGTCGAAGTTCGGAATCATGGCGTCGGATAAGGGTAAAGATTCGCATTTGGGCAAGCTTATAGAATACGTATCGATTCCTTGATCGGAGAACGTAAAATAAGGATGCCATCCCCAAGCTGCGGGGACTTCGACGGACGCCTCGTTTGTCAGGGTAAAGAGTAAAGTTAACCCTGTATTTTGCACTAGGAAATTCAGTACCAGCTGAAAAGGAAAAGGATACCCCGTCACTTGCCCTGTGTATTGATAGGCGCACACTAAGGAAGAATCACTCGATTGCACAATGTCAAAAGGCTGATTCCAAACAAGTCCGTGCAATGCGTGATTTCGGCCCACCTCATTGATGGGTATTTGGTAGGTTTGGTTTCTCCAGCGGTACGTTCCTTGGTTAATTCGGTTCGGAAAAGGATAGAGGACGGCAGATGGGTATCCAGCTGACCAATCGGGCTGGCCATAAGGGCAGTCGATGAGTTCCTGGGATTGATAGCGGAGCGAACTCAAGATCGCACCTGCTTCGGGAATGATTTCGGCTATGTAGTGGCCGTCGGGAGAGGTTAGACGGATGGTTTGCGGCATTGCCATGGATTTGTTTGACGCAAATGTCTGCCTTTTGAAGGAAATTTACAAACGCCCCTCTACTCCTAATCCAAACAAGGCAAAATCGTACCTTACGGGATCCTCAGGGTCCCATTGCCTTAATTGCTCTGTTAACTCAATCGCCATGGGCCAATCGGGTTTCGGTCGTTGAACTAATCCCAATGCTCTGGCCACTCGTTCCACATGGACATCACATGGACAAATCAAGTCGGATGGCTTGATTTTTTCCCAAATACCAAAATCAACTCCTCGATCGTCTCGTCGAACCATCCACCGCAGATACATATTCAATCGTTTGCAACTGGAACCACGTGCTGGGGTAGAAATATGTTTTTTGGTTCGGCCAGGGGCTTCAGGTAAGGAAAAAAAACGATGATGAAATATTTCCAGTCCTTTTTTAGCGTCCCAGGCAGATCCCATATCCTCGGGTAAAAAGGCGGTCTCAAGCGAATCATAGGTTCGGTAATGAGCTTGCAGCCGGTGGGCAAAATAAAGCGCATCCAGATCATTAAATGTACGATGCTTAAATCCAACCCAGGATTTCAAGTCATCTTCTTGAAAATGTACGATAAAATCATAGGGGGCATGGTCCATTCGTTCCAATAAATCCAAGCACTTCGAAATGATGGTTTTTCGTTGACCCCAGGCTAGAATGGCGGCAAAAAATCCCGCGATCTCGATATCCTGCTTTTTCTGAAAACGGTGAGGGATTACGATGGGATCATTCGGAATAAATCCAGGAACATTGTACTGATCCACTTTTTTATCTAACCAATCTTTGAGATCCATTGGGTTCATTTCTTGAAAAGACGAAGGATGAATACAATCGACCTTGAAATCGCAGAAAAAATGGTCAGGATACCTGTAAAAAGCAAGGAGAATGCCGTGATAATGGGATACATCACGGCAAAGAAGATAGTCCAAATAATATTTTTCGGATCTTTTTTCATTCAGTCGGATAAATAACATAAGACACTTCAGCACGTAGCCGAGCATCTCGTGGTTGTAATTTTCGAAAAGCAGCTGGAGAAACCCGAATCAATACCCCGTGGTTTTCCCCTGTATCAGGCAATTGCCCAATGACTTTGACCAAAACACTTGCGCCAGTGGCCTCGTTCCGGACTTTTACCAGCGTACCTACGGAGGCGCTCCGGTGAAGGGCTAAGTGTTTATCGGTCGTTACTTTGGATTTAATCACTTCTGCGATTCCAACCTCTGTAACGGGTATGGCATGTAGATCTTTCTTTTCGACCTGAAACTCCGAGGGCAAGGTATCTTTCGGAGCCATTAACACTAAAACCTGACCAATTTGAATTTGTTCATCAGGCAATTTATTCCAAGTCTGAAGGCGAGCCATGGGTATTCCATAAAGTCGGGCGATGCTGTACAGGGTTTCCTTTTCCTTCACCACATGCACATTAGCCTCTTGAGTGGGTACTTGATCGCTGGTAGGAAACAGCAAGGTTTGGTCTAGACTTAGAATAGGTTGACTTAGGTTGATGGTCGGATTGAGTTTTGAAAACTCGTCCATGGAACAGTTATAACGTTTGATTAGGCTATAAACAGTTTCTCCTTTTTGAACCCGATGGGATATGGTCGGTCCTTTTTGGCCAAAGGAATGGAAGATAATCAGGTAAAAAAATAGGAAAGTAAATGGCTTTTTCATAGGTTTTAATATTAGTGGTTCATAAGTTCTTCTATATCTTTCCAGTGTAAGGGAATGTCCTCTCCCAAATCAACGATTCCTTGGTCCGTTACGTATAAATCGGTTTCCAATCGAATACCTATTTTTTCTTCTGGAAGGTAAATGCCGGGCTCACAGGTTAAAATCATTCCGGCTTGGATAGGAAGGGTAGAAGGACACGGGTCGTGTACATCCAAACCCAGATGATGACCAATGGAGTGAGGAAACCAAATTTTAGTTTCGGCGGCAGGATTTTTACTTTTCGAGGAGATTTGGCCCAACGATATCAGTGCATCTTGCATCAATCGATTAGCGGAGTCCTTCCATTCCGCGAGTGATGTTCCTATCCTTAGATCCTTTTTGCTTTGGTTTAGGACATGGTAAACGGCCTCATACACGGTTCTTTGTCTGTCTGTAAAATGGCCTGATATGGGAAGAACCCGGGTGATATCGGCCTTATAATGTCCCCAATTGGCGCCGAAGTCCATTAAAACCAATTCACCTGCATTCAATCGTGCATGGTTGGTGGTATAGTGTAAGGTACAGGCCTGAATTCCACCGGCTATGATAGGTTCAAAGGCATGTCCCTCGGCTCCAGATCGAATAAAATGATAGCTCAATTCGGCTTCAAGTTGATATTCATACTCCAGCGACGGCACCTTCGGGGCAGTTGAAATAAACGCATCACGTGTGATTTGGATCGCTCTTTTGATCGCTTCCACTTCTTCGGTTGACTTAATAGCCCGTTGTTCCGCAATCCAAAAGGAAATTGAATCAATCGGTTTTTGAGTCATTTTTTCAAGCTCAACCGCCCATCTTTCAGCAGCAGTCGGGACCGACCGAGAATAAAAAGGTAAATTTAGATAGATATGTTTTGAATTGGGCAATAGATTGGCCAAGTGGTCTTTCCAGGTCCCGATCCATTTAATTTCATCACATCCCGACTGGAATTGTGCCGTCTGGACGGAGTGCTTTTCTCCTTCCCAAAGTCGACTTTGGGGCGTGGATTCTGGAATAAAAAGGGTTTCTACCCATGATTGGTTGGATTTAAAACCTAAATATACTCCATCGGCTTGATCAAGTCCTGTCAAATAATAGAAATTTGAGTCAGGTACATACCGATGGAAGGCATCCGCATTGGTTGGAAACTGGTCAGCTGAGAAAAGCAAGACCAAGGCACCATCTGGCATGGATTTTGCTAGTTTTTGACGCCTTTTCTTAAATAATTCAGCAGGAAGGGGTTGATAACGGATCATGAGGCTAACCGAAAGATCATTAGACCTGAATGTTTTTTGATGCGACGCAGATACGTCAACAAGGTTTCTTGGCTGATGACGACCTTTTTCTCCTCTAGGGAGGCATGAATCAGATGCAATTGGTTATTTTTCCAATAAGCTATCCCTTCGTGATTCACGTCAAGACCCTCCAATTGGGAAGTAAACGCCAAAATATCGCCAGATTGAATCGCTGTTAGATCGGCCTCAACCGAATCTTTTGGAATATACCGAAGATCCAATCGACTCAAATCTTGTTCAACTTGCTGAATGGCTGTCCATTCGCGAAGAGGAACGAACGTAGGGTAGGCCCCTCGATGTGTACTCATAAACTGAATACGCTTCCTCCACACTTTTTCTTTTGCATGGGTTACAGGTTGAAGCCACCCCTGTGTCATTCCCTCGTGGGCCCATCCAACAAAATAATGATGACGAGATCCGTAGCCTTTTCGAATTCCACCACGGTATCGATTTCTTTCTAATACCTCAGCATAGGGTCGCTGTGACTGGGCAGATAAGACCGTAGCGACACAATGTTCCACCAGGGTATAGCAGTCGAATCCATCAGTTCGAATGACCAAATCCTCCTTTGGGTTTTCCAAGCTGCCAGTCACATAAGGTAATCCCACCAACGAAAGTGCCTCAACCACCAAGGGATGTTCCTTGGGGGCAAAGAAGAGAAGGGTGTGAAAAACGATTCCCCAAGCGATCATAAAAGTCGAATTTAAAGCGTACTGTAAGCGAATGGATGTCGGCTCAGCGATCTCAAGAAAGCTGAGCCGACCATTTTATTTAAAGCCCATTTTTAGTGTCAATCCAACGACGAGCGTTCACAAAGGCCTCCAACCAAGGAGTGACCTCATTGTTTTGCATTGGATAATAGGCCCAGTTCCATGGGAAAATAGAGCGTTCGATATGGGGCATCATAACCAAGTGTCGACCGCTTGGGTCGCAAAGCATGGCTGTATTGAAATCGGAACCATTCGGATTAGCCGGGTAGGATTCATACCCATATTTGGCAACAATATGGTATTGTTCCTCAAGTCCAGGTAAATTGAATTTACCCTCCCCATGCGACACCCACACGCCCAGACGGGTTCCGGCTAGGGAATGCAACATGACGGAGTCATTGGGTTGAATTTCCACCGATGTAAAGATGCTCTCGTGTTTATGGGAGGTATTGTGTTTCATTTTACCATGTTCAGGTAAGTGGGGATGAATCAATTCAAGCTCCATGAACAATTGGCAACCGTTGCAAATACCAACGGATAGGGTGTCTTCTCGTTGGAAGAACTTTTGAAGGCTGGTTTTGGCTTTTTCATTGTATAGAAAAGCGCCTGCCCAACCTTTGGCCGAACCCAGTACATCGGAGTTAGAGAACCCACCCACAGCACCAATGAATTGAATGTCCTCCAGTGTCTCTCGTCCGGAGATCAGGTCCGTCATGTGTACATCCTTGACATCAAATCCAGCAAGGTACATGGCATTGGCCATTTCTCGTTCAGAATTTGACCCTTTTTCCCGTATGATGGCTGCCTTTGGGCGATGCTGTCCCAAAATTGGTTTTTTGCCAGTAAAATGAGTTGGGAAACGATAGGTTAAAGGCTGAGACTTGTATTGATCATAACGAACCTCAGCCATTCCATTGTGAGTTTGGTTACGATCTAATAAATAGGACGTCTTGAACCACGCATCACGTAATTCTGGGATATCCAAATGGTACGTTGAGCCATGAAACGAAATGGAAAGTGAAGTGCCTGATTTGGGTTGACCTAATTCAACAACCGATACTCCGGCCTGTTCCAAACCAGCCAGCCCCTTAGGGGTTAGTTGTAGGACGAGGGCAGGGTTTTCCGACATCAGGATTTTGACAAGATCTTGTTCGTCAAATCCATCCAGATGAAGGTCAGCACCCAATTCAACATGCGAAAAACACATTTCCAACAGCGTGGTAATGAGTCCACCACTTCCGATATCATGGCCTGCATCCACTTGTCCTGCCTTGATTTGATCTTGAACAGCATTGAATACCCGTCGGAAATACTCAGCATCCTGAATGGTTGGTGTTTCGGTTCCAATTCGATTCATCAGTTGTCCAAACGAGGATCCGCCCAAAGCAAAAGGGCTTTTCGACATGGGTACATAATATAGTTTATTGCCGGTGGTTTTAAGTACCGGTTCCACCACAGCCGAAATTTCGTCGCAATGTCCCGCTGCCGATATAATGACAGTTCCAGGTGCAATGACCTCCTGATTGGGGTATTTCTGCTTCATAGATAGGGAGTCTTTGCCTGTTGGAATATTAATTCCCAACGCTATAGCAAAGTCGGAGCACGCTTGAACCGCCTGATACAAGCGAGCATCCTCACCAGGATTCTTACAAGCCCACATCCAATTGGCCGATAAAGAGGCGGAGGATAATCCATTGGCTAAAGGAGCAAAAACCAAGTTGGTAAGCGCCTCCGCAATAGCCAAAACAGAACCTGCCGAGGGATCAATCAATGCAGCCACAGGAGCATGGCCGATGGAGGTGGCGATTCCTTCTTTTCCTTTGAAGTCGAGAGCCATGACCCCAACATTATTTAAGGGCAATTGCAGTGGACCTGCACATTGTTGTTTGGCCACGCGCCCACCCACGCATCTATCTACTTTATTTGTCAACCAATCTTTACAGGCGACAGCTTCCATTTGGAGTAAATCGGGTAAATAGCGAGTCCAATTGGCCTCATAGGTGACTTCCTGATAGGTCCGGTGGAGCGTTTTATCCTCCATGATGAACTTGGGAGAGCTACCAAACATATCGGCGATAGCCAAGTTCATGGGTGTTTCTCCAGTGGAGGAGGAGCTAAAGACAAATTGGTGGTCTCCTGTTATTTCACCCACTTGGTACAATGGGGCTCGCTCCCGTTCGGCAATGCGTTGCAATAGGGGTAAATCCTCTGCTCCCAAAACAAGTCCCATCCGTTCTTGAGATTCGTTTCCGATTATTTCTTTCGCAGAAAGTGTAGGATCTCCGATGGGTAATTTGTCGAGGTCTATTCGTCCGCCTGTTTCCTCTACAAGTTCAGACAGGCAATTCAGGTGGCCACCGGCCCCGTGGTCATGTATGGAAACAATAGGGTTTTGCCCAGACTCTACCAAACCTCGAATGGCATTGGCGGCTCTTTTTTGCATTTCTGGATTCGATCTTTGAATGGCATTTAGTTCAATACCTGATCCAAAGGCACCTGTATCAGCTGAGGATACCGCAGCCCCACCCATACCAATTCGGTAATTTTCTCCACCCAAGACAAGCACTTGATCTCCTATTTTGGGGGATTTCTTTTGTGCTTGTTCGGCCTGGGTATAGCCAATCCCTCCGGCCAACATAATGACCTTGTCGAATCCCAAAGTTCGGGCATCCTCTTCGTGTTCAAAAGTTAAAAGAGAACCACAAATGAGGGGTTGTCCAAATTTATTTCCGAAGTCGGAGGCACCATTGGAGGCCTTGATTAGAATATCAAGTGGTGTTTGGTACAACCAAGGTCTAGGTTGAGTAGCCTGTTCCCAAGCTCGATTGTTGGTCAAGCGAGCATAGGAAGTCATGTAAACGGCAGTACCTGCTAGGGGAAGAGATCCCTGTCCACCGGCTAACCGGTCGCGAATTTCGCCCCCGGAACCTGTGGCTGCACCATTAAACGGTTCTACTGTGGTTGGGAAATTATGGGTTTCTGCTTTTAATGATAAAACGGATTGAATATCTCTTTCAATGTAAAAATCGGGACCATCGGCTCGTTTAGGTGCAAATTGAGTAATGGTGGGGCCTGTTAAGAAGGCAACATTATCTTTATAAGCTGAGACCAAATTACTGGGATGCGCAATTGAGGTCTTTTTGATCAATTTGAACAAAGAATCAGTTTGCTCTTTCCCATCAATAATAAAAGTACCATTGAAAATTTTGTGCCGACAATGCTCCGAGTTGACTTGAGAAAATCCAAATACCTCGGAGTCGGTAAGGGGACGTTCCAATCGGATGGCCAATTGATTAAGGTAGTCTACTTCTTCGTCCGAAAGGGCTAATCCTTCCTGAACATTGTAAGCGGCAATATCGGTAATTTCTTGAATGGCGGCACGCTGAATGGGAAAGGAGAAAATCTGTTGATCGAGGACATCAAATTGTTGGAAAAGCATGGGATCCAATGAATCTCCTTCCTTAAAAGGATGGAACGCCTCGATCCTACCAATTCCTTGGATACCCATGTTTTGGGTGATTTCAACCGCGTTGGTGCTCCATGGCGTTACCATGGAAGCTCTAGGACCAACCCAAGGTCCTGAGACTGGGTAGGATTCCCCGCTGACGTGGGTTGAACTTTGAAACAACCAATGGAGTTTGGGAATGTCGAGCTCGTGAAGGGCGTGGAGAGTTTCAACGGCGTAAACCTGTTGATCAGGTGTTCCGAAAAAGTGAATCATGCGCGAATGGTAGACTTGAAGGTTTCCAAACCGCAAAGGTAGATGAATTTAATGGATCCATCGAAAAAAAAATGAGTTAATCCGAGGCAGGCAGGGGAAGAGTGAATTGTATCCGAGTACCTTGTCCCCATTCTGTTGAGACGATCAATTTTCCCTGATTTTTTTCGATAAAATCCTGACAGAGCGCCAAACCCAGTCCACTCCCTTTTTCTCCTTGGGTCCCTGGAATGGATAGGTCCTGACCTTCCTTAAATAGTGTGTCCAATGTGGAGGATTTCATGCCCGTACCTTGATCTTCAACTGAAAACTCTGCGTCATGGACTCTCTTTGTGCCCCGTATCGTGACCACCCCACCAGGATGTGAGTATTTTATGGCGTTATTCAGAAGATTTCTCAGGATTGTCATCACGGTGGGCTGATCCGCCCAGACGGTTAAATTGGGCGGGATGTCAAATGTCAATTCAATGTTTTTCATGTGAGCCACCTGCTCGTACAAGGTGATGGTTTGCTCTACCAGCTCATGCATAGACAAGGTTTGTGGCCTAAGTTGCAGAATGTTTTGCTGGGATTTAGTCCAATCGACGAGGTTATCCAGTAAAAGTAGGGTACTTTTGGAAGACTCATGCAAGCGTTTCAACAAAGGCTTGGCTTCCTCCAAGGTCATAGGATTTTTTTCCTCCAGCAAAAGGTCAATTACACCCAAAATACCATGAAATGGGGCTCTCAAGTCATGGGAAAATATTTTCAGGAAGCGCCCCTTGATGGTGTCAGCCGATTTCACCTCTTGAAGTAGGTTGGCCATGGCCTCTTGTTTGTTTTTTTGGCCTTCCTCATACAAAGTAGATTCGCTTTGTATAGTCCAACTTAAAAATACAAAGGATAGAAACGAAACCGTTAGGTTGATGTACCATAGTTCATCCTCCCAGGCAAAAGCATCGGGGGAGATCCAGCCATGGTGTCGAGCCCAATACAGGAGGATAAGTTGGCAGGTCAGGTAAAAGGAATACAGACGGAAAGTCCATTTTTCTTTGAACAGGAAAAAAATGAGAGGAAAGCACAGGTAGATGTAAAATTCGGTGCTATTGTCGCCCCTGAAGACAAAGGTGAGTGCCACGATAAAGGCAGGAAACGTAATGGCAAATATATGTTGTGCTAATTTGAAATAACCCAAGTATTGAACCACTAGAGATATTAGGTGGAATACGGAGGCGGCTAGATTCCACCAGGCCTGGTCTAAGTAGCCATGTACATTCAGGACAATAAAAAATGTTACTTGCATTACCAAGCCCACCAAATTAATCACGTTCATTAACGTTATTTGGCGCTGGAGGTCGACCGTTTGTTTTGTATTGACTCCCCAATAGAGAGGAGCAAGGAATTTGTCAATCATAGGTATTGACAAGTCAGTTAGTGGTTAAACGAAAGATACTATATTTTTTGGATAGTTTCCAAATCTATCGAACCAACGGCAATGGGCGATGTAGACTTTCCTCAAGGGAAATGAAGGTCTCTGTCCGTTGAATACCCTGAATTTTCTGAATTCGATCGTGCAGTATCTCTCGTAAATGAGCAGTATCTCGGCAAATAAGCTTGGCAAAAATACTGTAAATACCTGTTGTATAATTGATATTAACTATTTCCGGTATTTGTTTTAACTGGTCGGCGACTTCGTCATAAAGGGAACTTTTATCCAAATATATCCCCAAAAAGGCACTGATATCCCAACCCAATTTCGTCATATCGATTAAAATACTACTTCCTTGAATGATGCCTTTGGTCTCCATCTTTTTGACCCGCACATGAACCGCTCCTGGTGAAAGAAACACTTGCTCCGAAATCTCGGCGTATGAAATTTTGGCGTTCTCCATGAGTAATGCCAAAATTTTTAGGTCAACCTCATCAATATCCACTTGAACAGCCATTGAATAATATTTAGTTTGAAATTGATTATTGCAAAAATATCTAAATAATAATCAGTCAAATTCTCATTTTGTTATAAAATATTTCAAATTAATTAAAAATTTCTAAAAAATTTGCAATTCCAACAAAGGTTGTGCTAACTTTGTGATGTCGAAACAAGCAAATGAGACACTGTTTTGATGTTCGCTCTTTATACTGTAGGATGACGAAATTGGCAGCCGTGCCCTCCTGTCTCGGGGGTGGTGAGCTCAGGATAAACGTAAAGTAAAGCCGGACGGGTTTTTTCCAAGTCGACTGGGGTTGACCACCAAAATTTTGCTTTATGGCTAACTGCACCGTGGGCGGTTCGACTCCCCCTCCTACAGCCAAAAAAAGGGTATGAAAGAAATTTTTGCAAGGTAAGCATTTCTTCCATACCTTTTTTTGTTATTTTTGCTTAACAAAAATATTATTTGGTTTTTAGTTTGTTGATGAAGTGTAATTGCGACACGCAGTCCCAGATTGTGGACTGTGTGTTTTCTTTTTTTACGGGTCCTCCGTATCTTCGTCTTCTATTCAATACACTATGCCCTCAACTCATACCACCCCACTTGTGTCTTCTGATGCGGTCGTCCTTGGTTTACTCATCGGAATTATTTGGCTTGTTTTTACATTAACTCGCCTGCAGCATCCCTTTTGGAAACGTTTCTTTTCAATTTTTCCGCCGATTTTACTGTGTTATTTCCTCCCAAGTGTTCTTCAAACCACAGGTATCATCCAAAGCCAAACGTCGCAAGTATATCCTATTGTTTCGCAATACCTCTTGCCCGTTTGTCTTATTCTATTCACTTTGAGTGTGGATTTTCAATCCCTGAAAATGCTTGGTCCGAAGGCTTTATGGGTCTTTTTAGGCGGGACATTTGGAGTTATCGTCGGTGGCCCTTTAGCGCTGGCTGTCGTTAAATTTTTTAAGCCCGAGGCCTTCCTTGGAACAGATGCCGATGCCACCTGGCGTGGTTTAGCTACCATAGCTGGAAGTTGGATTGGAGGTGGGCCAAATCAAACCGCCCTTAAAGAGATTTTTCAACCTTCCGCTACGTTATTTTCACAAACTGTTACCGTCGATATTCTAGTAGCTGAAGCTGTTTTAGCCGTTATTTTATACGCCGTCGGACATCGAATGGCACTCGATAAATGGTTGCAAGCAGATACCACCCTACTCGATCAAGTTAAAAAGCGAGTAAAAAGTCTTCCCTCCAACCAGGAACGAAGAGCCACCTTCTACGATTATGTTCAAATGCTAGGAGTAGGTTTTGTTGGGACCGCCTTGGCCCATGCAACAGCCGATTTTATAACGCCAATTATTCAACAAGACTTTCCTAAATTAGCCGAATTTAGTTTAACTTCTCGTTTCTTTTGGATTATCCTTGTCGTGACGGTGGTGGGTATTTTGGCTTCTTTCACGCGTCTTCGGTTGTTGGAGCAAGCAGGGGCATCCACGGTAGGCAGCTTTTTCCTGTATCTTTTGATTGCTTCCATTGGAATGCAAATGGACTTAGCCTCCGTCGTGAACAGTCCTTGGTTATTTGTTGTGGGTATACTTTGGATGGTCATCCATTTATTGGTCATTTTCCTTGTTGCACGTTGGGTTAAGGCTCCCTTCTTCTTTTTAGCCGTGGGTTCACAAGCAAACATCGGTGGAGCCGCTTCGGCGCCGGTGGTGGCTGCCGCTTTTCATCCAAGTTTGGTGACGGTTGGGGTACTTTTGGCAGTTTTAGGCTATACGATCGGAACCTACGGTGGCTACATTTGTGCTCTGCTCATGCAATGGGTTTACCAAAGTTTTTGACTTTCGGCCTGATTTTTGATCCATTTAAGAAAATTTCTTTGGATGTTTCGAAAAGGACAATGGATATTGGGTTTCATCTTCACCATGGGCTTCGTAGCTGTGAATGCCCAGAAAATAACCTATTCCTTAGAAACTACGGCATGGGTTAGCTCCCAATCCAAATTGCCTTTTTGGATGCAGGCCAATCAATTTGGAGCTGTTCCGGCGGGTGATGCGATTTCCATTTTGCCATCTCTACGATTTACCAGCGATTCCTCTCATAGCTGGCAAAAAGAGGTTCATTTCCAGCCTTTTTTATCGGTAGGGAGTCAATCTACCCTTCGATTCATAGCAGGATTTGGTAGCCTCCAACGAAGGAACTTCCGAATTTGGGCCGGGATCAAACCTCAGGTCATGGGACTGGTGGATTCACTTCATTCGTCCGGATCTTTGACTTGGTCAGGGAATGCACAGGCCATTCCACAGGTGAGCTTGGATATGCCCTATTTTCAACCCTTATTCAAAGGACGAATTGGTTGGAAAGCTTCATTTTCGCACGGTTGGTTTGGTCATCAAACCTATGCCAAAGATTACTTTCTCCACCAAAAATCGATTTATCTTCGTTTTGGCAAGCCAGAGGCCCGATTGAAGGTCATGGGTGGAATTTTACATCATGCCCAGTGGGGAGGAGAGCCCACCACGGCCACTCGGCCTGGGGATGGGCGTTTATACGAAGGTAAATTTCCAGGAGATGCCTACACATTCACTCGGGTAGTTTTACCTTTAAAAAGTCTATTGGATGATCGACCCGGATACAACCCATTCGAGTTAGAAAATCGATTTGGTAGTCATCTCGGTCAAGTTGACTTGGCTGTTGAGTTAAATGGAAGTCAAGGCAACGCTCTGTTTTACAAGCAAATTTTATTTGAAACGGGCGCTACTTTCAGTAGCCTTTCCAATGTTGATGATGGCTTGTATGGTATGGTTTGGTCGCCCAAAAAAACGGAGGGTATCTGGCGACGCCTTACCTTAGAGTATCTTCAAACCACCAATCAAGGTACGTATCAACCTTTCTTGCCTCGCTTACTCAACCTCCAAGATCGTCATTTTTCAGAAAATAATTTTTACTTCAACCACCAACAATATTTTGATGGGTGGTCTTTTCAACGCCGAACGATTGGAACCCCGTTTTTGATTCCGGAGGAAAAAATTCGTTCAGAGAAGTCCAGTAATAACGGATATATCTTTACCAATAATAACCGCATACGCATGTTTTATTTGGGTATGATCCATCAGTTTTCGTTGGTGGAGTTGCGGACTCGTTTTTCTTTTTCCCGTAACTTTGGGTCGCACTGGATTCCTATTACTCCAACCGATCAATTTAGTTTGGGGATCGAGACCCGGTTTCCCTTGGGAAGTGTCTATTTAAAAACTCAACTTGCGTTGGATCGGGGTGATTTGATTAAAGATAACCTGGGTTTTCGTTTGAGCTTGGAGAAAATATGGTAAAATTGCATGTAAATTTGACTTTGTTTACATGAACTACTCTATCCTCAATCGCCTAGTCTTGCTAAGTTTGGCGTTCGGCATCGGTTTTGGTTGTGCCAAATCGGGTGTTAAGGCTTTATCGGAGGGAGAATATGTCGAGGCCGTAATGCAGGCCACAGATAAACTCCGCCGAGATGGCAATCATACAAAATCTCTTACTGTATTAAAAGAAGCGTATCCCGCGGCTTTGTCTGATTTAAAAAGGGCCATTCAGGTATCGGAACAAAGCAATCAGCCCTTTCGACATGAGGTAGCTTTGAACCATTTTGAACGACTCAACCAAATGTTTCGGGCAATCCAGAGTTGTGCGGCTTGTCGGCGGGTCATCACCCCCGAAGATTTTTCAAGTCAGTCGCAAGTAGCCCGGGAGTTGGCCGTGTCTGAGCGATACGACAAAGCGGTGCAACTTCTAACCTCTGGTGAGAAGATTCCTGCTCGTCAAGCAGTCGATCATTTGGAACGAATTTCGGCCTTGATGCCGGGGTATCGGGATGTGGCTTCGCTGACAGATAAAGCCTACTGGATTGCTTCTACTCATGTGGTTCTGGAGCAACCTCGATTGAATTCCCGTTTATTTTCTTTTAGTCATGCATTCTTTCAAGATCAAATCGCTGAATTTGTGCAATCCAATCGGCGGATGAATCGATTTGTTCAATTTCACTCCCCTCAACAGGCGGAAGCCACCCAGCTACAGCCAGATCAAGTCGTGCGCCTCGAATTTGTCGATTTTGTGGTCGGAGAGACCCACCGTACTACCGAAAAAGTGCGAGTAACTAGTTCGGACAGTGTCAAGACCGGGGAAGCGACCATTGGTGGTAAAAAAGTGGCTGTCTATGGGAAAGTTCATGCCGATTTAATTAAAAATAGAAAAGAAGTGATTTCGAAGGGATTGCTTCAAATGCAAATTTTAGATTTTAAAACAGGTAGACCTTTGCAAGTTCAGGAGTTTCCCGGTCAGTTTGTTTGGGTTAATGACTGGGCCTCGTTCAATGGAGATGAGCGGGCTCTGACCAAGGAGATGCTGTCCATGACCCAGCGAAGAGAGGAACTACCGCCCCCTCCTCAACAATTGTTTATTGAGTTTTGTAAGCCAATTTACAACCAAGTAACGTCCAGGATTCGGGGTTTCTATGATCGATATTAATAAAAAAAGGCCGTAAGGCCTTTTTTTATTTGATGGGGGGGATCCGGAGCACTTGTCCTGGATAAATTTTGTCGGGATCGGTCAACATCGGTTTGTTGGCTTCAAAAATTAGAGGGAATTTTTGAGGGTCTCCATAATACGTCTGGGCGATTTTGGAGAGCCAGTCACCTTTTTCTACCGTATGGTATTGTGCGGGAGGTTCAGGGGTAGCCACAATAAGTTGGTTATCCACTACTTTAACACCTTCCACATTCCCAACAGCCAAGGCAATTTTCTCGGCATCAGCTTGCTCGGATACTTCGCCTGAGAGGGTAACGGTATCCTGTTGAACTTTGATTGTTAAACTTTGATAGCTAAGACCTAGTTTTTTGACATGCGCCAACAAAGCACCAGCTTTTAATTCGTGTTTTTGCTCGGCAGGTGCGGCTTCTACCTCTTTTCCGAAGAGTTTTTCTCCGACAGTCCCTAAAAATGAAATCAAGCCCATAATTTTTTGGTGTTTACTGGTTAAAAACTAATTTTACGACGTTCAATCACTAAAAAGTAACAGAATATTAAAACTTTTGAATTTATTAAAATTTTGTAATAAAAATCCTTTCAATTCAAATTTAAAAAACGGCTATGGTCAAGAGAATTGTTTCTATTTGTTTATTAGGGTGGTTAGCGGCGGTAAGTCCGGCATGGGCACAGGAGGAAGTCGCAATCGAAAAGACCCTACGTGATTTTTTGGAAGGGGGTACCAACGGGGAAGTAGAACGTTTTAAAAATGCGTTTGTGCCGGATGCCGTTCAACGTTCGGTTGGCAAAAATGGAGCCATGACGGGAATGACCGTACGCGATCTCACTGCCCGTATCAAACCTAATGAAGTAATGGACCGAACAACTCGGATTGTTTCATGGTCTTATGCAGGTACGGCGGCCACGGCAGTTACGGAAACCGAGTATCCTACGAATAAAATCATTGATCTACTGAATTTGCTCAAAATCAATGGAGAATGGAAGATTGTAAGCCGTGTTTTCACTCGGATTGAAAAAAATGAATCAGTTCAATCAAGTGCTCCACAAGTACCTAGTAAGGCACCTGCCAAAGGGGCCACGCCTGCCAAAAAACCGGCTGCCCCAGTAAAAAAAGCAGTGGCAGACGACGGCTGGTAATCTAGTAGATCCAAACAAAAAAGCCCAATGTGAATTGGGCTTTTTTGTTTAGAAGTTCGGCTTCAACAAATATTTGCCGTAGAACTCATCGATGACTCGAACGGCATCTTCCGGAGTATCCACAACCTGCATAAGTTTCATATCCTCTGGATTGATGTTACGTTCCATTTCTCCCATGGTTTGTTCCAACCAATCGATCAAACCTTGCCAATATCGGCTTCCGACAAGAACAATCGGGAATCTTCCAATTTTCTTGGTTTGAATAAGTGTCAAGGCTTCAAATAATTCATCCATGGTGCCGAATCCACCCGGCATCACCACAAATCCTTGTGAGTATTTGATGAAGTTCACTTTTCTGGCAAAAAAGTAGTCAAAATTGATGCTTTTGTCGGGGTCCACATACGGGTTCGGAACTTGCTCAAACGGTAATTTGATATTTAAACCTACCGACTTTCCTCCCCGTTGATGGGCACCTTTATTCCCAGCTTCCATGATTCCAGGTCCACCGCCAGTGATCACCCCATATCCCTTTTCCACCAAACGTTCTGCAATTTGCTCGGCCATTAGGTAATAAGGATTCTCGGGTTTGGTTCGGGCAGATCCAAAGATTGAAACACATGGGCCTATTTTGGCTAATTTATCAAATCCCTCTACAAACTCAGCCATGGCTTTGAAAATCTGCCAGGCGTCCTGACTTTGGATCTCATTCCAATTTTTTGGCTCAAATGCCTCCAATATTTTCTCTTCTTCTTCTTCTTCTTGCGACATATCAGGTTAATTTATAGTAAAACAGGTTTTATTCTAGTGAAATGGAATGGTAAAACGTATATTTGTGTTGAAAAGTTTATAACAAAGGAAGAAAAATTATGACGACCAAAATCGCAATCGGAAGTGACCACGCTGGATTTCAGTACAAAAAGGAAATCATTCAATGGTTGAATCAGCACGGATACCCTAGCATGGATTTTGGCCCATACTCAGAGGAATCATTTGACTATCCAGATTCGGCTCATCCGTTGTCTTCCTCCGTTGAGAAAGGTGAAAACAATTTGGGAATTCTAATTTGTGGGTCAGGAAACGGTGTTTGCATGACCGCTAATAAACACCAAAACATTCGTGCGGCGCTTGTTTGGGAGGTTGAGCTTGCCCAATTATCCAGACAACACAACAACGCAAATGTCCTGTGCATTCCGGCACGTTTTATCAGCTTGGAAAAAGCGATCGCCTGTGTAGAGGCTTTCATTACGACCGAATTTGAAGGAGGACGGCACGCCACTCGTGTCAATAAGATTTCTTGCTAAGTCACTCAGAAGAAACCAATTGATAGTATCCCGGGTACTTCGGAACCGCCTTGTATTGTGTCCGAATGACCGGGATCTTTTTCATGAGTAAAGGCATTAAATTTTCTTTGTCTAAAATCAACGTAGGTGGGGACGAGGCAAACGTATCAAAAATAGAAACCAGGCTTTCGTACCGCTCAATGCTATTAAAATCTTGTTTAGCCATGTTCCAATTTAAATACTTGGTGGCGGGTTGGGCATCCTGGTATTCAGCTAAGTTGGATCCCAATATCAACAGACGTTGTCCATGAAATTTAAGTGGGAGGGTCGATGGGCCCAGTCGAAGTGAGGTATGTTCTTGTCCCGCACCTCCCGACATCCCTTTGATTCCGAGGATGTAATTCCCTAGTGTGGAGGCTAAAAACAAAGTGAAGTACAATTCTGGTAGCCATGTTCCCCTTAAATGAATAAAGAAGCCCGAAATGAAAATGGTTAGCCCAGGGACGGTCACCATGAGGTACATGGGGATTTGTTGTGGGGCCAATAGCATGATGGCCAAACATAGAGCCAGATACAATAGAAACGCTTGATGGTATCGATTCTGGTAATTACTGTACCGAGTTCCTTTTAACATTTTGATGATTCCCATCACTGCAATCACCAAGGGGATCGACCAAGCACGGACTTGAGAAAACCACTCAGAGGCAGGAAACTTACTAAAAGAGAGGCTATTCATCAACCAAAATGTATTGAAAGCGGTATTTTGGGAGAAATAAAAAAACAAACCAATTGCCACCAATGGCAGAGCAAATCCGATTAATACCAACAAAAGTTGACGGGGATTAATACTTGAGTACAGGATCGTGGATAGAAACACCCAAATCAACAATACCCAGTAGGGGGGGTAGAACAGTCCGGCAATGCCCAAGAAAATTCCAACCTCGATGATATCATCCCGCACCCCCGCTCGACTTTCAATTTGTTTGAGTACTTGGTTGATCGAAAACAAAACCCAAAACATACCCAAGAGGGGAGGGGAAAGTTTGGTTAGATCAAAGCACGCATGCATGAGGATCAGGTAAATGATTCCAACCAAATAATTTTTTTCGGTAAAGGTTTGGCGATTTTGAGTTATCCAAACAAAATATAAACTTTGAAGAAAGGCAAAGCCAACGGCTAAACCCTGAAAAACCAAAAAATTTCGACCAAACAGAAAATAAAAAAATTGGTAGAAATAGGCAGACAAAGGAGAAATCAACGTTAATACTTCACTGTATAGGTTTTTTCCCAAATGCAATTGTTCCCCGATTAGCAACCATTCAAGCTCCAAGGTTAATCGGGGTGCTTGGTTTGAAAATAAATCAAATTGCATTAAAATCCACAAAGCGGCCAATACAATGATTTGAAAAAAAGCATTTATCCTGAAAAATGTGAGCACGAGTCGAGAATGGTTTAATTGGACAAAATTATAGGGTCAAAAAAGGATAAACCAAAATAAGTCAAGATATTTGTAAAAAAGAAAGGCGCAATGACAGAATCGAAGCGACAGAGACAAATCGCCCGCCAAATCCATAAAGATTTAGGTGAAATTTTTCAAAAAGAACTACGAGGAATTTTTGGATCCACATTCGTTACCATAACTGATGTTAAGGTAACTCCAGATTTGGCCATTGCTCGTGTGTATCTCAGTTTTTTGCAAGCGAAAGATAAACAAGAGATTCTCGAGAAAATTCAAGAAAACAGCAAAGTGATCCGAATGCATCTTGGACAGCGGGTTCGTCATCAATTTAGAATCGTACCCGACTTCCAGTTTTATTTGGATGACACCGCCGAATATGCCCAGAAAATTGAATCCCTTTTCGCCGATTTGGAAATTCCCGACGAAGAAGAAAGTATTCGCAAACTAAATCATCCATATAAAGACTAAAGCCTATGCGTTGGGTGCACTTTTTCCTTGCCCAAAAATACTTTTATTCTCGGCGAAAGAAAGGGTTCATTCATGTCATTTCTTGGTTGTCGGTACTTGGCGTTTGCGTGGGTACATTTGCCTTGGTGGTGATTTTATCGGTATTTAATGGATTAGAGGACCTCAATCGCTCTATTTTTAAGTCGTTTGATCCCGAACTTAAAATCAAAAGAACCGACAACCGCACTTTCTCGGCCTCAGAAAAATGGAGTTTGAGGCTTCGACAGAATCCTGCCATCCATCATATCACACCGGTTCTCGAAGTCAATGCCCTAGCACGTTATCGAGATGGACAGATGGTGGTGACATTGCACGGGGTTGACTCAACGTTTCAGAAATTCTCACCCATAAGATCCTCTATCCGGGATGGTTTACTTCTCACCGAGGAAGGTCCCTATCACTTTGCGGTAGTAGGTGGTGGTGTGTTAAATGGTCTTCAAATGAATTTGCGGGACTTTTCCATTCCCCTTGAGCTTTGGTACCCCAACAATCGGTCCTTGAATGTGCTCAATCCGGAGGAAAATATCAATGCCGTCAGTCTGCAAACGTCAGGTGTTTTTTCGCTCGAACAACGGTACGACAATTGGGTGTATGCTCCTTTGGAAGTAGTTCAAGAATTGACCGAAAAAGAAAATCAAATTACACATTTCGAAGTTTTTATTCGGCCCGGTCATTCCATCGAATCGGTTCAAGAGGAATTGATCCAATCCTTACCTGAGGGACTTCAAGTACTCAATCAAGATCAACAAAATGAGGCCTTGTTTCGAGCCATTCGAATTGAAAAGTTGTTCATTTTTATCGCTCTTCTTTTCATTATCGGTATTGCTTCCTTTAATATCTTTTTTTCTTTGACAATGCTTGTTATTGAAAAAAGAGAGGATATACGTATCCTGCGGGCGATTGGAGCAGATACTCAGCTTATTTTCAAATTATTCTTAACCGAGGGCGTCTACATCACCTGTATGGGAGCAGGTACCGGGCTACTCCTCGGAATGGCACTTTGCTGGCTTCAGCAAACGTATGGTTTTGTCTCCATGGGTATGTCGAGTGCCCTTGTGGATGCCTATCCAGTTCGTGTGGACGGACTCGACTTGGTGAAAATCGTTGCCGGGGTTTTGGGAATCGGTGTCTTGGTTTCCTTCTTTCCGGCCAATAAAGCTGTTCAATTCTTAAAAGAAACAAAATGAGGTATTTGATTGGTATTTGCTTTCTTTGGGTACATCTGAGCGTTTTTAGCCAACAAAAAGGTTCGCAGGAGCTCGCGTTTGATTTACTTCATTCACGTCTGGAGATTACCCCCTTATTCGCCACTGAACGTATTCAAGGCCAAGCCACCTTGTGGTTAAAGCCGTACTTTTATCCTCAGAACCAAGTGATATTGGATGCCAAAGGCATGGTGATTTCCGAGGTGAGGGTCAAAGGAAAAAAGAGTACCTTTCAATACAACGATCGAATCCTGACTATTCCACTGGGCCGCCAAGTAAGTCGTTTCGATACCCTCGAGGTTTCTGTTTCCTATCTTGCTGGGCCTGATTTACTTAAAAAAGCAATTCCATCGATAAAATCAACGGACCGTGGATTGTATTTTGTGGATGCTGATGAAAAACAGCCGGATCTTCCCACACAACTTTGGACACAAGGAGAGACCCATGGCAACTCGTGTTGGTTTCCTACCTTGGATTCTCCCAATCAAAAACATACCCAAGAGGTTATTCTAAAAGTTGAAGATCGTTTCGAAACGCTATCGAATGGATTGCTAAAATCGAGGAAAAAACTTGCCAACGGTCAGCGTGAGGATACCTGGATTCTGTCACAACCACATGCCGTTTATTTGACCATGATCGCGGTGGGGGAATGGGAGAAAATACCCGATCAAGTGTATAAAGGACATGAAATAGCCTATTATGTGGAGAAAAAATATGCCTCTTCCGCGCAAGCTATTTTTGGGAAAACAGGTTCGATGATTCGCTTCTTTGAATTTTTAACCGGGACACCTTTCCCTTGGCCTGGATATGCACAAATTGTTGCCCGCGAGTTTGTCACCGGTGCAATGGAAAATACAGGGGCTACGGTGCATGGAGATTTTATCTTGAAATCCCCTAATCAGTTGGTCGATCAAGATCAGGAGGATATCATAGCCCATGAACTTTTTCATCAATGGTTTGGAAATTTGGTGACCTGTGAGTCTTGGTCTCATTTGGCCGTAAATGAATCCTTCGCAGATTATTCTGAATACCTCTGGAAAGAAGCCTCCCAAGGAAAAGAAGCCGCTGAGTGGATTTCCTTGAAAGCTTGGAATCAATATTTGGAAGAATCAAAAGAAAAGCAAGTACCCATTCTGAGGTTTGACTATGGTCATCCTGATGATATGTTCGATGCCCATTCTTATGCCAAAGGTGGCCGGATTCTCCATTTGTTGCGTCATGAAGTGGGAGATGATGCTTTTTTTACTTCAATGCAACGCTTTCTTTCCCGTTTTCGATACCAGACGGCTGAAATGGATGATTATCGTCGGGTGGTAGAGGAGGTAACTGGTCGAGATTTAAAATGGTTTTTTGATCAATGGATGCTTCAACCAGGCCATCCAAAGCTTCAGGTCGAGGTCACCCAATCGCAGATTTTGGTTAGTCAACTGGATTCCTCCCGTGTTTACCAATTGCCAATTACCTGCGCAGTTTGGAACGGCCAGAACTGGCAATTCATTCAAAAACGCATGTTAGAGCAGCGATTGATATTTGACTTACCCCAAAGTTCTACCCCCCCATTGGTAATTCTTGATCCATTTCATGTATTACCTGCCGAAATTCAACATCCGAAATCAAAAGACGAACTCATCCTTCAATTAGAAAAAGCTCCGCGGTTTCGAAGTCGACTGGAGAGCCTCCAAAAACTTACGGCAAGTGAGGATACACTGCGTTTTATCTCACCTTTACAAGATAGTACCATTCGGTCGGCGGTGTTATCTGCTCTGAAGGATTCTTCTTGGGTAGTTCGCCAATTGGCCGTTCAAACCCTATTTGATTACGATGGAGAAGATTTTTTGAAGGTCGAGAAAGCCTTACAACAGGTCATTCGTTTTGATCCCCATGCCCTGGTTCGGGCCGACGCTATTTTGGCCGTAAAGAATTTCATGAATGCGCAAAATGAGGTATTGTTTCGCGCAGCCTTGGAGGATTCGGCTTGGGTAGTGCAAGGGGCCGCTTTGGAAGCTATTTTGATGAATAATCCGGCAGATGCCACTGAACTTATGGCTTTGTATAAAAATCGGATTGATGTGCACAGTTGGAGTGCCCTTGCTAATTACTATGTCAATCAACGGGATGTTAATCAACACAATTGGATCCTCGCCACATTGCCACAGTTCCCCGAATCGGACCTTTATCCGATCATGGGATTATATGCTTCGTATTTGACCTTATTGGAGCCCTCAGAACAGAAAAGGGCTTTGCCTTGGGTTCGAAAATGGTTGTTGACAAGCCATCAACCCATTATCCGATATGGGGCCTTCCAAATAGCCTATCAACTGGCTGATTTACCTGAGTTCAAAGCGTTGGTTACTGAGGCAAAAAAACAAGAGACGGATCCTCGTCTGACGCCTATTTTTAACCAAATACCGGATTGAAATGGTCAGTTTAACTTCCTTGCAGGACTATTTTCAATTCCTCAAAACTCTCCGAATTTCTCGGTTATGGAATGCAAGTAAGATCGTTATCAGCTATGTTCGGAGTCGCTGGGGAAATTCTAGTCAGATCTGGGGCCTACCCATGGCTCTGGCAATTGAGCCAACCACTTCTTGTAATCTTCGTTGTCCGGAGTGTCCTAGTGGGCTTCGTTCGTTTACTCGGCCAACTGGGATGCTCTCAGTTCCTGTTTTTTCCCAACTGATCAATGAATTGGCAGACAGTCTATTCTATCTTACCTTTTACTTTCAAGGCGAACCCTACCTACACCCTGACTTCCTCTCGATGGTCTCCCAAGCTCGCGCCAAGGGGATATACACAGCAACCTCCACCAATGCCCATTTTTTAACGGATGACATGGCGAAAAAGACGGTGGCATCGGGTTTGAGTCGATTAATTATTTCGATCGACGGTACTACCCAAGAAACCTACGAAGCTTACCGAGTAGGGGGCAACTTGGATAAAGTGTTGGAAGGTACCCGCCGGATAATTCATTGGAAGAAAACGCTAAAGTCGTCTACCCCCCATGTGATTTTTCAGTTTTTGGTGGTTCGTCCCAATGAGCATCAGTTAGAGGATGTTCGAAGTTTGGCCAAGTCCCTTGGCGTCGACGAAGTCCGATTAAAAACCGCTCAAATCTATGACTATGAACAGGGCTCGCCTCTAATTCCTACTCAAGATCGATATGCACGGTATGCAGAGGTATCGCCCGGAAAATTCGTCATCAAAAATAAATGGTTGAATCATTGTTGGAAAATGTGGCATTCTTGTGTGGTTACATGGGATGGTCGGGTAGTACCCTGTTGTTTTGATAAAGATGCCCACCATGTGATGGGTCAAGTTCCGGAAAAATCATTTGGTGAGGTTTGGCAATCGGTTGCCTATCAAGATTTTCGTCAAAAACTCCAAGGAGCTAGATCTTCCATCGAAATGTGTAAAAATTGTACGGAGGGAACACCTTTATGGGGTTGAATTCAATCAAATTCGAAGGAAACTTGAAGGCGATTCCTTAATTTTGTTTTTTTAACACGCAATCAGTACGAAAAGAATGAGCGAATCCACTCAGACGCCAGCGACCACGCTGCAAGATATTATTGCCCATGCCAAGGAATATGGTTTTGTATTTCCATCCTCTGAAATTTACGATGGGTTACAAGCGGTGTATGACTATGGACAAAATGGAGTTGAACTGAAAAATAACCTAAAGTCGGCTTGGTGGAAAGCCATGACCCAGCTGCATGATAATATTGTGGGTATCGACGCCGCCATTTTTATGCATCCACTCACTTGGAAGGCCTCAGGCCATGTGGATGGATTTAATGACCCGATGATCGACAATAAAGATTCTAAAAAGCGTTACCGTGCCGACCAACTTTTGGAAGGTAAAGCAGAGGAATTGGAAAAGGAGGGTAAACTTGATGAGGCCAAAGCCTTATTGGAAGAAATGGGGCGATTGCTCGGTGCTGAAGACCTGGAGGGTGTGCGCCAGCTAATCATCGATCAAAAGATTACCTGTCCAATCTCGAAAACAGGGAATTGGACGGAGGTGCGCCAGTTTAACCTGATGTTTTCCACGCAAGTGGGCTCAGTAGCAGAAGATTCAAGTTTGATCTACCTACGGCCCGAAACTGCACAAGGTATTTTTGTGAATTTCTTGAATGTCCAGAAAAGTGGCCGAATGAAAGTGCCGTTTGGAATCGCGCAAATAGGCAAAGCGTTTCGAAATGAAATCGTTGCACGCCAATTTACCTTCCGGATGCGAGAATTCGAACAAATGGAAATGCAATTTTTTGTGCGGCCTGGTTCCGAGATGACTTGGTATGAAAATTGGAAAGCGACTCGGCTCAAGTTCCATCAGGCTATTGGTTTGCCTGCTTCCAAATTACGCTACCATGACCACGAAAAACTGGCTCATTATGCCAATGCGGCGGTCGATATTGAATTTGAGTTTCCATTTGGTTTTCGCGAAATTGAAGGTATTCATTCGAGAACTGATTTTGATCTTCGCAATCATCAAGAGCTTTCCAAGAAAAAGCAACAATACTTTGATCCGGAATTGGATGAAAATGGGAAGCCTTATGGAAATTACATTCCGTATGTGGTAGAAACCTCTGTTGGGGCCGATCGCCTGTTCTTAGCTACCTTATGTCATGCCTATACCAAAGAGCTAGTTGGGGAGGGGGACCAAATCAAAGAAAGGTTGTTCTTAAAGCTCCATCCGGCTCTAGCGCCTATAAAAGTGGCAGTTTTGCCTTTAGTGAAGAAAGACGGGTTGGCTGAAAAAGCGCAAGAAATTACCCAAAGTCTTAAGTCAAGTTTCCGAGCGGTATATGACGATGGTGGTGCCATTGGAAAACGATATACTCGTCAGGATCTCATCGGAACACCGTTCTGTATTGCAGTTGATTATCAAACCATGGAGGATGGTACGGTTACCATTCGCCACCGCGATACAATGGAGCAAGAGCGCGTATCGATTTCTGATCTAAAAGAGAAAATCGGACATGCCGTGTCGATCGAAAGGATTTTGGAAGCTATTTAATTCTCATTCTTGTGAATACAAAAAAAGTCGACCATTTGGTCGACTTTTTTTGTGGTTCATTTTGTCTTAGTTGAAGATGTAACGAACACTCAACTGGCCTTGCCAAACGTTACCGACGGTGATACTTTTCACGAAAGAATCACGAAGTAGAATGGTTTGGTTTTGGCCGGCCTCGTTGCGAATAACCTGAGTACCTAACCGGTACGAAACAGATCCATTGGCAGCCACGATGGCATTCAATGGGTTCAAGTTGGTTGGAGCCCAGCCAACACCCCATTTGTTATTCAACATATTTCCAATATTCAAGATATCGGCACGGAAACGAAGGGTATTGCGTGAGTTTTTCACTTTTACATAGAAATCTTGCTCTACTGTAAAATCAAAACGGGCTAATCCTGGTGAGTAGGCTCCGTTCCGTTCCGCGTATTGACCACGACGAGTACTTAAGTAAGGATTATTATTGATGAAAATATCAAATGCTTCGGCTTGCTGAGCTGGGGTAAAGGTAACCGCATTCGCGCCTGAACCTACGGTCAATGGAAGGAAGGTTAGGTCAGATGCCCGGTTCGGAACAAAGATCAAGTCGTTGTTTTGGCCATCACCGTTGAAATCATTACCAAATACATAGGAAGTTCTAAATCCAGAGTTGATCACCGTTCCCAGAGTGAAGGTTGTAGCTCCACCAAATTTGCCACCATAGTTTAAGGTATAGTTGGCAAATCCAACAAAACGATGTCTCAAGTCATTGTCAGACAATGCTAGGTCAAGGAAATTTTGGCCACGTACCGTTGGGATGTTGGCTTGTACAGTGGATCCAACCGCCTGAATATCCCGCGCTTTAGCAAATGTATAACCTACCATACCCCCCAATCCTTTTTCGGCTGGTCTTTCCAATTTAGCCGTCAAAGAGTACGAGTCTCCTTGATTTGTATTGGTTAAGACGAAGACGTTGGTGGTAGCAGAATTAAGGAAACGAGCTGGGTTCACAGCCGCACCAGACAGGCCAGAGGCAGGGAAACGATCGCGGTTATCAGCTCCTGTGAAAGTCGTGGTTGGATCTTTCAAGTTGGCATCAATGTACCGCAAAGCCCGGATATTGTTGTTGTAGATACCTTCCAAAGTACCGATCAATCCGAAAGGTAATTTCTGATCGATGGCGATATTGGTCTTCCAAATCATTGGGTTTCTCAAATCTTCTACCGAAGCATTGACTACGTAAGGAGGCAGATTAGCGATGTTGGTATTGGTAGGGCGGTAAACCGAAGGATCCAAAGTGAAAGGATAGGCTGTCGTATTTACTGCGTTAATTACGGCCGTGTTGACACCGTTGTTCCCTAGCTGGTTAGATACCAATACTTGCGGAATACGCGAAACGAAGATACCAGTTCCCCCACGAACTTGGGTTGTTTTATCTCCTTTTACATCGTAGTTAAATCCAAAACGAGGAGAAACTAAAAGCTGGGCTTTCGGGAAAGCACCGGTATTGACACGTAAGTTCTGTCCGTTTTCATCCTTGTACGTTAAACCGGCAACGATGGGGTTGAAGAACGACTCAGAAGTTGAATTGTCGTAATCAAAGATGTCCAAACGAAGGCCTCCGGTTAATTTTAATTTAGGATTCACCTGGAATTCATCCTGTAGATAAGTTGAATACGTGGCTACCCGAAGTTGCTGCAAAGGCTCAACTCCACCAGGCAATAACGAGTAACGGTAGTTGAAACGAGGCATAACCACCGGAGAGACGGTTAAGTTGGGGTTGGCTTTGTAGGCCAAAGCAGCAGTTTTGAAATCCTGAATTGAGTTGAAAACGTACACACCATTCGAAGAAGGGAAGAACACGTTGTTCGAAACGAATTGCTCAAACGACAAACCAAATGTCAACAAATGTTTGTTGGCGAAAATGGTTAAGTTGTTGGTGAAGTTCAGGGTCGAGTAATTTAACTTGTTATTCGGGGTGAATGGGTCCATCCCAATGGTAGTATAAGTAGATCCCTCACGCAAGATATCGATGGTCGGGAAGTTATTGGTTTGATCCCGGTCTTCGATTTGTTTGTTATACGTCGCAATGAAATTGTTGGCAAATTTAGAGCCAAAAGTTGAGTTTAATTCGGCAACAATGGAGCGCGTATTATCTTGGATAACATATCCTGAGTTCTGAGTTGACAGAGCAAGCGCCGAGTTGGTCCGGTTTCCGTTACCGGCTGTGTTGGATGAGTTGGAGTTACTGATCAACACATCTGAAGAAGAATTATGGCCCGTGTAACGTACCGATAATTTGTGATTGTTGTTGATGTTATAGTCCAAACGGATCAAACCTTTACGGGAGGCAATCTCATTATTAAAATTGTCGATAGCTCCGATATTGTAGTTGAAGTTCGTTTGCATGAAATTAGCTAAATCTTCCAAATCGGAGGCTAAAACACGCGATACGTTTCCGGTGGCTCCAGGCCGGTTGGCTACCCAGTTCAAAGCGGGAGTTGAGGAGGTAAAGTTCTCGTAGTTAACGAAGAAGAATAGCTTATCCTTGATGATCGGCCCACCCAAACGAACACCATAAGTCTGCTCGTTAACGTTGATGGTCGGCAAGGAAATGCCATTGGCTTTTTTACCAATCAAATCACTATTTCGGAAGATCTGATAAGCAGATCCCGAGAAGGTATTGGTTCCGGAACGAGTGACGGCGTTGATACCCGCACCAGCAAAACCTGACTGACGAACATCAAAAGGAGCAATGTTCACTTGGATTTCTTCGATCGCATCCAACGAAACAGCCGTGGTACCTGTCCGGCCACCAGCTTGAGCAGAGGAACCCAATCCAAAACCGTTGTTGAATACCGAGCCATCGATGGTAATATTATTGAAACGGCTATCTTGTCCGGCAAATGACCGGCCATTTGAATAGGCATTGTACTTGGTGATGTCATCGATCGTCCGGCCAATGGTGGGGAGGCTGTTGATGGCAGATGTTCCAAACGAAGCAGCTGCACCTGTCCGATCCGACGAGAAAATGTCAGATTTGGTGGAACGAACAATGATTTCATCTAAAGAAGTGCCTTCTTCGTTCAAAACCACATCCGCGTTGGCAGTAGTACCTAGGCTGGCAATAACTCCATCCTTGGAGATGGTTTGGTAGCCTACAAAAGAAACGGTGATCTTGTAAGGACCACCGACACGAACAGAAGGAAAATTGTACCGACCCTCGGTATTGGTAACTGTACCGTATTTGGTACCAGAGGGAGTGTGCACGGCAACAACAGTTGCACCGGGTAAGGCTTCTTTCTTGGCGTCGGTGACAAATCCGCTAATAGCAGAGGAGGTAACCTGTGCCATCACCGAAATAGACATCACGAAGCTTAAGAAAAGCACAGAAGCTAATCTCATCAGCGTAGACGTTTTCATCATACAAATGGGGATTTTAATTGGATTTTTTGTTTGAGATTCGTGGTTTCTCTTTAACGCGCCAAAATTCGACATTTTTTGCCATGAAAATAAAGCCACTTCCTCTTTTTTTTTTATTTGACCCAAAGCCCTTTATATTATCCAAGTTTACCTTTAAATAATATAAGAAGTTATGTTAAGGAATTGTAAACAAGCAATTTGTAAGTCGAGCGAATTGGTAAATACAGTCAAGGAGGGTATGAATTTAGGTAAGTTGTTCTGCACAAAACCTTAGAAAAATACTAATTTGATAGGGTATTTTCATTTACAAATCGATTGAATAATACCGTCATTTTTTTACTTCCGTGGGGATTCAAGTGCCGGTCGTCGAACAAATCATGAGGAGAATAGTGGGTCGTACTGAGATCCCAAATTGGTAAGGTTTTGGGTATGGAACAAGCACTCAATCGTTGGGGGTGACCAAATGGATAGACCAGAATCACCTCTATGTGTTGTGGAATCTGGGTACGTAAATCTTGGTAAAATGCAGGATTTGGGCAGCTTACCGGAAAACGCATCGATTCGCTCAGGGGATTAGCTCTAGACTTTTTCACTTCCCAAGTGGCGGCTTTTTGCAAATCAGGATACGTACCCATAGGCCATTGAAGGACCCTTGGGGGGAGTTTGAATCCAGAAAACTGCGCTTTAAGATGTCGCCACAGAAAAGTATTTCCTAGAGTTTGTATATAGTCTTGAGCCGAAAAACACCATTTTAAGGAAAAGAAAATGTGGGTAGGGTCCCAAAACATCACCTGGTTTTTCTCTCCTGAAATATGTATCGGCTGGTATTCTAGAATGATTTTTTGGTAATGTGTAAGATCGATGTTATGTAGGATATGCGCGATGTCCATACCATATAAATTGGGCTTTGACATGATTTGAACCGAATCATGAAGGGTCAGTAGATCCAAATTATGATAAAGGCGAGAGCTCCCCAAGAGCAAATAAGGTTTTGTGGAGGGGGCAAGAAACGATTTCAGGACAACCTGATACCGATATTGAAACAAAAGATAATTTCCAATCCAACCCAAAACCCAGATTAGACCACAACTTAGTAGAAAAGTGCGTAGGTATTTCATGGTTAAAAATTGAAATAAATGAAGGTGGGCGCTTGGCTATTTGATACGATGGTCCCGACGATCCAAAGACCTGTTGCCCCGTAGAGCAACCATCTAGCTCCCCGATGGGTGGGGAAATTGATCTCGTCGGCACGGTTCTTTTGATACCATTCCATAACAAACAAGGGAAATAAAAAGAAAAGGATGGATTTACCTGAGCCATCCCATTGCCCGGGATTTGCCCAAATGGTTTGCCACATATAATGCCAATAGGCAGTGGCATGACCCAGCGATTCTGCCCGGAAAAACAGCCATCCCCAGGTAACAAACAACCAGGTGAGGAAAATAGCTAACCAACGAGGCAAATTGAGGTTTGAAACATGAGAATACAGTTGATAGATCGCATAACCTAGCCCATGCATAAGCCCCCAAACAGCAAAATTGAGCGTGGTGCCATGCCAAATTCCAGATAAAATAAACACAACCGCAATATTTCGTTGGGTTTGCCAGACGGAATGCCGAGATCCCCCAAGGGGAATGTACACATAATCCCGAAACCAAGAGGACAATGATATGTGCCATCTTTTCCAAAACTCCGAGATCGAGGCGGATCGATACGGAAAGCGAAAATTTAAAAGCAAATTAAAACCAAAAAAATGTGCAAGTCCGCGTGCGATATCACTGTAACCGCTAAAGTCTGCATAAATTTGGAATGAAAAGGCCACAAGTCCCAAAAGGAGAGAATAGCCATGAAACTGATGGTACTGTCCAAACATAAGGTCAGCGGTTTCCGCTAAACCATCGGCAATACCCATTTTTTTGATAAATCCCCAGATCATCAAGTGTAATCCGACTCGCCAACGAGCAAAGTCGATGGATTTGCGCTCCCGAATTTGAGGGAGCAAGTGAAAGGCTCTTTCTATTGGCCCTGCTACCAATAACGGGAAAAAGGCCATGAACAAACCAAAATGAATGATATTGGTTTCAGGTTGAATATGGGTTCGGTATATGTCCACCAAATAGGAAATGCCGTGAAATGTAAAGAAAGAAACCCCCAAGGGTACAATCCACGTGTTTTCCAATTGCCAAGAGGAAAACCAGGTTCCACCGTATTTGCAAAGCCCTAATAAAGCTAAGTTGCCTGACACACCCACTCCTAAACTTAGCTTCTTATGGGATGCTTTCGGCAATTGTCGGCCCCAAACAAAATTAAAAAGTGTACTTAATCCCAAAATTCCGAGCCAAGGCCAGTGGGCAAAACCGTAAAAGAAATAACTTGCCATTAATAACCACGCATTTCGGAAGGAAATGCGGTGGGGTGGGAGTTTCCAATACATCCATAGAACCACCGGAAAAAAGAGTAAAAAGGGGTATGTGGTAAAAAGCATGGCCCATGGAATTTAGCCAACGAAATTAGAAAAAATTGGAAATATATGATTGGTCTAGTATTAAAAATAGATTTATTTAAATAATTCCAAGGTGGAAGAGGCTTATTCCCATGGCCATAAAAAAAGAGACCCTCTCCAAAGGGTCTCTTTTTACAGGAATTGACGTAATCAGTCCACTTTTACTACCCATCCAAAGGGATCGGCCACTTTTTGTGTCCGAATGGCATCCAAGGCGTTTTTCAATCGAAGTGAAACCGCTTGATCTCCTAGCGTAGGCAGGGTATAATCTTTTCCGTCCGAACCAATGGCGGCAAAGGGGGATATCACCACCGCCGTGCCCACACCGAATGCCTCGGTTACTTCGCCGGACTCGATTCCATCCAATATTTCTTGCACCGAAATGCGTCTTTCCTCAACCGAAATACCTTCGTTCCGTGCAATTTGCAACAATGAGTCCCGGGTAATTCCTTTTAAAATGGTATCCGAGGTGGCAGGAGTTAATAGTGTGCCATTCTTTACGAACATCACATTCATGGTGCCGGACTCTTCAAAATAGGCATGTTCGGCGGCATCCGTCCACAAGAGCTGCGTATAGCCTTGTTCGGCAGCCAGTTTGGCAGGATACAACGATGCTGCGTAGTTCCCGGCACATTTAGCATATCCAACACCACCTTTCGCAGCCCGAATGTATTCTTTCTCGACTTTCACTTTAGGTGGAACCGAGTAGTATTTACCCGCTGGCGACATGATGATCATGAATCGGTAGTTTTGGGAAGGTCGAACGCCCAAATACATGTCTGATGAAAACATGAATGGACGTAAATACAACGAGTTGTCTTCTCCTTGAGGTACCCAGGCCGCATCCAAACGTAAAAGTTCCTTCAATCCGCCGAGGAAGATTTCCTCTGGAACCTGCGCCATACACATCCGCTCAGCAGAAATATTGAATCGTTTGAAATTTTCCTCTGGACGGAAAAGTAACACCTCTCCAGCATCATTTTTAAAGGCTTTCATTCCCTCAAAAATGGCTTGTCCGTAGTGCAAGGAGGCTAAGGCAGGGTTAAATGCCATATCCCCAAAAGGTATGATTTGCGGCGTTTGCCATACACCTTGAATGCAATCAGCAACCAACATGTGGTCTGTGAACAAAGATCCAAATACGATGTTTTGCGGATCAAACTGATTTATTCTACTCTCGCTGACACGCTTGATTTCGAATGCGATGGTTTCGGTGGACATATCGACAGATGTTAGGTCTATTTTTGTGGCAATTTAGGGAATATTTGCCAAATTTCTCAAAGAAAAATACAAATATACTTGTTAAGGCAAGTATTTAGTCTTGTGGTAAAAAAAGGGTTGATTCTTAATGGAATCAACCCTTTTTGTGAAAATTAAGCCTATATCAAGGTTTACCTGGTCCCGTTACCCACATTTCTTTCATGTCGACCACCGGATTATCTCCTAAATATTCGGGGGTTGCAAGTGGTAGCATTTGATCGGGACGAATTCGGGCTCGACTGGAAGCTACCGCGGCAGGCCCACCTTGGATGATGTTCAAAGCGACACGCAAAAGGGTTTCATTTCGCGAACCAAACGGCTGAAACGGAAGAACATTGTCTGCTTGCACGTTCTCGGCTTTGGGGGCAAATCCATTCACGGTGCCATATTCGGATTTATCTTGCGCGTTCACGGTTTTTAATACGATCGGTTGCATACCCCACTGCCAACGTTTTGGATTCGTTTCGTCCTGAATGGTAATCGATCCTACATTTTTACCAAATGTATTTTGACCGATTTGTATAACTTCCATGTACGGCAGGAGGCTGTTCATTACCAATTCAGACGCGGAGGCTGTTGAACGACTGGTCAGAACAAATACCCGATTTAAGGTACCCAAATTATTGGGTTCGTTATTGAAAAATTTGGTAAAGAAATTTGGACCATTGCGGGCCACATAAAAATCTGTAATTTCTTTATTCCATTGATCTCGGTACATTACATTGTTTGTGCTCAAATTTTTAACAATCAATGAGCTTAGCGTGACGGCAGACGAAATAAATCCACCTCCATTGTACCGAAGATCCAATACCAGTTCATTAACACCCTGGGCTTTGAACTGCGCGAATACTTCCCGGAGTTTATTATCATAAGCACTTAAGAATTGTAAGTACACCAAATAACCCACCTTCTTGGTTCCTAAGTCAATTACACTGGCATGCAAAACTGGATCTGTCTGCACTTCGGTTTTGGTGATGGTCAGGGTACGATTGGTTGAAACGATCCGCCCATTCACAAATTCACCCAACGTTACCGTGACGGTTTCTGGGGCCAATGCTGAGGAAAAGTTTTCCTGCGTGAGCGCCACACCATTGACGGCTGTGATGAAGTCACCACGTTTTAATCCGGCTTTATCGGCAGGGGAGCCGGGTAGGGCATACGCTACAGCGAAAGCTACATTGGTTTGGGATGGATCGGTGAAAAATGTAGTCGACCGAATGCCTAAAACGGTATTGCGACCTTGCAACGAATTGGTTAATTCGGTTGCGGACTTTTCGATCCAAGAAAAACGATCCAATGTACCCGCCTCTACCAAAATGGATTTAAAGTATTCATCTGGAGCCAACCGTTGATCTGTACTTGACTTGGACCGCATTTGGTTCGTCCACAAGTAGTAGGTTTTCATCTGATCGTAAATCCAATTATTTACTTCCAAGTTAGGATTTGTCGTGGCATTGCTTCCAGGGGTTCCTCCGGACGGTTCCGGTTCGACGGGTTTGCAGGCCGACAACCAAGTCACAAGTCCAATCAGCACAAGTCCTGCATACTTTTTTCTCATAGGTTCCATTAGTAATGTTGAATAGTGGGCGAATATTACGAAATTCTCATCAAAAAACGATGTGTACTGGTTTTTGTTTTATATACGCAAAGTAGCGCCATTAAGTTGCTTGAAAATGTCCTACAAATTGGGCATCATTGGCCAAGATTTTATTTCGACTTCGACGGAAACCCAAACCACACGCTTCATAAGAAAAAAATACGCCCGCTTGGTAATAATAACCAGCTGCGTCTTGATCGAGAGGTGTATAGGCCTGAAAGACAGTTTTTTGTTCTCCATATGGGCCAATCATGGTACCCGATTGGTATTCGTCCACTAGTCTTACGTTGGCTCCTTCTCGACCCATCAGTACTTTTTCTACCCATTTGCCTGCTTTTGGTTGTTCAAAAAATGAGGGTAAAATAAAGGGGGCGTTTGGGTTCAATTGGTGCAAAATTGGTAATAAACCTTTCGATTGAAGTAAGAGCGAATAAGCCGGATTAATCACAATCAATCGATCTTTTAAGACCAGTCGTGTAAGGATTTCAGCCAATTCGGGCTCGTCCCAACCAATGAATTCCCACGGAATCAACTTATACCAAAATGGACAAGCGACCGGATCTCCATGTTCTTGTGGAGCAAAAATGCCATCAAATTCCGAAAAAATGACCTCTTCGACGGGGCAAAAATGAACTTCGAATCCTGCTTCGGCAGCAGCTTCCATAGTGAATTGTACGTTATTGTCGTCCTCAGCATAGCCGGAAAGGGTAGAAAATAACATAGCAGGTACTTTGTCTGCATTGAGTTCTTTCAGTCGTTTAAATTGTTGAACCAATGCAGAATACACATCATTGAATTGTTTTCGCTCTGGAAGCCCATTTTGTTTGAGCTGTAACCATTGTAAAATACCAGTTTCAGGCAGCATGGTGGGGGTATCTGCATTGAACTCCAGAATAACCGGTTGGTTTTCACCCACAATATCAAATCGACCTAAAAGATGTAGGTGTTGATCTTTTTCCCAGGTGTAGCGAATCAATCGATGAAGATTATCAGGAATGCCCATTTGATCGAGTAACCCATGATCTAGAACATATTGCGCAGCCTCTACCCAAGCATCAAAAGCTTGATTAGAGACCTGAGCGAGATCTCGGCATTTTTTTTCTGAAATCAAGACAAATTCTTGACTCATGTAGTGGGTTGCCTCCTCCGAGACAAAGTAATCCCATCCCAATTCGGCATACAGCCGAGAGGGGAGTGGTTGAATGCTGCGTGTTTGTATCATGAACTAACTGAAGAACGTGAGGAAGATCGAAAAAACCCTGAACGGCCCGAGGCAATGGGTCGGGAGACCGTCCGGGTGGTGCTGGATTGATAAAGTCCTTGTCTAACTTGATCGGGTGCTTGGGCCGACCGGTAATAGGCTCCCCCTCCAGAAAACCCACCGGTGTAACCGGAACGATTTTGCTCTGGTCGACGGTAGAATCCCATGAATCCACCTCCCGACATGCTTCTTCCCATCAAATAGCCTATTCCAGACCACCATAAAACAGAGCCTAATCCACCAAATCCGTTGTTTTGACCATAACGTTGTGCCACCTGGGTGGAGTCTTGGTCCTCCGCCGATACCAATTGTTGGGCTTCTGCAAGACTTAATTTTTGTAAGCTTCCGTCCAATTTTTCAATCCAAACCTGAGCTGAGTCTTTGGTTTCGGTCATCAATTCTTCCACAATGGTATATTGATTGGGTTCCACTTCTTTTAGCTTGGTGATTACCCCTTTGGTAGCCTCTTGAATTTGAACTTCTTCGTAGCTTACTCCATCGTTTTGGTCGCTGGTCTGACACCCTGTGGTCATCACTCCAGCCAAAACGCTCGCGGCTGTTCCAAACAAAGTCATCGACCCAGGTGTCCAATTTCCTTTTTTTTCTTTCATTTTGTTTTGAATCATACCTCAAGTTCGGACGAAGTCATTAAAAAAACAAGGCGGTAAGGATGAAACCTTGACCGCCTTGGATGAATGGTCTAGTATGAATGCGATTACGCTTTGAATTGACTTTTTCCCCAATCTAAAGCAGCTGAAAGTCCGTTCGAATCACTCCCGCCCGCTGTGGCAAAATGGGGTTGTCCACCACCACCACCGCGAATGGATTTAGCCGCTTCCTTCACCCATTGACCAGCATGCCACTTCTGAGAGGTCATCACATCTTCTGAGAACATCACAGCCAATTGTGGTTTTCCTCCGATCACAGCACCTAACATAATCGCTACCGATCCTACTTTTCCTTTGATGTCAAAGCATAATTGTTTGAGTGCATCTGCATTTGGAACTTCCACTTCCTCGACCAACCAAGTGAATCCATCTGCTACTTGCATTTTTTGAAGTAAAGCTTCCCGAATGACTTGCAATTTTTCACCTTCCAGTTTATCGATTTTCTTTTGCAAGGCAGACTTTTCTTCCAACAAAGCTTCCACCGCTTTCACGATATCGGATTGGCCTTTGAAAAGGGTCGACAATTGTTGAAGGGTATGTTGTTGTTCTCGCATTAAATCCAGTGCGCGTTCTCCTGTCACGGCTTCCACCCGACGAACTCCAGCCGAAACGGATCCCTCCGAGATAAACTTAAACAAGCCAATGGATCCCGTGGCGGGTACGTGGGTACCTCCACATAATTCCACTGAAAAGTCCGATCCAAACGTAATCACTCGAACAAAGTCACCATATTTCTCTCCAAATGTGGCCGTTGCGCCTAGCGTTAGAGCCTCTGCCATTGGAACATTGCGTCTTTCAATGAGTGGAATATTTTCTTGGATTTTTTGATTAACGATATCTTCGACCGCTCTCAATTCTTCGTCGGTGACTTTGGCAAAGTGAGAAAAGTCAAATCGGGTCACTGAATCATTTTGGTAGGATCCTCGTTGTACAATGTGGTTTCCTAATACCTGCCGTAAAGCGGCTAGCATAAGGTGGGTGGCAGAATGATTTTTCTCGATGTTCCAACGACGGGATTCTTCTACTTTGGCTTGTACGAGCACAGGAGCTGTAAACTGAGCGAGCCAATCTGTCAAGCGGGCATCTTGGGCGACATGTACAAACAGATCATTTTCTTTTTTAGTATCCAAAATAGCAAAGGAGATAGACTCACCGGAGGGTAACTCGAGCGTTAAAGTCCCGGTATCACCCACTTGCCCTCCCATTTCGGCATAAAATGGAGTTTGGTCCAAAACTAAGTGGAATTCTTCACCCGATTTGGTTTTAACCTTTCGGTACTTCATTAAGGTGGTCGTGGCCTCTAGGGTTTCATATCCCAAGAAAGTGACTCCGTCGAGATCACCTAGTTCAATCCAATCAGCGGCCTCTTTGGCGGCATCTTTTCGGCTTCGATCTTTTTGTTCGGCCAAGGCTTTTTGAAAACCGGCTTCATCAATGGCAAATCCTTTTTCTTTGGCGATCAAGGCTGTTAGATCCACAGGAAAACCAAAGGTGTCTGATAATTCAAATACCCACTCCCCAGGAAGGGTTTGATTCGGGACATCCTGAGAAAATAAGTGATCTAGGCGCTTTAATCCAGCTTCTAAAGTACGTAAAAAGGTTTTTTCCTCTTCCTCTACTACTTTGGAGACGAATTCGACTTGAGCCTGGAGCTCCGGGAAAACCGATTTGAATTGCTCTGCCAAAACAGGTACGAGGTGCGTTAGGAAAGGTTCACGGAAGTCGAGGTACGAATAGCCATACCGAACTGCTCGACGAAGAATTCGTCGAATGACATACCCCGCTTTGGCATTGGAGGGTAATTGTCCGTCGGCAATGGTAAAGGCTACGGCCCGAATGTGGTCAGCAATGACACGCATGGCTACGTCAACATAGTTGTCCGATCCTAAAGTACCATTTATACCGTATTTCTTATTTGACATTTTCTCGATGACCTGAATGGTGTTTTGGAAAATATCGGTGTCGTAATTTGATTGTTTTCCTTGAATTGCCATGCAAAGACGTTCAAAGCCCATTCCGGTATCGACATGCTTATTGGGAAGAGGGATCAAAGAACCATCCGCTTTGCGTTCAAATTGCATGAATACATTGTTCCAGATCTCGATGACTTGGGGATGATCTGCGTTAACCAAGGATTTACCAGAAATTTTGGCCACATCCTCATCATTGCGGAGGTCAATGTGGATTTCCGAACAAGGTCCACAAGGGCCCACATCGCCCATTTCCCAGAAATTATCTTTTTTGTTACCTAGAATAATGCGTTCATCACCACCTAAAATCTCCTTCCAGATATCAAATGCCTCTTGATCGAACGGGACGCCATCAGCTTCATTTCCTTCAAAAACGGAAACATAAATACGTTCTTTGGGTAATTTATAGACGGTGGTTAGGAGTTCCCATGACCATAGAAGAGCTTCTTTCTTAAAGTAATCACCGAAGGACCAATTGCCCAGCATTTCAAACATCGTATGGTGGTAGGTGTCAAAACCCACCTCCTCTAGGTCATTGTGTTTTCCACTAACTCGGAGACATTTTTGGGTATCGGCAATTCTGGAATTGGGCGGTGTACCATTTCCTAGGAAAAAGTCTTTGAATTGAGCCATACCTGAGTTATTGAACATCAGGGTGGGGTCATTTTTCGCGACCAATGGAGCGGAAGGCACAATGAGGTGTCCACGTTCTTGGAAGAAATCTAGGAAGGCCTGTCGGATCTGGTGAGAAGTCATATGGTATGTGAAATAATGCAATAACTGCAAAAGTAATCAATAAATTAGGAAGTTGTAAGTGTCTTGGCCAAAGCTTCTGCACATCGCTCTCCGTCCATGGCGGCCGACATGATGCCCCCTGCATAGCCCGCACCCTCACCACAAGGGAAAAGCCCATGAGTAGTTGGGTGTTCTAGTGTTTCTGGGTGTCTGGGGATGCGGACGGGCGAGGAGGTTCTACTTTCTAGGCCGATTATTTGGCCATCCCATGATGAATACCCTTTCATTTTTTTCTGAAATTGAGGTAAAGCTTGTTGAAGAGGCTTAGAAATAAAATCGGGCAGGATTTCATGCATGGGAGCAGCCACCAAACCAGGCTGGTAGGAGGTAGGTGCTAAGGAACTAGATACCTTTTCTCGAAGAAAATCGGGGATTCGTTGTGCAGGAGCTACTTGCCATTTTCCCTCCTCGGCCCATTGGCGGGTTTGATTCCATACGGATTGTTCCACTTCAGCTTGTAAAGCCAATGCAGCCAGAGGTCCGTGGTCCGGAACGAATTTCTCCCAATCTTGTGGGTGAATTGCGACCACGACACCTGAATTGGCGAAGTAGGAATCGCGTCGGGAGGGCGACATGCCATTCACCACCAATTCACCCGGAGCTGTGGCTGCGGGTACAATGAATCCGCCTGGACACATGCAAAAACTAAACACACCACGCTGAATACCTTGGTGAAAGGTTTGAGTTACCAAGCTGTAGGCCGCGGGTGGTAGTAGCCCACGCTGCGTGCGATGGTACTGGCATTGATCAACAAACGATTGAGGATGTTCAATCCGGACGCCCATGGCAAAAGGTTTGGCTTCGATCTGGACCTCCCTATCTCTCAAGAGTTGAAAAATGTCTCGGGCCGAATGTCCTGTGGCTAGTATGACCCCTTCTCCGAGCCATTCTTTCCCATCGGAGGTCTTCACACCGAGGAGTCGATGGTTTTGAAGAAGGAGGTCGGTGACAAATTGTTCAAAATGTATTTCCCCACCAGCCGTAAGAATAGTCTCCCGCATAGCTTGCACAACGCCCGGTAATTTATTGGTACCAATGTGTGGGTGGGTATCGACTAGGATTCGGTCGGTGGCGCCATGCTGAACGAAGATTTCCAGAATGCGGCGGATATCTCCACGCTTTTTTGATCGGGTATAAAGTTTGCCGTCTGAGTAGGTTCCAGCTCCCCCTTCACCAAAACAGTAGTTGGAATGGGGGTCTACTACATGGGCTTTGTTGATGGCTGCCAAGTCGCGTCGTCTGGCCCGAACATCCTTTCCTCGTTCCAATAGGATGGGCTTAATTCCCAGTTCAATTAATCGCAAGGCAGCAAACATCCCGGCAGGACCAGCGCCAACAATAATCGCGTGTGGGGCATTGAGAGGTACCTTGTAGGCTCTTTGGGAGGGCAACAATGGAGGAGGATCTTGGTCAATATAAACCTCTACCTCGATATGGAGGATGACCTTTCCTTTTCTTCCATCGATGGATTCTTTGACTTTTCGAAAAGAAAAAGGAGCTTCGGTCTGATTCAGACAATTTTTATGGAGGTGTTCTCGAAGCCGAATGGGATCTAAGGCAATTTCGGGAACTAAAGAAAGGGAAAAAGTCTTCATACTTGATAGGGTAAGGTAGTTATCCTTACAGCAATTAAAAATGAGGACAAAAATAACCAATTTTGCTTTCTTAATTGTTTAGAATAGAGCTTAACTTTGTTGCATGTCATATTTTGGTCAAATACGCCGGGGGATTAAAACCTCGATCAAAGGTTTGTCGCTAACTTGGCGACATCTGTGGGCCGCTCGTCGGGGGTTGGGGCCTCGAAATGTTCAGGATCCGGGCTATTTTCAGTTTGGTGCCGGACACGTCACGTTGCAATATCCACATGAGATGATATCGATTCCAGATCATGGGCGAAATCAGTTGGATTGTGAAATAGACGATTGCATTGTCTGTGACAAATGTGCGAAGATTTGTCCGGTCAATTGCATTGAAATCGAGGCCATAAAATCGCCGGATATCATTCGCCATACATCGGATGGTTCACCGGTTCGGTTGCATGCGGCTAAATTCAACATTGATTTAGCGAAATGTTGTTTTTGTGGGCTTTGTACGACGGTTTGTCCGACCGAGTGTTTAACCATGAACAATGAATTTGATTATTCTGTGCTCGATATTCGAGACTTGAATTTTGCGTTTTCTAATTTGAGTGAAGCGGAAGTTCAAGAAAAGCAGGCTTTGTACGATCAATATATGGCTGAAAAAGCGGAGGCCAAAGCCAAGATTTCCACAGAGAGTACAGAAGCTAAAAAAGCGTCCGAAGTAGCTAGGCCACGTCCGGCATTTATGCCAAAAGCCAAACCTGAGGGGACCACGACGGCGCTATCGGGTGAGAATGACGAGATTGAAGCTCCCAAACCTCGTCCATCGTTTGTCCCTAAGTCAAAACCTAAAGTCGCCGAAAGTGATTCCTCGCAGGAGCCGATGCCCTCTGGTGAGCCTGTTGCGAAATCAAAGCCAGTTTTTGTACCCAAGTCAAGGCCTTCCGAGACGGTAGGGGACGATACTACCGCTCCTGCGGTGGAGAATACCCCAAAGCCCAAGCCAGTTTTTAGGCCTAAAATCAAACCTGAGGTATCCCAGGAGGAGGTGGCAAAAAGTGACAGGCTGGAGGATGAAGTTCAATCGGCGGAGAGTAAATCGACCGATACGGAGGCGCACCAAGTGGTGAAGAAGCCATTTATTCCCAAGATGAAACCCAAAGCAGAGTGATGGAAGGTATTTTTTCAGAGGAGGTAAGGCAACATGCTATTACGTTCGCATTTTTTTTCTTTTCGTTGTTAAGTTTGGGGGGAGCCGTATTGGTTTTAATTTCCCGGAACGTGCTTTACGCGGCATTTAGTTTATTGATGGCGTTGTTGGGTTTGGCAGGGCTGTTTGTTTTGGCAGGGGCAGATTTTGTGGGAGTAACGCAGGTGATGGTATATGTGGGTGGAATTTTGGTGTTGTTGATATTTGGTATCATGCTCACGCGCCCTATGGAAAATCGAGATCCTGAACTGCCTTGGTGGGGTATGCTGACGGCTTTGCTTTTTTTTAGTTTTTTGTTGGTCTATTTAATGAGTGCCCACTTTGTTTTGGATGGAGAGCAGGCACAAGAGCCGATTTCCGGGGTCAAACCGCTGGGTTTGGTATTGTTGACGGACTACGTCAGTATTTTTGAGATTATTGGTATTTTATTGTTGGTGGCCTTGGTGGGGTCAGCGTATGTGGCTCGCCAACGCGTTAAAAAATAATAGGGAATGATTCCATTGTCTTTTTTCTTATTGGTATCTGCTGTACTGTTTTCGGTAGGATTAGCGATTGCGTTGGTGAAAAAGCAGGCTATTTTTGTTTTAATGGGCATTGAGTTGATGTTGAATGCGGCGAATTTGAATTTTATAGCCTTCAGCCAATATGATCCTCAGCGATTTCAAGGCCAATTTTTTTCGTTGATGGTCATGGTGGTGGCGGCAGCTGAGGTGACGGTGGCGCTGTCGATCATCATTCGTGTCTATCAGCATTACCAAACTACTCAACTTGAAAAACTAGATTCGCTAAAAAATTAATTTTTTTTTCAGAAAAGTTTGGATTGTAAAAATTTCTCTCTACCTTTGTGATCTCGAAACGAGAATGGCTGCGTAGCTCAACTGAATAGAGCATCTGACTACGGATCAGAAGGTTTTAGGTTTGAATCCTAACGCGGTCACTAAGACTTGAAAAGTCGATTTGTAGTCAAGGCCCCAGTCCACAACTGGGGCCTTATTTTTTCTCCCCATATCCTCCTGGAATACACCTTTAAGTTTCTTATTCATCTATTTATCAGGAGTTTATATTTTCAACCAGATGGTTTTTTTGATTTGGAGGTGATCCGTTAATCCTTGGGGGCGTAGCCGTATACTTGTTTTAGCTTATTCTGTCCCTAGGTAACAGTTGAGGATACAGTAAAATGACCGAGGATACAGCAAAATTTATTTTTAGCCCACAATCAAAAAAAACATCGCACATGAAAAAAAAGAATGGAGATTCTATTTTACCGCCGTAAAACTCTATCAAAAGGTAAAAGTACCTGTGTCCTGTATTGTCGTGTAACCGTGGAGGGTGAACGAGCCAATTTTGGATCAATAAACATTAAAATTGAGCATGATGAATTCGATTCTGAATCTCAAAAAGTTGTGAACAACTATAATGCTGCTGAATTGAATTTCATACTTGAACACGAGTACAAATCAAAGATTTACTCGATCTACAATAATTTACTCTTAAAGTAAGAGCCTATCACCGCGAGAAAGGTCCATGAAATCTTTAATCAAAACTACATGGAGCCAAAGTCCCTGATTCAAATTTTTGATCAATTCCTGGATGAGTTCAAAAAAAAGACGGTGGTAAAAGTCAATAAAAAGAAAGAACAGGTAGCCCCACAAGGAAGTGATTCAACCCTTCGGCCTTTGACAGTATGCCGAAATAAGCTTTTGAATTACTTGATCTCTTTAAATCAGGTTCATTTAACTACGGATGATTTGGACGAGCGTTTTTTTTACCGGTATGAACAATATCTTTTTGCCGTTCCACATAAGCAACCTACGGTGGTAAAGCATTTGAGAACACTTCGGCAGGTCACCAAATTTGCCAAGCGAGAAAAGTGGATCGAATTTGATCCCTTTGCCGAAATGGAGGTGGCCGCTGAGCAAATCCAAGACCCTAAATACTTGACTCAGGAACAAATGCTATTTTTGATCCATTTTGACTTTTCCAGCAAAGTAGCTCAAGAGGTCGCTGATTTCTTTTCATTATGCTGTTTAACTGGCTTTCATTTTATGGATTTGGTTCAGGATACGAAGTGTTTGCTTACTTGAGAAAAGTATAAATTAAATCAAACCTTATTGAATCGATATATTCAAAAGCATTTGAAAAAAACACTACCAATAAAATACTAGCGAGTTCTATCTAGTTCAATGTTGTAACTCAAATCAGAAGCTTCACTCCCGAGTGTTTAAGGTAAAGTTTAGTAATACTCTGAGTATCTCTTTAAGAAATTCTTTTCTGATGTATAAGGAACTTTCAAATATCCTTTGAATTCAAGGCAAGGAAGGTGTTTTTTAAAAGACTTTTGACCAAGTAGGTGGTTGGTTTTCACCGTAGGATGTGCAAAGCTGTGATATTCTGTCAAGTACAAACCTAATTGCTTAGGTGATTTTTTGATAATGGATACGAGAAATTGTTTACCTTTTTTTAAAAGGTGAGCGAATCAATAGTTCTTTTAGAAATCCTAGGTATTTTGATTGGAAATAGGCCTGGGTACCGCTTTATGTTGCCTTGTTTAATATCAAAGTAAAGGTACTTCCAACTCCAAATTCGCTATCAACGGTAATTTGTCCCCCTTGGGCTTCAATAAACTCCTTGCTAATGGAGAGTCCGAGTCCTGTGCCATCCTTTTTTGTCCCAGGAACTCTGTAATACCGGTCAAATATTTTTTCCATATATTGTGGTGCAATACCTTTCCCAGTATCTTTAACTGAAATGTGGACCTGATTCGTTTTTTGCTGGACTGCCAAGTATATGGTTGAGTTGTCATAGGAATACCGAATAGCATTCGACAGGATATTTGTTAAAACCCAAGCTGTTTTTTCGTTATCAGCTTGAATAAAGGAGATATCATCCGGACAGTCAATCTCAAATTTTATCTGTTTTTGATCTGCTTGGGTTTTTGTGGAATTAATAGCGTACCAAACGATTTCTTTAGGATCTGATGGTACGATCGATAGCTGGATATTGCCGCTTTCAACCTGCGTTATGTTGAGCAATTCCCCTGTTATTTTTAATAGTCGGTTCGCATCATCTTGTATGCTGTCAATTAAGTTTTTTTGTTCATCGTTGAGTTTTCCAATTTGTTCGTTTTCCAGAAGTTGTAAACTCATCTTAATCGAAGCAATTGGAGTTTTGAACTCATGGGAAATTGTGGCAATAAAATTTGTTTTGGCAAAATCGAGTTCTTTGTAGGTAGTAACATCCCGCAGGAAAATAACATGACCCACCAATCGTGAATTTATTTCACCGATTGGCTTCATTGAAATGTGTAATGTTTCTTTTTCAAAATAACTTTCTTTATTCTCTGAGAATATTTTAACGGGAACCTGTTTCTGTCTATCCTCTGTTTCGTCACGCATTAGGTCTCGAATGAGGGATCGAATTAAGTCGTTCTTGATCGCTAATTCTTTTGCCGATTTACCAAGTATATCCATTCGGGTTAACCCCGATATTTTTATGGCTACCTCATTGGCAAAAATTACTCTCAGGTTTTCGTCTAAACCAAGAACAGGATCGTGCATAATGTTGATGAGCGTTTCAATTCTTTGTTTCTCCATCATCAACTTTGCCAGATTGCTGGTATTGTATTCTTCTAATTTTCTAGCCATGGTATTGAACGACTTGGCTAACTGGCCAAACTCACTGTGGCTTTCAAAATGTACTCTTTCAGAGTAGTTTTTTGCTGAAATTTGCTGTATGCTCTCCGTAAGTTCTTTAATTGGATCGGCAATGTTGGAGGGTAGGTTAACCAATAAAACGAAAGCGATTAAAAAGCACATAGTTCCGGTAACGACAATCCAAAATACCGCCTTGTCCGCAGTAGCGTTAGCCAATTCACTTTTTTGCTGGATAGCTTCCATATTCATTTCCATCAGGCGGAGAATGTCTTTTCTAATGCGGGCTTGATATATGCTATCAAATGGTGAAGATTTAAATAATTCAAAGTTATTTCTGATATCGGATGTAGTTTGTTTTTCTCCAATTTCGGTAATGTTTTTCTCTTGACTTTGAAGATTCATTTCAAATATTTCCAGGGCTTTTTCTGAATCATCATCCAAAGCAACCAGCATATTTCGGCTGTACTCCAGAGAATTGTAATTAGTCACTAAAATATTTTCCGAATCAGCTTTTAATTCATTGATGTATTTTGTCCCTACAACACTCAACAGAATGATGAGCAGGAACAAAAGACCAACACCCAGAGTTAATTTCGTTTTGATTTTCATTTAAGAAAGTATGACAAGGTCTATTTCGCTTGAAGATAGTTTTTTAAGAAGCTCATTAAATACGTTAGTGGCCAAAATAATTTTCAACAAATTTAAGTGTGGCTTACCGACGCAAATGGTTGTTATTTTGCGTTCAGTTGCTTGTTCCATGATGGCTTTTGAAACCGAGCTGCTTTCTACTTTGATGATTTCTGCTCCCAATTCAGTTGCCAATTTAAAGTTATTGATTAAGTGCCGTTGTTTGTCTAATGGAATCTTGTCGGGACTTTCCTTAGGTGTTTGAATATATAAAACATACCATTTGCTATGATAGTAATTAGCCAATCTGGCAGTTTTTCGAATCACTGTTTTTGCTGTTTTTTCATTGCTACTTATGCACGCCAAAAAGCGTTCATGTCTTAGCATGTTTGGTTTGGTCACCTCCGTTTCCACCTTTCTTTCAACCTGCGAAGCCACTTCTTTCAATGCAAGTTCTCTAAGCTGTAAAATATGAGCACTTTTAAAGAAGTTTTGAAGTGCCGTTTCAATTTTTTCGGCTTGGTATATTTTACCTTCCTTCAATCGGATAATTAATTCGTCGGCCGTTAAGTCGATGTTAACAACTTCATCTGCTTGAGCCAATACAGTGTCTGGAACTCGTTCTTTCACTTCAACGCCCGTAATGTCCTTTATTTCTTCGTTTAAACTTTCAATGTGTTGAATATTCACTGCTGAAATGACATTGATTCCCGCCGAAAGAATATCCAGTACATCTTGCCAACGTTTTTCGTTTTGGCTGCCTTCTATATTGGTATGGGCTAACTCATCTACGATAACCACCTCCGGACGGAGGTTAATTATGGCTTGAACATCCATTTCCTCCAATTCCTTGCCTTTATAAAAAAGTTTCCTGCGTGGAATGATGGGCAAACCTTCCAAAAGTTCGTGTGTTTCCTTTCTCTGATGTGTTTCTATAAAGCCAATTTTCACATCAATTCCATTTTTCAACAGAGTTCGGGTCTCCTGCAACATACGAAAGGTTTTTCCAACACCCGGACTCATGCCGATGTACACTTTAAACTTTCCGCGTCTTGACTTTTTAATTAAGTCAAGAAAATGTTGAACGGTTTTATCTTTATCACTCATTTAAAACGAAATGGCCAGGGCGGTTGTCAAAAAATAATTTTGCAAACTTGGTATGTCATTTAAAGTAAAGATTTTGTCCTTACTGGTAAAACCCCTGGCTTCCATTCTCCAAACTACATCACTCGTGATTTGGTAGTCAAGGTTTAGGGAATAACCATAGGTTTGAAAATCATTGATTGTTCCTAGGCTAATAATAACACCATTAGCGTCTGAGAAATATTCACCTCTTGCAGCGAAATGAATCTTCTCATTAGGTGTATACTTCATGATTAAAACAGGAGAATACCATGTATTGTAGTCGTTACTGTTTTTAGTCTTTTGTTGCATTCCAATGTCGAAGCCAAGGATCATCCCTAATTTTTCCGCAAGTTGAATTTGTCCGTAAAAATTATGAAAGTAACGCATTTGTCTGGAGCTGTCTGGAGTGTCACTACCCACAAAAGAACTACTATTAAGTGAAATTTTTGAATTGGGTTTGAAAGTAAGCTGATGCCCCAATGCCGGTGTATTATTCCCATTCACTCGTTGAATTCGTTGCCAACCGTTCAAAATTAATCCACTTAAAAACCACTTTTCATTTTTACTGGTGTATGATACTTTAACCCCACTTTCAAAATAGGGCGAGTTATCCGCCAAAATACTTCGTGTTACATTCCAACAATCTTTCCCAATGGCACTTTCAAAACCAATGTGCGATGGAAAAATACCCGCGTCTACCCAAAGGTTTTTAGTTTTTGATATGTTCACGCCTGCATTAGCTTCCCATATGTTTTTTAAAACTCCAGGTTCTGATGCAAGATTTGCATTAGCATAAGTTCCCGCCATCAGCCCAAAGTTGGCTCGTACTCGATCAGTGGAGTAGGCCACTTGGATAATGCCTACATTTAGATTCACTTCATTGTGTCGATTGTGGGAGTATACAAACCCAGGGCGGTTATGATCTTTTGGATTTGCGAAATCATAACTGTAGTAGGTTTCAATATAGCCACTGAAAGAAAATGAATTTTTAGCACTGTCATTTTGCGAAAAACCAGTTAGATAGATTATTGAAAGTAGCGGAATGAGTATGTTTTTCATTTATGTCTTTTAAGGTTATCCAAGGCAAGGTTCAATTTCAGTACATTGATTTTCTCTGGACCAAATAAGCCAAGTAAGGGTTTTTCTGTTTGTTGCTCAATAAGTTGACTAAGGGTTGTTTCGCTCATATTCCGAATCTTGGCTATCCGTTTTACTTGTATTTTAGCGGCCTGAACGGAAATGTTTGGGTCAATTCCGCTGCCACTAGCTGTTACTAAATCAGAAGGGATTTCACTCTTTTTAATGTTGGGATTATGAACTAAAAATGTATCTATTCGTGATTGTATTTCAGCCAAATAGTCAGGATTTGAAGGACCTTTATTACTTCCACCAGAGCCAGCTGCATTGTATCCGACGGCTGACGGACGAGAATAAAAATATTTGTCGCTGGTAAAGCGTTGTCCTACATTTTCATAGAATCCGAAATCATTTTTTGAAAAAGACCTAGTCTCAGGAATCATTTTTGATATTCCGTAAACCGTTAGTGTGTAGAAGCCGCAGAAAAACACCAAACAAACGATTGTTAACTTAAAAGCCGATACCAAATGCTTTATCATAATTTTAAGTAGTTAAATGAATTGTGATACAAAAAGATCAATGGCTTTAATGCCTAGGAATGGAATGAAAATACCACCTAACCCATAAATGAGTAGGTTTCTGCGTAGTAGTGCGCTTGCCCCAATGGGCTTGTAGGGAACTCCCTTCAACGCCAAGGGTATAAGTATAGGAATGATGATGGCATTGAAAATGACAGCTGACAGGATGGCACTCTCAGGACTGTGTAGGTTCATTATATTCAGTCCTTGAAGGGAAGGAATGGCCACGATAAAAAGAGCCGGTATAATGGCAAAATACTTCGCTACATCATTAGCAATACTGAATGTAGTCAGCGTTCCGCGGGTCATCAAGAGTTGTTTGCCGATTTCAACCACTTCAATTAGCTTGGTAGGGTCATTGTCCAAATCGACCATATTCCCGGCCTCTTTGGCTGCTTGCGTTCCGCTGTTCATAGCCACGCCCACATCCGCTTGTGCTAGTGCCGGTGCGTCATTGGTTCCATCACCCATCATGGCCACCAATCGGCCTTCTGCTTGTTCTTTTTTGATGTAATTCATTTTATCCTCGGGCTTGGCTTCGGCAATAAAATCATCCACGCCCGCTTTTTCAGCAATAAATTTCGCAGTTAAAGGATTATCCCCCGTTACCATAACCGTTTTTATCCCCATTTTTCGTAACCGTTCGAACCGCTCCTGTATACCGGGTTTGATGATATCCTGTAACTCAATGACACCAATGATTTTTTCGTTTTCAGCTAATACCAAAGGCGTTCCTCCAAGGCTTGAGATCGTTTTAACTTGGTTGGCTGTTTCGGAAGGGAACGTATTTCCGGCCCTTTCTGAAAGTTGCCTCATGGCTTCCGCAGCTCCTTTTCTGATTCGTGTGTTTTCAAAATCAATTCCACTGCATTTTGTCTCCGCTGTAAAATTGATGAAGCGTGGATGTTGAGTTTTTATACTGAGTGGATCAACTTGGGCCAATTCAATGATGGATTTTCCCTCAGGTGTCTCATCACGTAAAGAACTTAGCACGGCACATCGAATGAAGTGTGTTTTGTCGATGCCATTGGCAGGATAAAACTGGGTAGCCTTTCTATTACCAATGGTAATCGTTCCTGTTTTATCCAACAACAAAACATCAATATCTCCGGCGGTTTCGACGGCTCTTCCACTTTTGGTAATCACGTTGGCTCGTAATGCCCTATCCATTCCTGCTATGCCTATCGCTGAAAGAAGACCGCCAATCGTAGTTGGAATAAGGCATACAAATAGCGAAATGAAAGCCGCGATGGTAATTGGCGTGTTTGCATAGTCAGCAAAAGGTTTTAGGGTGACCGTCACAATAATAAATACCAGGGTAAAACCAGCCAGGAGTATAGTTAATGCAATTTCATTAGGTGTTTTTTGGCGACTGGCACCTTCCACCAAGGCAATCATCTTATCCAAAAAGCTTTCTCCTGGTTCGGTGGTAACTACCACTTTAATTCGGTCAGATAATACTTTTGTGCCACCTATAACCGAACTTTTATCTCCTCCTGCTTCACGAATGACCGGGGCACTTTCCCCGGTAATGGCACTTTCGTCAATGGTGGCCAAACCTTCTAGTATTTCACCATCAGTGGGAATGGTATCGCCTGCCTCACACACAAAAATAGTACCTTTGACAAGTTGTGAGGATGAAACGATTCGACCATTCTCCAATCGAGCTGGAGTTTCTTCTCTTGTTTTGCGTAAACTGTCGGCTTGTGCTTTTCCCCTAGCCTCTGCGATAGATTCTGCAAAGTTGGCAAATAATAAGGTGAGAAAAAGTACTAAAAATACGATGAAGTTATAAGTAAAACTACCTTGCAAAGTTTCGCCAGATAATATCCAAAGGCAAACAAAGAACATAACGGCGGTTCCAATTTCAACAGTAAACATAACTGGATTTCGGAACATGATTCTCGGATTTAATTTCAAAAATGATTGTTTGAAAGCTTCTTCCATCAAGTCTTTTTGAAAAAGAGATGTATTTTTTGTCATTTTTTTAATTGTTAAATCATGGAGAAATATTCGGCAATGGGGCCTAGCGTCAAAGCTGGGAAAAAGGACAACGCTGCGACAATGGCAATGACAGCAAAGATCATTATGCCGAAGGTTGTCGTGTCGGTTTGGAGGGTTCCATTACCTTCGGGAATATATTTTTTTCTTGCTAATATTCCTGCGATCGCTACGGGGCCGATAATGGGTAGGTATCGCGCAAGTAACATCACCAATCCACAGGCAATATTCCAATAGGGTGTATTATCGCCCAAGCCCTCAAATCCACTTCCATTATTTGCACTTGAGGAAGTAAATTCATAAAGCATTTCACTGAAACCATGAAAGCCAGGATTATTGAGCCAACCTGCGTATTCACTTGGATTCCGTGCATATAAAAAACTTGAAATTGCCGTTCCTACCAAAATTAAAAATGGATGAAGCAAAGCAATCACCATAGCGATTTTCATCTCTTTAGCCTCTATTTTTTTTCCTAAAAACTCGGGTGTCCTGCCTACCATTAAGCCACTAATGAACACGGACAGAATGATGAAAATGTAAAAGTTTAAAAAGCCGACCCCTACGCCACCATAAAAGCAATTAATCATCATGCCGAGCAGGGTGAACATGCCGGTTAAAGGTGTCATACTGTCATGCATTGCGTTGACCGAGCCGTTACTTGTACAGGTTGTATTGATGGCCCAATAGGCAGATGCGGCGGAACCTAATCGAACTTCCTTGCCCTCCATACTCCCCATGTTTTGTTGTATACCCATTTGGGAAATAGCCGTATTTCCATTCATTTCAAAATAAAGGGATGGAACCAGTAACAAGACAAATCCAAATGTCATGACCCCGTAAATGGTTAAAGCTAATTTTCTTCTCTTTAGTACATAGCCCATGGCAAAAACCAGAGCAATGGGTAGGAGAAAAATGGAAATTGTTTCAACGATGTTGGTCAAGTAGCTTGGGTTTTCCATCGGATTGGCAGAATTTGTTCCATAAAAACCTCCACCATTTGTTCCCAGTTGTTTGATCGCAACAAACGCAGCCACGGGCCCTCGACTTATCTCTTGAGCTTCCCCTTCTAATGTTGTGACCGTATCTTTCCCTTCAAATGTCATGGGCGTTCCATTGAAAGCTAATAGGGTAGCCACCACCAAAGCCAACGGTAGTAAGATTCGGGTACAAGCCCTGACAAAGAAGAAATAAAAATTACCCAAGGTTTCGGCGGTCCGTTCTTTCATGGCTAGAAAAACGACTGCACATATGGCAATACCGGTACCTGCACTGATAAATTGCCACAGCATCAACATCAATTGACCCAAATAGGATAAGCCTGATTCACCTGAGTAATGTTGCAAGTTGGTGTTGGTTACAAAACTCACCGAAGTATTGAATGCCAGGTCTGCACTCATGGAAGGATTTCCATCAGGATTCAGGGGTAACCAACCCATATTGGTAAGCACCAACATAGAAAGTACAAACCAGACCACGTTTAGGGTGAGCAAGGCCACAAGATGCTGTTTCCAATTCATTTCCTTGGTTGGGTCTATAGCGCTTAACTTAAAGAATAGTCCATCAAGCGGATTGAATACTGTGTCAAGCCCAGTAGGTTCATTTTCAATTATTTTACCGATATACCGACCCAAAGGTATGGCCAGTACAACGACGATGGAATACATGAGGACGATGCCAAGTATTTCTGAGTTCATGAGTTTAAAATTTTTCGGGTTTTAGTAATACGTAGCACATGTAGCCAAATACTGCAATTGCAATAAGAAATAAAGCTGCCATAGATTTAGATTTTTTCAAGCCAGTGAATGGATTTAAACATTAAGCCATACAGCATGAAGCCGACTCCGATGAGTAATACTGTGATCATCATTCATTTTGATTTGGCATCTAAAGTCCAATTTAAAGTCCAATTTGATAGCATTACTTGCAACCCATTGATTATAAATGGACTAATTTTTTTTGACAGGGCATAAAAACAAAAAACCCTTTCATTTTGAAAGGGTCTATTATAGCATTTTGAAAGAGTCAGTTAATCCAACTTGTATTCCGACAATTTTCGGTATAGGGTCGTCAGGGCGATGCCCAATAGCTCGGCAGTTTTGGTTTTATTCCCGTTGGTATAATTTAACACCTTTTTAATGTGAAGTTTCTCAGCACTCGCCAGTTCAAAAGCGGATAATAATTTATCTCTATTCGTCGAATGATCTAGTTTTTGTAGCTCTACGGGTAGATGCTCAACCGTTAATTCATCATCACAAAGTATAATACTTCGTTCAATGATATTCTTCAATTCACGTATATTGCCTTTCCAGTGATGTTGTTTCAACACCTCATAAAAATCAAGTGAAACACTTTTAATCTTTTTCTTCGTTTTGATCGATGAAATATGGATAAAGTGATTGGTGATGGCCTCAATATCGATCACTCGTTCTCTTAAAGGGGGTAATTGGATTTGAAAAGCAGAAATACGATAAAATAAATCTTCTCTAAAATGTCCTTTTTCTATTTCGGCTTGTAAATCTCGGTGAGTAGCTGCGATGATACGAACGTTAATTTTGGTCGGCTTGGTTTCACCTACTCTAATTAATTCTCCTGTTTCTAAAACTCTCAAAAGTTTTGCTTGAAGTTCCAATGACATTTCTCCGATTTCATCTAGGAAAATCGTTCCGTTGTTTGCTTCTTCAAAAAGTCCTCTTTGGTCTTTGCTGGCTCCAGTGAATGCGCCAGCTTTGTGTCCAAACATTTCATTTTCCAGCAACTCCTTGCTAAAGGCAGAACAATTGATGGCTACAAAGTTTTGTTTGCTTCTTGGACTTGCCTGATGAATGGCTTGGGCAAATACTTCTTTTCCAGTTCCCGTCTCACCGGTGAGTAAAACGGTCGTATCGGTAATGGCCACTTTTTGAGCTAGGTTTATGGCCAATTGAAATGATTTGGCTTTTCCAATAATCTTATCAAATGAGTGTCGATTGCCCAATTGCTTTTCAAGTTGAAATACTCTTTTAGCGAGGTCAACCTTGTCTAGTGCACGATATAATAAGGGAATAATTTTGTTGTTGTCATCTCCTTTGGTTATGTAATCAAAAGCTCCATTTTTGATAGCCTGAACCCCATCGGCAATATTTCCATAGGCTGTCAAGAGGATAATTTCAGGTATTGGAAATTTGTCTTTAATTTTTTTTGTAAGCTCTACTCCATTGCCGTCAGGCAATTTTACATCACAAAGGATAACATCAATTTCATGTTGCTCGAATTTTTTGAGTGCAGTTTTACAATCGCCCGCTTGTAGGACATCAAAACCTTCTAGGCTGATGATTCTTGCCAGCAAGATCCTCAGTTTTTCTTCATCATCTACAATTAAGATTTTTCTCAAAATTTTCGAGTAGTTTTAATATGCAAATTTAGGGTTTAAATGAATTGGTAATCAATAGCTCATTTACAAACATATTGTCTCACCTGAAAATAGCCCAATCTAATATGTGCGTTTTCGAATCATTGAATACAAAGCAATTGCCAAAAACAACAGTATTTAAATACTCGCAAGTTCTATCTCGATCAAAGTTGCCTCTAAAGCCAACGGCCTCACTCCAGACACTTCAGGATACAGTATATTAATACCTTGAATATCTTGTGAAGAAAGCCTTCCCCTTTGCCCCAATATTGTTTCAACATCCAAGGATTTTAGAGGAATGATAGTATCTTTTTTAGGATCATTGACCAAGTTGGTATTGGCAATTATTCGGGGATATTGCATGATGGAACCGTTGTCGTACTCAGTCAAGTTTGGTTCTTGAATCATGTCAAAATAAAAAGCTCTTTTGACGTTTCCAAAGTTGATTTTTACGAAGCTGTCCCAATCCGCTCTTTGGTGCTCGTGGTAGAAGCCCAGCATATGCATGATTTCGTGGTTTAAATTACCGGCTGAGAATTGACGTCCCACAATAGAAATACACCTGTCGAATTGACTCCATTAATTAAAAGTGAAATCAACCTCATTCGATGTCCAAATGAGGCTGAAATGACAAACAAAGCATTGTCTCCCCTGTACTCTTTACCCAACACCCTTCTTCGTCTCCTTGATTTTTCCCCCTTTTCCTCCTATCTTTCCATCCAGCCCTTTGAACCCATTTAATTACGTTGCCCACATGGACTCCAAACTCCTAAATCGATCCAATCTCCTTTCTGGGTCAAAACAAGTACTGTCTTTCTTGCCTTTTCTCTTGCTATGGTGTGGATTGCCCTCGTCCGTAAGTGCGCAATCCAAGAAAGAAAAACAAGATTGGGTAACCTTATTCAATGGAAAAGACCTCACCGGTTGGGATATCAAAATATCCGGCCATCCCCTCAATGAAAATTATAAGAATACTTTCCAAGTCGAAAAAGGGATGCTGAGAATCCGCTACGATGCGTATCAAAATTTCGAGGAAAAGTATGGCCATCTCTACTATAAAACCGCTTATTCCCATTATCGAATTCGATTCCAATATCGTTTTACCGGAAAGCAGACCCCCGGCGGGGCTGAATGGAACGTCCGAAATAGTGGCATCATGCTCCATTCTCAATCCGCAGAAAGCCTCGACTTCCATCAAACTTTTCCTATGTCCCTCGAAATGCAATTACTCGGGGGACTGGGTACCGGCGAACGCCAAACGGGTAATCTGTGTTCGCCAGGTACTCAGGCTTTTATGCAAGGTGCCCTGAATCCAGCCCATTGCATCAATTCCAATTCCAAAACCTATGACGGTGACCAGTGGGTCTCGGCAGAGGCCATTGTTTTGGGTGATTCCATCGTACATCATGTAATTGAAGGGGATACAGTCCTAACCTACATGAAGACCCAAATTGGAGGAGGATTCGTCAATCCAGACGAATGGGAATTGGCCAAAATGGAACCTCAAACCATCGCTCATTGGAAAAGCTTAGATGGTTCTCCACTTACCTCAGGTTATATCGCCTTACAAGCCGAAAGTCACCCCATCGATTTCCGGAATATTCAACTTTTGAACCTGGTCGGATGCATGGACCCCAAAGCCAAAAACTACAAATCCTATTATCTGAAGTCCGATCCAAACGCTTGCCGGTTCAACTAGATGTAGCTCAATGCTCAAAAAAAAGGTTAATCTCAAAGAGACTAACCTTTCCAAACACGAGACTCCTCTTTATTGAGCCTCGTGGTTACTCACCATTAAACTGAATTCGCGTTGACTTCAAGAATGTTTTTTACTCCAATGAAAGAACACGATGGGTCAATGATTCCCGGTACATTTTGCCAACAGGTAATCGGTATAAACCCAGTGTAATGGCCGAAGGGGTAATGTGATTCAAATGACGAAGGTTGATGATAAACTGCTTGTGAACTCGCATGAATTGATCTGTTACCCCCAACGTCTCCGATAATTGACTGATTTTGGATTGAATAATCACTTTTTGGTCCTCCAGTACTGCCACACAATGGGTGCCACTGCTTTGAATGTAAATGATGTCATCTTTCTCCAATCGAATCCATTTTCCTTTCGTTCTAAAAAATAGGTGGTTACTCATTTTTTTCTTGATTATGTGCAAAATGCACCAAAGTTTAGCTTAGTTACTTGTTCAATCAGGGGCTCACTGCTTACTGTGTGAACGTATTTTAGTTAGAATATCCGGCCCAAATTCCCGTTGCAGTTGAATCAGAAAATAGCTTGTTCGTTTATATCCTAAATACTCGGCTGTTTCTTTCAGCGTAAATTTTTTTTTGACAATCAATTGATGCGCATACTGTAATTTTTCCTTCGAAAAATACTGCTTAAACGATCTTCCATACTTTTTGCGGAAATACTTTTCCACAGGATTTTCATGAAGAAAAAAATGATTGAAAAAAACCTTGGAATCGAAAATGCGACGCTTAAAGGCAATTTCGACAAGCTTTTCATAACTTGTGACCTGACCCACCACCACATCTTCATACAAAACAGCCTTTTGTTCTAAATACCCCAGGCAAGTGACAACCTTTTCGTAAAAAAGCTTGCATTGTTCTAGGATGCGACGATTTTGAATCGAAGTCGAAAAAAAATAGGCACTTTGAAATGCATAAACCGATTTCGAAAAAAAAGATAATGGCTTTTGAAGCAGTAATTCTTTCCCTATTAGTTTCTGACTAAAAAAGCTGACCACAAAGAAATCATATCGCGTGTCTAGTCTCAAGGAAATCAATTGTCCTTTGATCGACTTGGTTAATTGGTGCGCCTCTACCCCTAAATTCTCGGGCTGACTTAAAAGTATTCAGCAAAATATCATTCGAAATCGTCATGCAAATTACACTTTGTATTCTCTGAAAGGTGTCTCGGTGGTTGGAATTAATCGTAGTACTGGTTTATATTCTGACGACAATTCGATTTTTAATTATTTTTTGAAAAATGTAATCCATCGAGTTGACGGATATGGGATTTTGTTTAATTGAGGAAAGCATTCAGGTCATCATGAAGCCAGTGGAAATATTCTAATAATTTGCCTTATGCTAAATCATTTGCCCCATTTTTAGATGTTAGTACAGACTTTAAATATGTTGAAAATGGTATGATGGAATCCGTACCATTTCATAATAGTAGTCAAGGTAATATAATTAATTCCATTGCTTTATCTGAAAAGGGGAAATCAGATTTTAAAAGTTTTTTGCGGTTTGACTTCAATAGTGATTCTACACTACTTAGATCTACATCAGGCAATATTTTATTTAAAAGTAGGAAAGAATATTATACTGATTCATCATGTACTTGGATTTCGACACAACCGCAACGGTTGCCTCGGCTGCGATTAATTCAGCTTTAGTAGGTAATTATTTATTGGTGAATACGATAGGTGGCTCTTTTACAGCGGTGAATAAATTCTTTCAACTAAGCCAAACGGTTGCTGTGGATGCGAATGCGCTCTATGAATTGAAGTTCTCAATCTATTTTGATTTCAGTCCATGCGGAACACCCATGCCCGATATCACGTCTTTCCCAATTGAAATTTTGATCGGTAATAAGTTAAGTACAACTTTTGCTAGAATAGTCAATATTTTCCCCAATAAGATAAAATATGTAATTTATCTTATTCCAACAACTTCAGGTAATTTTCTCTTAAGCGTTGCTTGTACTCTACCCTGTCGAACAAATTATTATTTTGATAATTTTTCTCTCAAGAAAATTACGAATATTTCCACTAATATAGAGGGCTATACGTATTTTCAAGTTAATGAAACAAAATCAGATATAACGCATTCATTACCTTTACTTCCAATCGGTTGGTATTATTTAAATCCTAAAAATAAAATATGGTTCATGGGGGAGTTCAGATTCCTTCTTTTTCTGCTTTATTATTGATTAAAACGAATCGATAGTTTACAAGTAATCAACGAAAACAATCTATTATTAAATGATCTAAACGTGATATGAAAAAAATGATATGTATAGGTTGTTTGTTTTTTGTTAAAATAGTGTACGGCCAGAAAGTTTTGAAGATTGGGAAAAATCCAATGACTATTCAAAATACCTCTATACTTGAGCTCGAATCAACTAATTAAGGGCTATTATTACCTAGATTAACAAATACACACTCTTCAGCATTAGTGGCAAGTGCAAAGACAAATGGTGCATCGGGTTTGCTTGCATATAATTCAGATTGTAAATGTTTGCAGGTATTTGATGCCACCACTTCCACTAAGCAATGGGATAGCATCACGGGGGCTGTAGGAAACACAGATTGGGCTTTAACAGGTAATTCGGGGACTGACCCTTCTACACAATTTATAGGAACAACTGATTCTAAGGATCTTGTTTTCAAGGTTAACAATGTGGAGCGGCTTCGCTTGACTACAGGTGGACTGGTTAATTTTTCACTGACATTTCCACGGTTTTAAGTAAAAAATTTTGCAAGATTAAATATTTAATAAATTATCATGCAAACAGACCAACATCAGGTAAAGCTCTTTTGGTCATGTAAATTGATTTTCCTGGATTTTATGTAAGCTTCTTCCCAAATAGTACATCCTAAAACTAGAGAATTTTCTTAATCTCAAATCATAATTTTTTAAATTTAATAAGTTCAAACTGTTTGAAGCCTTTCCAGAAATTTAGATAATCTACTAATTAATAAAAACTGCTTACTTTAGATTGTTATGAAAAAACAAAGTTTTTAGAATACCAGATCACTAAGGCGATCAAAGAGAACGAGCAAGGTCGCTCGGTAGAAAAGATCAGGCGAGAACTCGGGATCAACCGAGATACCTTTTACCGATGGCCAAAGAAGTATTCCGGCCTGGAGGTTAGTCACTTGAAACGGCTGAACGTCCTTAGGATGGAAATTGGAAGTTAAAGCAGATGCAGACAGAATTAAGTATATCCAACCTGTCTAGCCTACACAAAATGCCTATATCGAATGATTCAATCGCTTTTTTGAGTGGATATTTTGGATGGCAATGGGTTTGAGGATTTAGAAACACGGAAAGAACGAGTCGAAAATTGGCAGATTGGTTTCAATCAAAATCACCCACCTGATTCCCTTATTGTAGGAAAAGCGCCAAGTTAATCTGAATCCTGGATGGCATAGGAGCTAACCCCAAAGCCATCCAGGAAAGAAGAATTTGTCAAGTTATTCCTTATTCGAATTTAGGGAAATCTACATATATATGAATAAAAAAATCTCAAATTATAAATAATAACAATTTGAGATTTTATAAATATAAATATTAAATTCTTACTAACCTCTCTTCCATGTTTTAATTCAAACTAGTCTATCATTTGAATGATTTGATTGATTATAACTAGAATTATTAATCAATTGGTTTGCTGAATAAGTTTTGTAATAGTATCAATATAAGTTTTTCCTATGGGTAGTATGGTTTCACCTATCTGTAAGTTAGTACGTGTTACTTTGAATAGGTGATTTAAATTAATTACATATCTCTTGTGGATACGAATAAACTGTTCATATTGGCCAATAGTTTGCACCATATCACTTATTTTTACATTCACTATAATATTTTTGTCAGTACAAACTACCACAGAGTAAGCACCGCTACTTTGTATGTATAAAATATCATTTTTGTTAATTTTTATCCAACTTCTTCCCGATTTTAAAAAAATGTAATTCATGACTTTTTGTGGTAATATTTCAGTGAAATGGTAATTCATAGGGTGGTAAGTATTTAAGTACGAATCAGATTTTAGAACTGTGGTGATTAACTAAATTTATTAAAACTTTTGTATAGGTTAGTTTAAATAGTTGATAATAGGCTATTTAGGGTGATGAATTAACCTTTCGTCACCTTGATCAATGCTTTGTCACCATTAAACTGGAATTAACTATAAAATAAGCACTAAATTTACCACCTAAAGGAAAATTGAATTCAGCCTCTGTTTTTTAATGTTAAGTGCCAACTCATTTTATTTTATTTCTGAGTTGGCACTTTTATTTTAGGAAACCTTTAACCTAAAATGGGCTATTGTTTGATAAACTTATGTGTAAATATTCCCTCAGCGGTTTTTGTATTTAATATATATTGTCCGTGGAACAAGGACTGAACTGGGATTTGAATTTCATTACGTCCAACAGAAACAAACTCACTTGAAGAATACACTTTTTCTCCTTTGATCGTATAAATCTGAATCTCCTCATTTTGCCTAGAATGAAATACTACTTGTATTTTGTCAGTAGCCGGATTCGGAAAATAGGAGATAAGCTCTAATAGCTCATACGTGATTTTATTACTCTCCTCTGCTATTATCAGGGCATTTTGTTTACCTGTTGTGTAACCACCCGATCGTGAGTGCCGTTAAAAATTAGAAAAACAGGTTAAAATTTAAAATTTTTAATCTTCTTGGACAAGGTTGAGCGAAACAGAAACGAGTTTAGAACGGTATTTTTATTTTTAAACTCTTCATGGCTCATTCCTCCTAAAGTTTTGTTAGGCTTGTTGATAATTTAATCCCACATCTAATCAGATATAACTTTGCGTACTTCATTCAAATTTTGAAAAAGAAACTCCTCTCGTACATTAACTAGATACGGATTATTCAATCACTTAAAAAATGGATTTTATAAAGGTTTACCGAGTTAAATGTAATTGAACTTAATCTTCTTTAGTTTGCACTAATTCTGGTTGAGTTTGGCAATCAATTCAGGTCTATTGTCCATCTGGATTCTTTGAGGTTTCCCATAACGGTGGACTAAGTGACTTTGTACCTCAATGATCCGACTATTTTTCAGTGAAAAGTCAGTTTCAAAAAAAACTTAAAGGTAGTAATCCTCTTTCGCATTAAATCTACGAAACATACGACCATTCTCAAGTGCGCTGCTCACGAAATCGATACTCTACGTGTGGGTAAAATGACACGAAATCACGATCGGTTCTTGAGTCCGCTTAGGCAAACGTTTCTTCAATTTTTTCCTTAATGGGAGACCCATATTGTTTGCAGATTCGATGCAAACACTTTCTGCAGACGGCTTTACCTTGGCTCCAATAACGATAGTAGATCTTCCAAAAACCTTCATTGATATGATCTTTCATTAAGTTTCCCAAGTGGAAAAACAAATGAGAATCATTTTTTTACTGAACTATAGCCATAGTACTCGGGCTTGTTTTTAAAAGGCAGCAAGCCTTACATTTGTCGACACGAAACAGCGGGCAAACTGCTGATTCAATACTTCTTTTCTCGCAAGGCGTTAAAGCTTTTCTTCAATAATTCACTTAATAGCCATTCTCGCAAGGCGTTAAAGCTTTTCTTCAATAATTCACTTAATAGCCATATCAAGTTCAAACGTTGAATCCGCATACATTCGCTTTAACTTAGCATTTTCTCCCTTGAGGTGCCTTACGAGTTTCAGTTTGCTGGCCTCCAAGCCATCAATGCGCTGAGTTCACTTGTAAAAAGTAGCTTTGCTAATCACATATTCTCGGATCAAGCTATCTAAATCTATGCCTAATTCGAAATCCTGTCGAATGTGGGCAAGTCTGGGTTGAAGTAAATTCACTCAATTTTTGCGTACCAAATTAAAGCTAAGAAATTTTACTACTTTTCTAACATACTATTTTGGTAGGGCTTACAGTCTGCTTTTGCCTACTAAGTTTTTTGCAAAAAAAGTTTAAAATCATCGTTTCTAATCTTTTTAACAAGTAAGTCCCTACCGTATTTGAAGGTATTTTATTTTAGGTGGATTTGAAATTAATGAATTTGTTTATGATGAATTCTGCGTATTTTTTCCCTATTGGTACTGCATAGTTACCTAAAAAAATAGTTGATTTATTGAATTCGTGTAAAAATTTAATATTGATAATATATCTTTTGTGTATTCGTATAAAGTTAGAATCAAGTCCACATTCTGAAATTATATTTCCTATTTTTATATTAACTATCTCTTTTTTGTCTATTGTCACAACTTGGCAGTACGGGCCACTGCTTTTAATATAAATCACTTCATCGATATTGAATTTAATCCAATTTCTACCAGATTTTAAAAATATATAGTTTGTCATATGTTCGATATAAAGTAATCTTTATAAATTATTTATTTTTTTGAATTTATAGAAATTATAAAGTTAAACTCGATCCAAGTCTTTAAAATGCATTCAAGGGTGTTGAAATTCAAAACAAAGTTTTTCTGATTATTACAATTTCAATAAATCTGAATTTTATTCATTATTTTTTGAAATGAAAAGTGTATAAGTAGTTCCTTGGTATAATGTACTTTCTATTTCAACATTTATTTTGTTTTGCTTAGAGAATAAAGCGATCACGACAGTTCCAATACCTATTGAGTCAAATTCTTTTTCATGTTCAAAAGGATTTGATAGAATGTACTTTATTGAATCTAATTTCGATTTTTCAATTCCAGGGCCTACATCTTGGATTTGAATGGATATAGTAGTTGAGTTTTGTTGGATAATGATCTTAACTTGGGAGTTTTCAGGACTCGCTTTGATTGCATTATCTAAAATGTTTCTTACTACTAAGTGTAGTCCTTTTCTATCTAAATACACATTTGGAATTTCACTTTCAATTTCCGTAGTAATGGAGATATTTTTTAATCTTGTATATAAATTAAAAACAGAAACGACATCATGAATGAGATCAGATAGAGGAAAAAGCTCTTTGTTTTGAATCCGAAGATTTTTTTTAACTAACGCCCATCGAAGTAAGTTTTCAGTTTGATTTTGTAGTTCAAAGGCAGATTGGCTAAGGTAATAACTTATTTCCCTCATTTGTTTCCAATCGTTGTTTTTTAGAAATTCCTCCATCAATACCGATGCGCTGGCAAAGGCCTGAGCTGGTCTTTGAAGATCATGCGCAATTATTCCGAAAAGATAAGATCGGGTTTTATTAAATTCTTCAATTTCGAAATTTGCAAGTGCTAAAAGATCGTTTTTGGTCTTCAGTTTACGACCTAAAATTAAAAGAAATAGTAATATTAACGAAATAAATATTAGTAAATAAAAATAATTTCGATTTCTGTTTTTTATGAATTTATTTTGTTCATTTAATATTTTATTTTCTTGATCTTTTTTCTCGGTTTCATGCTTAATTTGTAATTCATTTATTATTTTATTATTTTTTTCCTTAAATAATTCTTTCGAAATAGTAATCTGTAAATTAGCAAAATATAATGCTTTTTTTTGATCAATTTTGTAGTTTGAATAAAATTCTCTTAACCTTGAGTAACCCATTTCTAGATTTCTAAATTTATCTTTTGGTAAGATCGATACCGATTCTAATAAATATAATTCTGCTTTACTGTAATTATTTTCTATTAATGCAATATCTGCAAGATTTTGAAGACATAAAAAATTTAAATGATTGTTTTTTACTTGATTTTTTAATAAAAATATAGCTTCATCCAATTTATTTTTCGATAATTTGATATTATTTGTATTTAAATAATCTTGCGATAGGTTAATTAAAGTTATCACATTACTCAATGATTTTATTTTTATTTTATTAAGACATGCTTCTGCTTTTTTGCTACAAGTCAACAAAAGTTCCTTATTATTTTCTGTAGATGCATAATGCGCTCCCAATTGATTCCAAATAATAGCCTCCATTTCATAAGCTTTATCTTCTTGAGCCCATTGCAGAGTCTCTATTAATTGTTTCCTAATTAGGCTCGTATCTCCGGAAGTAGTGCTGATTGTATTTTTCATGGCTTCAATTTCGGCTACTTTTGCCATAATTTGACCGATTTTGATATTCTCCCTCTCAAACCAATCATATGATTTTTGGTAGTACTTTATGGCTTGGTCAACCTTAACATTATGGTAATATTTTCCAAGTATAAGCCAATATGCCCCACCATGGGCAGGTCGCTTACTTTTACCAATCTTCTCTTCTTGGGCAATCAGAATTTCCTTGAATTCGCCCAAGGATTCGCGATCAAATGACAAATTGTACATTTCTGCTGCTAGATACGATTCAAGTTTATGCGGCCTTTTTTTGATAATTTCTATTTTAGATTTGTGAGTTATAATTTGTGGAATTCCCTGTAAAGGCTTTGATACTTGTCCAAAAGTTTTGATTGAGAATATTATCAATGAAATTATATAAATTGCTGTTTTCATAGTAAATTACTTTGAAATTTTGTTAATTTTTCCTGAAGATTCCTTTTGAAGTTTCGTCCAATTTGGAAACTTTGCATGCCTATTATTAATTCAAATCCTGACAATTTATATTTTGTTTCAAGTTTTAAATTAACTACAGTTGATTTGGATATTCTTACGAACTCTTCTGGCAGCTCTAAGTGTATTTTTGTTAATGACTTTTTAAATGTGTATATTTTTTTTGTTGTCTTAATCGTGCAGTAATTACCTTCTCCTACTAGGTAAATAATTTCTTTGTATGGAATTACACAGTTTTGATTGAATCTATTTTTTGTTATTATACCTGAATTGTTTTTTTCTTGGTCTCTATTTTCAATATTTTTTAAAAAGTATTTTTTAAGGTGAGATATACTAGCTTCAAAGGTTAATCTTTCAATTGGTTTGCTTATAAACAGGGAGTTTGGAATTTCAACAGATTCTTTTACGCTTGTATCATTTAAGAATGCTGTAGTGAACAAAATAGGAAAATTAAGTTCTTTTTGTTTTTTGAAATATTCAATCATTGAGTCTTTTTCAATGAATACATCCGCTATAACTAAATCAGGTTCATTTAATTTCAATTGGAAGTCCACTTCCTCCCGATTTTGCGCCAAGCTAACGTCTCCTAAATTTTCGAGGTAAATTTTAATGACTTTTTGCCACAAGGGGTCATCTTCTATTAATAGTATTTTCATTTTTGTTTTGTTTAGAGTATTTGTGGTGAGTCAAAATAGGTACTTTATTGCATCGCTCCATTAACAGTTTTCCAAATGTAGATGTTTATTTTCCAATGTAAATTAGTTAACTGTAAATCAAAGTTGCTTTTAGGTGGTCAAAAGCAAAGGAAGGTGATATAAAATATTTAAAACCACCTTCATTGTCTTGTTACACACAACAACACCGCTTTGATGCATTATTGGCTTCAAATTAGATCGTGGGTTTGGTATTACCCTGACAAACGGGGTATTAATCAAACAAAATTTTCTTTTCAAATGAAGCGAATTTACCAATTCATCCTTCTTACAGGAACCATCTTGGGTATGTCGTGGAGTACGTACGCCCAGCAAAAGATCGGGAACAACCTCGGAACGCTAAATCCGGGTGCTGTTCTTGAACTCGAATCAACCAATCGTGGATTTTTACCTTCACGGGTTTCCTTGTCTGCTTCCAACGTTTGGTCGTTGAATGGTACAGCCACCAACGGAATGTTGGTGTATAATACCAACACAGCAACTGGTGCTAACGCCGTCACTCCTGGCTTCTATATGTGGCAAGACGGTAGCTGGGTGCGCATTGTAACAGGTGCAGGAACGACCACAAACGCGCTTACGTATGCCCCAACAACCCGGACTCTTACATCCAACGTCAATGGAGTGTCTGCTGATGCCGTTCTGCCACTTGCTACCGCCTCTGTGACAGGCTTGCTTTCTTCTACGGATTTCACTACCTTCAACACCAAAGAAAATCCACTGACTTTCTCTAATGGCCTTACCCGGACAGCTAATAACATTACGTTGGGGGGGACTTTAACTGGGAACACCGCCCTGACACTTGCCGACAGAAGTTTTACCTTCGGTGGTGTGACTACTGGGAAGGTCATTGTGAGTGGACCGGAAGGTTCAGCAACTTCAGGTTTGCAATTATCTAATCTAATGGCAGCCGTTCTTCCCGCTACCTCCTCAGCTGGCCAGCGTATCCTAACCGTGGATGGTAACGGAAATGTAATCCTTGGGACAGACTTCGGTTCAAACAACGCAGGAACTGTCACCAACGTCTCGGGCACAGCCCCAATCAGTGTCGCTACCGGTACCACAACACCTGTCATTTCGATTAATTCTTTGGGTATCACAACTGGACTACTGGCCGATGCTGCCGTGACAACACCCAAAATCGCCGATGCTGCCGTGACAACCCCCAAAATAGCCGATGCTGCCGTGACATTAGCCAAATTAGCACCTTCTGGTACTGCAGGCCAAGTACTCACTTCAAGCGGTGGGTCCTCAGCGCCAACTTGGACGACCCTTCCAACCGCAACCAATATTTACACTGCCAACGGCACGATCAATGAAGCTAGAAACGTAACATTAAATAATAATTCGTTGACTTTTCTTGGAGTAGGTGGTAGTCAAAGATTCACATTCAATGGATCGAATGGACAGCTTAATATTTCTGGTCCCACGGCTGGATTTGGATTTGGTGATCGGGTAAGAAGTAGAAGGTATGAATGGCTAGGGGTTAATGGTATTGTTTCTTTATTTACAGATCATACACCAAGCAGAGCTTTATTGGCAATAGATAGTACAAATACCATGTATTTACCTAATGTAGGAAGTAGATTCGGTATTGGAACTGCAACTCCTTCAACCGCTTTGGAGATTGCAACCTCTCAAGGTCAAGGTATTTTTGTTCGGGATAATTCCGTCACGGAGGCAGCACCCGTTATTCGTGTCCAAGGTATGAGAAATGATGGTAATGGTTCATCTGCTTTCTCTGGTGGATTGGCTTTACAGCATTTCCGGTCGGATGCAGCTGTGGGTGGTAATTCTGCTTTGGGTAATGTATATTTTGGAGGTAACCATACCAATGCTACTGAGGGGAATATGTTGTATGCTGCCTCTATTGGAGGCTTGTCTGAGAATACATTTACTGCCGCCAACCAGATGCCCACAGCCTTGGTTTTTAGAACTGGAAATACTGGAACAACTTTAACCGCAATTTCCCACAAAGGCGATGAACGGATGCGAATTACTTCCACAGGTAATGTCGGTATTGGTACAAATGCACCTTCTGCCCAATTTCATACCACGGGCTCCGTTCGTTTGCAGGGCCTTGCGGGTACAGGATCCCGTATGGTGGTTACGGATGCAGATGGCAATTTATCAGCTCAAGCTCTACCTACATCGAGTGTCACCAACGTCACGGGAACAGCACCAATCAACGTAGCCACCGGTACCACAACGCCTGTCATTTCGATTAATGCTTTGGGTATCACAACTGGACTACTGGCCGATGCTGCCGTGACAACCCCCAAAATCGCCGATGCTGCCGTGACAACACCCAAAATCGCCGATGCTGCCGTGACATTAGCCAAATTAGCCCCTTCTGGTACTGCTGGCCAAGTACTCACTTCAAACGGTGGGTCCTCAGCGCCAACTTGGACTACACTACCAACAGCAAACAATATTTACAATGCTGATGGAACGATCGTAGGGGGTAATCGTACGGTAGCTATGGCAACCAACTCACTAACCTTTACTTCAACTGCCACAACGGGATCCAACCATTTTTCAGTAGACGGTAGTACGTTCTCAGTTGATGCGGTGAACAATCGGGTAGGTATTGGTACAAGTTCACCCGGTACTCCACTTGAGGTGAATCTTTCAACTGCTGGTACTATTGCTACTTTTGCAGGTTTAAATGGAGGTCTTTGGATTACCAACCCCTTGGGCCAAGGGGCATTTAATTCACTTGTCTCCGCTGGTGATAGAGGTTTAATTTTCACTAATGATTTGGCCCCAGGTACACCTTTGAACGGTTTTGTCATTGCTCCTTGGGCTTCAAGTGCAATGACTGGTCTAAAAATCATGGAAAACGGTAACGTAGGCATTAATGTTGACAATCCAACATCAAGAGTTCATTTGGGAGGTTCGGTTGCCAATTCCATCCTACGCATCACGGCTGCCACCACATTAAATGAATCCCATCATACTATCATTGCTAATGCCTTTGCTGCGGGGTATGCCATTACCCTTCCGGCTCCAAACACCTGCGCCGGTCGAGTATATGTCATCCGCAAAGTGGATGAATCCAGCAATGCCATCACATTTACCTTCACAGGTATTACGGGATCCAATGCCATTCGAGTGAGCGATACCTCAGCTACTGCAGGGTCATATATTAACAGTTTGAATTATACCAAAACGCTTCGGATTCAAAGTGACGGAACAAATTGGTATTTAATTGATTAATTGTCTCGTGGGTGAGGGGAGTGGCTCCTCACCCCAATCTAAATTTTTTGCTCATGATGAAAAGGTTCTTGTTACTCCTTATTTGTTTAGGTTTTTACCAAGCCCAGGCTCAGGTCAAGATTGGGGATAATCCCACCACTTTGACACCCTCCGCGTTGTTGGAACTTGAAACAACCAATCGCGGTATTCTCTTTCCGCGTGTTTCGCTAAGTGCTACCACCCAGGCTGCCATGGGAGCTACTTCGCCCCGGCAGGCGGTAAAAGGCATGGTGGTGTATAACCTCAATCCAACGTTACCGGGTTCTGCAGCCTATCCGGCATTTGGGGAAGGGGTGTACTTTTTTGACGGTACAGGTTGGATCTACACCGGCCTACCCAAAGGAGGCTCCGCGGGAGATGTGCTGGTACAAACTAATACTGGAGTAGCTTGGACCAACTTGAATGCCGTGCTGCCCACGAGCTCGCTGCAAATCAAAACCACCCATTATCAAATTGCACCAACAGACGACACGATTTTGTTTGATGTATCCAGCTCTGCTACTGGACTTACTCTTACTCTACCTGCACCCAATGGGGTACAAGGTAAGAAATTTAAAATTGGGAAAATTGATATGACAGATCATCCATTACTTTTTTCCCCAACCCTTAAAATGAGCCCCGGAGTAAATCTAGCGACCTTAAACTATGCCCGCACCTTCATCATTCAAAGTGATGGTACAGACTGGTGGGTGGTCAATCAACAATAAGTCTCAAAACGAACGAAGTATGAAAAAAGGAGTCTATTATTTAGTACTTACCCTACTCGCGTTTCCATTTTGGGTAAACGGCCAAATTGGGATTAAGCTGGGGAGTCAGCTTGGTACCAAACAAGCCAGTGCCATTCTGGATTTGACTGGTACCAGTAACCAGGGTTTATTAATACCAAGGGTTAGTTTAACTTCAACCACCAGCTATGCTCCCTTAACGGGAACTGCCCAAGCTGGTATGCTGGTGTATAATTTGGCAACAGCCGGCATATCACCCAATAACGTAACCCCTGGGTTTTATTATCATGATGGGACGAAATGGTGTCGGGTAGAGTTTGCAGATAATGCAACCATAGATTTTAATGGAGGGCCTGTTATCAATAATGTTCTAACCACGCCTCCTGTCTCGCCCGCTGATGGGGATACATACATTGTACCTTCGGGTGCCACAGGTGCTTGGTTAAATCAAGCTCCACGAATTGCTCGATTCAGCGAAGAAGCAAATTCTTGGCAATTTACACTTCCTACAAATGGTGAAAGGCGGTTGGTAACCGAAGGAGTAAATGCAGGAAATACCTATCAATTCAGTGGGGGTTCCTGGGTACTTGTTGACACCGTTCCACCTTTTTCTCCTTATTGGCGATTAGGTGGAAATTTCCCTTCATCAAGTAATAATGTGATCGGAACGCTAAATGCTCAACCTTTTCGGTTGTTTGGAAATGGAAAAGAGGCGCTACGGGTAACTACTGCCCAAAATATTGGCATAGGTACCACGAGTGCTCCTATGAAACTAACAGTTCGTGGGGGTGGTCTGCTTGTCGGCGGCAATGGTTCTGTCAATTCTCAAGGAACACAAATACTGTGGAATGATCCTATACAGCAGGGTATTGTTAACTATGGAATGTCCAATTTTGTCAATCATAGAGGTACCAGTGGGCAAGGCGGATTTACCTTTAGTTGGACGGAGAATAATACTGCATTTACCCAAATCATGAAAATGGTTGGTCAAAACGATCCCAAAGTCTTGATCGGGGGAAACCCCACGCAACAACCCGACGACCGATTGCAAATTGCAGGCGGCAACGTTCGGGTAGATAATGGTATGGCATTCACCGTAACTGGCTCAGGGCAGTTAACCACCAGCACGAACGTATCCAGCTTCTTAGGATTGCAATCCACCAATGGGATAACTTTAGAAACAAACAATGTGGAGCGAGTACGGATCAATGCAACGGGCAACATGGGAATTGGCACCCAAAATCCAACCCAAGCCCTTGATTTAAACGGTAATTTTAAGTTTTCGGGTACATTCCGGCCTAATGATTTACCCGGGAGTGCAGGACAGATATTAGTTTCCTCAGGTTCCACAGGAGCACCAACTTGGGTTTCTCCAAGTTCAATAGGGACGATCAACCTATACGCCAATGATGGAACATTGTCCAGCGCTCGGACAGTCACTCAAGGCGCCAATTCACTCACATTCACAGGAACTGGGTCTTTGTCCAAGTTATCGGGCTCGACTTCTATACCTTCAGTATTTACCATGGGCAGAACGGGTACTGAGTTTGAAATCGGGGTAGCAAGTACAGCTGGCCAAGGATTGGGACCAAGTACGGTTGGCGATGCATGGGTGAAGACCAACGCCTCAACCGGAAATTTATTAGTAGGAACTGCGTCGACGACAGGAATCAGATTGATCACAGATAACACCGAACGCCTTACCATTTCAGCGAGTGGAAATGTAGGTATAGGTAATACTGGACCAGCTCAACGGTTAGATGTCGCGGGTGCCATGAGATCCTCAACCTCAGGGGTGAACGATGTGTATGGTTCTCAAGGAAGTTATTTTTTATGGAATAGTACGAGCCAAGCGGGTGCTTCTGCGCAAGGAATGACTGGATTTATTAATCACAGAGGAACCGGTCCTGGTGGTTTTATTTGGTCCCTAACCGAGGGTTCTGGAACCTCTCTGACAGAGGTCATGCGAATTGCTCCAAACGGAAATTTGGGAATAGGTACATCCAACCCATCCGCCAAATTGACAGTTTCCTTTGGCACTACCGGCTCAATAAGCACAAGTACACCTACGGGGTTACCAGGCATGATCTTCCTTTCCCCCTCCAATATTAGGTCGGATATCCGAAGAAGTGATGAAGGATTGCAAATTGTTTCCAACCCTGGGAATATAGCTCCCTCCTCATCATCTGGTTTATTTGTGGCCAATAATGGAAATATTGGAATAGGTACCATTTCGCCTACAAGCCGGCTCCATGTTGCTTCAGGAATTGCAAGAATAGATGGCCAAACAATCGTTAAAGGAGAACTTATTGTTGAAAATGCAAGTGGTCAATCAGGCGGTTTGATTCAGGCTTTAGATGATGCAATTGATCCAACTCAAACATCACTTCAACTTGTGGCCAATCGAGGCGGGGGGGGCATTCAATTTTTAACAAATTCAACACCAGTTACAGAAAAAATGAGACTTACCAACGCTGGTTTTCTGGGAGTAGGTATCTCAAACCCATCTCATATCCTTCATATCAATGGTCAAGGCCGTGCCACGAACTCGGCCTGGGCAACTACTTCTGACATGCGGATCAAAGAGAACATCGTAAGCTACCAGAAGGGGTTAAAAGAATTGATGCAAATTCGCCCAGTCGAGTACAACTTTAAGGCAACCGTAGAGCATATGAGCGCAGAGGAGAAGGCAAAAAGAAGAGTAGGGATATTGGCGCAAGAAATTGAGAAAATTCTACCCAATACCGTAACGCGGGTGAAAGAAAATGGTCTGGAAGACCAACGGGTCTTTAACTCAGACGAATTACTGTATTTACTCATTAATTCGGTGCAAGAATTAAAAAAATCACTCGATAGTAAAACAATCGAAATCGAATCCTTAAAAAAAGAAATTGACTTATTAAAAACGAAACCATAAAAATGAAAACTCTATTCTCATTCATTAGCTTCTCTTTTTTCGCATTTCAGGGCTTTGGACAGGCCTCTAAACCAGAGGCCAAACCAGCCTCCTCGGTTAATTTACATGAAAACACCTACAGGCTTGCCAAAAAACGGGGTGATGCCTACACCGCCATTGTCAGTTTAAATTACCTACTAGCCTCTGGTGGGCCCACAAACTATGCAGATACCTTGGCTCAATGGTATATGTACAGTGAGAACTATGTTCAAGCCAGTTTGCTGACCGATGAGTTGCTGCTCCTCAGACCCCAAGACGAATCTTTGCTTTCTATAAAAGCGACTAGTCTGCGTGCATTGAATAAAATCGCCGAATCCGCTGAGGTATACAATAAACTGTTTCAAATGACCAAAAACTACTTATATGGAGTCGAATTGGTTCAGTTGCAATGGACATTAAAACGTTTGTTGGAGTGTCAACAAACGGCTCAAAGTTTACGCACACTCACCTACAAACCAGAGCAAACACTCCGTGTACCCACTCCAGATAATAAATCGCAGGAGACGATCGGGGTTTCAGCATTTGCCTGGTATATGGAGGGGCTTTCCTACCTGGGAGAAAATCAGACAGACAAAGCCAAAGATGCTTTTCAGAAAGCATTGAGTATCACGAGTCCATTTTCATTGGCAACATTTCAGTTGACCGAAATTGAGAAGATGGCTCCGGCAGAAAAGAAATAAATATGAAGAATCGTCCAAACATCGTATTGACAATGAATCGACTACTCATCCTTTGGTTATGGGTAGGCGTTTCATCCTATTTGATGGCTCAGTCATCGACACAAGGAAATACCTTTGTGGGGCCTGGTCTTGAAATGGCTGTACATCAAGATCATTCCTTTCGGGAGGGGGCTGGATTGGTACCTAGTGGGTTGATCGGTACTGAACGGACCTTCCCGTATGGGATTTTTTCATTTGTCAATGGAAGTCAATGGAACGGTGCATCCGACCAATCCCATGTCGATGGGTATGTTCGAAAATACGGGACAGGATTGTTCACCTTTCCGATTGGGGATAATGGGCAATACCGTCCGCTTCGAGTCTCAGGGACGTTCAGCTCAGATTCTTCCATAACAGCAGCCTATTTTGGGGTTTCTCCAGGTGTAGCAGTTACCTCCTCTTTAGCGGGTGGAAATCATGGTCCATTACCGTTTGGGAATACCTACAGCCCTTTAACCAAACAGACGGATGTTGGAAATGTTTCCAATAGAGAGTATTGGCATTTGATGGGAGAGGGGCAAACTGTTATCTCCATTAGCTATGATCCCAACTCTCAAGTAAGTGCACTGACCCAGAATGATTTAAGTCGGCTTCGAATTGTGGGTTGGCATAAAGTAAATCAACGTTGGGAAATTATTGGGTCACTTCCAGATAATTCGTCTTTTCTAGGGTATTCTTCTACCCTTGACTCTGGATCAGTATCTTCTCTAGCCGCGGTCCGTCTGCAGGATTACACTATTTTTACATTGGGCGGAACTGCCGTTCCAATTGATCCTGATACAGATGGGGATGGGGTACCCGACAAAGATGACGAATGTCCATTACTTCCTGGAGTCGCTCCATCAGGCTGCCCGGTGGGAGTACAATTAGCCGCTAAGGTGTGGTTGCAGGGGGCTTTGTATGGAGTTAGCTCATCTTTGATGCGGGATGACTTAAGAGTAAAAAATCTAATTCCGATCCAAAATCCCTACCCAAGCTTAGGATATACTTTGACCCATACCTCTGGGCCTTTGAATTCCTCTGTATTTTTGAACATAGGCGATAATGCCATTGTCGATTGGATAGTGGTAGAACTTCGGTCCAAGATGGATTCTAGTCAAATTGTTGCTGCAAAAGCTGGGTTACTTCAACGAGACGGAGATATTGTCGATATCGATGGATCAAGTGTTCTAACATTCTCAGGCGTTGTACAAGCGGATTATTATGTAGCGATTCGACATCGAAATCACTTAGGGGTAATGACAGCCAATGCCTTTAATTTTAGAGGGGTAGTACAATCAATGGACTTCCGGCAACCTAATTTTCCGTTACTCCGATTGAATACTCAATCTCTCTCTCAGCCTACTGTTTTAACTGCACAGGGACCTGCTCTTTGGGCAGGAAATGTGAATTATTCTGTTAATGTACAAAACAGGGTCATTTTCCAAGGAACTGAAAATGATGTCAATCCAATATACCAGTTAATTTTCTCTAGTGCAGGAAATATCTTTCAGTCTCCCTCTTTCAAACTACGGACATACAACCTGGGTGATGTAGATCTAAATGGTGAAACGGTTTTTCAGGGTAGTGGAAATGACATTGAATTCATTTATTCAAATATCATTCAAAACCATTCCGGTAACATTTTCCGAGCAAACAACTTTTTCATCCGAGAGCAATTACCCTATTAATTTCGTAGGTATGAGGAATCGATATTTTAATATACTTTTCCAAGGCTTCTGCATTATCGCAGGAGCCTTTTGGAGTTTAGGACCAGTATTGGGTCAAAAACCTCCCAACGTATGTCAAAATCCTCCAACTCCCTATAAAATAGGAGGTGATTTTGTAGTAAAATACCAGGTGGGTGGGAAGGCAGACTATGTTACTGAAATTTGTGTCCCAGCCGACGGGCAACCTGTGTTTTTTGAAACCGTTAATAGCGAATCCAGTCTTAAAGAAGTAAAATACCTGTATGACGTCAAGGATGATAATAAGATTCCACTACCCGACCAACTAGCATTGGTCAATCGCGTGGGAATTTCTGTGGCGGATACGGGAACTTACTGGATTATGCAAGTGGCTTTAGATACCCGAAATCAGCCTGTTGCTCAATGTAAACCAATAAAGATAAAGAGTCCAATTCAATCTCCTATTTTAACTGAAAATACGGCTTCAATTGATGAATTAGGTAAGATTACCGTTACTCTCCAGCCTAATCCCTTGGCTACGACGTATCGGCTTTTTCAAGACGGGCTATTGATCAGCGAGGATGCTGCAACTAGCTATGAATTTCCTGCACCCCAAACCAAGCCTGCTTGTTTTACGACCAGTTATCTAGGTGAATGCCAAATTTGGACACCCCCATCTCCTCCCTTTTGCCCGCCATGGCTTGAGTGGGACAACAAAGAAATGCTAATGACTTGGCAGTTACCTAATGAATATGAAAAAACCAGATCGATACTCTATGCTCTTACCGAATTTGGGATTCGGGAGGTAGTTTGTGAGGATTGTAAACAGCCTTTGGCTCTGGATATCAAATGGTTAAATCGAAATATTCAATTTGAAGTCTTGGTGGAGATTTTTCGTAATGGAACTCTGGTGGGGGCATGGTCCAATCAGATTGAGTTACCTGCTATTCCAATACCTATTTTCCCAACGATTTTTACTAAAAATAATGATGAATGGAATGAGGAGCTTAAAGGGGTTTTTCCCGGACCTGTAAAACCGAAAAAAATTCAGATTGTGAATAGGCAAGGGCAAATTATTAAAACCATCAATGATCCTTGGACGTGGGACGGAAAAGACGAAAGTGGAACTGAAGTTTCGTCAGGCCAATATATCTGCCGGATTAATTACATGGTCCGCGAATATGAATTCGTTTATACTCATTCTTTCTTATTAATTAGGTGATGAAATACAAGTAAGTGCTTTTCATGTATTATAATTCCTTTTCATCAACCATTTAGCTACATTGTTTGACATATTTTATCACTTTCGTATGTCTAACAAATAAAACCTATGACTAAACGTTTACAAAAATTAATTGTCCTTGAAAGATTGTACATTCAGCAGTCTTCCTCAGAGTTGTTTTTTTTCCTCACCGTATTAGCCTTTTGGGTTTACCTACTTTAATTTGGCTTCCTTTTTAGGTTTATTTTCTTTTACCAATGACCATTGGATAAGGTTAATCATGTGCTCGGTATTCTTATTTCAACAAAATAAAAATTAAATGAAAAAAGTACAATTTAAAAACCAGCCTTCCATATGTTACTCACTTTGGTTATTTTTGGTTTGGGGGATGTTGTCATGTCAAGAAGTGGAGGAAGTTATCCCAAGTCAAAAAGTTGGTAAGGAATACTTAATGGACACCCGTGTTGCCCGAGCAGAAGTGGGGTGCCCTGCCAATTTGCCCGCTCCCTGGCTTGGGGCTCAAATGGGAAGAGATTATGGATGTTATTGGGTAAAGGGTACCAAAGGCCAGCAGTTAATGGCCAATAAAGCATGACTTTTCAGAGAAGCACAAGCGATTGGGACAGACGCGTTTGGTTTACTTGCTGAGGCAATGCTGGAAACAGAAAACATGGGAACGGACTACGCCTTTGGTGATACCTATTACCGCAATGGTCAACCTGTTTTGGGTTCCGGGAAAAGCGGAGACGCTGCCAATTTTGGAGCATGTAAATGGAATGTGTATGAACTTCGGATCACCATTGATGCTTATCGATTCATACGGGGTGTTGGAGACAGCGATATGAACCCTATGATTGCTAATTACGAAGGATGCAGTCGTGGCGGACAATTGACGACAGTAGATGGTCGTGTCTGGAATTTACCAACTCGGCGAGGGATTGATGATCGCAGTTGCTGGCGTTTTGTCGCCAACAATCCAGTACGGTATGATGGCCGAGGGTTGAATAATAGTCCAAGGTTGGAAGCTGAAGTGTATCGGAAAACAAAACGAATATTAGGTGACCGCTTTTTCTTTATTCACCGCTGGGCTGAAAGCGGAAACATCCAAAATGGGTGGTCACCACTTGACAATGACCCATTCTGGGGTCGCCAAGTATGGAATGTGATAAATAATCGAAATTAGGCTTATTGGCGCGTGGATGTCGCCCGCTTCAAACGTGCCTACGAATGGACCCGTGAACAACTCGAACGTAACCAAAACCAACATGACGCCCTACGCTATTGGGTGAATATTGGTGGGATTTAATAGACGTATATAGTAGTGCGTTTGTTATTCTTAATTAGAAAGAATACGCTAGAATTTGATTAGAGCTTAATGATTTCTACACAACTTTTTTTTCTTTTCCTATACTTAAACTTTTACCACCTATGATGAACACACTACAACGTGTATGGATGATTTTTGTCTTTTTGGCCGGGAGCCAGGTATTTGCCCAACAAATCAAGGGCAAGGTCTTGGAAGATGGGAACGACAGCCCGGTAATCGGCGCTACTGTCAAAATTGCGGGGAAAACTCAGGGTACCCTTACGGATGTCAATGGGGAGTTTAGTCTGGCCGTCCCAGCCGGTACGTCACTTGAGTTTACTTTTATTGGTTTTGTGAAAGTCGTGCAACCTGCTGCCGAAGGTATGGTCGTACGGTTGAAGCCGGATGCGACTACGCTAAACGAAGTAGTTGTATCGGTTGGTAGCCGGAGTTCGAAACGCACCTTGACAGACACCCCCCTGCCCGTCGATATCGTCGGAAACCGGGATTTAGTGAGTACCGGGCAACCTTCTTTTGACAAAGCGTTGCAATACCGGATTCCATCCTTCAATACGGTACAAACACCGGTGAATGATGCAACCTCCCTTTTGGATCCGTACGAAATTCGGAACATGGGTCCAAGCCGTACCTTGATCTTGATCAACGGAAAGCGAAAGAACATGAGTTCGTTGCTGTACACCCAGACCTCGCCAGGTCGTGGAGAAACGGGTGCAGATATCTCCGCTATCCCAACGGATATGATTGAGCGGGTTGAAATCTTGCGGGATGGCGCCTCGGCGCAATACGGTTCAGACGCGATTGCCGGGGTTATGAACATCATTTTGAAGAAAAATGTAGATCAAGGTCAATTGACTGTCCGTACAGGTATTACCCACAAAGGAGATGGCGAAATGATGGGAATTTCCTTGAACAATGGCCAATCTTTTGGGAAAAATGGGTTTGTGAATTATACCTTAGATCTTTCTCAAGTTGGTCTAGCTAATCGTCCAGGTATGGTCGATGCCGAGGGAGAAGCTGCTGACTTCGGGGCCAATATCAATGACGTGCGCGCATTCCTTGCGAAAAGACCCGATGCAGGCAATATCAACGGTTCGCCCGAAACAACGGCTTTGAAGTTTGCAACGAATGCGGGTGGCGACTTAGGTTCGGGCGAATGGTATGCCAACGGCGCCTATGTGTACAAAAAGGTGAATAGTTTTGCCAACTTCAGAACGCCCTATTGGCGAACATTGAGTTCATTCCCTTATCTAAAAGATTTCTTTGGTGATGGCACTCCCGCCTCTTACCAAGGGTATGTACCAACTTTTGATGGTGATTTGAAAGACTACAATGCCACATTAGGTTTTAAATCCGAAAAATTGGGCTGGACTTCTGATGTCAGTCTGACCATCGGAGGGAATGAACAAACGTACACCGTTACTAACTCACACAACAGAAATGGTACTAAAAATCCTGATGGTACCAACAAGTATCGAGAAAACAGCCCAATCATTTTCAAGCCAGGTGGAACTCGGTTTAATCACATTGTAGGAAACTTGGATTTGTCGAAAGCAGTATCGGATAAGGTTACGTTGGCTTTTGGATCAGAGTTTAGATCGGAGAATTTTGAAGTGATTGCCGGTGATCTTGCGTCGTATGAAGATGGCGGTGCTGACTCCTTTGCAGGAAATGATCCACGGAATTCTGGAAAGTTCAATCGATACAACTTAGGTGGGTACGCTGACGTCTTAGTTGATTTTACTGAAGACTTTCTGATCAACGCGACCGCTCGGTACGAAAATTACAGTGATTTTGGCGATGCCTTTGTTTGGAAATTGAGTTCGAGATATAAATTGATGAACGACAAAATAACTCTTCGGTCCTCTTTATCGACAGGCTTTAAAGCTCCAACATTACATCAAATCTATACACAAAAAGCACAATATAGCTTTGTGCCTGGACAAGGTATTCAGGTAGGTGGATTGGTAAGTAATGTGTCACGCGAAGCACGCTTATTGGGAGTTCCAAGTTTAAATCCTGAGCGTTCTTTGAATTTTACTGCCGGACTAGGGGTAAATCCAAACAGAAATACAAGTTTTACTCTTGATTTCTACTCCATAGCTGTTAAAGATCGGATTATCCTAAGTACAGAAATTGGTTCGACTGCCGCAGGGAATTCAGCTTTGGATCGTATCCTAAAAGAAAATAATTTATCAGATTTGAGCTTTTTTGTTAATGCAATGAACACTCAAACAACTGGTTTGGATTTTGTGAGTGCCTTCAAAAATATCGCTTTAGGAAAAGGTAAACTAGCAATCAATGTCGCCGGGAATTACACCTTTAAAAACGAGCGCGTAGGGGCGGTCAACAATCCAGCGCTAGTTGCTCAAGCGGGTCAGTCAGTTGCCAATGCCACACAAGAAGCCTTATTCTTCACATCCCGTCCACAGTATAAAGCGATTGCTGGTTTGGATTGGGAAGTAGGAGGGTGGAACTTCTTGTTGAACAATACTCTTTTTGGACCCACTCGCTTCAAGCAGCAAGGCTTAGATTTGAACTTGTACACCGAGTTCGATCCGAAAATTGTGACAGATTTGGCCATTACTCGGAAAATTGGAAAATCGTCCATCATCCAATTTACAGCGAATAACTTCTTAAATGTATTGCCTACTTGGCGATTCAAAGCTGAGAATGCAAAAGGAGAGGCTTTATTAAAAGATGCAAAAGCATTAAAAATGAACTCAAATCTAATAACATTTAATCAGAGATATAGCCAAATGACATATGACGGGTACCACTTTAGTCAATTAGGGGCAAACTTCGCAGTAACCTATCAATTTAGGTTCTGAGTGTAGCAGAGTATAATTTATCGAACAAGACCTCTCTTTGAGAGGTCTTTGTTTTTTTTGAATCAGGTAAATAGCTAAATAAAAGATATTCGATTGGGTGAAAATGAGAAATACTGTATTTCATGTACTTTTTTTTCTTTCGTCACCATAGTAAAATCTTCGTTCAAAATTTCTATTTAAATTACTTTAATTAAATAGAAAGGTCAAATCTATTCTTTAAAAAAAAATAAAATATGGCTAGTTATAGATTTGAAAACTATAAAACCAATTGTAATATTGCCGAATTCAATATTGATTTGTTTTTCGAAAAATATTCTTCATTAAAGCTGCTTATTTTTGCCAATTTAAGGGAAGCTGATGATTTAAATTCCCTTTTGCACGAAACTTTTGGACCCAAATTGGTTGGATTCATACATCATGATTTAGCGACAACAAAAAAAAGTCATGAGGTACAAATTTTCACACCAAACTGTGATCAATCTACTCTTCCTTCTATAGTTTCAGATGGTATCTTGTACTTGGTGAATATTGATCTTTTATATTTTTATTTTAATAATACAGCTATTTATCCAGTGATAAATAAGGATAAGTTTAAAGTTATTTTCTTCCACCTGATGCGTGAACAAGAAGTGCAAATGAAATTAGAATTAATATTGTCTAATGTAAATTTTAAGGATAAACTAATTTCATTTTATGTAGTGGATTTTTTTCGCTATTTGTTCAGGCGAATTGATTCAGAAAATATATTAATGAATTATTCAGATATAAATCTAAACCAATTTAACTTATTATTGACCCGATCCGCACAAGTTAATTTTTATAAATTTCCTGAAAAGATTGAGAAAATTGCCATTAGCCTTGGATACAGTTTAAATAGTTTAGATAATTATTGTTTTAGTATATATGGAGTGAGTTTTGGGGTTTTTATAATTCACAAACGTTTATTGCAGTCTTTTGATTGGTTAAACATTGAAAAAATTTCGTTATCAGAAGCCGCTAGACGATTATATTATCGGGATATAAAAAAGTATTATCAAGATTTTGAGAAATACATCGGATATGATCCACGAGTTTCATCAAAAAAAGAGTTAAAATGATCCGGTTTCAATAGTGCCCGTAAAAAATACTTCCGTTTACATAAGCTTTTCCTTTTCCTCATGAATTAGTCTCATGTAAACGACCACTCCACCAATGTATTTAATTTTTATTTCCATTGAAGTTGTTTCCAACATCAATGGCTTCACTCCAGAAACTTCAGGATACAGTCAAATTATTACCCTGAGTATCCTGAGACGAAAACTTTCCTTATTGTCCCAGTACCGTTTCCACATGAAAAGATACCAAAGGAATGATGGTGTCTTTTCTAGGTTCCTTGATCAGGTTGTAATTAGTAATTAGCAGGGGAAATGCAAGGTAAATCCACTGGTGTACTCGGTTAGATTTTCACCTTGGAACATGTCTAAATCAAAGGTTCTTTGGACGTTTTCAACATTGATTTTAACATTAGCATCTCGATTGGCCTTGAGTATTTATGCTTTAAACCGAGCATGTGCACGAATTCGCGGATTTAATAACCAGCAGAGAATTGATGTCTCCTCCAATGGGTAGGTGATGGATTGCACTCCACCTGGTTTTTCAAGCAAAAAATTGTACCAACTGCTTTGGCCAATCGGTCAAGTGATGAAATTATCCTCAAGCATGGAGTCAATTATTTGTTGTAAAACTTCATTAAATTAGCTTACTCTATGAATACCAAGTTTTTTGCTGAAATATGATCATTTAGTCGTTATGTCATCGAAGTATCCGACATCAAATTCTTACCTGTACGTTTTTTCCTCATTGGTTGTAATTTTAACGGGCAATCTTAGGTGAGCAATTTCTTTGTTTGTTGTATCTATTTAATACTTTTCTTATTTTTATAAAGTTAAATCCACCTGAAAGAAATTACATCACTTGCTCAATTAGTTAATGAATTTCGACCACTTTACCAAGATACTGCCATTCCAATTGTTTTTTGGGATGGTCGCCTGCCTTTTTCCTTTGGCATTTCTTTTTTCGATTTTCTTGGTCAGTATCCCCTACGAAGATGACCTTGCCATGCTTCCCATTTTAAACCTACCATGGAATGATCCTTTTTGGTGGCAATCCCACAACGAACATTACCTCCTAGTACATAAATTCTTCATTAAATTATTTTATATTCTCTTTCAGAGTAATTACATTAAATGGGGTTTGCTTTTTAATTTAAGTTGCTTTTTTTTCTTTTTTGGTTATTTGTTCCATAAAACATTTCAATACTCTTTATTACATTTTTTTATAGCATTGGCATTGATCAGCGCACCCTCTATGTACGAAAATGTAAATTGGTTACTTTGTAGTAGCCAACATTTGATCATTTTTGTTTTTCTGATCGGATGTATCTACTTTTTGACAAGGGGTAATTCGCATTCAAAAATTTGGGACATCTTTTGGGGTATTGTTTGTTTTCTTTTGACAGTTTTTTCCAGCGGAAATGGAATTTTAACTTTTTTAATCGTTTCTGTGCTTTTGGCGTATCGTCGGCAATTTTATTTGATGGGGATGATAGCCGGATTGTTTATTTTGATCAATTTATATTTTCCGAAATCGGCGCACGTACAATTTTTGAGTCCTTTGACGTGCATGAAGCAATTTTTGTATCTGATTAGTTCTCCTTATGGTTTCCTGACTAATCCCAAACTTTTATTGGGCATGAAAATCCTTTTTCTTTGGTTGGAGTGTAGATTCCTATACCAAATGGTTAGAAGGTTGACCCATCGGGAGACATTTTCATCCATGGAGTATATATGGTACAGTCTTCACTTTTTTGCCTTAGGAAATCTTGTTTTCATGGCAGCATTTCGAAGCATTTCTCCACTCGATATTCCCGATCGGTACCGTATTTACATTCTATTTGTCTGGTTAACTTTATGGTACTTCCATTTTGGAAAGGAGTCTCGAAAGGCCATCTTGATTCCTACACTCGTCATTGTGATGGGGATGAATTGGTTGGAATTGGACCATGTTAAAATCCGGGCTTTCACTATGTTCCAAGAGAAGAAACTATTAGTGATCAATGCCACCCAAAATCATTCGGTATCTGATTCGTACTACCGAGGGTACTTTTCCACATTGGTCCTTGCACAACATAGACGTGTACCTTTCACGGATTGCTCTGAACTCAATCAATTAAAAACAAAGTGGGTTATCCCGTATTTCCCATTTTCTATGAAAACTTTTTACCTAAAAAGGGAGGAGGGACGATTTTTTTACGAATAAAAAAAGCAGCGAAGGCTATTTGAACATTTTGCCTTCGCTGCGTAAAATTAACTTTCAATATTTATTTTGCGGGTGCCTGATTCATTACTTCGGTTTGTTTCCGAATAGACTCCATGTGAATGAGTTTGAATAATTCCTCCACCATTTCAGGGTACAATTGAAGTGCCTTACCCCAATCAGCTCGGGAACCATGTACCTGTTTCCAACGATCTAATTGCAATACAGCTACGTTATTATCGCGTTTGTATTCTCCCAATTGCTCCACTACCGACATCCGAGAAGCGAGTACCTCCAATAATTCCCGGTCCAAATGATCCAATCGTTGACGAAGTCGGTCTAGTTCACTTTGGAAGTCGCTTCCATACGTCGCTTGACGAACTTCGATACCCTCCAACATGTCTTTCAGCGCGGCTGGTGTGAGTTGTTGAGCAGCATCTGACCATGCTTCATCAGGGTTACGATGCGATTCAATGATTAAACCATCGTAGTTTAAGTCCATCGCCCGTTGAGTTAATTCCGCTAAATAGGCACGCTTTCCAGCCATGTGGCTAGGGTCACCAATCAATGGAATCTGGGGAAACAACGATTTAAATTCTACAGCAATTTGCCACATGGGCGAATTTCGGTATTTCACCTCCTGAGCATTAGAGAAACCCCGGTGGATGGCGCCTAATTTCTTGATCCCAGCTCCTGCGATACGCTCAAAAGCACCAACCCACAAGGCTAAGTCTGGGTTTACCGGGTTTTTGATTAATACAGGGACATCCAAGCCCTTCATGGCATCTGCCAAGTCTTGAACGTTGAACGGATTGACGGTTGTTCTAGCTCCGATCCACAAGATATCGACACCATATTTCATAGCCAATTCGACGTGTTGAGGCGTAGCTACCTCCACCGCAACTGGAAGGCCCGTCTCCGCCTTGGCTTTTTGTAACCAAGGAAGTGCCTCTTCTCCTTTTCCTTCAAAACTTCCTGGCCGAGTTCGAGGTTTCCAAACCCCTGCTCTTAATACATGGCCAATACCTTGGGCGGCCAATCCACGTGCCGTTTCGAGAACTTGTTCTTCCGACTCCGCACTACAGGGTCCGGCAATCAATAGGGGCTTTCCACCCGTATCAATCCAAGAGTGCAGCGGTTGAACGTCTAAATTTGCTTTCATTTACGTAACTTGTTTGATCGATGTATCTGGTTAAAAAAGTAATTTACAAAACCAATCCATATAAATACACAATTTGCTTTATCTTTGTGTCGGATTTGATTCAATTTATCAAAAAAATACAATTAAATATTGTTTAATAACAGTCTTCATTGTACTTCATGACTTCGTCACAAACCACAAAAACTTTAAATTTCGATAATACCGAGATTTCGTTTGCTCGCTTATCGAACCGCCAGCTTCGCAAGACTTATTGGATATTTGCCTTAATGAATCAAAATGGTTTGGTCAAGATGGGCACATTCTTCATAAAACTTTCCCTTAAGCTTGGATTGCCCATCAAGGGTCTTATTCGCCAAACCATATTTTCACAGTTTTGTGGGGGCGAGACTATTGAGGACTGTCAGGAGACAATCGTAACCTTATCTAAGGCCGGTGTGGGTACAATATTGGATTACTCAGTTGAGGGGGAAGATGATGAAGCCTCATTCGATGCCACCTGCCAAGAACTCCTGCTAACCATTCAGCGGGCTGCTCAAAATTCAGATCAAATACCTTTTGCGGTTTTTAAGGTTACTGGATTGGCTTCGACGCCTCTTCTTGAAAAAATTCAATTGGGTAAAGTCAATCTTACTCCCACGGAAGAGGCAGCTTGGAACCGAGTGCGAGATCGTGTGGCGAAATTGTGTTCTGTTGCGGCGGCCAATAAAGTTCGTTTGTTTTTTGATGCCGAAGAATCTTGGATTCAAGATGTGATCGATCTCTTGTGCTACGAACAAATGGCCTTGTACAATCAGTCAGAAGACGTCTGGATTTACAATACCTATCAACTGTATCGTTGGGAGGCCCTTGAGAATTATCAAAAAGCGGTCGCTAAGGGAAAAGAAAAAGGATTCAAAGTTGGAGCCAAATTGGTTCGGGGTGCTTATCTCGAAAAAGAACGCCGCCGGGCACATGAAGAGGAATACCAAGATCCTACCCAACCTTCCAAAGAAGCTACTGACCGCGATTACAACGAGGCGATTCGGTTTTCTATTCAAAATATAGACCGAGTAGCGATTTGTTTGGGTACACACAACGAAGAAAGTAGTAAATTGTGCGTTGAATTGATGGATGAATACCAAATTCAGCCTACAGATGCTCGCATTTACTTTGCCCAACTACTTGGGATGAGCGACAATATTTCGTTTACATTAGCCTCTATGGGATACAATGTGGCGAAATATGTTCCTTATGGACCCGTAGAGGCGGTAATGCCCTATTTGTTTCGACGAGCTGAGGAAAACACCTCTATTGCCGGACAAAGTAGTAGGGAATATTTACTCGTACGAAAAGAACTTTTGAGAAGAAAAAAACCATGAAACAACCTGGAATCTATTTTATAGTCGCCTTCATTCTGATCCTGATAGATCAATCCATTAAACTTTGGATGCATTTTAGTGTTCTCCCTACCCATTTTGGAGAAATAGATCTCGTACCCGGTTTCTTTAAATTGCATTATGTGCTGAATCGAGGTATGGCTTTTGGCATGGAATTAGGGGGAGAATATGGAAAATTGGCACTCACCCTGTTTCGCTTAGTGGCTATGTTTGGGATCAGTTGGTATATTGTGTATTTGCATCGACTTAAGTCCAACCCAGGTCTCATTTACTCTGTAGCTGCCATTTTAGCTGGAGCCATAGGCAATTTAATCGATTCCATCTTTTATGGGGTTCTGTTGGACAATGCTCCTTTTGACGCTCCCTTTCCTTGGTTTTATGGTCAGGTAATTGATATGTTTTATGTCATTGGCCTGGACGGCTTCTGGCCAGATTGGGTTCCTTTTTTGGGAGGAACGTACAATTCAACCCCTATTTTTAATTTTGCTGATGCTTGTATATTCTGCGGTGTCGTAGCGATCATGATATGGCAAAAATCTTTCTTTTCTGAAACCACTCCTGATGAAACCAACTCCCACGATCATGTTGCGTAATCCCTCATTTTATCTTTTTCTGTGTGCAATCCTTCTGGTATTTGTAACCTTTCATATTCCATTTGCAGCCAAAGGTATTTTTATTTGGGGGGTGGGGCTCGTTGGGTCAGGACTAAGCTTTTGGAGTTTACGGACATCGTCAACCCTAGCACAAAAGTTTTTTTCGGTGTTCCTTGGAATCAGCTTTATCGCCTTTGCCTTACTATTGTGCGAGGGATTTAAAGTTTGGGAATAAGTAATTCCCCCCTAAAATGCCTCACCAATAGTGGCATAAAAAGTGCCTTTTTCATAAGGACTCAGGGCATAATCCAACCGCAGATGGAGGTTGGATTTTGTGGCAATTCGAAGACCTGTGCCATAACTAACCTTGGGTTTATTCCACCGAAATCCTTGCTGATCTCCTAGCCAACCCATCGAGCCAAATCCAACCAAGCCGAAGGGGCCCCAAAATTTCCAGCGGAATTCCTGTTGGAGAAGAAAAGCATGGCGATCCCGAAAATACCCTTCGTACAATCCCCTCATTTTTCGTTGACCCCCTAAAAAAGCAAGCTGATTAAAGGGTACTTGGGGGCCAAAATGGGCCTGAAGCCATACATTCGTGGCGCTGGTTAGTTTCAAATGGAGGGGAATATATCGGGCATAATCTAAGTGCAGTCGACTGAAACGCTGATCGGCTCCAAATATCGGAGAGGAGGGTACCCAAAAGGCTTCAAGCCAACTCCCCTGAGTTGGATAAAATACCTGATCTCGTCGATCTCGTAAAAGGTAGGGTCCAATGCCAGAAGTTCGGCTAAACCGACTACCTTGGATGGTTCCCGTCTCCAACATACCTCCTGGCTGGACTCCCGTTACCTTATAAGCTTCATAATGAACCCGGAGTCCAAGGTAAGTCCGTGGTTTGATAGCCCATGCACCTGTTAACCGAACACGGGGAAAATCCACATCAAAAACTTCTTGAGGACCCCTATTTTCACCAATTCCGTAAAAGAAATAATTATACCGGTACCAACCTGAGTCATTGAAAATATACCATTGGTTATTTTTTAAAAACAGGGTAAAGGGAAGAAAAAGCAATAACTGTTTGTTCTGGGTAAAGGTAGCTCCAAATGAAATCTGAGATGGATTGGCGTAGGCTGAATCCTGTGCAAATGAAAACGCGGCGGTACCGGCTACACCCGCCCCCCAACGAGTTTCAGGAAATCGAAAGACAACTGGTAAGGCAATGACTTGCTTGTCCCGGAATACCGAGTTGGTATCCTGCTGAGCTGTCAAGTGAAGCGGAAGAAAAAAAAGGAAAAGTAGGAACAAGCGTTTCATGAACAAAGATACATCGATTCTATGGATCTACGTAATTCCATTCGGTTTCGGCCGTTGGGCAATCCATAAAATATTTGTATTTTCGGCCAGAATTAATCGTCCATGAATACCAAACATTGGAGCTTTCAAGCTTTACCCGAAACTACCCACGATTTTGATGTGATTGAGCACCTCAAGTCGGCTGTCCAGTTACCTGACCGCCTTGCGATTTTATTGTGGCAGCGAGGCATCCATACTTTCGACCATGCCAAAGACTTCTTTAGGCCGTCATTGGAAAGTCTTCATGATCCCTTTTTGATGCGCGATATGCCGGAGGCCATAGAACGCCTTTCCTTGGCCCTAGATCGGCAAGAAAAGATTGTAGTTTTCGGGGATTACGATGTAGATGGCACCACGGCGGTGGCATTGGTGTATGGTTTTTTGTCTAAACTGACGACCCAACTAGATTTTTATGTTCCTGATCGATACAAAGAAGGGTATGGCATTTCCAAACAAGGGATTGAGTGGGCTGTGAGTCAAGGGATTACCCTTATGATTGCCTTGGATTGTGGGATAAAAGCCATTCAGGAGGTAGAGTATGCGCGCACGCTCGGTCTTGATATGATTATCTGCGATCACCATGAACCGGGGGAAACAATCCCTAAAGCGGTCGCGGTTCTGGATCCTAAACGGTCGGACTGCCCATATCCCTTCAAAGAACTATCCGGCAATGGGGTAGGATTCAAGTTGATGCAAGCCTTATGTATGCATCGGTCTATTCCCTTCGATGAACTTTGGCCATTTTTGGATTTATGTGTGGTCAGTATTGGGGCAGACATCGTTCCGATTATTGGTGAGAATCGAATTTTGGCTTTTTATGGACTGAAAAAACTCAATGAGTCGGCCTGTATCGGCCTATCCGCCCTAAAAAAAGTGGCTGGATTTACGGAGCCCATGACCATCGAAAATGTGGTTTTTATCCTCGGGCCTAGAATCAATGCCGCCGGTCGAATATTTCATGCCAAAGCGGCGGTTGAATTGCTGTTGTCTCAAAATTTTGACAATGCTTGGGCTATGGCTCAAGAAATTCAGGCGTACAATATGCAACGTCGTGAGCTAGACTCCTCGATCACGGAAGAAGCGATTCGGATGATACAGGAGGATGCATGGCTTTCCAACGAGGCTCAATCCACGGTGCTATACAATCCCCAATGGCATAAAGGGGTGATCGGAATTGTGGCGTCGCGTTGCATAGAAAAAGTGTATAGACCGACCATCATCCTGACTCAATCCCACGATGTAGCGGCTGGATCTGCTCGGTCGGTGGAGGGTTTTGATCTCTATGCTGCGCTTGAGGCCTGCTCTTCTTGGTTGATTCAATTTGGAGGTCATACCCATGCCGCCGGAATGACCATCTTACCTGAAAATATTCCAGGATTTAGACAAGCCTTCGATGAAGAGGTGAAACGGCGACTTGAGGAGGAAAATCGGGTCCCCAAAGTACGGATCGATCTGTCCCTGACTTTGGCAGATATTACACCTAAATTCTTTAGGATCATGCGTCAAATGGGGCCGTTTGGACCTAAAAATATGCAGCCGGTTTTTATGACGCAAAATCTAAAATTGGTTAATCCACCTGTAATTCTGAAGGAAAAACATCTGAAGCTTCAGGTCATGGAGGAGTCCTCCGGGACTTCATTTGTGGCCCTAGGTTTTGGGATGGCAGAGGATTTTTACGAACGATTATTGAAAAATGAATCATTTGCCTTAACTTATACCATCGATGAAAATAACTTTCGTGGACAGGTCTCTCTTCAACTCATGATCAAAGACATCAAATGGAAAGACGACTTTCATCAACTAACGAACCTTACTCAAATCGAATATTCTTTTAATTAATTATGCCGTCGCTCGTTCTCTCATTACACAAAAATGGTCATTATCTCACATTTTATCGGAATGGTCAAGAAGTCAAGCTTACCCTGCCCGGAGAGGACTGGCATGCACATGACGAGGAACGAAGTTTAGCTGAGGCAAAAAAGCATTTTCCCGAAGAGGATTTTCAATGGGCTGGCTGCATTCGATACCCTCGAAAAAAAGACCATCTCCCGCTTGGAAATCCATTGGAAAATGAACCAACTGTATTTTCACATTTTGATTTAGGCTGGAAAGCACTGAAAAGGGTGGGGCAGGGCGCACCGTATTTACTTTGGACGGATGATTGGACCTACGCACTAGGTGGAGGCATTCGTGATATTTCGGCCTTCCAGCAAGCAGCCGGACAATACCCTATCTGGTGGGAGGAAAATACCCATCATGTCGCTTGTCTGTTTTCAGGAAATGAGCAGGAACGTCAAATTCACCATTTAGCTCAACATTTCGGTGTGGCACCAGAAGAAATCGTTTCGATGCCCTATCAACAAGCTGTGGTAAGGCGCCTACGTGAACGTTTTCCTCAGGTGATCCCGACCCAAGCCTCCACAGATTTTCTAATGGATTGCCCCTTTGTCGAAAGATCACTAAATCAATTTAAGCAGGTAACAGAAGCTTACCATCAATTCATGTTGGATTTGGTCGCACAGCAGGTGGCGGCTTGGAGTAAGGTGGCGCATTTCAAAACAGGAGCCCAAGTTTTGGTAGGTGGAAGACTTTCCACAAGCCCACATTTTATGCATGGACTGGCAGAGGCTTTCTTTGGCCAAGAAGTCTATGCCGTCACGGGCGTATCGTTGCCCGAATGGACATTACTTCAGCCTGAGTTGGTTCGGCCCGAGATGGTACGTTACCGTTAATCCTCGGGATACGGTAAAAAAACAAATCCAGCAAAGCCCTCATCCCAAATAAACAAGCAGGCAAATTCATCTGCGTTTTTGTAGTTTTCCAGGAATAAGGGTTTTGAATCCTCCGACATCAAGGTCCGTTGGATAAATTCCTCCACCATCGAGGCTCGGTAATGGTAGCGAGTCTGAAAGTCAGCCTTATCAAATAAAAGTTGACCGAACTCCACGGTTTCTTGGCTAAGGGTAAAAATTGGGAAGTCTGAGAATTTTCGTTTCCTTATTTGGTAGGAGGCTTCTTTTATGTACTCTGCCACCTTAACGAAGTCCTCGGCCACAAAACCCATCAATTTTTTATTGATTTCGGGCGAGTTGGCATCATCCATCAAGGAATTTTCATTGCTATTGTAGATCATATTTGATTTGGATTTAAAGTCGAGCTGCCAATAGTAACGCAATATCGCGGTACCGTAACGAGAATCGTTTGGCCATTACTTCATGGGTCATGTGTCCTTTGTAACAATATATACCTTGATTGAACCAAGGGGTATTGTATATCATTTCCTCAATGGAGCCCATTCGTCCCATTTTCAGCAACATGGGGGTAAAAATATTAGACAAGGCAATAGAGGCAGTATGAGCTACCCGAGATGGGATATTGGGGACGCCATAGTGAATGATGCCATGTTTTACAAAGGTAGGGTGCTGGTGAGTTGTCATTTCTGAAGTCTCAAAGCAACCGCCCTGATCGATGGAGACATCAATGATTAATGATCCTGGCCGCATGGAGGCGACCATTTCTTCCGTGACCACACAAGGACTGATGCCATTCTCTGCCCGAAGTGCCCCAATGACCACATCCGCTTGTTGAATGGCGTGGGATAGTAATTGGGTATCTAAAATGGAGGTATGGACATGCTGCCCGACCGCATATTTTAACCGCTGTAAACGATAGATTTGGCTGTCAAAAACCTTCACCTCGGCCCCTAAACCTATGGCGGCACGGGTGGCATATTCAGCGACCGTTCCAGCACCTAAAATGACAATGGACGTAGGAGGCACCCCGGTCACTCCTCCCATCAGGACACCACGTCCTCCGTGAGCACTGCTGAGAAATTCGGCAGCAAGTAAAAGAGCTGCATTACCAGCAATTTCACTCATGGCCCGGATCACAGGTAAATTTCCAACTTTATCTTCTAAGGTCTCAAAGGCTACACCAATCACACGTTTTTCCAAAAGTCGCTCAAAGTACGATTTGGTTAATGCTGGAAAGTTCAGGGTCGAAAAAATAGCTTTCCCGGGTTTCAGTAGATTGAACTCCGACTCAATCAAGGGTTCAATTTTAAGAATTATTTCTGAATCAAATACCTCCTCTGGACTTCCAACAATTTCTCCACCTGCCAAAAGGTATTGATTGTCCGTAAATTGAGCTCCCAAACCTGCCCCTTTTTCGATTCGAACCCTAAAACCATGATGAATGAGTAAACCGACGGCATCGGGGGTCAAAGCGATTCTATTTTCTTGAAGTGACACTTCTTTGGGTAATCCAATGGTAATCGAACTTCCCTTCCCCCCAAGTTTGGCAGGAAGTTCCTTAGTCAAGAGGCCGGTTTCGGCCAGCATGGGCATATCTGATAAAGGAGCAGGCATACATTAGACATTTTGAATCCAATCGACTTGAACTTGCCGATGATCTTGATCGATCAATTGAAAGGTTAAAAGGATATACGACGGTGGCCACAAGGCTTCAACGCGATCGGGCCATTCCATCCAAACAGAGTATCCAGAGGTAAGGTATTCCTCCATCCCCATATCCAAAGCCTCTTCTAATCGATTAATTCGGTAACAATCAAAATGATAGATCGGTTCTTTTGAGGAATCTTCGTATTCGTTGACCAAAGCGAAAGTAGGACTTTGAATGGCCGAAACCACACCTCTTCCTTTCCCAAGCGCTTGTATGAAGGTAGTTTTTCCAGCACCCAAGGTGCCGCGAAATAACCATACGTTTTCCATGCCAAATTGGTGTTGGACTTGGTCGGCCACTTCCTTCAATTCACCCAAAGAATAGTGCCAAGTTTGCGTTTTAACCACGTTCATATTGCAAAAATAGGAGGAAAAAAGGAAAATTAGGTAGTGGTTTGAGATATTCAATTTTGTTTTCAAAGTTGTCCCAAAGTATGAAGAAAAATATGGAAATTTGTTAATGAAATTTTCTTTAGATGTTTCATCAATTCAATCTCATTCCACCTTTTTAACGCACCTGAACGGTTCATGTCAGAGAATAGAAAACAAATCATTCTTTTTTTCTTTTTTTTGGTGGGATTAGTTTATCTAATTCGCCTCTTTTATTTACAAGTCATTGATGCCAAGTATCAAACATTGGGATCGGTGAATTCCATTCGAAAAGAAATACGTGTTCCTAATCGAGGACAAATTTACGACAGGTCCGGTGAGTTACTGGTAGCCAATGTAGAAGTGTACGATGTGTATGTAACCCCGCGGCAGGTACAAGTGTCGGATACGCTATTGTTTTGCAACCTATTTGGAATTACCCGAGGGTATTTTGATTCCACGATGGCTGCCGCTATTTCTTTTTCGAAAATCCGACCTTCCGTATTTCTCCGTCAACTTTCCAAGGAGGATTATGCTAAAGTGTCAGATGCCATGATTCATTTCAAAGGCTTTACGTTTGAGCAGTCTTTTTTCAGAACGTATCCCAAGCCGACCTTGTCCAATGCCTTGGGGTATATTGGTGAAATTCCCAAAGAAGATTTCGAAAACCAGGGAGAGGATAAATACTACCGAAAGGGGGATTACATCGGTCTAACCGGATTGGAGAAATTTTATGAAACAGCGCTGCGTGGAACACGTGGAATTCGATATAGGCTTTCCAACGCAAAGTCCGAGGATAAAGGTCCTTATGCACCGGTGCCCGGGAAAGAGAATGTGGGAGAGTTTGATACCTCGGCCGTGATTGGAAAAAACCTATACACTACCATCGACTATGGCATCCAAAGTTTAGCTGACTCACTCTTCCAAGGCAAAGTAGGCGGGATAGTGGCTATAGAGCCTTCTACAGGTGAAATCCTAGCGTTAGGTTCGTACCCTACCTACAATCCCAATGCCTTGTCGGGTCGTGAGTTTTCGAAAAATTTCAAGCAACTTTCCCGTGATCCCGACAAACCGTTGATCAACCGTGTAACCAACTCTTTTTATCGACCCGGTTCTACATTTAAGTTGATTCAAGCTGCTCTTGCTCTAGAATTGGGGGAAATACGGCCAAGTTCCAGTTTTCATGGTGCACCTTCTCCCTTTCGGTATCACTCGGCTCCCGGATTTGAAATGGCCAATGTAAAAAATGCCATTCAGGTTTCTTCTAACCCTTATTTCTTCAATGTTTTCAAAAAAATTATTGAGCATGAGCCTCAAGGAACGCCTTTCAAAACAGCTCGACATGGGTTGGAAATTTGGCACCGAATGGTAGAGAAATTTGGCTTTGGTATCAAATTGGGCATTGATTTACCCAATGAGAAAAAGGGTCTTCTGCCCGACGTAGAGCGCTATGATAAAGTATATGGAAAGGAACAATGGAAGTTTTCCAATATTTATTCATTGAGTATTGGTGAGGGAGAGCTTGGTACCAATATTTTAAAATTAGCTAATTTTACCGCCGCCATTGCCAACAAAGGATTCTGGGTAACGCCTCATTTGGTGCGTGGCATTGGTAAAATAGGGGAAATTCCCGATTCGCTCAAAAAGGTGCATCAAACCGGAATCAGTGCCCGTCATTTTGATCCCATCATTGAGGGGATGGCTGCTGTGGTGGCACAAGGTACGGGGAGACGTGCCCAAATAGAAGGATATGAGGTATGTGGAAAGACGGGTACCTCCCAAAATGCCAAAGGCAATGACCATTCCATTTTCATTGCGTTTGCCCCGAAAGAAAATCCCAAAATTGCCATTGCTGTCGTGGTAGAGAATGGAGGATTTGGTGGAGTTGCTTCCGCTCCCATTGCAGGTTTGATCATGGAAAAATACCTGAAAGGAACGACCATCCGGCCAGAGTTTAAGGAATCTGTTATGAAACAACGTTATACTACTGTCAACGCAGCCAAAGCCCGTACCCGAGAATATTAAAACCTATGCAACGCGATATCGATATTAAAAAAGGAATTGACTGGACCACCATCTGGTTGTATGTTTTACTGCTTGTCATCGGCTGGATCAATATTTATGCCGCTGTTTTTGATCCCGACAACCCACTCGGTATTTTTTCCTTGCAACATAATGCCGGCCGGCAGGTCATGTTCATGGCCTTGTCTGTTGTGCTAATCATGATTATCTTATTTTTAGACTATAAGATCTATGACGCGTTTGCATACCTGTTCTACGGTGCTTGGATATTGGTTTTGATCCTCACGATCTTCGTTGCACCGGATATCAAGGGTTCCCACTCTTGGATTCGGATGGGATCCTTTCAGTTTCAACCCGCTGAGTTATCTAAGATTTTTTCCGCATTAGCCATTTCTAAATATTTGAGTACCCAAGGGGTCTCTTTGAAAAAAGGAAAAAACCTTTGGACGGCTGCCGCCATGGTGCTTTTACCACCCGTGATCATCATTTTGCAACGTGAGACCGGAAGTGCCTTAACGTATGGTGCCTTTCTCATTGTCTTTTACCGAGAAGGTTTGCCCGGATTTATCCCCTTTATGGGCATCGCCGCGGTGGCCTTGTTCATACTTTCCTTGATTTTTGATGAATTCTATATCATAGCGGGGATCGTCAGTTTAGGTGTGGTTTTTTGGGTCTTCTTTTTGAAACGTTACCAACGAACACGCCAATCCTTTTTTTCAATCGCAGGAGTGGTCCTGTTAGCTTCCGCCTTTGTTTTTGGTGTGGATTACTTCATTAACCATGTGTTGGAGCCTCATCAACAAAAAAGAATTCAAGTTCTGGTCAACCCAGACGCCGATCCACGAGGTGCAGGTTGGAACGTAACCCAGGCACGAATTGCCATTTCTTCAGGAGGATTTTTAGGGAAAGGATATTTACAAGGTACCCAAACGAAGTTCGATTTTGTACCAGAACAATCCACCGATTTTATTTTTTGTACAATTGGAGAGGAGTGGGGTTTCATTGGCGCTTTGGTTCTCATTGCCATTTACTTGATTCTCCTTACTCGGATCATCAATTTGGCCGAAAAACAAAAAACCAAGTTTGCCCAAATATATGGGTATTGTGTGGCTAGTTATTTATTTTTTCATCTATTAATCAACGTCGGGATGACCATCGGTCTCATGCCGGTTATTGGTATCCCGTTACCCTTTATAAGTTATGGAGGTTCTGCTTTATGGTCATTCACCATTTTGCTTTTTATCTTCCTTAAGCTAGATGCCCATAAAAGTTACAAAGTTTAGTTTAACGAAAATCCCCCCGTTTGATAGACAATGGGGGGATTTTTGTTATAAATGATCAACTCTCAATTGGAGCATTTTTCAGCAAAATGTAGAAGAAATTGAGCACTTATCTCCGGTGCTTCCACCATTCCTGCGTGTCCGACATCATCTAACATCAGGACGTATGGTTTTTGGATAATACTTACTTGTTGAATGGCATCTTCTTTGGAAATAAAAGGGTCTTGCCCCCCAATGATCATGCCAATAGGAATAGGCAACGAGGTGAGAATATGCATTCTTCCTTTTCTTCCTTTCATAGCTTGGGTACCGGCAATTAAAACATCGGGATCAATCGTACCATGAGTCTGGGCAAATTGTTTGACCTGCTCGGGATGCTCTTGAGTAAACTTTGGTCCAAAAATTTTAGGATGAAATTCTTCCAAAAACAATTCCGCCCCATTTTTTTTGATGAATTCAATGGTCTTCTGGCGGGCCATTTTTCTAGCTTCAGTGTCAGCCATTGCGGAGCTATGAAATAAAACCAATCCTTTTAAAACTTTAGGATACTTCTCAGCAAAACCTAGAGCAATGTAACCTCCCATTGAAAAACCTACTAAAATAGGATCTTTGACCCGCTCTGTTTCCAAATAGTGGTGTACCCATTGGACATATTCATCCAAATCTTCAAAGGTTAGATGAGACATTTTGGGTACTTTGATTGGGGCCTTGGATTCTAAAAATGGAATCAGGTCGTCCCAAACACCTTGGTGCATTCCAAAGCCATGGAGTAATACTATGGTTCCGTTTATTTTCATGGGATAGGCGAGGAGTTAGGATTCAGTTATTTACGTTGTCTAGCTTTAAATCGTTGCCGTCTTCGGTTTCGGCGTAGGGCTTTCTTTATGGCAAAAATAAAGAATAGTAAGGATACTAAACCAAATAACAGAGCCAAAGATGGAAAATTTAGTATAGTCAAAAGCATGGCAATTCCTAACAATCCACCTCCAATCCAAAAACCATCGTTATTTGGTCTAAAAAAAGACCGACGTTCTTTTTTGGCCGGCTTTTTTTTGCTCGATTGACTGATGCCCAAGTTCTCTTTCCAGTTCCCTTTGGAGCTCCTGTTTCTTGCTTTGGGTTTGTCTTTTTTAAGGGATACCTCAGTCAATTGATCCAATTCCGTGGCCAGGATGAGCTCAGGGTGTTGGGTATTGACGGGCATTTCGGGTAATGGCTTAGTCGGAATCAACTCAGGACGGGGTACCGTCAAAGTTTGGGTAGGAGCAAGGCCGAGGTTTGGCTCCGGCCGATAGGCCATTCGATAAAGAGACGACTGGCAGGAGCTCACAAGAACACCTGCCAGTACGGGAAAAATCATTCGTTTTATTCGATTCATACAAAAAATTTAGGCGACAATGGCTTTTTCGAACAACGCAGACCGTTCAAATTTATTTTGGGCGTATTCTTTTGTCACCGTAAATTCTTGAACACCGGTTTGGGAAGGTAATTCGAACATGGCATCGGCTAAAATGGATTCGCAGATAGACCGTAGTCCACGAGCTCCGAGTTTAAATACAATGGCTTGATCGACAATGTAATCCAAGGCATCTTCGGTGAAGATAAGTTGGATATTTTCCATCGAAAAGAGTTTCTTGTATTGTTTGATCAAGGCGTTTTTAGGTTGTACCAGAATCAGGCGCAGTGTTTCTCGATCCAATGGATTGAGGTAAGTCAATAAGGGGAGACGACCTAAAAGTTCGGGAATCAAGCCAAAAGATTTCAAATCTTGTTGGGTAACATATTTGAGTAAGTTTTCCCGATCGATGGTTTTCTGCTCACCTCCTTGGACAAAACCAATTGCTTGGGTATTCAGCCGATTGGCAATATGACGGGAGATTCCATCAAATGCACCTCCACAAATAAATAGAATATTTTCGGTGTTGACCTGAATCAATTTCTGCTCAGGGTGTTTTCGCCCCCCTTGAGGTGGAACTCCCACGATCGACCCTTCCAATAATTTGAGTAGACCTTGTTGCACACCTTCTCCGGAAACATCCCGTGTAATGGAAGGATTGTCACTTTTGCGGGCGATTTTGTCAATTTCATCTATGAAAACGATCCCTCGTTGTGCAGCCTCTACGTCGTAATCGGCAGCTTGTAGGAGGCGACTCAAAATGCTTTCTACATCCTCTCCAACGTAGCCAGCTTCTGTAAGAACGGTGGCATCGGCGATAGCGAATGGAACTTGTAGCTTTTGCGCAATTGTCTTGGCAAGGTACGTTTTACCTGTACCAGTTTCGCCCACCATGATGATATTGGACTTTTCAATGAGTATGTCGTCCGGATCCTCAGGTTGGGTCAGTCGTTTGTAATGGTTGTAAACAGCTACACAAAGAGATCTTTTGGCTTGTTCTTGTCCAATAACAAACTGATCCAGATAGGTTTTTAGTTCGGCAGGTGTTTGCAGATCAAAGCTAGCTCCGTTTTTCGATTTTTTAGCCTTAGTTTTGGTAACGGTAGTAGTAGCAATACCTTCTTGCGTAATGAGGTCATGACCTTGCTCAATACAATGGTTGCAAATATGACCTTCTAGACCCGAAAGGAGTAGATCTACTTCGAATTTTTTACGGCCGCAAAAAGAGCAATAAGGCTCTTTCTTGTTGGTTTGGTCTTTCATAGAGATGGGGAAACATAAACAAACACCCGACGCTCGCCGGGTGTTTTAAAAAAACAGATGCGATTAGCGCGTGAGTACTTCGTCAATTAAGCCGTAAGCTTTTGCTTCTTCGGCCTTCATCCAGTAATCCCGATCAGAGTCGGCTTCGATCTGTTCAAATGATTTGCCAGTATGGTGTGCCAAAATCTCATACAATTCTTTACGAAGCTCAATGATTTGTTTTACCGTAATTTCCATATCCCGAGATTGGCCTTGAGCTCCTCCGCTTGGTTGATGAATCATCACCCGAGCATGCGGTAGGGCAGTTCTTTTTCCAGCGGCTCCACCCGCTAACAAAACAGCTCCCATCGAAGCGGCAAGTGATGTACAGATGGTAGCTACCTCAGGACGAACATACTGCATGGTATCATACATACCCAAACCGGCGTACACTGAGCCGCCAGGAGAATTGATATACATTAGGATGTCCTTTTTTGCGTCTACTGACTCCAAAAATAGCAACTGAGCTACCACAATATTCGCCACCTGATCGTCAACTCCAGTCCCCAGGAAGATAATACGATCCATGATCAATCGAGAGAAGACATCAATGGCGGCAAAGCGCATGGGGCGTTCCTCAATGATATTGGGAGTCATATTGGTTACGTTGTGACGTACGTAATCATCGACTGTTAAACCGCTCATCCCTAAATGATGAACAGCATATTTTCTAAATTCTTCTCCAAAATGCATCATGCGCTAGGTTATTATGTAGGATTATGTTTTGTATTCAACAAAAAAATAGGTCGTCTGGTTTCTTACAAACAAACAAAAAAAACGGGAGAGTATCCCGTTTTTTTTGTTTAAATGGAGTCGGATCAAAGAACCGAATAGCTGGCTTGGGCCACTTCATTGAATTGTTCAACGGGCACTTGGCGGCTATCCACTTTCACTTGGCCGCGAATGTATTCCATTACTTTCCGTCCAAATGCTTTATTAAAATAGTTGCGGAACTGATCTTGTTTACCCTCTTTCAATTGTTTCTCAGCCATTTGGTTGATGAAATCTTCCATTCCAGGGAACTGCTGACCGCCAAAGTAATTGTATATTTCAGCTTTTACCTCCTCGACGACATCAGGGTATTCAACTTTAATTGCCTCATTGTCTTGGGCAATGTGATTTTTGATCAAATCTAGGCGTAAACCACGGGCAAAAGCCGGATAATCTTTGTTGATTTCTTCCTCGGTGAATTTGCCTTCATTGATTTTAAACAACCAGTTTTTCAAAAACTCTTCAGGCAATTGAATCTGAGTGGCCTCCAACAAGGATTTTTCGATGTCGTAATCCAAAAGCAACTGCGACTCTCGGTCGTAATTCTGTGCGATGATGGATTTAATTTCAGCCCGTAATTCTTCTTCGTTTGTTACTTTATTTGGGCCGACCGCTTTGTCAAAAAACTCTTGGTTCATTTCGGCCAAAACTGGACGGGTGATCCGCGTAACAGCAAATTCGAATACACCGGATAGAGCTGCAGCTTCTTCATCCGATTTGCCTGTTGCAAATCCAAGTTCACGAACAGTGGCAAACAAACCTTGAATGTCAAAACTAACCGATGAACCTACTTCAAGTCCTTTGAAAATATGTTGGGCAGACTCCACTACTTTATCTGTCGGGATACCCGATTGAAAACTGAACTCTGTGGAAGATTGTGTCAACATACCAAATACAAGGTCCCCGATTTCAACTGACTCTGGGGTTTCCTCTCCAGCGAATCGACGGCGAAGATCCTCGATAGCCTCGTCAACACGTGCTTCAGCGGGTTCGATCGCATATTGGACAATCGCCGGAAGCTGAGCAAGGTCAAGAGAAAAATCAGAGGCCAAACCTACCTCATAAGCAAATGTAAAGGTCTTTTGGGTATCCCAATCAATAGAATAGGCTTCTTCGTTTGGCATGGGGTCTCCCACCACGGCAAGTTTGTTATCCAAGATATATTGATTGACCTGCTTGCTGACCGCATTCAATACTTCATCCACCAAAACACTTTTGCCATACACCTTTTTGATATAGCCCATCGGAACATGACCCGGACGAAATCCTTTGATCTGAGCAGTTTTAGCGTATTGCTTTAATTTTTTATCTACTTCGGGTTGGTAATCAGCTTCCTCCAAAGTAACGGTTAAGCGCGCATTGGTTGCTGCGTATTTGTCGAATGTTGTTTCCATTTCGGAATATTTCTGAGGTGATTAATGAACAAAACTGAATATAGGGATCAAAATGACTTTGAAAATAAAAACCCTCCAACCAAAAATAGGTTTAGAGGGTTCTATTTGTACGGGCGGAGGGAATCGAACCCCCACGCCTTGCGGCACTAGATCCTAAGTCTAGCACGTCTACCAGTTCCGCCACGCCCGCAATCATTTACGATTGGACTGCAAAAGTAGGGGATGATTTTTTTGAATCCAAATTTTTATCAAAAAAAGTTGAATTTTTTTTTAATTAATCAATTTCAGTCACTCCTGCATGAATTTTTACTCAATCAGTTGGGATGAGCAATGGAAAAATATATATTTGTTTACTTCTGTTTTTGTAATGATGAAAAGTAACTCGGATCGGTAATCTCGGCGACAGAGGGTATGGTTTAACAAGACGAATAATGTATGGTCTATGAGGACATAGACCATGGGTGGTAAAATCGACACAATATAGAAACGAAAATACGCATGGATACGGCAATCATGTCCGTCATGAAGACGGAAGAGTATTACACCGAAGAAGAAAAAAAGGAAATCAGAAAACGGTATCGTCGAATCTTGCGGTCTTTGAAACCTTTTCTGAAAGGAGATGATGTAAAGCAAATTCGAAAAGCATTTGACTTGTCGTTGGATGCGCACAAAGAGATGCGGCGGAAATCGGGTGAACCGTATATCTATCACCCGCTGGAAGTTGCCCTAATTTGTGTGGAGGAAATAGGTTTGGGCCCAACCTCCATCATCTGTGCCCTCTTACACGACGTGGTGGAGGATACTGATTTGACATTGGCCGATATCGAACGAGATTTTGGAACCAAAGTTGCCCGCATTATTGATGGGTTGACAAAAATTGCCGAAAATTTTGAGCAGAGCCAGTCTGCCCAAGCTGAGAATTTCAGGAAAATGTTGTTGACCCTCTCCGAGGACGTCCGAGTGATTTTAATTAAACTTGCGGACCGCCTTCACAACATGAGGACCTTGGAAAGCATGGCCCGAAATTCTCAACTGAAAATCGCCCATGAAACCATTTATATTTATGCACCGCTCGCTCACCGTTTAGGGTTGTATCAAATTAAATCCGAACTTGAGGATCTGTATTTAAAATACAATGAACCGGAGATTTACAAGGAAATCGCCCAAAAACTCAAAGCAACCAAGTCCAATCGCGAAAAAATGGTCGATCGGTTCATGCAACCCATCGCCAAACGATTAAAAGATGCTGGCATTGAGTTTTACATCAAAGGCAGACCTAAGCATATCTACTCCATTTGGAATAAAATCAAAAAGCAGAATGTGCAGTTTGAAAAGATTTTTGATCTTTTTGCCATCCGAATCATCATAAAAGGCATCCCGGCCAACGAACGTGATAAGGAAAAAGCTGCGTGCTGGGCTGCTTATTCCATTGTAACAGATGAATATACACCGAATCCAGATCGATTGAAAGACTGGATCTCCACGCCTCGGGCCAATGGATATGAGTCACTTCATACCACGGTAATGAGCCATACAGGCGCCTGGGTGGAGGTTCAAATTCGGACAGAACGTATGGATGAAATTGCGGAAAGAGGGTATGCTGCCCACTGGAAATACAAAGGAAATAGTACCGCGATCAATCAGCCGCTCGATCAGTGGATTAATCAAGTTCGAGAAACACTGGAGTCAAAAGATAATTCGGCAATCGAATTCATTGAAGATTTTCGAGGAAGCCTTTTTAACGAAGAGGTTTTTGTATTCACACCCAAAGGCGATTTGAAAGTCCTCCGAAAAGGGGCTACCGTTTTGGATTTTGCCTTTGAAATTCACACCGAAATCGGCCGAAAATGTACCGCAGGAAAATTAAATGGGCACTTGGTTCCCATCAGCCATGTTTTGCAAAATGGCGATCAAATCGAAATTCTTACCACCAAGAATCAGAACCCCTCGGAGGATTGGCTTCGATTTGTAGTAACCTCCAAAGCCAAAGCTAGGATCAAAGATTTGCTCAAGGAAGGAAATAAGGTATACATAACAGATGGCCGGGAAATCATTCTGAAAAAATTAAAGAACCTGGGTCTGGAAAACAACCTAGAGACGATTAATCAGTTACGTGCTTTCTTTAATAAAAAAGATTACAACGAGCTGTATTACTTTTTCGGAAAAGGCTATTTGCAACCCGATGAAATTAAAAAGTTTAAGCACGAACGAGAGGCTCATGTCAATCGTCAGAAAAAAATAGTCGAGGATGACAAGGCTTTTAAGGATGCGAAAAGTTTTGAGAAGGCCTTTAAAAAATCAAAAGGGCTGGATACCATCTTGATTGGAGACGACATGCAAGTGATTGATTTTACCCTGGCAGCATGTTGTAGTCCGATTCCTGGTGATGATATTTTTGGATTTTTGACTGTCAATGAAGGAATCAAGATTCATCGAAATGCGTGTCCCAATGCTCAAAAGCTTCTATCATCCTATGGCAATCGGGTAATCAAAGCCCGATGGTCCTCTCAACTGGCCCAATCTTTTCTAGTTTCCATTACATTAACCGGTATAGATCGTGTCGGGATTATTCAAGATATATCCCGAATTATATCCGCCGAATTACATATCAACATGCGAGGCTTGCAAGTGGAGACAAGAGATGGTATATTTGACGGTACTATTAAAGTGTATGTAAACGACACCAAACATCTGGATACCTTGATCAATAAGTTGAGCCAAATCGAAGGCATCGACCATATTGCCAGGATTCAAAATGAAGACTCCCTATGACTCAAAACTTAAGTTTCAAGTCATTGCTTGTCGGGGCAATGTGCTTTGGAATGACCTCCTTTACCTTTGCTCAATCCGATACCATTCAAGTTGACCGTCGAGTCATGGGAGTGAAGTACTCCGTCTACAATGTTCCTTTAGAGCCTAAATATGCTCGCAAAGTCTTGTACCGAGAAAAAGAAAGCCAACCCAATTTTAGAAAAGCAGATGTTATGTCTGGATTAGCCATATCGTCTGTAGGTGTTGGCGTATTTCTTCTGACGGATGCGTTAAAAGGTGTGCCTGCCGTCGAAATAGGCGCGGGTGGAAATGAAATTCCGTACACAATTCGGTCTCAAACAAAATTTGCAGGAGGCATTTTAGCCTTATTGATGGCGGGATGCTTGAGTCAATATGCACTCGACTTGAAAGTGAAAGCGGTTCGACATTACAACCAAAAGGAAGTTGAGCGAGCAAGAGCTGAGTTGGGGTATTTGTCCAATCAACGTGTTGGTTTTCGGATTAATTTACCGTAAATTTGTTGGGTATTGAGGGCGGTTTTACGCCAGTGAACAAATGAACACGAATCTATCGAACTTTGATGCTGTAAAGCAAATATTTACAGCCTATCTTGAAAATAAACAGTTGCGAAAAACGCCTGAGCGTTTCGCAATTTTAGAGGAGATCTACGCCCGTACGGACCACTTTGATGTGGAGGATCTATATATCTCCATGAAAAACAAGAAGTATCAAGTAAGTCGTGCCACGGTGTACAATACATTGGATCTCCTTGTCGAATGCGATCTCGTTACTAAACATCAGTTTGGTAAAAATTTGGCTCAATACGAAAAGTCGTACGGAAACAAACAGCATGACCATCTTATTTGCTTGGATTGCCACCGTGTAGAAGAATTTTGTGATCCGAGAATTCAAAGCATCCAAAATATGGTGGGTGAATTGCTTGAGTCACAGGTCATGCATCATTCCCTAATCTTCTACGGTAATTGTAAAAAGGTAGATTGTGAGCACAAACCTGCTTCCTAATTTAACCACTCAACACAAAACAAAATACACACGCAACTATGGTTGATATACTACTTGGTCTTCAATGGGGAGACGAAGGCAAGGGAAAAATTGTCGATGTTTTGGCTCCCAAATATGGTGTAGTCGCTCGATTCCAAGGTGGACCCAATGCCGGACATACACTTGAGTTTGATGGAAATAAACATGTCCTTCACCAAATTCCTTCCGGTATCTTTCGCTCAGACTGCCTCAATATCATTGGAAATGGAGTGGTTCTAGATCCCATAATTTTCAAGAAAGAAATAGAAGGACTCGGGAAATACGGTCTTGACTTGAAAAAAAATCTTCAAATTTCGAAGAAGACTGCCCTTATCCTTCCCAGTCACCGTTTACTAGACGCTGCCTCAGAAAAAGCCAAAGGAGATGCGAAAATTGGATCTACTTTGAAGGGGATTGGTCCAACCTACTCCGATAAAATCGCACGTCAAGGACTTCGACTAGGAGATGCACTTTCGCCCAATTTTAAAAAGAAATACAACGAGTTACTTCAAAAGCACAAGCAAGTCTTGGATTTCTATGAATACCCAGCGGATCTCCAAGAATCAGAAAATGAGTTTTTTGCGGCCTTGGAATTTATTAAAGAGTTCCAATTGGTTGATTCAGAATACGTTATTCAGGACCAAATGGCTCAAGGGAAACTTATTTTAGCCGAGGGAGCTCAAGGTTCTTTATTGGATGTTGATTTTGGTTCGTATCCCTTCGTTACGAGTTCCTCCACCACAGCTGCAGGTGTTTGTAGCGGGCTCGGGGTGGCTCCATCCAAAGTAGGAGAGGTGTATGGAATATTCAAAGCCTATTGCACACGCGTTGGTTCAGGCCCGTTTCCAACAGAGCTGCTGGATGAAGTGGGTGAAGAAATGCGCCGCGAAGGCCGTGAGTTTGGTAGTACGACCGGAAGGCCGCGTCGGTGCGGTTGGCTTGACCTACCCGCATTGAAATATTCCATCCTGTTGAATGGTGTTACCCAATTGATCATGATGAAAGTGGATGTACTTTCTATTTTTGACGAGATTCAGGTTTGTACCCATTATCAATTGGCCGATGGGACCCATACAGATCAAATGCCATTTGATTTATGCGAGGAGGAAGTAACCCCGATTTACCGATCCTTCACAGGTTGGAAACAAGATCTCGGCGATTACCGTCAATACGATGAGATTCCAGCCGCACTAAAAGAGTATGTTGAATTCATCGAAGCGGAGGTGCAAGTACCGATTACACTCATTTCGACAGGCCCGGATCGCGAATCCTTGATTTCTAAATAAGTTAAAAAACGTGTATCTTTTCAAACCGAAAGTCAGGATCCATTACAACCGCTTGACTTTCGGTTTTTTCGTATGAGAAAGGAATTAGCCAATTATTTGTTTTCGCAAGAAACGTTGTATTTCATCCCGACAGATTCTAGCTCAAAAACGATGGCTCGGGAGGAGGTACCCCCATTCGAGATACCGACAACTCCCAAAAAGCATGTTTGGTGTTTTGGCGAAAAACCTGTCGATGAAAAACGAGAATTGATGGTGAAGCTATTGCAAGCTTGTCAATTAAAAGGGGCCGAGGTCGAATTTTATTTTTCTAGCGTACCGATTCAAGATTTTCTGACAGCCAACCCTCATCTAAAGACCTTGTTGGTTTTTGGCGACCGCGGAGGGGCATGGCCGTCCGACTGGAGCCGATTCGAGATTTTGGATCAGCGCGGAATCCAGTCACTTTTTTCCTACAGCTTGGATGAACTGGTTCAAAATAGACAACAAGAGAAACGAAATTTCTGGAATTGGCTGAAAAAGTTGTATGGTTTAGATTAATCTAGGGAATTCTGTCAACGGACGTATTTGATTGGTAAGGAAATCAACCGAGAAACACAAGGTCTTTAATCCATTGGTGAGACAAATAAAAGGGGCCTTGACTTCCCAATTGTATCGGCTGGCTTGATCGAGTACTTGCTGATTTAAGTTAATTTCAGTACTTTTGCATTCTACAAGCAAAAAGGGAGATCCCTCCCGGTTGTACGCCACAATATCCGATCGTTTCTTGAGTTGATGGTAGGTATGTCCGCTTTCCAGACGTATCAGGTTCTTGGTATACCCAAAATGCGAAATTAAAAGGTGTATCATGTGTTGGCGTACCCACTCCTCAGGTGTCAACAAGATCCATTTTTTACGAATGATATCTTGTACCCACAACTGATCTCCTGTTTTTTGAATTGTCAAGGAACAGGCTGGAAGTGATAAAATAGGATAGGGGATTTCCATAGACACAAATTAACTTAATATTATCATGCAAACAAAAGAAGAAATTGTACAAAACTGGCTTCCAAGATATACAGGAACGCCTTTAGAGGAGTTCAGACCCTATATATTACTCACGAATTTTAAAAATTATGTGGGAATGTTTGCTGAGAAATTCGGTGTGGAAGTTCGAGGTGAAAACAACCCGATGCAAACTGCCTCCTATGGGGAAATTACTATCATTAATTTTGGTATGGGCTCTCCCATGGCAGCCACGATCATGGATCTGCTTACTGCTGTAAAACCCAAGGCGGTTCTATTCCTTGGAAAATGCGGTGGACTAAAGAAAATTACCGCTTTAGGAGACTTTATATTGCCTATCGCAGCTATCCGGGGAGATGGTACCTCTGATGACTACGCCCGTCCTGAGATCCCCGCTTTACCCTCGTTCCGCCTACAAAGAGCTGTATCCGAAACCATTATCAAGCATGATTTCGATTACCTCACCGGAACAGTTTATACCACCAACCGGCGGGTATGGGAGCATGATGAGGAGTTTAAAAATTACTTGCGAGAACTACGCGCGATGGCCGTCGACATGGAGACTGCGACCATTTTTATCGTGGGATTCGTTAATGCCATTCCTCATGGGGCCCTTCTCCTTGTTTCGGATAATCCTATGATTCCAGAGGGCGTCAAGACGGAGGAAAGTGATAAAAAAGTTACCGGTTCGTATGTAAAAAGCCACTTGGAGATTGGAATCGATTCGTTGAATGAATTAGCGCAATCAGGCCAGTCGGTTAAGCATTTACGATTCGAAAATTAATATTTTTAGTGTTTCGGGCAACAGATGGAATCAATATTCCATCTGTTTTGTATTTTTGGCATAGGAAGGAATCCATTTTGAGAACAATTTGGGTATCCTGAAAGTAGTATACGCAGACACATCCACAGAACGAAACGCTGAATTCCACGCATGTCCTCATCGATAAAAGATATACAAGCCCCGATAGCCGCTGAAATGAAAGTATTTGAAGGAAAGTTCCGGCAATCGATGAAGACGCATGTCATGTTGTTGGATCAAATCATGAAATACATTGTGCATCGCAAAGGAAAGCAGATTCGTCCTATGTTTGTTTTCTTAACAGCAGGTGCACTCGGGACCATTTCAGAGGCAACGCACCGCGGGGCTGCCCTCATTGAGCTACTTCATACAGCTACTTTAGTGCACGATGATGTTGTCGATGATTCCAACTATCGGCGTAGCTTTTTTTCCATCAATGCTTTATGGAAAAATAAAATTGCCGTGCTTGTGGGTGATTATTTGCTATCCCGTGGCCTTTTGTTGAGTGTGGAGCATGAAGATTTTGATCTCCTCAAGATCGTTTCGACTGCCGTAAAAGAAATGAGCGAAGGGGAACTTTTGCAAATTGAAAAAGCAAGAAAATTAGATATAACCGAGGACGTTTATTTTGAAGTCATTCGGCAGAAGACTGCTTCATTAATCGCCTCCTGTTGCGCTGTTGGCGCTTCTTCTGTCGGGTGTGATCCACAACGTGTGGCCGAGGCTAAATTACTGGGCGAAAAAATTGGCATGGCCTTCCAAATCAAAGATGATTTGTTTGATTATGGAGACGCAGAAATTGGAAAACCAACAGGCATCGACATTAAAGAGAAGAAAATGACGCTTCCCTTGATTTACGCGCTAAATCAAGCCTCATGGTCAGAAAAACGTCATATCATTCGCATTATCAAAAATGAATCCAACAAACCAAGTAAAGTGGCAGAAGTCATTGAGTTTGTAAAAAAGTCCGGAGGGATCCAATACACCACACAAGTGATGCAACGCTTCGTTCAAGATGCTCACGCCATATTGCGAACGTTTCCTGAAACTTTGTATCGAAAATCCTTGGAGGACTTGATTCAGTTCACCATCGACCGGACCAAGTGATCAATACTTGGTCCCGCGGCCATGGCCTTTTCTAGACTTTCGAGCTGCTGAGGCAGGCAAATCAACCCCGCCTTTTCCGAATTTTGATGGCAATCCTTTTGGAGTTTTGCTTTTGCTAGCAAAGGGAGATCGAGGCGCATTCTTTTTGGGTTCCGATGCCTCCACAACAAGCTTGAGTCCCTCAATTTCAGCCCCATTGAGCGCAATGATTGCCGACAGCGCCTCCAATTCATTGGGCATTTGAACGAATCCAAATCCTTTACTTTGGCCAGTAGCTCGATCTTTGATAATTTGTACTGATTCGACCACCCCATAGGCAGAAAACAGAGCTTCCACCTGTTCAGGTTTGTACTTAAAGGGTAAACTTTTGACGAAAATATCCATAAAAAATTAAGTGTTAGTCGCGGCTACCTTCGAAAAGTTCGTAGCCTTGTAATTTGCAAGGTAATTTCCCGTTCAACAAATCGAATTTCTGAAGGGGTTTCAGTCCAAAATATTTTATGGCTTCAAGGTGTCCTGATAACACCCAAGCCGTGAAGTCAGGGTAACTCTTTTTCAAGTGCGAACCGATATCTTGATAAAAAGTGACGATCGAATCCTGAGACAATCGCTCGTCATAGGGTGGATTTAAAAAGACCCACCCATGGGCATGTCTAGGTTTTGATACGAAAAAGTCCTCTCGTTTTGCGGATATGAAATCTTCCACACCGGCGCGTTCGGCATTGGCCTGTAGAATGGACACGGCTCGGCTATCTAAATCACGAGCTAAAATCGGGGTCGCATCCTCTCGTTGATTGGCGATGCATTCGTCTTTGATGGATTGAAGCAGTTCTGGGTCAAAATCGGGCCATTTCTCAAAGGAAAAGGAACGTCGGAGCCCAGGGGCAATATTTGCCGCCATCATAGCAGCTTCGATCGAAAATGTGCCAGACCCACACATGGGGTCATAAAAGGGTTCGTTTCCTCCCCAACCACTCAGTTTAATAATCCCGGCGGCCAGTACTTCGTTTAGTGGAGCCTCAGTTTTCTGAAGGCGATACCCCCTTCGATCCAACGAATAGCCAGTACTGTCCAAGGAGAGCGTGAATCGATTTTCATGTATGTGAATATTAAATAGAAACGTGGGGTTTTCGGTATCCACCGAAGGCCTTCTTCCATATTTTCTTCGCATCGAATCCGCAATGGCATCCTTGGTCCGGAGGGATACAAAGTGACTGTGGGTAAAAATTGTTCCGGAGACAGTCGCCTGAATGGCAAAGGTATCGTCTGGTGTTAGGTAATCTGACCAGGGGAAATAAAATAATTGATCGTATAATTCCTTATCATGGGCAGCGCGGCCCGTAAAAATAGGGGCGAGAATTCGCAGGCCCGTCCGCAATGTCACATTCAAACGGTACACATCTTCTATTGTCGCGTTGGCTTTCACGGCGCGGGAAAGAAGTTGAACATCCTGGCAACCCATTGCCGTCATTTCGTTCGCTAAAACGGATTCTAACCCTTTAAATGTTTTAACAATGATTTCCTGTCTATCCATCCTGCAAAGGTACTGTTTCTTATGTATTTCCACTATCCAGCACGGTTTAAATTGGGTCAAACTGGGGTAAATTTGGAATTTTGTTTACTTTTGTTTGACCAAAATCTACACCTTTCTCTACATGAAATTTTTGAGTACACGTCGCCAAAGCCCCCTTGTTTCGTGGGAAGAGGCCATTTTACAAGGACTACCCCCCGACAATGGTTTGTACATGCCCACTGAAATACCTGTGTTGCCCTCCAACTTTTGGGAAAAGGTAGATACCCTTTCTTTTTTGGATATTGCTACAGAGGTGGCAACGGCATGGCTGAAAGATGTCATTCCCCCGCATGATATTCAACGGCTCATGAAAGAGGCCTACAACTTCGATGCCCCGGTAGTTACGTTGAAGGCTGATTTGTCAATATTGGAGCTTTTTCATGGCCCTTCAATGGCCTTCAAAGACTTCGGTGCCCGGTTCATGGCTCAGGTCATGACCTACTTCCTGGAAAAAAGCGATCAACATTTGCATATTTTGGTGGCCACTTCGGGAGATACCGGGGGGGCAGTGGCCCAAGGATTCTTTGGTTCAGACCGTGTCCGGGTGACTATTTTATACCCCAAAGGTAAGGTGAGCGATATTCAAGAAAAGCAATTGACCACCCTCGGGCAGAACATTCAAGCCATCGAGATAGACGGGACATTTGATGATTGCCAGGCATTAGTCAAACAAGCTTTTCTAGATGAGGAACTTCGTGCCCAAATTCCTCTGGCCTCGGCTAATTCCATCAACATGGCTCGACTTTTACCGCAATCATTCTATTACATATCGGCTTTTGCACAACTTAAAAAAGTCGGGAAACCCCTCGTTTTTGTCGTGCCATCCGGAAATTTTGGCAATCTTAGTGCCGGAATTTTGGCGGAAAAAATGGGTATGCCTGTGGAAGCTTGGGTGGCCGCGACCAATGAAAATAAAGTAATACCTTCGTATTTAAAAACAGGGGTCTTTCAACCGATTCAGCCTTCTGTAGCTACTATTTCCAATGCCATGGATGTGGGAAACCCTAGTAATTTCCCTCGGTTATTTGCTTTGTTTAATGAAAGCTGGGATCTTTTAAAACAACGAATAGTTGGATACCATTTTTCGGATGATGACACTCGGAAAGCTATGATGAAATACTCAGAAGCACACCAATACATTGCCTGCCCTCATACGGCAGTCGGCTTGTTAGGTTGGGAGTCCTATCAAACAGAAACAAAAAGTAGTGCGCATGGGGTGGTCCTTTCAACGGCTCATTATGCCAAGTTTCTCCCCGAAGTGGAGCCCAACTTAAATCAAAAAGTTCCCATTCCAGAACGTCTGGCCGCACTTTTGGACTTACCTAAAACAGCACATGCTATGGGACCTCACTATGAGGAATTGAAAAAATGGCTTTTGGCTTCACAACATGCTTAACTTATCCTACAAATCCAAACTGATCTTAGCTCTCGGTTTAGTTTACGTCATATGGGGGTCAACTTATTTAGGAGTTAAATTGGCTTTACATGTTTTTCCACCCCTATTACTGACGGCAGTCCGCTTTGTTTTAGGTGGAGGTATTTTGTTTGCTTTTACTTGGATGCGGGGGCATGGATTGCCTTCTCGTGCTCAATTTTTAGGGGCCTCTAAATTGGGTATCCTCCTCAGTGGCTTTGGTACTGGGGCGGTCGCCTATGGTGTTAATTATGTTCCATCGGGCATAGTGGCTTTGTTAGTGGCAACTTTACCCGTTTGGACGTTTTTATTGGATTATATTTTTTTTAGTCATTCCAAACCCAGTAACCTGACATTTATCGGCATGTTTTTAGGTGTCGTTGGGATGGTATTTTTACTGAATCCTCAACAGGCTGGACAGTCGTCCTTACCCTTGGGGCCTACTTTTATCGTTTTTTTGGGATCTATTTCTTGGGCTTATGGTTCCTTGATAAGTTTTTCAACCCCACAGCCAGGCGCCTTGCAATCAACAGCGCTCCAGATGTTGGCGGGCGGGATATTCGCCTTGTTTCTTAGTTATTGGATAGAAAGTCCCTGGATAGAGGCTTTTCGGCGTCTGGATACCCAAGCAGTAGGCGCCATGTTGTATTTGATCGGAATAGGTTCCTACGTTGGCTACACGGCCTATATTTGGTTGATCAATCACGCCCCACCTTTATTGACCTCAACCTATGCCTATGTCAATCCAGTCGTCGCTTTGTTTTTAGGATGGGCTCTCGCCCATGAACGTTTAACACCCCAAACTTGGATCGCTTCAGGATTGATTCTTTTGGGCGTACTCTGCATGACACTTGGAAAAAAAATAGTTCGTAAATCTTCTTCCACTTCATCCCATGGCACTTCAGATCCTTTATAAGAAAATAGACCTCGGAGTTCCCTTTGGTACTCGCGGATTTGTACCCACCATGGGTGCCTTGCATGAAGGGCACCTTGCTTTGGTGCGGAAAGCCTTACTTGAAAATGATGAAGTTGTAGTCAGTATATTCGTTAATCCGACTCAATTCAATAATCCTGACGATCTAAAAGCCTATCCAAGGACCTTGGAGTCGGATTTGGAGTTGCTGGAGCCTCTGGGAGATTTAATCGTCTATGTGCCTAGTGTAGAGGAAATCTATCCTACTCCCTCTCTGGTTACTCTGCAGTTTGGGTATTTAGAGCATATCTTAGAAGGCGAATTTCGGCCCGGGCATTTTCAAGGGGTAGGGCAAGTGGTCAGTAAATTGTTTCACCATGTAAAGCCTAGCCGAGCCTATTTTGGGTTAAAGGATTTACAGCAAGTGGCCGTTATTCAAGCTCTGGTAGACGGGCTTGATTTTCCTGTGGAAATCATCCCTTGTCCGACGGTGCGCGAGAAAAATGGCTTAGCCATGTCTTCCCGAAACCAGCGACTTTCCTCGCAAGCCAAAGAAGAGGCAGGTGCCATTTTTCAAGGTTTGAAGGAGTTAAAAATAAAATTACAACAAGGAGAAAATTGGGAGGAATCGAAGCGAATCATTTGGCAACAATGGGCCAATCGATCCACTTGGGAGCCAGAATATCTCGAGGTTGTCCAATTTCCCGCCCTAACACCTGTTGATTTCCCCTGGCGACCTGGAAAGCGTTGGTCAATTTGTACCGCGGTGTATGTGGAGGGAGTCCGTTTGATAGATAATTTGATGGTAGAGTAATTTAAGACGAACTTTTGGACATTGCCTCTGTGTTACCCAATGTAAATGCTGAACACAACATGAACTGGCAACCATTATCCGAGGAACTTACTTTAGAAAAGATACAGGAAGACTCATTCCATCAACCTCAAGTTATCTTTAAGCATAGTACCCGATGTCCGATTAGTGCCACGGCTAAATCTCGTTTTGAACGCTCTTTTCAGGATGCGTATCAAGAAAAAATGCAGTTTTATCTGATAGACTTGATCACCTATCGGTCGGTATCCAATGCGGTTGCATCCAAATGGAATATCCAACATGAATCCCCTCAAGTGCTCGTCATTTCAGATGGCAAGGTTCGGTTTCATGAGTCTCACTATGGGATTTCTTGGGAAGGAATCCTTTCTGCTTTATCTTAAAACTTTCCCATTCCACATGGGGTTTTCACTGAAACGAATCATCCATACATGCAATTTCTTGAGCAAATACGGCAAGAGTTTCCCATCTTAAACCAACAGGTGCAAGGGCATCCTTTGGTTTATTTTGATAACGCCGCCACCACACAAAAGCCCTTATCGGTTATTTCTGCTTTATCTGGGTATTATGAAGGCTACAATGCCAACATTCACCGGGGGATCCACTTTCTGGCCGAGAAAGCAACCGGGGCGTTTGAAGAAACCAGAAAAACAGTGGCTTCCTTCCTGAATGCTGCCGAACCAGCCGAGGTTATTTTTACTTACGGCACCACCGATGGCATCAACCTCGTAGCTCAAACTTATGGAAAAGCGTTTTTGCAAGAGGGAGATGAAATCGTAATCAGTACCCTCGAGCATCACTCCAATATTGTGCCGTGGCAAATGCTGTGTGAGACCAATGGGTGCGTTCTGAAGGTCATTCCTTTGCTGGAAAATGGCGCGCTGGACTTGGATTCCCTAGATGATTTGATCACCGAGAAAACAAAGTTTGTATCTGTTGTACACGTCTCCAATGCATTGGGGACTATCAATCCAGTTCAACTGATTATTGATAAAGCCCACGCTGTCGGAGCGAAGGTGCTGATCGATGGTGCGCAAGCATCTGCTCACTTGGAGGTGGATGTGCAGGCGATGGATGTAGACTTTTATGTTTTTTCTGGCCATAAAATTTACGGCCCCACGGGAGTCGGAATTTTATATGGAAAACGAAGTCTTTTGGAGGCCATGCCACCCTATCGAGGTGGGGGCGAAATGATTAAAGAGGTGACGTTTGAAAAAACGACCTACAACGAAATTCCCTTCAAATTTGAAGCTGGTACGCCCAATATCGCCGATATTGTTGCCCTGAAAGCAGCGATTGACTTTGTGCAACGCTATGGCCGAAATCAATTAGCACATTGGGAGGACGAATTACTACACTACGGTACCGAAGCGTTAAGCCAGATCGAGGGCCTACGCATTATTGGAACTGCACCTAACAAAATTGGAGTAATCTCGTTTACCTTGGAGGGTATTCATCCACAAGACATAGGTGTTATCTTGGATCAACAGGGTATTGCGGTTCGTACCGGTCATCATTGTACCCAACCCCTAATGAAGCGTTTGGGGTTGGTGGGAACTACCCGAGCCTCTTTTGCTGTTTACAATACCAAAGATGAAATAGATCGCCTGGTAAAAGGTCTCTATAAAGTGAAAAAATTCTTGGCATGACCCTAAACGACATTCAAAACGAGATCATTGAGGACTTTGAACTATTTGATGATTGGGAACAAAAATATGAATACATCATTGACCTAGGGAAGAAATTACCTGGACTTGATCCTGCTCAAAAATTGGAGGACAATATCATCAAAGGATGTCAATCGGTGGTATGGCTTCATGCCGAATACAAAAACGGGATACTTTATTTTTACGGTGATTCGGAGGCCATTATAGTGAAAGGTTTGGTAAGCTTGCTTCTAAAAGTATTGTCCGGCCATACGCCAAATGAAATACTTCATGCAGATTTGTATTTTATTGAGAAAATAGGGTTGGCCAATCATTTAGCACAGACTCGATCCAACGGACTTGCCTCCATGGTCAAACAAATGAAGTCCTACGCATTAGCCTATAGTGTAAGTAAAGATTAATCGAAAAAAAACAATGACGGCAGAAGAGTTGGCCCTAAAAGAAAAAGTAGTCGAGGCAATCAAAGAAGTGTATGATCCCGAAATTCCAGTAGATGTGTTTGAATTAGGGCTCATTTATGATATCAAAATCTTTCCTGTCAACAACGTGTACGTGTTGATGACCCTAACTTCGCCTTCATGCCCTTCCGCAGAATCCATTCCTAGTGAAATCGAAGAAAAAATTCGAGCCGTGGAAGGAGTCTCGGATGTCAGCATTGAACTGACATTTGATCCCCCATATTCCACCGAAATGATGTCGGAGGTAGCGAAGCTTGAACTTGGATTTATGTAATTTTTTATCTTAATATACAGACTATGTACCCTCCCCACTTAGTGGCTCCCATGAAACAGGAGCTTATATCAGCCGGATTTTCCGAATTATTGACCGCATCGGACGTGGATCAATTCATGGCCGAGAAAGAAGGAACCGCGTTGGTTGTTATTAATTCTGTTTGCGGATGTGCGGCCGGAACCTGTCGTCCAGGTGTTCGCATGTCTTTGGAAGTTTCTGATGCTAAACCATCAAAATTGTTGACTGTCTTCGCCGGAGTGGATACCGAAGCCACTGCCAAGCTAAGAGAATATTTGGCAGAGTTCAATATCCCACCTTCCTCTCCATCCATCGCGTTGTTTAAGGATGGCGAGTTGGCACATTTTGTTGAGCGTCATCATATTGAAGGACGATCTGCTCAAATGATTGGACAGCACCTAGCCGCTGTGTACGAAGAAGTTTGTGCATAAAGTAAAAAGGCAGGATCCACATCCTGCCTTTTTTTTTAAGAAATTACACCCAGCTTTTTTCCTACCTTGGTGAAAGCAGCAACGGCTCTCTCCAAATGATCAAGTTCATGGGCAGCCGAAATCTGGACCCGAATCCTCGCTTTGCCCTTAGGGACCACCGGATAAAAGAATCCAATGACATAAATACCCTCGTGGAGGAGTTCCGCCGCAAATTGCTGCGCCAATGGGGCATCATATAGCATGATGGGGGTAATCGGATGTTCTCCCGGAAGAATATCAAATCCGGCGGCGGTCATGGCCTCTCGGAAATACCGAGTATTCCGCTCCAATTTATCCCGAAGTTCAGTCGATTGCGTGAGTAAATCGAGAACAGCAATAGACGCGCCCACAATCGCAGGAGCTAAGGTATTCGAGAAAAGATAAGGTCTGGAACGTTGCCGCAAAATATCCACAATTTCTTTCCGGGCTGCCGTAAAACCACCTGAAGCACCTCCTAAGGCTTTCCCATAGGTACCAGTAATGATATCGATACGTCCCATCACACCTTTCAATTCATGGGTTCCTCGGCCGGTTTGCCCCATGAATCCAGTTGCATGGCATTCATCGACCATGACCATGGCTTCATACTCATCTGCCAAATCACAGATTTTATCTAATTGGGCGATGGTTCCATCCATAGAAAAAACTCCGTCGGTTACAAGTAGGATACGACGACTCCCAGCTGATCTTGCGGCTTCCAATTGTGACCGAAGATCTGCCATGTCGTTATTTTTGTACCGAAATCTTTTGGCCTTACACAAGCGAATACCATCAATGATGGAAGCGTGATTGAGTTCATCCGAAACTATGGCATCCTGTTCATTTAATAAGGGTTCAAATACGCCACCATTGGCATCAAAAGCAGCAGCGTACAGTATGCAATCCTCCATTCCAAGAAACTCGGCTGTCTTTTGTTCCAGGGTTTTATGAATATCCTGAGTGCCACAAATAAATCGAACGGACGAAAGTCCGAAACCGTGGGTATCAATGGCTTTGTGTGCGGCTGCAATCGCTTCTGGATGGGAGGATAAACCCAAGTAATTATTGGCACAAAAATTCAAGACCTCCTGTCCGGAAGACAAGGTGATGTCGGCAGCTTGTGGGGAGGCTATAATTCGTTCTTTTTTAAATAAACCAGCCGCTTCGATTTCGGCTAATTCAGCTTGTAATGATGCTCTAACGTTTCCAAACATGGGTACTATAATTAGGATAAAACAATAGGGATCTGAAGATTTTGAACCATATTCTGGGTCATGGAGTGTAGATTGAAGGTGGGTTTCCAACCCCAGTCGTTTTGGGCTACTTGATCATCAATGCTTTGAGGCCAAGAATTCGCTATGAGTTGGCGGTGATCTGGATGATACTCCACCTGTAGATCAGGATAATGGTTTTGGACAGCCTTTACCAGCTCGCCTGCAGAAAATGAGAACCCAGCGAGGTTGTACGAATTCCGAACAGAGATCTGGTGAGCCGGCGCATCCATTAAGCTTAAGGTGGCGCGTATGGCATCCGGCATGTATATCATGGGTAACACGGTTTCCTCGGAAACAAAACAACGGAACAGCTCCTGTTTAGCGGCTTGATAAAAAATTTCAACCGCGTAATCTGTGGTACCACCACCGGGAGGTGTTTCATAGGAAATGATGCCAGGGTATCGAATGGACCGTACATCCAATCCATATTTTGTAAAATAGTAAGAGGCCCAATGTTCACCGGCTACTTTTGAAATGCCATAAACTGTAGTCGGATTCAATGGCGTAAACTGGGGCGTTTTTATCTTAGGGGCATCAGGCCCAAAAACAGCCATAGAACTCGGATAAAATACTTTCTTTACTCCTAATTCTCGACATGCTTCTAAAACGGAAAACAAAGAATTCATATTAATATGCCAGGCACCCAAAGGATTTTGCTCGCCTGTGGCCGATAAAATAGCCGCAAGGTGGAAAACGTGCGTGACTTTAAATTTGCGAATAATCGAAGCGACCGCCTGGGCATCTGTGGCATCCAATGGATATACAGGGTGTGCCGCTGCCAAATCACCCCGTAAGTCGCTGGCAATTACCTGGTCTGGGCGATTCGATTGAAGTAGTGCCGCCTGCAAAGCCGAACCAATTTGCCCTTTTGCCCCAATAATCAAAAAAGTATCCATATCGTGTTGATGATTCGTAAAAATTACGATACAAATCTACTTAATTGCGTAATTAAAATATAAAACGATATATTAAATCGTAAAAAATGGGCAAATAGTTCGAAATTGTCGTAAATAATTGGAAATTCAATGTGTAATGTAAATTTGGAGACGTAAAAATTACGGAAATGTTATTAGATGAAACGGATTGGGCGATCCTGAGAGCACTTCAAAAGGATGCCAAAATTACGGCTAAAGAGCTTGCCACCCGTTTGAATCTGACGGTTTCTCCGGTCTATGATCGGATTCGCCGACTTGAGCAAACCGGAGTCATCAAACGCTACACGGCCGTAATCGATAGCAATTTGGTGGAAAAAACCATGACCACCTTCTGTCAGGTTTCGATGCGCTATCACAGTGAAGCGTTTATTGAACGATTCGAACAAGAAATTCAGAAACTAGAAGAGGTTTTAGAATGTTATCATATGGCTGGACAAGTCGATTTCCTATTAAAGATTCAAGTGAAAAGTCTGGACGATTATCATGACTTTGTTAAATACAAATTATCTAAAATCGAGAATATCGGTGTTTTAAACAGCACATTTGTTTTAAAAGAAATCAAGCACATACCCCCATTTTCTTAAATTGAATGCCATGATGCAACCCAACATTGAATCACTCACCCCACAAGCCATTGTGCAAGAACTGGACAAGTACATTATTGGTCAAGCCGAAGCCAAGCGAAATGTAGCCGTTGCGCTTCGAAATCGGTGGAGACGAATGAATGCACCGTCGGAGATTCGGTCCGAAATCGTACCCAATAACATCCTCATGATTGGCTCTACTGGGGTGGGGAAAACAGAAATTGCTCGGCGATTAGCCAAAATTGCCCAAGCCCCTTTCACCAAGGTAGAAGCTTCCAAATTTACTGAAGTAGGGTATGTTGGGCGTGATGTCGAATCCATGGTGCGGGATTTAGTGGAACAATCCATTCACTTGGTTCGAAACGAAAAAAAGGAAACCGTGAAGGCCAAAGCCTTGGAGGCGGTGGAAGAAGCGCTATTGGATATTTTAATCCCTCCCGTGCGGTCTGGCCAAGAGGCCGAACAAACCCTCAACGAAAATACCCGTAAGGCCTTCCGGCAAAAACTTTCATCCGGTGAGCTCGATCAACGAAAAATAGAAATCGAAGTTCAAGCCACTCATGCACCCAATATCGGGGTTATGGGCGGACCTATGGATGATGTTTCGATGATGAACATCCAAGAAATGATTGGGGGGATGTTACCCAAACGAGCGAAAAAAAGAAAAGTGACAATCGAAGAGGCAAGGAAAATTTTGTTTGAGGAGGAGGCTGCAAAACTGATCGACATGGAGGAGGTCAAATCAGAAGCGATCTGGCGGGCCGAAAATCTAGGTATGATTTTCATCGACGAAATTGATAAAATTGCCGTTTCCCAAGGACGTTCAGGTGGACCTGATGTGAGCCGAGAGGGTGTTCAGCGTGATCTTCTCCCCATTGTGGAGGGTTCCACCGTGCAAACCAAACATGGTCCTGTGTCCACTGACCATGTTTTATTCATAGCAGCAGGAGCTTTTCATGTGGCCAAACCGTCGGATTTAATTCCTGAACTTCAAGGTCGTTTCCCTATTCGAGTGGAATTGAACTCCTTGACGGAGGATCATTTTTTTGAGATTCTTCAAAAACCCAAAAATGCACTAACCCGGCAATACGAAGCCATGTTTGCCAGTGAAGGAATAAATCTGGAATTTACAGAGGAAGCGCTTCGAAAATTAGCTCAATATGCCTTTCAAGCCAACTCCGAAGTCGAAAACATTGGAGCCAGACGCCTTCAAACCGTAATGAGTCGATTACTAAATGATCTCCTTTTTGAGGTACCCGATGTGCTGATTCCCCCAGCTACCGTCACCGTAGATGTACCCATGGTAGAGGAAAAATTGAAAGGATTAATTCAAAATCGTGACTTGAGTCAATACATCCTTTAATCGATTTTCGGGAGAGAACCTAGGTGTTTGACCAACGATTTAACTTGAAGGTCAGATTGCAAGTTCCCTCCCGACTTTTTTATCCATTGGTCCAATATCATTTGGTGCTCACCTAAATCCTTAGTCCACTTACTCCCCTTACGGATTCGAACAATTTTTTCGTTGCATTGTAAGAAGTAATCCACTTTTTTCTTGAATTCTCCTTCGAATTCCCCGCCTGAAATCTCATATCCGGATCGTTCTGCCGGCTTGAGTGGAGAATAATCACAAGAAAACTTCTTCAAGGCTTTCCATGGTCCAGATTCTTCCAAAATTTCATAATAACGGTCATCAGGTCCCTTAGTAAAAGTGGTGCCCAACAATACAAATCGATCGGGCTTGACTTCCTGAGCCGCTTTATCCGCTGTATTCGTGAAATAAACTTTTTGTTGCTGAAGATTAAAGGCCATGATACCTTTAATCGGTTTTGAATTGACCAATTCCAAATGGGTAGTAAACCATCCATTTCTCCAATAGGGAGTACCCAAATAAACCTTTTCTGAAAATTGTCTGGCCTGATTTTGAGGATTGATGTATTCAAACCGAGCAATCAGTACGGTATCTCGATTCCGAATTTCAATCTTCGAGTCTTCATTGGAAGCAATTTTTACTTTATCCATGAAATAGGATGTCGTGGGATTAAAATTATAAATCTGGCCGTGAGTAACCCAAGAAACACCCAAACAAAGGACTAGAAGAAGGACTTTCATAAGACTTCGGTTTTACTAGGGAAATTACCTAAATTTGTGCACAATTAAAACCACACATTAATCGTTTGGTTCGATTTTTCAATCACTTATGAAAATCATTGCCATCATTCCTGCTCGCTTGGCCTCATCCCGATTTCCAGAGAAGATCTTGGTCGATATTGAGGGCAAATCCATGATCCAACGTGTTTATGAGCAGGTTTCTCTTGTTCAAGGTATCCATCAAATTCTGATTGCTACCGATCATCCCAAAGTGCTGGAGCATATTTCATCTTTTGGTGCACTAGGAGTTTTGACAGACCCCGATTTACCAAGTGGAACCGACCGATGTGCCGAAGCCTTGGCTAAAATGGGTGGGGAGTTCGACTACGTTATCAACGTTCAAGGCGATGAACCCTGCATCCATCCGGAGGTTCTGGAAGATTTGATTAAAGTCTTGGATTACAAAACCGAGATTGCCACCTTAATGAATCCCATCGATCAGCTCAATGAACTATTGGATCCCAATGTGGTGAAGGTGGTGTCTACCATGCGCAAACAAGCATTGTACTTTAGTCGGCAAGCCATTCCTTTCCAGCGAGACTATCCCATCGAAAATTGGTTGGATCATGCCAAATACTACCGCCATGTGGGAGTGTATGCATTCCGTACGGATATTCTGGAGCAGGTGGTTAAAATTCCGGTGTCTCAATTGGAAAATTTAGAAAAGTTAGAGCAACTCCGTTGGCTTGGTTTTGGGTATAAAATCAACTTAGTTGAAACCGAACTTCGTTCCATTGGGGTAGATCATCCCGATGATCTAGAAAAAGTAAAAGCCTATTTACGGGGAGAATAACAATCTTAACTTAGTTTGACCGTTACCTCATTAAAGAAAACTTCATGCAGCGTTATAAGATTTTGTGGGCAGACGACGAAATAGATTTATTGAAACCCTACATCGTGTTTCTTGAGAGTAAAGGATATGATGTGCTTCCACTACCCAGTGGTGCCGATGCCCTAGACGCGGTCCAGAAAGATAAATTTGACCTTATATTCTTAGATGAAATGATGCCAGGTATGACCGGCTTGGAGACCTTGGCTCAGATCAAAATGATCGATGATGATGTACCCATTGTCATGATTACCAAATCGGAAGAGGAAAAAATCATGGAGGAAGCCATCGGTTCCAAAATCGCCGATTACCTCATCAAACCTCTCAATCCAAATCAAATTTTGTTGTCAGTGAAAAAAATACTTGACAACAAGCGATTGGTATCCATGAAGACCAACTCGGGATACCAGCAAGATTTTCGGAATATTGCCATGCAATACAACGACCGCATTGGTTTTGAGGAATGGATGGAAATTTTTAAACGGCTGACCTATTGGGAGATAGAATTGGATCAGGCCCAAGATAAATCGATGGAGCAAGTCTTGGAGATGCAAAAAGCGGAAGCCAATAGCTATTTCACCAAATTCATCGAAGAACATTATGAATCGTGGATGAGCGATCCTAAAGCCGAGCGCCCAGTCCTTTCGCACCAATTAATGCGCAAAAAAGTGTTTCCCTTATTGGAGGAGGGTAAACCTACCTTTTTCGTTTTGATTGACAACTTGCGGTATGACCAATGGAAGGCGATGCAGGATATCATTACCGACTATTTCTCCATTGAGCAACAAGATACCTATTACTCGATTCTTCCAACGGCCACATCCTATGCCCGAAATGCCATTTTCTCGGGCATGACTCCGCTCGAAATGTCAAAATATCATCCGGACATTTGGGTTAATGATGAAGGAGAAAACGAGGAATCCCTGAATAACCACGAAGAGGAATTTTTGAAACGTCAGTTGGATCGTGCGCGGCTTCCGTTTAAATTTTCTTACCATAAAATCATTTCGGCAGCCCAGGGAAAATCGGTGGTGGATAATTTCCGTAACCTCCTCAAAAACGACCTGATCGTGACGGTATATAATTTCGTCGATATGCTTTCGCATGCCCGTACTGACATGGCGATGATCAAGGAATTGGCCCCAGATGAGGCCGCCTATCGGTCTATTTCCAGGTCTTGGTTACAGCATTCTACTTTGCTGGAGTTCCTTCAAAAGGTAGCTGATGCCAAAGGTCGCCTGATCATTACAACAGATCATGGTATGGTGCGGGTTCGAAATCCCAAGCGAATTGTGGGCGATCGCAATGTCAATACCAATTTACGGTATAAACAAGGGAAAAACTTAAATTTAGATGACAAAAGGGATCATGTAATTGAGGTCCGTAAGCCTGAGAATTACGGTCTTCCAAAGCCAAATATTTCGACTTCGTACTTCTTTACCACCGAGGATTATTTCTTTGCCTATCCTAATAATTATAATTATTATGTGAGTCATTACCGAGATACGTTTCAGCACGGTGGCGTATCATTGGAAGAAATGATCATCCCGTTTGTGGTGCTAAAAGCAAAATAAAATCATGCGCTTTTGGGTCTTCATCTTACTATCTTTTTCGGCTATATGCCAGGAAACTCCCTCGTTCTATGATCGGGGGAGTTATTCATTTGGGTTGGGTTTATCGGTACCTCAAGGACTTTGGAAAGGATACCAAGCACCAGCAGGCCCGTTTTTCCATTTGGATGGAGCCGTCTTGTGGAATCCCACAGCCAAGGAAAAAAGAAATGCACCGGTGATGATCGGTGTAGGTGGTGGGTACATCGGTTTGGGTCGTGACGCCGTGACTTCCGCTATTTCCGGCAATTTCTATCGCACTCACAATGTATATTGGCTTCAGGCCCTCGGCCGTTATCGCCCCATTGTATGGCCATCCAAATGGAATCCTTTTCTAGATGTAGGTGTAGGGCCAGGCCTGTACTCTTCCGGAATTTACGAACAGCTCTCCGAGGAAGTGGTGAGATTGGAAGGCCAAAATGCACTTGGATTTACCTACCAAGCCGGGCTAGGCCTTGGTAAACGTTGGGACCGTACCCACCATGCCCCCGTATATCTTGATTTGACTTGGCATGTGTTCCAATCCGATGGATTGTCGTGGGTGAATCGGAATACAACCCAAATTTTTTCCGATGGAAATATCACATTTCGAAGACAAATTCGGTCATTATCTCATCAAAAATTAACTTTATCAATCACAGGTTTTTGGTGATCTCCTGCACTTTTCCATTGGCACAATGCAATGTTCGGAATGGAAATTTTTCGATCAAAGCAAAATCATGGGTAGCCATGACAACCGCCATCCCGAGGGTTTCGTTGATCTCCATAAACAAACGCATGATTTCTTTTGATGTGTCTGGATCTAAATTACCTGTGGGCTCATCCGCTAATAAAAGACTGGGTTGATTAAGAAGGGCACGGGCAATGGCAATGCGTTGTTGCTCTCCGCCTGATATTTGATGGGGCATTTTCTGTGTCAAGTGGCTTAATTGTACACGGTCCAATACCTCCATCATTCGATTTTTCATCGCCACGGAATCCGTCCAACCCATGGCACTCATAAAGAAGAGTAGGTTCTTTTCGACGGTCCGGTCACCCAACAATTGAAAATCCTGAAAGACAATTCCCATCTTTCGTCGTAAAAAGGGGATTTCTTTTCGGTTCAAAGTTGGAAGAGAGAAATCAACGACATGACCTTCCCCTTCCTCCAGCCATAAATCGGCATACAAGGTTTTTAGCAAAGAGGATTTGCCACTTCCCGTTTTTCCGATGATGTAAACAAATTCACCTGGATGTACATCAAATGTGACATCCTCCAATATGCGATTGGCTTTTTGCTGAATAACGGCCTTGTTTAGCGAAATTATGGGTTTTTCCATGCAATGTAGGGCTCAATGACAATTGAATGCTTTCAGAAACAAATGAAGATAAGGCCAAATTAAATAAAAAAATCCTCGACAGAGCTGAAAATTTCAGAATTGTCGAGGATTCTAAAGGATTACCAAAAAGAATTACCCATTTACTTTGGCATGATCGGCTAAGAATTTAGCTAGACCGATGTCGGTTAATGGATGGTTCAACAATGCCAACATGGCCGATAGGGGGCCGGTCATGACATCCGCACCAATTTTGGCGCATGCCAAAATGTGCATTGGGTGTCGAACAGAGGCCGCTAAGATCTCAGTTTGGTAACCATAATTATCGTAGATCAGTCGAATATCTTCGATTAGCTGCATTCCGTCGGTGGAAATATCATCAAGACGACCAAGGAAGGGAGACACATACGTAGCCCCAGCTTTGGCTGCTAACAAGGCTTGTCCGGCTGAAAACACTAAAGTACAGTTGGTGCGAATTCCTCTTTCTGAAAAATACTTAATGGCTTTTACCCCGTCTTTGATCATCGGAACCTTTACCACGATTTGATCAGATATTTTGACAAGTTCTTCTCCCTCACGAATCATGCCTTCATAGTCGGTGGAAATAACTTCCGCACTGACATCTCCGGTGACAATATCGCAAATAGCTTTATAATGCGCCACCACCCCAGAGGCTGGAATACCTTCTTTGGCCATCAAGGAAGGATTGGTGGTAACCCCATCGAGAACTCCTAAATCTTGGGCTTCTTGAATTTCTTTCAGACTAGCTGTGTCGATAAAAAACTTCATGAGAGAGAAAATTATGGGTGAGAATGGATTTGTAGCAAAAAAAAAAGGCAAATTCACCGCTACGACCACCTACCCTTGCTACCTTCCGGTCCTGGGGGGTTCAGCAGGAGCTGGTAATTTGCCACCACAAAAGTACAAGCTTTTTGAGGAATTACAAGCTGTTTTTACCAATTTTCTACGGAGAGTACTCAAGATTCGAATGGAGTGTCTGATTTTCAGGCATCTACCTGTCGTTGAAATCAATCGTAAACCTTTTCGAAGAACGGCTTCCTTGATAATTCCATTGGGTTATGTACATTTGAACAAATTTAATCACATGGCGCACCGTTATTTTTCATGGATTGGATCCATTGTATGCTGTTTATTTGCGGCGGTTCAAATAAATGATCCAGATCCTTTCATTTGGATTCCCGTCTACCTGGTACCGGCCTATTACTTATATCGTTTCGCAGACGTTTCTTACAAAGCGAGTTGGGAGTCGGTTGGGCTTATCTTGTTTTTTTACTTTTGGGCTTGGGAACAATTCCCCCCGGTATTTGAGGGAGTATGGGGGGAATCGTTAACTATGAAAACCGAGGCTATTGAGCTGGCTCGTGAATCACTGGGTTTGGCACTGATTGGTACCTGGCTTGGAATGTCAGCTATTTGGACTCGGTGGAAGTAAGTAGGATTGGGTCTAGGAAGTCGCTCGTGCCCTGTTGTACTACCTGGTAGTCCTGAGATAATACATAAGATGCCAGGACGTGGTTTTTGGTGGTGGGAAACGCCGTTTTTACCTTTTGTTGACTACCAAGCTGTTCAAACATTTTCAACATTGCGGGTACTGACACGACTTTGTCTTGATTAACCTCATCTTGGTAGTAATACCCCATGAATACAGGGCATGTGACTTTTTGAAAGGTTTCCGGTACCATAACATGGGTCAGAAGATTCTGCAATGCCTGAACACCCTCAAGCCGGTAGTGTAAACTCCAAAAATCGCCTTGTTGGGGGTGGGCGGGTTGAATGTCGTTGTATTCAGATCCTTTGATGATTTGGGCAAGGTACAGCCCCCACGGGTTGTCGATCAAAGCCGCATTGGGATCAAAAATTTCGATGCAAGGAGAATACAATACGATGGATTTGATTTCAGGATGGTGTGCCGCCAAGTACAAGGTCAAAGCCCCGCCCATGGAGGTGCCAATAACCACCACCTGTTGGCCAATCTGTTTACCGATGGCTAAAGCCTCTTCTGCAGAGGCTAGGATCTGGTCGGCAGTGAGATCACCCAATGTTTGATCCCCAAGGTCTAGGCCATGGCCCGCAAGTCGGGCGATAAATAAATTGGCCTTATACCGCTTGGCTATTTCCCGATGAACTGGTTCCCCCTCCACACCACTGGCTGAAAATCCATGAATGTACACAAATGCCACGGGCGTTTTCTTTTTTTGGGTGGAGTCTGCCCAAACAAGGTGAGCTTCATTTCCGGTTTTTAAGCCTGGTGTGTTTTTTTCACGTTGCTGAAGCCACGATTCCAATTCGGTCAAATTGGCTGAAACGACCGGTGGTTGTGCAGGAACCGTCGGTGGGACAGGAGCAGGCCCGAACCTATACAAGGCCACCAATACGAAAACCGGGATTAAGAAATAAAGAAGTTTTCTACGCATATCGATTGATGATTTTAATGCCAATTTAGAGTAATATTCTTATAATCAGGAGGAAAATAGAAAGAACTTTAGTAACTTTCAGATGAATATCGAACTAAATTGTGAATAGAGCCAGAGTTATCCACACAATCGTGGAACACTTTACTTTCATCGTGGAACATTTTATTTGGTGAATTCCTTTGAAAGTATGAACTTTGGAAAACGGTAAATCGTATAGTGCATTATGGGTAAAATTATTGCCATTGCCAATCAGAAGGGTGGAGTCGGAAAAACCACCACCACCATCAACTTGGCTGCAAGCTTAGCCGCGTTGGAGTTTAAAACCTTAATAGTGGATGCAGATCCACAGGCAAATGCCACCTCAGGCTTGGGTTTCAATCCAAAGGAGGTCGAGAATAGTATTTACGAATGCATGGTTTCAGAGGTCAATCCTGAGGATATTTTGATCGAAACCGAATTCCCTAATTTATACCTTTTGCCCTCTCATATCGACTTGGTCGGTGCTGAAATTGAGATGATTCACCTGCCCAATCGTGAAGAAAAAATGAAAGAGGCGTTGGCACCCTTGAAGGAAAAGTTCGATTTTATTATTTTGGATTGCTCTCCTTCCTTGGGTCTCATTGTCATCAATAGTTTAACGGCTGCCGACTCGGTCATTGTACCTGTTCAATGTGAGTATTTCGCATTGGAAGGTTTAGGCAAACTTTTGAATACTATAAAAATTATTCAGCAGCGGTTGAATCCTTCCCTGACCATCGAGGGCATTTTATTGACGATGTACGACATGCGCGTTCGTTTGTCCAATCAAGTCGTCAATGAAGTGACCTCTCACTTCAAAAATATGGTGTTTGAAACCCTGATTCCGCGCAATGTTCGATTGTCAGAATCCCCAAGTTATGGAATCCCCACCATTGCCCAAGACGCCGAAAGTAAAGGGGCGATCAGTTACCTGAATCTAGCCAAGGAAATTCTCGTGAAAAACGACCTGATGGTCAATTAATACGTTTTTTATGCAAACGAAAAATAAAAAAATTGGGTTGGGAAGAGGTTTAGGCGCTCTTCTCACCGACCAAGAAACGGTACAGGAATCCGCCAACCAACCCATAGCCGAAAAGCTAAATGCGGTGAATGAGATCTCTGTATTAGCCATAGAAACCAATCCATATCAACCCAGAACTCATTTTGATCAACAAGCCCTGCATGAGCTTTCTGAATCGATCCGGGTTCAAGGAATCATCCAACCTATCACCGTTCGTCAATTAGGTCCCAATGCCTATCAATTGATTTCGGGAGAGCGTCGATTGCAGGCTTCTAAATTAGCTGGATTGCAATCAATTCCCGCATACGTTCGAACTGCCGATGACCAACAGATGTTGGAAATGGCATTGATCGAAAATATTCAGCGTGAAAATCTGAATGCCATCGAAATCGCTTTAAGTTACCAACGATTATTACATGAATGTAACTTAAAACAAGAAGAGTTAGGAGATCGGGTCGGGAAAAATAGAACCACAGTCAACAATTACCTGCGGCTCTTGAAACTTCCACCCCAAATTCAAGCGGCCGTTCGAGACACCCAGATCACGATGGGACATGCACGTGCCTTGGTCAATATCGAAGATCCTCAAGATCAGTTGGACCTATTTGAAAAAATGGTTCAAGAGGAGTGGTCTGTCCGGCGCGTGGAGGAGGCGGTTCGTCAACTCGGCCAACCTCAACCTCAACCTAAAAAGAAATCCTCCTTGGACCTTACCTTTTGGCAAAATCAATTGGCTCAGTTCTTAGGAAGTAAAGTCAAAATTATGGCCAATGACCAGCACAAAGGAGAAATTAAAATTCCGTTTAAATCCAAAGAGGAATTAGAGAAGTTGATACAAATGCTGCATGCGCAACAATAAGTTTATTTGGATTGGCCTTCTGCTGTGCGGCTTCATATCAGCATTCGGACAAACCGATACCACCAAATTATCCGCTTGGAAAAAAACCCAGGGTTGGGGGAGACGATTGATTGGAATCGATTCCACTCCGCCCGATCGAGTTCCTCGTCTTGCTTTATACCGCTCGTTGGTCCTGCCCGGATGGGGGCAAGCTACCAATAAACAATATTGGAAAATGGGGCTTGTGTATGGGGCTGCCGCAGCCGGTGTTTATGGTATTGCCTGGAATCAGGGTAATTACGAACGAAGTCGCGATTATTTGGAAAAACTCATTCGATTGTCCGAGGGCAGTGTTCTACTTCCAAATGGTCAAGCCCTGACAGGAAGCCAAATCCTACTCTCTCGGTCCAATCAAGAAAATGTGTATTTTCAACGTACTTCCGACAATGCCTATTTCCTATTGGAGAAGAATCCCGCAACCGGAACGATCACAGCGACCCCCTCGACGAACGTCCCCTCGGATATCCGTGGACCTTTCGTCCGGACCAATTTAGAGCCTGCCGTTAATTCGTTTCGCCGTCAGCGGGATTTAGCCTACATTGGTTTCACAGCCGGATGGTTGCTTTTGGCACTGGAAGCCCACGTTGCCGCGCATTTGAAAACTTTTGACTTAACCGACGATATTTCCATGAAATTCGAACCGAAATGGTCCTACGGACAAGCAGGTGTAGGCATTCGTTTGGTAATTCCGTAAGTTTGTGGTTCAATTAATATTAATTCATGAAAATTGCACTTATTGGATACGGGAAAATGGGAAAAACGATCGAGCGAATTGCCCGGTCCCGAGGCCACGAAATCGTAGCCATCGTGGATGGCCCAATTGATTCCTGGATTGAAACAGCCTCTCCCGACTCGATTGATGTAGTCATCGAATTCAGCATTCCCGAAGCCGCCTACACTAATATTTCAACATGTTTGGCCAAAGGCTTAAAGGTAGTCAGCGGCACTACCGGGTGGCTTTCCCGTAAACCGGAGGCAGATGCCATTTGCCTTCAAAATCCATCCTCTGCGTTTTTCTATGCGTCCAATTTTTCGATTGGGGTGAACTTGTTCTTTCGGCTAAATCAATTTTTAGCTAAGCTGATGTCCAATCATTCAGAATACAGTTTAACCACCACCGAGATTCATCATACCGAAAAGAAAGATGCTCCGTCAGGAACGGCCATCACCTTGGCCGAGGGTATCATTGCACACAACCCGACTTACCAGTCATGGGTTAATAATACCCTAGCCCAAACCGATGAGGTGCCTATTTGGTCCGCTCGTGAAGGAAAAGTTCCAGGCACTCATATAATCAAGTATATTTCCGAAGTGGATCAAATCGAAATTCTCCACCAAGCCCACAGCCGGGAGGGATTTGCTCAAGGGGCTGTGATCGCCGCAGAATGGATCCAAAACCAAACTGGCGTGGTAGGGATGGAAAATATGCTGTCATTTTAATCTTAAAACTATTTTGTCATTCATGAATACACCAAAACCTAAAAAGTCCCCATTTCGGGAATGGTTTGACTCCGTATTGTTTGCTGTGGTGGCTGCCACTTTGATTCGCTGGATGTTCTTAGAGGCGTATACCATTCCGACGGGCTCGATGGAGAGAAGCCTGCTTGTCAACGACTTCCTCTTTGTGAGCAAAGTACATTATGGTACTCGTACTCCCCGAACAGTTCTTCAATTGCCTTTGACTCACCAAAAGGTATGGTTTACTGAGATCCCCTCATATTTAGACTGGATCGAGCTTCCTTATTATCGATTACCCGGATTTACCTCCGTGAAAAATGGGGATGTGGTGGTCTTCAATTATCCTGGTTGTCCAGAGCGGCCTGATGAATTCGGTGGCTTTGATCGATACCCCGTCGATCTGCGTACCAACTACATCAAACGATGTATTGGGATAGGTGGCGACTCTCTTGAGATTGTTGAGGGACAAATCTTCATCAACGGAAAAGCTATGGAGAATCCACCTCAACGCCAAATGTACTATACACTCGAGAGCCAAACCACCATCAACCCCAAGTTATTTGAGAAATTGGAGATTGGTGTCCGGGGGGCTTCCGAAGAGAATGGTAAAGTGGTGTATTTAGTCAATGCCACCGATGAGGCAATTCAAGAGCTAAAGTCAATGGACTTCATTCGGAATGTGAAAATGGATCTCATTCCAAAGAATGATTCCACAACGATGTTCGCCGCGTTTCCTTATGATAAAAACTTGTTTCGGTGGAATCGAGATAATTTTGGAAAAGTTTGGGTACCCAAAGAGGGCATGACCATCCAGCTAACTCCCCAAAATATTGCCTTGTACAAAGGGATCATCACCACGTTTGATGGCAATGAAAATGCGGAGTACAAAGAAGGAAAGATTTTTGTTGATGGAAAACCAATCACGTCTTACACCTTCAAGCAAAACTATTATTTTATGATGGGAGACAACCGGTACGAATCCGATGACTCTCGATTTTGGGGTTTTGTTCCAGAGGATCACATCGTAGGAAAAGCCTTTTTCATTTGGATGTCGCTGGATGCAGAAGGGTCCTTACTGAATAAAATTCGGTGGAGACGACTCTTTAAGTTGATTGAATAATTAAAAAAAGCCCTTTGGTAATCCAAGGGGCTTTTTTTATTTTTACTTCATGGAAACTAAATTGTTTTTTACCTTCCAAGAGCTGGCTGGTCGGTACCAAGTCAATGTTTCGCATTTGCGGTATTATGCTGCCAAATTCAATATAAAGGGAAGAAAACAAGGCAATACTCTGGTATTTAACCAAAGAGAGGCCAATAAATTCGGCAAAATCTTGCAATTGGCTCAAAATGAAAAGTTCACTTTGGAAGGAGCCAAGGAACAATTGAGTCATCGGGAAGAGGTTTTTAACCGAAAGGGAGAAGTCATACGAAAACTAGAATACATCCGGGAGGTACTAAACTTAGTAGCCGATCGATTGAAAGACAGCCATGAATCAACACCAGACATTACGCCACCATTTAGCCCTGGCTCAAGTTGAGGGCATTGGAGGTACTTTACACCGCCTCTTAGTCCATCATTTCAAAGAGCCCGCTTTGGTATGGAAAGCTAAACCACACCAATGGAGACAGATTTATGGGATTGGCGACACGATTTCGCTACAATTAAAACGAGAGGCGTTTTGGCTAGAACAAGCAGATAGAATATTGGATGCAGCCGATAAGCAACAAGTTCAAATTGCCTCTTATCAATGCGTATCGTACCCCAATCGATTAGGCCAAATTCCCGATGCTCCCGCCATTATTTACTGGAAAGGAGATCTACACGGGACTGCCAGCAAAACTATAGCGGTGGTCGGGACTCGAAAATCCACCGAATATGGGAAAAGGTGGGTCCAATCCTGGATGCCAAGCCTTGCCGCGCACCATCCTGTCGTGATATCTGGTCTAGCCTTGGGAATAGATACCTTGGCTCACCAAAGTGCACTTAAACACCATTTACCAACCCTAGCGGTCATGGCTAATGGACTGGATATGGTTTATCCAGCGCATAATAAAAAATTAGCCCAACAAATCATCGAGCAAGGGGGAGGACTGGTTTCTGAAAATCCTCTGGGAATGAAACCTATGGCCTCCTTATTTATAGCCCGTAATCGGATTATCGCCGGGTTAAGCGACGTATGTGTCTTAGTTGAATCCGCCATTCGGGGGGGAGGCATGGTCACGGCCGACTTTGCTTTTCAATACGATCGAGCGGTGATGGCTGTACCGGGTTCACTGTGGTCTCCACAATCAGAAGGACCGCATGCCTTGATCAAACAACAAAAAGCCCAAATCTTAACGGACCTAGAGGATATTTGGGCGGAGGTCGCTTGGCCAAAAGAAGTTGTTCAAGGTCATCTGTTTCAACCGACTTCCCTTTCAACCAAAAACGAATTTCGAATGGATTTGCTTACGGCTATCGAAAAAAACATTGTGCAGGTATTGAAAGAAAAAGGAGAAGTTCAAATCGATCAACTAGCCTTTGATACCCAGTTGAGCTTAAATCAATTGGCAAGCACATTACTCCAACTTGAATTTCAGGGCATTTTGACGATCAAGCCAGGAAAAAAGGTACGGCTTACACTATCATGACAAAAAAAGGCCACCTCTGGCGAGGTGGCCTATATACTATTTAGGACCGAGGAGGTTTACTGTTCAAGACTTCTGCATGTTGTTTTCTTTCTTTCTCTTTTTGTAGAAATTCGGTACGAAGTTTTTGAAGGGCCCGTTCTTTGCTCGATAGCTGTTTTTCTTGCTTTTTGGCTTGCGATTTTATTCGGGAAATGCTTTTTTCCTTTTTGGCTGATTGTTTGATCAGTTCCTCTTCCGAGACATCTTGTTGGAGGAGAGATTGGGTTAATTCCTCTTTTTCTGAAATAATTTTACTCAATTCCTCCGGGGTGTTTCGAATCGAGGCATCTAGTTTATTTTGTTGTTTCAAATTTCGCTCGATGGAAGATTGAAGCCGGGCCACATCCCGATCCATAGATTTTTGCTCAGCTTGCAGTTGATCTAGTTCCAATCCCAACATTTTTTTGCCCTCCATGGCCAAAACTTCGTTGATAAATGGTTGGAACCAGGCCACAACCTCTGTATTTCGAAGGAAATCCGTGTTCCTGGTGCGTCCCGTGGATTCAAAGGCACAAAAAACCTTGGTAAATCCTTTACCTGCGGTAATTTGACTGCTTAACATGGTTATTTCTAAGTCTCGCAACCAAGCGGAGGTCGGTTGAGAGACTTGAAAAATCGTTAGGTCATTTTTCTGAAGCTTTCCCTCCCGTTGTAAAAATCGTTGCCATGATTCAATAATTTGGGTAACATCTGTTGAAGGAAGAAGAACATAATACCCCGATTTAACTTGCTCTAGAACAAGTTCTTTACTTTGAAATACCGGCAATTGCGCATTGCTGACAATCGAACTAAATAGAAAAGACAACAAGAGAATTGATTTCTTCATCATTTTAAACGGTGGGCTAAAAATACCCCTTTTTTGTGGGCAATGGTTTGAGTAAAAATAAGAAATTGTATCGCGTCTTTTGCTTTTAAATGCCATTTTTTAGCTAAATCTTCCCCATTTTCACCGTAATTTCGGACCAAGATGTTGGCCGGAATGGGTTTGCCTAGTTCTTTACCTACCAGGTCTGGTTTAGGTCGAAAACTTGCCTTAACTTCAAAAATTCGTCCTGGAAAATCCAACTTTAAATCATCACTTGTGTATAAATGAGTATTGGGGTGTAATTTCGCCAATCCCCAGGCAGCTCCGATCTGATGAAAGGCTCCTAGCTTTAGAATACCCACGAGTGGTTCATATAGATAAAGACGAGGTTCGGCGTAGGAAGTAACGCCGGGATCTTCTTTATCCGGAAAATATTGAAACGAAATGGGATCACCTTCTGCCGGGAACTCGACAGTTTTCCACTGAATAGGTTCGTGTCCGTGCCGACTGGCTTCTACGACGACTTCTTTTAATTCATTTCGCACCGATAACAAGGTGATGGATCGGACATTCGGAATTTCGGATACTATTTCCTGAATATCCATCATGGGGGACAATTTAAGGAGGATTCGGTTCGACCGTTGAAGTAGTAACTCCCAATGGGGGGAAAGATTGGGTGTTAAATCCTTCAAGCGAACAACTTTTCTTTTTTGAGCATCCCGTCGAGCCGGATCAATATATAGCACATCGATTGGCTCGGAGGTGGATTCTAGAAAGTCAAAGGACGATCCAGTAAAGGTTTCCAAAGGGATACCCATTTGGCGTGCGTTAAATGCGACAATGTCACTTAAAATAGGTTGTAGTTCACAGTGGGTTACTTGGGCTCCTGCTTTGGCAAAAAATAGGGAATCCATACCCCAGCCACCTGTCATATCGACCCACCGTTCACCCGGATGCACATGCTCGGCTTTCCATTGCGATGTCCAATACGATGAAGCCTGTTCCCAAGAAAGTTTCGGAGGGCCAATCAAACCTTCAAATGCTGGATGCCATGGACCCAGCTTTTCTTTGGATTTCTTTTTAAAGTTCCATTGATCAGCCAGTATTCGTAGCTTTTCGGGATCCCACTTTAAAGGATTTTTTAGAATATAGGAATTGATATCCGAAATTTCCTCTTGCTCAAGGACTTGAAGGGTTGCAATAGCTTGGGTTATATACGAGGATTCCAACATTATCTTCTGCCTAAATTGGTACTTTTAAAAGATTTTTTTATTTTTGATTATTATGTGGTCCAAGATCTTTCATATCACCCTTTGGCTGACCCTGGTAACTTTCATACCAGTGGCTACAGGCATTAATAAAATGATCATGGAAGAGGTTGTGAGTGCACAACAGCTCAATGATCTGCTGGATATTCCATTGGAGGATCAATTGGAGCCTTCCGTTTGGACGTTTGATTTTTTGATCTACCTTGTAAGTTATACACCTATTTACACGCAAGGCACTGGATTGATCAGTGTCCTTCCTCTCCTCTCCACCCCCCCGCCCGAATGCAGTTGTTAAGTGTCTGTTCGATCTGCCTATAACTTGGTAAAACCAAGACAACAAACAAACTTACTGCATTTACATGAAAAATTTGTCATTTTCGAGTCAACTGGGAAAAGATATCCCAGCTGGTTTGGTTGTATTTTTAGTGGCTTTGCCCCTCTGTTTGGGTATTGCTTTGGCCTCGGGAGCCCCTTTGATCTCAGGGGTCATTGCCGGTATTGCTGGTGGAATCATCGCAGGTATGGTAAGTGGCTCTAATCTGGGAGTCTCTGGGCCTGCCGCTGGATTGACGGTGATCGTATTTAACGCCATACAGGATATTGGTCAATTTGACCTCTTTTTAGTGGCGGTGGTACTGGCCGGAATTTTCCAGATATTCCTGGGATGGTTGGGCGCCGGTAAGATCGCTTACTATTTTCCATCCTCTGTGATCAAGGGCATGCTAGCTGCCATAGGGATACTGATCATTCTCAAGCAAATTCCACATGCCTTGGGCGTGGATGGTGATCCCTGGGGGGAAAATAGTTTCTTCCAGCCAGACGGACAAACAACCTTTTCCGAATTAATCCAGGTCTTCGATTTCTTTCTCCCAGGTGCTGCCACCATTGGTTTGCTAAGCTTACTGGTTCTGATTGCGTGGGAAAAAGGAAAAAAGTTTACGTTAATTCAACTGATTCCAGGTCCATTGGTTGTTGTATTTTTGGGGGTACTTCTGAATTCGTTGGTTTTCAACGACTGGAAATTAGGTGATGCCCATGTCGTGTCTTTGCCTGTCGCCTCCGACTGGTCTGCAATGGGAGATTTTCTTGTATTTCCGGATTGGTCTGGCTTGCGCATGGGCTTGATTTGGAAAACCGCGGGTGTCATTGCCATTATTGCCTCCATTGAAACATTATTGTGCGTTGAGGCCACCGATCGGTTGGATCCGGCCCGTGCTATCACACCCACCAACCGAGAACTTGTGGCACAAGGTATCGGAAATATTGCCTCCGGTTTGGTAGGGGGCATTCCCATCACACAAGTGATTGTACGCAGTTCGGCCAATATTCAGGCGGGAGGTAAAACCAAAATGGCTACAGTGGTCCATGGTTTGCTTCTTCTAATCAGTGTCGTATTCATTCCATCCTACCTCAATTTGATCCCATTAGCTTCGCTGGCGGCTATTTTACTCATGGTGGGGTATAAGCTAACTAGCCCGGCAACTCTTCGACGCGTCTTTCAAGACGGGTGGGATCAATTCATCCCGTTTATGGTGACGATTGTGGCGATTGTATTAACCGATTTACTGGTAGGTATAGGCATTGGACTAATCGTTGGAATTGGTTTTGTGCTATATACTAATTTTTCTTCCGCCATTAAAGGAAAACGAATCGGTAATCAAGTGATCATCACCTTTGAAAAAGATGTATTCTTTTACAATCGAGCGGAATTTGTCCGGTGGCTTGCCAAAGTAGAACCCGGAGATCACCTCATTCTGGATGCCTCCAAGGCTTCTTTTATCGATTTTGATATTCTTCAAACCTGGGAGGATTTCTCACGGGAAGAAGCTCCTAATCAAAATATTACCATCGAATTTATTGACATATCACGTTCTCAACTACTTACTGCTAATTAAAAATGAATAAGTCGTATCAAACTCTTCTTGATGCCAACCGTGTGTGGGCTGAGGAGACATTAACCCAACACCCTGAATATTTTAAAGATCTGGCCAAATCACAAAAACCCGAGTATTTGTGGATAGGCTGCGCGGATTCCCGGGCCCCAGCTGACTTATTGACCAATACCAAGCCCGGTGAAATTTTTGTCCATCGTAATGTGGCTAATTTAGTTATTCATACCGACTTGAACATGCTCAGTGTGCTTCAATATGCCGTTGAGGTGTTGAAAGTAAAACATATCATGGTCGTGGGCCATACCAACTGTGGAGGAGTGAGGGCTGCTATGGGTAATAAGGACCTAGGATTGATCAACAAATGGCTTCGAAACATCAAGGATGTGTACATCAAGTATGAAGAGGAGCTCGATGCCATTCAAGATGAAGATGCTCGGGCGCAGCGTTTGACCGAATTGAATGTAAGGGAACAAGTACGCAACTTAGCCAAGACTTCCATCATTCAACATGCCTGGCAAAACGACCACATGCCTTATTTGCATGGATGGGTTTTGGACCTGTCGACAGGTTTGATCAACACCATCTGTGAAATTCAACCGGGTGAGGCCCAGTTTATCGAAAAAATCTATCGTTTCGATGATTATGCAGAACAAACGGGCCCTCAATCCTTAATTGAGGCCATGGCCTAAGCCACAGTCCCCTTTTCAATTTAGGAAAGGGGACTTTTTTTTTGATCCAAAGTCATGTATACGTGTGGAATGCCATCTTCGATGTACGTTGGGCCTGTTGATTCAAAGCCCAGGGATTGATAAAAAGCCTCTAAATACTGTTGCGCCCCGATTTTGACGGGGATATCAGGCCATTGATTCAGACAATACTGGATGGATACCTCCATGATTTTTCGACCATAACCACATTTTCGATGCGCCGGCGAGGCAACGACCCGCCCAATGGATGTAAATCCTGGATAGTATTCCCCAGGGCCAAAAATCCGGGTGTAGGCGACTACCTGCTTTTCAAACTTACCCACGACATGCCACGCTTTCAGATCGAGGTTATCCATGTCGGAAAACAAACAGGCTTGTTCCAACATAAAAACATCTTGCCGAAGTTTCAACGACTGATATAAATCATGAATAGGGAGTTGGTTGAAGGGGAGAATTCGGACTTCCATCGACATTTTGTATTTTTGTCTAAAATTAAGAAACCCTTTGTTTATAAACATCCATACCCACCAAAGTTCATCGACCGATATTGAAATTGTACAATGGGACGTTCCAGCGCAGCTCACTCCGGAGGATGTACCGGAAAATCCCGGTGGGTCGAGCTGCTCGGTGGGATTGCATCCGGCTGCGATACATTCCGTCGACTGGAAAATGCAATTGGATTGGGTGTATAGAGCCTTATCCCAGCCTCAAGTCAAAGCCATCGGCGAATGTGGTTTGGATCGTCTCGTGACAACGCCCCTAGAGTTACAAGAGGAGGTATTCATCCAGCAACTTAAGTGGGCTATGGAAACTCGAAAGCCTTTGATCATTCACTGCGTGAGGGCCTATGATGAGCTTATTGCCATTCAAAAGGTTTGGCGGCCTAAAATTCCAATGCTGGTGCATGGTTTTCATAAAAACAGCCAATTGGCTGAGGCACTTTTCAAAAGGGGATTTTATTTGTCCTTAGACCATCGAATTCCGACATCCTTTTCGCCGGAATTTTTGGAATCCAATATCGATCAAATTTTACTTGAAACGGATTCCCAACAAGTCGGGATTGAATGGGTTTATCAAGAATTCAGTCAACGAATTGGCTGGACGTTGGATCGTGTTCAAGAAAAAATGGAAGAAAATTATTTGCTTTTTACACAACTATGACAAAAAAGGATACCTCCTGGCTTTCCCGGACCGAGGCATTGATTGGGCCTTCCCAGATTGACAAATTACAAAATTCCCATGTTCTGGTCGTTGGACTTGGGGGAGTAGGCTCCTTCGCCGCCGAATTTATCTGCCGGGCGGGCGTGGGCGAAATGACCATTGTGGATGGAGATGTGGTGGATCCGTCCAATAGGAATCGTCAGCTTCCTGCCCTAGCCACCAACCACGGGCAATCGAAGGCTGAGTACATGGCTGAGCGTTTATTGGCCATCAATCCAGAACTCACGTTACATGTCGTTCGGGAATTCTTAGATCCTGCTAGGTGCGAGGAAATCTTGGAAACCAAGTTTGACGTGGTGCTGGATTGCATTGATAGCATTACACCAAAATTAACACTGGTTTCCACGGCCTACAAAAAAGGTCAAGTGGTGGTTAGCTCCATGGGGGCAGGTGGAAAAATGGACCCGACCCAACTTCGAGTAACCGACTTATTCGATACATGGGAATGTGGATTTGCCCAATACATCCGCAAGCGAATCAAAAAAATGGGTGTAAAAAAGGGAGTATGGTCCGTTTTTTCAATTGAAAAAGTACGGAAAGATTCTTTGATCATGACCGATGGATCCAATTTTAAGCGATCTGCTTACGGAACCATCTCGTATCTACCTGCTGCATTTGGTGGAACCGTAGCCTCGGTGGCCATTCGATTATTATTGGGTGAACCCATTGAGAAGACCAATCGACCTAAAAGTAAGCGCATCAAGAAAACCCAACTAAAAGATTAACACGTTCTTTTTTTGGTGATGGCATCTCGTACACTGAAGTTAATTTCAAAACCAAGGATCAAAATTAAGGAAACAAGGTATATCCAGATCATTAAACCGATCAACGTCCCGATCGATCCATACAATTTATTATACGAGTTGAAATTGGCGATGTAGTACGAGAAGCCATTGGTGGCCAAAATACAAAGCACAGAGGCCAGAAAGGCTCCAATATTGAAAAATCGGATGCGTTTTCGGACGTTAGGAGCAAAGTAGTAAATAACGGAAATCCCGAAAAAGAAAATGAGGAAGATGGCAAAATACAAGAGAAGTCGAACTCCCAAAAAGGAGGTATTTTCGCTAACATATTGCTCATTGACTAAAAACTGAAGAACCAGTTGCCCAATGATCAATACTGCTACCGCTAAGACCAAAACCAAAATTAATATAAACGTCAACCAGACCGCTACCCACCGTGCCTGAAAGAAGGTCCGTTTGTCCTCGGTTTCCAAGGTCATGTTAAAAGCGCGCATCAAAGCCAATGTGCCGTTGGTGGCGGCATAGAGTGAAAACAAAAAACCAAAGGAAAGGATGTCCGAACGTCTTTTGGAAACGATTTCATCAATGGTACTGGCCGCCGCTGTATATAGCTCAGACGGTAGAATGGTTTCTAAAAAGGTTAGTACATAGGTATCGACTTGTTCCACCGGGAAATAGGGGATCAGGGTAAACAAAAAGATGATTCCCGGAAACACGGCCAAGATCAAACTGTAGGAAACCGCAGCTGCACGCTGGTCTATATCAAATGTGACAATTTTTCGCCAAAGTATCTCAATGACATCAAATAGCGAAACCTGACTCCCAAAAAGGTGAATCCCTTGTAAATAATGTTGTATCCATTGGGAAATGGCTTTCATTGTTGGGTCGAAGTCGTTAACAAAACAAGTTTACGAAGGTTTGACCAATTTGCTACAAAAAAAACGGTTTTAAAGCATCCGTAATTTCCGTAGGGGTTGGAATGATCTTTTGGGTCGTTGAATTCATAAAGACCAAGGTGGTTTCCCCAGTATGCAGCAATTGATCGGATTCTGACAAAATTTCGTAGTAAAATACAATTCGTACTTTCGGCATCTCTCGTATCTGCGTCCGGATGGTCACCAATTCATCGTACCGAACCGGCACCAAATACCTGGATTTATTTTCATACACGGGCATCATCACGCCTCGTTCCTCCAGATCTTTATACCGTAAGCCGAGCGACCGAATGGCCTCCACACGCCCGATTTCATACAATCGGGCATAGTTGCCGTAGTACATGTATCCCATTTGATCGACATCTGCGTAGCGAACCCGATAGGTGAAGTCAAACGAGAAAAACTTATCTGATTTGGTTGGCATTGAGGGCGTCTTGGTATTTTTTGGCAAATACGAGGTGTTCCTCGTAGCTTTCAGCAAAGTTGTGGTAGCCCGAGAAATCTTCTTTGGCACAAAAATAAATGTACCCGTGTTTCTCATACTCCAATACCGCCTTTAACGCAGCTCGCTCAGGCAAGGCAATGGGACCGGGGGGCAATCCGGTGTTGCGGTACGTATTGTACGGAGAATTAATGGCTAAATGTTTTTCCATGATTCGTTTGATACTGAAGTCACCCACGGCAAATTTCACTGTCGGATCGGCTTGCAATGGCATATTGATGGCCAACCGATTGACATACACACCCGCCACACGAGGCATTTCGTCAATCTTGTTGGTCTCGGATTGCACGATGGACGCCATGATAGCGACTTGTACGGGAGTCATGTTGATGGATTTGGCTTGTCCTAAACGCTCCTCATTCCAGAATTTTTTGTACTCGGCATGCATCCGATCGACAAAACTGGAGGCATCGGATGTCCAATAAATAAAATAGGTATCAGGCAAAAACATGCTCAGAATGGTCTCGGTTGAAAAACCATATTTCTGACATACCGCGGGGTCGGAGAGCAAGGCCTTCAAGTCTGAACCATTAAAGGAAAGTTTGGTGCCGATTTTCTTGACTAAATCGTCCACTGTCCGAACATTATTGAAAGTTAACTTCACCGGATCCTCAGTCCCTCTTCTCAATTTGTCCACGATTTCCTTGTTGCCCGAATTGGGGGGGATTTCATATCGACCCGGACGAACACTTTCCCGGTAGTTGGTCCATTTCGTTAAAAATTGAAATCCGATTTCGTCATGGATAATTTTGTGTTTGTGCAACGAATCAACCACTTGCTCATAGGTAGCACCGTTTGGAATGTACAATACGAAGGTTTCTTTACCATCGACATTCAGGTTGGGACTTTTAGCCACTTGCCAAAAGTAAAAAGATAAAGTCGCAGTGATGGTTGTGGTCACGACGAGAAGGACGGCTATAACATTTTTATTCCGCAACATGGGACGCTGAGGGGATTAAGGTAAGTAATTCGGTAAGAGGACCACGAGACTGCTCGCCGGTGATCATGTTCTTGAGAGTCCATTGTTGGGTGGCCACTTCTTCAGAACCTATGACCATAACATACGGAATTTGTTTTTTATTGGCGTAATCCAGTTGTTTTTTTAGTTTGACGGGCTCTGGGTAAACCTCTGTGGAAATATGGTGTTTTCTCAATTCACTCGCCAAAGGCAAACTGGCCAAAAAACACGTTTCATCCATAGCTGCGATCAGGACTTGGGTGCTTTGTAGGGCCGACGCGGGAAATAAGTTCAATTCCTCCATCACATCAAAGATCCGATCAACCCCCAAGGAAATGCCCACGCCGGAAACACCGGGTAAGCCAAAGGTTCCGGTCAGGTTATCGTATCGGCCACCTCCTGAAATACTACCCATGGCCACATTCAAGGCTTTCACCTCAAAAATGGCTCCCGTATAATAGCTCAACCCACGGGCTAAGGTGATGTCCAACTGGATTTTGGGTTCGGTCAATCCACTAGCTTTGACCAGCGACCACACTTTTTCAAGTTCGTCGATTCCTTGAAGTCCAATCGGAGAAGCTTGAAGCCACTCGCGCAGAGAATCGAATGGGTTGTCCTGAGATAAACTGAGCTGAAATAGGGGTTGGAGGGCTTGAATATGGCTCTTTTCAAACCCTTTTTCAATGAGTTCTTCCTCGACTTTCTCCTGGCCAATTTTGTCTAATTTATCAATGGCCACACACAACTCGGCTTCCCGGCCAGGTTTCCCAATGACCTCCGAAATCCCGGTTAGAATTTTTCGGTTATTGATTTTAATGACAAATTGATCTAGACCGAGTTTGGCGAAGATTTCATGGAGCATCAACACAATGTCGGACTCACACAACAGGGAGTCAGTTCCCACCACATCGGCATCACACTGGTAAAATTCCCGGTAGCGACCCCGTTGAGGGCGGTCCGCCCGCCATACAGGTTGAATTTGAAACCGCTTAAAGGGCATGGCAATGTCGTTTCGGTGCATCGAAACAAATCGAGCAAACGGAACGGTGAGGTCATAGCGCAATCCTTTTTCAGCTATTTTTGGAAGAATTTTTTTGGCTCCGCCGGCATAATCCAAGGGATCTACGGAGGATAAAAAATTACCTGAATTCAAGACTTTAAACAAAAGCTGATCCCCTTCTTCTCCATATTTTCCCATCAAGACAGACAAATTTTCAAGGGCTGGGGTCTCGATCGGCAAAAATCCAAACTTTTTAAAAACGGAGGTGATCTGCTGAAGTATGAAAGTCCGTTTGGACATTACCTCAGGACCAAAGTCACGGGTGCCCCGTGGTAAACTAGGTTTTGACATGGATAGGTGGTAGCGTGTATGTATTCAAAATTCAAGAGGGTAAAATTAATAGGTTATTTTTTTATTTAATAAATACTGTTGGTCTTTCTATGTATTTTTATAACTTTGCGGTCTCGAAATGAAAATATCGAATTTTAACAACATACAGGCATGGCAGTAACGCAACTAAAAAGAAAAAGTAGAAAAAATCGTGCGATTGCGAATAATGAAGTAGCCGCGATCAAGCGATTGACAAAGAAACCAACGATCAAGCGTGTGGACGTAGAAGAGTTGAAAGCAGAATTTGCAAAATAATAAAAAGGGCTGTCTCGAAAGAAACAGCCCTTTTTTCTTGCTAAGATATTAGATCATGGAAGTGGGCCTTCCACATCTTTCTCCCGCCAGTTTCGATTGAACTCGGTGGGTTTTTTCTTTTTCTTGGGTTGAATCTTCCGCATCTCCTTCATTTTTTGCTTATGGTCCAATTGGGACTTAAACACGATTCCTTGACCAAAAATGGATAATCCTCCATTGATGACGATCAAGCTCAGGGTGCCGGCAAAAACCCACGAGGCTGTATCAGCTCCCCCGTGCTTTAAGGCGGATGCCTCGCTGAAGAGGCATAAACCCATGCCAACCAGCGCTAAACCGCCTCCAGAGGAGATCAACCATTTATTTTTTAGGGAGAGAGATTTGATCAATTTTTCTCCCGGTGCTTTCGTTTTTTTTGCATTCATGTCTTTGTGTGTCAAAAGTTATGATCAATGTTTAGGTAATTGGTGTTAAATTTACCGGCAATTTCACGCAATCTCATCCGAATGAAGTACCTAATCAGTTTATTGATCCGATTTGTTCCTCGCCCTATTTTACAACGCATCAGTCATATTCCTCTGAAAGTTTATGCTCTTTTTATGCGAGGGAATAACGTGGAATGTCCGGTTTGTTCCCACAAATTTACTAAATTTTTGCCATATGGCCGGTTAAATCCAAGAGAAAATGCCCTTTGCCCCAATTGTTTAGCCTTGGAACGTCACCGTTTGATGCATTTGTATTTAAAGGAACGAACCACTTTCTTTTCTGAGCCTCACTCGGTACTGCACATTGCGCCTGAATATTGTTTTTTGGAGCGATTTAAGTCGTTGCCCAATCTTCAATACTTAACCGCCGACATTGAATCGCCTTTGGCCGATGTCAAAATGAACATCGAAGCCATTCAATACCCCAACGACTCCTTTGATGTCATTTTCTGTAATCATGTCTTGGAACACGTCGAAAACTTCGATCAAGCCACGAGCGAATTGTACCGTGTGCTAAAACCGGGTGGTTGGGCGATCTTGCAATCCCCTCAAAACATGGCCATGGAAACCACCCTGGAGGATCCGACCATTACTGATCCCCGAGAAAGAGAACGCGTCTTCTTGCAGTCCGACCACCTTCGGTTGTTTGGGAAAGATTATGGCCTCCAATTGGCCAAGGCGGGTTTCCAAGTGAAGGAGGATCATTTCGTCCATGAAATGCCCGAAGAATTGGTGCAGCGTTTTGCACTTCCCAAAGAAGAAATTGTGTATTTTTGTCAGAAGTAACACATTTCTTCACCCAAACTAAAAATGCATGCATGCGTTCGTGATCATCACGGGTGGTAGCTCCGGTATTGGAAAAGCAACCGCTTTGTCTTTTGCTACCCGCTCCAAGCAGGTAGTCTGCCTGGATATCCTCCCCCCTGAAAATCCGGCTGACTTCCCATCCAATGTCCAGTTTTTTACTTGTGATATGGGAAGTTATTCCGACATTCAGACCGTATTCTCCTCCGTTCTGGCCCAATTCGGGGCACCGGATGTGTTGGTGGCCAATGCAGGAATCCTTGGCCCACGCCGGGCTTTAGAGAAGTACGAGGTGGCCGACTTCGAGCAAGTCCTCTCCGTGAATGTGACCGGTGTTTGGGCCTGCCTCCAGGCGGTCATTCCGGCCATGAAAGAAAAGAAAAAAGGGGCTATCGTTATCACCGCGTCTGTGGCAGGACATGTCGGCATGGCAGGTCATATCGCTTATTCAGCTTCCAAGCATGCCGTGGTGGGAATGACCAAGACTGCCGCACTTGAATTAGCTCGATTTGGAATTCGAGTAAATGCGGTTTGTCCGGGCTTTACCGAAACCCACATGCTCGCCCAAGCCGAAGTCGATGAGGCCTATCGCCAAGGACTCATTCAAGCGACGCCTCAAAAACGATTCGGTCAACCTAGCGAAATTGCGGATGCCATTTTGTATTTAGCCTCCGACCAATCCACCTTCATGACGGGCCAAAGTATGATCCTCGACGGAGGACTCAGTATCCAATAATACGACACCACCATGCACTACGAAAACGCATTTGATTTAACAGGAAAAGTGGCCCTCATCACCGGAGCTAGCAAAGGCATCGGGGAATCCATGGCTCGATTTTTAGCCGCCTATGGGGCCAACGTGGTCATTTCTTCTCGAAAACAAGAAGATTTGGATGCGCTTGCAGACGATATCAATCAACAAGGAAAAGGAACTGTTCTTGGCATAGCAGCCCACGCAGGCGACTCCGCCCAATGCCAACGCCTAGTTGAGCAAACGCTGGCTTGGGGAGGGCGAATTGATATGCTGATCAACAACGCGGCGACTAATCCCGTATTCGGCCCATCGCTGGATTGCTCCGGTGAGGCTTTTGATAAAATCATGGGGATCAACCTCAAAGCACCCTTTGAGCTCAGTAAAATGGTGCACCCCATCATGAAAGCAAATGGGGGAGGATCCATCCTGAATATTTCCTCCATTGCCGGTATCACGCCTGATCCGGGTCTGGGTATGTACTCCGTCAGTAAGGCGGGCTTGAATATGTTGACTAAAGTGCTAGCCAAGGAATGGGGAAAAGATGGCATTCGGGTGAATGCGCTGTGTCCCGGGCTCATCAAAACCAAATTCAGCCAAGCCCTGTGGGAAAATGAAAAAATGCTGCATCATTTTACCCACAACCTCCCGATTCCACGTATGGGTACCGTGGAAGAAGTGGCCTCCCTGGCTTTGTATTTGGTTTCACCGGCGGCTTCCTACATTACCGGAGTCATTTACTCGGTAGACGGCGGCACCACCATTTAATCCAATATCCGTGGCCCCTGTGTGTTGACAGCCGACACATAGGGGGTTGCGGCAATGGACGTAGGCCCATAGACCGCTTGCATGGCTTTAGCCACCCGGTGGGCCGTTTCTTCCCCTTTCGAGAAAGCGAAAAGAGAGGGCCCTGCCCCAGAAATACTGCATCCTAAGGCTCCGGCTTCCAAGGCCGCGGCTTTGACCTCAAAGAAATGAGGAATCAAAATCGATCGAACGGGCTCGATCAGATAATCAATCATCGATCGACCAATGAGATCATAGTCGGCCTGGATCAGTCCGGCGATCAACCCCGCCACATTCCCCATTTGGGCAATGCCTTTCTTCAACGAAATTTCTTGGCGCAAGATAAACCGAGCATCTTTGGTATTGACTTCAATATCAGGGTGTAACAGGGTAACGTACAAATCGGGTGGAGTAGGTACACGAAAGATATCCAGAGGATTGTAACTCCGCACCACCACAAATCCCCCTAAAAGAGCCGGTGCGACGTTATCGGCGTGAGCCGAGCCACACGCCACACGTTCGCCCTCCATGGCAAAAGGGAGCAAGTCTTGAGTAGGAAGAGGATTGCCCAACAGCTGATTGACCGCGTACACGCCCGCCACCGAACTAGCCGAACTACTGCCTAAACCACTCCCCAAAGGCATTTTTTTATGTAATGCGATATCAAATCCGGCCTGGATGTTCAAATGCTCCAAATACCGCAAAATGGGGAGCGATACCGTGTTTTTTTCAGGATCCAAAGGTAATTTTCCCTGATCTCCGGTGATTTCGGTGATGACGATTCTGTCATCAGCACGCCGCCGAAGGACGACCTCATCTCCAGGATTGTCTACGGCCAATCCAAATATATCAAATCCACACGCTACGTTGGCAACGGTAGCTGGGGCGAATAAACGAAGGCTATCCATGCGATTAATTTAAAAAGTGGTGGATACTCATGATATCGGCAAAAACTCCCATGGCCGTCACCTCGGCACCCGCGCCGGGACCTTTGACTACCAAAGGGTTGTATCGATAGCGATCCGTGGTGAAGGAAATGATGTTTTCCGAACCTGCCAGGTTGAAAAATGGATGCTCAGGTCCAACCATCTGCAAACCGACATGGGCTTTCCCATTTTCCAAACTCGCGATAAACCGCAATACCTTGCCTGATTTTTGGGCTTCCTCGATTTGGGCATCAAACAGGGCGCGTTCTTGCACCAAGGCTTCATAAAATGCTTCCACCGACGGGGCCGACTGCATGGTCTCCGACATCAAGGGTGAAATCACTACATCGGCTGGTTCCAAGGCTATTCCGGTTTCCCGAGCCAAAATGAGGATTTTACGTGCCACATCCATGCCACTTAAATCTTCGCGGGGATCGGGTTCGGTGTATCCCTCTGCTTGGGCTTGGCGCACCACCTCGGCAAACGATAAGCCCGGTTGGAAGGTATTGAAGATAAACGAAAGGGTTCCCGACAATACGGCTTCTATTTTATGGATTTTATCTCCGGAGGTAATCAAACCTTGCAGGGTGTTGATGATGGGAAGTCCGGCGCCCACATTGGTTTCATACAAAAAGCGGGCATTGCCTTGCCGAGCCGCTTTTTGAAGCGCCACGTATTGGCTGTACGGCCCCGAATTGGCTACCTTATTGGGCGTGACAATGGAGATCGACTGCTTGAGTAATCCCTCATAGTACTGAATAATATCTTTGTTGGCGGTGGAATCGACAAAAATGCTATTGGGTAAATTCAAATACACCATGTCTTCCATGAAGGTACTGAGTTGGGCGGTTTCCGACTTCTCGGGCCAATCCTGTTCCCACGAATCCAAGTCAATTCCCTCGGTGTTCATCCACATCTTCCGAGAATTGATCATGCCCACCACCCGAATGTTGATGTTCTTTTGGCTTTTGAGAAATGCTTTTTGCGCTTGGAGCTGGCGGAGCAAGGTTTTACCGATCAAACCCGTTCCCCCGGCCAAAAACAAATGCAAGGTCATGCCATCCACGGCGAAGAACGCCTCATGGATGGCGTTCAGGGCTTTGGAAATGTCTTTTTTCTGGATGACGACCGAGATATTCAGCTCCGACGAACCTTGAGCTGTGGCAATTACATTGATCCCATTCTTTCCTAAAACGGTAAACAGTTTTCCTGACGTACCGGAGGTTGCCTTCATGCCCTCGCCCACAATGGCAATGACCGACAATTGGTGTTCGACCACAATTTGGTCGATCCAACCCTGAGCAATTTCGGCTTCAAATCCTTCGGTCAGAATTTCTTTCACTCCCGCAGCCGACTTCGGGTCCACTGCAAAGCAAATGGAATGCTCGGAGGAGGCTTGGGAAATAAGAATGACGCTGATTCGGTGCTTGGCGAGCAAGCTAAATACTTTGGCCGAAACCCCCGCCACGCCGATCATCCCATTCCCCTGTAAGTTCACCAAGGCGATGTCGTCAATGGACGAAATACCGGTGATGGGGTAAGGCTGTTTGGGCACATCGCGAGCGACGGTGGTGCCGGGATGCTCCTTTTCAAAGGTATTGAGGATTTGAATGGGAATATTCTTTTTGAAAGCCGGAATCAAGCTGGGAGGATAAATGACCTTGGCCCCGAAATGGGATAATTCCATGGCCTCGGCATAGGAAATTTGGGGAATAGTAAAGGCGTTTTTGACCTTCCGTGGGTCGGCGGTCATCATGCCGTTCACATCGGTCCAGATCTCGATCACCTCGGCATCCAAGGCCGCCCCGACGATGGAGGCCGTGTAGTCGGATCCCCCGCGACCTAGGGTGGTCGTGACACGGTCTTGCGTAGAGGCAATGAAGCCCGTGATGCAGGCGAGGCTGTCGGAATGCTCAGCAAAGTGGCGTTGGATGAGGTCTTGGGTGAGGTCGGGAATCACCTCCGCCATGGAGAAATGGGCATCGGTTTTGATGATATTTCGGGCATCCACAAAATGGGCTGGAATATCACAAGATCGCAGGACCTCCGTCATGAGGTAGGTGGACAGCCGCTCGCCGAAAGAAAGAATAAAGTCTTGGGTGCGAAGCGACAATTCCCGGAGGAGGGAGACCCCTTTCAGGATGTCTTCGAGTTCATTGAAAAGTCCGCGGGTTTGGGCCATCACCGCACTCTGGTGCTTGATGTCGATCCGTTGGCGGATGATATGAAAATGACGTTCTTCGACTTGCCGCAGCACCTCCAGGTAGGTAGTTTGGCCTTCGGAGGCCTGTTTGCCTACTTCGATGAGACGGTTCGTGACACCGCCCATGGCCGAATACACCACGGCTATTTTTTGACCTGAGGATACATTGTGTTGGATGATCGACACCACTTGGTCGATGCTTTCCAGGGTGCCTACCGACGTGCCTCCAAATTTTAATACTTTCATGATGGGTGGATTACCTAGCTCGGTTGTCTTCTAGGGCTTTTTTCTAGTTCTGGTTAAAAATCCAAATATACAGAAAAAAATAGGTGTTTGGTCGCGTTTTCGTTTGGTTTTCTAAGTCCATTATTCGATATTTGTCTAATTACCGAATCAAAGGTTTCTATGAATATTTTGTTTAAAGCACTGAACGACCAGACACGGCGCGAGATTTTGGAGATGTTGAAGGAAGGGGATTTGAATGCCGGGGAGATTGCGGATCGGTTTGATTTCACCAAAGCGAGCATTTCTCATCATTTGGATTTATTGCGCCAGGCGGACTTGGTGACGTCGGTAAAGAAAGGGCAATTTGTGTATTATTCCTTGAATACCACGGTATTGGACGAGGTGGTGGCGTGGTTTTTACAGTTTTCGCCCAGTACGAAATCGGTTTTAGCCAAGACGACCCCATGACGAGACGATCGGTTGTATTTGAGGTATTGATTGGGGGGCTGGCGTTATTGCCGGCTCTTTCTGTTTGGCGGTGGCCGGCGGAGGTTCCATTTCCGGCCTGGGAGAGTGTATTTGCGTATTTGGCGGGCAATGCGTGGTTTTATTTTTTGGCGGCCCGATTTCATTTTCAAGACCGCCGCAAGCCGACGTATCCCTTGATGGCCCAGACGGTGGAGTCGATACGCCTGATTTGGGCCGGGTATTTCTTTTTTTTGGGCTGTGTCTTGTTCATTTTTCCTCGTTTTTTTGGGGCGATAGATACCCCGAGATTATTGGGGGTGGGGATATGCCTGTATTTGTTTGTGTCGAGCAATTTCCGACTGAATTTACATCCCTCCAGCTCCTTTTCGGGGAGTTTTTGGGTAGGGGAGTCGCCTACCTACCGCCGTCGCCAGCGGGGATTGGCGCGGTATTTTTTTGCGTTGGGGTTGATCGTGGCGGCGGTCTTCTTTTGGCTTCCCGGGATCGACCTAGTTTGGGGTTTTGTGGGTCTGGGGTGGAGTGTGTTTTATGGCATCGCATTCCGGTTATTGCCCAGTTTTTTACACAAACCGTAGGGGCGAATCGCATTCGCCGTAGGGGCGAATCGCATTCGCCCCAATGGCATTCGCCCCAATTGAATTCAATGAATCACAATCACACAATCGCATTTGCCCAATTTCATTCAACGAATCGAAATTATCCAAATCACTTTTTTGCCTGAATCGCATTCATCAAATTTCATTCACCCCTACGGTTTCCCCCCAATTTCATTCAACGTATCGCAATTATCCAAATCACGTTTTGCCTGAATCGCATTCGCCCCAATCACATTCGCCCCAATCGCATTCGCCCCAATCACATTCGCCCCAATCACATTCGCCCCAATCACATTCGCCCCAATCGCATTCGCCCTAATCGCATTCGCCCCAATCGCATTCGCCCCAATCACATTCGCCCCAATGGCATTCGCCCCAATCGCATTCGTGCTGAATTATCCAAACTAAGCAAGTTAGAAATGATCTAGCGAGCAAATTTTTGTCCCCATACCCTAGATTACGCTAAAAACCTCCTTTGACACAGCGTTGCAGATAAACATATTTTAATTTATATTGCTCAGTATTCGGGTGTAGATGGGTCGGTTAAATTTAGCTCATGAAAACATAAATTCGACTATTGACCAACTTAACACTAGTTTGAGGTATTCCGGTAAGGCTTACGGGTACTGCAAACAATTTTATCGTATTCATGAAAACTAAAAACAGCCATTATGAAAGGTTTAAACAAAGTAACACTCATTGGAAATTTGGGCAGTGATCCAGAGGTCGTAACCCTAGAGAATCAGGTAAAAGTAGCGAAATTTTCATTAGCTACATCAGAGCAATTCAAAGACGAAACTGGGAAAACGCATACCATTACCGATTGGCATACCATTATTATGTGGCGTGGATTGGCTGATTTAGCTCAAAAATTTCTGCATAAAGGAAGTTTGGTCTATCTAGAAGGGAAACTCAAAACGAGAAGCTATGAAAATAAAGAAGGGTTGAAAGTAAATGTGTCCGAGGTGGTGGTGGATCATTTTTTAATGTTGGATAAAAAGTGACTACCGTTTAGTCCTAACTTTTTGGCGTCTATACATCCAATTAAGGAATAGTTAACATGAAACTAAGTAAAATTATTTATAAGAATAATGAAAGGATAAAAATACAATATCCTTATAATCAATATATTGCGAGAAAAATAAAAGAGTCGGGTGCGATATGGAGTAAAACCCTTCAAGCATGGCACATGTCAGCCACCAAAGAAGCTCTCCAAATCCTTGGTCGTTTATTCCCTGATATCTATTGGGAGGGTATTGAAACAAGCGAACTGGCGAGCTGTAAGAGCACCTCGTCCTGTCAATCAAAAGATATGAGTTGTGTGGAAGGGGCTCAATTTAGTCAGAATACCAAACCCTTGAAAAATCCTGTAAATGTTTATATCGAGGTAATTGGACTGAAGATATGGATCAAATTACCTAAAAATGAAATTGACACTAAGTTTATACTCACTTTGCGGTACAGTCGATGGGATAAGGCAAAATACCAATGGGTGGTTCCCCATTACCCGGGAAATTTGGATGTGATCAAAAATTATTTTGGGGATCGAATAGCCGAAGTAAAAATATACGAAATAGATCAGGGAAATGAGCGTGGAGGGACCTATCATATTCCAAATAAAAAGGAAGTATGGATTATAAAAACCAATACGAAACGGCTTAAATTAATTTTTGGATATCATGTCGAGCTTGCTCAAGCCATCAAGAAAATCCCCTATCATTCGTGGGACTCTCGAAACAAATGGTGGACTATACCCTATACAGAGGCATTTCTACGAGAAATTACGTATCAATGTAAGCAGCTCAATTTAACTCTAAAGTACGAGGAGGAAGAGGAAAAAGGGAATGGAGTATCCCGAATAAGTCCTTTTGATATACCCAATTACAGGTATTGTCCAGAAGAGTATATTTTGAAATTGACTGAATTGCGGTATAGTGAAAAAACCATTCAGACCTACTCAGGATTATTTGAGGAGTTTATCAATTATTATCCAAAACATGAGATAAGAACGATTGATGAGCCCCTTATTATTAGGTTTTTACGGTATTTGGTTACGGAACGTAAGGTATCTAGCTCGTATCAAAATCAGGCCATAAATGCGATCAAGTTTTATTATGAAAGAGTACTTGGCGGCCAACGTAAATTTTATTTCATTGAGAGGCCCATCAAAGAGAAAACCTTACCTGTAGTTTTAAATACAGATGAGGTAAAAGCCATTTTGAATGCAACCAGCAATTTGAAACACAAAGCGATTTTAATGATAATTTACTCCGCAGGACTCCGAATAAGTGAGGCTGTTGCGCTTAAAATACAGGATATTGATTCCAAACGAATGCAAATACGGGTACAGCAGTCAAAAGGTAAAAAAGATCGCTATACTTTGCTCTCCGAGAAAGCACTGGCCGTTTTAAGAGCGTATTTTCAAGAATTTAGGCCCAAACACTGGTTATTTGAAGGCCAAGAGCCTGCATCCCAATATGCTACACGAAGCATCCAAAATATATTTAAGGCATCTGCTTCTAAGGCCGGTATTCGAAAGAAAGTCAGTGTACACACATTACGTCATAGCTTTGCAACACATTTACTCGAGAATGGTACAGACATCCGGTATATTCAGAACTTGCTTGGTCATGAAAGCTCGAAAACCACCGAAATATACACCCACATAACAACCAAAGGTTTTGAGCAATTAAAAAGCCCGTTGGATCATTTGGAGATCTAAGGCATTTTAGATACATTTGGATAGGTATGGAGGGAGGCTTCGGTTAGGTCGAACCCCTTCATCCAATTAGGATATAGACGCCATTAGGTTGGATTTATGGCGTCTATCGATTCGTTAGCAACCATTTTAAAACGACAACCAGAAAGAAAAAATAAGGTATGGACAAGTTTGAATTTTACAGAGAACTATATCATAAAGAGAATGAAAGACGGACAGAAGTCTTGAACTCAATGAATATTCCCATAGCAATTATTTCGGCTTTATCGACTGCTTTATATTTTGTAATAACGACTTTTGACTATAAGATTGAGACTTTCCTTAGTTACATTTTTTGCGGACTTTGTGCGGCAGCAACTATATGTATTCTATTTGCAATTTACTACCTCATTAGAGCATTTAGCAACTTTACTAAAGGATATGAATACTCAGGAATACCCTATCCAAATGAGCTCTATAATTGGTATAGCGAACTTGTAGAACATTATACAAACAACAACGGGACAGTTCAAGACGCTGACAATCATTTTAAAGACTATCTTACAAGTAATTTTACAAAACATTCAGACCATAATATGTTCGTCAATGACAAAAAGTATGGACATATTTATTTGTCAAAAAAATATCTAATAGCCGGACTTATTGTAACCCTATTATTAATGTTGCCATATGGCTATAACTATTTCAACAAAAAAGAGACAGTTCACAAAATTGAAATTTCAAATCAAACTAATGAAAGTTCCAATGACCTAGTTGAAATTAAAGAAATGTTAGAGAAAATAATTCAATTTAATCAATTAAAAACAAATACAAATGAGCGAGAACGAGAAAAAACCGACACCACCGCCACCACCACCACCAAAGGACAGGTTAATTAAAGAAGGTCAAGAACCGCCAAAACCAAAAGGTGACAAAAAATAAAAACGGTTGCTAACAGCCATTTGCCGCAATGGGGGCTGACGTGGTTAAATCAAGTGCAGTGCTTCTATCAACATTTGTCCTTGGTTGACAGTGAAGTGCTCCGAAATCCCCCACTGCGGCAAGCGGCCAAACGTTACCTGCAAGCCTAAAAACGAACATCGATAATAATGACAAATAAAAAGTAAATTACAATGGCACTAAAACAAATTAAATCTTTCGAAGAATTTAAGAATCAACTTGAAACAAATGTTGACTTACAAAAGGAATTCAAAGAGAACCCAGTGAATGCGATTCAAAATTTCCAACAACAAAACCCTTTATCCAATGATAAATGGATTTATAGGATAATTGTTCTTTCTCTTGGCTTGACAATAATCTCTATTATAATCGGAGTGATAATCTTAATTGGTGCTGGTAGAATAACAGATGATGGAAGCGTCCCCACAATATTAACAGCCATAGGCTCAGCAGCTATAGGAGCTTTAGCAGGTTTGTTAGCTCCACCACCAAGAAATAATTCATAACTTATTCAATTTAAAATTCATAAAATGGCATCAGAGATCTTTTCCCAAATTAAGAATCAAGCTAACAGCGGTTTGATTGAAATATCACTGAGTGAGCTTGACAATAGGTTTACTCAGATTCAAGGATTTTTTAACGATTTTTCCCTCGACCTTGCTAACGTTATCGTTCTATCAGAAAACGACAATTATCTTAAAATTAAAGCATTTTCAAAGGATTTCCTTTTCAAGAAAACAATTTTCAAAAATGAATCTGTATTCATTGAGGCAGACTTTAAGCTAATAGGAGATAAAATTGAAATGCTTGCCATTTGTAAACTGAATAAAGCACCAAAGAAACTATCAAAATTACCAGGAATAATTGGAGACATATTAAAACCGTTAGACTTTATTGAAATCAGTGACTTAGTATATGTGATAACAACAAATGACATTAAAGTAATTGCTTCTGAGAGTTTTCCTGAGTATGATAAGAAAATCGTTAATTTTAAGCCTGGGATAAATCTAGCAGGGTATATTGACCTGAAAAATTCTGGTAATGTTGTAAGTCTGATTACAAAACCCTTAAAACCAGTTATTGGAGAGGGGCCTTATTTCATGTCATGGAACATGAAGGATAAAATTGATGTTGATTTTAGTTTGAGTCTTTCTCAAGATATTAACATTGAAAGCTTATTTAAAATAAAACAACCTAAACTTGTTATTAAGCCAATAAATCCAGTCCAAGTTTCTATAGATGGTTTGTTCGATATTCTATTGCCCCCATTAATAAATGTATCAGTTTTAGGAGGTTTCTCCTATAATACTGATGGGGTAAGAGGCAAGTTTAACCTTGACAAAGTTGCAGAAAAAATACCTGCTCCTTTTGGGTATCCTGGAGTACATTTAACAACAATGACTGTTTCGGCTGGCATAAGTAATGGTATTGCTAACGTTGGAGCTGAAGGTAATTTTTATATAGGCCCAAATAAACCTGACAATATTTCAAATAAACCCAAAATTGCCGAATTTGGCGTAGCAAGCAATCAGTATAAATTCATATTTGATGCAATACCTGGCAAGATTACGCCTAAATTCTTCTACATGTATCTTGATAAGTTGACCATAGAGGAATATTTAAAAGCATTAAGTAACCAAAATATCAGCCTACCTTCATTTTTCAATAAAATTGCAATGGAACAAGTTATGTTTCATTGGTGCGAAACTCCATTAGGGGAATTGAAACCTGATGGAACTATTGGTTTGCCAATTTTCGGACTTTCCTGTATCACAAACATTTTTGGTCATAAAACCTATACAGAATTAAACTCAACACCAACTAAAACAAGTGGAAAACTAATTGCAGACCCAATAAATATTGGGAATGGCCTTCTGAAAATTTCAGGTAATGGAAAAGGAACTCCCGAAAAATATAAAGGTGCAACTAAAGTGATGCCTGGTGGAATGGAATTTTCCTTTAATTCCGATGGAAAACCATCATACCTATCTTTCTCATCAAAAATTGAAATACTTGGATTGAGTGGGGAAATAGTAGGAGATGTGAGTGATAATGGAATTAGGGGTAAAGTAAAATCCAACATTGCTGGATTACTGAAGAATGACCTTGCTCTTACTTTAAACCATAACAATTTTGATATTAGTACTAATATTTACGCAGGAATCTCTGGAATAAAAGTTCCACTTGGAAAATTAGGAACAATTAGACTGGATACATATTTAGAAGGTGGATTTAGTGCGAATTATTTAAATGGAAAATATACTAATAAGATGAGGCTTCATTTTATGGTTGTAGGCGTAAATTTTGACTTAGGAGAGCTAAATATTGAAGTAATTGATTTGAAAAAGATTGTTGAAATCTTAGAAGATAAGATCAAAGCCGCAATACAGAAACTAGGTAAAAATATCTTGGCATGGTTAACGGCAACTATTGAAGGACTTATCGTTTTTGTGGGGGATGTTCTTGAATCAATTGGGAAAGCATTAAGTGAAACCTATGAAAAAACATTAGAAGAGGCTGCACGACTTATGAAGGAAGTTGGCTACCAAGCTAAGCAAGTTGGTGAGGCACTAAATAAAGGTTATAAAGCAACAGAACAAGAATTAGCAAATGCTCTAAAAAATGCTGGATACCTAGCTGAAGATGTTGGAGAAGCGATTAAAGATATACTCAATTTGTCAGGAGAAGCAGCAGCAAAAATTCTTCAAATTGCAGGTTATGCCGCCAACGAAATTGGCAGAACATTAAAGAGTGTTTATGAATTTGCCAGTGAAGAAAAAATAGGCCAAGTCCTTTCAGGACTCGGATACCTTCCCGATGTAATAGCAGAAACGCTTAAAAATATCGGTTTTGATGCTGGTAAAGTTGGAGATGTTTTGGTGAACATACTGAATGTACCTGAAAATATCGCAAAAGAAATTCTTGGTAAAATTGGATTCAAAGCACCTGATATTGAGATTAGATTCCCATACATTAAATCACCTTATATAAAGTCTCCATATATTAAATCTCCATATATCAAATGGTAGAGTTAAGACTATTAGGGACTAAATGCAATATTGGATGCCAATATTGTTATCAAAATCCTCTGCGGGATAGCGGAAATGGAAACTCTTCATACAATTTGGAGAAAGTATTCAAGATTTTGGATGATACGAGTGAGCCGTTTATTATCTGGGGCGGAGAACCACTTTTATTGAATATTGATGACTTAGAAAAAGTACTACGCTTTGGATATGAAAGATTTGGAGAAAACAGTATTTTAACTAATGGAATTCTGATAACTCAGCAACACCTTGATTTATTCAAAAAATATAATGTACACATCGGAGTTTCTATTGACGGTCCTGATGAATTAAATGATGTGAGATGGGCAGGTACAATTGAAAGAACAAGATTATACACCCAGAAATCCAATGATAATATAAAAAAATTACTTGAATCTGAAATTCCAACCAGTCTGAATTTTCAGATTACCAAATGTAATAGTTCAGAATCCCGTATTCCGAAAATGTTCGATTGGCTAATGAGCTTAGATGCATTAGGTTTAAAAAAAGCAAGAATACATGTATTGGAAGTTGATTATTCAGAAAAATTGAAAAATCACGTTTTTAATACAGAAGAAAACATCAAAGCATTTAAAAAATATAAACAGTTTGAAAAACATTTTAAGAATATAAAGTTTGACTTATTTGAAAACATGAGAAGCCAATTATTAGGACTAGATCAACCCGAAGATTGTGTATGGTCAGCTTGTGACCCCTATACAACCATCGCTGTTAGTGGTATAGACGGACAGGGAAGAAAAAATAATTGCGGCAACACAGATAAGGAAGGTATCAATTTTCAGAAACCTAAACAACAAGGGTATGAAAGATACATATCACTTTATAATGTCCCTGATGAATATGGAGGATGTAAGAATTGTCGTTTTTTTCTTCAGTGTAAAGGACAATGTCCTGGCACTGCAAAAGGAGGGGATTGGAGAAATAAAAGCGAAAACTGCAAACTGTTTAAAGAACTATTTGAAGAAATTGAAAATGAAATTATTGCTGATGGACAAATACCCCTTTCCCTCCATCCCAATCGGCCTTTATGGGAAACTAAATTATTAAATTTATGGAACAACGGTATTAACCCTACATTGCACACTTTGATTAATTATTAATATGTTGCCCAATCGACTAAATTTTATGTTACCAGACTTCAACAGGGTTACCTGGGTCAGCGATGAATTAAGAATAAAATGGGAACGCATAATAACAGCGTTGCCCGAAATAATCGATAGCATTTGGTCTTCCAAAGAAATATTTGATATTGTCCCAATTCAAATAAAATCCATTTCAATTAGCGACTTGTATAATTATAAAAAACGAATTCTTTCAAATGGTATTTTTGTCGAGCACATAAATGAATTACCTGAATCTATAGTATTATTATTTGGATTGAAGAAAGGAGTGGATAAAACATTTGTAATAATTGGGCTTCGACAAAATGTTATTGGGTTTATTAAAGCTATCAAAGATGAAAACTATCAACATATTGTTGAATATTTGCCAAAAGAAATATTTTGTTATTGGGAGGATTATGCAAAACATGATTTAATAGATGACATGTGGGGTAGACTAAATAAAACCCATGACAGGATTGAACAATTTTCTTCGTTTTCCAACAATTTACTGAACCCTTGCTGGAAACATATGGGAATATCATCAATACCATATAATCCAGCTTCTTTGAGTTGTGCAAACAGTATTGAGTTAGCTACTGTAATTCAATCGTGTGCAAAAGGAAAACTATCGGATGAACTGTTTAATTCGTGGTACGAAATATTATCCTGGCCAGTTGAATGGTCTGCCCTTCATGGCATTGCAGAGATTAAAAGTCCAATTTTTAAAATGATTTATAATACCGACCCTACTGGTGAAAAATATGTTTTACAATTAGAGTCAGATACTTATCCAGAAGATGGATTGAATGGTTTATTATTCCCTTACAAGAAACCAAGAAGATTATTTTTTACAGATTCTAAACAAAATGCATCTGGTATTAAACATCTTTCCGAAACTTTAAAAGAAATGAACTTTAAAAACTAAATAATCATGGCAATCAAATTCATAATCGAAAGAAGAGAAAATCAAAAAGCCTACGGCACTATAAAGTGGCCAGAAAAAAATCTACAATCAGGGGCAATATCAGGCCCTTATGGTCGTAAAGAATTACCTTCAGGTCTTTACCATGCCAAAGGCAATATGTTATTGGACAAACCTGGCTCTGACGGATTTTGCGATTCCCTAAGCAATTGTTGGTTTCAAGTATTGTCACCGCAATTTTCAACTGATAGGACTGAATTAGGGATTCACCCTGATGGCAATAAAATTGGCACAAAAGGTTGTATAGGGTTGATTGATGCAAATACAAAACCTTGGTACGATGCTTTAAAATCGGTAGGAAAAAATAATTATATATCTGTTGAAGTAATTGACAATTCTCAAAATACATAAATTATCGTGCCAATTTGGTTAGAAGTAATTCAGTTTGGACTTAAAGAAGTGAAAGAACTGTTCTCTAAAAATGAGGTCAAAAAGGCAAAATCTTATGAAGCAATAGAGGCGGTATATGAAGCTGCAAATGAGACGACTACTTTTTTGCAAGAATGTATGAGAAAAGTAGAAAAGCCAAACAAGGATTTGAGTAAAATTTGGATGGATGCAGCTAAAAAAGTACGCGACATTGACCAAGACCTTTACTTTCGGTTATTGGGGAAAGCAGAATATTGGGCAGACCCCACAACTTGGACACAAGAGAAAATAGACAGAGCAAATATTGCCTTAGATTCAATAAAAAAAGATTCAAAACAAATACTTTCTGACCGTGACTAGCAGAAGGCCAGCAGGTAACAGCACCTACCCAAAAGTGGCGGTTCAGTGGTTAAATCAAGCTTTGTGCTTCTATCAAAGTTTGTGCTTAACTGACAGTGCAGTGCTTCTAAATCGCCACCTTCGGGTAGCTGCAAAACGTTAACAGCAATTTTAAGACGACAACAACACGTAATATAAAGTAAGATAAATGGCAAGAAATTCTGAATTCAACTCATACACATTTATAAAAAACGACCTAAACGAAATTGGGTGGAATGTTCGTAATCCAAATCGTGACCCACTTGGTGAAGTCTTTACACAACAAGAATGTTTGGACCATCCAGAAATTGGTGCTCAACTCGGCAGACAGAAACCTGAGTATGTTGTCAAGATTAGGGAGAATGGCTTCTGGGTCATAGAAGCAAAAGGAAATCACAACCAACTCGAACAGGCGTTTAATGAAGCGGTAGACTATGCTAACCTTATAAATAGAAGTTCTCTAATCCAAGCATTTATAGTTTCAGGTGTTGCAGGTAATGACATAGACGGCTATTTAATTAAGACAGCTATCATTCACAGGAATGGGACGACTCAAATAGTTCAGTATAACTCCAACTCAATAACAGGATTACTTAGTCCTGACCAAGCTAAATATTTATTTGACAACTCTACAAATCTTCTAAATGAATTAGTATCAGACGAAAAAATACTTCTATCTATTGCAGAAAAAATTAATGAAGAACTTCATTCAGCTTCAATAAACAAAGACAAAAGGGCAAGTGTAATGTCGTCAATTCTACTTTCAATGGTTTCCGACACATTACCTAATTTTAGTGCATCGCCATCCGTATTTATTCGTGACATTAACAACAGAGCAGAAGATGTTTTGATTGCTCATTCAAAAAGAGAATTTGCAGCACAGATAGAACTTAGTCTACCACAAGAAGAAGCTGCCAAAGCAAAATATAAGCAGGCACTTATTAAAGTATATTTCCTTCTACGCAAAATCAATGTTAAAGCTGCGATGAATGGTGGACAAGACATTTTAGGTAAATTTTACGAGGTTTTTCTTAAATATGGAAATGGCGCAAAGGATATTGGAATTGTGTTAACACCACGACATATAACAAAATTTGCTTGTGAGGTTTTGGATGTTAATGAAAACGACATTGTATTTGACCCCGCTTGTGGAACGGGTGGGTTTCTCGTGGCTGCTTATGATAAAGTCCGTAATAATAATCCGACAAATTTAGACCACTTCAAAAAGCATAAAATATTTGGTGTTGAGCAACAAGCTAACGTTGCAACTTTAGCTATTGTTAATATGATTTTTAGAGGTGATGGTAAAAATAATATAATCAATGAAGATTGCTTTGCTGTCAACTTGAACAGAAAAATACGGAATGGTGAACTAAGCGCTGAATATATTAGTGAGACACCAGAACGTCTTCCTGTAACAAAGGTGCTGATGAACCCGCCATTTGCTCTCAAAAAAGACGATGAAAAAGAATACAAATTCATTGAACACTCATTAAAGCAAATGGCTAATGGTGGTTTGCTATTCGCTGTTCTTCCAATTTCAATTATGTATTCAAGTGGAAATAATTTTGAATGGAGAAAGAGATTTCTTCAATCCCACACTTTAGTAAGTGTGGCTAGTTTTTCTAATGAATTATTCTATCCTCAAGCAACAGTTCAACCAGTTACAATAATAATTAAAAAAGGTGAACCACATCCAACAAATCAAAAAGTTGCTTGGGTAAGAGTAACAAATGATGGTTTTAGAAAACATAAAAGAAAACGACTACCAACTGGGGAAAATGAACAGATTGACTTAGTTGAAAGCAGACTTAGGGATTTTATTGTGAACGGTAACGATAGAGCAGACTTACAAGGTGTAATAGAGTTTAAGCCAATTTCACCTCAAGACACCAAATTAGAGCTAATTCCAGAAAACTATATTGACAGCCCTCTTATAGACAATAGTATCATAACCTTAGAAATGAAAAAGGTTTTTTCTGACATCACATTTCAAGGAATTAAAAAAGCATTGACCAATGAAAATATCTGATTTATTTCACTTAAAAGTTGCTAAATCAAAGGGTAACGAGGATTACGATGAAGGGAATATTCCTTACATCTCTAGCACAACAATGAATAACGGTGTAGTCAAATTTGTTGAACCATATCCCGATGATAAGGTCTTTCCTGGTGGTTTAATTTGTGTTTCTGGTTTAGGCTTTGCGACATTGCAATTGACAGACTTTTTACCCAAGGGGAATGGTGGCGATTCTGCTACCATTCTTATTCCCAAACGAGAAATGTCCATTAGTGAGTTGATATATTACACGGCAACATTCAATCTGCTGCATAATTGGAGATTTTCATTTGGGCGAAAATGTGGCAAGGAAAGAATAGCAAGTTTAGATTTAATTCCATTCAACAACTATGACGGGGAATTCAATCGAGACTTTCCAACATTTATGAATTTGTTTAATGAAAGAATAAATCATTACAGAAACATTGTCGAATGAAAAAACTGCTGGTAACATATAAGGCTTAAACGCGTGTAGCGAAGCGGAACAGCGATGTAAGCCTGTGTTGAACGAAGCTTCGGGGGTTATGGGGTTTCAATTCCGATCCTTGGTATTTAGGGCGTATATTTTACAGTAGATTTTAGTTTTTTCAGGCCCTTTGGAATTAAAAAATCTTTTTTTAAGGTGTTTTCAGTACTTGAACGTAGCCCGTATTTTGTGTTTTGTTTGGAAAAGGGCATAGGAATTCTAGCTCGCTTTTTGGCGAGAAAAAATCATGTGTTGGGTTGGCTTTTGTGGGTTACATACTGCGCTAATGAAGGTGGTGCGTTGGCGGCAAAAGTGTGAATCGTCCTCATTTTTCCCGTTTTACAACACGGACAAGCCTCCGGGTCATAACCTAAACGGGTACGACTGATGTCTTTCCAGTCGGCTTTTGTTTTTTGATCACCCTTTTTGTTCTTTGACATTGTGCCATTTTTGAACTGAAAGTCCTTGATTTTAGCCTTGCCTCGGGATGATAAAAATCCATAATGCCGTATTTTCCGAAAGCCAGGCGGTAGGATATGTAAGCAAAAACGTCTCAGAAACTCGTTTGCCTCCAGGCTCATCCGCTTTTGTTTTCCTTGATCGGCGTAATCTTTGTATGTAAACGAGATTCGGCCTTCCTCAATGGAGATGAGACGATGATTGCTGATAGCAATCTTGTGGGTGTACCTGCCTAGATACTCAATGACTTGCTGCGGGCCTGCAAAAGGAGCTTTTGCATAGACGACCCAGTTTTTTGTGTACAATTCTCGTCGAGTTTGGTAAGGTAGGGTTCTGCATACCTTTTTTAAAAAATATAGCAACTTTTCCATGAACTTATGTTTATAGACTGTCGCCATTGCTTCTACGGGGAAAAGATATCGGCTATTTTTAGTAGCCTTCTTCCAGAAACCAGCTGCGGTATGGCCTATACCCGGCACGATGATGTGCACATGTGGATGAAGGCTGAGATTCTGCCCCCACGTGTGCAATAGGCTAATAAACCCCATTTGTCCACTGAGGAATTTAGGGTCATGTCCGAAAGCCATCAACGTTTCTTTACTAGCCTCAAAAAGCAAGTCATACACAGCCTTCGGGTAGGTAAGGCAATACGTGTGCAGTTCCTGTGGTAAGGTAAAAACCACATGAAAATACCGACAGGGCAGTAGGTCAGCCTCGCGCGCCATAATCCACTTTTCTTTGGCTGTATTTTGACATTTGGGGCAGTGGCGATTTCGGCAGGAATTATAGCTGATACGCACGTGTTGGCAGGAGGTGCATTGGTCTAGATGTCTACCTAGGGCTTGGGTTCGGCATATTTTCAAGGCATTCAAAACCCGTTGATGGTGTTTCAATACAGGATACTTAGCCAAAAAAAGAGGCTCATAGCGTTGAATGATGTCGGCAAGCTCGTGGGTGGGGCGATTACTTAGGCCCTTTTGCATACAGCGTATCCAAGGGGCTATGGCCTAAAGAGGGTTTGATTTGGGCGACATGCAAATAGACCATGGTGGTTCGCATGTCGGAATGTCCCAATAGTTTTTGGATGGTTTGAATATTGACACCGTCCTCCAGTAAATGAGTAGCAAAACTATGGCGAAGGGTGTGCATACTGGCGGGTTTCTGAATATTGGTTCTACGCAGTGCCTCATTGATGATGTATTGAATGCTACGCTGGCCCATGGGTTGTCCGGGGGTGAGTCCTTCAAACAAATACGTTTCTGGTTTTACTTGAGCAAGGTAAAAGGGCAATCGATCGACGATTAAGTCAGCTAGGATCACATAGCGGGATTTTTTTCCTTTGCCGAGTCGGACATGGATTTGTTTTCGTTGGATGTCCACGTCGGCGATTTTAAGCAAACGGAGTTCATTCATCCGTAAACCACCGGCATAGGCAAAGGCGAGCAGGAAACGGTGTTTAAGTTGTAGTGGGGCTTTAAACAATTCGCGACATTCTTGTTGAGAAAGTACTGTGGGAAGTGTTTCTTCTTTCTTAATACTGGGCATTTGGATAGCTTTTTCTTCCATGTCAAAGATCCGGAACCAGTGACGCAGGCCAAAAACAGCTTGTTTAAAATAGCTGATGGACAACTTTTCGTGCGTAGTCATGCGGTAGAGATATCCGTTGATTTCTTCGATACTAATTTCATGTGGAACCCGCCCAAAATGAAGGGCTACATGCGAAATACTTCGGCTGTAGTTTTTGATTTGGCTTGGGCTAGCTTGGTCAATTGTTACACGTTCGAGGAAACGAGCGTAAGCCTGTGCAAAACCAGGCACAACTTGTTTGGCCTTCGCGAGGATGGTGGTGTAGTTTTTAGAAAATGTGCTCATCAACTTGAAATTTAATTTGAGCTACTTGTTACAAATTCGTAAATTGATTCGAAAAATTATTCTAAAAAGGGCTACCGAAGGTTTGGTTCAACGGCGGTTTGGCTATATGGCGGTTGACATGCTTCGAAGAAACATTTTTTAAATATTCAGCATTTGTGCCTTGTATGAGCTTTTGTGCTAAAAATCCGCCACTGCGTCAAGTGCAAAAACGGTAGTAGTAAGTGTAACAGATGATATCAACAACATTGAGAGACAGAAATAAACATAGAATATTGACCTTTCTAATTGCGACCGTTTGGCTCGCAAACGGACTGTTATGTAAAGTGCTATATCTTGTCCCACGACACGAACAAATTGTTGCAAGAATTTTAGGTGAAGACTATTCAAAAACCTTGACTGTTCTAATTGGACTTTCAGAAGTAGTGATGGCAATTTGGGTTTTGACTAGGTTCAAAACTAAATTCAATGCTATTACACAAATAACTGTAGTAGCGACAATGAATATTTTAGAATTTATATTAGTCCCTGACTTATTGTTGTGGGGTAGACTTAATTCTGTTTTCGCTTTACTATTTATCGGATTAGTCTACTACAATGAATTTGTGTTGAAGAAAAATCTAAACCTGTAAAATGAACTTTTTGAAAAATCACCCCTTTGCAGTTGAAGCATACTTTGATAGTTCAATTGTTCTGACTTTTGCTGTGCCAAAAGAGCAAGTTGAAGGCTTAATACCAGAGTGCTTAGTGCTTGACACGTTTCAAGACAAATGGGCTTTTATTGCAGTTGCATTGGTTCAAACAAGAAATCTTCGACCAAAAGGTTTTCCAAAATTTATGGGCAACGACTTTTTTTTGATTGGTTACAGAATTTTTGTTCGCTATACAAATACAGCAGGCAAAAGATTAAGGGGATTATACATTCTCAAATCCGAGACAGATAAAAAGAAAATGGAGTTTTTAGGAAATATATTCACCTATTACGACTACACGACTACAGACATTTCAGAAAAAATTAGTGATGGATTAAAAACGATACGTTCACGGAACTCGAATCTTGAAATCATTATTGAGCAATCAGAAGACGAAGTAAATATTCCCGATGGTTCACCATTTGCTGATTGGAAAGATGCAAGAAAATTTGCAGGTCCTTTACCACATACATTCACATTCAACAAGGAAAACGGAACTGTCTTAATTATTGAAGGCGTTCGACAGAATTGGAAACCCGAACCAATCAAGATAAAAAGTTACTCGATAGGTTTTATCAATTCATTAAAACTTAAAAATGTGGTGTTGGCAAACGCGTTTGAGATTACAAACATTCCTTATTACTGGAATAAAGGTAAAATAGAAAAATGGAAATAACTCGCAAGCCACTTCAAGGTGTAACAAACATTGTTCAATTCAATTGGCATTTCTATTTGATTGCCCTTGTTGCCTTTGCTCTTTTATTTTTATTTCAAGGTAGCATTCCAGAACACTTTAGAATATTCACTTTAGCAGCTTCAATTGTGGCATTGCTGATAATGATAATTTCATTGGTGGTATCTTATTTCGTTTACGATTTTTCAAATCTTTACAGTCTCAATTGGGTTCCAAATGCTGACTTCAAGAAAGTTCTAAACATAAATGCAGGTTTTGACGAGACAAGCCAAATTATCAAAGGGAAGTTCCCAAACTGTGAACTGACGATTTGTGATTTTTACGATAAAGAAAAACACACTGAGGTTTCCATTAAACGTGCAAGAATTGCATACCCACCATTTTTAGGAACATTTCAGGTTTCTACTTCTAACCTTCCATTTAAGGATAACGAGTTCGACTTTTCTTTGGCTATTCTTTCAGCTCACGAAATTCGGGACATATCAGAAAGAGTTCAATTTTTCAATGAACTCAGAAGAGTTACAAAACCAAATGGGCAAATATTTGTCACAGAACACCTTCGAGACTTTAATAATTTTTTGGCATACACAATTGGCTTTTTTCATTTTCATTCCAAATCAACTTGGAAAGAAACTTTTAAATTAGCTAATCTATCTATCGAAAGAGAGATAAAAACAACCCCATTTATAACAACCTTTACACTCAAAACAAATGGAAATACACTATAAAATAATTGGGGTGCTGCTTACGGCTTTGGCATTGGTTCACGTGATATTTCCAAAATATTTCAAATGGAAAGAAGAATTAAGATCATTAAGTCTAATCAACAGACAAATGATGACAGTTCATACCTTTTTTATTGCCTTAGTTGTTTTTCTTATGGGTTTGCTTTGCCTAACCTCTACGACAGACCTAATAGAAACAAAACTTGGAAAAACAATATCTCTTGGACTCGGAATATTTTGGTCAACAAGACTATTCATTCAATTCTTTGGCTACTCGACAGAATTATGGAAGGGAAAGACTTTTGAAACTATAGTTCATATTTTATTTTCATTCCTTTGGACATACTTAAGTGTAGTTTTTTTATGGATAGCAATTCATTAATTGAGGGCTACATGCGAAATGCTTCGACTGTTTTTGTTGATTAGATTTGGGCTAGCTTGGTCAATGGTTACACGTTCTAGGAAAAGAGCGTAGGCCTGTGCAAAACCAGGCACAACTTGTTTGGCCTTGGCGAGGAGGGTGGTGTAGTTCTTAGAAAATGTGCTCATATACTTGAAATTTAATTTGAGCTACATGTTACAAATTCGTACATTGAATTGATAAATTACTCTAAAAAGGGTTACCGAAGGTTTGGTTCAACACGGATTTTGCGTCAGGCGGGTTGACGTGCAAACTTGAAGCTTTGTGCCGCATCGGCGGTCCGATTCTATTCAAGTTCAGTGCTGGGTTGACAGTGTTTGTGCTCCTTCGGCGGTCCGATCCGAAATCCCGCACGAACGCCCAGCGTGGCAACGTTAGCGGTCAGCTTAGAAAACTATAACAAAGAATTGAACCACCTGAATTTAAAAAATATGATTGATAATAAACGAACCCTTGAAGAACAGAAAGAAGAATTTAAACAAAAGAAACTTTTAGCATCTCCCATTGCAGGTTTAATTGCTTGGTTAGTGGTCGCTATATCAGGAGCTTTGTTTTCTGACCAAACAACTGTTTGGGTTTTGTTTATAGCGACAGGTTCGATTGTATATTTAGCTATGGGAATTTCAAAATTGACAGGAGAAGACTATTTGGACAAAACCAAACCTAAAAACACTTTTGACACTCTTTTTTTTCTAACCGTTGCGCAAGCAATTTTAGTGTATTCAATTGCAATACCATTTTTTATTGAAGACTATTCCTCTCTTCCATTAACGGTAGGAATTTTGACGGGATTAATGTGGGTTCCATTGACTTGGATTATTGACCATTGGGTTGGACTATTTCATTCAATTTTGAGAACAATTTTAGTTTTAGCTCTCTGGTATTTATTTCCAGCTGATAGATTTGTAACAATCCCAATAGCAATTGTTATAGTATATATCCTATCTATTATAATTTTAAAAAACAGAAAATTACAATCATAAAATAAAAGTTGAACCTCTAACAAATAAAACTTAAATTTCCGTACCCTAGTGGATCAGCCGAATACCCCTGCATTGAACGAAGCTTCGGGGGTTATGGGGTTTCAATTCCGATCCTTGGTATTTAGGGCGTATATTTTACAGTAGATTTTAGTTTCTTTAGGCTCTTTAAGGTTAAAAAATCTTTTTTAGATTAGTTTTAGTTCTTGAATGTATACCGTATATGGTTATACGTTCGAGGAAAAGAGCGTAAGCCAGTGTAAAACCGGGCACAACGTGTTTGGCCTTAGCGAGGATGATGGTGTAGTTTTAGAAAATGAGCTCATCAACTTGAAATTTAATTTGAGCTAAATGTTACAAATTCGTAAATTGAATTGATAAATTACTCTAAAAAGGGTTACTACCGAAGGTTTGGTTCAACAGCCATTTGGCTCAATGGCGGGTGAAGTGGTTAATGGAACATTCTACTACTATCAGCTTTGGTGCTCATTTCGGCTGACGGAATTCTAACCCACGCCATCTTTAAGCCCTGTTCGCTGGCGGTAATTTTATTTGACGACACAGTAACATTGAAAATATGAACGACAATACAATAGACAGTTTACGGGAGGCATTAAAACATTCCCCAGACAACACGCCTTTAAGACTTTTGCTTGCTGACACTTTATTGACTTTGAACAGACTCGAAGAAGCCGAGACAGAATTTTCTACACTTCTTAAAATAGCAAATGATAATAAGACCAAAGTTGGACTTGCTACAGTGTTTTATAAAAAAGGAAGATACTCTGCTTGTAATGTTATTCTTGAAGAAGTAATTGAGAATGGGACAAATGAAATAAGTGTATTTACTCTTTATGCCAAAGGACTTTTGAAAGAACAATTAGTAGCAAAAGCAATAGAAGCATACAAAAAAGCATTGGCAATAGACCCCAAATACTTTGATGAAGAACTTGACAGTCAGTTGCGTCAAAAAGGAAGTAATAAAGTTTCAGAAACCAAAGAAGAAATTGATAGTCGTTTCTTGCAAAAGCCTAACGTCAACTTCAGTGATGTTGGTGGAATGGAATCAGTGAAAAAAGAAATTGAGCTTAAAATAATAAAACCACTACTTCACCCTGAACTGTATAAGGCGTACGGAAAAAAAGTAGGCGGTGGTATTTTACTTTATGGACCACCGGGATGCGGTAAAACATTTATTGCCAAAGCGACAGCAGGACAAGTAAATGCCAAATTCATTAGTGTTAGCCTAAACGACATTTTGGATATGTGGATTGGCAATAGCGAAAAAAATCTACATGAAATATTTGAATTGGGAAGAAACAACACTCCCTGCGTTTTATTCATTGACGAAATTGACGCTTTAGGTGCAAGTAGAAGTGACATGAAACAATCAAGTGGACGACACTTAATCAATCAATTTCTGCAAGAACTTGACGGAATTGATAGCACAAACGAAGGGGTTTTAATAATTGGGGCAACAAATACGCCTTGGAATCTTGACCCTGCATTCAGACGACCAGGAAGATTTGACAGAATTGTTTTTATTCCGCCTCCTGACGTAACAACAAGAGAATCAATTCTAAGATTAAAACTAAATAACAAACCAACAGGAACTATTGATTTGCAAAGTATTGCCAAGAAAGCTGAAAATTACTCTGGGGCAGACATAGACGCTATTATTGACATTGCAATAGAACAAAAACTAGAATCTTCGTTTAGCGATGGAATCCCAAAACCTCTTGAAACAAATGATTTACTAAATGCACTAAAAAAACATAAACCAAGCACGCAAGAATGGTTTTCAACAGCTAAGAATTTTGCAATGTTTGCAAATGGTTCAGGACTTTATGACGACATTTTAACTTACTTGAAAATTAAGCAATAACATGACAGAAGATAACAGGCTATCGAAAGTTGAAATTCTAATTCAACAGAAGAAATTTGGAGAAGCAGAAAAACTACTTTCTGACTTACTTACAGAAGATTCAAACAACATTCACTTTCTCTCATTGTTGGCAGAAGTATTTCTGCAACAAGATAAATTTGAAAATGCAAATAGTATAATTGAAAGTGCAATCGGGCTATCGCCCGATTCACCTCATTTATTTTTTATCAAATCCCGTGCTGCTATTCAACAAGAAAATTTAAGCGAAGCCGAGAAGAATATAAATCAAGCAATTGAACTTGACCCTTATGATGCAGACTACTTCGCGTTACTGGCAAATATTAAACTGGGGCGTAAGCAGTTTGAGGAAGCACTTGAAATAGCAAATAAAACATTGGAAATTGATGCCGAGAATCTATTGGCATTAAATACAAGAAGCACTGCATTAAACAAACTTAATCGAAGCGAAGAATCCTTTGAAACAATTGAAGGGGCATTGCGGGAAGACCCAAACAATGCGTACACTCATGCAAATTATGGTTGGGGGCTACTTGAGAAAGGTGACCATAAAAAAGCATTAGACCATTTTAAGGAAGCATTATCAAACGACCCGACTTTTGACTACGCTCAATCAGGAATGCTAGAAGCACTTAAAGCAACAAATCCTATTTATAGATTATTCTTGAAGTATTCGTTTTTTATGAGCAACCTGACTGCAAAGTATCAATGGGGTGTAATTATTGGATTTTATCTTGGTTTTAAAGTATTAAGAACTACAATAAAAAATAATGAAGCATTACAACCATATCTGTTTCCATTGATAATTGCACTTGGATTGATTGCATTTTCCACTTGGGTAATTGCCCCCATAAGTAATTTATTTCTTCGATTCAATAAATACGGACAATTACTTCTTGACAAAAAAGAAAGAATGAGTTCAAACTTTGTTGCAATAAGTTTGGGTGCATTTATTGTCGGACTTCTTTTATACATTGCTTTATCAGACGAAAAAATGCTGACAATTGCTGTATTCGGTTTTGCAATGATGTTGCCTTTGGGGACAATGTTTTCGCCTTCAAAAAACAAATACGGACTATTGATTTATACAGTTGTTTTAGCCGTTGTAGGTCTTGCCGCAATCGGTCTGACTTTTTCGACAGGTGAAATGTTTAACTTAATGACAGTTGTTTTCATTTTTGGATTTGTTGCATTTCAATGGGTAGCAAACTACATGTTAATCAAAGAGGACAACCTATGACGAGAGAAAGAAAAACTACCGCCAACATGCTCTTGGCGCAATGGGGGGTGACGTGCAAAATTGAACATTTGTGCTTCTATTAAGCTTTGGTGTAGGTTGACAGTGCGGTGCTTCTAAATCCCCCACTACGCCAAGCTGCAAAACGTTAGGCACAAGCATAAAAACACAGGAAATTGGAAACTTTACGAATATATTTTAACAAATTCCTCAAGCTGAACGACTCAGAGTGGAAAGACTTTGAAAGTTGTTTAACAAAGGTGAATATTACGAATAAGGAGCAAATACTTAGACAAGGTGAGCATTGCAATTTTATCGCATTTATCCATGAAGGAAGTTTCAGATTTTATTACGACAAGGACGGTATAGAAAAAATTACTGCCTTTAATTTTAAAGGTGATTTCGTATCCAATTATAGAAGTTTTTTAACTGGTAAACCTTCAGACCACTTTATTGAAGCCATGCAAGATGCAGTTATTTATAAAATCAATTTGCAAGAACTCAATTCTTTATACGATAGACATAAAAATATAGAACGACTCGGCAGACTTATTGCTGAAAATTTATATCTTATGGTAGCCAGTCGGCTTGACTCTTTTATGTTTCAAACCCCAGAAGAAAGATATAAAGCTTTGATTGAAAGAAATTCAAGATTACTACAAGAAGTACCACAGTATATGATTGCTTCCTATCTCGGTGTTAAACCTGAAACATTAAGTCGTATTAGAGGACGCAAATGATTTTGGCTCTGAAATGATTTATTGACTTTGGTCAACGACTTTTGCTTTATTGACGATCTACCTTTGTCCCATTAATCAATATTTAAAATTTCGGGACAATGAAATCGATACTCATTTATGTTGCTTTAACAGCAATCACAGTAATAAACGCTTTTGGACAAGAGCAAAATATTCCATCAAGAAAATGGGGGGCAGAAGTAAATTTACTTTGGCCAATCTTTCCCGGAAACATCTACAAGGGACAAGTTACTTACGAAACTTGGCGAAAAAATGATTTAGCAGGTGACGTATTTGTTGGCTTTCACATAAGACCATCTGAGTTTAGAGAAGAAGAAGGTGATTTCGCCAATTATGCACTAACATTCGGGTACAGACAATTCGTTTGGAAAGGGCTGCACTTTGAACTTTACAATGCATTCGGACCAGGCTTTAACAAAAACAATCCTGTTGATGGGAAAGACTATACGAGCTGGGACTATGAAGTGGGATTATTAGCAGGGTATCGCTGGGAATTTTTGAAAAAAGCGAAAAGGGAAAAGATGAAATTCAGCCCCTATTTAAGCACTCAACACGGATTTTATTATGTAGCATCAAAGAGTAATCCGCATCCAATTATAGGTTTAACTGGTGAAAAACCAATTTATGTCGGAACTTTAAACTTTGGAATTAGATTTTAAACTCTAATCTGACCAAGTCGTAAATGCCAATGTGCCTAACACGGGTTTTGCGTCAGGCGGGTTGACGTGTAAACTTGTAGCTTTGTGCCGCATCGGCGGTCCGATTCTATTCAAGTTTAGTGCAGGTTGATAGTTTTGTGCCGCTTCGGCGGTCCGAACCGAAATCCGTCTGAGCGCAAAGCCCTAATACGTTAGTGGCAAACTTAAAGGGCGACATCAAAAAACAATTGACTTTTTAAAGAATTAGGATTTAACATAGAAATGACGGTTACTGAAAAAGTAGACATTTCTTGGACAATGATGATTTGCCGAAACGTGACTTTTATGTTTCAGGCATATCAAAGTTTAGGTAAAGAACTACCAAGCATATCAAGATAAGGCGGTGGCTCTTTGCTTTTTTACACTAAGACCACTGAAATCAGAAACTTTTTTGAAAAGTTAAAAGATAACGTCAAAGTGGTTAAAGGGCTTAAAAAGACATTCTATGGTGCGACTGATTTTTCAATAGAATATAACAATGGCTATTTGCTGACTTTTGCAGAAGATGAAAAGTAAGAGAAACATAAAACTTCCATTAACGGACACAGAAAAAGCAAGTTTGAGAAAGCATAAAATTAAAATTGCCAACATACTTGACTTTGCGGCAGACGAGTTAGAATTTTTATTAAATGCTACAACTGAAAGAGCAAAAGAAATTTATGCCTTAGCAGAATTTCAAACTGTTCCTTCAGTAGGAATTAAGTTTGCTGAAGACCTTGTGTTTTTAGGTTATTACTCACTGAAAGAACTAAAGGATAAAGATGGAGCTAAACTGACAGACGAATATGAAAAGAAATTAGGCTATTGGGTTGACCCCTGCGTTGAAGACCAATTTCGATTAGTCGTAAATTTTGCAAAGTCAAATGACACTAGCAAAACATGGTGGGACTTTACACAAGAACGAAAATCGTTTCGCACAAATAACGGTTACCCCAAAAGCAGACCTCAAAAAGCATGGTTTGAAACATTAGATTATAAACGAAAAGACAAGAAAAGTAGCCACTAACATATAAGCCTTAAACGAGCATAGTTAAGCAGAACTGCGATGTACCCCTTCGCTGAACGAAGCTTCGGGGGTTTTGGGGTTTTAATTCTAATCGCTGGTATTAAGGGCATATTTTTTTCAGCAAATTTTAGTTTACTCAGGTGCTTTCGTGTCGCTTAACCTTTTTTTGATGTGTTTTCAGTACTTGAATATATCCCGTATATTGTAACACGTTCGAGGAAAATAGCGTGAGCCTGTGCAAAACCGGGCACAACTTGTTTGGCCTGAACGAGGATGGTAGTGTAGTTTTTAGAAAATGATCTCATCAACTTGAAATTTAATTTGAGCTACATGTTTCAATTTCGTAAATTGAATCGAAAAATTATTCTAAAAAGGGCTTCTGAAGGTCGGGTTCAATATGGGGTTTGTAAAAAGCCTTGGTCGGTGCTAAATTGAGCATTTGGAATTCTAGTGAATATTTGTGCTGCTAAATCCGCTTCTTCGCAAACCCCCAAAACGTAGGCTGTAAGTTTAGAAAAATTCTTAATTAGCTTTTCGAATTGACACTCAAAAAGAATTGAAAATATAGGTAAGTAAAGTAACATCGAATATAGAAAGACCAAGATAAATTACAAAACCATAAAATTAACATAAGAAATATGTTTAAGCAAAAAACAGTTAAAGCGTTTTCAATGGTAGCAATTGTACTATCAATAATTGGACTATTGATAAGTATTTTAGGAGCATTCTTTTTGGCAACAGGTTATACAATGGGATATTTTTTTGGAATTGTATCCTGGGCACTTTTATTATGGGCTAGCATTATTGGTTACAAACTTTGTAGTTCATACAAACTTTACGACGAGGAATATAAAAAAGTAGGAATAAGAATTTATTTGATTATAGTAGCATTTATTTTATTCTTTTTTGTTGGACTAGTTGTAGGGTTTTTATTATCAGTTATGTTATTAGCTGCTTTATGGGGACTTAAAAGAAATTATGATGAATGGGAATACTCAAATACCCCCTCTTCGTCAGAAATAACAGACACAACAGAGACAAATGTTTCCTAATTAAATAATAGTAATACGGACAATAGTTGATTTATAAATTTAAAAAACTAAAGCTAACATATAAGACTTAAACAAGCATAGCTAAGCGGAACAGCGATGTAAGCCTTTGTTGAACGAAGCTTCGTGGGTTATGGGGTTTCAATTCCCATAGTTGGTTTTGGGGGGCAAAATTGGCCGAGGACTTTTCTTTTGATTAACCTTTTGTGGTTTTACAAATCTTGTACGTTTTAACAAGGCTTTAGCCTACTCGTTTTTTTATTTTTTGTTTGGCTTTGGCAAGAATGTAGTCCTCCCTAAAATTTAGACAATCAATCAATAAAAATTGTCTACTTTAGATTATTGTAGCCTTCCCCGAAATTTAGACAATCTATTAATTAATAAAAATTGTTTACTTTAGATTGTTATGAAAAAAACGAAGTTTACAGAGCACCAGATCATCAAGGCGATCAAAGAGAACGAGCAAGGTCGCTCGGTGGAAGAGATCAGTCGCGAACTCGGGATTAATCGAGTTACTTTTTACGGATGGCGTAAGAAGTATTCAGGTATGGAGGCGAGTCATTTGAAACGGCTAAAAGAGCTGGAGGATGAGAATCGGAAGCTAAAGCAGATGTATGCCGAATTAAGTCTTGACAATGTTATGCTGAAGGACGTTCTATCAAAAAAGTGGTAGGCCCTGCACGGAAAAAGGAAGTGGTAGGTTATTTAGTGAAATCCTATCCCGTGAGCCTTGATAAAAGTTGTCGAATAGTACAATTATCACGCTCACTTTGGTATTATCAGTCCAAGAAAGACGATAGCCCTGTGATGGATAAACTAAATGAATTGGCGAATGAACTACCTATCCGGGGATTTGACGTATATTATGGAAGAATCCGTCATCAGGGCTTACCATGGAACCGCAAGCGAGTACTACGGGTGTATCGTTTGATGGGGCTTAGTTTGCGACGAAAGCGAAAGAAACGAACGTTGAGTCGAGTTAAATCGGCATTAAGCGCACCAACCGAGTTGAACCAAACATGGAGCATAGACTTTATGACGGATTCATTGCGTGACGGTCGACGCGTGCGAGTATTCAATGTATTAGACGACTGTAATCGGGAGTCACTGGTCATTGAATGTGGAATTAGCTTTCCAGCCGAACGTGTCATTGGCGTCTTGGGTCAATTGGAAGAGGAAGTGGGTTTGCCAAACCAAATTAGGGTAGACAACGGACCTGAGTTCATCTCCAAGGTGTTTCAATCTTGGTGCAAAAAGAAGAATATTGACGTTCTATTTATTCAACCAGGCAAGCCTATGCAAAATGCCTATATCGAACGATTCAATCGTTTTTTCAGAGAGGATATTTTGGATGCTTACTGGTTTGAGGATTTAGAAACGCTGAAAGACCTTGCCGAAAATTGGCGGAATGATTACAATCAAAATCACCCGCATGATTCTCTTGGAGGTAAAGCACCAGTTCAATTTAGGTCCCGGAAGGCTTTGGAGCTAGCTCCAAAGCCTTCCGGGAAAAAAGATTTTGTAAATTTATTCCCTGTCTGAATTTAGGGAAGGTTACACTTTTTAAACGTACGCGGCTCTTAGGTCTTTTATTGGCCTTGGCGCTGTACACCAATATTGTGATTATTGATCTTGAATTTCAGGTCGTCGATGCTATAGTACATGCCACCATCGAGTTTTTTATCGTTATTCTCCTGCTCGTGCCATACTTTCAAGATTTGAAAACTTTTTTTTGGGACAACGGGGGTAAAATCAAGAAAGAAATCCTGACTCCTTCTAAAAAAAATTGGAAGACTTACTTTCCCTTCGGTTTTTTGGCCGTCTTGTTGGTGGCTTTGCTGGTTGAGGGTATTGTGCATGCCAAAGACGAGGATGAAATACGGGGGGAATACCTTATCAACCAATGCATGGTCAATCAAGATACCCTAATTCTGAAAGGCGGCAAGTATACGCAACAACCAATGGTGTTTTTTGAATTTGCCAATACGTGTATTTTATCCGTCAATGGGACCTCCTTGTGGGCCGATTATTTCATAACCTCTGATAGTGTAAAAATTGTCTTGGACAAAGAACTTAACGGCATCAAATCCATCCAAGGTACACTGGACAGGAAAGCTGGAAAAATTGTGGGGAAGACCGACCACGGTCAGTCCTTTTTTATGCAATTCAGCAAGCCCCTGCCAACAAAAGACCATTAGGTTGAAAGTACCTCCGTGTTTTGTTTGAATGGTATTCAATCATGCTTACTCCATAAAAACGATGAAAAGTAAATGGTCAACAACGATTTTGATTCTTTTTGCCTGTCAAATTGCAACCAAATCAGACCTTTCATTGGTTCTGAACCGTAGTGATCGGCCAACCGACTCTTCCTATATCTGGACCAATTTATTGGATCATGCACCTTGGAGAAAAAGTTATAATTTCCAAATGTTTAGCCATCGGGATACCCTTTGGACTTTCCATTCGGATGGAAATTGGTATTCCCTTGATGGAAAAAATTGGATAAAATCAGGCTTAAGTAACCCTATCTCCAATCATGCCTTTCTAGACTATGTTCAGTTCAAAGGGGCCATCTATGGACTGGGGCATTTCAAGGGGAATATAGAGAAAAACGAATTCCGCCCCGAAATTTATCGAACCGATGACTTAAAGCATTGGACGACGCTTTCAAGATCAAGCAACTTGCCCAAACGTTTTTTTTACCATCCTTTTGTCTTTAACAATAAGATTTGGATAGTAGGCGGCGAAGATGCCAATAGCCAATTTGCCGACATTTGGTCTTCAGACGATGCCATTACCTGGACTAAACAAAAGGAAAACTTGCCATTCGGTAAACGAAGTGGAAGTCAAATAGTTCTTCTCAGAAATACGCTCTATTTATTAGATAATGATGTTTGGCAATCGATTGATGGTTTAAATTGGCAAAAAGTAACGAATGAGATTGTTCAAGGCGAGGCCATCTTTGGCTACTCAGCGCAGGTATTTGATGACAAAATTTGGCTGCTTGGCTGCAACCGAAATGGGCAGTTTTCCAACCAAGTCTTGTTTAGTTCGGACGGAAAAAAATGGTTTACCCAAACAGCACCTTGGTTGCCACGGGGGGGTATTGCGGCTACCGTTCACAAAAATAAAATCTATATGACGGGAGGTAAATATGGAGGTACCCCCAACCACCCGGCTTTCAGGTATGATCATGATGTTTGGGTACTTGGGAAAAAATGATCAGGGACTGAAAAGACTTCAAACAATATTCCCACCCACAAAACGATATTGCCAACCCTTCAACGACTTAAAACAATTACTCGAGTGAAACTATCATTTAAAGTCAATAAAAACATTGACCTTGTTTTTGAGTATTTGACGGATATGGAAAAGTTTGCTCTTATACATCCTGTCATTTCAAGAATTGATAAAATCTCTCATCAAAATTACAAAGTCCACGAGACATTAAAGTTTGGTATGGTACCTTTTTCATTTACCTACCCTGTGACCATTGAAAAAAGTATTTCCGATAAAATAGTTAGAATGCGGGCGACGGTATTTTATTTTACTAAAATTGAAATGAAATTTTTCTTAAGAGAGGATGCGGGTCATACAATAATTGAAGAAGAAATCTACTTCACATCGCCATTTCCAGTAGTAGGTACAATGAAAAGAATTTTCAAAAAACAACACCAAAAACTATTTGAAACGATTCATTCACTTGAATGAGAAGGCAATCAAGATCTAATTAACCTTCTCACCTTAATCAGTTCCTATTTTTGGCGAGGTTTTCATACCTTGTACCCATGAACATTCAACGTCTATTGATCTACTTATTCCTCTTACTCTGCCTCAATTCCAGTTGCCATACCCAGACAGTCAAGGAGCAACAATCCTATCCGTCAGAATCGCCAGACCGATCAGAATTAGACACCTTGCGATTTACCTCAGGAATTCGAGCTATATATCAGGATCGGAAAGGAAATTTTTGGTTTGGGAGTTTACTAGAGGGTGTTGCACTCTACACAGGCTCCACGTTTCAGTATTTCACCACGCAAGATGGGCTTTCCGACAACCAAATTCATGCCATTCAAGAGGATATTCATGGAGTTATTTGGTTTGAGACGCAATCTGGTGTCAGTAGTTACGATGGCCAGCGAATGATCGACCATACAAAATTGGGTCCTGGTGCAGCATCAACGACTTTTTCTTTTTTACCTAAGGCTACGCAGCCTAGCGCCTGGATGAAGTCGGAAGATGATCTATGGTTTGCCGCTGGCAATGCCTCGAGTGTCTACCGGTACGATGGTAAACAATTGCATAGGTTGGATCTTCCTCCACAAAAAGTCCTCCATTCGAATGACAATCTTTTCGCCGTCACGGATATTTCGAAAGGCCATGATCGGATTTGGTTTGCTACCTACGCCGGCGTTTTTGGGTATAACGGGCGAGAATTTTCACTCATTCTAGATGAAACTGTCGGCTTCGATCGAAAAAAGGGACCTTTGCACATTCGAAGTATCCTGGAAGATTCCAAAGGCCGACTCTGGATCGGAAACAACGGCATGGGCGTACTACTCAAGGAAGGGGAGGCCATCCGACATTTTTCGATGGATTACCAGCTATTTCATCCAAAAAGTAAACGAAATGGAGAGAAATCGCCTCCAGGCACGTTAGAACACGTCTTTACGATCGGGGAGGACCACCAGGGAAACATCTGGTTTGGTGATCGAGATGCAGGCATTTGGAAATTCGATGGCAGTAAAATGCAAAACTTCTCGAAAAAAGAGGGACTAGTCAATGACTTCGCCCTGTCTATTTTTGAGGATCGTCAAAAAGTCTTGTGGTTTGGCATGGCTAACGGCCAGGTATATCAATGGAATGGCCACTCCTTTGAGCGAAGATTTTAGTTTTTTGCCTAAAAAAATACTTTTTGATTCAAAATAGTAAAATTAGTGTGGTAAATAACTTAATTACAACCAACGAAGAATAGAAAACAAAATGAAGAAAATACTCCTAATCAACGGACACCCCGACAAAGAAAGTTATGGTCACGCCTTGGCAGAGGCCTATAAAAAAGGCGTTTCAACCACCGGTGCTGAACTGAAAGAAATTGTGCTGGCCGATTTGCAATTCAACCCCAACTTACAATTTGGCTATCGAAAACGAACCGATTGGGAGCCAGATTTACAGGACGCTTGGGAAAAGATTCAATGGGCCGAGCACCTGGTTTGGGTCTATCCGGTTTGGTGGGGCTCGCTCCCGGCGCTGCTAAAAGGTTTTATTGACCGGGTCTTTCTTCCCGGACTAGCTTTCCAAAAAAGAGAAAATTCTGTCTGGTGGGATAAACTTTTGGTCAATAAATCCGCTCGAATTATTACAACGCTCGACCAACCCGCTTGGTATTATTGGCTGGTGTACAAACAACCTAGTCATTATGCTATGAAAAAATGCACCTTGGAATTTGTCGGTATTAAACCCGTGAAAGTAACTACCATCGGGCCTGTTCGATTGTCGAAACCCGAATGGCGCGAAAAATGGTTGACCAAAATGGAAAAACTGGGACAAAATTTAGGTTGAAAATCCTCTCTAGATACTTCGTTTTTCGAAAAAAGAAGGGAATCCTTATATTTGATTTTCAACCCTCTTTGATCCAACGTATATGCTGTATCGACCTAAACAAGTTTTTAAACTAGTTGCCTGTGGATTCCTCCTCTCCATAGCTCCACAGGCCAAATCCCAAGATGGAACAATCTATCCCCTAGCCAATCCGTCCGAACCCAACGCCATCGTGCTGGGTACGGGGGGGGGCGAAAATCAACCCGCCGCTGAAACTTGGTTTCGGCAATGGGGTGATCCAATGGCTCGAAACATTTCCACAGCGACGCTTACTCCATTTTTGCCCGAAGCAGGAAAGGCCACCGGAGCTGCTGTTATTGTGGCTCCCGGTGGTGGATTTCGTTGGTTGTCAATGGGAAATGAAGGTTGGGAGGTGGCTGAAGCATTGGCCAAGCAAGGAATTGCTGCCTTTGTATTAAAATATCGGTTATTCCCGACACCTCCTTCTTTGGACGAATTCAGGGTGAAAATGGAACGGGGATTCGGACCTCCACCCAACACAACCGATGCCTCTCAAACAGCCTCAGCTCCTCGGCCGATGCACGCGAATCTACCTAACCAACAACAAGATGTAGATGCTGCCTATCAATTGATCCTTCGACGAGCCAAGGAATGGGGCGTGGATGTTTCACGAATCGGCATGATGGGCTTTTCAGCTGGTGCAGGCCTAACCCTACACACCACACTGAACTCCCAAGTGATGCGTCCCGCATTCATCGGTTTGATCTACGGCGGGATGGGGCCCGTGGAAGTGCCTCAAGATGCACCCCCTATGTTTAATGTCATTGCCACCGACGACTTTCTTTTCAAAGGGAATTTCGGTATTGTTGATTCTTGGCACAAAGCCGGAAAACCAGTGGAGTTTCACCTCTATCAAAACGGAGGTCATGGTTTCGGATTAGGGAATCCAAACCGAACCAGCAATCGTTGGTTTGATGCCTTTACGCATTGGTTGGATGTAAATGGATTCCTCGCGGCTAAAGGAGGAAAAAAATAAAAATAATTTGAGTGAAAATGCTCCCCAGATTGATTTTGGGTGGGGCGTTTTCGATTCGCTTTTCAACCTAAACTAAACAAATATGCCAACCAAAGGACAAGTTTTAGAAAATCCTGATACGGGAGATGTCTATGAGTTTCTAGAGACTGCCCAAGATACCCAAGGACAACGGATTTCCATTCGGATGACCCTGAAGTCCAAAGGTCAACTGGTACCCGATCATTTTCATGCTTTGCAGGATGAGACATTTGAGGTATTATCTGGCCGTTTGACCATCCTTCAAAATGGAGAAAAAATCATCTTGGGGCCGGGTGAAAAAATGGTTTTGCCCAAAAATAGTCCGCATAATCATTACAATGAGCAGGAGGAGGCTGTTGTTTTTGTGCAGTCAGTCACACCCGCCTTGGATTTTGACTATCTTCTCGAAAATATCATCGGCCTCACCATCGACGGAAAAATGCCTAATGGAAAGGCGGGGTTGATTCAAGAATTGGTAACTTTGAAATACCTTGATAGTAAATCATATCTCGCCGGGATACCACTTGGATTTCAAAAATTCCTCATGAATATCGTCGGTCCTATCGGGCGATGGTTCGGGTACCGAGCTATTTACAAAAAGTATTCTGGAATTGAAAAGTGAGGATATTAAGTAGGGTTAAATCATATCTGAGTATCCATTCCATTTTCGGGTTATGGTTTCGCTATCACGTGGTTCGGAAAACGATAACCTGACCCAAATTCATCGGATTGTAAAAGCTAAATGACTATATTGTATTTCGTGGGTTCTTTTTCAAAAACCAGGAAAAGCCGATCATCCTTGGTCTAAAGTATTCAAGGACAAAATTGATATGTACCATCTATGAAAAAAAAGTTGCGTTTTATACACCATTTTGTGGTGGGTCTAATCCTGTTATTTAAAGGGTTGGATAAAGTCTGACATTATCTAAGTCTTATGTGGAAAACCCTCGGAAAGCGCATCTTGAAGTCCGTTTTAATCAGTTGTATTGTCTACCTTTCGATAAGCCTCATCCTAATCTATTGGCCGATTCATCTGACAAAAAATGTGAAAAACTATGATTTCTCCTCTGTGAAGCCCAAAATAAAGCCCAGATTCGGTCAAGAGGTTTGGATAAAAATGAGAGATAAAAAACAAATATTTGCTCGGTTGTATCCCAGTGAAAGTCGAGATGTTATGATTCTCATGCATGGCTCAGGTTCCGAGAGTCGATACCTTGCTAACTTTGCCGATTCCTTATCAAAATACAACGTAGCTACCGTATTAACCCCTGACGTACGGGGTCATGGACGAAATTCGGGGAAACAAGGCGAAATTGACTATATTGGACAACTGGAACATGATTTAGAGGATCTTATTCAGTATTCCAAAATCAACCTGAAAGCGCGAAAAATAATACTTGCAGGACATTCATCGGGTGGAGGCTTTGTGCTTCGATTTATTGGGAATCCGCTGAATTCGCGGGTTGATAAAGCCATTTTGCTTGCTCCGTACTTGGGCCATGATGCGCCAACAGTCAAACCCTCCAGTGGAGGTTGGGTAAAAGTAGCTATGCCCAGAATTATTGGACTATCCATGCTGAATAATGTCAAAATTCGGGTATTAAATGATCTGCCGGTATTATTTTTTAATCGACCAGCTCAATTGAATGATTCTCTTCAGGTTCCATCATATTCGTTTAATTTGCTTATCAATTTCAATCCCAAAAATCACGTAGAGGAAATCAAAAATATTTCAATTCCCTGTTTGGTTTTGGTAGGTAAAGAAGATGAAGGATTTTATCCGGATCAATTTCCAATCGTTTTTCAATCGGCGTCTCATGTTGTTGAATTAGCGCTTTTGGACAAGATAAAGCATTTGGATTTGGTCTCTAGTTCTACTACGTTGCACTACATTCGCACTTGGCACGCAAGAACTCGATAAACAAGGGAGATGAAATGATTTTTGACACCATCGATTATTTACAAAATGGCAATGACCGCCAGCAACGGGTATACGAAATGTTGGTTCGGCATCAAGTCATGAATAAACTAGCCGATTTTGACCCAATCCTAGTGGGGACGATACCCATCGAGGTGGATATTGAAACCAGTGATCTGGATATTATTTGTTGTTTTTCGGATCCTCAGGTTTTTAATGAGGTAATTTTCAGGAATTTTGGGACTCAAAATGGGTTTACTTTGCAGAATAAGCTTATTTCAGGTGTACAAACCGTTGTTTCCCGTTTTGAGCTGGATGAATTTCAGTGGGAGATCTTCGGGCAAGCCATACCCACCTTGCACCAAATGGGGTATCGTCATTTGGTCATTGAATACCACTTACTTCACATGTTTGGGGAGGAATTTAGGCAACGTATCGTGGCGCTGAAGCGCTCAGGATATAAAACAGAACCTGCATTTGCTAGGTTGCTAAATTTGTCAGGTGATCCCTATCAGGCATTGCTTCGATATGAAACGAAGGAACATCCTGTCCATTATTTCTCCGATGGATCAAAGGCTTAGAAGCGGCCACCGAAAGTAGGTTAGTAGACCTCGCAATCCCATGAGTTCGATGCGAGGTCCACACAGGAAACACGTCAGTTTATTTGGGTAGAATGGGCACCTTTTGGGAGCGTCCCCATGCGATAAAACCAGCTAACGCCAATAAAATAAAATTAAAGCCAACCACAGAGACTTCCCCTCTCGACAGGTGGAAACCGATAGCCAACAACTGGATCAATGCAAGGCCCACCGCAGCCCAATAAGTGAGTTTTGGTTGAATACGCAGGAGAGAGGGGAGTAGGAGGCCGAATCCCCCCAAAACTTCACTTAAACCAATGAATCGAACCATACCCAACGGCGTATTAGCTACCCAAGACAACATGGGGGTAAGTTGTTCAATCGATTGAAAAAGTTTTGTGCCACCGGCCATCAGGTACATGGTCGCCAAAAGGATTTGGAAGATCCATAAAATAATGTGAAAAATCCGATTTGATTTTGTGTTCATATTTGAATTTAATTGAGGTGTACAAAGAATAAATCAATGCGAAAAAGTTGATTTTGCTTGGGTAAGTGGCTTGGTAATAAGCCAAAACAACATAGGGAAAATGTGCATTGGAACAGAAAGGCCAGGAAATAACTCAGGTTCTTGGATGTGTTCAGGTAAAGTGACAGCAAATGACCCGACTAAAGAAACCAAAACCAAAACCAAGAAAATCGTATTAAACCATAGGTCAGTACCAATCAATACCCATTTGGAGAAAAAATGATAACCTAGGGAGGCCACCAAACAAGATATCATACTTGCACCCAAAAGGATAGAAGGAGAAAGGAGTGGAGAAAAGTCAACCAATAATGCCTCCCGATACGCCCAATGGTACAAAATAGAGGTTAATCCGGCTAAAATACCCGCCAAAAGGCCGTGCACGAGGTGATCTTTCATGGAATTATATTTTTGTGACGGGGACGGTAAGGTCTATTTTTATAGAGTTACTGACTTTTTTGGACATGCCCTCCATCGTTCCAATCCCATAATCCAAACGATTAACCGAAAAACTGCCGACAAATACGTTATTCACGAAGGTAAAAGGAATAGTTACCGATTTTTTTACACCATGCATCTCCAATATGCCTTCTGCTACATACCCTTGGGGGGTTTGGCTGATGTTAGTGGAGGTAAAAAGGATGAAAGGGAACTTTTGAGCGTCAAACCATTTAGCACTTTTGGCATGTTTGTTTTTCATTCCATTTCCTGTGGAGATGCTCTGAACATCCACTTGAACAGAGAATTTGGATGCCTTCACGTTTTTTGCATCAAAATGGAGGTTGCCAGAGAACCTTTCGAACGTTCCCTCTGCGTCCGTACCTTTAAATCGGATTTCATACCCATCTGAAATCTTCCAATCTAGTGGGGGCTGAACGGTAAATGAAGTTACGAGCAGCGAGAAAATGGCCAAGGTGGCGATTAAGGTAATTTTCATTTCTTTCTAAGGTTTAAAATGGTGGAAATCAAGATTAGTTGATGTCACAAAATTGGAGGTTCTGATCTCCAATCGCATTAACCTAGATTAAGAAAGAAATTTTGTTTTACCTTCGGGCCTTTTCTCCTCGTAATTTGCTTAAGGCCTCTGGTGTGATACCCAAATAAGAGGCAATCATGCGTTGGGGTGCCCGTTGAACAATATTGGGGTAGGTATCCAAGAAATGCTGGTATCTTTCCCAAGCACTGGCACTCATGAGCATAATGATACGACTTTGCAGAACGGCAATTCGGTTAAGCAGTTTTTCAGTACCTGCACCAAAGAGTTGTAAAATATCAAAGCCTTCTCGAGCAGCCTGCTGGATATCAAATACCTCCACCTGGCTATCCTCTATGGCATCAATGAAGAGTTCTGATGGGGCATTTTGCCACTGGGAAGCGATGTCAGAGGCCATCCATCCCTCGGGGGCAAACATAAATATGTGTTCCTTCCCTTTCTCATCAATGGAATAACACCTCAGACACCCTTTTTGCACGAAGTAACCTTTCGAGCATAGCTCCCCTTTACGGAGTAGGACGTCCCCTTTTGAGAAATGTTTGGTTCGAATGTATTTATTGAGCGTCTCCAGTTGTTCTGTAGAATGCTTATTTCCTGAAAGAATTAGGTCTAAAAATGAGTGCATAAAGTAGGTAGTAAACAAAGGTAGTTCAGCTGCTAAAAAAGCAGTAGTTCCAAGAATACCACCACAGGCCATTGGCTCAACATAAGGTATTCAGTGCCAATATAGAAACTATTTTGCATTTTTGTACGAGGGCTATAAAACCAGCTCGAATTACCCGTATGAATTTAAATAGTCTAAAAATTCTGGTCCTCATTTTAAGTACCTCGATCTGTTTTGGACAAAATATTAACGCAAAAAATGCTTCTAAGCAGCTGAAAGAGTACCTACCCCAACTACAGTCCTCCGATTTCCATGGAACTATTTTGGTAGGGTTCCATGGAAAAAAAATCATTTCAAAAGGGTATGGGTTCCGCGATATCCCCAATCAACTAAAGAATACAGCTACAACAGTGTATGATATAGGATCACTCACCAAACAATTTACAGCTGCGGCCATACTTATTTTGGAAGAACAAGGAAAGCTCTCGGTTCAAGATTCTCTATCGAAATTCTTCCCCAACTTGCCAGAGGATAAGCGATCCATAACCTTACATGATCTGCTTCGTCATCAATCGGGTTTAAAGAGTACGTTGGGTGGAGATTATGAAAAAATTAGCGAGGAGGATTTCCTATCGAAAGTCTTTGCCTCTGAACTTCAGTTTCCTGTCGGAACAAGCTTTGGCTACTCCAATATTGGCTACAGCGTATTGGCCCTACTTATTGAAAAAGTATCCCAACAATCGTATGAATCTTTTTTGTATGACCATCTTTGGAAGCCTGCAAAAATGAGGAGGACAGGCTATGCTCGTCCCCATTTTCCACAAAAAAGAATAGCAATTGGCTATAAATCAGACAATTCACTCTGGGGAAGACCTACAGAAAAACCTTGGGATGGGACATCTCCCTACTGGCATTTAAAGGGCAATGGTGGGCTACTTTCTACTCCAAATGATCTTTTTAAGTGGGATAAGGCCCTATCAAGTAAAAGAATTTTGAACCCAACAAGTCTTCATCAACTAGTTTCACCACCCCTACGAGACCATGAATCAGTAGATTCTTATTATGCCTATGGTTGGGATGTCTCCAAAACCACTCGTCATACAACACAAATTTGGCATAATGGAACCAATCGAATTTTTTATGCTGACTTTCTTCGCTTTCCAGACGAACATGTCACACTCATCTTGTTGTCCAATCGATCACAGGCGCATGTATCCGACCTCAATTTTGAATTGGCCAATTTAATTTTTATCCCAAACTACCTCCCTGAAAACCTCGTGGCTGATAATCCTGTGAATCGGGCGTTTACGGATCGAATGATCTCAACTCTTCAAACATTAGGTTTAGAAAAGGCCAAGGAAGCTTTTGAGAAAAGAGAAAAAAATGAATTTTTACTTGAGTTTTTCATTCGGGAGGAGGGATTTCGATACATCGATCAAGGAAGGCCGGAACTTGCCACATCTATTTTGGAATGGAATGCTCTCGTTTTTCCCACCTCGGCCAAGGCCTTACAAGGGCTGGGGGAATGTTACTTGGAAACTGGGAAAAAGGAACTGGCATTGAAAACATTTCAAGCAAGTTTGAGATTGAATCCTGAAAATAAATTTGTTCGACGGACCATCCAACAATTGGAAAAAATCGATTAAACTTTACAAATCTCTAAGCACCAGACCTGATAGGAACCTACTTTTTGACCAGATACCAAATGAAAAGATTGACTAATTTTAGCTGGTTCCAACCGACCCAAAACCGCCCCTCACCCCAATGATCACCACGAAAAGATTGACGATTATTCCATTAACCTACGACCAACTCCTTTTGTACCTCCAAGGTGGGCAACTGCTCGAAAAATCCTTGCAATTGAGTGATTCTCCAAGAACCATTGCCCCTGAGTTAAAGGAGGCACTGGAGGAAAGTATCTTGCCAAATGTTCTAGATCCCACCCAAAATCCTTTATTTACTACCCTTTGGACGGCGATTTCGCGGGAGGAGAACACCATGGTTGGCGATTTCTGTTTTCACGGAGCACCCAATGCCGAAGGTGAAATTGAAATTGGCTATGGAACCTACGAGGCCTTCCAGAGAAAAGGTTACATGACTGAAATGGTGGGTGGTATGCTTGATTGGTTGAAAACCCAACCGCTTGTAAAATCTGTGGTGGCCTCCACCGAAAAAACGAACCTAGCTTCTTTTAAAGTGCTTGAACGCCAAGGTTTCGTACAATCCAACCAATCGGAATCCATGGATCACTGGAAGTTGATGCTCTGATCTTTTCTCGATCCAATTTATTCTGTACATTAGTATATACAATTTTCAGTCGAATAGGATGCGATACCTCTTTTTTCTAGTATGCGGATGGGCGATTGTTCTGGGCTGTCAAAGCTCGGCCCCTTCTTTGCCTGATTTTGACCTAGCCCCTGGTTTTGAGCTAAGTTTAGTAGCTCAAGAACCTGTGGTAGTGGATCCGGTGGATATGGCATTTTCAGCTTCTGGTCAAGCATATGTACTTCAAATGCCAGGTTACCCTTTTGAAGATCGGGAAAGTCGGATTGTTCAACTTTGGGACGATAACCAAGACGGCCAGTATGATCGATCCACGGTTTTGGCTGATTCCTTGCGCATGGCCACATCTCTTATGACGTACGGAAATAGTTGGCTAGTGGCAGCACCTCCGTTCGTTTTTCAGCTTTGGGATGAGGATCATGACGGTCGTGTAGACCGACGGGACACCCTATTGGAGGGCTTAGCGACTGATAATTTACAACACAATGCCAACGGATTAACCCTGGGGCTTGATGGCTGGATCTACGTGGCCAATGGAGGAAATGACGGTGCTCCCCATTGGAAAGGTCGAAAAAAGGAGGCCTTACCCTTGCAAGGACACGACTTTCGTTTTCATATTCGTCAGCAAAAAGTAGAACGTTGGGCTGAGTCCTCAGGTGGCTTCGAATTAGCTATGGATGCCTATGGACGCTGGTTTACGACCCATAATTTAACCCATATTTCCCATGTGGTAGTACCCAGTCGGTACATTCCCACGGCTGGTTTTGAACCCCTAGAAAATATTTCCGATCATGATGAACATGGCCTTGCCCGTATCTACCCTGTGGGAGAACAGGAAGATCGGTTGAATCATCCTGAACAAGCTGGGTATTTCTCAGGAGCCTGTGGCATCATGAGTTATACAGGAGGAGCTATGGGAAAGGAGTTGGAAAACTCGGTTTGGGTGGCTGACGTCGTTTTGAATCTTCTTCACGTAGATGTCATTCACCCCAAGGGAAGTTCGTTTGTAGCGAGTCGGTATCTCGCCAATCGGGATCTTTTAGCGAGTTCGGATCGATCCTTTCGACCCGTCAATCAAGTGGTGGGGCCTGACGGAGCCATTTATGTTTTGGATATGCACCGTGCAGTAATCGAGCATCCCGAATGGATTCCGGATGAAATCGAAAAAACATTGGATTTATCGGCCGGAAAAGAAAAAGGCCGGATCTACCGTTTGCAGCGCAAAGGGTATGAATTACATACGCCTTGGGATGTTTCCAAGCGAGCCAACTTGGTGAAGGCATTGCAACACCCCAATGCGTGGGTTCGGATGCAAGCCCACCAATTTTTATCCAATACGACCTGGACAAATGCCGAGCAAAAGGAAATGGAAGGGTTGCTAAGGAATTCCAATCCAATGGCTCGCTTGCATGCCCTGTGGCTATTAACGCAGCAGCGTAGTATTCAGTCAACTGATCTTCAACGACTGACGCAAGATCCGGATCCGGGAATCCGTGAAAATGCGTTTTTGTGTATCGAGTCGTTGGGAGCGGATTATTTCCCTATGGCCGAGTGGCTTGTTCAGGGTTGGGTGGACAAAGATCCTCGGGTGGCGCGCCAGGCGGCTCTGACTAGTAGCCTCTGGCCGGAAGGTTCATGGAATGCCCAGGTAAAGTCGTGGGAAGCAGCAGTGAAAAAACAAAAAGACCCATGGGCTCTGCGTGCATTGGCTTGGGTGGCGCAAGCGAATGCGGCACCGTGGATGGCCCAATTTGCAGATAAATCAGCCGTTCCACTGGATTTTTGGTTGGCTCTTTTGCCATTAGCTTTAGACCATACACCTTTTAATGAGGAGATAAAGACGGGAATGGCTGGTTTTTCATCCCAACAAGTAGAGCCTATGTTAACGAGTTTAGGTAATCTCATGGAGCCTCAGGCATCGGTGGGTTCCTGGCCTCAGTTAAATGCGTGGGAGGAGAATCCATCTTTGGTCGGTCCGATTGCTGTGATTCGAAAAAAAATGGGGCTTCCTCCTTCTCAGGCGTATCTTGAGGCCAGTGAATGGGCTTTGCAAAGTGTTCAAAAAGCCACCACCTCAGACTCGGCACGTTTGATTTTGTTGAAAACCATCCGAGAGTTGCCTTATAAAGTAAAATCACAGGCTATTTTGAGTTGCTTACACCCAGAACGAAGCCAGGAGGTTCAGGAGGAAGTTCTTCGGCAGCTTTTGGAGGTGCGCGAGGCATCGGTTGGAAAGGCCTTAGTGTCGAAGTGGCCCTCGCTGTCGCCTAGCATCCGAAAACACGTTGGAGATCTACTTTTGTATGTTCCAGAACATCATGGCGTATTGATGTCGGCCTTGGAAGCCGGTCATATTACGGTAGGGGAAATGAATTTTGATTTAGAAAGGCGGAGGACACTGTTATGGTGGACACCCCACGAGGAAGTGAAACGGCGTGCCAAAAAATTCTTTTCGGATACTGAGGTCGTAACCCGAAAATCGGTGGTTGAGGCGATGAAGCCTGCTTTGCAGTTGACGGGGGTTGCCTCGGCGGGTCAGGTGGTATTTCAAAATAGCTGCAGCGGATGTCATCAGTTTGGCCGCATTGGTCAGGAGGTTGGGCCCAATCTCACCGAAATTTCTCGGAAAAGCAAGGCGACGTTGCTTCGTGAAATTGTGGACCCCAATGCTGCGGTTGATCCTAAATACATTCAGCATAAAATCGAACTGAAGAATGGGCAAATCCATTGGGGCATTATCGCCCATGAAAATGATCGGCATTATGTAGTGAAGAAGATGGGCGGGGAGTCGGTGACGATCTTGAAAAGGGACATCCAGAATTTCCGTTCCTTGGGTACTTCCCTGATGATGGAGGGGTTGGAAGCGAGCTTGAGTCATCAGCAAATGGCGGATCTGCTGGCTTATTTGCAGACGGGTTTGTGAGGAGCGTTTTTGTGGTTGTAATCCGCTTTTTTCTATATGGCGTTTGGTAAATACCCCTTCTGGAGATGCGATCCGGAAGGGGTATTGTTTCATGGTTTGGTGTCTCGTATTTTTCTTTGTTGAGAAATTTATTATACAGGAAACTCCTTGCTATAATAGCCTACAAACCGCCACACCTCGGCAATGTCGTCTGCCAGGACAGGGTAGGGGGCGTATCGTTCGTTGGTGGATTTGAGGATCAGTACGTTCTTCTCGGTCAGGTAATTAAATACTTTCTTCAATACGACGCCTTCATCCTGCGTCACCACAACACAGATGGTACCGTTTTTGATGGTCCGCCAATCTTCGACATACTCCACAAATACCAGCGATCCTTCTTGTAAAGGCAGCATCGAGTCGCCTGTGACGGGAAAGACCCGGTATTTTCGGTCCTGCGATAAAAAAGGCACTTGAAAAGCTGGCAGCTGTGCAATGTAATCCTCATTCATGTACGCATGGGGATAGCCTGCTACTGCCTTGACAGGCACATACTCGATATTCTCTCGATTCTGAGGATCCACCGTCGTGACCAAAATACGGAGGTTTTCTGTGGGTTTAATGGGCGAGGTTGCGGGGAGGTGTTCCCAGGAGCCCGTTAGTAGTTGATCGGTGGTGATACCGAAAAACTCGGCCATGCGAACCAGGTCCTCCAGCCGAGGTTCGGTGCGCCCTTGCTCGTAAGACCCGTATGTGGACTTCGCGAGTCCTAGCCGTTCGGCTAATTCTTCTTGCGAAAGCCCTCCTTCATATCTTTTGCGTAGGTTTTGTAGATTTTGGCTCAGATTTGTCGGCATAAAACAAAGGTTGAATAAAATTTAACTCAATTTTGTAGTCAAAAAATTTGGAAAGTTGCTTGGCTTTGACTTAGTTTTGTAGTCAACAAGGTCAATGATAGCCCTTACAAATTTACAAAATGGGGCGAGAAAAACCAAAAATGTGAGCAAATATGGAGCGTATGATTGGTCATCTCGATTTGGATTGTTTTTTTGTGGCGGTTGAGCGGTTGCGCGATACCCGGTTGGAGGGAAAGCCTGTGATTGTAGGGGGGAGTTCGGACCGTGGTGTGGTGAGTGCGTGTAGTTACGAGACACGTCGCTTTGGGGTACACTCGGCCATGCCGATGCGGTTGGCTCGTCAGCTATGTCCGGATGCCATTGTATTACGGGGTGACTTTGAGGCTTACAGCCAGCATTCCGCTGCCGTGACGGATATCATCCGGGAGCGGGTGCCGGTGATGGAAAAGGCATCAGTGGACGAGTTTTACGTCGACATGTCGGGTATGGATCGGTACTTTGGAAGCTGGAAGTACCTCCAGGAAGTAGGGCAGACGATCCAGCGGGAGACTGGGCTAACGATCTCATTGGGTCTGTCGGGAAACAAGACGGTCAGTAAAGTCGCTGCCAATGAAGGGAAGCCTCACGCTCGGTCCCTCGTACCTCAAGGGACCGAGAAGGCATTCCTCGCTCCACTGTCCATCCACAAATTGCCATTTTGTGGCCAAGTAACGACCCAAACCTTGAGGCAAATGGGGATTCATGCCGTAGGGACGCTGAGCCAAATGCCCTTGCCCTTGTTGGAGAAAACCTTTGGTAAAAACGGTCGAATTCTGTGGGAGCGTGCCAATGGAGTGGACCCAACCCCAGTGATTCCCCTCTCGGAGCCCAAGTCGTTCTCGAAAGAACGAACCTTCGAGTCGGACACAACGGATCCCGTCTTGTTGCACCGTACCCTCACACGACTGACCGAAGGCCTAGGGTACGAGATGAGGCGGGAAGGCTATTGTACCGGATGTATTACCGTTAAAATTCGGTATAGCTCCTTCGATACCCATACCCGCCAGGTAAGTATCCCCGCGACCTCAGCAGACCACGTGCTGCTGCAACATGTGGAAGAGATTTTTTATCATTTATATGACCGTCGCTTGCGCATTCGACTGGTCGGGATACGCTTAACCAAGCTGGTTCGAGGGGTAGAGCAGTTGAAGCTCTTCGATCAAAGTGCCCGCCTAGCCCCGATGTACCAAGCCATGGATTTTATACGACAAAAATATGGACACCACGCGGTTGGACGAGCCGCCGGCCTAAGTCCTACAACCCACGAACCATGTACTTGAATATGCACACCTATTTCAGCTTACGCTACGGAACGCTCTCGCCTGAGCAGCTCGTTATAGCTGCTCAAGAGCGAGGTGTGCGGAGCATGGCTCTCACCGACCGGAACGGTACGTCGGCTTTGTATTCTTTTGGAAAGCACTGTCTAGCGGCTGGGATTCAGCCCGTGGCAGGCGTCGATATCCAAGAAGGAGACGAACGCCGGTACATCCTCCTCGCACAGAATGCCCTTGGATTGGCCGAGATCAATCGCTTCCGCACTCGGCAAGCCGAGACCCAGACTCCCTTTCCCGAAAAAGCACCGCCACTCCGTCATGTATGGGTGATCTACCCTTGGCAAAAGCAAGCCTGTTGCTCCGAAGCCAACGAATGGGTTGGTGTTCGAGTTACCGAACGGTCATTCCTCTACCAAGCCACTCGTCCCGAACGGCTCGTGGCCTTGCAGCCCGTCATCTACCTGGATACCCATGGCTTGATGCTCCACCGCATCCTCCGTGCCATCGACCATAACACGCTTCTGGATCATCTCCCGCCCATCGATGACGCCGCATATTTTCCTACCCCCCAAGAGCTAGAAAATGAGTTCTGCGAATGGCCCGAACTTCTCCAACGTAGCCAGACATTGCTGGATACCTGTACGTGGGATATGGATTGGAATACCCCCGTCACTAAAAACAAACGCGTATTCTTGGAAACACCCGAGCAAGACCACGCCCACCTCAAGGCCCTCACCTGGGAAGGCGCCGCCCAACGGTATGGCGAGGTGCCTCCCATCGACCGGATCAACAAGGAATTGGACATGATTATCGATCTCGGATTTGCGAGTTACTTCTTAATTACATGGGATTTTGTATTTTTTGCGAAAAAAAAAGGTTTCTTCCATGTTGGTCGTGGATCCGGGGCCAACTCCATCGTGGCCTATTGTTTGGGGATCACAGATGTCGACCCGATGGAGTTGGATTTGTATTTTGAGCGTTTCATTAATCCCTTTCGGCAGAATCCTCCTGATTTTGACATTGATTTTTCTTGGGACCAACGAGACGTCATCCTTCAATACATGTTTGATCGCCACGGAACGGGCCATGTATGCCTTCTAGCCACTTATACAACATTCCAGGAACAGTCCGCCTACCGAGAAATTGCCAAAGTGCTGGGACTTCCGAAGGCCGAAATCGATGCATGGCTCGAACATCGACAGGCTGTCGATACCCCTACGGCCTTTATCCTCCATTATGGAAAGCAACTCACTGACTTTCCCAATTACCTCGGCATCCACGCGGGAGGGGTGCTGGTCTCTGAAAAACCCCTGGCCTACTACACTGCTTCTCTCCCAATGCCCAAAGGATTTCCCATTTGTGAATTTGATATGTATGTGGCGGAAGAAATGGGTTTTGCTAAGTTCGATATTCTTTCCCAACGAGGATTAGGCCATATCAAAGAGGCAGTGTATTGGATCAAACGGAACCAAGGTGTCGAGGTCGATATCCATGCGGTGGAACGCTTTAAAACCGATGCATCGATTCGCGAACAACTGCGGCAGCACGAAACCATGGGCTGCTTCTACATCGAATCACCCGCCATGCGGCAGTTGATCTGGAAACTGCGGTGTGATAACTACCTAACGCTTGTTGCGGCGAGCTCCATCATCCGGCCCGGCGTGGCGAGCTCCGGGATGATGCAGGCGTACATTGAGTACCACCACCGCCCCGACCAAGTTCGCTACCTCCATCCCCTTATGCAGACTTTACTACAAGAAACCTACGGAATTATGGTATACCAAGAAGATGTCATCAAAGTCGCCCACCATTTTGCAGGGCTCACACTCGCCGAAGCCGACTTACTCCGACGGGGCATGTCCGGTAAGTTTCGCTCGCGCGCCGAATTCGAGAAAATAGCCGATCGCTTTTTTGAAGAATGCCGGCGTCGAGGCTACGATGAACACGTGACCCAAGAGGTGTGGCGTCAAATTGCTAGTTTCTCAGGTTACTCATTCTCCAAAGCTCATTCCGCAAGCTTTGCCGTTGAAAGCTACCAGAGCTTGTATTTAAAAGCCTATTACCCCCTGGAGTTTTTGGTCGCGGTGATCAATAATTTTGGTGGATTCTACCAAACCGAATTTTATCTTCGGGAGGCTCGTCGCTGGGGAGCTACTCTGGAACTTCCTGAAGTGAATCAAAGCGAACGCCTCACCTCCATCACCCAAGAAACCATCTGGATGGGTTGGGTGCACATCAAAGGACTTGAACGTAAGTCCATCGATCTGCTTCAACAAGCACGAAAAGAGGGACCTTTCCGGTCCTTCGACGATTTTTGTCGCCGCGTCCCCCTCGGGTTAGAACAGCTGATCATCCTGATCCGAATCGGAGCCTTCCGCTTTCTCCACCGATCCAAAAAAGCTCTCTTATGGCTCGCCCATACCTACGCTCAGAAACAACTGGCATCGGCTCGCGATGTCTTCGAGGAGTCGCTACCCGCCAAGAACTTTCTATTCCCTAAATTGACCCACAGCCCTGTGGAAGATATGTACGATGAATTGGAACTGCTAGGCTTTACCCTCTTTGATCCTTTTCTGATGCTGACCCACCGGCCAACCCATGGGCTCGTCGCTCGTGAACTACCCGCTGTGATAGGCCAAGAGGTGGACATGCTCGGCTACTTGATCACCGTCAAATCGACCCGCACCCAAGGAGGAGAACGCATGTATTTTGGGTATTTTCTGGATGAAGAAGGTAATTACTTCGATACCGTTCACTTTCCCGCCTCCCTTCGGCGATCCAAGTTTACCGGAAAAGGGGTTTATGTGCTCACTGGTGTGGTGTCTGAGACCTACGGCCATCCCGCCTTGACTATCCGGACCATGCAGCGAATCCCGTTTCTGCCCGACCCGCGCTATCCAAAATAGCCTTGTGCACATCCTCCTGAACAGTTATCTTCGCTTTTGTGTTATGCCAAAAAAGAAAGTGAATGAACGGATTTCGATTTTCAGAGTGGAAACCCCAAAATACCCAAGGATCCAAGTTTGATCAATTGCTGGATATTCTCCAACAACTTCTGCTGATCTTTGCCGGAGATGTAGGCCAATCTCTGTCCTACCTCAATGAACTGGATCGACGATACCAACTGACCGACGACTCCTATGGCATGGCTAACTTCATTGATGACCTGAAAGCCAAGGGGTACCTTCAAGAAAATCCCTCCGATGGCCAATTGCAAATGACAGCCAAAAGTGAAAAAAGCATTCGCAAACGCTCACTCGAAGAAATATTTGGGAAGCTAAAACGGTCTAAATCATCCGGAACACACCAGACCCCTTATACCGGAACCGGTGATGAACTGTCATCCGACATTCGAAGCTTCCAATTCGGAGATACACTCGACCAAATCTCGATGACCGAGTCTCTTCGAAATGCCCAAATCAATAGTGGCTTGGATGATCACTTCCTTTTGCAAGAAAGTGATCTGGAAGTCGTAGAGCGCGAAAGTAAAATTTCGACCTCCACAGTCCTCATGATCGATATCAGCCATTCCATGATTCTTTACGGAGAAGACCGCATCACCCCAGCCAAAAAAGTCGCTTTGGCTATGGCTGAACTAATAAAAACAAGATATCCCAAAGATACCTTGGATATTCTGGTGTTTGGGAACGATGCCTGGCAAATTCAACTTAAGGATATTCCCTACCTCGAGGTCGGACCCTACCATACCAATACCGTCGCAGGACTCGAGCTCGCCTTGGATCTCCTCCGCAGAAGAAAAACCAAAAACAAACAGATTTTTATGATTACCGACGGAAAGCCCACGTGCTTGAAAGAAGGCCTTCGGTATTACCAAAATAGCTTTGGGCTGGACCGAAAAATCGTTAACAAAACACTCACTCTAGCTGCACAAGCCAAACGCGTAGGCATTCCCATCACCACCTTCATGATTGCGTCGGACCCTTATTTAAAACAATTTGTTCAAGAGTTTACTCGCGTCAATAATGGACGTGCTTATTACAGTAATTTGGATGGCCTAGGTGGATTTGTTTTGGAGGATTTTCAACGAAACCGTCGCCGAAATATTAAATAAATGGGTATGACCAAAAAAGAGCGCTATCAGGCATTAATTGCTTATTTCTCGGAACATCAACCAAATCCTGAGACCGAACTCCAATATACCAATCCCTACGAACTACTCGTAGCGGTTATTTTATCGGCTCAATGCACCGACAAGCGAGTGAATATGGTGACACCCCATCTGTTTTCCCGGTATCCGTCTCCAAGATCCTTGGCCGCTGCAGAGCCTGAGGAGGTATTTGAATACATCCGCTCCATTTCCTACCCTAACAACAAAGCCAAACACCTCGTGGGGATGGCTCGTCTGCTTGTTGACGAATTTAACGAAGAGGTACCAGATACTGTGGCTGATCTGACTCGAATGCCCGGAGTAGGACGAAAAACAGCTAATGTGATCGTATCAGTGATTCACGATCAACCCGCCATGGCAGTCGATACGCACGTGTTTAGAACCTCCCATCGGCTAGGACTCGTGTCCAAAAAATGCACAACACCCTTGGCCGTAGAGAAAGAATTAATGAAGAGCTTCCCAAAAGAAATCATCCCCAAAGCACATCACTGGCTAATTCTCCATGGTCGCTATACGTGTTTGGCCCGAAATCCTCAATGCCAACAATGCGCCTTGACCGACTATTGTAAGTCATTTCCAGCCATTCAAAAATGGGGAATTAAAAAAGTAGATGAGGCTTTGCCTTCTATAAATTAGATTTGATCAACTTGATGGCAATCGCCAAAATGATTAAACCAAATACTTTCTGAAGGACTTCCACGGTGCCTGGACTCATTTTCTGTTCCAAAACCTTGGAGGATTTCAAAACGATGTATATCAATATTAAGTTGACGACTATCGCGGCTAAAATGTTGACCTCCTGATAGGCTGCCTTCAAAGAAAGGAGGGTCGTCATGGTTCCAGCCCCAGCAATGATCGGGAACGCTAACGGAACAATCGAGGAGGCCCGCGCTCCAATGTGGGGATTATGCTTGAAAATCTCACGGCCCGAAATCATCTCAAAACCTATGAAAAGTAAAATGATTCCCCCCGCTACAGCAAAAGAATTGATATCAACCCCAAATAACTTTAAGATATTGGTCCCTAAATACAAATAGCCTATCATCAATCCACCCGAGACCAAGGTCGTTCGCTCGGCATGAATTCCCCCCGACTTTTTACTAATATTCAAAATGACCGGGATAGAACCCAAAATGTCAATGACCGAAAAGAGAATCAAACTGACCGAGAAAATTTCTTTTAAATTGAGCTGCATCGTTAAAATAGCGTTTGAAGTGTTTGATAGGCCGAATCAGGAATCGCTGGAAAATTGGCAATACGAATCGTTCGATCTTTCCATTCACCGTATCCTCCTCCCAAGGTAATACCCGAGGATTTGGCAGCGGATTTCCAAACGTCAAGTTGGCTGGAATTTCCTGTCAGTGCCTTAACCGTAGATGAACGAACCAACGCATTGTGAATCAAATGTACTCCTTTTTCCTCAAAAAAGTGATCAAGTCTCTTAGACCGAGCTTCAATCTGGGTAGAAACCTCTCGAAGTGAGGGTAAACGCTCCCATAATTGACCCAACAAGAAGATGTTCAGGACATTAGGGGTGGTATGGGTTTGATTTTTTTTCGCGTTTTCCAAAATCGTTACTAAGCTATTGTAATGTTGAAGCTCACCTAGCCGAGAGGCCTCCTGTTGTGCCTTTGGCGAAATAATCATCACGGCCATACCAGCAGGTAAGCCCAAACACTTTTGAACCGACCCAAACCATACATCCGCCAACGGCCATTCCAACCAAGTGCCACCCAGCGAAGAAGTAGCATCGGCCGCAATCAAGGTATCTGGGCGTTGTTTACGCCATTGCTTCAAGGTTTCCATGGAAATGACCGTACCATTCGATGTCTCATTTTGTACAAAACATAACCAATGAGGCGTTTGAGATAGCTCTACCTCTTCTGCCGATTCATTTTCCAGAAATCGAGAACCTCGAAGGGTGTATCGGTGGCTAGGGGCATGTACTGCATACTTGAACCATTTTTTCCCAAAAGCACCATTGTAAATAAATTGCACATCGCCAGATAACAAAGATTGATTGATAATTTCCCAGCATTCAGTCGCTGAACTGGTGAAGACAATCTCATAACCCTCAGGCAATTCCCATTTGTCTCGCAAAGTCTTTTTTATACTTTGGTACATCGACATGAAGCGATCACTCCGGTGGTTGATCTGCAGAATTCCTTGGTCGAATGCCTGAACCATAAGTTCCCGGACCTCCGGATAAACAGGAGACGGTCCGGGAAAAAAACTCAACGAGGGTGCCATATTACGGGGTTATCGATTTCAAATGTGCAGTGAAATGTCGAAGCAACGGAGCTTCGTAGGATATCTCGTATCCGGTGTACGAATGTCTTTTTTGATAGACTTCCTCAATCACTTCACAAACATAATCAATATGACTCTGAGTGTACACACGGCGGGGTATAGCTAACCGCACCAATTCCATGGGTGGAGCGATGTGATGACCATTTTCATCGTATTTTCCGAACATCAACGAACCGATTTCAACGCCTCGAATTCCTCCCACGAGATACAATGCATTGACTAACGCAATTCCAGGAAATTGATGAACAGGTATATGCGCCATAAATGCTTTGGCATCTAAATACAAGGCATGACCTCCCGTGGGAAGCAACATCGGGACTCCAGACTTTTGCAATCTTTCGCCCATATATTCAATGCTCCGTAAACGGTACGTCAGGTACGACTCCTCCAGAACCTCATCAAGTCCTTGGGCCATAGCCTCTAAATCACGACCAGCTAACCCACCGTAGGTAGGGAATCCTTCCGTCATGATCAATAAATTTTTGGCCGATTGTGCTAGTGATTCATCTTTTAAAGCCAAAAAGCCACCTATGTTCACCAAGGCATCTTTTTTGGCACTCATTGTACAGCCATCGGCATAAGAAAACATTTCTTGTACGATCGACAGCATCGACCGATCTTCATAACCAGCTTCTCTTTTTTTGATGAAAAAGGCATTTTCTGCAAATCGGCATGCATCCAAAAAGAAGGGGATTCCATATTTTTTGCAAATTTCCGAAGTGGCTCGAATATTTTCCATGGAAACTGGTTGGCCCCCTCCAGAATTATTGGTGATGGTCAAAATACACATGGGTATATGAGATGTACCATGTTGGATAAAGTAGTTTTCCAATGCCTCAACATCCATGTTTCCTTTGAATGGTGCAATCAATCCTGGAATTTTCCCCTCTGGAACCAAAAAATCGAGGGCCTCTGCGCCGGTGAATTCAATATTCCCCCTCGTCGTATCGAAAAACGTATTCGAAACAAACGTTTTTCCAACACCTCCCATCAGTGTGCACAAAATATTTTCTGCTGCACGTCCTTGATGCGTAGGGATGATATGTTCATACCCAGTAATCTCTTGTACTTTCTGTTGAAACCGAAAGAAACTTCGAGAACCAGCGTACGATTCATCACCCTCCATGATGCCCGCCCATTGTTTGGCGCTCATGGCTGAGGTCCCTGAATCTGTTAAAAGGTCAATTAAAACATCGTCAGCTTTTAACAAAAAAACATTGGAATGCGCGTTGGCTAAGGTATGAATACGTTGTTCAAGAGTCGTAAAATGGATGGGTTCTACCGCCTTGATGCGGAAAGGTTCAATAATGGTTTTCATATGATTTGAAATAGAAGTGTTTGACATTAAAAAGATATATTCGGCTGGTTGTATCCACCGCGATCTTTTAAAATGATAAACAATAACCACATTTCAAGACTCATATCCATTGATTGTATGACGGAACAAAAATAAAAAGGAGGACTGAGTCCTCCAAATATTAACTTGCGACGGTTTGCTCCCCTAATTCGGCTTTCGACATCAACCAGCGTGGTTTGGTAGTCCGAACATTAGCCTTCAAATCATTCAGTAGTGTATACAAACCAAAGTAGGTTCGATTAACATATAGACCATGTTGAGAACCCCGGGCAGCAGAGGCCGACTTCAATTCTGGAATGTTGGCCACATATTCAAAAAATGCATAAACCTCATCCACGTAACTGTCATCGCCGAAATGAAATTCTTTCTGCGCGAATGGCCGGCCTAGTATTTCAATCATTTGCTTGAATAGTCCATGGAAAAAAACTTGCTGATCCGGGGTATCTTCCTTCAAGATAAATTCCAATTCCCGAAAAATTTTATCCATGGCTCCATCATCTTCCAGAATATCCCGATTGATTAGTGCAAAGTAATGCGTGTAGAAATGCTCCGGAATAACCTTGATACAACCAAAGTCGATAATTCCTAGTTTACCCTCCGGCGAAAAAAGGAAATTACCTGGATGGGGATCGGCGTGTACCTGTTTTAGTTCATGAATTTGGAAATTGTAAAAATCCCACAAGGCTTGTCCTATCCGATCCCGGACCTCTTGGCTTGGATTAGTCTGCAAAAACTCTTTTAAATGCTCCCCTTCGATCCAATCCATGGTGATGATGCGTTTGCATGAAAACTCAGGATAGTAGGAGGGAAAATATAAGTTATCGATATGCGAACAGGCTTGAGTAATTTCGATGGATCGTTTCAGTTCCAATTCATAATCAGCCTCCTCAAGCAGCTTCCCCTCAACCTCCGAAAAGTACCGATCGATTTCCGCATCATTTAAATTCAACAATTGAACTGCCAAGGGTCTGGCCATTCGTAAATCGGATGAAATACTGTCGGCTACTCCCGGATACTGGATTTTCACGGCCAATGTTTTATCTCCCTTGGTTGCTCGGTGGACTTGGCCAATGGAGGCGGCGTTTTCGGCCTCCATCGAAAACGTATCGAACATTTGGGAAGGCGACATTCCAAAGTGTGTCTTGAACGTCTTCATGACCAAGGGCGCTGATAACGGAGGAGCCGAATACTGAGACATGGCAAATTTATCTGTGTAGGCTCTTGGCAATAAATTTTTGTCCATGCTCATCATCTGAGCCATTTTAAGTGCTGACCCCTTCAAATTACTCAGTGCGTCGTAAACATCCTTGGCATTGGCCTCATGCAAGGCCTCCTTGGGAAGGTCCGGATCCACTAATTTTTTAGAGTAATGTTTCAGGTAGTTTCCACCTACTTTCACGGTTGCTTTTACAAATTGGCTTGCACGAGCGACTTTGGAGGTTGGAATGGATTCTTGGGATTTCATGGCCGATTTTGGAATATAAATTTACCTAAGTCAAACAAGGAGTCGAGAGGGGATTTCCCCATCCAGTCAAATACTGTATTCACCGATTTCTCAATCAACGTATCAGTTTTCTCAAAGGATTTGCTGTGGTCTGTTAACCAAAATTCAAGAATACCTACCGTCATCATCCAAATGAGATCCGGATATTTGGCCATAATTTGGGGGATGGGCCGTTGTTCTACCTCCCGGGTTTCGCGTCCTTCAATCAATAACTCTTGAACGAAATCTTTGAATGTATGGCATGCATCAGTGAGAACTACATTCTTCCGGATGGGTAAAGGTTTTTCCCACCCCGATGAAGCAACTAATAAATAACTCCGTTGGGCCTTCAAGACTTCAATCCAAGTGTAATAAAATGAGAGAAGTTTTTCTCGAACCGAATAATTACCATACACCTCTTCGGAGCGTATCTGATCGATTGTTTGACGGATGGTCGTTTTGATGATATCCCCTTCAATTTGATGAAAAGAATTATACACTTCGTAAAATTCCGATTCCTCGATTCCAATTTCTTTCGAAAATGCGTAAACTGAGGGTGGGACTTGCCCTTTTTCAAGAATAAATACTTGGAATTTTTTTTGAATATCTTCGCGAGTCATGTGAATTAAGCGTAAAAATTGGATAGAAATGCAGTTGATTTATTGAATGCATGTAAGACAGATAATGGGAATTTAGGTTTTGGAATCCCCAACATATCCGCATAGTTTTCACCTAATAATAAACGAGATTGAGCTTGAAAAAATTCTCCTGCCAGCACACTTCCTGCCATTTGACTGTAACATTCCATTAACGATTTGGTCAAAGATTGTCCAACCTCAGACGATTTAAACTGACGATCTGCGATGGATCGATCCAGTTTGTGGGCATCTCGGGGAAGGGCGGCTAGTAGCGATTCCTCAATACCCAATAAATAGCCAATTACCTTCCAGGTATGCAAATAAGCTCGTTCCTCGACCTCATCCAGAGTATGTCCCAGTTTTTCTAAACCTTTGATTAGGATCCAAGAGAATGCCAAATTGGTTCCTGCCATGTCTTCTTGGTTGATCGGATAACCCCAGCTGTTTTCCCAGCGGCCTGAGGAAAGTGTAAAGTACCGAATGCAGGCATGCAGCATCCGAACCTTAAAAGTAATCATGAACAATGATCCATCCTCCCAATGATCATAATTCATGACTTTCCGAAGAAAGTGCCCCGTCTCTTTTAAACGATTGTAGGTATCCGATTGAATCCGTTGTGACCACCATAAAACTCGAGCACCGTCTTCACCCAAATAACAATAGGGGAGAGAGTAACAACCTAAGACCATTCCGATCTCCTGTTGGTGCTTGATATATAAATTGGTAGCCCGAATGACCTCTTTCTTTTTGTAAAAAATAGGAAAATGGCTGATCTGCCGATAGAAAGCCTGCCATTCGTCTGGATAAGCGGAAATGTCTGTTTGGGTAAAGTCACTTAAAAGGGGCATAATGTCACGAATGCCCGCACCACCGATTCTTTCCGCCACGGCTTGAACGACTTGGTCGGCCGATTCGTCTCCACGTTGTCGGTACAGGTCAAGCGTTTGTAGTATGTCGGAATATTGTGTCATCATTGTTCTCAATTCAAAAAGTCAAACGGAACGTTGATTTGAAATGTTTGGGATGGTTAAAAAAATAATCCATTCCCCCTTTACTTTTTTTATCGATGGATGGTTGAAACCACCTACAATCCCTATTTTTGCAATCTATGCAATCGATTAGTTCTTTCAAAGCACCCGTTTGGCAATGGAATGGTCATATTCAAACGGTGTATCCAAGCCTCTTTCGTAAGATCAATGTCCCCTATGTTCGGGAACGAGTTCATTTACCCGACGGAGATTTCCTGGATTTGGATTGGCTTCGTGGCGGAAATGCCAAGTTGGTCATCATTACCCATGGGCTAGAAGGAGATTCCACTCGGCACTACGTTACTGGAATGGCTCAATTATTCCACCAAAACGGTTTTGATGCCCTAGGTTGGAACTGCCGGAGTTGTAGCGGAGAAATCAATCGTCTTCCCCGATTTTACCACCATGGCGACGCCAATGATCTCAAGTTTGTAGTGGAATATGCTGCTGCGGCTTATGAAGAAATAATATTGGTCGGATTTAGCATGGGAGGGAGCTTGACACTTCGTTATTTAGGGGAAAATTCAGCTCAGGTGATTCCCCAAGTCAAAAAGAGCATTGTGGCCTCGGTTCCTCTGGATTTACCCTCGTCAGTTAAAGAACTCGATAAGCCCGGAAAACGATTTTATATGAATCGGTTCATTCAAAAATTGGAAAAAAAGATTCGAATCAAAGAAGAAATGTTTCCAAATCATCCGATCCTCACTACCCGGGATTATCACTTGATTAAAAACTTTGAGGATTTTGACAACCGCTACACAGCCCCACTTCATGGGTATGCCGACTGCCATGATTTTTATAAAAAGGCTTCTGTAAAACCTTTGTTGCCAGAAATTCAGGTGCCCACTCGAATCCTTCAAGCCATCAACGACCCATTTCTTACACCTGAATGTCTTGAGCTCGGACGCGTCTCTCGAAACAGTCCCGTGGAACTTAAATTGACAAAACAAGGCGGACATGTGGGATTTATGCAAGCAAATCGCCCCACTACATGGGCGGAGGAAATGGCCCTCGATTTTGCTAGGTAACAAAAAGGGCGACTTCCGAAGAAACCGCCCTTTTTATGTTAAGATTGTCCACCATCTACCCGCTGACGTTCAGAATCGACCGCCGTCCCCCGTCGTCTGGCAGCTTTTACTTGCTGATTTCCAAGTTGGTAGGTGAACGATACCGTGGCCCGACGACTCGTCCAGCGATTACTCATAGTAAAATCCATATTTTGGTAATTTACCTTTCCTACCCAAAACGAAGTCAAGAAAACATCCGTTACATTGAGTTTCACCCGAGCTTTTTTGTCCCAAAATGTCTTTTGCACGCCCGCGTTTAATGCATATTGTGGTTTGGTATTTCTGAAAATCCCGTAGACGTTCGGTGAGTTGTACCAAAAGGTGACTTCACCACTCCAGCTTTTTGGAAGTGTTAAGGTATGTGAGCTATTGAAGGAGTATGCCCATTGTCCATTGGCCAAACTTCCTCCCAATAGGTCGGAATCAGAGAATTGGTTGTAGAATAAATTCGCCTGATTCTGCATCATCCATTTTTTAGTGACTTGAGTTGGCAAACTGGCATTGATCGAGTAGTTTTCAAACAATTCCAAGTTTCTTTGGATCGCACGTGTTACCGACGTCGCATCATCCTGTTCAGTAATTTGGGCCATGTAATCATTGGTTCGTGAGTAACTAACCCCCAGATTTAACTTGTCCTTAAATACATAAGTCAATTCTACATTGTCGGTAAATTGAGGTTGTAAATTGGGGTTTCCCTCCTCGTAGGTATACGGATCCAAATAAAAGATAAACGGATTTAGTTGGCCATAATTAGGACGATCAATTCGGCGGCTATAAGAGTACCGAAGAGCATGTGCATCCGATACTTTGTGTTGAATGAATACAGAAGGGAAGAATGATAGGTAGGAACGTTTTAATCGCTGATCCAACGTAAGCGAGTAGCCATCGGACTGGGTATGTTCAGCACGTAAACCCGATTGAATACCCACCTTTTTCCATTGATAGGAGAAGTTTACATATCCTGCATTCACCCACTCTTGGTATTGAAAATGATTGGTTTTCGTAGGGTCATTGCGCCAAACTCCATCCAACTGTTGCTCAAACTTAAAATTGTTGTCTGTTTCCACCCAAGAAGATTTCAAACCGTATTCCCATTTCATTTTGTCGTTCACAGGAAGGGTGAAGTCCAACTTACCGGCCAAAATTCCAATGGTAGTAGGGGTGATATTACGCTGGATTAAGTTCGGAGCCACTGAACCACCAAAGAATTCCGTATCAAAATTTTGTTCATTTCGGTTTTGAAAATTCGAATAATCAATGTCAAATGTTACTTCTTTGCCCTTTTCATTAAATTGATGTCGGATATTGAAGTTACCGGATTGATTCTGACGGTTCATGACCAAATTCGACAGCTGAGTTAAACCACCAGTTTGTTCAGCCGACGTAATATCGGTATTATTTTGTCCTCCCATGCTACCTCCCCAAAAATTTCCATCATACAACAGACCCAAGGTTGTTTTGGGCGAGACAAAATAATCGGCTCCAAGGCGGAAGTTCGCCCCGCTTCCAGAACCATTCCGCTGGGCATATTGATCAAAAACAGTCGTGCGGTTTTCAAAGTTTACTCGTCTAACAAGCGTGTTATCATTGTACCATGCGCTACGATTTGCTCCCGCTGTACCGTATACGTTCCATTTTTCTTTGCGGTGATTCAACATTAAATTTAAATTTCCACGGTATAAATCAGGTGTCGAATTCGGAATGAACGCATCTCCAGCCGAGGCAGACAGAGTACCATTGGTACCTAACTGCTGGTTTTTTTTCAGTTTAATATGAATGATTCCGGAATTCCCAGACGCTTCATATTTTGCCGAAGGATTGGTGATAATTTCGATGGATGCAATTTGATCCGAAGGCATGTTGCGAAGAAAAGTGGCTAGATCGGCTTCCGACATGAAGTTCCGTTTGCCATCAATCATAACCAAAACACCTGTTTTGTTCTTCAATTGAATGCGATCATTCTGGTGATCAATCACAACCCCCGGGGCACGCTCCAATACCTCCAGCGCTGTAGAACCGCCAGCCAGTGGGCTATCCTCAACGTGCAAAACGGTTTTATCCAAAGTCTGCTCAATAAAAGGCTTCTTTGCCCGTACGGTTACCGCTTGCAATGTTTTCTCTTCTCCCAATAGCGCCTGCTCAGGCAAGATTACTGTCGGATTTTGGGGCGTAACCTCGAATACATCCGTCATCTGGGTTTTAAATCCGACCATCGAATATGCCAATCGGTATTTTCCGCTGGAAGGTAAGGCGATTTGGAAGGTTCCATCAACTTGCGTCACTTCACCTTTTACCCAAATAGAATCAGGTACTTGCAATGCCTTGACAGTCGCAAAAGGTAAGCCCTCTTTCTTTTCGTCTGTAACTTTACCTTTTACCTCGTACACGTGTTGAGCCCATAGTAGCGTAGGGGATACCCATATCCCAATAATGGCGAGTAGTTTTTTCATTTTATAGCTTTTTCAAATGTTTTCTCAAAATTACAGTACCTTGCTACACAAGGTAGCTTAGAATACACAAAAGGTAATTTTGAAAGGATGAATGGAGTTTCACGAATAAGATGGACAAAAGAGGCTCTAGGTTGCATGGGAATGCGTATTTTTATTCCAGAATCAATCGAAGAAAAAAATGAAACACTGGATTTTAACCGTAGCCCTTTGTTTTACCTTAGGTCAGGTTGGATTTTCTCAAATGTATACAGGAACGTTTGAGCGGACAGATGGGGGAACAACTTCCCGGATTTCTGTAGCCGATGGTTATTTTGTATGGACTGATTTTTCAGAGTCGAAAAAAGAATTCATTCGCACCTGGGGTGGCAAATACACTACCTCTGCCCAAGGGCAATTAGCAGTCAATGTAGAATTTGATACACGGGAACCTGAAGCCGTAGCCAGCATGCAAACTTTTTCTTTCAAGGAAAAGAAAAAAGAATGGACAGTCGACGGTAAAAGTTTTCAACTTTTGCCCGGAAGTCAAGTGGGTCCGATGGCTGGTAATTGGCGAATTAGTGGACGAGTCGGTGCCGATGGTACACTTAGTGAAATGCGGCCAGGTCCTCGAAAGACGATTAAATTACTGACTGGAAATACCTTTCAATGGGCGGCAATCAATACAGAAACCCGAGAATTTTTTGGAACAGGCGGCGGGACCTACACCTTCGTGAATGGAAAATACACCGAAACCATCCAGTTCTTCTCTCGTGACTCTTCCCGTGTTGGAAATCAATTAAGCTTTGATGCCAACAAAGAAGGTAAAAAATGGATACACAAAGGCTTATCCTCCAAAGGGGATCCGATTCATGAAATTTGGGAAAGAAAATAAAAAAAAGGCGATTTGATCATCAAATCGCCTTTTTTTGCCTTATTGCCTTTGGGCGTGGGGTATCACAAGTTTCTCCCCGCGCTCCGCAAAGTTTTTACTTTTCCCATTGGCTTTCATTAGCTGCTCCACAGTGATCCCATATTTTGAGGCGACGACACGCAAAATATCTCCCGGTCCAACGGTATGGATCGCCTGTACGGGTACCGACAAACTGGTTATGCCCACTTTGATGGAATTGGGGTCGACAGTCGGATTTAGCTTTTTCATGGTTTCCATCGAAATGTTGTACCGTGTTGCAATACTGAATAGGGTCTCATTCGCCTGAACGATATGCTGATGCCGATTCCCTGTACCTTGGGAGGTGGATTCCTTTTCAGTTGATTTAGTCTCTTGAATGGGTTCAATTTTCTCTATTTTGGCATCGGTGACCAAGTCCTCCGAGCCAAGATCTTCTTCCTCTGCCGAAGAGGTTACTTCATTTTCCTCCGGTAAACTCTTCAACATCTCTTCTGGTGTCGTCGGGGTAAGTTCACTGATGGTAGAGGGTTCATCAGATACATACTTCCAACCAATAAATAAAAACAAGCAAACGATACCGACTAAAATTAGCAATACCACCATAGGTAAGCTATTACTCTCCTCGCGGTTTCTTTTTGGGGACTCTTGACTCATTTTACAGAATTAGTTTGAATTTCTTCACTCATTTTATCGACTTGCGCAATTAAGTCTTTTTTAAAGGCTTGAAGTCCCGATGCCACCACGGGATCATACAATCCTACCAATTGGGCAGCTAATATACCTGCATTTTTTGCTCCATTCAAGGCAACAGTCGCCACCGGAACACCCGTGGGCATTTGGAGAATCGATAGAACAGAATCCCAACCATCGATGGAGTTGCTTGATTTGATAGGTACTCCTATCACCGGAAGATGAGTGCTTGCTGCCACCATGCCCGGCAAATGAGCCGCACCACCAGCTCCCGCGATGATCACCTTGACACCACGCGAGGCAGCATTTTCAGCAAAATCGATTAATTTTCGAGGCGTGCGGTGTGCCGAGACCACATCCACTTCAAATGGAACTCCCAATAAGGAAAGGTACTCCGTAGCACCTGACATGATTGGCCAGTCGGATTGACTACCCATAACAATACTAACCATGAATTTCGCTTGATTTAACGTGTAAATGTTGTTGAACTAAATCTACTTTTTCTCTTAAACTTTCAAGATCTGGCCCTAAAATGGTGACATGACCCATTTTTCGAAATGGCTTGGTGATTTTCTTTCCATATAAAAATGGATGAACTCCCGGCATCCGAAGCACTTCATCCAAACCCTCGTAAATTGCCGGACCATGGAATCCTTCAGACCCCAATACATTGACCAATGCGGCTGGGCAGTGGGCACTCGTATCTCCGAGTGGCCAACCCAAAATGGCACGCCAATGTTGCTCAAATTGAGAGACATCATTGGCTCGTAGTGTATGATGACCACTATTGTGAGGTCGAGGAGCACATTCGTTGATAAGAATCTCCCCCGAAGGCAATAAAAACATCTCCACCGCCAATATACCGACTACCTCCAAGGCCTCAGCCGCGCCCACAGCTATTTTTTGTGCCTTCCTCGACAGTTCCTCGGAGATACAAGCGGGGGAGAATAAATATTCGACGAGATTCGCCTCCGGGTGAAAGACCATCTCGACCACCGGAAAAGTAGCTACTTCTCCCGTGGCAGATCGTCCAACTACCACAGCAAGCTCTTTCTCAAAGGGTATGTAGGCTTCCAAAAAGGAAGGTCCTGGCAAAACCTTGGACATATCCTCTGGGCCCCGAAGCACTTGAACACCTCGGCCATCATAGCCTCCCGTTTCCACCTTTTGTACCACCGGAAAAGGACCCGAATAACCCTCCCAATGCTCTAAAGGTATAAAGGGTGAGGTGGGAAGGTGTCGATCTAAAAAGTAATTTTTCTGAATTCGTTTATTTTGTATAGTCCGAAGCACTCGTGGCTGGGGATAGACCTTTTTACCTTGAGCCTCCAACGCCTCCAATGCATCTAAATTGACATCCTCAATTTCAATGGTGAGGTAATCACATGCTTGTCCAAAAGCCATCACGGTCTCGAAGTCTTTCAAAGATCCAACCGTAAAATGAGGAGTCAAGCTTCGGCAAGAGGCCTCTGGATCAGGATCCAACACATGTGCCTGTATGTCCAAGTCAATGGCTGCTTGCAACAACATGCGGCCCAATTGACCACCACCTAATATACCCACCACGGGAGAAGAAATATTTGTCATAAATTCAAAAATATAGCAAATATACAGGTTCAAGTTGATATGGGTAGGTCAAAAACAAATTTTAATCCAGAAAAGTCATCTATATAAATTTAACAACTTGACTTCAGTGGGTTATGGAGTAAATGTGGTAATATTGTTCTATGGATACAACTCAACAACGATTGAAGAGGCTCCTTTGGGGCCTATTTCTCACCGGTTTATCGAGTGGGGTGTTCGCTCAACAACCATTGTACGATGCCTATGGATTCAACCCCTTAGCCTTAAATCCTGCATTTGCAGGCGCCAAGGGGTATTTTAACCTCAATGCTGTTTTGTTTAATCAATTAAACGGCACCATCCGTCCGAACCAAATCGGTCAAGTTTTATCCGCTGAGGGTACCTTGGCGAATGGCCGTACGGGTTGGGGCTTCCAAGGTTTCAATACCAACTTAGCTAATTTTCCGAGTTCAGGATTAACTCTTGGGGCCGCCCACAGTTGGAATTTGGCCAATGGCTGGCAAGTTCGGGCAGGCGTGCAGGGGGTAGGTCGCTTCCGGACCTTCTTTAATTCAGGATTTGATAACCGCCGTGTCGTAGACCCTAGTTTTGGACTAGGGGGTATGTTAGTGCGTGACCATTTTATGATTGGCCTCTCCAAACCAAGCATCGGGAGAAGACAACCTTTGTTTGATCCTCGAATTCATCCTACCATCCTGCAGATCGGTTATTTACTAAAATCAGGTGATTCCAATGCTTGGTATGTAGGAGGTACGTACTGGCGAGGCGAAAAAGGGTCGATTAGCCCTCAAGCAGTCCATGTTGATACTAAATTCTGGATAGGCAATCGATTAGGCCTCGGAGGGTCGGTCCGATATGAACAAAATGAAGCCCTAGCACAACCTTGGAAAATGGTTGGATGGGGAGAGTTTCGGGTTTCAGAAGGAATCCGGCTTGGTGTAGCATACGACCCTCGACCACAAAGTGTGTACCCCCAAAATTTCCAAACTCCCAATACGCCCGGGCAATTTCAAATCTTCTTCCGTTATGAGGGTGCCAAGGCGGGGAATCAAACCACAATCTTTGACTTTATGTGACCAATGCTTGATGAAAAAATACAACATTTGTGGCTTAAAATTTGGTTCTTTGCCGGAAAAACACAAAATATTCGTTTTGGAAAATTCACATAAAAATCAAATAAATATCCAAGATTTTTGTTAAGGAATTACCCATGATGTTCTAACTTTGCATTTACTATCAATTCAGAAGATAACTTAATAACGAATGGATCCATTTTCGTACATTGCTAATGCCGATGTAGCTGCTTTAGATTCTCTTTATCAACAATACAAACAAGATCCCTCCTCTGTTGACGAAAGTTGGCAAAACTTTTTCAAGGGTTTTGAATTTTCGAAAACCTGGCAAGCCGAAGGTGCAACCCATGCGGGCTCAGCCCCATCAAGCGACCACGTAGCCAAAGAAATTGAGGTGGTTCACCTAATTCGTGGTTACCGGGCTCGTGGACACATGATGGCTTCCATCGATCCGCTGTATCCTAAACGCAAGTTTAACCCCAATTTGGAGTTAGCCGACTTTAATTTATCGGAAGCAGATCTGGATACCGTGTTTCACGCGGGTGTTCAAGTGTTTGGTCGCCCAGCAACCCTTCGGGATATTGTTCAAGCCTTGAAGAAAGTCTACACCGGAAACATCGGTTTTGAATACATTTACATCCGAGATCGCCAAATTAAAAGTTGGTTCCGTCGAAAAATCGAGCAAGAATACCTCAATTTCAATCCAACGCTCGATCAGAAAAAGCGGATTTTAAGTAAGCTGAATTCCGCTGTAGCGTTTGAAGGTTTCTTGCATACCAAGTTCTTGGGTAAAAAACGCTTTTCTCTCGAGGGTGGTGAATCCACCATTCCAGGGCTTGATGCTGCCATTTTAAAAGGGGCTGAATTAGGCGTGGAGGAAGTGGTCATTGGAATGGCCCATCGCGGTCGGTTGAATGTCTTGACCAATATCATGCAAAAGCCCTATGATCAGGTATTCAACGAGTTTGAAGAAAATATTCCAACCTTGGAATTTTCCGACGGTGACGTAAAATACCACATGGGGTATTCATCTCAGATTGAAACGCCTAGTGGCCAGCGAGTCTCCATGAAATTGATGGCCAATCCTTCCCACCTAGAGGCGGTAGACCCTGTCGTACTTGGCTATGCACGTGCCCGAGCCGATGCCCATTTTGAAAGTGAAGGAACAACAAAGTCGAATACCTTTGACGATATCTACGACAAAATCCTACCAATCATCATCCACGGGGATGCCTCTTTGGCAGGCCAAGGAATTGTCTACGAAGTTGCGCAAATGTCTAATTTGCCAGCGTATTATGTCGGTGGGGCTTTGCATTTCATCATCAACAACCAGGTTGGATTTACCACCGATAATCAAGACGCACGATCAAGCTTGTATTGTTCGGACGTTGCCAAAATTTTGGACACCCCTATTTTCCATGTAAATGGAGATGATCCTGAGGCCGTGGTTTTTGCGATGCAATTGGCAATTGAATTCCGTCAAGAATTCAACCGAGATGTATTCATTGATATGATTTGTTACCGGAAACATGGACACAACGAAGCTGATGAACCTAGATTCACCCAGCCAACGATGTACCAAATTATTTCCAAACACCCCAATCCTCGCGAAATTTACATCAAATATTTGCAAGAGAAAGGAGCATTGGATGAATCTCTAGCCAATCAAATGAAAGCCGAATTCGACAATAATCTTCAAGATTTGTTGAATAAAGTAAAGCAAAATCAACTTCCATACCAGCTTCCAAAACTAGAGTTGGATTGGGCAAAGTTACGTCGTTCAAAACCGGAAGATTTTGAACAATCCCCTGTTACGGGTATTTCAAAGGATATTCTTCAAGAAGTCGGCGCTGCGCTAGTGAAACTACCCGAAGGATTTACCCCAATCAAGCAAATAGAAAAAGTAATAGAGGAGCGGAAAGAAATCTTCGCGGGGAACAAACCTTTTAACTGGGCCGCCGGTGAATTACTTGCTTTTGGATCTATTTTGCAAGATGGAAGATGGGTGAGAATGTCGGGACAAGACGTACAACGCGGTACATTTTCGCACCGTCATGCAGTTCTACATGATATTCAGACCAATGAGATCCATAATTCACTTGCTCACATAAAAGAAGGCCAAGGTAAATTTGAAATTTACAATTCCTTCCTCTCTGAGTACGGTGTGATGGGATTTGAATACGGATATGCCATGGCTAATCCAAACGCACTTGTGATTTGGGAAGCTCAGTTCGGTGATTTTGTCAACGGAGCCCAGATTATGGTGGATCAATTCATTGCCGCTACCGAGTCAAAATGGAATGCCATGAATGGGTTAGTTCTCCTTCTACCTCATGGATACGAGGGCCAGGGCCCAGAACACTCCAACGCCCGGCCAGAACGTTTCCTACAGCTTTCAGCCGAGTACAATATGTACGTCTGTAACTGTACAACGCCAGCCAACTTCTTCCACATGTTAAGAAGACAACTTGCTTTACCGTACCGGAAGCCTTGTATTCACATGTCACCCAAATCGATGCTTCGGCACCCGATGGCGGTATCCCCAATGGAGGACTTCCTTGGTGAAACACGCTTCCAAGAAACATTTGGTGATTCGTATGCCGACCCTAAGAAAGTAAAACGAGTTTTATTCTGTTCAGGTAAAATTTATTGGGAGCTTTTGGAAAGACAGCAGGCCGAGCAACGTAAAGATATTGCCATTATCCGGGTCGAACAGCTGCATCCATTCCCCAAAACGCAAATTGAAGCCTATTTAGCTCAATACAAAAAACCAGAAACCTTCTGGGTACAAGAGGAGCCAATGAATATGGGTGCCTGGACATTCATTTTGCGTGAATTCCCAGAGATTGGGATCGATGATATCATCTCGCGTAAGAAAAGTGCATCTCCCGCGACTGGTTACACCAAATTCCATGTTCGGGAACAGCAAGAAATAATCAACAAGGCTTTTGATCTAAAAAAATAATTCGTTTATCATGGCAATAGAAATGAAGGTACCCTCAGTTGGGGAATCGGTAACAGAAGTAACCATCGCCACGTGGGTAAAAAAAGACGGTGATCACGTCAAAATGGATGAAGTTTTGTGTGAACTGGAATCGGATAAAGCGACATTTGAACTTCCTGCAGAAGGTGAAGGTATTCTGCGAATAATAGCTCAGGAAGGAGAAACACTTCCCATTGGTTCAGCAATCTGCCGTATCGAAGCCTCCGCATCTGCACAGGTAGCACCTGAAGCAGCGGCTCCATCAGTCGCCACATCTCCTGCGGCTTCCGAAGCCACCACGACCTCAGTTACCATTCCCACAGTTGGTGAATCCATTACCGAGGTAACCATCGCCTCCTGGTCAAAAAAATCAGGTGATGTAGTCGCTCTTGATGAAGTCATTTGTGAATTAGAATCTGACAAAGCGACATTTGAATTACCTGCACCTGCCGCTGGCATTTTGACGATTCAAGCAGAAGCGGGTAGTACAGTACCTGTGGGATCGGTAGTCGCCACCATTGTGGGGGGAGCTGCCCAAGCCACTCCGGTGTCACCTACCTCGGCTGCGCCTTCGTCTGCTCCTACATCAGGAGCTTCTACCACCTATGCCGCCGGACATCCGTCCCCAGCAGCCGCCAAAGTTTTGGCAGAAAAAGGTATCTCAGCCGAAGCTGTACAAGGTTCGGGTGTGGGCGGGCGCATTACAAAAGAGGATGCATTGAAAGCTCATAAGCCGGTAGCTGCTCCCGTAGCCACCCCGACAGCTCCAAAAGCTACCCCAAGTTTGGATAGCCGAGGATCCCGTCGCGAAAAAATGTCCTCCCTTCGCAAAACCATTTCTCGCCGCTTGGTGGCTGTGAAAAATGAGACGGCTATGTTGACAACTTTCAATGAAGTCGACATGAAGCCAATCATGGATCTTCGGAAACAGTACAAAGATAAATTTAAAGATACCCACGGCGTCGGGCTTGGATTTATGTCCTTCTTTACCAAGGCCTGCTCCATTGCTTTGCAAGAGTTTCCAGTTGTCAATGCCTTTATCGATGGGGAAGAAGTGGTCTACAATGACTTTACAGATATTTCCATTGCGGTTTCAGCACCTCGGGGCCTTGTCGTGCCGGTGATCCGGAATGCCGAGAAAATGAGCTTTGCTGAGATTGAAAGTGAAGTTGTTCGTCTGGCAGTAAAAGCACGTGACAATAAATTGACTGTCGATGAAATGACCGGGGGTACTTTCACAATCACGAATGGGGGTATTTTTGGTTCGATGTTGTCTACTCCGATTATCAATGCACCGCAATCGGCCATCTTGGGTATGCATAATATAGTGGAACGCCCCGTTGTGGTCAATGGTGAAATTGTGATTCGACCGATCATGTATGTAGCTCTTTCCTATGACCACCGAACCATTGACGGTAAAGACTCAGTTGGTTTCCTTGTTCGGGTGAAACAACTCCTCGAAGATCCTATGCGCATGCTTCTTCAAGTTTAATTTTTTGACCAAGGAAGGGGATTTCCCCTTCCTTTTACGCTTTAATTCATATGCAATTCGATGTTATTGTTATAGGCTCTGGCCCTGGTGGATATGTTTCCGCCATTCGCTCTGCTCAGTTGGGCATGCGTGTCGCCATCATTGAGAAATACCCTACCTTGGGTGGAACTTGCTTAAATGTAGGTTGTATTCCGTCAAAAGCTTTATTGGATTCCTCCGAACATTTCTATAATGCAAGTCATCATTTCGCGGAACATGGAATCGAAATTAGCCAACCCAAGGCAAATCTCCCTCAAATGATTACCCGCAAAAATGGAGTTGTCGAGAAGATGAATCAAGGGGTTGCCTTTTTGATGAAAAAAAATAAAATTCAGGTTTTCCAAGGTATCGGCTCATTTGTGGACGCACACACCGTACAAATTACCCAAAAGGATGGTTCTACTGAGCAAATCACAGGAAAGAACATCATCATTGCCACCGGGTCAAAACCTACCATTCTTCCCTTCATGAATTTTGATGGGAAACGGATCATTACCTCCACAGAGGCGCTTCAATTGCAGGAGATTCCAAAACATCTCATCGTGATCGGTGCAGGTGTGATTGGAGCTGAACTAGGCTCGGTGTATGCCCGATTAGGCTCTCAGGTTACCTTTGTAGAGTTTGCGAAAGGAATGATTCCAACCATGGATAGTACCATGGGGAAAGAGCTTCAAAAAGTATTGAAAAAACAATTAAAAGCCGAATTCCATTTCCAAACCAAAGTGACCGGTATTGAGAATAAAGGAGAGGAGGTCGTCGTGACAGCTGAAAATGCGAAAGGTGAGCCGGTTCAAATTACAGGGGATTACTGCTTGGTTGCAATTGGTCGTCGTCCTTACACCGATCTTCTTCAATTAGAAAAGATTGGCTTACAAACAGATCGTGGGAAAATTCCGGTCAACGAACATACTTTGCAAACGTCCATTCCTCATATATATGCTATTGGTGATGTCGTTCGCGGCGCAATGTTGGCACATAAAGCAGAAGAAGAAGGGGTTTTAGTGGCCGAAGTCATTGCCGGACAAAAACCGCATATCAATTATAAATTGATCCCTGGGGTTGTATACACCTGGCCTGAGGTGGCTTCTGTAGGATTTACAGAGGAAGAGTTGAAGGAGATGGGTAAAAACTACAAGGTAGGTCAATTCCCTTTCAAAGCGCTAGGTCGTGCGACGGCATCTGGCGATACCGATGGTTTGGTTAAAATGCTGGCCGATAAGGACACCGATGAAATCCTAGGCGTTCATATTATTGGGGCTAGAGCAGCAGATATGATTGCGGAGGCTGTAACAGCGATGGAATTTCGGGCTAGTGCTGAAGATATTTCCAGAATCTCCCACGCGCATCCTACCTACATGGAGGCCGTTAAGGAAGCCGCACTTGCCGCAACAGGTAATCGATCTTTACATACTTAATATAAAAAAACCGGGTAGTGATACCCGGTTTTTTTTATGCTTCTAATGACTTAAACTCAACTTCATCGGCCAGGAACTCATCCATTGCGGTGGAAGTGGGCTTAGGCTGTCTCTCGTAGTACTTTGAGATTTCGATCTGCTCTCTATTTTCGAATATTTCCTCCAAATTATCGACGTTGGAAGCAAATTCTGACAATTTTTGGGTTAATTCATCTTTGGTTTTACTAGCGATCTGCCGCGCGCGCTGAGATGCCAAAAATACACTCAAATAAATATTACCGGTTTTACTAGAAATTTTATCAGTATCCCGAGTGACAATCGATGGATTGGTTACGCCTTTCATGTATATAGATCTATTTAAAGAAACAAATTTACAATAAATTATTGAACTTTCGACAACGTTGTTTGGACAGTATCAGCTGCCGCCGCTTGTTTTTTCTCTTTTTCTATTTCAATCTCGATCTTCGCCACTTTCTCCAATCCTTTTTGAGAGTTTTCATAAATACGAATGGCGGACTTTAGATTGGGCGAATTCGGGTATTTATCTCTAAATTTCTCAAATAATTCTAGGGCTTTGGTATAACGCTCCCGTTGTTTTTTGAAAATACTTACTTCGGCCAATTCGTACATGGAGGTCAATCGGGTGAAGGACATCTCTTCCAGATATTTTGAATCTGGGAAGTCCCGCTCAAAATTATCAATCGCTACCGTGGCTGCTAAATAATTTGCAATCGTTACTCCATTGGTTTTGTAGTAAAGCATAGCTTTTTCATACGCTTTCCGCTCGAGCCTTTCACGCAAATCCTTTAAATTCTGGGCAGACACAGGTGCGTATTTGCTGTCAGGATAGGTATTGATAAAAGTTTGAAGTGCATCGATGGCTGTGAGGGTACTCGATTGATCTAAGTTATACTCAGGCGCATCCTTAAATAACGAGAAAGCATACATGTAGAAGGCTTCCTCAGCCAATGGACTGTTGTTGTAGGTTGAATAAAATGTTTTAAATTGATACGAGCTCAGTTGGTATTGGCGTTGAAAGAACTGGCAGTAAGCGTGGTAAAATTGAGCTTTTTCAGAGGTCGAATCGCCTTTCAACAAGGGTGTAATTTCCTCCAATAATAGACCTGCCCGGTAATAATCATTTTGATTGTAATAATCCATGGCAGCTACGTATTTTTCAGCGACAGTACCCGACTTTTGTAGTTTCGCAAATTTCTTATTGCACGAAACCAAGGTAAAAAAACCTAGGAGAAACCCAATTCCCCAAACAGCATATTTATTCATAGTACAAAAATAGAAAAAACCCTACACATGCAAACGGTAGGGTTTCTTTTAAATTATGTGGATCAGTAGATTAGTTATGACTCACAACGAATTTTTTGGTTGAAAGCTTTTTGTCATCCACCAATAACTGATAGAAATATACGCCGGACGGCCATGAAACCGTCGAAACTCGTATTTCCTCATCCATTCGACCTAAATCAATACTTTCTACCTCCGCCCCAATTAAATTGAAAAAACTAATGCGCGCTTTGGTGAATTTTCCTTGATATTTAATCACTAAATTGGTGTGATCGTCCGCAGGATTAGGATACATATTGGAAATCACAACCTTTTCTTGGATTTGATTGGCCGCTACTTTTTGAGCTTCCGGTTGGCTAGCGCTTTTAGGTAACGTGCTTTTCGATATCAAGGTCTCTTTATAGTATTTGTTTAGAATCGATGTATTGGTTAATGGTTTTGATTCTACTGTTTTGGGAAGTGAAAATTGCGATTTGGCCGTCACCTTTTCATTTCCTTTACTTCCCACATACAAACGGGACTTTTCAGCAGTGGCTTGCGCCGCTGCCCCAAAGCTCACAAGAAGCAAAATCCCTACGGCCAATGGTAGCTGGAGTAAAGCTCTTTTCATGTTTGGAAGTTTTACATTTTCTATATAGACGTATTTCGACGTGAAAAGGTTGTCAAAAAAATAAAAAAAAATATAAAAATTATCTATATCTAGAATAAATCAAACCCTATTTCCGTTGATCGTCCTAGTAAATTTGCATCAAAATCCTGTAAATACCTAAAAATGAGCGAAAAAAGGGTGAAAATACCCTGGTCAGCTCAGCACCAATTCTAAAAAAAATCTTCAGATTTAAATTCACTTCGAACAGGTTTTTGATCAATAAACCATTGGAAGGACTCTAATTCGGTTTCCTTACTCCCTATTTTTTTGGGTGGTAGTAGTCGCCCATCCGGATTTCCTAAAAACCGAATGCTGGAAATTTTACTTTTTTCGAAGTCCAGTCGCATCTTAGAGGATTCCACTCGATTCAATCCGATGATTTTATTTTTTTCATCCAATGCATAGTATAGTGCTTCACCATTACCGGCCACAAATACTTGCCGTAATTGCCCTGCTTCATTCATGTGGGCTTCAATAGCACGGCCCGAGACTTGATTGAAGTTGATCAAAGTATCGGGTGACACGATTAAACTATTTACATCCAATTGAATTTTTTTCAATCGGTTGTTTTGTAAAAAGGATCGAATGGTATCTGCCTTCAATTGGTTTTCTTTTCCCCAAACCAACGGGTCTTTGAAAAAACTGAAAGTGGAATCTTGAATTTCATACCGTAGCGAATCACAAATGGCCTGAAAATCATGACGCCATATTCGTACTTTTTCTATAGCCATGAGGCGCCGGAACGATTGGGCTTCTTTTTGAACGGTATCCTCCCAAGCAAACATGGCACCTGCTTTCATGAATAAGGTATCTGCCTTTTCGACGCGGGCCATTTGGGCATTGCCCTTTACCCACGATTCGCCCAGTATGCCATCTCGATACCCTCGATCTCCTAATAAGGTTACACTATCTTTCTGAGAAATTAGTTTTACCTTGCCCCAGGCCATTCCTTGCTTGCGTGGAGTATCGTAAGATACCGTATCACCCTCTAAATAGTAATTATCCTGTGTGATGGACGTACGCCCTTCAAATTGGGAGGTCTTTTTTTGCGTATTGTACCGTCCTTTTTTTGCCTGAATCAGTCCATCCGAAGAAAAAAGCTGAGTGGGGGATAAAAAAACGGCTTCACTGGTTTGACTGTAGTAATCGAGCGTGTCGGTGCAGATTAAGACCGATGGATTTTTGATTTCAACATTGCCTCGGTATTGAAAAACCTTGGTTTGGGTATTGTATTGCCCTCGATCACTGGTTAGAACCGAAGAGTCCTGAACAATCACCCCTTTCTGAGGAAAATAAGCGGTAGATTGAGGTATGTCATAGTTAAGTTGCTTAGTTGTTAGAACGACTTCCTTGTCCGTTAAAACGACTTTCTTGCCAAAAATACGAGCAAATCGACTATTTCCATCATAATACAAGGTATCTCCAGTAATGGTCAGGGTATCTCCTTGAATAATTTTTACCCTACCATACGCCTCAATTTGATTGGTCGTGACATTTTGTACCGCCGTTTGGCAATTCAGTAGGATGCCATTGTGTTTGAAACGAACATTTCCAAAAAAACGCCTTTGCTGAAACGTAGAATTATTTAATATCGCTAAACTATCTGTATTCAGTAATTCAACTTGACTTCCGGGCTTTGGGGCTTTGGGTGGGTTCAAAGGCTTTTGCGCCATCAACGTGCCCGAAATAAGTAAAAGTAGCCAGATCAGTTTGCGCATAACTTTGGTTATTTTCCAATAATTTTACAAAAATAACGGCTAATCAAATGATTCAAGACTTTTTGAGCTTTATCCGTCAAAATAAATTATGGAATTCGGATGACCGCCTCCTGCTAGCCGTCAGTGGAGGAGCCGATTCGATGGCTCTGTTGCACCTATGCTGGAAAACCTCCCTTTCTTTTGAAGTTGGCCATGTCAATTATGGGTTTCGAGGGGAAGAGTCCGACTTGGATCAGCAAGTCGTCGAATCCTATTGTGAATCCCGTGGGATACCTTTTCATTGCTACCGCATACCTTTGCACGAACGTATCCACTTGAAGGCCCGAAATTTGCAAGCCAATGCAAGAGAAGTTCGATACCGATGGTTACAGCAAATAGCCCAGGATCGGAAATTAAACTACATTCTCACAGCGCATCACGCGCAAGACCAAGTTGAAACTTTCCTTTGGCATGGGATTCGTGGAACGGGTATTCGGGGATTGGGCGGGATCGCCTTGCGTTCAGACCAACTTCGACGCCCCCTGTTATTTGCACAACCAGAAACCTTGGCTGAATGGTTGACGGCGGAGGGTATTGTCTGGAGAACTGACTCTTCCAATTTAACGTTGGATTATTCTAGAAATCAAATTCGACACCTAATACTCCCCGAAATTCAGCAATTTAGGTCTGGAGCCCTTGAAAATCTTGCGCGGGCTTCCCAAGAAATCCAGTCCATCCTGCCCTTTTTAACCCAATCGTGGGAGGAATTTAAACGCAAAAATCTTACACAGTGGGGGTGTTTTTACTACTTCGACTCCGTTGAATGGATTCAAAATCCGACGCTTTCTTGGATGCTGTCTTGGTGGTTAAAGCCCCTAGGATTTACTCAAAATCAAATAGAAAACTTGAGAAATGCGACTTTTTCCGCCGAAATGAAGTATTTTGAAGCGCACTCCACCCTCGTGATTTGGGTGAATTCAACTTCCCTTTGGTTTACGAAATCCGATCAACCATTTTTTCAAGAAAAAAAAGAATTGACATTCGCTTCTCCGGTTCCCCACATTTCAGTAGCGATTTTTGGCCATGAAAATACTCTTGCGCTGGAGGTTGATGCGAGCCAATTGGTTTGGCCCCTTCTGCTTCGATTTCGTCGTTTGGGTGACCGGATTTCTATAAAAAACGGAAAAAAGAAAGTAAGCGATGTATTTATGGAGGCAAAAGTCCCCAAATTTCTTCGGGATCATTGGCCAATACTGGAGGATGGTGAGGGGCATATCCGGTGGATCCCGGGAATTTGGCTTGATCCATCCCTACTTGCCACGGATTCAACGCAAGAAACGGTTAAATTTTATGCCGAACCTTGGAGAATGTCTTGAGGTACGGGATTCCTTTGTATTTTTGTTTATTACCCATTCATTTGTATGCTGGTCCATTTATTGATTCGAAACTTTGCCTTGATCGATCACCTGGAAATCGAACCCGATGGTCAATTGAATATCATTACCGGAGAAACGGGTGCCGGTAAATCCATCCTGTTGGGTGCTATTGGTTTGCTGATGGGAAATCGAGCTGATACTAAATCGCTTTACCATGAAGGAGAGAAGTGCGTCATTGAGGGTACTTTTCAGCTCAACGATAACCATTTACGGACTGTTTTTGAGGCCGAAGAATTGGATTATGAATCGCACTGCTTGATTCGGCGCGAAATTTTACCAACTGGGAAATCTCGGGCTTTCATCAACGATACCCCGGTCACACTCGAAACGCTCCGGACGATTTCTGGCCAATTAATGGACATTCACTCCCAACACGATTCCATTCAGTTAGGATCAAATGAGTATCAATTGTCTATCGTTGATACCTTTGCTCAGTCCCAAGACCTCCTTTTTGTTTACCAGGAGAAATTTAGGTTGTTTCAACGGTTGAAAACTGCCTACGAACGAATGGAAGCAGAGGCGGCTCAGAATCAAAAGGAATTTGACTACAATTCGTTTTTGCTCCAAGAGCTTCAATCCGCTCAAATAAAACATCAAGAGCAAGAGGAACTTGAACAAGAGCTAGCGATTCTTGAAAATGCTGAAGAGGTAAAAGTGAAACTTCTCAATAGTTTACAACTTATTGAGCAAGGTGGAGACAACAGCATACTTTCTTTACTCACCGAGGTTAAGTCATCCCTTCAAGGGATTTCTAGCTACTCTCAAACGTACCGAGATTACATTGCCCGAGTGGATTCTTGCTTGATCGAATTGAAAGATATCGCCCGCGACATGGCGTATGAGGAAGAAAAAATTGAATTGGACGATGAGCGAATTAAATCCATTCAAGAACGATTGGATCTATTCTTTCGCTTACAACAAAAGCATGGGGTATCGGACAACGCCGCGTTGTTGGATATCCAGGCCCAATTGGAAGAAAAAGTCAGTAAGGTTTTAAATTTAAGTGATAATTTGGCCGGAGCCCATGCTCGGTTGACCTTGGCAGAACAAGATGCACGTACGGCGGCCCAGGAGTTATCGGAGGTGCGGGTGAAAGTATTGGCTCAAATTGAAAAGCTTCTCACTTTTTATTTGGGAGATTTAGGAATGCCCAATGCCCAAGTCGAAATTGGGCATCAACACAAAGAGCTTTCTTTGGATGGTATGGATACCGTTCAGTTGCTTTTTACAGCCAATAAAGGAATGAAACCGCGTCAACTTCGAGAGGTAGCCTCCGGGGGCGAGTTTTCACGATTGATGTTGGTGATCAAGTACATATTAGCGGATAAGCGGTCTTTACCTACGATTTTATTCGATGAAATTGATACGGGTATTTCAGGTGAAGTGGCTATTAAAGTCGGTAATATGATGAAAGAAATGTCGAAAAACATCCAAGTTATTGCCATTTCCCATTTGCATCAAATTGCTGGCAAAGGAACAGCTCATTTCTTCGTTTTCAAAGACCATTCAGCGGAGCGAACCATAAGTCGAATCAAACAGTTATCACAAGAGGAAAGAGTACTTGAGATTGCCAAAATGATTGGGGGAGATCATCCCTCAGAAAGTGCATTACGGAGTGCTCGAGAAATGATAAATGCATAAAAAAATGAAAAAAATCGTCGTTGCTATTTTAGCACTATCCTTCTCTGCTTGTCAATCAGTCAGCGAAGAAGCACTTAAAAAAGTGGATGAAGCCCTCCTTCAAGGTCACGATGAAGTCATGCCCAAATCCATGAAATTGGCAGAGCTAAAAGAAGAGATGCTCAAAAAAGTGGATAGTTCACAAGTTGACCAAGTACAAAAAGCTCAGGATATTGCACGCCGGCTCGATCAAGCCGAGGCAGCCATGTACCAGTGGATGGACACGTATCGAGTGATTCAAGATGAAGTAAAAGATCCGGCTGAAAAGTTAAAACGCTTGGGTGCCATGAAATCGACCATCGATTCCATTGCTGTAATCACTGATCAGGCCATGACCGATGCGAAGAACTTCTAAAATCCATGTTTTTTTTGCCTTACTTGGCATAGGCATGTGGATCTTGGGTTGTGAAAATAAATCCCAAGAGTTACCAATTCTGGGTGAACGTGATTTTGTTAACGGGGACTCGGTCTACCATACCATCGCTGATTTTTCATTTATAAATCAGGATAGTGTACCCGTAACACAAGAGACTGTGGCCGGAAAAATTTACGTGGCTGATTTCTTTTTTGTTTCTTGTCCGACTATTTGCCCCGTGATGAAGCGTGAGATGCTTCGAGTGTATGAAAAGTACCAAGATAATCCAAATGTGGTACTGCTTTCCCACACCATTGATCCTCGGCATGATTCAGTCTCCGTCTTAAAACGGTACGCCCAAGGATTGGGGATTAAGACCTCCTCGTGGCACATGGTCACGGGCGATAAAAAAGCCATTTATGATTTGGCTTTGAAAAGCTATTTCGTTACAGCTGTGGAGGATTCTACCCAACAAGATGCCGGCGGAATTGTCCATTCCGGTGCATTTTTGTTGATCGACAAACAACGTCGGATTCGTGGACAATACGATGGAACAAAAACCGAGGATGTTGATCGACTCATGAAAGACATGGATCGATTGCTCATTAGTTATGAATCAAAAAAATAAACGTTTTTTTTGGCTTTCTTTCTTCTTTGGGTTGATGGGATGTCAATCCAAAGAAGAGCTTGCTTTCGAGCAATATAAAATCAATGGAGAGGAAATTTACCTACAGCAGTGTGCCAACTGCCACCAGGCATCCGGAGAGGGTCTAAAGGGTGTAATTCCCCCGTTGAAGGATACGGATTTCTTAACCCCCGATCGTCTGGATCAGGTTATATGCTTGATCAAAAACGGCATAAACGAACCTTTGCAAGTGAATGGGGTTACATATACCCAAGCAATGCCTCCTCATGGTTCTTTGCAATCCTTGGATCTTGCTGCTGTTTCTACCTACATTTATTCAAAATGGGGAGGTTTGAACCGGAGAATTACTGTGATGGAGGTTGATTCCTCACTGGCTCACTGCCGACGCTGAAGTGGGTGGTTGGGTGATCAATGAATCCACTTGGAAGATGCCAGTCACTCGTTTCATCTGAAATTGGGTAAAATCTTGGTCTGCCTCCATGCCAATGCCTACCATCTTTTCGGTTGGGGTATTGATGGTCACCTTTTTATCCGTATAAATACGACGCGTGACAGGATTCCAAAGCAGAAGTTCAGACGCCAAGCTTTGTTGAGCGGTTCGGTTGTAAAAAAAGACATTTCCCATAATTCGGTACAAATTCTCTGATTTTACAAATCGAGCGGAATCGCCTCTTAAGGTAGAATAAGGTACCCCAAGATCATCAAAAAAAGTAACGTAAACGGTTTTGGGATATACTTCGTCTTCATTTTGCATTTTGAGTTGTCGGGCCGTGGTCAAGGAAATGGATGTTTTTCCTGAATCACTTAGCATTACCGAAACTTGGTGAACCTCCATTAAAGGACCATTATAGGTACTTTGTTTTTCCTGGGAGGGAGGAACATCCGTACACCCTGCCAAGAAAAGACAGGCTAAAAAACATCGTTTCATGAAAATTAATCAATTCGTGGTTTAACAAACCAAGATCCAAGCAAGGCAAAATTGACTTGAATTTTCCAGTAATTTTCTTGAATTAAGTTGGACACGGTGGTTCCTCTTCTTCCAAAAGCCATGGCAATATCGACATAACTTGGGCTTCTAAATCCTAGAGGTAAAGAGAGGCCTGCTGTAAAACTATTGTCTCTTATTCGGGTACCATTGATCACAAATGGAGTATTTTGCCGGGTATACCCAATGCGATAAAATACTTGATCAAAGTACTTAGTGGAGTTGGCTTTAGGTAGCCATTCGATTCCCATAGCTAATTTATCAGCATCTCGCAAAAGGCCATTTACAGGATCCACATTACTTTGGTATTGATTCCAAAACGTTTTGGAATATTCCAACGCAAATACCCAATGAAAGGGACTTTCTAGACTGATCCCACCCCCAACCCGATGAGGAAGAGAGATTCGGGCATCTGCTAATAGTAACGTATCCGCCGGAGCCGATAAAACAAATCCCGTACCATTATCACTAACATTACTTAATTGCCGAAGGTATTCTCCTTTCAATTGATTCGATACCTCGTAGGTACCGCCGGCATTTAATTGCCATTTTTTCGATAATTTTTGCTGCCATACAGCTCCCAATCGAACTCCAGAACCACCTACCGACGTCCGGTTTGTAAAACGAATGGCTTCATTGGAAGCTACATTATTGGTTGAGATGGTGGTAGTGGTATCGCGCAAGATGACACCAAACGTATGGAAGGCTTCAACCCCTAGGTAGAGTGATTTCCCAAGGAGTATGGAGTTTGTCCATCCCACCCGCGATAATCCACCGGTGCTTTTCACTTCGTTAATTGCCGTCTGGGTGGTGCCCGGAATGGTGGCGTTGGTCGAAAAACGAGTGGTGTGGGTAACTTGAGAATAAGGCCGAAGAGCCACGCTCATGGCCCATTTGTCGAGTATAGGAAAAGCCGCCGATATATGATTGAGGTTCATGCCAAAATCTTGCTGAGCCAACGAGGCATTTTGAATGGTTTTGGCGGTTCCGTTTAATCCAAAATTGAGTCCAACATACCGATAACCCCCTAATACTCTATTCTTGACCACCAATGCTGGATTGAGCGAGGGAATAAAAAAACCGGAAGTCGTGGTTAATCCGGTTCCACCCATGGCAACATTGGCCGCTGAGGTGGGTTCATCTACATCACCGATACCGAATACGGAATAGGGGGAATTTCCTTGGCTTTGAGCAAAAATGGAAAAAGAAGATAGACAAAAAAGAAAACTAAAGTACCTGGTTCGGTTCGTTAACATTGTGTTGTAAGATTCTATGGAGCCCAATCAAAACGAGATTCGGCTCTGTAAATTTCGTAGTTTTTATCTGACTTTCAAAAAAATGAGCATCTCCCCCTGAAAATACTACGGTGATGGGATGAAGTTTTTCATATTTCTGAACGATTCCCTCTATTTCGGCCAACATTCCTTGCATAACACCTGCCAATATACAGTCCTGAGTGGATTGTCCATATAAATGTGCAAATGGTTTTGGAGTAATGAGAGGTAATCTGTTGGTAAACGAATGAAGGCCCTCAAAGCGTATACGCAGTCCGGGGGAAATATAGCCTCCCATAAAACCTTGGTCGGGAAGTACATAGTCCATTTTAAGAGCTGTGCCTACATCAACGATCAGGCAAGCCTGCTCTGGGAACAGGGTCCAAGCCCCTACCGCGGCGGCTAGTCGGTCCAAACCGAGTGTTTGTGGGGTGGCATATTGATTAGGAAAGGGGATGGGAGTCGAATGATGTAGAAAAAAAAGACCCGTCCACCGCCTCCGGAACTCCTCAAGAGAATCCTCCGACCTACCTACATTGCAAACGATTCCGTGTACGATATCAAATGTGCTTAAAAAAGATTCAATTTCATCCAAATCATTGGCTATATGGACTTCTTTGAGTTGCGACCCTAAAAAAATACCACATTTGATCCGAGTGTTCCCGATATCTAAAACGAATGTTGGCTTCATGCAAATTTCGAAATGTCGTGCAAAATAAAAAGGGTATCCTGATAAATCACAGGATACCCTTTTTAAATTCATTGGAAATCTCAGTTGGCGCTGAATTCTTTATCTTTCAACCCTTTATTGACTTTTATACTGGCTAGGGTAGAGGTTACATTCCCCATCCCGGTGGTTTGTTGTCTTTTGGCAGGGAAAAGTAGGTCGGATCCTTTAAATTTCTTGTAATCTTCAAAAATTACTTTAGACTCAAATTCACCCCGAGGTGTTTTGGCCTTGGCCGTAACATACTTTTTGAGACCTGTTTGACTGTCATAGACGTTGGTCCAGGTTTGCCCTTCCCAATCGAATTGGACTTTGATCATCTCTACCCCATTTTCTTGGATGGTTTCGACACTGGAGGGCTTGATATTTTGATCCAAGTAGATCAATTCTGCGAAGGGATGGCTGCGCAAAACTTCCCCTCGTGCGGCTGCACCCGTGATGGGTTTTTGGGCACCGCCACCCCAAGGGCTTGAGGAGGTGAGTTGGATTCCATCGTACGTCATAGACATCACTTGCATTCCGTTGGCAAATACCGACATGGCGTATTTTTCAGGCATCTTATATTTCATTTCGGTCTCCGAAACACCTCGCGGAGTCTCGGTTGTCATGGATAACGTCAGGTCAGTTACCGATTGGATGAGCTCTTTGCCTCCGATGGCCTGGATGTGTTTTTGAAAGACTTCCTCTGCTTTTTGGGCACTAGCCGTTTGAATGAGAGCGCAGGAGAGTAAGGAAAGAATAATTTTTTTCATGTTTTTATGAAACAAACAATTTGGTGATGAAAATGTTAAGCTAACATAATTTCTAATGAGGTCCAATGTACTCGGGATGATTGGTAAATTATGTCCCCGAGCGGTTAAATTTTATGAAAAAAATTGCAATTTTTTGGTTCAGACGAGATCTTCGGTGGGAAGATAATGTAGGATTGCATCGAGCATTGCAGTCGGGCTTTGAGGTACTTCCAATTTTTATTTTCGATTCCTTGATTCTGGATCCTTTGGCTGATCGGTCCGACGCCCGGGTCTCTTTCATTCACCAAACCTTGACAGCGCTGGCTGGGGAATTTCCCCTCCTTACCTTTTATGGGGAGCCCAAGACAGTTTGGGAGAACATTCTACGGCTGTATCCCGTGGCTGAAGTATACACCAATCATGATTATGAAAATTATGCAGAAATTCGGGATGACCAGATTCGAAAGCTGCTCAATGCCCAGGGTATTCCTTTTTATACGAGTAAAGACCAAGTAATTTTTGAAAAAAATGAGATTCTTTCCGGTGGAGGCACTCCCTACACCGTTTTTACCCCATACTGCAAAAAATGGAAAGCCGAGCTGAAGCCCCACCATACAGTTTCTGTGGATTCGGTATCGCTACTTTCTAGCCAAGTCTGCCGGCACTATGGTTCTCACGTGATACCTTTGAAACAGATGGGGTTTGAAGCCAGCGACCTCCAGGTCCCACCACCCAATGTATCGGAGACGCTTCTCTCGAGGTATGATCAAACCCGGGATATTCCATCGATCCAAGGCACCTCTCGGCTTAGTGTTCACCTTCGATTTGGAACGGTGAGTATTCGAAAAATGGTACGTTTGGCTATGTCTACCAACGAAAAATGGCTTAATGAGCTAATTTGGCGTGAATTTTACATGAACATAACGTGGCACAAAAAATGGATAGGTGAGGGAAAGGCTTTTCGGTTGGAATATGATCAGATTCCTTGGCGCCAATCCGAGGAGGATTTTAAAAAATGGTGTGCCGGAAAAACAGGGTATCCCTTAGTCGATGCTGGCATGCGGGAGCTTAATGCCACGGGTTTCATGCACAACCGTGTTCGAATGGTGGTAGCTAGTTTTTTAGTGAAACATTTATTGATTGATTGGCGAAAAGGGGAGGAGTACTTTGCAGAAAAATTACTTGACTTTGAATTCTCCTCCAACAATGGTGGGTGGCAATGGGCTGCGGGAAGTGGATGTGATGCGGCCCCTTATTTTCGAGTTTTTAATCCGGAAAGTCAAGCCAAAAAGTTTGATCCCGATTTCAAATACATCAAAAAATGGATCCCTGAATTTGGAACGTCCTATTACCCAAAACCAATGGTTGATCACGCGATGGCTCGACAACGTGCGATTCAAACGTACCAAGATGCGTTGAAATAAAGAAGCCCGACTACATTTTCGGGCTTTTTTGTATATTTGTCTAAATTGAATTTTACATTTCGTGAAGCCATTGTCCCAAAAAATTGCTTGGATACTCCTTACCATTGGTTGTTTTGTCAAATTATTCCTAGTCGTTCAAGACTTTTCCCAACCTCTCACACATCGTACCGGGGGAGACGTGGAAGCGTGGCCCAACATGGCGTATTATTTTTACCATAACCTTAATTTCTTCCCCTGGCCCCAATTAACTCTTGTGTCAGATGAAATGCTTTATCCTTTTGGGAATAACCATGTTTTTCAGGACTTAACCCTTGAGTTTAATTATTTCTACTCTCTATTGTATCATTTTTTTGGACCGTTTGGTCCTTGGGCGAGTTTGTATTATGCCTTTTGTACTTTCATAGGTGTTTTTTTCTCATTTTGGTTACTGAAGCGAGAATATTCGGTTTCCTTAGCCTTTGCCATTACCTTTCTCGCTTTCTTTTTTGATTTTTATTCCATTTTCAAGTTTAGTGGGCATTTGGTTCATGCCGTACACCACTGGTTGACGTGGTCGATTCTAACGGACCTGATCCTTTACCATCGATTGATTAAAGGAAAGCCAATCTCATTTTCTTTTCTATTGCTTAAAAGTTTGGTTTTGTTGGGTAGTTTAGGCCAGGAAGTGGCTTATCTGACTGGTTTTGCCCTTCTAAGTACACTCATTTTTTTTGTATCAGCTGTTGGATTTATTGCCCTAGATCCAAACCTTCGATCGCGATGGTCAAGGATTGAATCGTATTGGGCATGCTTTCGTTGGACAAAATCGCAACGACTCACAGTTTTTAGTTTGATTTTTTTTAATATCGTCTTGATTTGGGCCTACCTCCCCCTGGTTTTTCAGGTTTTAGCCAACGTTGCCCTTTTTGAAGGTGAACCGAGTCCGGCCGCTTACAGTTGGGCTCATCCATTGAAACTGTTCTTACCTTTGATCGGTCGGGCCGATTTGGTGGGCCTCCCATCCATCCTTCATTATTTTAAAGATCGTCCAGAGTTTTTTTGGGATTATTTAATTGGTTGGACTTTATCCGGATTATTGATTTTTTCCTTCTTTTATTTGATCCGGAAAAAACAAATTGGTTTTGCCCTTCCTATTTTTATAATCTTAGGTTTTTGTTTGTTATTTCATCCGACTGTTTTCCCAACTTTACATGTGTTTTCCTGGTTTACATTCAACCGGAACTCCGGACGATCAACCATTATCTTCTCCACTTTAATCCCCTTATTACTTGTTTTTTTACCCTTTCGGTCAATGTCCAATCGGAGTTTCCCTTGGGTAACTGTATGGTTTTTGATCGGTGTGTCTGAAATCATTTCAGTCTATGCCATCCGCTTTTCAGATAAAGCCTATGGTTTTGATAAAAAACTTAACTCGTATGTTACGACGGTCCGTAATACCCCCGGTAAAGCTATTTTCGATTTTCCGTTTTGTATCATCGGGGGGAATGGTATTGGTTTTGAAGAGAACCTTTGTCCCTGTTATTTGGAAACCAGTAATCAAGGATTTATGGCCTATTTCCATCAAAAACATACGGTTAGTTATTATTATGGTCGGATGTACCCCAGCATGATTCAGCCTTTTGTTGAAAATGGTTGGGATCAGTTGATGGTCGCAGAGAAGAAAGAGAGACAGCCCAATAAGCTATCAGAATGCCCGACAGAATCTATTTTTCAGCAAATGGAACGTATCATTCAATTGGGTGATTTTGCCGGCTTGCAAATTTATGAGGACTTACTACCCAATGAAGCGTGCATGGCTAAGTTTGTCGAACATTTTGGACAGCCCATTTCAAGTACACCTTTTCCAGGGGGAGGGTTGATTCACTTTATACCCAAAAAAGAAGAGTGGCTGCCTTTGATGAATGAATCGGAACTTAAAACATTAAAAATTAGGCCATGAAAGCGTATTTAGATGAAGTTTCCGACTATTTACTGTCTCAACACACGCAATCCGAATTGTCGGATATGGTGTTGGTTGTCCCCTCCAGACGGTCGGCTTATTTTCTTCAGCGATCCTTAAGTGGGAAAGTGAAGGAGGTCATGCGGTCACCCAAAATTTTGGCAATGGATGACTTCATGCAGGAGCTCTCTATGACCGATCGAGCAGATGGAATTGAATTGTTGTTCGATTTGTTTTCGACTTTTCAAACTCTTCATTCGGCCATTTCGCTAGAAAAATTCATGGGTTGGGGTCCTGTTCTATTAAAAGATTTTGACCTGATTGATCAATACGCTATCGAGAACCCTCAAGCTTTCTTTGACTACCTAACCGAGGCGAAAGCACTCGAGCGATGGGGTGTTTTGCCAGGGGAGGCCGCCTCCAAAGTACAATCCAATTACTTTTCTCTGTATCAACAAATTGCTGAAGTATTTCCCTTGTTTCGGGAGAAATTAAGAATGAAACAAAGGGTATACAGGGGACTTGCTTATCGATTGGCTCAAGAACGTGTGGTAGCCCAACCCCAAACATCCTCACCTTACACCTTTCATTATTTTATCGGCTTGAATGCTTTGAGCAAAACGGAGGAACAGGTCATTAAAAAATTAATGGATGTCAAACTGGCCGATACCCTGTGGGACTCGGATGTGGCGTATGAACAAGGAACAAATCGGGCCGGCCTTTTTTTGAGAAAACACAAAAAAAATAGTTTAAAAGGAAATTCAGGGATAGGGACAAATGATTTCCTCAATCAATTTCCTCGAACTATTCATTTCATTCCCGTCACGGCGTCGATTTGGCAGGCACAAATGGCCGCTCAACGGTATTGCCCTCAGGTGACTTCCGGAGTAAAAAATGCGACAGGATGGATTCTAAATGATGAATCGCTTCTTCCCGCCCTAATGGAAGCACTTCCAAGCGAAGTCGAATCGGTTAATATCACCATGGGATTGTCTTTGAGGCAGTCGTTGGTCTACTCTTTTATGATGGCAGTGCTTGAACTTCAATTGCATCACCGGTCCGTTTCTCAAGGTGATCGACGTTTGTACATTCCCTCATTTACCATTCCGTTGTTACAAAAGGTCTACCAGCATCCAATGTATGCCTTGTTTAGAGAAAATCAATCCCTCTCGGTAGATGCCTATACTTTGTATTTGGATCAAAATCCGTTTGTGAAAGAAGAGGAGTTTTTGGCCTTATTTGAGAATGATTCGTTGGGGAAATTGGTTTTTTCTCGATGGCCCCAGGGCTATCGAGCACTTAGTCGTATGAAAGAGGTACTTCATGTGCTTCGATTGGCTTTGGTGGGCGAGGCACATGTGATGGAAAATGAGTTTTTGTTTACGTTGTTGATGGTTTGCCAGCGACTTGAGAAATCAATCCCCGCCCAACTTTCCGTATCCCTTGGTTTAATTCGTCAATTGTTTCAGGATATTGTACGGCAAGAGCGCGTTCCGTTTTCGGGGGAACCTGTGGCTGAATTGCAAATTATGTCGATGTTGGAAACACGTTGTTTGGACTTTGAAAAGGTTGTTCTGTTCCATGCCAATGAAGGATTCTTGCCTGCTCCCAAAAAAACAGATAGTCTAATCCCCTTTGATTTAGCCCGTGAATTTGGATTACCTATTTATTCAGACCAGGATAGTGTCATGGCGTATCACTTTTTCCGGTTACTTCAACGAGCAAAAGAGGTGGATATTTATTATGTCATACCTTCTGGTAAGGGTTTAGGAGGTGGAAAAGAGCCAAGTCGTTTTTTACGACAGCTACAACAAATGAACCTAGAACATACTAAAATTCAACATTGGACGCTTCAAAAACCAACGGATGCTTGGGAGGAAGGGGCTTTGGAGCCATGGCAGAAAACAGAGGAACTTCGGCAATCCTTGGTACAATGGTTACATACCACCGGTTTTTCTCCGACCACTTTAGATACATGGCTTCGTTGTGAACGGAAATTTCTGATGAAACATGTATGGAGATGGAAAGAACTCGAGGAGGAAACCGAAACCATGGGTGCCGATTTGTACGGACAGTTGATCCATAAAATTTTGGAAATCTATTTCCACCAATTTCCAGTGCAACAGGCTGAAAATGCAAAATTATTTAAAGCCCAACTGCCGGAGATATTGGAAGCACAAGTAAATGAAAAACCATTTAGTCAATTTGACTTCCAAACGGGATACCATGCGCTCATCAAGAAAATTGCCATCGATCAACTTTCACACTATTTGGATAGCCTAATTGAGGACAGCAGAGTGCATCATGTGATGGGGATGGAATTTACATTACAACAGGAAATCCATTTGTCGTTTGACTTTCCAATTAAACTGAAAGCGAGAGTCGATCAACAAGAACAGGTGGATGGAAAAATCAAATTAATTGATTTTAAAACGGGCCATGTGAAAGGCGGAGATCTATCCAAAAATATGTTCCAAAAATTAGCAGAGCCGAAGGAAGGAAAATTACGCCAGCTTTGGTTGTATCAGTATTTGATGTGGAAGCAAAACCGGGTATCCGATGCGGAAGCTTCATTGATTTCCTTACGCGATGTGAAAATCCATGCCAGCTTGCCCTCGATTGAAAAAGTTGGAAACGTTCAAGAATTCCAAGAGAATTCAGAAAAATGGTTACAAGAATTAGTGAGATCTATGCTTGATCCATCAACCCCAATTCAATCCGCCGCCGTACCGGAGGATTGTTCTTTTTGTGGATTTCGTTTATCTTGTGGGAAGTAAATTCAAAATCTTAGCTTAATTTAAGCTTTTGTAAGGTAGTTTGCTACTTTCATTTTGTTAAATGTACTTTTTAAAGTATTTTGCCACCTCTCTACCCACATGTACTTTTGATTGAACTGATTTCTCTGCTGTATGCCCACCCTTAAAATTTTACCCTGTTTTCAAAGTGACCTAGGGGATTTAACGGTATTAGAAGGTATTTTTCCTGGACCCATAAAACGCGTATATTATATATATGATGTTCCACATGGTGTAGTTCGAGGAGGGCATCGTCATCATAAAACCTGGCAGATCTTAGTTTGTATTCGCGGGAAATGCCGGGTATATGTCCACGATGGTCAAGGTGAACATGAGTTCTGGTTGGATCGCCCGGATACTTGTTTGATTCTTGAACCGACAGATTGGCACACCATGCATGATTTCTCACAAGACGCCTTGTTATTGGTGTTGGCTAACGAGCCGTATGATAAGGCAGATTATATTGACGAACCTTATCCCAATTCATGAAAATTCCATTTCTTGATTTAAAAGAAATAAATAAACCTTATTTTTCTGCTTTAGAGTCCGTTTCAACGGTTATTCAATCGGGCTGGTATATCCTGGGTCAAGAAGTGGAGTCCTTTGAAAATGCCTACGCCACTTATTGTGAAAGTGACTACTGTATTGGAGTTTCCAATGGCCTGGATGCAATCATTCTCTTATTGGAGGCTTGTAATTTCCCTAAGGGCTCCGAAATTCTAGTTCCCTCCAATACATATATAGCCACTATCCTCGGCATTTTGAGAGCGGGTCATGTACCGGTTTTGGTGGAACCCAATGAAGAGACCTATTTAATCGAATTAGCCAACCTGGAGGAAAAAATTTCAAAAAAGACAAAAGCAGTCTTTTTCGTCGAATTGTACGGGCAAACAGGGAATTTAGCTCCCATGTCCGAATTTTGTCGGCAACATAACTTGAAGTTTTTTTGTGATGCTGCGCAGTCTCACGGCGTACGGTACCAAAATCGAAGGTCTACTAGGTGGTACGATGGGGTAGCTCATAGCTTTTATCCGACTAAAAACTTAGGAGCTCTTGGCGATGCTGGGGCTGTAACTACCCAGGATAGTGATCTTGCTCAGAAGGTTCGAACTCTTCGGAATTATGGATCCTCCCAAAAATATGTATTTGATTCGATTGGCCTCAATGCTAGGCTAGATGAGCTCCAAGCTCATATTCTTCTCAAAAAATTGCCTTTTCTAGATCAAGAAAATGAAATAAGAAGGGAAATAGCTAAGCGTTATTTACTCGAGATTAAGAATCCGTCCATAATATTACCTAAGCTCCTTCAGGATAGTGTTTGGCATTTATTTGTGATTAGAACACAAGATAGAGCAGGACTTCAGCAATATTTACTTAATTTAGGGATCGGAACCGATATTCATTATCCAATTCCACCCCATCAGCAAAAAGCCACCCAAGGTTGGCTTTCGGGGCAGTATCCAATCAGCGAAAAACTTCATCAACACGTGTTAAGTATTCCCTTACACCCGAGATTGGAAACCACTCAAGTGGATTACATTATCGACAGCCTAAACGAATGGAAAAAGAATTAAGTATTGTCATTCCCGTGTACCGAGGGGCCGGTTCAATTCGGCGGCTAGTCGAACAATTGCAACTGGAATTACAAGGGTATCAATTTGAAATTGTTCTCGTAAACGATGGCAGTCCAGACAACTCGCATCCCATCTGTCTCTCTCTCCAACGGGAATTCGAAAACATTACCTATATTTCACTACGACGAAATTTTGGAGAATTCAATGCCGTGATGGCTGGTTTAAATCATGTGACTGGTTTGTACGCGGTGATCATCGACGATGATTTTCAAAATCCTCCATCCGAGATTTTAAAATTAGTGGATAAGGCCAAAGAAGGTGATTTTGATGTTGTCTACTCGTATTACACCGAAAAAAAACATGCTGCCTACCGAAACCTCGGGAGTCAATTGGTGAATTATTTAACTACCTACCTCCTCAAAAAGCCCAAGGATTTGTACCTTTCAAGTTTTAAACTAATTCATTTTGATGTAGTCAACGAAATTATTCGCTACAAAGGGGGCTATCCCTACATCGATGGATTGATATTTCAAGTGACCAACCACATAGGCAAAGTGGAGGTGGCACATCACGAACGATCAGAGGGAGAGTCCAATTACACCCTAAGAAAATTAATCTCCTTGTTTTTGACCATCCTTTTTGGTTATTCTTTGCTGCCCCTTCGTGTGATTTTTCTGCTGGGATCCATATCGGTCATCTTCGCGTTATGTTATTTTTTCTTATATTTTACGAATGTGATTAATCATTGGGGATCACCGGTTGTCATCTTCCTTTGTGGGGTTTTGATGTGTTCCTTGGCTATCGTCGGAGAATACATTGGTAAATCGTACATGGCTATCAATGGACAACCTCAATTCAGTATTCGGACCCTAAAAAAGAGATCCCATGCTGCTGAATGATGAGGAATATGAGGCCATGTTTCAGGTGGAGGATTCGCATTGGTGGTATCGTCACCTCCATGACCGGGTCATTTCCATGTTACAAAAAGAAAAATTTGATCCTCAAGCTCGAATTCTAGATGCAGGTTGTGGGACCGGAGGAATGCTGCAGCGATTACAAAAGGAGGGTTATCAAAATTTATCCGGATTTGATTACAATCCTAAAGCCGTGCAGCTGGCCAACCGACGGCACCTAGGAAAAATACAAGTCTTGGATATCAGACAAATAGCCCAAATATTTGAGCCCCATACGTTTGATGTCATCATTTGCAATGATGTATGGTATCAATTTGAAGACGATGAATTGCTACCCATTCTTGAGGACCTTCAAAAATTAATAGCCCCGGGTGGCATTTTAATTAGTAATAACCAAGCATACGATGCCTTTCAGGGCATACATGATGTTGCCGTGGGAGCGAAGAGGCGTTTCCATCCCTCGTTTTTTCAGTCTTGGCTGTCCCAAAATAGGCATCTTTCCGGACACTGGGTAAGTTGGTCAAGATGGCTGGCGCCACTTATCGGTAGTATTCGGTGGATACAAAGAATTCAATTAAAATTTAGATTTTATTCCACCATCAAAAGCGATGTATCGATGCCCCATCGTATGATTAACGAACTTTTGTATCAACTAGTTAGCCTAGAAAAAAAATGGTCTCCCCCCCGCGGCGGATGGGGAAGTTCCCTTTTCTTAATTGTTCGAAAAGAAAAATAAATCAATAGAACACTTGACAAAGGGATTTTTATCCTATATCTTTGCACCACGTTACTAAAACGACCAGAAAGAGAGATGGCAGAGCGGTCGAATGCGGCGGTCTTGAAAACCGTTGACTGTAACAGGTCCGGGGGTTCGAATCCCTCTCTCTCTGCAAGAAGCCCAGATCATTTGATTTGGGCTTTTTTGATTAACCCTGAAATCCTTTCCTATGTGGCATCTAAATAAAGATCATTTGTGTAGAAGTTTTGAGTTTAAAAACTTCATCGAGGCCTTTGGCTTCCTCACCCAAGTGGCTATGTTGGCGGAAGTTGCCAATCATCATCCAACCATCATCAATACCTATAACCGCGTCGAGTTACGCTTTACCACCCACGATGCGGGCAACCAAGTAACAGAAAAAGACTACGATATGGCCGCTAAAATAGACCAACTTTTAGCTTCCTAATTCCATGCCACTCGTTCTTGTTCCTACACCCATCGGTAACCTAGAGGATATCACCCTCCGTGCCATTCGCTTATTAAAGGAGGCCGATTTGATTTTGGCGGAGGATACCCGCACCACCGGTTTTTTATTGAAACATCTGGAGATCCAGAAACCCCTCCAAAGTCATCACGCCCACAATGAACATCAAACCGTTCAAAACTTAGTTTCCAGACTAGAAAAGGGAGAGCGAATTTGCTTGGTTTCTGATGCCGGTACTCCCGGAATCTCGGATCCTGGGTTTCTATTGGTCCGGTCCTGCCTCGCTGCTGGGATTGAGGTGGAATGCCTCCCGGGAGCTACAGCTGTCATTCCAGCCTTGGTTCAATCTGGATTTCCCACAGACCGTTTTGTATTTGAAGGGTTTTTGCCCGTAAAAAAAGGTCGCCAAACTCGCCTGCAAGCCCTAGCCGCAGAGGAACGAACCATGGTGTTTTATGAATCACCGTATCGGGTCGTCAAAACCTTAACCCAATTGGGAGAAGTGTTGGGTGCTGATCGGCAGGTAAGCGTGTCAAGAGAACTGACTAAAATGTTTCAAGAGACAGTTCGAGGTTCCATTTCTGAAATTATTCGTATTTTTGAGCAAAAATCCCCCAAAGGGGAATTTGTCATTGTTGTTGAAGGACTATCCCATTAAATTACTCTCTCATGAAATTATTACAAGATAAAGTAGTCTTGGTTACAGGAGCCTCTCGTGGAATTGGTCGTGCCATCGCTACCCATCTTGCTTCGCAGGGTGCAAACATCGCATTTACCTACCTCTCCAGTGTGGAAAAAGGAGAGGCTCTTGCGGCCGAATTAGAAGCCCTCGGGGTCAAAGCCAAAGGATACCGGTCCGATGCGTCCGAGTTTAATGCCGCCGAAAGCCTAGTAAATGATGTGGTTCAAGATTTTGGTCAATTGGATGTTTTGATTAACAACGCAGGTATTACACGTGATACCCTATTAATGAGAATGACCGAAGATCAATGGGATGAAGTGATGCGGGTGAATTTAAAGTCGGTATTTAACCTGACCAAAGCCGCTACAAAACCCATGATGCGTGCAAGAAAAGGATCGATTATCCAGATTTCCTCTGTGGTGGGTCTGATGGGTAATGCTGGTCAAGCCAATTACGCCGCATCCAAAGCCGGAATGATTGGTTTTACCAAATCCATTGCCAAAGAATTAGGTTCCCGGAATATCCGGTGTAATGCCATTGCTCCAGGATTTATTGAAACCGAAATGACCGGTGAATTAAATCAAGACCAATTAGCCGAATGGCTTAAAAACATTCCACTGAAACGAGCAGGAAATGGAGAAGATATTGCCAATGCATGTTTATTTCTAGCCTCGGACCTCTCCACGTACATCACCGGACAAACCTTGGTGGTGGATGGAGGAATGGTGATGTAACTCATTTTCCGACCCCAAGAGAAGGTACATGTTCATCATGTACCTTTTTTCGTTTATTTTGTAAAAAGTATCCACATCATGCAATCAATACAATGGATAGGTCTTTCACCTCTTGGGTGGTTGGTGTTTTTTGGTGTTAGTGGAGGCCTCGCTTGGTTGATTTATCGAAACGAGACCAAAGTAGCCAAGCCCCTTCGTTTCCTTTTGGGAGTACTTCGCGCCTCTTCACTTCTCGTGTTGCTCTTTTTGTTGGCTCAGGTCTATTGGAAATTTATCCAGTCGGAAACCCTAACACCCGCCTGGTGGATCGTTTGGGACCAGTCTAAATCCATGCAACCCAATGCTTCAGATACTAAAAAAATTCGAACGCTGCTTGAGTCGCTTGAAGGAGATCAAATCCACATGGACCTTCAAGGCACTGAATTACCCACTTGGCAAATGCCCTCCCAACTTTCTTCGCCCATTTTGAGCGGATTGTTGCGGTTGTCCCAAAATCGAATCACCCAATCATCACCCCGACTTCTATTGATTTCAGATGGTTTGGTCAATGAGGGTGTCCGTTCTGTGGATCTTCCATTTCCTCTGTATGCCATAGGAGTTGGCGATACCACGGTTAAACCGGACGCGCGCGTCAAACGATTTGCTGTAAATGATCAAGTATCGGTTGGGAATCCATTTCAAATCGAAACCGATATTCAAATTAATCAACTCAAAGGAAGCTCCTTTGCCATCCACCTTACCCGAAACGGGCAAATCATTCAAACCAGAAACTGGACCAGTGCAAATTCAAATGACTTCCTGCCTTGGGTTTGGACCACCACGGCTCCTGAAAAAGGCACGTTCATTTACGGTGTGAAAGTGGTACCCGACCGACGAGAGGTCAATACGTTTAACAACGAGATGAAGAAGCCAGTGGAGGTGATTGAAAACAAACAAAAAATATTGATTTTAGCTCACGCACCGCATCCTGATATTCGCTCTTTAAAGGCTTCTATCTTAAAGAGTAATCAGTTTGATGTGGAGGAATGGATCATTCCGGCGCTCGGATCCGCAAAATCGCCTGTCGCCCCCCCCTATGCTGGAGTCATTTTACATCAATTGCCCTCTCGTTCTTTCCCTCAGTCGGTTGAATGGATCAGCCGATGGAAATCTCAAGGCATTCCTTTATTTTTTATTGTAGGAAATGAAACCAACCTCCCTGCTTTTAATGGTGTGCAAAATGTGGTGGGTATCCAAGGGGTTGGAAATAAACAAGATCGCGCGAGGGGCCGTTGGATTGCCGTCGACAACCAGACTAATGATTTTATCTCCAATTTGGATCCCCTTCTGGTACCCTTTGGCACCTACGTTGCCTCCAAAGAACCTGAAATTTGGATAGATCAATTGATTGGAACAGTTCCTGCAAATCGTCCACTTTTATTGGTCGGAAATAAGGAAGCTGCTTTGCTGGGAGAAGGGATTTGGAAGTGGCGAATGGAAGTAGCGGAAAATCCGCAGCAGGTCAATGCTTTAGATCAACTCTGGATTCGGTTGATGCAACAGCTCCTTAATCCATCAGGTCAGGCAAGGTTGCAAGTAAATACTGAAAAATCTGTGTACTCTCGAGGTGAAACGATATCGTTTTGGTCTGAAACCTGGGATCGAGCCGGTCATGCCCTAGAAGGGGTTGACATCAAGTTAACTTTGACACACTCCAAGCAATCCAAAGTATATTCTTTTACCTCTGGCCCAGCATCTTTTCAGTTATCGGGTCTTACTCCGGGAGCCTATACATTTACAGCCGAGGCCATCTGTGATGGCCTACCTCAAAAAGTGAAGGGATCTTTCTTGTTGAATAATCAATGGATTGAGGATGAAAATCGGCAGGCCGACTTTGGTTGGCTACGGGAAATAACCAATCAAAATGGGGGTGAGTTTTTGACGCTGAATAATCTCGAAAAATGGATTAATGACATGAATCAAAATCCGCCTCCTGGCAAAATAACTGTTTCGGAGCGCCGGAAACAAACCATCGACTTGCCTTGGTTGGGCGGATTACTCTTGATGCTTATGTCTTTGGAATGGATTATTCGTAAATACGTTGGACTCTACTAAAAAATATGACACAATTATCTATTGGCGATCGTGTTCGCTTACTGCACGGAAAGGAAGAAGGAATAATCATGCGAATTTCTGGGCAGATTGTCGAAGTGGAAATTGAAGAAGGGTTTATTCTACCGGTACAAGTTCATGAGGTAGTTAAAATTGCTGATCATGAATTGACTTACTTCAAAAAAAACTCCCCCTCCTCGGATGAAATCAAACCCAGGGCCGTCCTGGCAGAAAAAGGGATTTTTCTTGCATTTTTACCTATTCACCAGGAGCGGGTGGTGGTTTATCTGATCAATAATACAGATTACACGCTTCCATTTACCCTAATCAATGAGAAGGGGAATGCCGAGACAGGTATTCTAGCCAGCACCTTGGAACCTAAGTCATTTCAAAAATCGTTGAAGGAATGGAAAATTTCGGACTTTGAACAATGGGGTAATTTTGTGTTTACTGCATTGTATTTTAAGGAAGGGACTTTTTCTCCCAAGCCGCCTTTGCATGTCATAGTACGAGGAAAGGCCAAAACTTTTTTTTCAAAGAAGAAAACAATTCCTTTGGTACAGGAAGCAGGTTATGTCTTTCAATTAGATGAAATAAGTTCACAACCCTTGAATTGGCAGCCGGCTCTTGTTGCAACTGCACTTCAGGAAAATCAAACCAACGGGGATATCGTCGAAATGACTGTGACGCCCTCGGTTGTGGATCTCCATTTAGAAAAAATTACGCCCGAGGGCCAAAGTGTACCTCAGCAGGAAGCATTAGGGTATCAATTGCAATACTTTAAAAAGCATTTGGAACTGGGAGTGGCCCAAGGATTGTCGGAAATGACGTTCATTCATGGAGTTGGCAATGGTGTACTGAAACAAGAGCTGCAGAGACATCTATCCAAACATCCTCAAGTGGCCTGGTTTCAAGAGGCACAAAAAGAAAAATTTGGTTACGGCGCTTTAAAAGTTTCTTTAAAATGAAAAAAAGTCTTCTCACATTGGCTTTCCTCTCCGGAGTAAGTCTAACATTAGTCGCTCAAAAAATTGAACCTGAACGACCCACCGAGTCAACATCCATCAAACAAGCAACGGCATCAAAGCTAACTTCCACCATTGCGGTTCCGGTGGATGTAGCGTTAAATGATATTGAAAAACAAATCAATGCCGCGGTGGGAACCGACATCTACGTTGACGATAGTTTTACCAACAACAACCAAGATGATCTTAAGATGAAGGTCACCAAAACCAAGCCCATTGCATTCACGCAAGCAATTGGTGATCGTTTTGATTTTTCGGTACCCATCAAAGTGTGGATTCAGAAAGGATATGGCGCCTTTGGATACAAGCAATACCAAGAGACATCTTTTGAAATGGTCATGAAGTTTTCGACCCGCTTTGGATTGGGAGAGGATTGGTCCATTTCCACCTACACCACTCCACAAGGATATACTTGGGTAACAAAACCCACGTTAAAGTTTGGAGCGGTGGAGGTCCCCATCGGTCCGATCGTCGGAAAAGTAATTGAACTTAACCTGCAATCCATTGCCCGTACCATCGACCAATCGGCCAGTAAGGATATTAATTTGTCAAAATATGTCCTGGATGCTTGGAATAAATCGCTTGAGCCGATTTTGATTCAAGAGGAATATCAAGTTTGGCTGCGGGTCATTCCCATCCAAATTTATTGTACACCCATTGTCGCGGCCAATCGCCGAATTCGGATGACTTTGGGACTAAAAGCCTACACGGAAACATTCACCGGAAAACAACCGGCTCCCGTTCAAAAGCTAAGTAAAGCGCCGGCCTTTAGCTATGTACAGTCGATCCCAGATCAGTTTCAAGTAGGACTCGTCAATACCATTGATTATGAGACGGCTACTCAATTGGCACAAAAACAGTTGGGAGGGTCAAGTTATGCTTTTAAGAAAAAGGAAATTACGTTTGAAAAAATTTCGTTATATGGATCAGAGGATCGCCTTGTATTTGAGATTTTGACCTCAGGAGCCATTAAAGGAACTCTTTTTATCAAGGCCATACCCGTGTATAATCCAGCCTTGCAACGGATCGAGTTAGCTCAAACAGAATTCGATTTGAAAACAAAAAATATTTTACTCAAGGCGGCAGCATGGATATTTGATGGCACTTTGGAACGTAAAATTCAAGAAAATTTTCAGATTCCATTACAAGATCAATTGAAATCGGCGCAGACCGAGATTCAAAGTGCCTTGAATCAATCCCCCAGTCCTGGATTTAAAATATCAGGTCAATTGTCCCATTTGGTGCCCAGTAAAATAGTGATTGCTCAAGAAGGTCTTTCAGCGATTGTGCAGGCCACCGGTAAAATTCAATTGCAGGTGGAGGGATTATAAGTTGGGATCCGTACCTTTGTCAAAAGAAAAGCTACCTTATCGCTGGTGGAAACATCAGAGGAAAGTCCGAGCAACATAGAGCACCATGCTACCTAACGGGTAGGCGAAAGGGGAAAAGACCTTTTGACAGCCAGTGCCACAGAAATTAAACCGCCAATAGTTCTTGGTAAGGGTGAAACGGGGGTGTAAGAGACCACCGCCAGGCCAGTGATGGGCTGGGCACGGTAAACCTCATGGGTTGAAAGACCAAATATACCGACATGCGTCAGCAGGGGGTGGCTCGCTCCCGTCGGAGGGTAGGTCGATGGAGGTCTTCAGTGATGAAGATCCTAGATAAATGATAAGGCACGACAGAACTCGGCTTATCGGCTTTTCTTTTTTTTATGAAAAAATAAACGTATCTTTGCGTTTCAAAATTTAACCATGTGGGACGGGTTCCCACCAAATTGTCAAATTATGTCAGTTAAAATCAGACTAGCGCGTCGGGGTCGTAAACAAGCTCCAATTTATGACATCGTCGTAGCCGACTCAAGATCACCACGGGATGGTCGTTTCATTGAGAAAATCGGTCAGTACAATCCTCAATCCACTCCAGCAGCTATTTCCTTGAAAATGGAGCGTGCTTTGCATTGGATGATGGTAGGTGCTCAACCAACAGATACCACCCGGAAAATCCTTTCGGTAGCCGGTATTATGTTGAAAAAACACCTTCAAGTGGGTGTTAACAAAGGTGCTATCACGCAAGAAGTGGCAGATGCCCGTTTCAACGCTTGGTTAGAGGAAAAAGAAAAAGCTCGTGCTGAGAAAATTGCAAAACTTTCCAATGTGAAAGAATCAGCTAAGCAAGCCGCTTTGGAAGCAGAGCGTAAGAAAAAAGAAGACATGGAAGCTGCTAAAGCCAAAGCTTTAGCGGAGGCAGCTGCTGCCGAAACTGCGGTTGAAGAAACTGCAGCGGAGGAAACAGAAGCTCCAGCGGCTGATGATACCGCTGCCGAAGAGTCGACCGAGGCTTAAGGCAATCCAAAATCATGGCACCCATAATCCTCGCCTCGGCGGGGATTTTTGGTTTTTGACAATGACACATTAAACCCGAAGCAATGACAAAAGATACCTGCTTTCAGCTCGGAAAAATCACCAAAACCCATGGACTCAAGGGAGAGGTCATCGTGTACCTCGACGTCGATTTTCCCGAGGAATACGAAGAAATGGATTCTGTTTTCTTGGACATAAAAGGCCAATTGGTACCTTATTTTATTGAAAACCTCCAAATTAAAGGCAAGAAATCCATCTGTAAATTCGAATCCGTAGATACATTTGAACAGGCTCAGAAAATCGTCAATCTCGATATGTATTTGCCTTTGGATACCCTGCCTGATCTAGAAGAAGGCCAATTTTTTTACCATGAGGTCATCGGGTACGAAGTATATGACGAGCACTCTGGACTTTCTCTAGGACCTATTTTGTCTATCTATGAAGGGGTTCAACAGGATCTCATCGCAGTGAATGTCAAAGGACAAGAAGTGCTCATTCCCATTTCCGATTCCATTGTTTTGCGGGCGGAGGCCGAAACTAAAAAAATGATTGTCCGACTCCCAGATGGTCTCCTGGATGTGTACTTAGGTAATGAAACTGAACCTGATGATTTAGATGACGATGTTTCGAATTGATATCATTTCAGCTGTCCCAGCTTTGATGGAAAGCTTTTTTGCGCATTCCATTCTTCAACGTGCCCAGAAAAATCAACTCGCCGAAATCGTAGTTCATGACCTCAGATCTTATGGATTAGGTCCCAATCGCCAAATCGATGACTACGCCTTTGGAGGTGGAGCCGGTATGGTGATGATGATCGAACCGCTGGTCAACCTCATTCGAGACTTGCAAAAAGAACGAACCTACGACGAGATCATCTTCCTAACCCCTGATGGAGAGCGACTCAACCAGGGGATTGTCAATCAGCTTTCGTTGAAGCAAAATCTCCTTCTCATTGCAGGACATTACAAAGGGATCGATGAACGAGTGCGAGAACATTGGGTGACCCGAGAAATCTCAATCGGTGATTTTGTACTCAGTGGCGGAGAGCTACCCGCTGCCATTTTAGCCGATGCCATCATTCGGTTGTTACCAGGTGTGTTAAACGATGAAACCTCTGCCTTGACCGACTCCTTTCAAGATAATTTACTTGCTCCCCCTGTGTACACCCGCCCCGCTAATTTTGAGGGCCTACAAGTACCCGATATCCTGTTGTCAGGGCACGAAAGGAAAATCCAGGATTGGAGATTGGAGCAATCTCTGGAAAGAACCCAAAAAAGACGACCCGATTTACTCGATCTTCCTTGAAAAAGGTAAATAAGTGAGGGTAATTCGTTATTTTTGTTTAATGTTCTTATAAAAAAATAGTGTACTAATCTATGGCTGATGAATTAGAGAATTTAGACGGAGAAGCCAGTAATCAAGGAACCATTATTCCCATCCACATTGAGGATGAAATGAAAGGTGCCTACATCGATTACTCCATGTCCGTTATTATTTCCCGGGCTCTCCCGGATGTGAGGGATGGATTTAAACCTGTGCATCGTCGGGTGTTGTATGGAATGTCCGAACTAGGGGTGTATCACAATCGACCCTACAAAAAATCGGCACGTATTGTCGGGGAAGTATTGGGTAAGTATCACCCGCATGGTGACTCCTCGGTTTACGAAACCATGGTCCGGATGGCCCAAGATTGGTCACTTCGTTATCCCCTCGTGGATGGCCAAGGAAACTTTGGTTCTGTGGACGGTGACTTTGCCGCCGCCATGCGGTACACCGAAGCTCGATTGAAAAAAGTAGCCGAAGAAATGTTGGCTGATATCAACAAAGATACAGTCAACTACCAACCCAACTTCGATGACTCTTTGGAGGAGCCATCCGTGCTCCCAGCTCGTATTCCTAACCTCTTATTAAACGGATCCTCAGGAATTGCCGTGGGTATGGCTACCAACATGGCTCCGCATAATATGTCGGAAGTGGTGGATGGCATCATTGCCTACATCGATCGACCTGAGATTGAAATCAGCGAGCTGATGGAACACATCAAAGCGCCAGATTTTCCAACAGGGGGTATCATTTATGGATACAATGGAGTGAAGTCAGCCTACGAAACAGGTCGTGGCCGAGTCGTGATTCGCGCTGTGGCCAATTTTGAGGTGAGCAAAACAGGAAAAGACCAAATCGTGGTGACCGAAATTCCTTACATGGTCAACAAAGCGGCCATGATTGAAAAAACCGCCCAATTGGTTAATGAAAAGAAAATAGAAGGAATTGCTGATATCCGGGACGAATCCGACCGAGACGGACTTCGGGTGGTATACGACCTGAAACGCGATGCCGTTCCCAATGTCGTCCTTAACAACCTCTACAAGTTTACGCAACTGCAGTCGTCTTTTAGTATCAATAACGTGACGTTGGTGAATGGCCGTCCCATGTTATTGAACTTAAAAGATTTGATTAAATATTACGTTGAGCACCGGATCGAGGTCATTACACGGCGGACTCAATACGAATTGCGGGAAGCAGAAAAACGTGCCCATATCCTGATCGGTTTGTTGATCGCTCAAGATTTCATCGATGCCGTGATTGCCCTCATTCGTCAATCCAAAGATCCTGACGAAGCCAAGCAAGGATTGATGCGTGGAGACTTCATGACCGGAACCGAGAAAGCCGACTTCATTGCCAATGGCCTGTTGAAGCTAGGTATTGCCGGGATGGTTCAAGAAATGACCGAAGACCAAATCCTAAGTGAGGTTCAAGCCAAAGCGATTCTTGACATGCGTCTACAGCGCTTGACCGGTTTGGAGCGAGATAAAATCGTCGGTGAATTTGATGAACTAAAAGCCACCATTATCCGCCTTAATGAAATTCTTAACTCCGATGAGTTGAAGAAAGGTATCGTAAAAGATGATCTTTTGGATATTAAGGCGAAGTATGGAGATGCGCGTCGTTCCAAAATTGAACTGGCCTCGGGTGAGTTCTCGATCGAGGACATGATTCCAGATGATGAAATGCTCGTGACTATCTCCAATCAGGGGTATATCAAACGGACGCCGTTGCAAGAGTACCGCACCCAGGGACGGGGAGGTACAGGATCTCGGGGTGTCAAGACCAAAGACAACGATTATACCGAGCACTTGTTCACCGCCACCAACCATAATTATTTGTTGTTCTTTACCCAAAAGGGGAAACTGTTCTGGTTACGTGTTTTTGAGGTTCCGGAAGGATCCAAGACATCCAAAGGACGCGCTATTCAGAACTTGATCAACATTGAAGCCGATGACCGGATCAAAGCGGTATTGAATGTCACGACGTTAACCGATCCTGATTACATCAACAATAACTACATTGTGATGTGTACCGAGAAAGGGATCGTGAAAAAGACCTTATTGGAAGCCTACTCGCGTCCACGTCAGAACGGGATCATAGCGATCTCCATTAACGAAGGGGATAATTTATTGGATGTAGCCTTAACCAACGGGGATAATTACATTGTGATTGCTTCTCAAAACGGAAAAGCGGTTCGATTCCATGAAGCGGGCATTCGACCGATGGGACGAGGCGCCGCAGGGGTAAAAGGAATTTCGTTGGAGGATGACTACAAGGCAATCGGGATGATTTGTGTTTCTCGTCCAGAGGCGCAATTGTTGGTCGTATCCGAAAATGGATTTGGTAAGCGATCCGAAGTAGAAGAATACCGATTAACTTCCCGCGGGACCAAAGGGGTGAAAGCCTTCCAGTTGACCGATAAGACAGGTAACTTGGTGGCCATCAAAGAGGTATCGGATGAGGATGATTTAATGATCATTACCGTGAATGGAATTGCCATTCGAATCCCAATAGCGGAACTACGTGTGATGGGCCGCGCTACACAGGGGGTTCGTTTGATCAAGCTTGGAACAAATGATAACATCGCGTCAGTCACCCGAATCATCCGAGAAGAAGAGGAAGAAGGCGGCGAAACCACTGAACCAACAGGGGAGGAGGCCTAACCTCTCCCTTGTTAAAAGCTTGTTAAGGGCCTTTTTTATTAATTTTTTTGTGTAAAATTGAATCGTAAACCATTTAACAAATTACCTATGAAAAAGAGAATGTTGGTTGCCTCAACATTGGTTTTTGGAGCTTTCTCAGCTTCGGCTCAAGATGCATTGCAAGACAAAATCCGGGAGGAAACATGTGTTGCCATGGAGAAAGCGATTGCCACGAATGTAAAGAACGTGGAGAATCCAAAGAAAAATACCAAGGCAGCGACATGGTCTAAATTAGCGGATGCTTATTTGGATATGGCCATCAATTGTGGAAAAGATTCCATGGCTTCCATGACCGCTTACAATACCTACAAAAAAGCGATTGAGGTAGAGCCAGCGGCCAAAGATGTAGCGAAAATCAATGAGTCATTGAAAAGCGACCGTCTTTACGGTGGATTGATGACCCAAGGTGCCGCTTTTTATGGAGTGAAAGAATTGACAAAGGCGTTGCAATTGTTTGAATTGGCGAACGATGTCAAAGCAAATGATACCACAGCCGCTTTGTATGCCGGTATTGTGGCTCAGCAAAATCAAAAGTTCGATGTAGCAAAGAAGTATTTTGATAAATTCATTGCCAACAACGGAAAAGATGCGGCGGTGTATTATTCATTAGCCGTTCTTTTATCGAATGAAAACAAGTACGATGAGGCCATTGCGACTTTGAAAAAAGGGATCATCGCACAACCCAATGACAAGGATTTGAAAGGAGAATTGATCAATACGTACATTCGTTCGAATAAGATTGAAGATGCGATTGCCGACCTTTCGAAATTGGTGGAGGCTGATCCTAAAAATACCAATAATCTATTGAACTTGGGTTTGTTGTATGACAACGTAGGCAAAAAAGACATGGCTATGGCGCAGTACCAGAAAGTACTTGCGGTTGAGCCTAACAACTACGATGCCAACTTCAGCATGGCCGTTATTTTCTTCAATGAGGCTGTTGAGATCAAGAAAAAAGTGGATGACATGGACATGAAAACCTACCGTGCCGAAGGGAAAGCGGTTGAGGAAAAAGCTTGTTCGATTTTCTCTAAATCACTTCCGTATTTTGAAAAATGCAACGAAGTAAAACCTAATCAGGACGAGGTAACCGGGAACTTAGGAACCCTGAAGACCATCTTGTCTCAGTGCGGTAAATAAGCATTTGGTATTGCATTAAAAAAAGCGACCCGAAACACCGGGTCGCTTTTTTTATATACTTTTCTCATGAAATAAGAATTTTATCCAAATAATTCATAATTCATAATTCATAATTCAATGTCGTTTAGTTAGTGGATTCTTCCACGAAGTAGCCCATGATTACGGCCCTTCAGGCCTTTTT